>NZ_CP116936.1:1361250-2722500 GCF_028475105.1 Micromonospora sp. LH3U1 | reverse complement strand
GTCCCGGTCGCCACCACGGAAGCCACCTTCACGCGGTGCGCTGGAACGGTCCCGGTCGCCACCACGGAAGCCGCCCTCGCGCGGTGCGCTGGAACGGTCCCGGTCGCCACCACGGAAACCGCCCTCGCGCGGAGCGCTGGAACGGTCCCGGTCGCCACCACGGAAACCGCCCTCACGCGGTGCGCTGGAACGGTCCCGGTCACCACCACGGAAACCGCCCTCACGCGGAGCGCTGGAACGGTCCCGGTCGCCACCACGGAAACCACCCTCACGCGGGGCACCTGAGCGCGAGCCGTCGCGGTCACCACCACGGTAGCCACCCTCGCGGGGGGCGCTGGAGCGCGAGCTGTCCCGGTCACCACCACGGGAACCAGAGTCGCGGCCGCCGGCGTAGCCGCCGCGGGCACCGCCACCGCTGTCACGGTCTCCCCGGTACGGGGGCCGGTCTCCTCGGTCATCGCGGCGCGGGCCGCGGTCGCGTCCGCCCGCGCCGTCAGTACGGTCTTCGTAGCGACGGGGACGGTCTCCGCCCTGCGGTCCTGAACTCACAGGTACATCCTTCCTGATTGCGCCACCAATGGCGCTACGCAGTCGAGGGCCGACCCGGATGGGGCGGCCCTCGACTGGAAGATTGTCCGGCGGCGTCCTACTCTCCCACACCCTCACGAGTGCAGTACCATCGGCGCTGGAGGGCTTAGCTTCCGGGTTCGGAATGTGACCGGGCGTTTCCCCTCCGCCATGACCGCCGTAACTCTATCGACATATCAAACAACACCACACACACAGTGGGTCTGTTGTTCGTTTATCGAGAGTTGCACAGTGGACGCGTAGCAGCTTAGTAGTCAAGTCCTCGGCCTATTAGTACCGGTCAACTGAACCCGTTACCGGGCTTACATTTCCGGCCTATCAACCCAGTCGTCTAGCTGGGGGCCTTACCCCACAAAGTGGGTGGGATACCTCATCTTGAAGCAGGCTTCCCGCTTAGATGCTTTCAGCGGTTATCCCTTCCGAACGTAGCTAACCAGCCGTGCCCTTGGCAGGACAACTGGCACACCAGAGGTTCGTCCGTCCCGGTCCTCTCGTACTAGGGACAGCCCTTCTCAAGTATCCTACGCGCACGGCGGATAGGGACCGAACTGTCTCACGACGTTCTAAACCCAGCTCGCGTACCGCTTTAATGGGCGAACAGCCCAACCCTTGGGACCTGCTACAGCCCCAGGATGCGACGAGCCGACATCGAGGTGCCAAACCATCCCGTCGATATGGACTCTTGGGGAAGATCAGCCTGTTATCCCCGGGGTACCTTTTATCCGTTGAGCGACACCGCTTCCACTCGCAAGTGCCGGATCACTAGTCCCGACTTTCGTCCCTGCTCGACCTGTCAGTCTCACAGTCAAGCTCCCTTGTGTACTTGCACTCAACACCTGATTGCCAACCAGGCTGAGGGAACCTTTGGGCGCCTCCGTTACCTTTTAGGAGGCAACCGCCCCAGTTAAACTACCCACCAGACACTGTCCCTGAACCGGATAACGGTCCGAAGTTAGATACCCAAATCAACCAGAGTGGTATTTCAAGATTGCCTCCACCCATACTGGCGTATGGACTTCACCGGCTCCCACCTATCCTACACAAGCTAATTCGAGTACCAATGTCAAGCTATAGTAAAGGTCCCGGGGTCTTTCCGTCCTGCCGCGCGTAACGAGCATCTTTACTCGTACTGCAATTTCGCCGGGCCTGTGGTTGAGACAGTGGGGAAGTCGTTACGCCATTCGTGCAGGTCGGAACTTACCCGACAAGGAATTTCGCTACCTTAGGATGGTTATAGTTACCACCGCCGTTTACTGGCGCTTAAGTTCTCCGCTTCGCCCCCGAAAGAGCTAACAGGTCCCCTTAACGTTCCAGCACCGGGCAGGCGTCAGTCCATATACATCGAATTACTTCTTCGCATGGACCTGTGTTTTTAGTAAACAGTCGCTTCCCCTGCTCTCTGCGGCCATACAACGCTCCACCCGCGCGGGGCTTCACGTCTCCGGCCCCCCTTCTCCCTAAGTTACGGGGGCAATTTGCCGAGTTCCTTAACCACAGTTCGCCCGATCGCCTCGGTATTCTCTACCTGACCACCTGTGTCGGTTTGGGGTACGGGCCGCTAAGAACTCGCTAGAGGCTTTTCTCGGCAGCATAGGATCACTGACTTCACCTGAATCGGCTCGGCATCACGTCTCAGCCTATATGTGTTGCGGATTTGCCTACAACACGGCCTACACGCTTACCCCGGCACAACCACCGGCCGGGCTCAGCTACCTTCCTGCGTCACCCCATCGCTTGACTACTACCCATCAGGTTCCCACGCTCCCCACCATCCGTCCGAAGACATCAGGCAGCTCGGGTGGTTAGCACAACGAGGTTCATCAGGGACGCTCTTTCGCGGGTACGGGAATATCAACCCGTTGTCCATCGACTACGCCTCTCGGCCTCGCCTTAGGTCCCGACTCACCCAGGGCGGATTAGCCTGGCCCTGGAACCCTTGGTCATCCGGCGGAAGGGTTTCTCACCCTTCTTTCGCTACTCATGCCTGCATTCTCACTCGTGCCGCGTCCACAACTGGGTCACCCCGCTGCTTCACTCGCGGCACGACGCTCCCCTACCCATCCACACACCTGCACAAGGAATCAAGTCCAAGCGAGGTTAAAATGTGAATGCCACAGCTTCGGCGGTGTGCTTGAGCCCCGCTACATTGTCGGCGCGGAACCACTTGACCAGTGAGCTATTACGCACTCTTTAAAGGGTGGCTGCTTCTAAGCCAACCTCCTGGTTGTCTGTGCGACCCCACATCCTTTTCCACTTAGCACACGCTTAGGGGCCTTAGCTGGTGATCTGGGCTGTTTCCCTCTCGACTACGAAGCTTATCCCCCGCAGTCTCACTGCCGCGCTCTCACTTACCGGCATTCGGAGTTTGGCTGATTTCGGTAAGCTTGTGGGCCCCCTAGACCATCCAGTGCTCTACCTCCGGCAAGAAACACGCGACGCTGCACCTAAATGCATTTCGGGGAGAACCAGCTATCACGGAGTTTGATTGGCCTTTCACCCCTAACCACAGGTCATCCCCCAATTTTTCAACATTGGTGGGTTCGGCCCTCCACGCGGTCTTACCCGCGCTTCAGCCTGCCCATGGCTAGATCACTCCGCTTCGGGTCTAGGACACGCGACTGAATCGCCCTATTCAGACTCGCTTTCGCTACGGCTCCCCCACACGGGTTAACCTCGCCACATGCCACTAACTCGCAGGCTCATTCTTCAAAAGGCACGCCGTCACCCCGCAAGGCTCCGACGGATTGTAGGCGAACGGTTTCAGGTACTATTTCACTCCCCTCCCGGGGTACTTTTCACCATTCCCTCACGGTACTTGTCCGCTATCGGTCACCAGGAAGTATTTAGGCTTACCAGGTGGTCCTGGCAGATTCACGGCAGATTTCAGGGGTCCGCCGCTACTCGGGAACACCCACAGAAGGTCAGCAACTTTCACCTACCGGACTTTCACCGTCTACGGTCAGCCATTCCAGACTGTTCGACTAGCCACTAACTTTGTAACTTCTCGAACAAGTGTCAGCTTGTTCAGCAGGGTCCCACAACCCCGACCACGCAACCCCTGACAGGTATCACACGCAGCCGGTTTAGCCTCGATCCGCTTTCGCTCGCCACTACTCACGGAATCACTAAATTGTTTTCTCTTCCTACGGGTACTGAGATGTTTCACTTCCCCGCGTTCCCTCCACACACCCTATGTGTTCAGGTGTGGGTGACACCACATGACTGGTGCCAGGTTTCCCCATTCGGACACCCTGGGATCACAGCTTGGTTGACAGCTCCCCCAGGCCTATCGCGGCCTCCCACGTCCTTCATCGGCTCCTGGTGCCAAGGCATTCACCGTTCGCCCTTGACAACTTGACCACAAAGATGCTCGCGTCCACTGTGCAATTCTCAACAAACGACCAACCCACAACCCGATCCGCCCCACACCAAACCCGACAACCGCCGGCGGTATATGAGGCCAGGCCATGCCTGGCAGACTCCCGAACCCACAGGGCTCGAACCAGTCTCTGAAACAACAACACAATGGTTGTTCCTTCAGGACCCAACAGGGTGCTTAGCGCCTCCACCCAGCCGCACCAGGACCCACCCGTTCCCACCACCCCAAAAGGGTGGCTGTACTAGGAAGTCCCGGCCGTTGCCGAGGAAAAACTTGCCAGTGTCTCCGCCATCTGAGCACCCCGACCCACATTCGCAGGCCGCGGGCTCCATACCGGCTTTCACCGGATGGTGCTCCTTAGAAAGGAGGTGATCCAGCCGCACCTTCCGGTACGGCTACCTTGTTACGACTTCGTCCCAATCGCCAGCCCCACCTTCGACGGCTCCCTCCACAAGGGTTGGGCCACCGGCTTCGGGTGTTGCCGACTTTCGTGACGTGACGGGCGGTGTGTACAAGGCCCGGGAACGTATTCACCGCAGCGTTGCTGATCTGCGATTACTAGCGACTCCGACTTCACGGGGTCGAGTTGCAGACCCCGATCCGAACTGAGACCGGCTTTTTGGGATTCGCTCCACCTCGCGGTATCGCAGCCCATTGTACCGGCCATTGTAGCATGCGTGAAGCCCTGGACATAAGGGGCATGATGACTTGACGTCATCCCCACCTTCCTCCGAGTTGACCCCGGCAGTCTTCGATGAGTCCCCGCCATAACGCGCTGGCAACATCGAACGAGGGTTGCGCTCGTTGCGGGACTTAACCCAACATCTCACGACACGAGCTGACGACAGCCATGCACCACCTGTGACCGCCCCCGAAGGACCTCACATCTCTGTGAGTTTTGCGGCCATGTCAAACCCAGGTAAGGTTCTTCGCGTTGCATCGAATTAATCCGCATGCTCCGCCGCTTGTGCGGGCCCCCGTCAATTCCTTTGAGTTTTAGCCTTGCGGCCGTACTCCCCAGGCGGGGCGCTTAATGCGTTAGCTGCGGCACAGGAAACCGGAGAGGTCCCCCACACCTAGCGCCCAACGTTTACAGCGTGGACTACCAGGGTATCTAATCCTGTTCGCTCCCCACGCTTTCGCTCCTCAGCGTCAGTATCGGCCCAGAGACCCGCCTTCGCCACCGGTGTTCCTCCTGATATCTGCGCATTTCACCGCTACACCAGGAATTCCAGTCTCCCCTACCGAACTCTAGCCTGCCCGTATCGACCGCAGGCTTGGGGTTGAGCCCCAAGTTTTCACGGTCGACGCGACAAGCCGCCTACGAGCTCTTTACGCCCAATAAATCCGGACAACGCTCGCACCCTACGTCTTACCGCGGCTGCTGGCACGTAGTTGGCCGGTGCTTCTTCTGCAGGTACCGTCACTCTCGCTTCGTCCCTGCTGAAAGAGGTTTACAACCCGAAGGCCGTCATCCCTCACGCGGCGTCGCTGCATCAGGCTTCCGCCCATTGTGCAATATTCCCCACTGCTGCCTCCCGTAGGAGTCTGGGCCGTGTCTCAGTCCCAGTGTGGCCGGTCGCCCTCTCAGGCCGGCTACCCGTCGTCGCCTTGGTAGGCCATTACCCCACCAACAAGCTGATAGGCCGCGAGCCCATCCTAGGCCGAAAAACTTTCCACCCAACCTCATGCGAGACCAAGTAATATTCGGTATTAGCCCCCGTTTCCGAGGGTTATCCCAAAGCCTAGGGCAGGTTGCTCACGTGTTACTCACCCGTTCGCCGCTCGAGTACCCCGAAGGGCCTTTCCGCTCGACTTGCATGTGTTAAGCACGCCGCCAGCGTTCGTCCTGAGCCAGGATCAAACTCTCCAACAAAAAATTAGTTGAACAGCATCCTGACAACAAACAAATGTTGCCAAAGGAATCCCAACCAGCCAGACAAAAGCCTGACCAGTCCGGGGTATAAATCATAATTGGCACTGGCTTTTAAAGCACCCTGTTGAGTTCTCAAAGAACAACCACACACCGATCAACAAGCCCCACTCCGTGGGGCCCCATCCCGGGGCTTATTTGTTAAGCGTTCCAGCGCTTTCCAGCGCCAGGCACTTTTACTACGTTACCCACTGGTTTCCGCCGTGTCAAACCGGTGTTTCGCGGTTCGTCGTGCTTCACCCCATGTTGCGGGCACCATGTCGTGACCGGCTTGCGCCGCCCTCGTCACGGATTCGGCAGGCCGGCCGTCGCGATTTCCCGCGACCCGCCCGGTGCCCTGCCAGTTGCTAACCTTACCCGGTCGGTTTCGCCGCACCAAATCCGCCTCGCGGCGTTTCTGGCGGCACCTCCCGGTCCGGGATCCGGCGGGCGTGCCCGCCCGGCCCCGCGGCCGTTGGCCGGCGCTCCGGCCGTTTCAGGCTTTCGCCTGTTTCGTCCGTTCCGCGCTGGCAGAGAGAAAGTTACGCGTCCGGCGGGATGATCGTCAAATCCGCCGGACGCGTCCCCCGTCACATCGTCGACAGGCGGCTATTCCCCCAGCTCAACGCCAGCGAACGAGCGTTTTCCGCGACGCAGCACCAGGTATCGCCCATGCAGAAGGTCGGCCGGAGAGACCCCGGCGTCCACCTCGGTCACCCGGTTGTTGTTGACGTAGGCGCCGCCCTCGGCGATCACCCGACGAGCCTCCTTGAGACCACTCACGAGCCCGGAGTCCCGCAGCAGGCCCGCCACATCCGGCAATTCGCCGGAGAGGCGCACCAGACCGGCCTCGGCCAGCGCCGCGCGCAGCGTCTCCGGGGCCAGGTCGTCCAGTGATCCACGGCCGAAGAGCGCCTGACTGGCGGCGATCGCCTGTCGGGTCTCCTCGGGGCCGTGCACCAGGGTGGTCAGCTCCTCGGCGAGCGCCCGCTGTGCCAGACGGGCCGCAGGCCGCTCGGCGGTCGCCTTCGCCAGGTCCTCCAGCTCGTCGCGCGTACGGAAGCTGAAGTAGCGCAGGTACCGGTCGACCTCTCGGTCGTCGACGTTGAGCCAGAACTGGTAGAACGCGTACGGGCTGGTCATCGTCGGGTCGAGCCAGACGGCGCCACCCTCGGTCTTGCCGAACTTCGTGCCGTCGGACTTGGTGACGAGCGGTGTGGTGAACGCCTGCACCGGCCCCGCGCCCCGCCGGCGTACGTAGTCGACGCCCGCGGTGATGTTTCCCCACTGATCGGACCCGCCGAACTGAAGCTGGCAGCCGTGTCGGCGGTGCAGCTCGAAGAAGTCGTTGGCCTGCAGCAGTTGGTAGCTGAACTCGGTGAAGCTGATGCCCGTCTCCAACCGGGCGCGCACCACCTCCCGCGCGAGCATCTTGTTGACCGGGAAGTGCTTGCCCACGTCGCGGAGGAACTCGACCACCGACATCTCGCCGGTCCAGTCCAGGTTGTTGACCAGTTGTGCCGCGTTCTCGCCGGTGTACGACACGAACGGCGCCAACTGGTCGCGGATCCCCTCGACCCAGCCGGCGATCACCTCGGGCGGGTTGAGTGTCCGCTCGGCGCTCTCCTTCGGGTCACCGATCTGGCCGGTCGCCCCGCCCACCAGCAGCAACGGGCGGTGACCCGCGAGTTGCAGCCGGCGGGCCGTGATGACCTGCATGAGCGAGCCGACGTGCAGGCTCTGCGCGGTGGGGTCGAAGCCCACGTAGTAGGTGGCGGCGCTCCCACCGTCGAGCAGCTCGCGCAGCTCGTCGAGGCCGGTCGAGTCCTGGATCAGGCCACGCCAGAGCAGGTCGTCGGTCAGGGAGGCCCGCCCGGGGGGCGGGAGGCTGCTGTCGGTCACGGTCACCGATTCTCCCCCATCGCCGGCACGGACCCGTACCGGGTTTCGCGCAACCCGCCCCGGTTAGGCTTGCGCCCCGTTGATCGAGGAGGCGTTTGCCGTGGAGATGCCGGACCTGACGGGTGGTTTCGTCGCCCTGCTCGGCCTGAAGTTCGAGGAGGCGTCCGCCGACCGGGTGGTCATCAGCTGGCGCGTCCGACCGGAGTTGCACCAGCCGTTCGGCATCCAGCACGGCGGGGTGTACTGCTCCGTGGTGGAGACCGCGGCCAGCGTGGGTGGTTCGCTCTGGCTGGCCGACCGGGGCACGGTGGTCGGGGTGTCGAACCAGACCGACTTCCTGCGGGCCGTGCGGGACGGCGAGCTGACCGCGGTCGGCACGCCGGTACACCGGGGCCGCAGTCAGCAGCTCTGGCAGGTGGAGATCACCGACGACGACGAGCGGTTGGTCGCCCGTGGTCAGGTCCGGCTGCAGAACCTCTCACCCGCCTGAGCGGCGCGCGAACCGGACGGCTCAGCTGCGGGCGTCGTCCAGCACCGGCTCCGCGGCCTGATCGGTGTCGGCGTCGGTGTCGGCTTCATCGGGTACGCGGGTGAGCCGTACCTGGGTGATCGCCCGGTGGTCGATGCCGGTCACGACCAACGACCAGCCGTCCAGCGTGACGTCCTCACCAACGACGGTGGGGATGTGCCCGAGTCGGGCCAGCACCAGCCCGGCGACGGTGGTGTAGTCACCGGTCGGACGTGACGGCAGCTCGACGCCGATGTCCGTTAGGTCGTGCACCGGGAAGGTGCCCGGTAGCAGCAGGGCGCCGTCGGGGTCGTGGCGCACCGACGACACGTCCCGGTCGGTCTCGTCGTAGATCTCTCCGACGATCTCCTCCAGGATGTCCTCCAGCGTGACGATGCCGTCGACGGCGCCGCGCTCGTCCACGACGAGCGCGATGTGCTGGCGCTCGGCTTTGAACTGTCGCAGCGCGTCCACCACGGGCAGCGAGTCGGGCAGCAGCATCGGGGGCCGGCCGATCTCGTCGACCGGGCGGTCGTCGGGCACCCCCACCAGGTCGCGCAGGTGGATCACGCCGACGGTGTCGTCCAGACCGCCGTGGCGCACCACCGGAGCGCGGGAGTGCCCGGTGGCGGCCAGCACGAGCCGCGCGGCCTCCGCGGTGGTCCCGCTGTCGAGCGTGAAGACCTGCAACCGGGGTACGAGGACCGCCCGCAACCGCCGGTCGGCGATCTCCACCGCGCCCGCGATGATGATGCGCTGCTCCTTGGTGAAGCCGTGGTTGCCGGCGACGATGTCGCGCAGCTCGTCGGGGCCGATCTCCTCCGGCTGGTGCTTGGGGTTCAGCCCGACGAGGCGGACCACCAGGTCGCTGGTGGTGCCGAGCGCCCAGACGGCCGGCCGGGTGAACGTGGCGAGCAGGTCGAGTGGGCGGGCCACCAGCAGCGCCCACCGCTCGGCGGACTGCATGGCGATCCGCTTGGGCGCCAGCTCGCCGAAGACCAGGGTGACGAAGGTCAGCGCGAGGGTGACCACCACGATCGCCACTGTCTCGGCGGCGCTGCCGAACATCCCGAGCAGCGGTACGAGGGGCTTGGCCAGTGAGACCGCCGCGGCGGCGGAGGCCAGGAAGCCGGCGAGGGTGATGCCGATCTGGATGGTGGCCAGGAAGCGGTTCGGGTCCTTGGCGAGCCGGGCCAGCACCCGCCCGGCCCGGCTGGTGCGCTCCAACCGCTGGATCTGGCTGTCCCGCAGTGACACCAACGCCATCTCGCTGCCGGCGAAGAGCGCATTGATCACGACCAGGATTCCGACCAGGGCCAGTTGGCTCCCGTAGCTCTGCACGCCCGGTTCGCTCCCTCGTGGTGGTGGCACCAGCCGGTACGCGCGGTGCCCGCCGGTCGGCGAGCCCGCCCGGCGTAGGCGTGTCTTTGCCCCGTCCGGCGCCGGTCGAATCCTGCCCCGGCGACGCTACGCCGAATCGGTCGCCGGTGACGCTACGCCGGATCGACGGCCGGGGACGGTGGCAGGTCGAGGACGTACGAGTCGCCCTCCGGGCGAAAGCCGAGCCGGTGGTAGTAGGGGGCGACCATTCGGGGCGGGCTGACCACCCGGTGGAAGCCCCGTTCGGTGAACAGGTGGCTGCGCCGGTAGACGAACTCGCCCGGGGTGAAGTCACGGAACTTCGGGGTCACGTAGTCCAGGTCGATCTGGGCGACTCCGCGCGCCTCGGCGTGCGACAGGACCACCCCGACCAGCTCGTCGGCCGTGACCACCAGGAACGCGGAGCGTCCCGACGCGTCCGGGTCCCAGTGGAAGTCGGGGTTGAACCGGGCGATGTCGGCGGCGTGCACCCGCAGCGTGTGCGCGAGGAACTGGTCGCCGACACCGACCTCCACCACCTGGTAGGTCTTCTCGTCGTGCCGGGTGGCGAGCATCCCGCGCAGGTACCAGAGGTTGATCACCGTGAGCACGATGTTGAGCCCGACCATGGGCCAGACCTCGATCGCGGTGTTGTAGCCGATCAGCACGAGGCAGCCGACGAGGTTGAGCGCGCGAAGCCGCAGGATGCGCGACTGCAGCAGCGACCAGACCAGCACTGCGGAGCCGGCCCAGCCGACCAGATCCAACCAGTTCACCCCGCGAGACTAGTGCCCACCCAGGTCAGGCCCGTCGGCGGGCAACTCCAGCAGCCACTCCTCCACGTCCTCGCCGCGGCCGTTGGCGTACCCCGAGTCTTCACCGACCACCACGAAGCCGCACTTGCGGAGCACCGCGAGGGAGGCGGCGTTGTCCTTGGCGGCGCGGGCGTGCACCGGTCGGGGCAGCTCGCGCAGCAGGGCGGCGAGGGCTGCCGTGGCGTGGCCCCGGCCCCACCGGGCCGGGTCGATCCAGTAGGTGACCTCGGTGAGGTCGTCGACCGGGAAGGCGGCGACGTGGCCGACCACCTCGCCGTCGACCTCGACGGTGCGGACCAGGTTCGCGGGGTTGGTGAGCACCCGGGCCCAGTGCCGGGCGAACTCGCGGTGGTCGGACGGGTCCTTGGGGCCGAATGCGGCCATCCGGTTGGCCTGCGGGTCCTGCTGGTGCAGGAAGAACTCCACAAGGTCGTCCTCGAGGACCGGGCGCAGGCGCACATCGGAGGTCATCCGACGAGGGTACGCAGCGTGGGACCGGTAGGACAGGTGCTGCTGCCGGCGGGCACGCCGCGGGTCGACCCCTCGCCGAATCAGGCCCGTCCACCGGGGCCATCCGACTCGTCCCTCGTACACGACGTGCGGGTCTTTGGTCCCGGGCCCCACGGGCGCAACGCCTCTGGCCAGGGTGATGGTGCGGCGGGAGGGTGAGATGGGACGGCGTGCCGGTGGCGTGCCGCGCGGGATGGGGAGGTCACTGGTGACGATGACGGGCGGACGAGGCGGGATCCTGGAGGACCCCGTCGACCTGGCGGTGCCGGTCGGGCTCGACGCGGCCGAGGCCGCCGCCAGGCTGCGCGCCACCGGCCCCAACACGGTCGCCCCGCCACCCCGCCGGCACCTGGCCGTACGGGTCCTGCGCCAGCTCACCGACCCGCTGGTGGCGTTGCTGCTCGCCGCGGCGGCGATCACCACGGCGCTCGGCGACTATCCGGACACCGCGGTGATCGTCCTGGTCGTGCTGGTGAACACCGTCATCGGGGTGGTGCAGGAAGTACGCGCCGACCGTGCCATCGCCGCGCTGGACCAGCTCGCCGCGCCTACCGCCCGGGTGGTCCGCGACGGCCGGGAACTGGCACTGCCCGCCGCCGACATCGTCCAGGGTGATCTGGTCCGGGTCGAGGCTGGAGACGTCGTCCCGGCCGACCTGTTACTGATCGAGGCGAGCCGGCTGCACCTGGACGAGTCCGCGCTGACCGGCGAGTCGGTGACGGTGGGACGTACCGCCGGTGAGGAGGCGCTGGCCGGGACGGTCGTCACCACCGGACGGGCGGCCGGCACCGTGCTCCGCACGGGAGCAGCGAGCGCGCTGGGTCGGATCAGCGCCCTGGTGGCGGGCACCCGTCCCACCACCACTCCGTTGCAACGTCGGCTGTCCGCCCTGGGCCGGGTGCTCGGGTTGGTCGCGGTGGCCCTGTCCGGGTTGGTCTTCGCCATCGGCGTGATCGGCGGCCGACCCGTGGTGGACATGGCGATCACGGCGGTGAGCCTGGTGGTCGCCGCGGTGCCCGAGTCGCTGCCGGCGGTGGTGACGCTGGCCCTCGCGCTCGGCGCGCGCCGGATGGCTGCCGCGCGCGCGATCCCCCGCCAACTGCACGCGGTCGAGACGCTCGGCTCGGTCACGGTGATCGCCTCCGACAAGACCGGCACCCTCACCGAGGGCCGGATGGCGGTGCAGCAGGTGGTCACCACCGACGGTGCTCGCTACGGAGTCACCGGCACCGGTTACGCCCCGCACGGCACGGTGCACCAGGATGGGGCGGCGGTGGCCGTACCGGAAGGGCTGCGCCAACTGGCGCGGGCCGGGCTGCTCTGCAACGACGCCGCGCTGTCGCCACCGGACGACGAGCGACCCGACTGGGGCGCCGTCGGTGACCCCCTCGAAGCGGCGCTGGTCGCCTTCGCGGCCCGGTGTGACCTCGACCCGCAGACCACCCGCGCCGCCTGGCCCCGGGTCGCCGAGCACCCCTTCGACCAGGCACAGCGCCGGATGGTCACCGTGCACCGTTCCTGCGATCAGCGCTACCTGGTGGTCTGCAAGGGTGCGCCGGAGAGCGTCCTGGGCGCACCCCTGGTCGACGCCACCGCCGAGGAGATCGCCGAACTGACCAGCACCGCCCACCGGCTGGCCGCCGAAGGGTTGCGGGTGCTCGCCGTCGCCGCCGCCATGGTGGAGACCATGCCCGACCCTGCCGCGCCCACCGGGCTGCGGCCGGTGGGCCTGGTCGCCGTCGGTGACCCGCTACGCGTCGGCGCCCGCCAGATCGCGGACAGCTTCGACACCGCCGGGGTACGGCTGCTGCTGATCACCGGAGACCACCCGGCCACGGCCGCGGCGATCGGCGGTCAGCTCGGCCTCTGGCGCGCCGGCGATCCCCTCGCCAGCGGCGACGACGATCAGACGGCGCACCCGGACACCCGAATCTTCGCCCGGACCCAGCCGGAACAGAAGCTCGACATCATCGCCGGTCTGCAGGCCCGCGGCGAGGTGGTGGCGATGACCGGCGACGGGGTCAACGACGCGCCTGCGCTCCGACGCGCCGACATCGGCGTGGCCATGGGTGGCGGCACCGAGGTCGCCCGGCAGGCAGCCGACCTGGTGCTGGTCGACGACGAGCTGGCCACCGTGGCCACCGCGATCGGCGAGGGCCGCCGGATCTACGACAACATCCGCCGGTTCCTGCGGTACGCCCTCTCCGGTGGCGTGGCGGAGATCATGGTGATGCTGATCGGCCCGCTGTTCGGGTTGGCCGTACCGCTGTTGCCCGCCCAGATCCTCTGGATCAACCTGCTGACCCACGGGGTGCCCGGGGTGGCGCTCGGCGCCGAGCCGGCGGAACCCGGCACCCTGCGGCGCGCGCCGCGCTCGCCCCAGGAGTCGGTGCTCGGCGCCGGGCTCGGTCGGGACGTCCTGCTCACCGGCGCGCTGATCGCCGCCGTGGTGCTCGGCGCCGGGGTGTTCGCCGCCCACCGGGACCTACCCTGGCAGTCGGTGGTCTTCCTGGTGCTCGGGCTCGCCCAGCTCGGCGTGGCACTGGCGGTCCGGGCGCCCCGGCCGGCGGGAGCCCGACACGGCAACCCGGGCCTCCTCGTCGCGGTCGCGGTGTCGGCGCTGCTCCAGGTTGGTGGGGTGTTGCTCGCTCCGCTGCGGGAACTGCTCGGCACCGAGCCGCTGGGGCCGTCCGTGTTGCTGGCCTGCGCGGCGGTCAGCGTCCTGCCCGGCCTGGTGCTGCGGCTGACCCGTCGCCGTCCGACGCCGCCAAACGACCGGGGTGACGGGACCAATGGCCCCCAGTCCCTTACCGTCCGCCCCTGACCCTCCGGCCGGCCCCGCAGGAGGATGAAGACGCAACGAAGGAGGACGTGATGACCAAAAGATCCGGTGCCCCCGTGGTAGTGGCAGTGGACGGTTCGACATCGGCGCTGGAGGCGGTGCGTGTCGCCGCCCGGGAGGCCGCGACGCGGGGCCGCCCGCTGCGGGTGGTGCACGCGTTCATCTGGGCGCTCTACGGCGTGTCGTTGGAGCCGGCGCCGGGCGCTCCCGTCCAGGCCGGGTTCCGGCGCCAGGCGGAGCAGTTGGTCGCCGAGGCGGTGACCGAGGCCGGCAAGGTCGCACCGGAGCTCGCCGTCACCGGCGCGATCGTCGAGGGCGCGCCCACGCCGATGCTGCTGGCCGAAGCCCGGGACGCGGCGCTGCTGGTGCTCGGCAGCCGAGGCCTTGGCGGCTTCGGCGGGCTGCTGATCGGCTCGGTGGCGGTACAGGTCTCCGCCCACGCCGACTGCCCGGTTCTCGTCGTCAAGGGTGAGGCCCGCGCCGACGGGCCGGTCCTGGTCGGGGTCGACGGCTCGGCCCTGTCCGCCCAGGCGCTGGGGTTCGCCTTCGAGGAAGCCTCGCTGCGCGGCACCGATCTGGTGGCCGTGCACGCCTGGATCATCCCGGTCGCGCCGAGCGACCTCCTGCCGGTGGCGTACGACGTGGAAGCGCTCGCCGCCGAGGAGGAGCGGGTGCTCGCCGAGGCGATCGCCGGTTGGTCCGAGCGGTACCCCGACGTGCCGGTGCGGCGCCGCGTGGCGTACGGCGCACCGGCACGGATGCTGGTGGAGGAGTCGGCCACGGCGCAGCTCACCGTGGTCGGTGCGCGGGGCCGGGGCGCGCTGGCCGGCATGCTGCTCGGCTCGGTGAGCCACACGGTGCTGCACCACTCGCACAGCCCGGTGGTGGTCGTTCGGCACCGCCGCGAGGATCGGAAGGACTGACACCTCCTCCCCGTCCGCGCCGGCCGTTCCCCCGGCCGGCGCGGACCCGCGTCCGGTGTCGCGTCGCCCCGCCCGGCAGCGCCGTTCGGTCGGCCCGTGCCGGCGCGTTCGGCGCCGTGGCGGCTGCGCACCGCCGACAATGACCTGACCGACCCAGGGAGTACGCGATGAACCGACCTGTCGTGGTGGGAGTGGACGGATCGCCGTCCAGCCTCGTCGCCGCGGAGCACGCGGCCCGCGCCGCACTGCTCCGGTCCCGGCCGCTGCTCCTGGTGCACGGCTACCTGCATCCGCTCGGCTACGGCGTGCCGCTCAACCCGTACGACGTCGGGGTGCCGGTGCCCTCCGATGAGGCGCTGAAGATGTTGGAACGCACGGCGGCCGACCTGGCCGACCGCTGGCCCGGCCTGGTCGTCGAGGTGCGCCAGGTCGCCGGCGGTCCCGGCATCACCATGATTGAGGAGTCCCGCCGGGCGGAGCTGGTCGTGGTGGGCAGTCGAGGACTGGGCGGATTCGCCGGGCTCCTGCTCGGCTCGGTCGGCGCGCAGGTGGCCGCGCACGCGCACTGCCCGGTGCTGGTGGTCCGCCCGGATGAGCAGCCGATCCCGGTGGACGCCCCGGTGCTGGTCGGCGTCGACGGGTCCGAGTCGTCCCAGCTCGCCGCGCGCTACGGCGCCGACGAGGCGGCGCTGCGGGGCGTGCCGCTGGTGCTGGCGCACATCGGTCCGCTGGACGGCGACCGGACGGTGCCGGAGGAGATCGAGGAGTCGCAGGCCGCGTACCAGGCCGAGGCGGCACGGCTGCTGGCCGACGCCTCCGCCGCAGTCCGCTCCGCGCACCCCGACCTCGTCGTACGGGAGCATCCGGTCCGGGCGGCCGGCGCGGCCCAGGGGCTCATCGTGGCCAGCGGCGCGGCGTCGCTACTGGTCGTGGGCACCCGGGGCCGGGCCGGATTCACCGGTCTGCTGCTCGGATCGGTCAGTCAGGCGGCGATCCAGCACGCGCACTGCCCGGTGCTGGTTGCCCACCCGTACCCGGTCAGCTGACCGGTGCGCCGTCACCTCGGCCGAGCATGTGCAGGAAGTCGGTGGTGAGGGCGAACGGATCGGCAGGGCCGCTGGCCGGTGCCCGCCGCTCGATCTGGTCGGCCAACTCCCCGGCAGCGCGCTGGATCCGACCGCGCAACGCGCCGTCGGCGGTGCCGCCGGACCAGTCCTCCGGGGCGGCGAAGACCGAGGTGGGGACCACCACCGCCCGCAGGTAGCTGAACATCGGGCGGAGGGCGTGCTCCAGGGCGAGTGAGTGCCGGGCGGTGCCGCCGGTGGCCCCGACCAGCACCGGCCGGTCGACCAGCGACTCGGCCTCCAACACGTCGAAGAACGACTTGAACAGCCCGTTGTACGAGGCGTTGAAGATCGGGGTGACGGCGACGATGCCGTCCGCCCCGGTCACCGCGTCGATGGCCTCACGCAGTGCGGTCGGCGGGAACCCGGTGAGCATGTTGTTCACCACGTCGTGGGCGTACTCCCGCAGGTCGACGATGCGCAGCTCCACCTCGGAGCCGCGCCGGACCAGCTCGTCGCGGGTCGCCCCGGCGAGCTGGTCGGCGAGCAGCCGAGTGGACGAGGGTTGGCTCAGCCCCGCCGAGACCACGGCCAGGGTGCGGCGGGTCATCGGGCCACCTCCGGCGCCTTGCCCGTCACGTCGTCGACGGCGTGCACGGTGCTGTCCTTGGCACCACCGGCCGCGGCGACCAGCGAGGCGTGGGTCGGCGCCTCCGGCACGTGCACCGGACGCAACGCGGCGAACTCCTTACGCAGCACCGGCACGACCTCCTCGCCGAGCAGGTCGAGCTGCTCCAGCACGGTCTTCAGGGGCAACCCCGCGTGGTCCAGCAGGAACAGCTGCCGCTGGTAGTCACCGACGTACTCCCGGAAGCCCAGCGTGCGGTCGATGACCTGCTGCGGGCTGCCCACGGTCAGCGGGGTCTCCCGGCTGAACTCCTCCAGCGACGGCCCGTGCCCGTAGACCGGGGCGTTGTCGAAGTACGGCCGGAACTCCCGGACCGCGTCCTGCGAGTTGCGCCGCATGAACACCTGCCCGCCGAGGCCGACGATGGCCTGGTCGGCGGAGCCGTGGCCGTAGTGGGCATACCGCTCGCGGTAGAGCCCGACCATCCGCTGGGTGTGCTCCTTGGGCCAGAAGATGTGGTTGGCGAAGAAGCCGTCGCCGTAGTACGCGGCCTGCTCGGCGATCTCCGGGCTGCGGATCGAGCCGTGCCAGACGAACGGGGGCACGCCGTCGAGCGGGCGCGGCGTCGAGGTGAACGACTGCAACGGGGTGCGGTACTTGCCCTTCCAGTCGACCACGTCCTCGCGCCACAGCCGGTGCAGCAGGTCGTAGTTCTCGATCGCGAGGGGGATGCCGGCGCGAATGTCCTTGCCGAACCACGGGTAGACCGGGCCGGTGTTGCCGCGGCCCATCATGAGGTCCACCCGGCCGTCGGCCAGGTGCTGGAGCATCGCGTAGTCCTCAGCGATCTTCACCGGGTCGTTGGTGGTGATCAGCGTCGTCGCGGTGGACAGCAGCAGCCGCTCGGTGCGCGCCGCGATGTGGCCGAGCATGGTGGTCGGCGACGAGGGCACGAACGGCGGGTTGTGGTGCTCGCCGGCGGCGAAGACGTCCAGACCGACCTCTTCGGCCTTGAGCGCGATGGCGACCATCGCCTTGATCCGCTCATGCTCGGTCGGCTCACGACCGGTGGTCGGGTCGACCGTGACGTCGCCGACGGTAAAGACTCCGAACTGCATGACCAGCTCCTCGCGTGTCAAACCGGGTCTTCCGTGATACCCGGACGCACCTCACAACTTATTTGACGAGTCAACTATTCCGTCGGCGGTACGCCTCGCAGTGGCGCCGGTCACCCCTCAGCACGGACCTTCGGTCGGACAACCATCGGTGCCTGGTGTCGCTCAGCCGCCCGCGACCGACGGCAGCACCTGCACCTCCGCGCCGTCGCCGACCGGGGTGGCCAGACCGCCGGAGTGCCGGCAATCCTCCCCGTCGACGAAGACGTTGACGTAACGGCGCAGCTCTCCGCGTTCGTCGCGGATCCGCCGGGACAACCGCGGATGACTGGCGGACAGCTCGTCGAGGACCGCCCGCAGCGTCCCAGCGGCGGTGACGCTCAGCCGACTGGCACCGCCGGCCTCGCCCCGCAGTGGGCCGGGCAACAGCACGGTGACCACGCTCAGACCGCCGCAGCCCGCACACAGAGCACGTCGGGCAGGTGCGCCGCCACCAAGGACCAGGAGTCGCCCTCGTCGCGGCTGGCGTAGACCTCTCCGGAGCGGGTGCCGAAGTAGACCCCGCCGGGGGTGGCGTCATCGGCGCACATCGCGTCGCGCAGCACCGCCGGATAGAAGGGCCCCTCGGGCAGCCCCACCGACAGCGGCTCCCACTTGCCGCCGGCGTCGGCGGAACGGAACACCCGGCAGCGGTGATCGGTCGGGAACCGCTCGCTGTCGGCCACCAACGGGAAGGTCCACACCATGCCGCCCCGCCCCGGGTGGGCCACCATCGGGAAGCCGAAGTCGCTGGGCAGCCCGTCGGCGATCGAGGACCAGGTGCGGCCGTCATCGTCGGAGCGGTAGACGCCGTGGTGGTTCTGCGCGTACAGCCGCTCGGGGTTGCCGGCGTCCCGGGCGACCTTGTGCACGCACTGGCCGAACTCGGGCCACTCGTCGGGCATGAAGTAGGCGCGGATGCCGGTGTTGCCCGGCGCCCAGCTAGCCCCGGCGTCCTCCGAGCGGTAGACCCCACCGGTGGACATGGCGACCAGCAGCCGGGCCGGATCACGCGGGTGGGGAAGCACGGTGTGCACGGCCTGCCCCCCGAAGCCGGCCTCCCACTCGGGGCGGTGCGGGTGGTCCCACAGTGAACGGACCAGCTCGAAGCTGCGGCCACCGTCGGTCGACTTGAACAGCGCCGACGGCTCCGTGCCGGCCCACACCACGTCCGGCTCGTCGGAACCGGCCGGCATCAACTGCCAGACCCGCCCGAGGGAGACGCCGGTGTCGGCCGGGAACGCGACCGGCGCCTGGTCGGGCTCGTCCCAGGAAGCGCCGAGGTCGTCGCTGGTGGCGACGCTGGGCCCGAAATGCGAGCTGGTCACCCCGGCGAGCAGCCGCGGGGTGGGGCGACGGGTGTCGACCGCGACCGCGTAGACACCGGTCATCGGGAAGTGCGGGCCGGTGATCTCCCAGCTGCGCCGGTCGTCGCCGCTGGTGGCGAGAAACAATCCCTTGGCCGTGCCGATCGCGAGCAGCGTTGCCATGCCGTCCTCCGAATCGTCGATGGGCAGGTGCGGTGATTATGGCCACACCCCCCGACACGTTCGCAGGACACACGCCCGGAGGGTCAGGGCCGGACGCGGGGCACGTGTCGCCGGTACGCACTGACCGCCGGGTCGCCGTCGAGCCAGAACCGCCACGGCAGATCGAGAGCGCCGGTCACACCGACCCGTGGACCGGCGACCACCGCCTCCGGCGGAACCGGCCGCGTCGGCGGGCGCAACCGGACCGGCCCGTCGCCCAGCAGGTACTCGCCGTACACCGCACGGTCGATGCCGAGCGTGGCGCAGAGCCGGGCCGGGCCCCGGGCCAGATCCACGTCCCGGCGTACGGCCGGTCGACGGTCCCGGGCCGCGGCCAGGCCGTCCACCACTTCCCCGGCGCGCACCAGCACCGCGGCAGCCTCACCCTCCACCCCGGTGACCACGTTCATGCACCAGTGCATCCCGTAGGTGAAGTAGACGTAGGCGTGCCCGGCTGGCCCGAACATCACCGCGTTGCGCGGGGTGCGTCCTCGGTGGGCGTGCGAGGCCGGGTCACCGGCCGTGCCGGCGTACGCCTCGACCTCGGTGATCCGGACCGTGACGCCGCCCGCGTGCAGTTGGCAACCCAGCAGCCCGCGCGCGGCCGGCAGCAGCGGCCCGGCGAGCAGGTCCGCCAACTCCTCAAGGCCGGCGTCGGTGGGGCGGTCACCGGGCAACAGGTCCATGACCCGACGGTACCCAGCCGACCCGCGAACCCCACGTGCGGTCACCCCAATGTTTAAACGTCGTGTTGACAACCGAACGTTGATGGGCTGTGCTCGGGGTATGACGACGGACGATCCGTTCACCGCGCCACACCCGGCCCGCGCCCGCGCCCACCGCACCCACGAGGCGCTGCAACGCATCAGTCAGCGGCACGCCGGCACCGACACCCGACGCGGGCGCTGGGCCCACCCGTACGTGCTGGATCCCTGGGAGGCCGTGGCGCTGGTCACCGCGCTGGCCGCGGGCGGAGCCGAGCGGGAACCGGCGGAGGAACCGGTCGACGCCGCCGACCTCACCGCCGCGCTGACCCTGCTGCCGCACGTTCGCGCCGAGCTGGACGCCCTGGAGGCCGGGCTGCTGACACTGGCACGCGACCGTGGGCTGACCTGGCAGGCGATCGCGTACGGGCTGGGCCTGGGCAGCGCGCAGGCGGCCCGGCAACGCTACGAGCGGGTCGCCGCCCGCTCGGCCGAGCAGACCGACTGACCGCCAGCACACGACCAGGCGGGCGGACCGGCACGCCGCGTGCCGGCGCGCGGTTGTCCGGGCACACTGTGCGCACGACGAGGAGGCACCCATGGAGCGCGCGGAGATGCTGGCGTACTGCCTGGCCAAGCCGGGAGCGTGGCTGGACCGGCCGTGGGAGGGCGACGAGGTGGTGAAGGTGGGCAGCCGGATCTTCGCGTTCCTCGGCGACGGCGGGGGGAAGCCGACGGTCGGCATCAAGTGCGGGCCGACCCGGGAGGTGGCCGACGAGTGGCTGCACCGGCACCCCGACGACGCCCGGGTGATGGCCTACATCGGCCGGTCCGGGTGGAACACGCTGCGCCTGGACGGCGGAATCGACGACGAGGAGCTGACCGAGGCGGTCGACGCGTCGTACGACATGGTGGTGGCGAAGCTCCCGAAGCGGGAGCGCCCGACGGCCTGAACCGGCCGTGGCGCCGGCGGCATGCGCCGACGCCACGGTGCGGTCAGCGCGGGACGACCCGCTCGGTGGCCCACTCCCGCCAGCCAACCAGCTGGTCCGCCGCAGCGGCGAGCTGGTCGGCGACCGGGCCAGGGCCGGTGGAGCCGGGGGTGGTTCGGGCCGCGAGGGCCGAACGGACCGAGAGCACGTCGCGCACCGACGGGTCCAGGTGCCCGCTGATCGCGGCCAGGTCGTCGTCGGAGACGTCGTTCAGCTCGCACTCCCGAGCCGCGCAGAGCGCCACCAACCGACCGGTGATCTCGTGCGCGTCACGGAACGGCACGTTGCGCCGGACCAGCCAGTCGGCAACCTCGGTGGCGAGGGAGAACCCGACCGGGGCGGCCGCGACGAGCCGGTCCACCCGAACCGTCATCGTGGAGATCATTCCCGCGAGGGCCGGCAGCAGCAGCTCCAGGGTGTCGACCGCGTCGAAGGCCGGCTCCTTGTCCTCCTGCATGTCCCGGTCGTAGGCCATCGGCAGACCCTTGAGCATGGTGAGCACGGTCATCAGGCCGCCGACCAGACGGCCGGACTTGCCCCGCGCCAACTCGGCGATGTCCGCGTTCTTCTTCTGCGGCATGATCGACGACCCGGTCGCGAAGGAGTCGTCGAGCTCCACCCAACCGAACTCGTGCGAGGTCCAGAGCACCACCTCCTCGCCGAGCCGGGACAGGTGCACCCCGATCAGGGCGGTGGTGAAGAGGAACTCGGCGACGAAGTCCCGGTCGGCGACCGCGTCCATCGAGTTGGCGAACGACGTACGGAAACCCAACTCCTTCGCCACGGCCACCGGGTCCAACGGCAGCCCGGAGCCGGCCAGCGCGCCCGCGCCGAGCGGGCTGATCGCCGCCCGGTGGTCCCAGTCACGCAGCCGCTCCAGGTCACGCAGCAGCGGCTGCACGTGCGCGAGCAACCAGTGCCCGAAGGTGACCGGCTGGGCGTGCTGAAGGTGGGTCATGCCGGGCGCGGCGGTGTCGATGTGTCGCTCGGCCTGCTCGACCAGCGCGTCGGCCAGCTCCACCAGCCGGCTGGCCACGCCCCGGGCGTGGTCACGCAGGTAGAGCCGCAGGTCGGTGGCGACCTGGTCGTTGCGGGACCGGCCGGCCCGCAGCTTGCCACCGAGGCTGCCGAGGCGCTCCAGCAGACCGCGCTCCAGCGCGGTGTGCACGTCCTCGTCGTCGATGGTCGGGCGGAACGCCCCGGAGGCGCAGGCGGCCTCCAGGTCGTCCAACGCGGCCAGAATCCGGCCCAGCTCCTCGGGGTCGAGCAGGCCAGCACCGGCGAGGACCCGGGCGTGCGCCCGGGAGCCAGCGATGTCGTACGGGGCCAGGCGCCAATCGAACTGCACGCTCACCGACAGGCGGGCCAGCGCCTCGGCGGGGCCGCCGGCGAAGCGGCCACCCCACAGGCTCGTCCGGTTGGTGGCTGCGCTGTTCTCGGTCAGGCTCTTGTCGTCCACGCCGCCCATTGTGGCGGTCACTGTGCGGAACCGCCGAGCCGGGCGTCCCGAGCGGCGGCCATCCGACTCGGAAGGCCCCACAACTGCACGAAGCCCTTCGCCAGGGACTGGTCGAAGGTGTCGCCGGTGTCGTAGGTCGCCATCCCGAAGTCGTAGAGGCTCGCCTCGGAGCGCCGGCCGGTGACGGTGGCCCGACCCCCGTGCAGGGTCAGCCGCACCTCACCGCTCACGTGCCGCTGCGCGTCGTCGATGAACGCGTCCAGCGAGTCCTTCAACGGCGAGAACCACAGGCCGTCATAGACCAGCTCACCCCAGCGCTGGTCGACGCTCTTCTTGAACCGGGCCAGGTCGCGCTCCACGGTCACCGCCTCCAACTCCTGGTGGGCGGTGATCAGCGCGATCGCGCCGGGAGCCTCGTACACCTCGCGGCTCTTGATGCCGACGAGCCGGTCCTCGACCATGTCGAGCCGGCCGATGCCCTGCGCCCCGGCGCGCCGGTTCAGCTCCAGGATCGCCTGGTACGGGGTGACCGTCTCACCGTCGATCGCCACCGGCACACCGCAGTCGAAGGTGATCACGACCTCGTCGGCGTCGCGGTCCTGCGCCGGGTCGGCAGTGTACGAGTAGAGGTCCTCGATGGGGGCGTTCCAGATGTCCTCCAGGAAGCCGGTCTCCACCGCGCGACCCCACAGGTTCTGGTCGATCGAGTAGGGAGACTTGGCCGACACGTCGATCGGCAGGCCCTTCTCCTCGGCGAAGGCGATCGCCTTGTCCCGCGTCCAGGCGAAGTCCCGAGCCGGCGCGACGATCTTCAGGTCGGGGGCGAGCGCGTTCAGGCCCACCTCGAACCGGACCTGGTCGTTGCCCTTGCCGGTGCAGCCGTGCGACACGATCGTGCCGCCGTGCTTGCGCGCCGCGGTCACCAGGTGCTTGACGATCAGCGGCCGGGACAGCGCCGACACCAGCGGGTAGCGGTCCATGTAGAGGGCGTTGGCCCGGATGGCCGGCAGGCAGTAGTCGGCGGCGAACTCGTCGCGCGCGTCGACCACCTCGGACTCGGCGGCGCCGCAGTCCAGGGCGCGCTGCCGGATGGCGTCGAGGTCCTCGCCGCCCTGCCCGACGTCGACCGCGACCGCGATCACCTCGGCGCCGGTCTGCTCGGCCAGGTACGGAATGGCGACGGAGGTGTCCAGACCTCCGGAGTACGCAAGGACGACCCGCTCGGTCACGATGTGGTGCTCCCTTCAACGTTCTCTTCCCGGCGGGCCCAGCCGGCGAGCTTCTCACCGAGCGCGGCCCCGCCCACGGCCTCGCGGGCCACGACGAGGATGGTGTCGTCGCCGGCGATGGTGCCGACGATCTCGGGCAGGCCCGCTCGGTCCAACGCACTGGCCAGGTATTGGGCTGCGCCCGGCGGCGTACGCAGCACGGCGATGTTGCCACTGGAGTCGACGCCGTTGAGCAGCTCGTGCAGCAGCCGCACCAGCCGGGCCGGTGCGGCCTCGGCGTCGCGCAGCGGTCGCTGGCCGTCCTCGGGGATCAGGTAGACGGCCGGGCCGTCGCCGCCGCGCACCTTGACCGCGCCCAGCTCCTCCAGGTCCCGCGAGAGGGTGGCCTGGGTGACGCCGACGCCGTCGGAGGCGAGCAGGTCGGCCAGCTCGGTCTGCGATCGGATCGCCTTGTCGCGGATCAGCTCCACGATCCGGGCGTGCCGGGCCGCGCGGGTCGGCTGCGCGGTCATCGGGACTCCCCGGTCTCGGTGCCGGTCCCGGTGCCCAGCAGGAACGTCAGCAGCGCCTTCTGCACATGCAGCCGGTTCTCCGCCTGGTCGAAGACGGCGCTCTGCGGGCCGTCGAGCACCTCGTCGGTGATCTCCTCGCCACGGTGCGCGGGCAGGCAGTGCAGCACGATCGCGTCCGGTGCGGCCTGGCCGAGCAGTTCCTTGTTGACCTGGTACGGCAGGAACGGGGTGATCCGGTCCAGCCCGTCGGACTCCTGGCCCATCGACGTCCAGGTGTCGGTGGCCAGCACGTCGGCGTCGCGTACCGCCTGGGCCGGGTCGGTCAGCACCCGCACCGACCCGCCGGTGTCGGCGGCGATCTGAGCCGCCCGGTCCACCACGGCCTCATCCGGTGCGAAACCGGCCGGCCCGGCGATCCGGACGTGCATCCCGGCCATCGCCCCGGCCAGCAGGTACGACTGCGCCATGTTGTTCGCGCCGTCTCCCACGTACGTCAGCGTGCGGCCGGCCGTGCCGCCGCACCGCTCGCGCACGGTCAGCAGATCGGCCAGCAGCTGGCACGGGTGGAACCCGTCGGTGAGCGCGTTGATCACCGGCACGCTGGCACCCGCCGCCACCTCGGCGATCCGGTCGTCGCCGTGGGTCCGCAGCACGATGGCCGCGACGTAGCGGGACAGCACGCGCCCCGCGTCGGCCAGCGACTCGCCCCGGCCGAAGTGGGTGACCTGCGTGTCCACGACCAGGGGGTGCCCGCCCAGCTCGGCGATCCCGGCGTCGAACGAGATCCTGGTCCGCAGGCTCTGCTTGTCGAAGAGCACCGCCACCGAGCGGGGGCCGACCAGCGGCCGGTGGCCGAACCGGTCCGCCTTCATCCGCGCCGCCAGGTCGAGGACCGTGGACTGCTCGGCGGGCGAGAGGTCGTCGTCGCGCAGGAAATGCCGGGTCATGGCGTCGTCCCCGTCGTGGTGGGCAGCCTGGGTGATTCGAGCTCCGCGCCGGCGGCTGCGGGGGCCGTCGCGTCCAGTGCGGCGGGCAACGCCGCGAGGAAGGCGTCCGCCTGGGCGGCGGTGAGGATCAGTGGCGGGGCCAGCCGGACGACACCCGGCTGCACCGGGTTGACGAGGAAGCCGGCCTCCCGCAGGGCCTCGGCGAGCACCGACGCCACCGGCGCGGTGAGCGCCACGCCGAGCAGCAGGCCGGCGCCGCGTACCCCGGCGATCAGCGGGTGGCCCAGCGCCTCGATGCCGTGCCGCAGCCGCTCGCCGACCCGCTTGACGTTGTCGAGCAGGCCCTCGTTGGCGATTGTCGCCACCACGGCGAGCGCCGCCGCGCAGCTGACCGGGTTGCCGCCGAACGTGGTGCCGTGCGAGCCGGGAGTGAGCAGGTCGGCGGCGCGACCGAAGGCCAGCGTGGCACCGATGGGCAGCCCACCACCCAGCCCCTTGGCCAGGGTGACCACGTCCGGCTCCACGCCCTCGGCCTGGTGCGCGAACCAGTGCCCGGTGCGACCGATGCCGGTCTGCACCTCGTCGAGGACCAGCAGCGCGCCGTGCCGGGCGGTGATCCGCCGGGCTGCGGCGAGGTAGCCGGCCGGCGGGACGAGCACGCCGTTCTCACCCTGGATGGGCTCCAGGATCACCATGGCGGTGGCGTCGGAGACGGCCGCGTCGAGGGCGGCGACGTCGCCGTAATCGACGTGGGTCACCTCGCCGGGAAGCGGCCGGAACGGGTCGGCCTTCGCCGGCTGGCCGGTCAGCGCGAGAGCACCCATCGTGCGGCCGTGGAAGCCGCCCGTGGCGGCCACCACGTGGCTGCGGCCGGTGCGCCGGGAGAGCTTGAACGCCGCCTCGTTCGCCTCCGCTCCGGAGTTGGCGAAGAAGACCCGGCCCGGCCGGCCGGCGAGCGCCAACAGCAACTCGGCCAGGGCGACCGGCGGCTCGGCGACGTAGAGGTTGGAGACATGCCCGAGGGTGGCGACCTGCTTCGACACGGCGGCCACCACGGCCGGGTGCGCATGGCCGAGGGCGTTAACCGCGATGCCACCAACCAGGTCGAGGTACTCCCGGCCGGCGTCGTCGACCACCACCGCACCGGCGCCGGAGACCAGCGCCAGCGGCGGCGTGCCGTAGTTGTCCATCATGGACTGGTTCCAGCGCTGCACCAGAGTGCTCATGCCCCGACCGTCCCGTCTCCCGGCACCACCATCGTTCCGAACCCTTCCGAGGTGAAGACCTCAAGCAACGTGGAGTGCGCCACCCGACCATCGACGACGTGCGCGGCGGGCACTCCCCCGCCCACCGCCCGCAGGCAGGCCTCCATCTTCGGCACCATCCCCGACTCGAGGCTGGGCAGCAGCTTCGCCAGGTCGTCGGTGGTGATCTCGGAGATCAGGCTGGTGGTGTCCGGCCAGTCGGCGTACAGGCCGGCCACGTCGGTGAGCACGACCAGCTTGCGGGCCCGCAACGCGACAGCCAGCGCGGCGGCGGCGGTGTCCGCGTTGAGGTTGTGCAACACACCATCGACGTCCGGCGCCACCGTGGAGATCACCGGAATCCGGCCGGCCTCGATCAGGTCGGTCACCGCGGACACGTCGACCGACTCGACATCCCCGACCTGGCCCACGTCCACCGGCAGCCCGTCCACGTACGCCGGGCGGCGCACCGCGGTGAACAGTCGAGCGTCCTCGCCGGAGAGGCCGACGGCGTACGGACCGTGCGAGTTGATCAGCCCGACCAGCTCGCGGCCCACCTGCCCGACCAGCACCATCCGGACCACGTCCATCGCCTCGGCGGTGGTCACCCGCAGGCCACCCCGGAACTCGCTGGCGATACCGAGCCGGCCCAGCATGGCGGAGATCTGCGGGCCGCCGCCGTGCACCACCACGGGCTTGAGGCCGGCGTACCGCAGGAAGACCATGTCGGCGGCGAACGCCCGCTGCAATTCGGGATCGGTCATGGCGTTGCCGCCGTACTTGACCACCACCGTGGAGCCGGAGAAACGCGCCAACCAGGGCAGCGCCTCGATCAGCGTCTCCGCCTTGACCTGGGCGCGGGTGAGGTCCGAGCTGAGGCTCATGAGGAGTACGCCGAGTTCTCGTGCACGTACCCGTGGGACAGGTCGTTGGTCCAGATCGTCGCCGCCGACGTACCCGCGTGCAGGTCGATCCGGATGGTCACGTCCCGCCCGGTCAGGTCGACCTTCGAGCGGTCCTCGGCGGCGGCACCGCGCCGGCACACCCACACCCCGTTGACCGCCACGTCCACCTCGTCCGGCTCGAACGCGGCGGCGGTGGTGCCGACGGCGGCGAGGATCCGACCCCAGTTGGGGTCGTTGCCGAACAGCGCGGTCTTGACCAGGTTGTTGCGGGCCACCGAGCGGCCCACCTCGACCGCGTCGTCCTCGTCCGCGGCGCCGACCACGTCGATGGCGATCTGCTTGGTGGCGCCCTCGGCGTCGGCCACCAACTGCTGGGCCAGGTCGTGACAGGCCGCGGTGACGGCAGCGGCCAGCTCGGCCGGAGTCGACTCGATGCCGCTCGCACCGCTGGCCAGCAGCAACACGGTGTCGTTGGTGGACATGCAGCCGTCGGAGTCCACCCGGTCGAAGCTGACCCGGGTGGCGGCGCGCAGCGCCTCGTCCAGCGTCGCCGGCCCGGCCACCGCGTCGGTGGTCAGCACGCAGAGCATGGTGGCCATCCCCGGCGCGAGCATCCCGGCGCCCTTGGCCATGCCGCCGACCGTCCAGCCGCTGCCCCGGGCCACCGTGGTCTTCGGCCGGGTGTCCGTGGTCATGATCGCCTCGGCGGCAGCCGGGCCGCCGTCACGGGACAGCCTCCGGATCGCCGAGCGGACGCCCGGGAGCAACTTCGGCATCGGCAGCCGCTCACCGATCAACCCGGTGGAGCAGACCGCGACATCACCGGCGCCGAGGATCAGCCGTGGGCTGACCGAGGTCAGCGCGGCGGCGGTGTGCTCGGCGGTGGCGTGGGTGTCCTGGAAACCTGCCGGGCCAGTGCAGGCGTTGGCGCCACCGGAGTTGAGCACCACGGCGCGGACCACACCGCCCTGCACGACCTGCTGGGTCCAGCGCACCGGCGCGGCCTTGACCCGGTTGGTGGTGAAGACACCGGCCACACCGGCGTCCGGGCCGTCGTTGACGACCAGAGCGACGTCCGCCCCACCGCTGGCCTTGAGGCCGGCCGCGACTCCGGCCGCCCGGAACCCCCGTGGGGTGGTAACGCTCATGGGCTGACTCCCCAGATCGACAGGCCCGTCGTCTCCGGCAGGCCGAGCATCAGGTTGGCGTTCTGGACGGCCTGACCGGCTGCGCCCTTGCCCAGGTTGTCCAAGGCGCTGACCACGATCAGACGACCCGAGTCGACGTCGACGGTGGCCTGCAGGTGACAGGAGTTCGAGCCCAGGGTGGCGGCGGTGTGCGGCCAGCGACCCTCCGGCAGCACGTGCACGAACGGCGCGTCCGCGTACGCCTGCGCCAGCACCTGCTGCGGGTCGACGCCGCGCGCCGGCACCGCGGTGACCGTGGCCAGGATGCCGCGCGGCATCGGGGCCAGGACCGGCGTGAACGACAGGCCGGTCGCGCCGGTGGCCTGCTTGATCTCGGGTACGTGCTGGTGGGTGCCCACCCGGTACGGCGACAGGTCCCCCAGCACCTCGCTGGCCAGCAGGTGCGGCTTCGCCGCCCGCCCCGCGCCGGAGGTGCCGGAGGCGGCGACCACCACCACGTCGGCGGGGCTGGCCGCGCCGTCGGCGATCAGCGGCGCGAGCGCCAGGGTGATCGCGGCGGCGTAGCAACCGGTGTTCGCCACCCGCGTGGAGCCCGCGATCAACTCCCGCTGGCCGGGCAGCTCGGGCAGGCCGTAGGTCCACTGCCCGGCGTGCGTGCCGCCGTAGTACTGCGCCCAGGCGTACGGGTCGGCCAGCCGGTGATCGGCGCCCAGGTCGACGACCCGCACCTCGGCCGGAAGTTGGGCCGCGAGGGCCGCCGACTGGCCGTGCGGCAGGGCCAGGAAGACCAAATCCGCGTCGGCCAGGGTCGTCGGATCGGTCTCGCCGAACACCAGGTCGAGCCCGGTGAGCTGCGGGTGCACCACGTCGACGCGGTGCCCGGCCTGGCTGTGCGCGGTGGCGGCGACCAGATCGAACTCCGGGTGCCCGGCGACCAGGCGCAGCAGCTCGCCCCCCGCGTAACCACTCGCACCGGCGACCGCGACTCGGATCCCCATACTCACCTCCGCATGACTATGCAGCGAAGGCTAGCAAGGACGCGTGGCGACTGCAAGTTCATGCAGACTCCTGCATGGTGATGAGCACCCCCAGGCCCCCCGCGATCTTGCACTTACTGTCCTCGCATAGCCGACAAAAGGTGCACATCGGCGACACAAACTGCAAGATCGCGGGGGTGGGGCGGGCCTAGGCGCCGCGCAGGGTTGCTCCTACACGCTCGGCCGCGACGGCGACCGCCGCGTCCCGTGCCGCGACCGCCTCCTCGACGGTGAGCGTCCGGTCCGGTGCACGGAAGGTGAGCTTGTACGCCAGCGACCGGCGGCCGGCGCCGAGCTGCGCGCCCGCGTACACGTCGAACAGCCGCACATCCTCCAGCAGCTCACCGGCGCCTGCCTCCAGCGCTCGGCGCACCTGCTCCGCCGGCACCGAGTCGTCCACCACCAGAGCCACGTCGATCAGCGCCGGCGGGAAGCCGGAGACCGCCGGGGCGGGCGTCACCGGAGCCGCGGGAAGCGCGTCCAGGTTCAGCTCCATCGCGCAGGTACGGCGGGGCAGCTCCAACGCCGCGACCACCACCGGGTGCAGTTCACCCGCATGCCCGACGACCGACCCGTCGACCCGCAGCTCGGCACAGCGGCCCGGGTGCCACGGGGCGTACTCGGCCGCCCGCACCTCGACCCGCTCACCCGAGACACCGGCGGCGTCCAACACGTCGCGCGCCGCCTCGATCGCGTCCGCCCAGCCGGCCGGTCGACCCGGCCCCCACCATCCGGCAGGGTCGAGGTCACCGGACAGCACCACCGCGACGTGCACCGGCTGCGCCGGCACCACCGCGTCGGCGGCCGCGAACTCCGCGTCGGTGGGGCGCCGGTCCACGCCCATCGCCGGCGGGCTGCCGGCACCGGTGCGCGGGTGGAAGACCGCGCCGATCTCGTAGAGGGCGAGATCGCGGTGACCCCGGCCGAGGTTGCGCTTGAGGATGCCGAGCAGCGGGCCGAGCAGCGTGGTGCGCAGCAGCGGCTCCTCCTCGGACAACGGGTTGGCCAGCCGCACCGCCGGCCGACGCGGGTCGTCGGCCGGTAGGCCGAGCAGGTCGGCCAACTCCGGCGACACGAACGGGTGCGCGAGCACCTCCACGTACCCCCGCTCCGCCAGCGAGACCGCGACCGCCCGGCGCCGACGCTGCCGCGGCGTGAGGCCACGGCCGGGGGCGCGGTCGGCAGCACCGACGGCACCCTGTCGTACCCGTCGAGGCGGACCACCTCCTCGACCAGGTCGGCCGGATCGGTCAGGTCAGGCCGCCAGCTCGGCGGGGTGACACTCAGCACCGCCCCGACGCCGCTGGCCACGCCGACCGCGCCCGGGTCCTCCGACAACCGGTCCGTGCCCTGCGCGACCGTGCAGCCGACCCGCTCCAGCAGGGCGACCACCCGCGCCGGCGGGTACTCGACCCCGACCCGCCGGGTCGGCAGGTCCGCCGGAAGGCTGATCGGGGTACGCGGCCGGACGTGATCGATGTCCAGGATCTCCACACCCGGGGTGCCACCGCCGTGCTCGGTGAGCAGCCGCACGGCACGCTCCAGCGCGACCAGCGCCACGGCCGGGTCGACGCCCCGCTCCCAGCGCTTCGCGGCCTCGCTGAACAACTTGTGCCGGCGGGCCGTGCGCCCGACCATCGCCGGGTCCCAGTGCGCCGCCTCGAAGAGCACGTTTGTGGTGGTGGCGACGACCTCGCTGGTCTCGCCGCCCATCACCGCGGCGAGCGAGATCGGCCCGGTGGCGTCGCAGATGACCATGTCGTCGGCGGTGAGCACCCGGTTGACCCCGTCGAGGGTGGTCAGCTTCTCCCCCGCCTCGGCGCGACGGACGACCAGCGGCCCGGCGATCCGGTCGGCGTCGAAGGCGTGCATCGGCTGACCCAGCTCCACCATCACGTAGTTGGTGATGTCGACCGGCAGCGAGATGCTGCGGATGCCGGCGGCGACGAGCCGCTGCTGCATCCAGGACGGCGTGGGCGCGCTCGGGTCGACCCCGCGGACCAGGCGGGCGGTGAACCGGTCGCAGCCGACCGTGTCACGGACCTCCACCGGGTACGCCGGCGACTCGGTGCCGCCCGGTGCGGGCACCAGTGCCGGGTCGCGCAGCGGCACGTCGAACGCGTGCGACAGCTCCCGGGCCAGCCCTCGCAGGCTCAACGCGTACCCCCGGTCGGGGGTGATCTCCAGATCGAGCAGGACATCGTCGAGGCCGACCACCGGGCGCGCGTCGTCGCCCGGCTTGGCCGTCACGTCCGGCCCCAGCACGATGATGCCCGAATGGTCGTCGCCCAGGCCCAACTCCTTCGCCGAACAGATCATGCCCGCGGAGTTGTGCCCGTACGTCTTGCGGGCGCCGATGGCGAAGCCGCCGGGCAGCACGCCACCGGGCAGGATCACCACCACCCGGTCACCCGGGGCGAAGTTACGCGCCCCACAGACGATCTCCTGCGGCTCACCGGTGCCGTTGGCGGCACCCACGTCGACCCGGCAGAACCGGATCGGCTTCTTGAAGCCGGTGAGCTCCTCGATCTCACGCACCTCACCGACAACGAGTTGGCCGGTGACGGTCTCGGCCAGGTCCACCACGGACTCGACCTCGATACCGAGGTCGACCAGGGCCTGCTCCAGGTCACTGGTGGGCAGGTCGGCGGGCAGGTCGACGTACTCCCGCAGCCAACTGACAGAAACTCGCATGACTTCAGACCACCGTTCCCGTGTCTCGTACCCGCATCGCCTACGCCCCGGTCCCGAGCGCGCGGCTGAACCGCACGTCGCCCTCGAAGAGATGGCGGATGTCGCTGACCCCGTGCCGGACCATCAGGGTCCGGTCGATGCCCATGCCGAAGGCGAATCCGGAGTAGACCTCCGGGTCGACGCCGCAGGCGCGCAGCACCCGCGGGTTGACCATCCCGCAGCCGCCCCACTCGACCCACTGCGGGCCGTCGCGGTGCTCCGGGAACCACACGTCGAACTCCGCCGACGGCTCGGTGAACGGGAAGTAGTGCGGCCGCCACCGGGTCTTCGCCTCCGGGCCGAACATCGCCCGGGCAAAGTGGTCGAGCGTGCCCCGCAGGTGCGCCATCGTGATGCCCTTGTCGACCACCAGGCCCTCGGCCTGGTGGAACACCGGGCTGTGCGTGGCGTCGATCTCGTCGGTGCGGTAGACGCGGCCGGGCACGATCACGTAGATCGGCGGCTTGCGGCTGAGCATCGTGCGGGTCTGCACCGTCGAGGTGTGCGTACGGAGAACAAGGCCCGAGCCCGCGGACCCGTCAGCGGGTGCGATGTGGAAGGTGTCCATCAACCCGCGCGCCGGGTGGTCGGCGGGGATGTTCAGCGCGTCGAAGTTGACCCACTCCAGGTCGACCTCCGGCCCCTCGGCCACCTCGTAGCCCATCCCGACGAAGAGGTCGCTGATCGACTCCATCAGGGTGCTCAGCGGGTGCCGGGCACCACGCGGACGCCGATCGTAGGGCAGGGTGACGTCCACCCGCTCCTCGACCAGCACCCGCTCGGCCTGCTCCCGCTCCACCACCTCGGCGCGGTCGGCGTACGCGGTCTCGATGGCCCGGCGGGCCTCGTTGACCCGCTTACCGGCGTCGGACTTCGCGGCCGGCGGCAACGCGCCGATCTCGCGGCGGGCCAGCGAAACCGGTGACCGGTCACCGAGATGCACCGAGCGCAGCGCGGTCAGCGCGTCCGGATCGGTGGCCGCCGTGAACGCCTTCGTGGCGTCCGCGACAGCCTCGTCCAGAGCGGCGGGGTCGAGCAGGGCAACCTGCTTCGGGTCGTACGGATCGTTGCGGTAGCTCATGGCGTACGGGCACTCCCTCACGGCGGCGCCAGCCCTCAGCGGGGCGGCTAAGCGAGTCTACGGACGCGCGGCTGCGCCGCAGCCCGCCGGTAGGAGTTGTGCAGGGAGCAGGTCAGGCCCGCCGCCCGCCGACACCGGCGGGCTGGCTAAACGAACGCCGTGGCGCGTTCATGGACGGACGCTCTCCCCTGCTGTCAGTCGCGCCGGGTGCGGTCACCCTCAGCGCTGTGCTCTCGCTGAAGCGTACAGGCAGACGGCGGCGGCGGCAGCCAGGTTGAGGCTCTCCGCGCGCCCGTACAGCGGCACCCGCACCGTGGCGTCGGCGGCGGCGGTCAACTCCTCGGGCAGCCCGTGCGCCTCGGAGCCGAACAGCCACGCGGTGGGCCCGACGAGCCGACCGTAGTCGGTCAGGTCGTCCAGGTCGTTGTCGCCGTACCCCGTGGTGGCGAAGATCGACAGCCCTGCGGCGCGCAGCGCGCCGACCACCGCGACCGGGTCGGGGGCGCGGACCACATCGACGTGGAAGAGGCTGCCGGCCGAGGCCCGCACACACTTGCCGTTGTACGGGTCGACGGCGTCACCGGCGAAGACCACCGCACCCGCCCCGGCCGCGTCGGCGGTGCGCAGCACCGTGCCGGCGTTGCCCGGGTCGCGGATCTCGGCGAGCACCGCCACCAGGCGCGGCCCGTTGGCCAGGGCCTGCTCCAGCGGCACGTCCACGTGCCGGCAGACAGCGACCAACCCCTGCGGGGCGACGGTCTCGGCCAACGCGGCCAACCCGTCGTCGGTCACCTCGGAGACCGGCACGTCGGCGTGAGCCGCCGCGGCGGGCAACTCCGGGTGCCGGTCGAGGGCGGTGGGCGTACCGAAAAGCTCGGTGACCACCCCCGGCCGCGCGAGGGCCTCGCGGACCGCCTGCGGGCCCTCGGCCAGGAACAGGCCGGTGGCCTCGCGGTCCCGGCGGCGCTGCAACCGGCGGGCGGCGACAACCCTGGGGGTACGCGGGGTGAAAGCCATCATGGGTGGTCCTCCGGCACGATTGAGGCGCCCCCCGGACGGCGGTGCCGACACGGGAGACGCCTCGCTCTGGTGCGTGGAGATCAGGCGGCCTGAGCCGCCGCGCCACCGGTGCCCTCGGCCGTGACCGCGGCCCGGGCCAGCTCGACGATCGCCGCGAAAGAAGCGGCGTCGTTGACAGCCATGTCGGCCAGGATCTTGCGGTCGACCTCGATGCCGGCCAGACGCATGCCCTGGATCAGGCGGTTGTAGGTCATCCCGTTCGCCCGGGCGCCCGCATTGATCCGCTGAATCCACAGCTGCCGGAAGTCGCCCTTGCGGTCGCGACGGTCCCGGTAGGCGTACTGCATCGAGTGCAGCACCTGCTCCTTGGCCTTGCGGTACAGGCGGGAGCGCTGACCGCGGTAACCACTCGCGGACTCCAGCAGGGTACGACGCTTCTTGTGGGCGTTTACAGCCCGCTTGACGCGTGCCATCTCAACTCCTAATTACGTAAAGGTGGCGCGCGTCAGCGGCCGAGCAGCTTCTTGATGCGCTTGACGTCGGCCTTGGCCAGCACGACCGTGCCGGTCAGCCGGCGGGTCTGGGTGGAGGGCTTCTTCTCCAGGTTGTGGCGGAGGCCGGCCTGCTGGGCAACGATCTTGCCCTTGCCGGTCACCTTGACCCGCTTACCCATACCCGTGTGGCTCTTCATCTTCGGCATGTGGAACGTCTCTCCCCTGTTACTCGCCGCTGGTATCGGCGGCAAGGCCGGTGTCACCGGCTGTTGCGGTCTCGCCGACCGCCACGGTCTCATCGGCTGCCGGAGCGTCGGACTCGTCCGCTGCCCGGTCCCGAGGTCCAACGCGGGACGCCGTAGCGGCGACCGCGGAGGCCTTGACGGCCCGATGCGGAGCGAGAACCATGATCATGTTTCGGCCGTCCTGCTTCGGAGCGGCCTCGACGTATCCCAGTTCCGTGATCTCGGATTCGAGCCGGCGCAGGAGCCGGTAACCCAGCTCCGGGCGGCTCTGCTCGCGACCGCGGAACATGATCGTCACCTTGACCTTGTCGCCCGCCTTGAGGAACCGCACCACGTGACCCTTTTTGGTCTCGTAGTCGTGCGGGTCGATCTTCGGCCGAAGCTTCATTTCCTTGATGACGGTCTGCTGCTGGTTACGCCGCGCTTCGCGCGCCTTCAGTGCGCTCTCATACTTGAACTTGCCGAAGTCCATGAGCTTGCACACCGGCGGGCGCGCCATCGGCGCAACCTCGACCAGGTCCAGATCGACGTCCGCGGCCAGCTGAAGAGCGCGCTCCAGCGGGACGATGCCCACCTGCTCACCCTCTGGGCCGACCAGTCGGACCTCACGTGCCCGGATCTGCTCGTTCACGCGTGGTTCGACGCTGATGGGGCCTCCTCGAGTCGTTTCTGCTCTCTTGCCGACCCCTGCGGCCCCCAGGTGGGAACCGACCCGAAAAGCAGAAGGCCCCGGCGCATGCCAGGGCCCGCTCGACCGGTCAGCACGATCACAGGATCGCGCATCCAGCACCGGGACATGCCCGGAACCAGTGACCGGACCCGGACGCCGTAGCGGCGACTCGGGTGGGAGCAGGCGCTCCGCTTTACAAGGCTGCCTGCTCGCACGCGGAGACAGCCTGGTCGACTGGATAACAGTACACCGGCGCCCCGGCCGCCCTCAAACCGGGCACCACCAGGGGTTGAGTCACTGGTCGCTCCCGGGTCACTGTCCCGTCGTCACCCCGCTGAGCACTTTCCCCCGGGTCGCGCCGTCACCGGGCCACGATCCGGGCGCCTTCCCCGAAACGCGCCGTCGCCGCGCCAAGATCCGCACACTTTCCCCGAAACTGCTGCCTCCGGGCGCGCTGAGGCAGCAGTTTCGGGGAAGTTGCCCGGATCTTGGGGACGACGCGCGGCGGTGGCAAGCGGGTGCGGGCGCGGGGCGGGGTGCACGGGGTGCGGGGCGGGGTGCACGGGGTGCGCAGGCGCGGGTGCGGAGCGGGTGCGGAGCGGGTGCGGGTGCGGGTGCGGAGCGGGGTGCGGGTGCGGGTGCGGAGCGGGGTGCGCGGGGCGCGGGTTAGCGGCCGACGGCGCGTTCGGCGAGGCGGGCCTGGTGTGCCTGGTGCAGTCGCCGCAGCGCGCGGACCCCTTCGACGGCCAGTTCCTTGTCCGCTGCCTGCAGGGCGATCATCGGCAGCAGGTCGTCGTCGTGCAGCTCCAGGCTGGCCCACGGCGCGCCCCGGTCGAAGCGGATGCCCCGGACGACCTCCCAGGGCAGCTCGTACGAGCTGATCACGTTGCGCACTCGAATGCCACGCGCGTCAGCCTCGACCCGCGGGCGGGTGAAGATCAGGAAGCCCAGTGCACCAAAGACGCCCAGGCCGATCATGGCGATCTGGTCACCGCGCTGGAAGCTGCCGTAGCCGTCGCCGGTCGGCCCACTCAACGAGGTGGCAACCAGACCGAACACCACCACCAGCGCGATCGCCGCCGACCAGCAGACCAGCCGGATGCGGCGGGGCTTCAGGCGGATCAGCTCGGTTTCACTCACCCCACCAGTCTGCCACCCGCACCCGCCCGTCGAACGCACCACCCGCCGAGCCACCGCCCACCCGGCAGTCCCTGACCCGCCGAACCACCGAACCACCGAGCCCTCGAACCGAACCGAACCGCAGCCGCACCCCACCAAGCCGACCCGCCCCGCACCCCACCAAGCCGACCCGCCCCGCACTCCGCCAAGCCGACCCGGCCGGCCAAGGCACACCGCGCCCCACCGAGCCGACACGCCCGCACCAAGCCGACCCGCCCCGACCCGCAGCCCGCCGCACCGCACCGCACCGCACCACCGCACGGCACCGCACCGCCGAGCGGCACTGCATCGCGTTGCGCCTCTGGCCAGCCGGGCCACACCGCGCCGACGCCGACGCCGCCCCGCAAGATCGTGCTGAATCCGGGAAGTAGTGGCCTCGGCCGCGCCTGAGGCCACTACTTCCATGGTCGAGCGCGATCTTCGATATCGAAGGGTGATCGGCGGGCGCGCCGCCTACGCGGCCAGGCTCAGCAGGCGCTAGATCCCCTCCAGATCACGGAAGTCGGGGTGTCCCTTCCGGGCGGACACCCCGACATCGTGAATCCCGAGTTGATCAAGCGGCCGCACCCACCCCAGACGGACCGGACCCACCGACGGCGCCGGGTGCCGGGCCACAGCGAGCCCGAGCGCGAGCCCGAACCCGCTGCGGGTCGGACGTGCGGTTAGAGCCGGCAGGCGTGGATGTTGGTGACGAGGATGGCGCGGGCGCCCAACTCGTACAGCTCGTCCATGATGCGGTGGACGTCGTCGCGGAGCACCATCGCCTGCACCGCCACCCAGCCCTCGCGGTGCAGCGGCGAGACGGTGGGCGATTCGATGCCCGGGGTGAGACCGCTGGCCCGGTCCAGCAGACCGGCCGGCACGTCGTAGGCGAGCATCACGTAGCGGCGGGCCACCAGCACACCGTGCAGGCGGCGCAGCAACTGCTCGGCCTGCGGGTACGCGGGTGCGCCGGCGCGCCGGACCAGCACCGCCGACGAGCGCAGCAGCGGCTCACCGAAGACCACCAGGCCCGCCTGGCGCAGGGTGGCGCCGGTCTCCACCACGTCCGCGATCACGTCGGCGACGCCGAGGCGTACGGCGTTCTCCACCGCACCGTCGAGGCGGATGACGTCGGCCTTGACGCCCACCTCACCGAGGTGCCGCTCGACCAGCCCCGGGTACGCGGTGGCGATCCGGTGCCCGCCCAGGTCCTGGACGGAGGCGATGTCGTCGGGGCGGGCGGCGAAGCGGAAGGTGGCCTGACCGAAGGCGAGGTCGACGACCTCCTCGGCCGGCGCAGCCGAGTCGATCAGCAGGTCCCGGCCGGTGATCCCGAGGTCGAGGTCACCGGAGCCGACGTAGGTAGCGATGTCCTTGGGGCGCAGGTAGAAGAATTCGACGTCGTTGGCCTCGTCGCGGCAGACGAGGTCCTTGGGGTCGGTGCGCTGGCGGTAGCCCGCCTCGCGCAGCATCTGGGCGGCCGGCTCGGCCAGGGTGCCCTTGTTGGGAATGGCGACACGCAGCATGACGGAGTGCTCCTTCGATCCGGATGGCGATCAACGGGTGGGGGCACTCACAGATGTCGGTAGACGTCCTTGAGCTCGAGACCGCTGGCGAGCATCAGCACCTGGACCTGGTAGAGCAGCTGGGAGATCTCCTCGGCGGTGCGCTCCGGCCCCTCGTGCTCGGCGGCCATCCACGACTCGGCCGCCTCCTCGACGACCTTCTTGCCGATGAAGTGCACCCCCTTGTCCAGGGCGGCGACGGTGCCCGAGCCCGGGGTGCCGGCGGCGGCCTTGGCCTGCAGCTCGGCGAACAACTCCTCGAACGTCTTCACGGAAGACGATTCTTCCAGCCGCCCGATCGACGCCCCGCGTCCGGGTCCGCCGGTACCCACCCAGCGGGCATCGACGCGGCAATTCCCTATCGACATGGTGGGACAATCTTCGATCGATGCCCATGGAGCTCTACGCTGTCCGCCATGGCCAGCAGCTCGCGTCTCCTCGCGCTCACCCTCGCCGGTGCCGTCGTCGTAGCCACCGCCGGATGCGCGCCGGAGGAAAAGGGACCGACCCCCACCATCACCGCATCGCCGTCCTGCGCCAAGGACAGCCTGCCCACCCGTACGCCGGGCAAGCTCACCATCGCCACCGACCAGCCCGCGTACGAGCCGTGGTTCTCCGACGACAAGCCGGACAACGGTGCGGGCTTCGAGTCCGCCGTCGCGTACGCGGTGGCCGAGAAGCTCGGCTATGCCCGCGCCGACGTCACCTGGGCTCGGGTCAAGTTCGACACCGCGATCGCGCCGGGACCGAAGACCTTCGACTTCGACATCAACCAGTTCTCCATCACTGAGGAGCGCAAGCAGGCGGTCGACTTCTCCGCGCCGTACTACCTGGTTCGGCAGACCGTCATCGCGTTGAAGTCCTCGAAGATCGCCGGCAGGACGTCGCTTGCCGATCTCCGCGATGCCCGGCTCGGCGCCCAGGTCGGCACCACCAGCTACCAGGCGATCACCGACGTGATCAAGCCGACCGCCAAGCCCCAGGTCTACAACAGCAATGACGACGCCAAGAAGGCGCTGCAGAACGGGCAGTTGGACGGTCTCGTGGTGGACCTGCCGACCGCGTTCTACATCACCGGAGCGGAGATCACCGACGCGGTGATCGTCGGGCAGGTGCCGCAGGTCGGCACGCCCGAGGCGTTCGGGTTGCTGCTGGACAAGAACTCACCGCTGACCTCCTGCGTGACCGGTGCGGTCGGTCAGCTCACCGAGGCGGGCACGCTGAAGCAGTTGGAGGAGAAGTGGCTCGCGCAGGTGGCGGGGGCGGCCGAGCTGCGGTGACCCTTCTGGATCACGTCCCCTCCGAGGCGCAGCTGCGGCGGTCCGCGTACCGGCGTCGGCAGACCGTCTACAGCGTGCTGGTCGCGGCCGTCTCCACGGCGGCGCTCGGCACGCTGCTGGTCGTCGCGGTGACCGGTGCGCCCGGCTGGGACCGGGTCCGGCAGTCGTTCCTGGACCCGGCGATCGCCCGGGACGCGCTGCCGGCGGTGCTGAGCGGGCTCTGGCTCAACGTACGGCTGCTGGTCTGCTGTGCGGTCGGCGCGCTGGTGCTCGGGCTGGTGGTCGCGGTGCTGCGGACGCTGCGCGGCCCGATCTTCTTCCCGGTCCGGGCACTGGCCGCCGGCTACACCTACACCTTCCGCGGCCTGCCGCTGATCATCGTGCTCTACCTGCTCACCCTCGGGGTGCCTGGGCTGCGTCTGCAGGGCATGCCGCCGGTGCTGGTGCTCGGTGGGCTCGCGTTGGTCCTCACCTACGGCGGTTACCTCGCCGAGGTGTTCCGGGCCGGTATCGAGTCGGTGCATCCCAGCCAGCTCGCCGCGGCCCGTTCGCTGGGCCTGACCTACCGGCAGACGATGCGGCACGTGGTTCTGCCCCAGGCCGTCCGCCGGGTGGCGCCGCCCCTGCTCAACGATGTGGTGGCCTTGCAGAAGGACGTGGGGCTGGTCTCGCTCGCCGGGCCGATCGACGCGGTCCGCGCCGCCCAGATCGCCACCGCCCAGTCGTTCAACTACACGCCGTACATCGTGGCGGGGGTGCTCTTCGTGCTGCTCGCGATCCCGCTGATCGCGGTCACCGACTGGGTGACGCTGCGCGCGGCCCGTCGACAGTCGGGAGGCTGACCATGGCTCTGCTGCGCTGCCGTGGCCTGCGCAAGGAGTTCGCCGGCCACGTCGTGCTCGACCACCTCGATCTGACCGTCGCCGAACACCGGGTGGTGGCGCTGATCGGTGCGTCCGGGTCCGGCAAGTCCACCCTGCTGCGGTGTGTGAACCTGCTGGAGGAACTCGACGACGGCACCATCGAGTTGGACGGGGAGGACATCTCCGATCCCCGTGTGGACCCGGACCGGGTCCGTCGGCGGATCGGCATGGTGTTCCAGGCGTACAACCTCTTCCCGCACCTGAGCGTGTTGGAGAACATCACCCTCGCGCCCCGCCGCGTACACCGGCGGGCCCGGGCGGAGGCCGAGGCCCAGGCCCGGGAGCTGCTCGACCGGGTGGGGCTCGGCGCCAAGGCGGACGCCTACCCGGACAGGCTCTCCGGCGGGCAGCAACAGCGGGTGGCGATCGTCCGGGCGCTGGCGAACTCACCTCGACTGATGCTGCTCGACGAGGTCACCTCCGCGCTGGACCCGGAACTCGTCGGTGAGGTGCTGGCGATGATCCGGGACCTGAAGGCCGATGGCATGACCATGGTGCTGGCCACCCACGAGATGGGCTTCGCCCGGGAGGTCGCCGACGAGGTCTGCTTCCTCGACGCGGGTCGGGTCATCGAGAGCGGCCCGCCGGAGCAGGTGCTCGGCGAACCGACCCAGCCTCGTACCCGGCAGTTCCTGCACCGGATCATCGAGGCGGGTCGGCTGTGAGGAAACCTCAGCCGCCGAAGCCGACCCGCTGCACGTTTGCGGCGGCCACACGTCGGATGGCCAGCGCGGCGTCGAGCGCGGCGACGGTGGCGGACCAGCCCTTGTCCTCCGCCGAGCCGGGCAGACCGGCGCGGTCCCGGGCCTGCTCGATGGTCTCCACGGTGAGCACTCCGTGCGCCACCGGCTTGCCCTCGTCCAGCGCCACCCGGGTCAACCCGTCGGTGACCGAGCGGCAGACGTAGTCGAAGTGGGCGGTGGAACCGCGGACGACCACGCCGAGGGCGACCACCACGTCGCAGCGACGCGCGAGGGCCTGGGCGACCACCGGCAACTCGACCGAGCCGGCGACCCGGGCGACCACGGAGCGAGCCCCGCACGCCTCGACGGCCGCCACCGCACGCTCCAGCATGTGGTCGGTCAACTCACCGTGCCACCGGGCGGCGACAACCCCGACGGTCAGCCCCGCGGCGTCCACCGCGTCCACTCCCGGCTCACCGAAACCCGCCATCGTCATGCTCCGATCTCGTCGTTGGCGACCGGACGCCCCAGCGGCGCCTCGGACACCTCGTCCAACTCGTCCAGCAGGTGACCCATCCGGTCCCGCTTGGTGCGGAGGTAGCGCAGGTTCTCCGGGTGCGCGCCGGCCGGCAACCCCTCCCGGCCCGTGATGGTCAACCCGTACCCCTCCAGCCCGGCCCGCTTGGCCGGGTTGTTGGTCAGCAGCCGCATCGAGCGCACGCCCAGGTCGTAGAGGATCTGCGCGCCGGTGCCGTAGTCGCGGGCGTCGGCCGGCAGGCCCAGGTCGAGGTTGGCGTCGACGGTGTCGCGGCCCAGGTCCTGCAACTGGTACGCCTGAAGCTTGTGCAGCAGCCCGATGCCGCGGCCCTCGTGTCCGCGTACGTAGAGCACGACGCCCCGGCCCTCCTTCGCGACCCGGGCCAGCGCGGCGTCCAGCTGCGGTCCACAGTCGCAGCGCAGGGAGCCGAAAACGTCCCCGGTGAGGCACTCGGAGTGCACCCGGACCAGCACGTCCTGGCCGTCGCCGAGGTCGCCCAGCACCATCGCGATGTGTTCGGCGGGGTCGTGCTCGGCGCGGTAGCCCAGCGCCCGGAACACCCCGTGCCGCGTCGGCATCCGGGCGTCGGCGACCAGCTCGACCTGCTTCTCGGTCCGCCGCCGGTAGGCGATCAGGTCGGCGATGGTGATCAGCGTGAGACCGTGCTCGGCGCAGAACTTCTCCAGGTCCGGCAACCGCATCATGGTGCCGTCGTCGTTGATCAGCTCGCAGAGCACGCCCGCCGGGCGCAACCCGGCCAGCCGGGTCAGGTCCACCGACGCCTCGGTGTGCCCCGGTCGGCGCAGCACCCCGCCCTCCCGAGCACGCAGCGGCACCACGTGCCCGGGCCGCGCCAGGTCGGTCGGGTCGGTGTCGGCGCCCGCGAGCAACCGGATGGTGTGGGCGCGGTCGGCCGCGGAGATGCCGGTGCTGATCCCCTCCCGGGCGTCCACGGTCACCGTGTACGCGGTGCCGCGCCGGTCCTGGTTGGTGTGGTGCATCGGCGGCAGGTCGAGCCGGTCGGCCTCGCTCTCGGTCAACGGCACGCAGACGTATCCGGACGTGTAGCGGACCATGAACGCCAGCAGTTCCGGGGTGGCCAGCTCGGCCGCGAAGATCAGGTCGCCCTCGTTCTCCCGGTTCGCGTCGTCGACCACGACGACCGGCCGACCGGCCGCGATCTCCGCGACCGCCTGCTCAATACTCCCAAAGCTGGTCACGCGACGGCCTCCGTGTAGATGGGCGTGAGGGGGGCCGGCCGGGTGGCGCGCGACGTGCGCCACCAGGCGGCGAAGCCCCAGGCGCAGAGGGCGCCGTAGATCAGGTACATGACCGCCGACGGGTAGAACCCGCCGCGCAGCAGCAGCGGTACGCCGACCGCGTCGACCGCGATCCAGAGCAGCCAGAAGTCCACCCAACCGCGAGCCATGCCGTACGTGGCCAGCAGGCTGCCGGTGAGGATCCAGGCGTCGGGGAGCGGACCCCACGAGCCCAGTGCCGCGAGCACCGGGTACGCCGCGGCGGTGCCGACCACGGCGGCCAGCAGGATCACCAGTCGCTCCCGACCGGTGGCCCAACGCGGGACGACCGCCGCCTGCCCAGCGTCGGCGCGACGGTTGCGCTGCCAGCGCCACCAGCCGTAGACGCTGACCGCGAAGAAGAACACCTGTCGGCCGGCCTGCCCGTACAGGTCGTGCTCCTGCGGGGTGGCGAACACCCCGCCGAGGAAGACGGTGAGGAGCAGCGCGTTACCGATCATGCCGACCGGCCAGGCCCAGACCAGCCGGCGCAATCCGAGCAGCGCGGAGACCAGCCCGAACACGTTACCGACGATCTCCCGGGCCAGGACCGGCGAGCCGGCCACGTGCACCTGGGCGTCCAGCAGCCAGCTGAGCGGGCCCATCAGGCCACCCCGCCCGTGCTTGCGGCCACCCCGTGACCGTCGGTGTCGGTGAGCCGGGCGCCGAGCAGCCGCTCGACGTACTTCGCCAGGACGTCGACTTCCAGGTTGACCGGGTCGCCGACACCCTTCGCGCCGAGCGTGGTCAGCTTGAGCGTGGTCGGGATCAGCCCGACGGCGAACTCGTCCGCGCCCACCTCGGCCACGGTCAGCGACACACCGTCGATGGTGATCGAGCCCTTCTCCACCACGTAGCGGGACAGGGCGGCGGGCAACCGGAACCGGACGGTCTCCCACTGCTCGGCCGGCTCCCGGGAGATCAGCTCGCCGACCCCGTCCACGTGGCCCTGCACCAGGTGCCCGCCGAGGCGGCTGCCGAGCGCGGCGGCCCGCTCCAGGTTGACCGGGTCACCGGGGCGCAGCGCGCCCAGCGCGGAGCGTCGCAGCGTCTCCCCCATCACGTCGGCGGTGAAGACCCCGTCGGCCACCTCCACGACGGTCAGGCAGACGCCGTTGACCGCGATGGAGTCGCCGTGCCGGGCGTCGGACGTGACCAGCGGACCGCGTACGCCGAGCAGCGCGGAATCGCCCGCCGTCGGCGCAACCCGGACGATCTCGCCCAACTCCTCGATAATGCCGGTGAACATGTCAGCCCTCCCTTTTGCGGGGCAAAGCGGTGATCCGGAGATCCGGACCGATCTGCGTAACGTCGACGAACTCCAGATCGATGGCCTCAGCGATGGTGGTCACTCCCGCGTCGACCAGGGCGGTCGGGCCGGCGCCGAGCAACCGGGGCGCGACGTACCCGACGATCTTGTCGACCAGGCCGGCTTCCAGGAACGCGCCGGCCAGCCGGGGGCCGCCCTCCAGCAGCACCGCGCGGACCCCGCGCTGGTGCAGCGCCGCGAGCAGCGCCGGCAGGTCGACCCGGCCGTCCGGGCCGGCGCCGACCTCGTCGGCGGTCGCGATCCACGTCTGTGCGGCGCCGTCGCGGACCTGGGCGTCAGCCGGGGTACGCCCCGAGCTGTCCACCACCACCCGCAGCGGCTGCCGGATGGCCAGGCTGCCGTCGCGCAGGTTGCGGGCGGTCAGCCGGGGGTCGTCGGCGAGCACGGTGCCCACCCCGGCGAGCACCGCGTCGACCGTGCCGCGCAACGCGTGCACGTCGATCCGGGCCGCCTCCGAGGTGATCCACATGCTGGTGCCGTCCGCCGCGGCGGAGCGCCCGTCGAGCGTGGCGGCGTACTTCCAGATCACGTACGGCCAGCCCCGGCGCATCGAGGTCAGCCAGGCGACGTTGCCGGCCTCGGCCTCCTCGCCGCGTACCCCCAGGTCGACCCGGACCCCGGCGGCGCGCAGGGTGGCGGCGCCGCCGGAAGCGACCGGGTTGGGATCGGATACGGCGATGACCACCCGGTCCACCCCGGCCTGGACGAGCGCGGAACTGCAGGGGCCGGTGCGCCCGGTGTGGTTGCACGGTTCGAGGGTGACGATGGCGGTGCCACCCTTGGCCCGTTGCCCGGCCTGTGCCAGGGCGACGATCTCGGCGTGCGGGCCGCCGGCGTACGCGTGGAAGCCCTCACCGACGACCTGGCCAGCCTCATCGAGCAGCACGCAACCGACCACCGGGTTGGGGCTGGTGGTGCCGAGCCCGCGCGCCGCCAACTCGATCGCACGCCGCATCGCCTCATCGACGGAGACGCTGGCCATCGCCCTGCCCCTGCCTCTCACTCGCCGGTCCGCGCGCGGGCGGTCAGGGAGGCTGCGGCCATGGGGCCACGGGCAGGCGGAGGCGGATTCCGGGAACGGCACAGCCGCCCCGGGGGGCTCGGCACGGCACGCTGAAGCCAGCGGCCGGCTCGGACCCGTCCGTCCCGCGCGCTGTCTCCCATCCGGACTGTCTGGGCGCGGACGAACCGCCCCCAACCGTCGGCCCCGGATTTTCACCAGGTCCACCGGGCGGCAGAGCCGTCCGGGTCGCGGGCTGACCACGGTTGGACCGTGGATCACCGCCGGTTCGGAATTTCACCGAGTCCCGCCAGCGCGTGGTGGGTATACCGGCAGTCTTACACGCCGATCCGTGTGCGCCGCCACCTAGGCGAGCTACTTCACAGCGTTATCACGCTCAGGTGACGCCGCGGCGCCGGTCCACGGCCACGTACGAGCCCGGTTGACTCTTGGCCACCGTCTTCATCTCCGAGGCCATCGCAATCGCCTCGAGGGGGTCGGTGAACCGCTTGCCGGCGTCGGACAGGGAGACCCCGATGGAGAGCGTGACCAGGGCGGCGCGACGGATGGTGCCGCGCCGGTCCTTCAGCTCGACGAAGCCACGCTCACGGTCGGTCGGGTCGTAGAGCGTGTCGGCGGCGTTCTCGAAATCGACCACCGCCTGGGAGGTCAGCGGACGAACCTGGTCCGGGGCGCAGACGATGACGAAGTCGTCGCCGCCGACGTGGCCGAGGAAGGCCGGTGGCAGGCCCACCGCCACCACCGCCCGGTGCAGGCTGCGGGCCAGCGTGGAGATGAAGTCGTCGCCGCGGACGAAGCCGTACCGGTCGTTGACGCTCTTGAACCGGTCGATGTCGACGTAGCCGACCGCGTAGTCCACGCCGTGCCGGACCCGATCGCTGATCTCCCGACGGATCCGGCTGTTGCCGGGCAGCCCGGTCAACGGGGAGACCTCCCGGAACTCCTTGTTCCGGCGCAGCGTGGACGAGACCCGGGCCACCAGCTCGGCGGTGTCGAACGGTTTCACCAGGTAGTCGTCGGCGCCGGCGCTGAGCCCGTGGACCTTGTCCACGGTCATCCCCTTGGCGGTCAGCATGATCACCGGCAGGGCGGAGGTCATCGGGTCGGCGCGCAGCCGCCGGGTCAGCTCCAGCCCGTCGATCCGGGGCATCATGAGGTCGACCACCGCGAGGTCCGGCCGCTGGCGCTCGATGACCTCCAGTGCCTCCTGGCCGTCGCTGGCGTGGATCACCTCGAAGCCGTGCAGCCGCAGGTTGAACTCGACGAAACGAGCGATGTCCTCGTCGTCGTCGACGACGAGGATGATGTCCTTACGATCGCCGTCGGGGTCCACCTCAGGCCTCGGGCGCCGCGCGTTCCGCCAGTGCCCGCAGGTGCCGTACCGCCTCCGCCGGGTCGGCAGCGCCGTACACGGCGGTGCCGGCCACGAACGCGTCGGCGCCCGCGGCGGCCGCCTGCTCGATGGTGTCGGCGGCGATCCCGCCGTCCACCTCGATGCGCAGCTCCAGGTGCCCGGCCGAGACGTGCCGGCGGGCGGTGCGCACCTTGTCCAGCAACTGCGGGACGAACCGCTGCCCACCGAACCCGGCCTTGATCGTCATGATCAGCAGGGTGTCGAAGCTGGGCAGCAGGTCCAGGTACGGCTCGATCGGGGTGTCCCGGTCGATGGCCAGGCCAGCCTTCGCGCCGGCCGAGCGCAGGTCCTTGGCCAACGCCACCGGGTCGTCGGACGCCTCCGCGTGGAAGGTGACGTTGTACGCCCCCGCGTCGGCGTAACCGGGGGCCCACCGGCGCGGATCCTCGATCATCAGGTGCACGTCGAACGGCATCGCGGTGACAGCCCGCAGGCTCTGCACCACGGGCAGCCCAATGGTCAGGTTCGGCACGAAATGGTTGTCCATCACATCGACGTGCAACCAGTCCGCGGCGTCCTCGACGGCACGGACCTCTTCGGCGAGGCGGGAGAAATCGGCGGCCAGGATGCTCGGCGCGACGATCGGCGGCGGTACGGTCACGGGGCCAGTGTACGAACGTGGCCACCCGCCACCAGCATCGCGGCACCCACGGGGACGCGTTGTGATCCAGCAGTGACCAATGGTGCAGAATTGGACGCTCCGGACCCCTTAATCCGGACGAACAGACATCAGTGGCTGGCCGATCGACCGAAACGCGACGACACTCCAAGCGGGACGGTGCCATAGGCTGCACGCCCGCCGGGTTCTCGCCGCGGGACGCGGTGACCGGCCGCCAGCTCCCGGAAGGGCGGACAATGCGACGGTGGCTTCCAGCGCTGGTGTTGGCCGGCGTCACAACGGTGTTGCTGGCCGGCTGCACGCCGGCGCGCGGCGCGGACGGTGATCTCACCGACGACTGGCCGGCGCTGCGGGTCCCGACGCCGTTCGCCCCGGCCACCGACAGCTGCCTGCCCCGCATCACCGCGGTCGTGCAGGCCGGCACATACGAGACGGTGGACTGCGCACGCAACCACCTGGCCGAGACCATCCACGTCGGCACCTTCGTCGGGCCTGACGTGCTGACCGAGACCCGGCCAGGGCCCGGCGGGTCGGCGCTGCGCACCGCCCGCGCCGAGTGCGACCAGCGAGCCCGGGAGGTGCTGGGCGGTGACTGGCACACAGCCCGACTCACCCTGTCCCTCGCGCTGCCCTCCGCACCCGCCTGGGCCGGCGGCGCGCGCTGGTTCCGCTGCGACCTCAGCGAGACCGGCAGCATCGACAACACGCGCCCGGTGAACCGCACCGGCAGCCTGCGCGGCGCGTTGATCGGCGACAGCCCACTGGCCCACCGCTGCTTCGACCCCAAGCTCATCGGCGACAACCTCAACTACATGGCGCCGGTGCTCTGCACCGAGCCGCACCGCGCCGAGTTCGTGGGCGTCTACACGGAAAGCGACATGAGCTGGGCGGCGTTCAGCAACTCCGCGGAGCAGGCGCACAAACGCTGCATGGCGTTGATCGCCGAGTACGCGGCCGTGCCGAACAACAGCGACCTGCCGTACCGGGCCGGGTCCATCTACTACCCACCGTCGCAACGGGAGTGGGAGGAGGGTGACCGTGGAGTGCGCTGTTTCCTGTGGAGCGACGACCGCAAACTGACCCGCTCGATGCGCGGCGCCGGCCCGGAGGGACTACCCGCGATCTGAACATCGGTGCCGTATGCTGCTGCGCCGTGGCGCTACCGACCGGCGAGGTCCGGCTGGAGGCCACCAGCGGCGGGAGGTCGGGGATGCGACGGTGGTTGGCGGCGTTCGCCGGGGGCGCGGCCCTGGCCCTGGCCCTGGCGCTGGCCGGGTGCGGCACACCCGCCGGAGTCGACCGTGACCTCATCGACGACTGGCCGGCGCCCGTCACGGCGCAGCAGTTCGTTCCCGCCGCCGACGTCTGCCACCAGACCTCCCAGCAGGTCGGCTTCCTGACCGGCTACAACCCGACGGCGTGCACCGAGTCGCACCGGGTCGAGACCGTGCACGTCGGCACACTCACCGGCCCGGGCGCCGAGGGCGGCACAGCCCCGCAGCCCGGCTCGGTAGGCATGCGGGCCGCTCAGGCCGCGTGCGACACGGAGGTCAACAAGGCGGTGGGCGCCGACTGGCGTTCCGGGCGACTCGGCCTGACCGTCGTGCTGCCGTCGCCTCAGGCCTGGGCGGGCGGGGCCCGCTGGTACCGCTGCGACGTCACCGAGATCGCCAGCATCGACGACACCGCCGTCGATCTGCGCACCGGCAGCCTCCGGGGTGCGCTGACCGGTGCGTCGCCGCTGGCGTACCGCTGCTTCAACCCGAAGCTGGTCAAGGACGACATCGACGAGATGGTGCCGGTCGCCTGCACCGCCAAGCACCACGCCGAGTTCGTCGGGGTCTGGCAGGCTCCGGACGTCAGTTACGCCGAGTTCTCCCGCACCATCACGCGGACCCACCGGGCCTGCCAGACGATGATCGCCAAGTACGCCAAGGTGCCGGACAACTCCCAGCTCGACTTCCGTGCCGGGACGATCTATTACCAGCCGTACGAGGAGGAGTGGAAGAACGGCAACCGTGGCGTGCAGTGCTTCCTCTGGATCTCCGACCGGAACCTGACCCGTTCGATGAAGAACGCCGGCACCAAGGGCCTCCCGGTCACCTGATCGCCTCCGCATCCGGCCGGTCGCAGGACCGGCCGGATGCGGGTCCCGTCAGCCTCGCCGCAGGACGGCGAGGAACATCGCGTCGGTGCCGTGCCGGTGTGGCCACAGCTGGACGGTCGGCCCGTCGCCCAGACCGGGCATGCCGGCCGGCAGCAGCGGACGGGCGTCCACGAAGTCCACCGGAACCCCGCTACGGCGGGCCGCCTCGGTCACCGTCACGTGCGTCTCGACGGTGTGCGGCGAGCAGGTGACATAGGCGACCAGACCACCCGGGCGGACCGCCCGCAGCGCCGCGCCGAGCAACTCCCGTTGCAGCCGGGTCAGCGGCGGCAGGTCGGACGGTTGGCGGCGCCAACGCGACTCCGGCCGGCGCCGCAGCGAGCCCAACCCCGTGCACGGGGCGTCCACCAGCACCCGGTCGAAGTGCTGCTCCGGCAGCTTCGGGTCGGCGCCGACCTCACGGCCGTCCATGGTCAGCACGGCCACCGGCAGGCCCCGGGTCGCCTGTGAGACCAACCGGGCCCGGTGTTCGGCCACCTCCACCGCCGTCACCCGGGCACCACGTTGCGCGGCCAGCGCGCCCAGCAACCCGGCCTTGCCACCCGGGCCGGCGCACAGGTCCAGCCAACGCCCGTCCGGGCCGTCCAACGGCGCGTCGGCGAGTGCGGTGGCCACCAACTGGGAGCCCTCGTCCTGCACGTGGGCACGGCCGTCGACCACCGCCGGGATGTCGCCCGGCGCGCCGCCGGGCAGATAGACGGCGTACGGCGAGAAGGCGCCGGGCGCCCCGCCGACCTGGTCGGCCAGCTCGACCGGGTCGATCAGCCCGGGCCGGGCGCACAGGTGCACCGGCGGGCGCTCGTTGTCCTCGATCAGGAGGCGGGCCGTCTCACCCAGATCGCCGTCGAGAGCCTCGGAGAAGGCCCGCACGATCCACTGCGGATGGCTGTACGCCAGGGACAGGTGCCCGACCGGGTCGGTCTCCATCGGTGGGGCGAGCTTCGCCACCCAGGCGTCCGAGTCACGGGTGGACACCTCGCGCAGCACCGCGTTGGCGAAGCCGGTGGCGCCCGGCGCGACCGAGCGGACCAGGTCCACCGTCGACGAGACCGCGGCGTGCGCCGGCACCCGGGTGTGCAGCAGTTGGTACGCCCCGAGCCGCAGCGCGTCGCGTACCGGCGGGTCGATCCGGGCCACGTCCCGGCCGGCCGCGTCGGTCAGGATCGCGTCCAACGTGCCCAGGTGACGCAGGGTGCCGTAGGTCAGCTCGGTGGCGAAGGCGGCGTCCCGGCCGAACAGCCCCTCCTCCCGCAGGATGATGGGCAGCACCAGGTTGGCGAACGCGTCGTCGCGGTGCACCGCGGCCACCGCCTCGTACGCCGCGCGGCGCGGTCGGTCCATCGGTGGCCGGACCGGACGACGGTCCCCGCCACGATCGGTCCACGAGCCGGAGCGCGTCGGGCGCGTACCCTCCGGGGCCGTCACGCGAAGTCCTCGCCGGTGCCGACGCGAACGCCGCGCGCCCAGTCGGTCGCGCCCATGGCCCGCTTGCCCGCGGCACGGACCTCGCCGAGCCGCACCGGCACGGTCGCCGTGCCGGCCAGCACCCGCGACTTCTCCACCAGCAACTCCCCCGGTTTCAACTGTGGGCCGTCGGGCGCCGGCACCACCGGGCCGAGCTTCACCCGCTCGCCCCGGAACGTGGTCCAACTGCCCGGCGCCGGGGTGCAGGCGCGGATCCGGCGGTCCACGGCGAAGACCGGGTCATTCCAACGCACCCGGGCGTCGTCCACCGTGAGCTTCGGCGCCAGCGACACCCCGTCGGCGGGCTGCGGCTCAGCCCTGGCGGTGCCGTCGGCGATCGCGTCGAGCACCGCCACCAGCAACCCGGCACCGGAATCGGCGAGTCGCTCCAGCAGGTCACCGGAGGTGTCGGCAGCGCGGATCTCATCGGTCAGGGTGCCGAAGACCGGGCCGGTGTCCAGACCCTCCTCCAGGTGGAAGACGCTGGCCCCGGTCAGCTCGTCACCGTGCAGCACGGCGTGCTGCACGGGCGCGGCGCCGCGCCACGCGGGCAGCAGCGAGAAGTGCAGGTTGACCCAGCCGTACCGGGGGATCTCCAGGGCAGCCGGCGGCACCAGCGCGCCGTAGGCCACCACCGGCACGCAGTCCGGCGCGAGTTCGCGCAGCCGGTCGAGGAACTCGGGGTCGCGGGGGCGGGCCGGCGTGAGCACCTCGACGCCGTGCTCGTCGGCCCACTCGCCGACCGGGGAGCGGGACAGACCGCGCCCGCGCCCGGCGGGTGCGTCGGGCCGGGTGACCACGGCGGCCAGCTCGTGCCGGGAGGCGGCGACGGCGGCCAGGGCGGGAACGGCGACAGCCGGCGTACCGGCGAAGATCACGCGCATCCGGGTCACCGCCCCAGACCGAAGGGGTCGCTGATGTGCGGGCTGAGCTTGACCGTCGGCGGGGCTCCCGCGTCGTACCACTCGGCCTGGCGGATCGCCTTCATGGCTTCCTTGCGCCCCTCCGAATCCAACCGGTCCAGGAAGAGCACCCCGTCGAGGTGGTCGGTCTCGTGCTGCACGCAGCGCGCCATCAGGCCGGTGCCGACGATCTGCATCGGGTCACCGAAGGAGCTGAAGCCCTTGGCGATGACGTTCTGCCGACGCTTCGTGTCGAAGTAGAGCCCAGGAATCGACAGGCAGCCCTCCGGGCCGTCCTGCTCCTCCTCGTCGGGAAACTCGAGCACCGGGTTGATCAGGTGCCCGAGCACGTCGTCGACGTCGAAGGTGAACACCCGCAGGCTCACACCGAGTTGCGGCGCGGCCAGGCCGGCGCCGTTCTGCTCACGCATCGTGTCGGTGAGGTCGGCGACGAGCCGACGCAGCTCGGCGTCGAAGTTGACCACCGGATCGGCCGGCGTGCGCAGCACCGGATCCCCAAAAAGACGGATGGGCTGGACGGTCACGCGGGACGGCTCCTTCTACAGGTGGGACGAGCGGTGCCGTACCAGTCTACGGAGTGCCCGACTGCGCGCCGGCCGGCGTACCTCGATCGGCCGCCGCCGGTGTGCCCAGCGTCACCGGAACTCTCTCGTAGCCACGCAGGGTGAGCCGGGTGCGGTGCCGGGGCACCTCGGCCAGGGCCAGCTCGGGCAGGCGGCGCAGCAGCATCGGGAAGGCCAGCTGCGCCTCCAGCCGGGCCAGGCCGGCGCCGAGGCAGTAGTGCGGACCGGCGCCGAAGGAGAGCGGGTGCGCCTGGTCACGTGTCGGGTCGAAGCGCTGCGGGTCGGGGAACCGCCGCGGGTCCCGGTTGGCCGCGCCGAGCAGCAGCAACGTCGTGCTGCCAACCGGCAGGTCGAGCCCGCCGCAGCGCACCGGCGCGGTGCTGGTCCGGGTGGTCAACTGCACCGGGGAGTCGAAACGCAGCAGCTCCTCGACGTACGCCGGGACGAGGTCGGGGTCGGCACGCAGTGCGGCGGCGGCCTCGGGGTGACCCAGCAGCACGACAAGCCCGTTGCCGAGCAGGTTGGTGGTGGTCTCGAAACCGGCGACCAGCAGCACCACCAGGTTGGCCAGCAGCTCGTCGCCGGTGAGCCGGTCGCCGTCGGCGTCGTGCACCTGGACCAGCGCCGTGGTCAGGTCGTCGGCCGGTGCGCGACGCCGGGCGACGACCAGGTCGACGAAGTAGTCGCGCAGCTCGGTGGCGCCGGCATCGGCGACGGCCAACTCCTCGGCAGTGATCTCCGGTTCCAGCACCCCGGTCAGGTCACCGGCCCAGCGGCGGAACAGCGGCCGGTCGGCCGCCGGCACGCCGAGCAGCGCGCAGATCACACCCACCGGCAGCGGGTACGCGAAGTCGTCCAGCACGTCGACCGGCTCACCGTCGGAGGCCCGGGCCACCATCGCGTCGAGCAGTTCCTCGGCCTGGGCGCGCACCACGTCGCGCATCCCGGCGACCCGGCGCGGGCTGAACGCACCGGAGGCGAGCCGACGCATCCGGCTGTGATCGGGCGGGTTGGTCCGCAGCATGGACCGGGCGATGGACGACACCGCGGGGCTCTCCCGCCAGTTCGGCCAGACCTGATCCCGCAGCGCGTCGTCCAGCACCCCGAGGCGGGGGTCGCGCAGCAGCTCGTCGACCTCCGGATAGCCGGTCACCACGTAGAGGCCCGGCATGGCCTGCACCACCGGCCCGTGCGCGCGCAGAATCTCGTACGTCGGGTACGGGTCGATGCGCCCCTGCGGCGACATGAGCAGTGTGAGCGCCTCGGCAGCGTCCATGGTCGGCCTCCCCGTCGATGCGTCGGAGGCTCCATCATCCCGGTGCCGGCCGATCCCGGCAGCCCTCATGGCGGGCAGCGGAGGCGGGCCGGGGCCCCACGCCGGGTTCAGACCGGCGCGGGGAACGAACCCGTCAGGCGCCGACGCCCGGGTCCCCGGCGAGCACCGCGTCGCCGCGGACCAGCGCGGGTTCGGGCAGCGGCAGGCGGATCTTGTGGGCCGCCTCCCAGTCGTAGACCAGGCCGGGGCGCACCTGGGCGGCGAAGTAGTCGATCGCGGTCATCCCACCCACCACCGGCTCGTCGACCTCGGCGACCAGTTGGGCGGGGACCAGGGAGAAGCCGCTCTGCAGGGCCGCGCTGAGCCGCCGGTGACCGTCGACGACGAAGAAGTATTCGCCGGTGAACCCGATCTTCAACGGCTCCAGCGACTCGACGCCGGCCTCGGCCACGCTGCCGACGAAATCGGTGTCCCACAGACCGCGCAGGGTGGCGATGTCCTCGGTCGGGTAGACCCGGGCCGGGTCCAGCAGCAGCAGCGGCGGCCCGTCGCGCAGCACCTCGGCGCCGAGCGTGCCCTCGTACGCGGCGATGATCTGCTCGATCACCTCGGAGGCGGAGGCCCTGGTGGTGTCACAGATCAGGTCGTAGTTGCGCAGTCGGGCCTTGTCCACCCCGTAGCGGATGATGAACCGGCTGCGCTCGCTCGCGCTGCGCTCACGGAGCTTGTCCGTGGCCTCCTCCAGGGAGGCGTAGCTCTCCGCCGGCCCGGAGGGGCGGGCGAGCACCCGGCGGGCCGCCTCGCCCGGCTCGGTGATCATGTGCACCTTCAGCGCGTCGGTGAAGAAGTGCCAGGCCAGCCGAGAGTCCATGATCAGGGGCTCACCGGAGGCGGCGATGTCCCGCTGGAGCTGGTCGACGTAGCCGTCGACGGCCTGGTCGAGCTCGGCGTGCAGGTTGAGCTGCAGAGCGGTCATCTGCCGCTGCTGCGCCATCTCCCGGTAGAGATCACCCACGCTGACCCGGCGCATCCCGAGCCGCTTGGCGATCTCCACCGACACGGTGCTCTTGCCGCTGCCGAGGTCGCCGTTGAAGACGATCGATTGTCGAACGGTCACGACTGGTCCACCCCTGATAACCGGCTGTTTGACATCATCGACATCGCGTCCGACGCGTTCCCGCCACCGTCGCGCCATACAGCGGACTTCAGCTCGGCCCGCCCGTCTGACGCGGTGCCGTGACCTGAGGCCGTCGTACGCCCGAGCATGACGGGCGATGCTACCACCCTGACTCCAGCGCTTTGCCGGACGCGGTGTGCGAGGCCACCGCCGCGGGCCAGGGCAGCCAGGTGTCGGCACCAGCCGAAACAGTCAGAACAGGCTCAACGGATCGACCTGGAGACGGACCGGGTCGGCGGCCTTACGGGCAGCGCGAGCGCCCGCGGCCGAGTGCAGCGCCTCGGCGAGCGCGGCAGCCCGGGCCCGGGGCACCCGGACCAGCATCCGTTCCCGCCCCTCCTCGGCCGGCACCGGCCCGAGCACCTCGGCGTCGTCGGGCAGCCGGGCCGCGGCGAGCAGGTCCGCCACCGCCGTGGCCGGACCGGTGAGGCTCGCCATCCGTACGGCCGGCGGGAAGCCAAGCTCCCGGCGCTCGGCCAACTCCCGGCCGGCGAACCAGGCGGCGTCCCACCGCAGCAGCGCCTGCACCGGAGCGAGCGCGCCGTCGGCGACCACCACCACCCGGCCCGACGGTGCCGGACGGGCCAGGGCCGCCGCCGCCAGCCAGCGGCGCAGCGCCTCCTCGCCGGCCCGCAGGTCGGCCCGGGTCAGCAGGGCCCACGAGTCGAGCAGCAGCACCGCGCCGTAGCCGCCCTCGGCCACCGGCTCGGCACCGGGCGTGGCCACCACCAGGGCCGCACCGCCGGGCACGTCGGTCAGCACCTCCTCACGCCCCGAGGTGCGCACCGGCACGCCGGGGAACGCTCGGCCCAGCTCCTCGGCGGTGCGCCGGGCGCCGGTCACCGCGGCCCGCAGCCGCCGCCCACCGCACTGCGGGCAGGCGTACGCGGCGGCCACCCGAGCGCACCACCGGCAGGCCGGGGTGCCGCCGGCCGAGGGCAGCGCGAGTGGGCCTGCGCAGTGCTCGCACCGTGCCGGGGTGCGGCACTGGTCGCAGGAGATCGACGGCAGGTAGCCGCGTCGGGGCACCTGCACCAGCACCGGCAGGTCCTGCCGGATGGCGTCGCGGGCAGCCGTCCAGGCCAGGCTGGGCAGCCGGGCGGTGGCGGCCCCGGGGTCGCGGGCCAGTTGTGGGTCGTCGCCGGTCGGCGCGATGGCCGGGATTCGAGCCCGCACGGTCGCCCGGTCGGCCACCACCTCCCGAGCCCAGCCGGTCTCCAGCAGCAGCTGTGCCTCGGCGGTGCGGGCGTACCCGCCGACCAGCGCGCCCGCCTCGGCGAGCTGGACACGGGTGAGCAGCACGTCGCGGGCGTGCGGGTAGGGAGCCCGGGGCTCGGAGTGCAGGTCGTCGCCGTCGTCCCAGACGGCGACCAGGCCGAGCCGGTCCACCGGGGCGAACATCGCCGCCCGGGTACCGATCACCACAGGCACCTGCCCACGGCGGGCGGCGAGGAACGCCCGGTAGCGGCGGGCCGGCCCGAGCGCGGCGGAGAGGCTGACATGCCGCCCCGGCCCGAGCACGGCGGTGAGCGCGGCGTCCAGCCGGTCGAGGTCTCGAGCGTCGGGCACCACGACCACCGCGCCGCGCCCGCCGGCGACGGTGGCGGCCACCGCGTCGGCGTAGCGCGCCGCCCAGTCCTCGCCGGGCAGCGCCGACCAGACCGCGCGGGGGCCCGACCGTCGGTGAGCGCGCGCAGCAGCGCCGGGCCGGTCGGGTAGTCCCGCCACCCGCGCGGGTCGACCGCCTCGGCCTCGGCGGTGGCCGCTGGGCTGGGCTGGTCCTCGCGGGGTTCCTTCTCCACCCGCGCGTGCCGGGGCGGCACGGCGAGCCGGAGCACGTCGGCGAGGCTGCCCGCGTACCGGTCGGCGACCGCCCGGGCCAACCGGGCGACCTCGGGCGCCAGCACCGGCTCCGGCGAGACCACCTTCTCCAGGTACGCGAGGCGGCCGGTGTGCCCGGAGTCGTCGGCGCGGGACAGCAACCACCCGTCGACGAGCTGACCGGCGAAGCGCACCTTCACCCGGGTTCCGGGCACCGCCACCTCGTCCAGCTCCGCCGGCACCAGGTAGTCGAACGGCCGGTCCAGGTGCGCCAGCGGGACATCCACGCAGACGCGCGCGACCGGCGACCCCTCAGCGGGTCGCCGGTCGCTACGCCTGGTGGCGGTCAGGCTCCCGCGGCCGACTTGAGGTCGGCGGCCCGGTCGGTGCTCTCCCAGGTCAGGTCCGGCAGCTCCCGGCCGAAGTGGCCGTACGCGGCGGTCTGCTGGTAGATCGGGCGGAGCAGGTTGAGGTCCCGGATGATCGCGGCCGGACGCAGGTCGAACACCTCGGCGACGGCCTTCTCGATCGAGGAGACCGGCACGGTCTCGGTGCCGAACGTCTCGATGAACAGGCTCACCGGGTGGGCCTTGCCGATGGCGTACGCGACCTGCACCTCGCACCGCTCGGCCAGACCGGCGGCGACGACGTTCTTGGCCACCCAACGCATCGCGTACGCGGCAGAGCGGTCCACCTTGGACGGATCCTTGCCGGAGAACGCGCCGCCACCGTGCCGGGCGTACCCGCCGTAGGTGTCGACGATGATCTTGCGGCCGGTCAGCCCGGCGTCACCCATCGGGCCACCGATCTCGAACCGGCCGGTCGGGTTGACCAGCAGCCGGTAGCCGTCGGTGTCCAGACCCAGGCTCTCCAGCTCCGGGGAGATCACATGGTCGCGCACGTCCGGAGTGAGCAGCGAGTCGAGCGAGATGTCCGCGGCGTGCTGGCTGGACACGACCACGGTGTTCAGCCGGACCGGGCGCAGCCCCTCGTACTCGATGGTCACCTGGGTCTTGCCGTCCGGCCGCAGGTAGGGAATCGTGCCGTCCTTGCGCGCCGCGGCGAGGCGACGGGCCAGCCGGTGAGCGAGAGCGATCGGCAGCGGCATCAGCTCGGGCGTCTCCGAGCAGGCGAAGCCGAACATCATGCCCTGGTCGCCGGCGCCCTGCGCGTCCAGCGCGCTCTCCGACGCCCCGGTCCGCAACTCGAAGGCATTGTCCACGCCCTGCGCGATGTCCTCGGACTGTGCACCGATGGAGACGCTGACCCCACAGGAGGCGCCGTCGAAGCCCTTCTTCGATGAGTCGTAGCCGATGTCGAGGATGGTCCGACGGACGATCGTCGGGATGTCGGCGTACGCCTTGGTGGTCACCTCACCGGCGATGTGCACCTGGCCGGTGGTGATCATGGTCTCCACCGCCACGCGGCTGTGGGGGTCCTCGGCCAGCAGCGCGTCGAGGATGCCATCGCTGATCTGGTCGGCGATCTTGTCCGGGTGGCCTTCCGTGACCGATTCGGACGTAAAGAGGCGGCGTGTCACGGCACTCCTAAGCGTTTGAGGTCGTTCCGCGGCAGTGTAATCACCACTGCGGTCGGTGTCGGGATCGGTCGCGACCTTTACCACCCGTCAGGAGTCACCGGTCAGCCGCGCCACGACCAGATCCCAGACGGTGTCGGCCACAGCCTCCTTGGCCTGCTCGGGCAAACGGCTGACCGAGCCGTCCGCGCCGATGACCGTCACCGTGTTGGTGTCGGCCCCGAAGACCTTGTCCGGACCGACTTCGTTGATCACGATGAGGTCGGCCCGCTTCCGGGCGAGTTTCGCACGGCCGTTGGCTTCCGCGTCGCCGGTCTCGGCCGCGAACACCACCAGCAGCTGCCCCGGTCGTTTGCGCTTGCCGAGCTCAGCCGCGATGTCCGGGTTCGTGACGAGCTCGATGGTGGGCGCGACGCCATCGTCCGACTTCTTGATTTTGCCAGGCGCGTACGCCGCCGGCCGGAAATCGGCCGGAGCCGCCGCCATCACCACCGCGTCGGCCTCGACGGCGGCCTTCAGCGTCGCCTCCCGCAGCTCAGCGGTGGTGCCCACCCGGATCAGGTCGACGCCGGCGGGGTCGGAGAGGGAGACGTTGGCCGCGATCAGGGTGACCCGGGCGCCCCGGGCGACCGCCGCGCGGGCGAACGCGTAACCCTGCTTGCCCGAGGAGCGGTTACCCAGGAAGCGGACCGGGTCCAACGGCTCCCGGGTGCCACCTGCGGTGACGACCACCCGGCGGCCGGCCAGGTCGGTGGGGGCGGAGACACCCCGGGCCAGGACCCGACGGGCGACGGCGAAGATCTCGGCCGGGTCGGGCAGGCGCCCCTTGCCGGTGTCGACGCCGGTGAGCCGGCCGACGGCGGGCTCGATGACCAGGACACCCCGGGCCCGCAGCGTGGCGACGTTGGCCACGGTGGCCGGGTGCTCCCACATCTCGGTGTGCATGGCCGGGGCCAACAACACTGGACAGCGAGCGGTCAGCAGGGTGTTGGTGAGCAGGTCGTCGGCGAGCCCGTGCGCGGCCTTGGCGAGCAGGTCGGTGGTGGTCGGCGCGACCACCACCAGATCGGCCTGCTGACCGAGCCGGACGTGCGGCACCTCGTGGACGTCGGTCCAGACGTCGTCGGCCACCGGCTGACCGGAGAGTGCCGCCCAGGTCGGCGCCCCGACGAACCGGAGCGCCGACGCGGTCGGCACGACCCGAACCCGGTGACCCGATTCGGTGAAGAGTCGCAGCAGCTCGCACGCCTTGTAGGCGGCGATGCCGCCGCCGACCCCGAGGACGATCGAGGCGGACATCGGCCAGCGAGGGCTTACGGCTGGTCGGTCGGCTCGGCGGTGAGCAGGCCGCCGTTGATCTCGCGCATGGCGATCGAGAGGGGCTTCTCCTGCGGGGTGGTCTCGACGAGCGGGCCGACGTACTCCAGGAGGCCCTCACCGAGCTGGCTGTAGTAGGCGTTCACCTGGCGCGCGCGCTTGGCGGCGAAGATGACCAGCGCGTACTTCGACGTCGTCTTCTCGAGGAGCTCGTCGATCGGCGGGTTGGTGATGCCTTCGGGGTTGGCGATGGATCCCACGAATTAACCTCTGCGTCTTTCGAGCCGCGCGGACGCGGTGCTGAGTCTCAACGGCGGCCAGCCGTCAGCCGCGTACGCGCGACCAGGCCGGATCCGGATAAGAAGAACCGAGTAAGCCTACCAGCTCGTCGACCACACGCTCGGTGAGGTCGTGGGTCAGCGTGTGCTCGACGGTGGCCGCGACGCCGGCGTCGGGTTGATACCCGGGTGGGCTCAGCAGCACCAGCCGGCAATCGGGCAGGCGCGCACGGACCAGCAGAGCGCCACGCAGATCGAGCGGGAGCAGCACCGGCTGCCCGGCGTCGAGCCGGGCACGCAGCGGTGGGTACGGGGTGCCCCGGCGGTACGAGCCGATCCGGGACCACTCCAACAGCTCGTCGGCGGCGAGCTGGCGATCGAACTCGGCGGGGGCGAGGAAGACGCGGTCGACCCCGTCGATCTCCGACTCCCGGCGCGGCCTGGTAATGGCCGGCACCGGGATCCACACGGACGGAGAACGCGCCCGGACGAGCTCGACGACACTCTCCCTGCCGGAACCCGAAGGTCCAGCCAGGACAGTGAGCCGAGCCGCCGGGCGCGCCTCGTCATCCGTGCTCACTGCTTGTTTCTACACGCTGCCAGGTTCAGTTGGCGGCGAACTCTCCAAGCAGTGCCTTGCGCTGCTGCTCACCAAGGCCGCGCAGGCGACGGCTGTCGGCGATCTTGAGCTTCTCCATGATCTGGGTAGCCCGGATCTTGCCGATGCCCGGCATGGCCTGCAGGACGGCCGAAACCTTGAGCTTGCCAACGACGTCGTCGCTCTCGGCGCGCTCGAGGACGGCACCGAGCGTGGTCTTGCCCTGCTTGAGCTGCTCCTTCAGCTGAGCACGGGCCTTGCGGATTTCCGCAGCCTTCTCGAGCGCGGCAGCGCGTTGTTCGGGGGTCAGTGACGGGAGCGGCACCAGTTCTCCTCAGGTCCCTATCGCGGCGGGCGGGGCGCACCGCCGCATCTGTGAAACGTGGTGTCGCTGTGAACCAAGGGGTACATGGTTCCCAGCGCGGGGAAAACTAGCGGCCAACGGAGCTTTCGGCAACGTGGGGGCCGCATGATCACCGTAGAGTGACCGACCCGTCAGTCAGTCACCGGGCAGGCAGAACGGCCCGGCAGTCGACCAACACGCGGTCCGCGGCGGCCCGCAGGGCGGCGACATCGGGGCCCGCCGAGAGCACCTCCCGGGAGTACGACGGGAGCACCGAGGCGAGGCTCGAACCGAAGACGGTACGCAGATCGGCTGCCCCAGCACCCTGCGCGCCGAGCCCCGGTGCGAGCAGCGGGCCCCCCACACCGGAGAGGTCGTGACCGGTGTCGCCGATGGTCGCGCCGACCACCAGACCGAAGCTCCCGAGCGGGGTCGCACCGCTGTTGAGCTGGGAAATCTCGTCGATCACGGTCTGCGCCACGGTGCGGCCGTCGGCCGTGCGGGCCTGCTGCACGGCCGCGCCCTCGGGGTTGGAGGTGAGGGCCAGCACGAACACGCCACCGCCGTGCTTGGCGGCCAGTTCGAACATCGGCGCCAGCGAACCGACCCCGAGGTAGGGGCTCGCGGTGACCGCGTCGACATACAAAGGGCTGGATGGATCGAGGTACGCGGAGGCGTACGCGCTCACCGTCGAGCCGATGTCGCCGCGCTTGACGTCGAGCAGAACGAGCGAGCCGGCATTCCGTAACTGTCGGATAGTTGACTCAAGAATCGCCACACCTCGGGACCCGAAACGCTCGAAAAAGGCCGACTGAGGCTTGACCACCGCAACCCGGTCACCGAGGGCTTCCACGACGGTCCGGGTGAACCGGTCAAGCCCCTGAACGTCGTCCGCGAGGCCCCAACGGGCCAGCAGACCGGGATGCGGGTCGATGCCCACACAGAGTGGCCCCCGCTCGGTGATCGCCCGGTGCAGCCGGGTACCGAAGCTATCCATCGGAGTGTTCCCCTCTCCTCGTCCGGACGGCAGCCCCGCCCGGGTAACCGTCGACCCGGTGACCGGGCCGACTCAGCCGGCCGCCACCGCCGCCGCCACCCCGGCCGCGATCCGGGCCAGGTCGACGTCGTCGGTGACGTACGGCGGCATCGTGTAGATCAGGTCGCGGAACGGGCGCAGCCACACTCCCTGGTCGACCGCAGCGGCGGTGGCCGCGCCGAGGTCGACCTCGTGATCGAGCTGGACCACCCCGATCGCGCCGAGCACCCGTACGTCGGCCACGCCGGGCGTACCGCGCAAGGGCTCCAGGCCCGCGCGCAGGCCAGCGCCGACCCTGGCCACCTGCGCCGACCAGTCCCCGGCCCGCAGCAGCCCGATGGAGGCGTTAGCCACCGCACACGCCAACGGGTTGCCCATGAACGTGGGGCCGTGCGCCAGCACACCGCCGGCGGAGATGCCCCGGGCGACCTCCGGGGTACACAGCGTCGCCGCGAGCGTCAGGTAGCCGCCGGTGAGCGCCTTGCCCACGCACAGCACGTCCGGGGTCACCCCGGCGTGCTCGGCGGCGAACATCGCACCGGTACGGCCGAACCCGGTGGCGATCTCGTCGAAGATCAGCAGCACCCCGTGCGCACGGGTCACCTCGCGCAGCACCCGCAGGTAACCCGGGTGGTGGAAACGCATCCCACCAGCGCCCTGGACGACGGGCTCGACGATCACCGCGGCCAGTTCGTCGGCGTGCCGCTCCACCGTGTCCACCAGCGCCGCCACGTACGCGTCGTCGGGTGGGTCGGTGAAGCCTCCCGGTGGGACCGGGGCGAACACCTGCCGGGGCAGCACGTCGCCCCAGAGGTGGTGCATCCCGCCCTCCGGGTCACAGACGCTCATCGGGTGGAACGTGTCGCCGTGGTAGCCGCCCCGCCAGGTCGCCAGCCGACGCCGCTGCGGCCGACCGATGGCCCGCTGGTACTGCAGGCACATCTTCACCGCCACCTCGACGCTGACCGAGCCGGAGTCGGCCAGGAACACGTGCTCCAGACCATCCGGGGTCAGCTCGACCAGGGTCCGGGCGAGCTGCACGGCGGGCTCGTGGGTGAGCCCGCCGAACATCACGTGGCTCATCCGGCCGAGCTGATCGGTCACCGCGGCGTCCAGCACCGGGTGTCGGTATCCGTGGATCGCCGCCCACCAGGACGACATCCCGTCCACCAGCTCACGCCCGTCGGCAAGCCGCAGCCGCACCCCCTCCGCGCTCCGCACCACGTAAGGCGGGTGAGCCGGCGGCATAGCGGCGTAAGGATGCCAAACGTGCGCCCGATCCCCGGCCAGAATCTCCTCAGGTGTCACGCGCGCGTCGTCCCTTTCCCCGTCGATCTAGGGCAGCTTGTCCTCGTCGATCTAGGGCAGGTTGTCGTCAGTGGATCTCCGATCACGACGATCTGCCCTAGATCGACGCGGCGGGGGTGGCGCGGCGGGGGCGGCGGCGGAGGGTGGCGCGGCGGGGGGTGGCGCGGCGGGGGCGGGGGCGGGGCGGTGCGGGCTGTGGCGCGGACTAGGGCTGGGCCTCGGTAGATGAAGCCGGTGTAGAGCTGCACCAGGGCGGCGCCGGCGTCGAACATCCGCGTTGCGTCGTCCGGGTCCAGCACGCCGCCTACGCCGATGATCGGGAGTCGGCCGTTGGTTTCCCGGTGGACGAAGGCGACCACCTCGCGGGCCCGCCCGGTGAGTGGGCGGCCGGAGAGACCACCGGCCTGGGCGCCGCGCTCGACGTCCACTGTGGCCAGACCGGTACGGGCCAGCGTGGTGTTGGTGGCGATCACCCCGGCGGCGCCTCGGGCCAGACAGACCTCCAGCAGCTCGGCGATCGCCGCCTCGGTCAGATCCGGCGCGATCTTGACCAGCACCGGCTTCTCCCCCACCAGCGCGGCGAGCAGCGCGTCCAGGTGGGCACGGTCCTGCAATGAGCGCAGCCCCGGGGTGTTCGGTGAGGACACGTTCACCGCGAAGTAGTCGCCGTGCCCGCGCAGCGCCCGGTACGAGGCGAGGTAGTCCTCGACCGCCTCGTCGAGCGGCGTCACCTTGGACTTGCCCAGCGAGATGCCCAGCGGCACCCCGAGCGGGCGCGGCAACGCCGTCAGGCGGGCGGCCAGCGCGGCGGCCCCGGCGTTGTTGAAGCCCATCCGGTTGACCACGGCCTCGCTGGCCGGCAGGCGGAACAGCCGCGGCCGGGGTTGCCCGGCTGGGCGTGCGCGGTGACCGTGCCGACCTCGACGAAACCGAAGCCGAGCGCCGGCCAGGCCGGCAGCGCCGCGCCGTCCTTGTCCATCCCCGCCGCAAGACCGACCGGGTTGGGGAACCGCACACCGAACACCGTGCGCGGCGCGCTGACCGCGTACCGGGCCCGCAGCGCCGCGAGGGCGGCCGGCTGCCGCGACAGGGCGGTCAACCGCCGCAGTGTCCACTCGTGCGCCGCCTCGGCGTCACCGCCGCCGAGCCGGAACAGCCACGGCCGCACCGCCTGCTCGAACAGGGTCACTGGGCGGCCCGGAGGGTGGCGTGCAGGTCCTGCAGGGGGCGTACCTGCATGTCGCCGCGGATCCGCGCCTCGATGCCCATCACGGCCGCGGCGGCGCCGGGGACCGTGGTGATGCAGGGGATGTCCGCGGTGACGGCCGCGCTGCGGATCTCGTAGCCGTCGGAGCGGGCGCTGGCACCCGAACCCTGCGGCGTGTTGATCACCAGCGCCACGTGGCCGCCGCCGATCAGCGACACCGCGTCGTCTCCCTCACCAGCCTGGTAGTGCTTGCGGACCTGCTCGCAGGCGATGCCGTGCCGGCGCAGCACCTCGGCCGTACCGGCGGTCGCCACGATCTCGAAGCCCAGATCGGCCAGACGCTTGATCGGGAAGATCATGCCGCGCTTGTCCCGGTTGGCCACCGACACGAAAATCTTCCCGGCGGTCGGCAGCGAGCCGTACGCCGCCGACTGGCTCTTGGCGAAGGCATGCCCGAAGTTGGTGTCGATGCCCATCACCTCGCCCGTCGACTTCATCTCCGGCCCGAGCAGCGAGTCGATCCCCTTGCCGGCGCGGGTCCGGAAGCGCTTGAACGGCAGCACCGCCTCCTTGACCGCGATCGGCGCGTCGGCGGGCATCGTGCCCCCGTCCCCCGTCGACGGCAGCAGGCCCTCGGCGCGCAGCTCGGCGATCTTCGCCCCGAGCGCGATCCGGGCCGCCGCCTTGGCCAGCGGCACCGCCGTGGCCTTGGAGACGAACGGAACGGTCCGCGACGCCCGAGGGTTGGCCTCCAGGACGTAGAGCACGTCGTCCTTGAGCGCGTACTGCACGTTGAGCAGGCCACGGACGCCGACGCCACGGGCGATGGCCTCGGTGTAGCGGCGGACCTCGGCCAGGTGCGAGCCCGCGAGCGTGATCGGGGGCAGCGCGCAGGACGAGTCACCGGAGTGGATGCCGGCCTCCTCGATGTGCTCCATCACGCCGCCGATGTAGACCTCGCCGTCGGCGTCGCAGAGAGCGTCCACGTCGATCTCGATGGCGTCGTCGAGGAACCGGTCCACCAGCACGGGGTGATCCGGGGAGATGTCGGTGGCCCGACCGATGTAGTCGCGCAGCGTCGGGTCGTCGTAGACGATCTCCATGCCCCGCCCGCCCAGCACGTACGACGGCCGGACCAGCACCGGGTAGCCGATCTCGTCGGCGATCGTCTTGGCCTCGTCGTACGAGGTGGCCATGCCGTGCGCCGGCGCGCGCAGCCCGGCCCGGGCCAGCACCGCGCCGAACGCCCCCCGCTCCTCGGCCAGGTGGATCGACTCCGGGGAGGTGCCGACCACCGGCACACCGGCGTTCTTGAGCCGCTGCGCCAACCCCAGCGGGGTCTGCCCGCCGAGCTGCACGACCACCCCGACCACACCCGGCCCGCCGGCCGCCCGGCCGGACGAGTCCTCGGCGTGCCAGACCTCCAGGACGTCCTCGAAGGTCAGCGGCTCGAAGTAGAGCCGGTCGGCGGTGTCGTAGTCGGTGGAGACCGTCTCCGGATTGCAATTGATCATGACCGTCTCGTAGCCGGCCGCCCGCAACGCCTGCACGGCGTGCACACAGGAGTAGTCGAACTCGATGCCCTGCCCGATGCGGTTCGGGCCGGAGCCCAGGATCAGCACCTTCGGCTGGTTCGACGGCACGACCTCGGTCTCCAGGTCGTACGTCGAGTAGTGGTACGGCGTCGTCGCCTCGAACTCGGCCGCGCAGGTGTCCACGGTCTTGTAGACCGGGCGCACGTCGAGGCGGTGCCGCAGGGTCCGTACGCCGTCCTCGGCGGCCAGCTCCGGGCGCAGCGCGGCGAGCTGCCGGTCGGACAGGCCGGCCCGCTTGGCACGGCGCAGCAGCTCGGCGTCGAGCACCGGGGCGTCCACGATCTCCGCGCGCAGCTCGATCAGCGCGGCGATCTGGTCCAGGAACCACGGGTCGATCCCGCCGGAGGCCTCGGCGACCTCGGCGATCGACGCGCCGAGGCGCAGCGCCCGCTCGACGGTGTACAGCCGGCCGTCGTGCGGGATCCGCAACGCGGCGAGGGTGTCCGCCAGGCTGACGCCGGCCGGGTCGGGGACCGACCAGAAGCCGGCCTCCTTCGTCTCCATCGAGCGCATCGCCTTGTTCAGCGCCTCGCTGAAGTTGCGCCCGAGGCTCATCGCCTCGCCCACCGACTTCATGGTGGTGGTCAGCTCCGGGTCCGCGCCGGGGAACTTCTCGAACGCGAACCGGGGAATCTTCACCACCACGTAGTCCAGACTCGGCTCGAACGCCGCCGGGGTCTTCAACGTGATGTCGTTGGGGATCTCGTCGAGGGTGTAACCGATGGCCAGCTTCGCGGCGATCTTCGCGATCGGGAAACCGGTCGCCTTGGAGGCCAGCGCCGAGGAGCGGGACACCCGGGGGTTCATCTCGATCACGACGATCCGGCCGTCGGCCGGGTTGACCGCGAACTGGATGTTGCAGCCACCGGTGTCCACCCCGACCTCGCGCAGCACGGCGATGCCCAGGTCACGCAGGCGCTGGTATTCCCGGTCGGTGAGCGTCATGGCCGGGGCCACGGTGACGCTGTCGCCGGTGTGCACGCCCATCGGGTCGATGTTCTCGATCGAGCAGACCACCACCACGTTGTCGTTCCGGTCGCGCATCAGCTCGAGCTCGTACTCCTTCCAGCCGAGCACGCTCTCCTCGATGAGCACCTCGTGCACCGGGCTGGCGGCGAGGCCGTCGCCGGCGATGCGGGCCAGGTCCTCCGGGGTGTGCGCCATGCCGGAGCCCAGGCCGCCCATGGTGAACGACGGCCGGATCACCACCGGCAGGCCCAGCTCGACGACTGTCGCCTCGACCTCGTCCATCGAGTGGCAGACCCGGGAGCGCGGCACCAGGCCGGTCGGGTCGTCGACACCCAGGCGTACGCCGGCCTTCGCGACGATGTCCTTGAACAGTTGGCGGTCCTCGCCCCGGTTGATCGCGTCGATGTTCGCGCCGATCAACTCCACGCCGTACTTCTCCAGGACGCCGGCCTGGTGCAGGGCGACCGCGGTGTTCAGCGCGGTCTGCCCGCCGAGGGTCGCCAGGATCGCGTCCGGGCGCTCCTTGGCGATGACCAGCTCCACGAACTCCGGGGTGATCGGCTCGACGTAGGTCGCGTCGGCGAACTCCGGGTCCGTCATGATCGTCGCCGGGTTGGAGTTGACCAGGCTGACCCGGATCCCCTCACTGCGCAGCACCCGGCAGGCCTGGGTGCCGGAGTAGTCGAACTCGCAGGCCTGCCCGATGACGATCGGCCCGGAGCCGATCACCAGGATGTGCTTGAGATCGGTCCGCTTAGGCATTGCTGCGCCCCTTGCTGTGGGTCCGGCCTTCACTGGGCTGCCGGTCGAGGGCACGGCCCTCGATCAGCTCGGCGAATCGGTCGAAGAGGTAGTCGGCGTCGTGCGGGCCGGCCGCCGCCTCCGGGTGGTACTGAACCGTGAATGCGGGCACGTCCACGGCCCGCAGCCCCTCGACCACGTTGTCATTGAGGCAGACGTGCGACACCCGCACGCCACCGAAGTCGGTGTCGATCACCTGGTCGGGGACCACCGCGCCGCCACCCGCACCGGGCACCTCGACCGCGAAGCCATGGTTGTGGCTGGTCACCTCGACCTTGCCGGTGGCCCGGTCGAGCACAGGCTGGTTGATCCCCCGGTGGCCGTAGCCCAGCTTGTAGGTGCCGAAGCCGAGCGCCCGACCGAGGATCTGGCTGCCGAAGCAGATGCCGAACAGCGGCACCTGCCGCCGCAGCGCCTCCCGGGCCAGCGCCACCGGAGCGTCGGCGGTGGCCGGGTCACCGGGGCCGGGCGACAGGAAGATCGCGTCGGCACCGGTGGCGAGCAGCTGATCGATGCTCGACGAGGCCGGCAGCACGTGGGTGGTCACCCCGCGCGTGGCGAGCCGACGGGGAACGTTGCGCTTGATGCCCAGGTCCAGAGCGGCCACCGTGAACCGGTGCTCGCCGAGGGCCTCGACGACGTACGGCTCGGCGGTGGTCACCTCGGCGGACAGGTCCGCGCCGGTCATCTGCGGCGCCTGCCGGACCCGGGTCAGCAGGCTCTGCGGGTCGTTGTCGACGCTGGAGATGCCCACCCGCATGGCGCCGCGCTCACGCAGGTGCCGGGTCAACGCCCGGGTGTCCACCCCGCTGATACCCACCACACCCTCGGTGGCGAGGCGGTCCTCGAGACCGCCGGTGGCCCGCCAGTTCGACCCGATCCGGGCCGGGTCGCGCACGACGTAGCCCGCCACCCAGATCCGGCCGGACTCGTCGTCCTCGCCGTTGACGCCGGTGTTGCCGATGTGCGGCGCGGTCTGCACCACCACCTGCCGGTGGTAGGACGGGTCGGTGAGGGTCTCCTGGTAGCCGGTCATGCCGGTGTTGAAGACCGCTTCGCCGAAGGTCTCCCCGACGCTGCCGTACGCCTCACCGGGGAACGTGCGCCCGTCCTCGAGCACAAGGATTGCGGGTCTGCGCTTGACCATTACTGTGCCCGCCTTTCGTTCGCGACTGCGGGACTCCGCTTCGCTGCATTCCTCGCGCTCACTTGACAGCCTTTCCGTCCAGGACCGTCGGCTCGCCGCGCAGGAAGGTCGCCACGATGCGACCCGGCAGCGTCATGCGGGCGTACGGGGTGTTGCGACTGCGACTGGCCAACTCCGCCGGCTCGATGGTGCGGCGGACGGCCGGGTCGATCAGGGTCAGGTTGGCCGGCACACCGGGAGCCGGGTCCACGCCGTGCCCGGTGAGCCCGGCGATCCGGGCCGGGGTGCGGGACATCCGCTCGGCGATCAGGTCCCACTCGGGACCGAACACGTCCAGCGCGATGGAGAGGGCCGTCTCCAGGCCGAGCATCCCCGGCCGGGCGTACGCCCACTCGCACTCCTTGTCCTCCACGGCGTGCGGGGCGTGGTCGGTGGCGATCACGTCGACGACACCGTCGGCGAGCGCGGCACGCAGGGCGGCGATGTCCGCGGCCGTCCGCAGCGGCGGGTTGACCTTGAAGACCGGGTCGTAGGACTCTGCCCGCTCGTCGGTGAGCAGCAGGTGGTGCGGGGTGACCTCGGCGGTGACCCGTACGCCGCGCGCCTTCGCCTGACGCAGCACCTCGACGCTGCCGGCGGTGGAGACGTGGCAGACGTGCAGTCGGCTGCCCACGTGCTCGGCGAGCAGCACGTCCCGGGCGATGATCGCCTCCTCGGCGACCGCCGGCCAGCCGATCAGGCCGAGCCGGGTGGAGACCTCACCCTCGTGCATCTGGGCGCCCTCGGTGAGCCGGGGTTCCTCGGCGTGCTGGGCGATGATCCCGTCGAACGCCTTGACGTACTCCAGGGCCCGGCGCATCAGCTTCGGGTCGGCGACGCAGTGCCCGTCGTCGGAGAAGATCCGCACCCGGGCCGCGGAGTCGGCCATCGCGCCCAGCTCGGCCAGCCGCTCGCCGGCCAGCCCGACGGTGACCGCGCCGATCGGCTGCACGTCGACCAGGCCGGCCTCCCGGCCGAGCCGCCAGACCTGCTCCACCACACCGGCGGTGTCCGCCACCGGGGAGGTGTTGGCCATCGCGCAGACCGCCGTGTAGCCACCCAGCGCCGCCGCGCGGGAACCCGATTCGACGGTCTCGGCGTCCTCCCGACCGGGCTCGCGCAGGTGGGTGTGCAGGTCGACGAGGCCGGGCAGGGCGACGAGCCCGGTGCCGTCGATGACTCCTGCGTCCGGCGCGGACAGGCCGGAGCCCACCTCGGCCACCACGCCGTCGCGGATCAGCAGGTCGGTCGGCGGGCCGCCGACGACACTCACGCTGGTGATCAGGTACGCGGTCACCGGTTGTTCCCTCCGAGCAGCAGGTACAGGACGGCCATCCGCACGGAGACCCCGTTGGTGACCTGTTCGACGATGGTGGAGCGGGGTGAGTCGGCGACCTCGGGGGTGATCTCCATCCCCCGGTTCATCGGGCCGGGGTGCATGACGATCGCGTGCTCGGGCAGCCGGCGCATCCGCGGGCCGTCCAGCCCGTAGCGGCGGGCGTACTCGCGCGCGGAGGGGAAGTAGGAGTCGTTCATCCGCTCCCGCTGCACCCGCAGCATCATCACCACGTCGACGTTCGGCAGCACCGAGTCGAGGTCGTAGGAGACGTCGGTGGCCGGCGCCAACGCTCCCGCGATGTCGACCGGGATGAGGGTCGGGGGGCCGACCAGGGTGACCTTGGCGCCGAGGGTGGAGAGCAGCAGCACGTTGGAGCGGGCGACCCGGGAGTGCAGCACGTCCCCGACCACCGCGACCGACAGGCCGGCGAGCCGGCCCAGCCGGGCCCGCATGGTGTACGCGTCCAGCAGCGCCTGGGTGGGGTGCTCGTGGGTGCCGTCGCCGGCGTTGACCACCGAACCGTCGACCCAGTTGGCCAGCCGGTGCGGCGCGCCGGAGGCGGGGTGCCGAACGACGACGGCGTCGGCGCCCATGGCCTGCAGGGTCAACGCGGTGTCCTTCAGGCTCTCGCCCTTGGTGACGCTGGACCCCTTCGCGGAAAAGTTGATCACGTCGGCGCTGAGCCGCTTCGCCGCCGCCTCGAAGGAGATCCGGGTACGGGTGGAGTCCTCGTAAAAAAGGTTCACCACGGTCCGGCCGCGCAGCGCGGGCAGCTTCTTGATCTCCCGGCCGGCGACGGTGGCCATCTCGGCGGCGGTGTCCAGGATCTCGGTGGCGGTGTCGGCGTCCAGGTCCGCACCGGAGAGCAGATGCTTGATCATGCGGTGGTCCCTCCGTACAACCTGACCTCGTCGGCGCCGTCGGTCTCGGCGAGCGTCACCTTCACGCTCTCGACGAGCGAGGTCGGGATGTTCTTGCCGACGTAGTCGGCGCGGATCGGCAGCTCCCGGTGGCCGCGGTCGACCAGGACGGCGAGCTGCACGGAGGCTGGGCGGCCCACGTCGTTGAGCGCGTCGAGCGCGGCCCGGACGGTGCGGCCGGAGAAGAGGACGTCGTCGACCAGGATGACCCGCTTGCCGTCGATGCCGCCGGACGGCAGCTCGGTCGGGCCCACCGCGCGGGTGGCGTGCCGGCGAAGGTCGTCGCGGTACAGAGTGATGTCGAGCACACCGACCGGAACGGCGACATCCTCGAAGGTGCTGATCCGGGCGGCGAGCCGCCGAGCGAGGGGGGTGCCACGGGTGGGAATCCCAAGAAGCACCGTGTCGGCGGCGCCCTGGGTCTTCTCCAGGATCTGGTGAGCGATGCGATCGACCACGCGTTGCACGTCGGCGCTGGCGAGGATCACCTTCACCGAGGGTTGTCGCGGTGGTGACGAGCGGGCAGCCGGTGGGTATGCCACGGCGGACCTCCTTCCCCGCCTCACGGGACGGGTCGTTAAAGGATGTCGGGCACCTCCGGCCGGACCGCGCAGCGGACCTGGGCCGGGGCTTCACGCCACGTTACCAGTGGTCACCGGGCCGATGGACGGCGGCCGCTGACCACCGGATCAGGCCCACGAAATGGGGATAACTTCCCGGACGCTCCTCAACGGTAGTGTCACGACCACTTGACCAGGTGTCGCATTCCCCGTACCGTCACGCTCCGTAGCGATCGACGGGAGAACCCCGAGCAGCACTGGGAGTGTCCGAATGCCCTCTGAATACGCCAAGTCTCTGGGCGCCCGCCTGCGCTCCATCCGCCAGCAGCAGGGTCTCTCCCTGCAGGGTGTGGAGGAGAAGTCGAACGGGCGGTGGAAGGCCGTGGTGGTCGGCTCGTACGAGCGTGGCGACCGGGCCGTGACGGTGTCCCGTCTGGCCGAGTTGGCCGAGTTCTACCGCGTCCCCGTCTCGGAGCTGCTGCCCGACGGCAGTGGTGTCCGTCACGAGCCCACCAGCAAGATCGTCCTGGACCTGGAGCGGCTCTACGACGAGGCCTCCGAGGACCTGGCCTACGTCGCCCGCTACGCCCGCGCCATCCAGCAGCAGCGCGGCGACTACAACGGCCGGGTGCTCTCCATCCGCGCCGACGACCTGCGGGCGCTCGCGATCGTGTACGACGCCTCGCCGTCGGGCCTGATCGAGCGGCTCACCGAGCACGGTGTGCTGGTGGCCGACCCCCGGGCGTTCTTCGCCTCCTGAGCTGTCGCTCCACCGAAAGGGCCCGTGCCATCCGGCACGGGCCCTTTTCGCTTGCTGTCAGCGGTGCAGGTGCTGAGCGGGGGTGCTCAGCGGGTGGCGTACTCGGCGATCCGGCCGAGCACCCCGTTGAGGAAGCGCGGCGAATCGTCGGTCGACATCTGCCGGGCCAGCTCCACCGCCTCGCTGATCGCCACCGCGTCGTCGATCTCGTCGACGTAGAGCAACTCGTAGACGGCGATCCGGGCCAGATTACGGTCGACGACCGGCATCCGCTCCAGGGTCCAACCCTCGGCGTAGCTGGCGATCAGCTCGTCGATCCGGTTGAGGTGCTCGGCAACGCCCTCGACCAGGCCCACCGCGTACCCCAGGTGCTCCGGTCGGGGCTGCTCGATCCGCTGCACGTAGCCGGCCAGCACCTCCACCGGAGGCTTGTCCCGCAGGTCGGCCTCGTAGAGCACATCCAGCGCCCGCTTGCGCGCCTTGCGGCGCGCCGGCATCTGCTGCTTGGAACCCTCAGCCATCAGGCGCGGCCGAGGTAACGGCCGTCGCGGGTGTCGACCTTGATCTTCTCGCCGGTGGTGATGAACAGCGGCACCGGCACGGTGGCGCCGGTCTCCACGGTGGCCGGCTTGGTGCCGCCGGTCGAGCGGTCGCCCTGCAGGCCCGGCTCGGTGTAGGTGACCTCCAGCACGACGCTGGTGGGCAGCTCGATGTAGAGCGGCACACCCTCGTGCTGGGCGACGGTCGCCTCCGCCTCGGGCAGCAGGTAGTTGGCTGCCTCACCGACGGTGCCGCCGGGCACGGTGATCTGGTCGAAGGTCTCCAGATCCATGAAGACGAAGTCCTCGCCGTCGGCGTACAGGTATTGCATCGTGCGCTTGTCCACGGTCGCGGTTTCGACCTTGGTGCCCGCGTTGAAGGTCTTGTCGACCACCTTCCCGGACAGCACGTTCTTCAGCGTGGTGCGCACGAAGGCACCACCCTTACCGGGCTTGACGTGCTGGAACTCGACGACGGCCCAGAGCTCGCCATCCAGGTTGAGTACCAGGCCGTTTTTGAGGTCGTTGGTGGAGGCCATTTCCTGCCTTGATCATCAATTGGCGGACAGACCTGGCAAGTCTACAAGCTGCGTCGAATCGGACGGCCCCCGCTCGGGGCGGCCCTTCAGCGGGTGGCCAGATGGTGCAGGGCGAGACGATAACCATCGATGCCGAGACCGCAGATCACCCCGGTCGCCACCGCGGAGACCACCGAGTGGTGCCGGAACTCCTCGCGGGCGTGGATGTTGGAGAGGTGCACCTCCACCAGCGGCCCCCGCAGCATGGCGCAGGCATCCCGCACGGCGTACGAGTAGTGCGACCAGGCGGCCGGGTTGAGCACCACCGCGGCGCCCTCGTCAGCGGCGCTGTGCAGCCAGCCGAGCAGCTCGTGCTCGGCATCGGTCTGCCGGACCGTCACCTCCAACCCCAACTGCTCGCCCGTGGACTCGCAGAGCGCCACCAGGTCGGCATAGGTGGTCGCGCCGTACACGTCGGGCTCGCGGGTGCCGAGCCGGCCCAGATTCGGCCCGTTGAGGACGTAGACCCTCACGCCGCGGCCACCTCCTGGTAGGCGGCCTCCAGCAACGCGTCGTCCGGGCCCTCCAGCATCGCCGGGCGGGCCAGCCCGTCGAGCACCACGAAGCGCAGCCGACTGCCTCGGGCCTTCTTGTCCACCCGCATCGCGGCCAGCAGTTGCGGCCAGGCGTCGGCCGGGTAGCTCACCGGCAGGCCGAGCGCGGTCAGGGTGACCCGGTGCCGGTCGGCGGTCGGGGCGTCCAGCCGGCCGGCGAGCCGGGCCAGCGCGGCGGCGTACACCAGGCCGACGGCGACGGCGTGGCCGTGCCGCCAGCGGTAGCCCTCGTTCTGCTCGATCGCGTGGGCGAGGGTGTGACCGTAGTTGAGCACCTCCCGCACGCCCGACTCGCGCAGGTCACCGGAGACCACGTCGGCCTTGACCCGGATCGCCCGCTCGATCAGCTCCCGCGTCGCCGGCCCGCGCGCGTCGGTGGCCGCCACCGGGTCGCGCTCCACCAGGTCCAGGATCGCCGGGTCGGCGATGAAACCGCACTTGACCACCTCGGCGAGCCCGGCCGCGAGGTCGACCGGGGGCAGGCTGTCCAGGGTGGCCAGGTCGGCCAGCACACCGACCGGTGGGTGGAACGCGCCCACCAGGTTCTTGCCGGCGGCCGTGTTGATGCCCGTCTTGCCGCCCACCGCGGCGTCCACCATGCCCAGCAGCGAGGTTGCCACCGGCACCCAGCGCACCCCGCGCAACCAGCAGGCCGCGACGAAGCCGGCCAGGTCGGTCACCGCGCCGCCGCCCACCCCGACCACCACGTCGGTGCGGGTGAAGCCGGCCGCTCCGAGTCGGTCCCAGCAGGCGGCGGCCACGTCGATCTGTTTGCCCGACTCGGCGTCGGGCACCTCGATCGGCAGCGGCTCGACGCCGGCGGCGCGCAGCCGTTCGCCGAGCGCGTCCGCCAGGGCCTTGAGCGGGGGCGCGTGCAGCACCGCCGCCCGGCTCGCGCCGGGCAGCAGGCCGGGCAGCGCGCCCAGCAGGTCGCGTCCCACCAACACGTCGTACGGCCGCTCGCCGCCGACCGGGATCCGGGTCACCTCGTCCATCGCCGGCAGCCTAGTCGAGCGGGCGGCGTGGTGCGGGCGGCTGCCCACCTGCTGGCCGGGCCGCCCAGTCGGCGAGCAGGCGGGCGTGCTCGGCCACCGCGGCGCGCAGCGCATCCGGGTGTCGCACGGTGAACGGGCAGCCCAGACCGGCAAGCAGCGCGGCCATACCGGGCAGGCTCTCCGCCCGGGCCCGCAGCAGCACCCCGTCGGTGGTGGCGGTCAACTCGGCCACGCTGGGCGGAATGCGGCGCCGGGCGGCCACCAGGTCGGTCTCCAGCAGCACCTCGACCTCGTGCGTGTACGGCACGCCGGCCAGTGACCGGGTCACCCGGGCCACCGGGTCGAAGCCCTCCGGCACGGTGAACGTCGCCACGCCCGGCGTCACGGCGCCGATGCGGTCCAGCCGGAACGTGCGGACCTCCCCGCGCCGGTGGTCGTGGCCGGTGACGTACCAGCGGCCGGCGTGGAAGACCAGGCCGTACGGGTCGAGCTCCCGGTGCGACGGCTCGTCCCGCCAGGATCGGTAGTCCAGTGCCACCCGCTGCCGGTGCCGGGCCGCCGCGGCCAGGGTGAGCAGAGTGCCCGACGCCGGCCGCAACTCCGCCTCGGGGCGTCGCAGAGTGAAGCCGAGGTGCTCCTGTACGGCCGCGAGCCGGTCGGCGAGCGCCGCCGGCAGCACTCGACGGATCTTCGCGAGCGCCGTGGCCGTGGCCGGCTGCTCGGTGGCCAGCCCGACCCGCTCGGCAACGACCAGGCCGAGGAGCACGGCCACCGCCTCGTCGTCGGTGAGCATCAGCGGCGGCAGTCTGAAGCCGGGGTGCAGTCGGTAACCGCCGTAGCGGCCACGGTCGGCGGTCACCGGGATGCCCAGCTCGACCAGGGTGGCCGCGTACCGGCGCACGGTCCGTTCGTCGACGCCGAGCCGGCCGGCCAGTTCGGCGGCAGTCGCACGGTGCCGGGCCTGAAGCAACTCCAGCAGGGCCAGCACCCGACCGGCTGGATGTGACACGGGCCACTCCTTCAATCCGGGCGGATCCTGTCCGGATTCGATCGTACGGTCTGTCGGTAACCGAGAGAAGGAGTGACAGATGGCGACGTTCGTGCTGGTGCCGGGGTTCTGGCTGGGTGCCTGGGCGTGGCGTGAGGTGACCGCGACCCTGCGCGCTCAGGGTCACGACGTCTACCCGATGACGCTGACCGGGGTGGCCGAGCGCGACCACCTCGCCGGGCCGGACGTGAGCCTGGAGACGCACACCACCGACATCGTCCGGCTGATCGAGGTCGAGGCCCTACGCGACGTGCTGCTGGTCGGGCACTCCGGCGGAGGGATGCCGGTCACCCAGGCGGCGGACCGCGTTCCGGACCGGATCGCCCGGGTGGTCTACGTGGAGAGTGGCCCCTTGCCGGACGGCACGGCGCAGTTCGACACGGTGCCGCCGGAAGAGCAGCAGCGGCTGCGCACCGCGATCGGCACCGGGCACCTGCTGCCGCCGCCAGCGTGGGATCCGACCGCCGACCCGACCAACCTGGCCGGCCTGGACGAGCCGACGCTGGCCCTGCTGCGTGCCCGGGCCACCCCGCAGCCGCTGCGGGCCGCCACCGACCCGGTGCGGCGTACCGGCGGTCGCCCGGTGCCGACCGCGCTGGTCGCCAGCACGTTCCCGCTGGCGGTGGTGGAGCAGATGATCGGCGAGGGGCACCCGTTCTTCACCGGGCTGACCGGCGGTCAGCTGTTCGAGCTGCCCACCGGGCACTGGCCGATGCTCAGCGAGCCGAAAGCTCTGGCCGACGTCCTCGACGCCGCCGCCCGAGGCTGAGGGGAGACCTGCCCGGTCGGTAGCTCACCGGCCGGGCCGGCGTCAGCGGGGAAGCAGGGCGGCGATCTCGTCGGTGATCGCCGCCGGGGTCCGGCCGTCGGTGGTCACCGTCGCGGTGGCCACCTCGTTGTAGAACGGCCGGCGCTGGTCCATCAGGTGCTTGAGGGTGGCCCGCGGGTTGATCGCCAGCAGCGGCCGGCCGGCGCCGAGCCCGACCCGCTTCACCGCGTCGGGCAGCTCGACCGAGAGGTGCACCACCCGGTGCCCGACCAGCGCGGCCCGGGTCTCCTCCGCCAGGATCGCGCCGCCGCCGAGGGCGAGCACGCCCGTGGCGGCAGCCAGCGCCGCGGCCACGGCGGCCCGCTCCAGGGTACGGAAGTGCGCCTCACCCTCGTCGATGAAGATCTCCGGGATCGGCTTGCCGGCCATCTGCTCGATGTCGGTGTCGGTGTCGCGGAACTCCACCCCGAGGGTGGTGGCGAGTGCCCGTCCGACGGTGGTCTTGCCGCAGCCGGGCGCGCCGACCAGCACGACGACCGGTGCCATCAGCGGATGACCAGCGCGTCGAGGTAACCGGCAAGGTTGCGGCGGATCTCGGCGATCGAGTCTCCGCCGAACTTCTCGGTGGCCGCCTCGGCGAGCACCAGCGCCACCATCGCCTCGGCGACCACCGCCGCGGCGGGCACCGCGCAGACGTCGGAACGCTGGTTGATCGCGGTGGCCGGCTCGCCGGTGGTGACGTCCACCGTGGCCAGCGCCCGGTTCAGCGAGGAGATCGGCTTCATCGCGGCGCGGACCCGCAGCGGCTCACCGGTGGTGATGCCACCCTCCAGCCCGCCGGCCCGGTCGGTGACCCGGCGAACGCCGGTGGCCGACGGGATGATCTCGTCGTGCGCCTCCGAGCCGCGGGAACGGGCCTGCTGCCAGCCGTCGCCGATCTCCACGCCCTTGATCGCCTGAATGGACATCAGCGCGGTGGCCAGTCGGGCGTCGAGCTTGCGATCCCACTGCACGTGGCTGCCCAGCCCCGGCGGCACCCCGTACGCCAGCACCTCGACCACGCCCCCGAGGGTGTCGGCGGCCTTCTTCGCGGCGTCGACCTCGGCGACCATCAACGCGCTGGCCTCCGGGTCGAGGCAGCGCAGCGGGTCCGCGTCGATCTGGGCGGCATCGGACGGGGTGGGGCGCAGGCCGGGCTTCGCGGCCACCGGCCCCAGCTCGACGACGTGCGAGACGATCTCGATACCGAGCGCCTGACGGATCAGCGCCTTGGCGACCGCGCCGACCGCGACCCGGGCGGCGGTCTCCCGGGCGCTGGCGCGTTCCAGGATCGGCCGGGCGTCGGTGTGGCCGTACTTCTGCATGCCGGCCAGGTCGGCGTGGCCCGGCCGGGGTCGGGTCAGCGGGGCGTTACGGGCCTGCCGGGCCAGCTCGTCGGGGTCGACCGGGTCGGCGGCCATCACCGTCTGCCACTTCGGCCACTCGGAGTTGCCCACGCGGATCGCCACCGGGCTGCCCAGGGTGACGCCGTGCCGCAGGCCGCCGAGCACCTCGACCTCGTCCCGCTCGAACGCCATCCGGGCACCACGGCCGTAGCCCAGCCGTCGGCGGGCCAGGTCGTCGGCGATCTCGGTGGTGGTCACCTCGATGCCGGCCGGCACCCCCTCCAGCATCGCGACGAGGGCGGGACCGTGCGATTCACCTGCAGTCAGCCAACGCAACACAGCGATCAGTCTGTCACGGCGGGCCACCGCCCCGGCGCGCTGCCCGCCGCGTCCCGCCCAGCGGACACCGGCGCCCGGTCAGCCGGGCGACGGTGGTGGCAGCTCAGATCCCCCGACCGCGCTTGTGCAGGGTGCGCAGCACCGCGTCGGCCCGGACCACCCGACCGGCCACGGCGAGGGCCAGGTAGGCGCGCGGCTCGCGCGGATTGCTCCGCAGGGTGCGTCGGGCCCAACGCAGCGCGCCCCGACGGTCGCCGGAGGCGGCCTGGGCGAACGCGATCTGCCCGGCCACCCGGGCCGCACCGGCCGGTTGGCTGGCGAACTCCGGGTAGCGCTCCAGCAGCCACTGCAACGCCTCGGAGATGGTGTCCCAGCGCTGCGCGAAGTACGAGCGCTTGTGCCAGCGGACCAGCACCGACGGGGTACGCAGGTTGATCAGCGGCGCGCTGCGCGCAGCCCGGAGCAGGAACTCGTAGTCCTCCGCGTAACTGCCCGGGATCTCCTCGTCGACCAGACCGAACCCGTCGCGTAGCGCGCTGGCGCGGATCAGGAAGGTCGACGGGTGCAGCTCCGTCATCCGGTCGCGCAGCAGGTCGTCCAGGGTGATCCGGTCCTTCTCGAGCACCCGGTCGACGGTGTGCCCGTCATAGCTGACGCGGATGCCGCAGCAGACGAACTCGGCACCCGGATCGGCGGCCAGCGCGTCGACCTGGGCGGTCAGCTTGCCGGGCAGCCACTCGTCGTCGTCGTCGCAGAACGCGACCAGCTCGCCCTCGGCGGCGAGGGTGCCGCTGTTTCGAGCCCCAGCCAACCCCGGGGTCCGGGCGTTGCCGATCACCCGCACCGCGCGGGCGGGGCCGTCCCCCAACCCGGTCAGCGACTCGTCAGGCACGGACTGGTCGAACACCACGACGACCTCGATCGTGCCCGGGTACTCCTGGGCCAGGATCGCGCGCACCGCGGCCCGCAGCAGCTCGGGGCGGTCCCGGGTGGGCACCACGACGCTGACGCTCGGCTGCTGGGTCATCGGGTCTCCTTCGTACCCGGGCGCGGCCGGGGCCAGGCCCGCCACCGGGGTGGGCGCGGGGTCGAGCGGGCCACCAGGTCATCGACGATCTGCCCGACCCGGGCCACCGCCGCCCGTTGCGCCTCGTGCGCGTCCGGATCGGCGGCCACCGCGTACCGGGATGGATCGGCCAACCCGGCGGCCAACGCGTCGTGCAGCGCCTCCCGGGTCTCGCAGAGCGCCACCAGCCCGGCGGCCCCGAGACGGCGGGCGAAGAGGAGCTGGTGGTCGTCGACGTGCTCACCGCGCGTCGGGTCGCGGGGCACCACGATGGGTAGGTGGCCGTGCCGGCGGGCCTCCAGGATGGTCGCCGGGCCACCGTGGCAGACCACCAGGTCGGCGTCGGCCATCGCCTGCTGCAGCTCGTCGTGGCCGAGGAACGGCACCGCGCCGGGCAGCCCTGGCTCGCTTGTGTGCCCGTGCTGCACGGTCAGCCCGACCGGGGCGGTGGCCTGTGCGTGCCACTGCGTCAGCCAGTCGACGAGTCGGTCGAAGGGGTGCTTGTCGGTGCCGACCGCGACCAGCAGTCGGATCTGGGCGGCCGGCGAGCTGTCGCGCTGGCGGGGCAGCCGGGCCGCCTCGGCGGTCGACCCGGGTTGCGGACGCTGAGCGGTGCCCGTCTCCCCGGTCACAGCAGCGTCCCGACGACGGTCGCCTCGGGGTACTGCCGGCGCTGCTCGTCCCACTGCACGAGCATCGCGGACAGGAACGGCCGGCAGAGCCGGGCGGTCAACGTCGGGGTGTCGATCCGGTCGTACACCTCGATGTAGACGGTCGGGATGCGCCGCAGTCGGGCCAGCACCACGAACGGCACCGCCACTCCGGCGCCGGTGGTGACCACCGCGGCGACCCGCCGTGCCCGCAGCACCCGCCAGGCCAGCAGCGCGTTGCGCAGCAGGTTCGGCACGTTGCGGGTGGTCGGGTGGTGCGCCGGCACCAGGTCCTCGCCGGCCAGCAGGGACACCGCTTCCGGGGTGTCGAAGGTGACCCAGCAGCGCTGCCACTGTTCGTACCAGGGCCGCAGGGCGAGTAGTTGGGCCAGGTGGCCACCGCTGGATCCGACCAGCAGTAACACCGGTGCCGCGCCGTCGTCGTTCTTCGTGTCCACGCGACTCCCCACAAGTTCGCTTGGAATTTCCGTTCACGCCACGCAGAAGCAGATCACACGTTCTCCGGTCGTTGAATAGCGCGACCGGACGAGATGACGATCTCCACATCGGGCTGTCGGGTACGCCGATCGCCCGAGGTCCCATCGATCGTCATCACCACCTGCGATTTCGTCGTCACTCTGCGGCACGCCCCCGCCGCCGCGATTCCCCCAGATCAGCCGCTATGTCTTTTCTCGATGACGTCCAAGAGAGCGGGATGCAGCGCGCCGTTCCAGCCCGCGCCCGCGTCGGCCAGCCGCCAGGTCCGCAGCCACATCTCCACCAGGTACGCGTCGGCGACGAGCCGACGCTGCGCCGCACTGAGGCCGAGTCGGTCGCCGTGCCGGCCCAGGTACCCGTCGACGGCCGACGCCGCCGCCTCGGCCGACTCACCCCGCAGCACCAGGGCCCGTTGGAACGCGTCGTGCGCCAGATCGAAGCCGAGCGGCACGTCCGGCCCGCTGTGCTCCCAGTCCCAGGCGACCAACTGGCCGGCGTGCCAGCCCAGGTTCCAGGGCACCCAGTCACCGTGCCAGTGGCCGAACTCGACGCCCGTGTCGCCGTGCCGACGGGCCAGCGCGGACACCGCGGCGACCGCCCGGGCACCGGCCGGCTCGGCTGCGGCGGCCCGACCGGCCTGCTCGGCCAGCCGGGTCAGGAATGTCGACCCGGCCAGTGGTCGGGGCGTACCCGCCGGGCCGCCGCGCCGGGCGACCGCGAGCAGCGCCGCGATCCGCGGTGGGTCGTCGACCGGCACACCGCGTACCGCTGGTGGCAACGGCTCGATCACCGCGACCACCTGGCCCGCCCAGGCGGTCTCGGTGAGCAGCCTCGGCGGCATCGGGTGGTCGGCGACGCCGACGACCGCGCGCAACGACCGCAGCGCCGCCGCCTCCGCGGTGACCAGCGCGCGGGTCGCGTCGTTCCAGCCGATCTTCGCGTAGCCGCGCGGACGACCGTCGGCGGCGAAGAGCTGCAGGGTGGGCTTGCCGTTCGGGTCCGGTGGCCGGACACCGAACGCGGCCAGCAACGGCGTGCCACCCAGGTCGGCGGCCAGCCGCTCGGTCAGCAGCAACTCAGCGGCCGGTGCCCCCGCGGGCACCGAGACGGTCAGCGTCGGAAAGGGCGCGAGCCCCACCCCACCGAACCGGGCCAGCCCGCCGAGCACCGCCCGCAGCGCCCGCACCTTCGGTGGCCGCAGGGCGTTGTACGCCAACAGCGACGCCGCCCCGGCCCGGGGCGCGCCCAACGGCACCAGGAACCGGGCCCGGGCGACCGACGGCACCACCGCGTACCGGGCCACCGCCTGGTGACCGGCCGGCGGGGCACCGCCCACGGTCAGGCCGACCCGGTCGTCCGGGAAGACCGCGCGGCTCACCCAACCCAGACCGTCCACACGGGAACGTGGGTCCGTGGCCGGGTCCACCCGCGTCGTCACGCCGCCCGGTCCGCCCAGTCGAGGTCCAGCCCGAGCCGCTGGCGCAGCGCGTCGTTGTACGGCCGGTAGTAGTCGGTCAGTTCGGCGCGCACCGCCGGCTCCAGCGGCGACGAACGCCGGTCGTTGTAGACCTTGAAGTTGGGCAGGTCGTACGCCGGTAGCCCGAGGAAGTCGAGGGTGCGCCGATAGGTGGCGCGGGAGTCGCGGTAGAGATCCTCGCTGGGCAGGAAGAGGATCTGCTCCCGATCGAAGCGCTCCAGCCACGGCTCCAGATGCTCCAGGTAGCGCCCCCGGGCCCGGTACGTGTACCAGTCGAACGGCTCGCTGAACGACTCCGGCTCGGCGATCAACCGCTCCCGCTCCCCCGCCGTGCGCCCCGGCTCGGCCGCCAGCGCGGCGGCGAAGTCCAGTGGCTCGATCCCGTGGGTGCGGCGTTCCTTCCAGTGCGAGTACGCCCGCTCCACCGGATCACGCAGGAGAACGATCAGCTTCACCGTCGGCATCAACGCGGCGACCCGCTGCGCGGCGAGGGGGTGGAACATGTACAGCGGGGCGGCCTCGCCGACCCGGACCGGACCGCCGTGCCGCTTGGCCAGGGCGTCCCGCTGCCGCTCGGTCGGGAAGTGCGAGCGGTACCAGGACTCGCCGCGACCCCAGTGCTCCTCGAAGTAGTGCGCGGACTTGGTGTTCCACGCGGGGAAGAGCCGGGGCACCAGCGGGTGCTGGATGAGGTAGTTCCACAGGGAGGTGGTGCCGCCCCGCTTGGTGCCGATGATCAGGAAGTCCGGCAGCGGCCGGCGATCACTGGTGCGTACCCCGTAGTCGACCAGCGACTCCTTCACCCGGGTGGTCACCTGCGTCGGGACCAACTGCTTGACCCGGTCACGGATGGACGCCACGACGGACCTCACCTGCCTCTCGTCGATGCCGGGACGGGCTCGGCGGCCGTGGCCGCGTTGTCCCCTCCACGGATCTGCCTCATGGTCCCCTGGATGCCGGCGCGCACCCGGCGCAACGTCAACATGCCGACGCAGCCGGCCAGCAGCACCGCGAGCGCCACCGCCAGGCCGGGCAGGCCGCGACCGCCCGCCAGCACACCGGCGCCGGCCGCCAGGCCCACACCGGCGATCGTCGCCGCCGCGGCACGCACCATCGCGGTGTCGAACAGTGGCTCCCGAACCACCGACCGGGCGAACCCGGCGGCGGTGAGGTTCTCGGTGGCGATGCCGGCTGCCCAGGCCACCGCCGCGCCCGTGGCGCCGTAGCGGGGGATCAGCCAGAGGCCCAGCGAGACGGTCACCGTCAACCCGGCCACGGTGGCCACCAGGTGCAGCCCGCTACGCCCGCCCATCAGCAGCAGGCTCTGCACGTTGCCCACCCCGGTGTTGACCAGCATCGCCAGCGCGAGCACCGTCATCGCCGGCACGCCGGCGGTGAACTCCGGCCCGAACAACTGGAGGAAGGCCAGCGCGAAGACCGCCAGCAGCAGATACACCGGCCAGGACAGCACCAGCCCCCAGGTCGTCAACTGCCGGTGCACGGCCGCCGCCGCGGCCCGCTCGCCGCGCCCGAGCAGCCGGGACAGCTGCGGTGACACCGCCACCCGCAGCCCCTGCATGGCGAGTTGGCCGGCCAGCACGTAGCGGCCGACCGCGCCGAACACGCCGGCGTCCGCCGGCCCGGCCAGCACCGAGGTGAGCAGCACACCCACCCACATGCTGCCCGCGTCGATGGCCGCCGAGGCGGCCCGGGGCAGCGCGAAGCGCCAGAACGTCGACCAGTCGGCGCGGCTCGGCCGCAGCGCCGCGCCCCGGCCCAGGCCGAGCGGCCCGGCGACGAGGGTGAGGCAGACCAGCAGCGCCAACGCCGCCGGCACCAACCAGCCGGTCATGCCGGCGAGCAGGCCACCGCCGGCCAGCGCGGCCGCACCGACCAGCGCCGGGCGGGCAACCGGCAGCAGCAGGAACTGCACTGCGACGTACGCACGGATGGGCCGCACGCAGCGCAGCGCGGCCAGCAGCAGGGTCATCGCGACCACCACCGGCACCGCGGCGAACGTGACCGTGAGCAGGGCGGCGCCGCTCGCACCGGAGCCGCCCAACAGCCGGGGCGCGAGCGCGTCGGCGGCCAGCACACCCACGCCGGCGACCAGGAGCCCGGCCAGCAGCGGCGGGATCAGCGCCACCGGGAGCACCCGGGCCGCGTCCCCGCGCACGCCGGTACTGCGGCGGGGCAGCGCCCACATCAGACCGGTCTCCGCGCCGAGCGTGCAGATCGCGGTGGCCACGGTGACCACCCCGATCGCGGCGAAGAACGCGCCCGAGCCGGTCGTGCCGTACCCCCGGGTGATCACCACGGCCAGCACGAAGCCGAACAGCCCGCTGGTGGCCGCGCCGAGCAGCCCGGCCACACCGCTGCGCGCGCTGCGTCGGGTCTCGGCCGAGCCCGCGTCCACCGCCGTGGTCGCGACCGACCCCACCGGCTCATCCGAACCGGCGGGGACCGGGGTCGGGCGGTCGGGGCCGGTCGGCGGTCGGGTGACGGCGGTCATGCGGGCACCGCCGCGGTGCGCACGGCCGGCGGCGGCGACCCGGCCAACCGGGTCAGGCGTTCGCGTTCACTGAGCGCCATCGCGAAGGCGACCGCGAAGAACGCGACCGCCAGGTTCTGATTCGCCATTCCGTAGAACGGGATCTGCACCAGGCAGACCACCGGCACCACCGCCAGCCACTGACCGGCCGCCGAGGTCGCCCGCGCGCAGATCACCGCTGCGGCGACGAACCAGGCCAGGAAGCAGATGAGCGCTGGTACGCCATGACTGAACAGCACCATCCACAGCTGCCCCTGGGTGCCGATCGGCGCGGCCGCCGAGACGGTGTCGACGTTCACCGGCGCGCCGTAGCCCAACCACGGCGACTCCTGGACCCGGCGGATCACCTCGGTGTAGAGCGAGAGCCGGTCGGTGTTGGTGTCACTGGAGTCGACCCGTTGGCTGATCAGGGCGGTGATCGGAATGACCAGCGTGGCCAACGCGCCGATCACCACCACTCCGACGATCGACGCGGCCACCCGGATATTGCCGCGCAGGCTGGCCCGCACCCCGAGCACCGCCAGCCCGGCGCCGAGGCTGAGGAACATCGCCCGGTTGAGGGTGAGGAACGCCGGCGCCAGCGACAGCGGCAGCGACGCCAGCAGAGCCCAGCGCAGCAACCCCTGCCGGCGCAGCATCGCGAAGGCCACCACGCAGGGCAGGGTCATGGCGTACGCGCTGCCGTAGTTGTTGGTGTACGCGAACGGGGCGGCCGGTCGGTAGATCGGGTTGAGCGAACGGACGCTGTACTCCGCTGTGGTGAGGTGCACCATGTCCTGGATGAACGGGGTGCGGGCCACGCCGGCGGGCAGCAGCACCTCCATCGGGGTCGTCATGGCCAGCCGGGGCACCAGCACCCCGAGCCAGCCCAGCGCCACCAGCCCGAACCAGAACGCGCAGAGTGGGGTGAGCACCGCCACCAGGCTGGCGCGTTCCCGGGCGGCGGCGTAGACGTAGACGCCGACCACCAGCGCGGTCAGGTAGAACGCCAGGCGCAGCGCGAACGTGAGCAGCGAGGCGGGCGACGACAGCTGGGTGGCGCTGACCACCACGATGGCGAGGAACAGCAGCCAGATACCGGCCGCCGGCGGCAACGGCACCCGCCCCCGGGTCAGCAGCAACGCGAACAGCAACGCGCCCAGCAACGGCCAGCCGAGGTAGAAGGCACCGAGCAACCACCAGAGCGGCACCAGGCCGAACATCAGCGACAGCGGCCAGAGCGGCAGCCGGGGCGGCGCGGGCGGCGGCACCGGCGCGACGACGTCCGGCACGCCTCCGGGCGGCGGTTCGGTCGTCGGGGCGCGGGTGACCGACACGCTCAGGCCCGACCGTTGCGCGTGAGCACGAAGCCCAGCGGGGTGACCCCGGCGGCGCGCAACCGCTCCACCAGGCGTCGCAGGTCGCTCTGCCGGGTGCGGTCCCGCTCGACGACCACCACCGCGCTGCCCTGCCGGGCCACGGCGACGCCGCGCTCGTCGGACTCGGCAGGCGGGGCGTTGAACAGCACAAGCCCGTGGTCCGCGCCCTGTCGCCAGGTGCCGAACCGGACGCTGCCCACACCCACAGCCACCTCGTCCGGGGCGACGACCCGACCGTTCTCCGGGCGGGCGGACGAGACCCGGGGCAGCGTCAGCGTGGCGTCCGGATCGGTGGACGGTCGGGCGCCGGGCGGGTGCGGGGAGGGCCGGCGGGCGGCCGCGCTGTCCGCGGCGCCGGCAACGGCCGGGGTGCTTCCGGCGGGGCGGGGCTTGGGCACCAGCGGTCGGGAGGGGTCGATGGGCAGCCGCCCCCGGTCGGCGAGCACGGTGGCCCGCAGCCGCTCGGTCCGCCCGCTGTCGTCGGCGACGAAGACCTCCCGGCCGTCGGCGGCGAGCGCCACCGCGAGCCCGGCGGTGAGCCCGGTGGCGTCCTCCCGGGCGGTGACCAACGCCACCCGGGCAGGCTGACGGACCCGCTCGGCGACCGCCATCGCCACGTACCGGATGTCGGCGTCGACCGCCCGAGCGCTGCCCCGGAACGACGGCCGGCGCACCGTGCCGAGCAGCGGCAGGCCACTGGCGTCCCGTCCGTCGGCGACCGAGCGGACCCGCCGGTCGGCCGACTCCCACGCGTACGCCAGCACGATGCCGACCAGCGCGCCACCGAGCAGGCCGGCGACCAGGTAGAGCGGCCGGTTCCCGGCGGAGGTGACCAGCGCCTTCTCGGCGGTCTGGGTGACCCAGCCGGGGTTGACGTCGACCGCGGCGATCTCGGTACGGGCGGCGTTGAGCTGGGTGAGCTGGTTGTTGATCCCGGCCAGCTCGGCCACCAGGGCATCGCCGGCAGCGGTGTCCTTGACGGTGCTCGCCCGCTTCTGCAACGCGGTCTGCTGAGCGACGACCTTGGTGATGCTGGCGTCGTAGGAGCGCAGCATCTCGGCGCGCTGCTGCTCGTACATGGTGCGGCGCACGTCCAGATATGCCTGGGCGGCCATGTTGGCGCTCTGCACCGCCCGGTGCGCGTCGCGCGCCTGGTAGGTGAAGCGCAGGATCTGCCCACCGGTGGGCACCTCGACCTCAAGCGCGTCGCGGATGTCACGCGGGTCGCCGCCGGCCGAGTCGGCGAGCCGCTGCACCACCTCGGTGCCGGTGGCGATGCCGCTCTCCACGTTCATGTTGACCGCACGGTCGGCGCCCGCACCGCTGGGGGTGAACGCGTCGGTCACCACCGGTCGGACCGCCACCACGGCGCTCGCGGTCAGCGCCGCCGGCACCAGCAGCACGTAGCCGAGCGCGGCGAACAGACCGATCATGGCCACCGCCGCCACCAGCCGCATCCGGTGCAGCGGCACCCGGAGCAGGTCGGTCAGTGTCACGACACGCGGGGTGCCGGAGGACGGGCCGTCCGTGGGCCAGGAGGCGGGCGCTGCATCAGTCATGGAACTTCTTCACCGTCTGTTGAGGATTGCCGACGACCACGACGCCGGGTGGTACGTCCGTACGGACCACCGTCGCCGCGCCCACGACGCTGTCCCGGCCGACCCGCACGCCCTTCATCACCAGGGCGTGCGCACCGACCCACACGTTGTCCTCGAGGACGATCGGGGCACGGGTGAGCGGGCCGGGCGGTGCGTGCCGCTGCGCGGGTGGCAGGTTGTGGAAGTCGTTGTCGAGCAGCTCGCAATCCGACAGGAGGCACCGGTCGCCCACGGTCACCGACGTCCAGGTGCCGATCCACGTGGCATTGAGCAGACAGTCGGCGCCGATGCGGACCTCGCCGGGGCCCGCGAAGCGGACGAGCTTGTTCAGCCGGGTGCGGTCACCGATGGTCACCCGTACACCGCGACGCAGCCGGATCCGGCCACGGATCTCCACGTCCCGGCCGAGCGTCAACCGCCGGTAGCGGAGCTGATACCAGCCGCGTTTGACCGCGAAGACCAGACGCACCGCGCGTCTCGTACGGATGCCAGCGGCGCCGAGCAACGACCCTCCCCCACGTCGCGGGGCCGGCGGCGGTGGTGCCCGCCACCGGCCCAACGTGAACAATCTACCGATGCTCCGTTACGAACGGTTGACCGTTACTGCACGGAGAAGAACGTCGATGGGGTGGACCAGGACAACTCGGGCGTCGCGGTGCTGATGACGGTCGCCGAGGCGCCATTGACCACCGCGGTCGGCGCGGCCGTCGGGTCGAACGGCACGCTGCGCAGGGTGCCGTCGGTGGCACCGTAGACGATCCGGCCGCCCACCCAGGCCATGCCGCGCACCGCCGACCAGGTCACGCCGGTGGTCGGCAGGGCGAATTCGGTGGCACCGAGGTAGTTGCCATCGATCTCGAAGTAGCGGTAGTAGAGATTGTTCGCCCCGGTACGGGTGTAGTAGAGCCGGCCGTCGAGGAAGAAGGCACCGGTCAGCAACGCCGGGTTGTACCAGTCGTTGTAGCCGGACGCCTCCCACGGCGAGCCGATCGCGCCGCCGTTGAACAGCGAGATGTCGATCCGACTTCCGGTGGGCGTGCCGGCCACCGTGTGCGCCCAGTAGATCCGGTCGGCCACCCGCCAGGTCGCGCCGGCCGCCGTGTACGCGGGCTGGCTGACCGTGGCCGGGGTGCCCAGCGCGGTGCCGTCGAACGGCACCTTCGCCACGGTGCCCGGAGCGGTGTTCAGGTAGAGGTTGCCGGTGGTGGCGGAGGGCGGATTCTTCGCGGTGAAGGTACGCCCGCCAGCGAGCGGGAACATGCCGAGGCGGCCGTGGTACTCCTCGCCCATGCCATCGGAGTTGTGCCCGAAGTAGAGGCCGTCCGTGCCACGCCAGAGCACCGGCACCGACGAACCCCAGTTGCTGGTGCCCGAGGGCATCGAGGCGCTGCCGCTGCGGCGCGGGTTCCAGTTCACCGGCATACCGGTCGCCGGGGTGACGGCGGCGATACCGAGCCGGTCGACCGCGCCCGGGCCGGCGTTGTCGCTGGCGTTCGGGTTGTTGACCCAGCGGAAGTGCCCGCCCAGGTAGATCACGTTGTCCGCCACCTCGAGCGACGTGATGGTGTCGTTACCGGTGAAGTCGACCCAGGTGGCGAGCTGCCCGCTGCCCCGCGCGGCGGTCTCGAAGCGGACCAGCGCGTCGCAGTACGCGGTCGGCCAGCCGGCGCCGCCGTTGGTGCCGACCACGAACCAGCTGCCGTCGCCACCGAACTTCACGTCCTGCACGTAGTGCACGAAGGTCGTCGGCGCCGCGCACGGCGGGACGAACTTCTCGGTGCTCCAGTCGAGCAGCGTCGGCGTCGCGGAGACGTCCACCAACGCCATCTGGTTGCGCGGAAGGTCGTTGACGAGCGTGAAGTTGCCGCCGACGACCAGCGTGTTGCCGTCCGGCGCGACGTCGATGGTCCAGACGTACGACGTGGTGCTGTGCCGACCGACGGTGGCGTCGATGCTGAAGCTCGGGTCGATCGCGCCGGTGGTCGCGTTGAGCCGGCCGAGGCCGGAGTGCGCGGTGCCGTTGAGCCAGTTGAACGCGCCGGCCACGTACAGCCAGTTGCCGTGCAACGCCACGTCACGGATCGCGCCGCCGTCGGAGCGCCCGACCCAGCTGTCGATGATCGCGCCCGTCGACGGGTTGAGGGCGACCAGGTTCTTCCGGGAGACGCCGTTGACGTTCTTGAAGGCGCCCCCGACGATCAGCGTGCCGCCGGGGCCGGCGAGAAGCGTGTTGACCGCGCCGTCGAGCACCGGAAGGAAGGTGGTGGACATGGTGCCGCTGGTCCGGTCGTACGCGAAGAGGTAGCGCTGCGTGACCCACGCGGAGCTGGCGGTCTGCCGGAGCTGGGTGAAGCTGCCGCCGACGAAGACCGTGTTGCCCACCTGCGCGAAGGCGCGGGTTTCGCCGTCCCGCGCGTGCGGGGTCGAGTCGGCGGGGTTCGCGGACACCAGGGTCGCCGTCTCCGGGACCGGTACCACCGCAGCCGACGTGGTGGTGGGTACGCCCAGAACCGCGGCGACGACCGCGAGCGCGACCACCCCCGCCCGAGTACGACGTCGTCCTGCGGAACGCCACAAGTGCGAGAGTTTGGGCACGCTTCGCCTCCAAGATGGATGAGAACCCGAGGTAGCGTGCCTCGTCCAGCCTGGTAAACAAAATCCGCCGATTGGGCGGTGCATGAATCTGCTAGCCGACAGAACGCCGGAGGATCGGATGTCCGACCCCCGGCGAACCGCCGATCTGTCAGCTCGTCGTGATCGTCAGCGGCTACCTCCGGTGGGTTGCCGCAGGTACGGGTCCTGCCCGGCCTTCGCGAAGCCGGCCAAGGCCGAGGCATCGTGGTTCATCGTCATGTCGCAGGTCGCCGTACGGCTGGTCATGCCTGCCGAGTTGAAGTAGATGGCAGCCTTGATCTTCGGGTGCGCCTTCAGCGCCGCCGGGAACTCCTGGAACCAGCGCTGCTTGGCACCCAGGTCGGCGGAATTGAAGTTGGTGCCGAATTCGGCGAGCATCCGGGGCTTTCCAGCACCGATGCCGTTGTTGTCCAACCATTGGTAGAAACCGCCCACGGTCGTACTCGGGCTCTTCCACACCGTGCTGCCGTTGCAGACGTGGAAGTTGTACGGGTCGTAGGCCACCCAGTCGACGTACTGGTCACCGGGGTACAGGTTGGCGTACCGGGAGTAGTGGCCTGACCAGCCCATCATCGTCCAGACCCACACCGCGTTGGTCGCGCCGGCCTTGGCGAACCGGTCGTAGACGTAGCGCCAGGCGCGGACGAAGTCGGCGTCGCTGCCCTTGTTCGGCTCGTCCTCCGGCTCGTGGTCGAATCCCATGAACACCGGCACGCCAGCGGCGCGGATCCGGCCCGCGACCGCGTCGATGGTCTCGTCCTGCCGGCCGCTGTAGACATCGGACCACTTCAGGGTGGTGCCAGCGGAGAAGTCGCGCGACTCCCAGGCGAAGAACATCAGCCGACCCTCGCGCATCTGCTGCTGCTCGTACATGTCGGGGAAGGCCCCGTTGCTGCCGGCGTTGGAGAAGTCGTGGTAGCGGTGCACGATGTCGAACTTGCGCCCGACCTGCGTCTCCACGTCGGTGACAGCCTTGCCGTGGTCCCAGCCACCGGCCGCCCCCGCCGGTGAGTACATGCCCCACCAGGCGCCGCAGGACGGGACGAGCTTGTCCGACACGGACCCGCATCGGCCGGCCGGCACGGTGCCGCTCGCACTCGGGGTCGCCGTCCGGGTCGGGGCGACGGTCGGCGACGGCTTCGGCGCGGCGGTTGTCGGCGACGCGCTCGGCGACGGCGGCGGTGCCGGCTTGGTGGTCGGCACCGGCGACGGCCGGGCCCCGATGTCGTAGCTGATCACCAGGCTGGGGCGCAGGTCCGGGTTGCGGTTCTCGACCGACGCCCAGTAGATCCGGCTTTCCAGGCCGCTCTGGGCCAGCGAGACCGTCCAGGTGCCATTGCCGGTGACCAGCTTGGAGATGTCCCACTCGTTGGCGCCCTTGGACACACCGGTCACGCTGTCCAGCGCGGCACCGGCCGACGCCAGGGGCGGCCGCGCCTCGCGGGCGCTCAACGGCGAGGCGTGCGCCGTCACCGTGGCGGCGAACTGCTGCCAGGCATGCACCCGCAGCGTCGCCCGGATGTTGACCGCAGCCGCCGGCACGGTGGTCACCGCGAACTCGATGACGGCCTCGCGGCCACCGCGCGGGTTGCCGTCGCAGCGCGTCGGGCAGGTGGCCAGGGTCGTCTTGGCCGCGTTGTCGCCATCCTGCGAGACGGCCGTCGCGGTGGTGTCCGCCGCCGCCCGGATCGACAGGTCGTCGCTGGCCAGCAGCGGCATCATGGTCGCCACGATGCCGGCCACCACCGAACCGCCGACCACGCCGACGGCGATCGCCTTTCGGCGAGGTCCGTTGCGGAGCCGGGTGATGCGATGCAGTCCGTGCCTGGTCAAGGAAACTCCCTGTGTCTGCGGCCGTAACGGTGAGCAGCGTATCGATGACCAGGGCATGTCGCAGGTAGGACAGTTTCCCGTAAGCGCGTCTTAACCGTCAGCTAAGGAACGGGCCGCACCAGCGAAGATCCCCAGCCACAGCTTCGACCGGAGCCCGTCGCGTGCCCTGCCGGAGGCGCACGTGCCGAGGCGGCGCGCCCGTTGCCACCGAAGAACACCGCACCCGGCCACCAGGCCGGCCCTCGGATCAGCGACCTCCTGGGGCCACCGCGGAGACACCGCGAGTCGCGTGGCACGCATCGACAAGCATATCCCGGGTGGATTCAGGTCCGGAAATCAGTTTCCGTCATGTGTTGACCATGAACGTCTATCTCACTATGGTCGTAACAGCGGCAACATAAGGCGCTTTACCTACACGAGGGAGAATTGTGCGGATCAGGCAATTACTAGGTACAGCGCTAGCGGCAACGACGGCAACTGTTGGTTTGGTCGCAGTGGACGTTTCCGCAGCCAGCGCCGGCACCGCGAACGGCTGCGTGTACCCCCGCGTCTGCTTCTATCTCACCGAATCGCGGTGGAACGCCGACAACCCCACAGGCTCCTACCAGGTCCTCACCAGCGGCTACCAGGATCTCGGCTCCGACACCGAGGGCTCTTTCGCTGTCTGGAATACCCGCAATGACGACGGGGCGCTCCTGCACTACACCAACGGAAACACCTACTGCCTCCCCCCGAACAGGGGTAACGCCCACATTCGCGGGGAGATCGTGGACAAAATTCGGATCATGGATTCGCCAACCTGCGGCCGGTAGGCTGCCTGTTGTCGAAAATCGTTCACTGGGGTGGCGGATCGTGGATTACCCCAACCCCATGATGTGATTGGTCAAGTGGTGATGGCCGCCGCGAGCGCGGCGGCCATCACCGCCCTCGGCGCGGCCACGCCGGTGAACTGCTCGAACTGCCCGATTGCCTGGGCCAGCAGCAGATCCAGGCCAGAGACGATCCGGCAGCCGGCCTCGTCGGCGGCCGTTGCCAGCGGTGTCGGCCACGGGTCGTAGAGCGCGTCGAAGAGCACCGTGCTCGACCGCCAGGCCACCGCGCCGGCCAGCGGGTCGGCGACCCCCTTCGGCACGGTGGAGACGACCACGTCGGCGGCGGCAAGGTGGCGGGGCGCGTCGGCCCAGTCGCCGGGGGTCAGCACGACACCCAGCGCGTCCGCGACCGGCCTCAGCTCGTCGACCGCCTCCGGTCGGCGGGCCACCACCGTCACCGAAGAGCAGGCCAACTGCGCGGCTGCGGCAAGCGCGGCGCGGGCCGTTCCGCCCGCACCCAGCACCGTCACGGCAGCGCCGGCGGTCACCCCAGCGTCGGTCAGCACCTGCACCATGCCGGCGACGTCGGTGTTGTCCGCGTACCAGGAGCCGTCCGGACGGCGTACCAACGTGTTGGCCGCGCCGACGGCGGCGGCGACCGGCGAGGCTTCCGCGGCCACCGCGAGCGCCGTCTCCTTGCCCGGCATGGTCACCGACAGCCCGGCCCACTCCCGGCCCAGGCCGGCGACCAGGGCCGGCAGCTCCGCCGCCGCGCACTCGATCCGGGTGTACGACCACCCGGTCAGCCCGGCGGCGGCGTAACCGGCGGTGTGGATCACCGGGGAGAGGGAGTGCGCGATGGGCTTGCCCAGCACCCCGGCCCTATGGGTCGACACGATCACCACCGGCTACTTTCGGAGGCCCAGTCAAGGTCCGCATCATTTCCCCGCTCTCCCGTACGTGTCGGAGCGACCCTACCCAGCACGCCGCCGGCGGTACCAAGAGTCACTGACAATGACGCCGCAATGGCCAGTCACCGCTAATACAAAGGCACCCTTCCCGCGACCACAGACCGGTCGTCGCGGGAAGGGCGCCTTTGTCATTGCCGGCGGCGGCGTGGATTGCCCTCGCCTCGCGCCGGGCACTCAACCGCCGTTAGGGAAGGGTAGCCACCGACGTCACCATTCTTGACGTAGACGGCTCGCCCGGCGGCACCGGTGGTGCTCACCGCAGCCTGAGGGCGATAACGATCAATGGTTATCGCTATCCAACTCGGTGTGACAGTTGGTCCCGCAAGCCATCAGGATGGCCCGACCAGCAGACTCAGATGATTCCGGCCTCCCGAGCCTTGTTCTCGTTCCGCTTCTGCTCCTCGTAGGTCTCGGCGAAGGCCGAGTTGCCATTTTTGTCGATCGCCACGAAGTAGAGCCACTTGCCCGCTGGCGGATCCATCGCACCCTGCAGGGCGTCCTTGCCTGGGTTGTTGATCGGCGTAGGGATCAGACCCCGCAGCTTGCGGCTGTAGGGACTCGTGGTGTCGAGCAGCTCCGACTGGTTCATCTCGGCCGAGGTCTTGGTCGGCTTGCCGGTCAGCTCCAGCCAGTAGTTGATCGTGACGTCCATCTCCAGGCAATTACAGTCGAACTCGCCGTACGCCCGGTTGTAGGCCACCCGGGCGACCTTGCCGAGGTCCTTCTTGTTGCCCGCCTCGGCCTGGGCCAGCGAGGCCACGATCAGTGCCTCGTACGGGCTGACGCCGCCCCGTTCCTTCTGCACCCGGTCGGCGAACTTCATCTCCCCGGTCACCGAGAGGAAGTTGTCCACCATCAGCTTGAGGATGCTCTCCGCGGTGGCCTTCGGCGGGATCTCGTACGTGTCCGGGAAGAGGAAGCCTTCGGCGGACTTGACGACCTTCTTGCCGTCGTCGCGCTTGAACCACCAATCCGGGACGCCGAGCGCCTCCGGGTCCTTCGCGGCGGCCTCGAACTCCTTGACCGGGATCTTGGTCTTCTCGGAGAGCAGCTTGTAGATGTTCTTGCTGGTACGACCCTCGGGGATGGTGAGCCCGTTGACGATCTTGTTCTTCAGGTCGAGCATCGCGGTGACGGCGTTCGAGGCGCTCATCTGCTTCCGCAGCTTGTACGTGCCCGGCTGGATGTTCTTGCTGCGCGAGTTGGCCTCGGCCGCCTCGACGAACGCCTTCTGGCTCTTCACCACATCGGCCGCGACCAGGGCGTCGGCCATATCGGCGAGGAGCGCCCCATTCTTGATCTCGACGGTGATCTCACCCGCCCCGGCGCCGTCGTAGTCGGGGGTGACGAAGTAGTTCTGGATGCGGTCGAAGCCGTAGAACGCAACGCCGCCGATGCCGCCCAACAGGACGAAGGCCATCAGCAGGGCCAGGAATGTCTTGCCCCGGCCGCCGCCGGACCCGCCGTTGCGCTTGCGGAAGCCGCGCCGGTGCCGGCCCTTCTCCCCCCGCTCCGCGTCGTCGAACCCAAGGTCCAGATCGTCGATCATTACGTCCGCCTCCGCTGCGCATCCAGCCAGCTCTGCAGGATTTCCACCGCGGCCGCCTGGTCGACAACCGCACGTTGACGTTTACCTCGGACGCCACGCTCGGCAAGCCTACGAGAAGCGACCACGGTCGACATCCTCTCGTCGGTGAGCGTTACCGGGATGGGCGTTATCACATCGACCAGTCGGTCAGCGTACGCCTTCACGTGGAGGGCCGCAGGACCGTGCTTGCCGGCGAGATTGACCGGAAGGCCGACGACAACTCCGACGGCCTCGTGCTCGGCCACCAACGCCGCCAGCTGGGCAAGGTCGCTCGGCACCGCGTCCGGCGCCGCCGTGAGATCACGGGCCAGGGTGACCAACGGCGTGGCCAGGATGCCGTCCGGATCCGAGCGGGAGATCCCCACCCGCACCTGACCGACGTCCACGCCGATCCGCACACCGCGTGTCAGTTCAGCCACGGGCCGTCACCCCCGACGCCGAACGAGCCAGGGCGGACCAAGCGGTCCGCCCTGGCTGACAATGATCGTCCATCACGCCTCAGTGATCGCCTTCTCGACGGTGAGTAGCAGGTTCGGTGCCTCGGCCGCGGGCAGGCCGCCGCCCTGGGCGAGATCGGGGCTGCCGCCACCGCGCCCGGAGAACGCCGCCTTCACCAGATCCGACGCCGCCAGGCCCCGGTTGCGCGCAGCCGCGTTGACCGCCACCACCAGGGACGCCTTGCCGTTCGACCGGGCCGCCACCGCGACCACCGCCGGCCGCGTCTGATCGATCTTGCCGCGGATCTCCTGGGCCAGGGTCCGCACATCGTTGCCGGCCGCACCCTCCGGCGCCTCGGTGCCCACGTACGCGACGCCGCGCACGTCCTTGGCCTGCGCCGCGAGCGCCGCCGCCCCGCCCAGCACCAGCTGGGCGCGCAGCTTCTCCAGCTCCTTCTCCGCGTCCCGGAGCTGGGTGACGGTCTGCTCCACCCGGTCGGCGACCTGGTCGTTGGGCACCCGGTACAGCTCGGCCAGCCGCGAGACCAGCAGGTGCTCGCGGGCCAGGAAGCCGAAGGCGTCCATGCCGACCAGCGCCTCGACCCGGCGGACGCCGGAGCCGATCGACGACTCGGAGAGGATCTTCACGAGGCCGAGCTGGGCCGAGCGGGCCACGTGCGTGCCGCCGCACAGCTCCCGGGCGTAGTCGCCCACCTCGACGACCCGCACCTCCTCGCCGTACTTCTCGCCGAAGAGCGCCATCGCCCCGATCCGCCGCGCCTCGTCCAGCGAGGTGATGAAGGCATGCACCTCCAGGTCGGCCAGGAGCACCTCGTTGACCTGCTGCTCGACGTCGCGCAGCACACTCGGCGACACCCCGGTCGGGGTGTTGAAGTCGAACCGGAGCCGGCCGGGCGCGTTCAGCGACCCCGCCTGCGTGGCCGACTCGCCGAGGAAGTTCCGCATGGTCTGGTGCACCAGGTGGGTCGCGGTGTGCGACCGGGAGATGGCCCGGCGCCGAGTCGCGTCGATCTCCGCGTACCCGGTCTCGCCCGCACGCACCTCGCCCCGGATCACCCGGGCACGGTGCACGATCAGGCCGGGCACCGGCTGCTGCACGTCGAGCACCTCGACCTGCCCGCCACCAACGGTGATCATGCCCTGGTCGGGCTGCTGGCCACCGCCCTCGGCGTAGAACGGGGTCGTGTCGAGCACCAGCTCGATGGTGTCGCCCTCGGTCGCCGCCTGGCGCGGGCCGTCGGTGCCGAGCAGCGCCCGCACCCTCGACTCGCGGGCCACCTCGCTGTACCCGGTGAACGTCACCGGGCCACCCGAGTCGAGCACCGACCGGTACGCCGACAGGTCGACGTGCCCCGTCTTACGGGCCTGCGCGTCCGCCTTCGCCCGGGTGCGCTGGTCGGCCATCAACCGGCGGAAACCCTCGTCGTCGACCGCGAGGCCCTGCTCCGCGGCGATCTCCAGGGTCAGGTCGATCGGAAAGCCGTACGTGTCGTGCAGCTGGAACGCCTTCGCCCCGGACAGCGCGGAACCACCCGCGGTGCGGGTCTCCGCGATCGCGGTGTCCAGGATCGTGGTGCCGGCACGCAGGGTGGACAGGAACGCCTCCTCCTCCGCGTACGCGTAATCCGCGATCCGGTCGAAGTCGGTCGCCAGCTCCGGGTACGACGGGGCCATGCAGTCCCGGGCCACCGGCAGCAGCTCGGGCAGCGCCCGATCCTGCCAGCCGAGCAGACGGATCGACCGGATCGCCCGGCGCATGATCCGGCGCAGCACGTACCCGCGACCCTCGTTGCTCGGGGTCACGCCGTCGCCGATCAGCATCAACGCTGTCCGCACGTGGTCCGCGATCACCCGCAGTCGGACGTCGTCCGGGTGCGACTCGCTCGCCACGTGGCCGGAGTGCGCGCCGTACCGCTTGCCGGTCAGCTCGGCCGCCCGCGCCAGGATCGGCCGAACCTCGTCGATCTCGTAGAGGTTGTCGACGCCCTGCAGGATCGAGGCCATCCGCTCCAGGCCCATGCCGGTGTCGATGTTCTTCGCCGGCAGGTCGCCCAGAATCGGGTAGTCATCCTTGGTGGTGCCCGGACCCCGCTCGAACTGCATGAAGACGAGGTTCCAGAACTCCATGTAGCGGTCCTCGTCGACCGCCGGGCCGCCCTCCCGGCCGTACTCCGGGCCCCGGTCGTAGAACAGTTCGGAGCACGGACCGCACGGCCCGGGAATGCCCATCGACCAGAAGTTGTCCGCCTTGCCCCGGCGGACGATCCGCTCGGGCGGCACCCCCACGGACCGCCAGATCTCGTACGCCTCGTCGTCGTCGAGGTACACCGTCGGCCAGACGCGTTCCGGGTCCAGCCCGAACCCGCCATCGGCCTGCGACTTGGTGACCAGGTCCCACGCGAGGGGAATCGCGCCGGCCTTGAAGTAGTCACCGAAGGAGAAGTTGCCGTTCATCTGGAAGAACGTGCCGTGCCGGCTGGTCTTGCCGACCTCGTCGATGTCCGGGGTGCGGATGCACTTCTGCACGCTGACCGCCCGCTGGTACGGGGGAGTCTGCTGGCCCAGGAAGAACGGCACGAACTGCACCATGCCGGCGTTGACGAACAGCAGGTTCGGGTCGCTGATGGCGGGTAGCGGAGCGGACGGCACCACGGTGTGGCCATTCGCCTCGAAGTGCGCGAGGTACCGTCGCTTGATCTCCGCCGTCTTCATCGCTGGTGTTCCTCCGGAAAGATTTCTCGATCGCCGATCCGCGGGTCTTCCCGCAGGTCGGCAAACTGGTCGTCGAACGCCTCGCCCTGGGCGAACGCCTGGTGGATCTCCTGCTCGCGTTCGGCCATCCCGACCCGGACGTCCTCCACGAAGCTACGCAGCGACTCGACGAGCCCGCCAGCGGATTCCGTGACCGTGCTGGCGATACCGGCCGGCGTGTACGCCTGTGCGGTCCGGGTCACCTTGCGGACCACGACCACACCGACTGCCAACCCGATACCGAGCCAGAACAAACGCCTCATGTCTCGCTACCTCCTGGTGCGCGGGCCGGTCACTGGTTGCCGCGCCGCGCGGCCCGTCGTTGCTGCTTGATGGTGTCGCGCACCTCGCGCTCGGTCTCGGCGTGCCGGCGGCCGGCGGCGGCCTTGCGCACGCTGTAGCCGAACGCGGCCACCTTGACCAACGGGTTGGCGGCCGCGGCGGAGACGACGGTGGCCAGGTTGGCGATGTTGGCGGTGACGTTCTGCGCGTGGCTGGTCATGGTGTCGACCTTCGCCAGCTGGAGGTTCACGCCGTCGAGCGAGGTCTGCACCTGCTCCAGCGCGGTGTTGACGTTCTTCACCGTGGTGTTCACGTCGCCGAGCAGCGGTGCGGTCCGATCGTTGAGGTCGTTGATCATCCGGGTGGTGGCGTCAACCGTGTGCCGCAGCCGCAGGATCGGCAGCGTCAGGATGAGCACCAGCACCGCGAACGCGCACGCCGCGATCAGCGCCGCGACCTCTCCAATGTCGCCCACGCCTGTCCTCCTCAAGAAGCAGAGTTCCGCAGGACCCGACGTCCCCGGAACGCACAACCGTGGTACCCGTACCGGGTGCCACGCCGTCGGCGGTCACCGGTAGCGGGCGTGCCCGCCAGCCCCAGACCCTACCGTCCGTGATGGAGACCGGCTCAGGACGGTGAGGGTGTCAGCTCACCCAGCGGATCCCCACTGACCGTCGGGAACGGATCCTCTCCGGTCAGTGACGGGTCGGTGGTCGGCTGCGGCCTGGTCCGCTCGTCGTCGATCGCGTTACGCACCTTCACCGACACCAACGAGCCGGTGCACTCCGTCGCAGCGGCCGACGGATCCCCAGACGGCACGACGGCCGGCTCGCCGTCGACCGGCGGCGGCACGCAGGTCGGCTCGCGTACCCACAGGTCGAGCGTCAACTCGTCCCGGCGCCAGCAGGTGTAGCTGCCCTTCGTCTGCTGCTCCGGGCAGCGGTCCACCTTCCACGGCTGCCAGCCGTCCTGGCGCAGCGCGTCCTCGTAGACCTCCGCCGTGTCCTTTGGCGCCTTCTCCGAGGTCACGGTGCGCTCACGCAGCCGGCAGTCGAGCAGGCACCAGCGGCTGCCGCTGACGTCGTCGACCGTCTTCGCGGCGGCCCAGGCGGGCACGTTGAGCTGGTCCAGGTTGTCGAAGACCGGGTCCCGGCTCAGCGTCCGGATGCCGAAGAAGAGCGGCACCGCGCCGAGCAGCACGATGCTGACCACGACCAGCACCGCCGCACGCAGGCGGCGCCGCTCACGCAACTGCCGACGCAACTCGGACCGGGCACCTGATGCGGCGCCGTCGTCCGGCGCGTCCTGGCCGGCCGAGCGCAGCGCGGGCCCGTCGGACGGCTTCGGGGTCGGCCGGTCCGCCGGACCGGACGGGGAAGGCACTACGGCGGCGGCACGGGCCACGCCGATGGGCTCGCCGGAGCGGCCGGGCGGCGGCACCGGTGCGACGCCGCTCGGCTCGGAACGGCCGGGCTCCCGATGGGGAGGCAGGGCACGCCCGGCGGCACGGTCGGCGGGCGCGGGTCGACCGGCCGGGGCACCACCACGAGTCGGCATGGGGGACCCGGGACCGGCACCCGGCTCACCGTTCGCCCGATCGTCGCCGCCAGGCGGCTGCGCGCCGCCGGGTGGTCGGACGGCGGCACGGGCAGGACCGTCCGGACGTGCTCGCGGCGGACCGTCCACACCCGGCGCAGCGGCGGCGCGAACGGGACCGTCCGGACGCGGTCGCGGTGGACCGTCCGCACCTGGCGGTACGGCGGCGCGAGCAGGACCGTCCGGACGGGCTACGTCCCGGGGTGCGGCCTCGGCACCCGGGCCGGGGCGGGGTGGGCCGTCGGGGCCACGGCGCCCGGCGCCCTGGACCGGTGCGTCACCCGGGGTGGGCCGGGCCCGGCCGGGCGGCGTGGAGCGGGCGGCCCCCGAGCTGGTGCGACGGGACCGGCACCCGGCGCGGGTCGGCCACCGGCGTACGGGTCGTCGCCACGGTCACTCGCCGGGCCGGGTCGACCCGGTCCGGCCGGGCCGTCCGGGCCAGGCTCGGCCGGTGGGCGTCGTCGACCGGTCGGGTCCGGGGTGGGCGTTGCGTCCGGGCCGGACCCGCCCGCCGCACGGCCGCGCCGACCGGTGGGGTCCGTCGGGGCGCCGCAGCGCCCCGGCCACGGGTGGGCCGCTCACGGGATGCCGGCGGATATTGCAGGGCCTGTTCTCCCGTGGATCCCGGCGCGTCGGGCTGGACGACACGACGACCGGTCGGTGCCTCCGCGCCCGGGTCAGCCGGCGGCCCCGCGGCCGGCGGCCGGCGGTGCGCTCGGCGGCCGGATCGGGCACGGCCAGCCGACCGGACGCGTGGTCGGCGAGCTCACCCGTGCCGGCGGCCGGTGCCGGACGGCGACCCGCGGCGGGCGGGGTGCCACCACGGCGGTTGACCACCGGCAGGCCGGGGTCGGTGTGCGGCAGGCGGCCGGCCTGGCGCAGCCAGTCGGCGGGCCGCTCCGGACGGTCCGCCCGGGGTTCGCCGCCGGCCGGCGTACGTCGCTCCGGCTCGTCGGGGACGACCCGGCGGCGACCGGTGCCGTCGGCCGGGCCGACGGTGGGCATGGCGCCGCTGTGACCGCCGACGGCCTCGGGCACCGACGGCGCGTTGCCCGAGCGGGGCACCGCCGGCCCATCGGGCTCGGCGGCACGGCGGCGGCCGCCGGCTGCCGGACGGGAGCGCTCGGGGGCACGGCGGCCGGCAGGCTCTGGTGCCCCGGGGTCGACCGGGCCCGGGTGACGCCGGGCGGTACGCGGGTCACGGTCGATGGCGGGGTCGGGCCGCAGGCCGTCCGTGACCGGCGGCACAGCGCCAGCCGGGGCGCCGTCGAACCGGGCCGGGCCGGAGGTGGCGGGTGACCCGGGAGCCCGCGCCGGATCGGGCGCCGGTCCAGCGGCGCGTCGACCGGCGGGCGTGCCGTCGGCAGGCGGCAGTGGACGGCCGGGTGCGGTGGGCTCCGGGCCGGGTCGGCGGGCCGGCGGGCCGGCGTCCGGACGGCGCAGCGGCGGCATCGCGTCCGGATGACCCCCGGGTGCGGGAGCGTCCGGACGGCGGCCCGTCGGAACGGCGGCCTCCGGACGACGACCGGTCGGTGCGCCCGAGGCCGGTGGCGACGGCGGTACGGCGGCGCGGGCGCCGGGCGCCGGTTGCACCCCACGACGCGCTGGTTGGCCCGGTGCCGGTGCACCGGGGCTGGCGGCGGGTGACCGGTCATCCGGGCGGCGGCCCGCTGGCGGGGCCTCCCCGGCCAGGGACCGTCGACCGGTCGACGCGCGGCGACACCGGCGGGCGGCCCCGCGACCTCCGGCGGCACCGGCCCACCTCCACGCGCACCGGCCGGCGCTGCCGTACGCGGCCCGGCGGCTTCTGCCGGCGCGCCCCCACGCGGGGCGTTCGGCTCTGCCGGGGCGCCATCCGGACCCAGTTCGCTGCGTTGCTGCTTGGCCGAGCGCAGGTCGTCGATCCAGCCGAACTCCTCGCCGGCGACCGGCTCCTCCGGCTCAGCCTCGGCCGGCCGTCCTCGACCCCAGCGGCGCGCCTTGGCGCGGGGATCGCGCCGCTCGTCCGGGCCCTCGTCCGGGCGGTCCCCACCACGCGATCTCACTGTTGACCCTCTCCTGCGGCGTCGGTGCCGCTGTCCTGCATCGTGCCGGCGGAGCCCGTGCCCGTCGCCGGGCGACCGGTCTCCCCGGGAAGCGCCGACGCGCTCTGCGCCGTTACCGGCGGCTCGGCGGTCGGAGTTTCCGGACGGGTGGCCGGGGCCGGCAGGCCACGCACGATCCGGCGCAGCAGCGGCAGCCGGGTGGCCACCGACCGTTCCGCGCCGTGCGGGCTGGGCTGGTAGTAGTCCGTGCCCACCAGGTCGTCCGGGACGTACTGCTGGGTGACCACCCCGCGCTGGTCGTCGTGCGGGTAGCGGTAGCCGGTCCCGTGGCCCAGCCCCCGGGCGCCGGCGTAGTGCGCGTCGCGCAGCCCTCGCGGCACCGGACCACCGCGACCGGCCCGGACGTCGGCGATCGCGGCGCCGATGGCGGTGGTGGCCGAGTTCGACTTGGGCGCGGTGGCCAGGTGGATCACGGCCTGGGCCAGGGTGAGCTGCACTTCGGGCAGCCCGACGTACTCGACGGCGTGCGCAGCGGCGGTGGCGACGCTCAAGGCCCCGGGGTCGGCCATGCCAACATCCTCACTGGCGAAGATGACCAGGCGACGGGCGATGAACCGGGCGTCCTCACCGGCGACCAGCATGCGGGCCAGCCAGTGCACCGCGGCGTCCACGTCCGAGCCGCGCATGCTCTTGATGAAGGCGCTGACCACGTCGTAGTGGGCGTCGCCGTCGCGGTCGTAGCGCACCGCCGCCACGTCGACCGCCTGCTCGGCGGTGGCGAGGTCGATCCCCCCGGTGCCGAGCGCCGTGGCGGACGCCGCCGCCGCCTCCAGTGCGGTGAGTGCCTTGCGGACGTCACCGGCGGCGAGCCGGACCAGGTGGTCCTCGGCCTCGGAGGTCAGGGCGAGAGCCCCATCCAGGCCACGCTTGTCGGCGACCGCGCGGCGCAGCAGGCCCCGCACCGCCTCGTCGTCCAACGGTTGCAGGGTGAGCAGCACGCACCGCGACAGCAGGGGGGAGATGACCGAGAAGTACGGGTTCTCGGTGGTCGCCGCCAGCAACGTGACCGTCCGGTCCTCGACCGCGGCGAGCAACGAATCCTGTTGGGTCTTACTGAACCGGTGCACCTCGTCGATGAAGAGCACCGTCTGCGGGCCGCCCGAGCGTCGCTGGCGGCGAGCCGCCTCGATCACCGCTCGTACGTCCTTGACGCCGGCGGAGAGCGCCGACATGGCGACGAAGCGGCGGTCGGTCGCCCCGGCCACCAGGTGCGCGATGGTGGTCTTGCCACTGCCCGGCGGGCCCCAGAGGATCACCGACATCGGGGCGGCGCCGGAGACCAGCTGCCGCAGCGGGGCACCGGGAGCGAGTAGGTGGCCCTGCCCGACCAACTCGTCGAGGGTCACCGGGCGCATCCGGACGGGCAGGGGCGAATCGTCGGCCACCGCAGTGAAGCCGTCGACACCGGCGGGACCGTCGGGCGCGCTGCGCGACCCGGCGGGTTCACCGAGGGAGAAGAGGGCGTCGGACTCCATCACGAAGACAGTACCGGGCCGGGCCCACGACGCCGGAATCGCGCCGCGGGCCCGCCACCGGTGATCGGTTCCGGTCAGCCGCGACCGGGGCGCCGGCCCCGGTACCAGCGGCCGCCGCCACCGCCGCCACCGCCGCGCGGGCCACTGCCCACGCCGGCCAGGTAGAGCGAGAGCAGGAGCAGTCCGATGAGCACGAGCGTGTTCCAGTTGAACAGGTCCGGTGCTCCGAAGTCCGTGTTGAGCAGGTCGAGCAGCAGAGCGAAGCCAAAGACGATGGCCGCGAGAATGGCGAGCATGTCGGTCCTCCGGTGGGGGTTCCCAGTAGGTCGGCGCGTGATGTACCCAATCGGTCGGCTCGCCAATCTCCACGGTGGATTTGGCATGCAAATCGTGGCCGGGCGCCGACGGTGCACCCCGGGCTCCTAGGCTGACCAGCATGATCGTCGACGACCAGGTGCTTGGGGACCGGACCGCTGTCCTGGCCGCCGTCGGCCACCACCCGTTCGCCCGGCACGCACTCGGTAGTCGCCCACCGGTGCGCGGTTACCGGCGCGACGGCGCCGTGCTGTGGGTGGTGCCGTCCGAGCACGGGCCGGCCGGCTGTGCGATCGGCCCGGCCGGGCCGGCGATCGAGGTCTGTGTCGCGTTGGTTGCGGACGGGGTGTTGCGCCCGGAGCAGCGGCTGCACCTACCCCGGCACGATCCCGCCCTGCTCGCGGGCCGACTGGCGGTGACCGGCCACGCTGACTGGGACTTCCACTGGACCGACACGCCACCACCGGCGCAGGCGGACGAGCAGCGGGTGGTACGACTCACCGAGGCCGACCATCCGGCGTTGGAGGCGCTGATCGACGAGGCGTTCCCGAGCACCACCTCCCGCCCGGGCGACCCACGGGTGGTGGACTGGTACGGCATCCGGGCCGGCGACCGGCTGGTGGCGTGCGGCGCGGACCGCAGCCAGGGTGACATCGGCTTCCTCGCCGGCCTGACCGTCGCACCCGACCAACAGGGTGTTGGGCTGGGCGCGTCCCTGACCGCCGGGATGACCCGGGCGCTGCTGGCGCGCCACGACACCGTGGGGCTCGGCGTCTATCCGAGCAATGTCGGTGCGGTGCGGCTCTACCGTCGGCTCGGTTTCACCAACAGCCTCTCCCTCAGCTCGTTCCGCCTCGCCTGAGACGTGGGGGCAGGCCCCTCAGCGAGGGGCCTGTCCTCATCGCTCGACGGCGGGTACGGGGACCGCGGTCGGTTCGATGGCAGGTGCGGGTGTGCGGCCGGCAAGCCAGGCGGGCAGGTAGAGCGGGGCGGCGACGGCCAGCACCACCCCGCCGACCACCATCGCGGTGCCGACGCTGGTGGCGGCGGCCAGCGCGGTAAGCACCACCCCGCCGAGCGCGCCGGCCGGCTGCGCCATCATCGAGTTGAGGGAGAGCACGCTGGTCCGGTACGGGCCGTCGACCTGCCGATGCAGCAGCCCACTGTGCAGCGGGTTCGACGCGCCGTGCACGGCGTAGCAGGCCAGGTACGCCACCAACACCCCGACCGGCCCGGCGAACAGCCCCATCCCGACCACCGTCACCCCCTGCAGGATGCGCAGCAGGGCCGCGCCCGGTGCGGCACCGAACCAGCGCAGCAGCAGCGGGGTCAGCGCCGCGCCGGCGGCCGAGGCGAGCCAGGCGGCCGAGTTGGCCGGTCCGAGCAGTGCCGCCGCACGTTCCGGATCGCCGATCACCTCGGCGAGCCGCACCGGCAGCAGCGACTCGAAGGTGACCATCCCGAAGCCCCAGAACAGCTCCACCGCCACCAGGGCCAGCAGCACCCGGGACCGGCGCAGCAGCCCGACCGCCTGGCCGATCATCCGGGGCGCCTGCACCACCGAGGCCCGTAGCGCCGCGAACCCGGTGGCCGGCCGCTCCTCCACCAGCAGCACGACAAGCGCGACGAGCGCCGCCGCCTGCGCGACGATGGCGGCCAGCACGGGCACGGTGAGCGCGCTGACCGGCCCCATCGGGCCGAGGGCGATGAGACCACCGCTGAGCAGCGCGCCACCGGCGATAGCGCCACCGATGACAGTGCCGCCGTACCCGAGGCCCTTCTCGTACTCGGCATCCGGGTCGGCGGCCAGGGTGGCATCGACGTACCAGGACTCCAGCGGGCCGCTGTCCAACGCCCGGTAGACCCCCTGCAACGCCCAGACCAGGAAGAACATCCAGAACGAGTCGGCCACCGCGAACAGCGCCAGCGAGGCGAGGTTGAGCGCTCCGGCGGCGAGCAGCACGGGTCGGCGACCGAGGGCGTCGGCGAGCCCGCCGGTGGGCAGCTCCAGCGCCAGCACCAGCAGCCCCTGCGCGGTGCCGACCAGGCCGATCTGTGGCAGCGTCAGGCCGCGCTCCTGCATGAGCAGGATCATCACCGGGATCAACAGTCCGGTGGGCAGCCAGCGCAGACCGTAGAGCGTGAGGTAGCGATTCCGGACCTGGCGTACGGTCAGCGCGCTCACTGCGTCTCCTCTGCTCGCGACTGCGGGGCTCGCAAACCCGGCTCACTCCTCGCACTCACAGAGCCACCTTCGGTTCGCGACTGCGGGGCTCGCAAACCCGGCTCACTCCTCGCGCTCACCACCGCTCGTCCAGACGCGGGAAGCCGGCCAGGAACACGTGCACGGGTTTGACGTCCGGGGCATCGGCCACGGCTTCGTCGCGGTAGCGCATCAGCACCGCCCACAGGTCGTCGCTGAGGGCACGTAGTCGGGCCGGGTCGAGCGGCAGCACCAGGTCACTCATCCCGACGGCGTCGCGCCAGGCCCGAGACTGGTGGTGTTCGACGGCCATCCAACGCTCGGCCAGGTCGCCCATCAGCCGCACCTGGTCGGCCTGGATCCACTGGACGGCGGCGCGGGCATCCGGGTCTTCGTCGAAGTCGGTGGGGTCGAAGTGACTCATGTCGTGCGCGGCCTGCCACCAGCGCTGCCGACCGGTGCCCCGGTCGGGATCCTCGGCCACGAGCCCCACCTCGGCGAGTTGCCGCAGGTGGTAGCTGGTCGCGCCGGTGTTGGTGCCCAACTTCTCGGCGAGGGCCGTGGCGGTCGCCGGGCCGTCGATACGCAGCGAGCCGAGCAGCCGCATCCGCAGTGGGTGGGCCAGCACGCGAACCTGCCGGCCGTCCAGATCGACGCGCCGTGGCTCGGTACGGCCGTCGGATGGGGGGTTCTCCATGGCTGCACACTATCTCTGCACACTTCCTATGCACAAGAGTTATGCATAGGAAGTGTGCGTCCACTGGAATGATGTTCGGCAGGCTCAGCGAGCCAGGAGTTCGCGTACCCCACGCAGCCGCGTGCGCAGCAGGCCAGCGGCGCGGGTGGAGTCCAGGCGTACGTCGCCGGGCCCGGCAACACCGGCGGCGGTGCTGGTCGTGGTCTTCAGGCCGGACGCGTCCAGGTCGAACCGTTCGGCGACCAGCAGGCCCAGCTCGGCGCGGCTGACCGCGTCCGGTCCGGCCACGTTGAGCGGGCCGGCGTACGCGCTGTGGACCAATTCCAGCACGGCGTCGGCCAGGTCGGTGACGTCGACCGGGCAGCGGATCTGGTCGGTGAACAGGGTGGCCCGGCCGGCGAGCGCCTCGCGGCAGAGCTGGATCTGCTTGCTGCCCTCCCCCAGGATCAGCGAGGTACGCACCAGTGCCGCGCCGGGGTCGACCGCCCGCACGGCGGTCTCCGCCGCTGCCTTCGCGGCCCCGTACGCGTTGATCGGAGTGGGCACGTCGTCGTCGAGGTAGGGCGACGGACGGCCGGCGTGCAGGGCGTCGCTGGACACGTGCACCAGCCGAGCGCCCACCTCGGCCGCGGCGACCGCCACGTACGCGGCCCCGTCGGCGGTGACCGTCCAGTCGTCGTACCGGTAGGGGGTGCTCACCACGGCGTCGGGGCGTACCTCGGCGACCAGCGCACGCACCGCGGCCCGGTCGGTCACGTCCAGTCGCCGCACGGCAACACCCGGCAGAGCGATCTCACCGGAGTGAACGGTCCCCACCACCGACAACCCGGCATCAACAGCCCGCCGAGAAACCTCCCGGCCCAGTAACCCGCTGCCCCCGACAACAAGCACCCGCATACCAGCCCACTCCCCCGCTGTTGATCAAGAGGTTTGCGTCATCTCGCGAGGCGATGATGACGCAAACCTCTTGATCAACCAAGCAGTGCGGGGGGTGCGGTCAGACCGGGTCGGCTACCGGGGCAGCTGGGCCGGCGGTGCCGGTGTGGGTGGTGGCCGAGGGCTTGGGCTTGGCGTCGATGCCGGCCTCGGTGCGCTGCTGGCCGGTGATCGGCGTCGGCGCGCCGGTCAGCGGATCGAAGCCACCCCGGGTCTTCGGGAAGGCGATGACCTCACGGATCGAGTCCGCGCCGGCGAGCAGCATGCAGACCCGGTCCCAGCCGAAGGCGATACCGCCGTGCGGCGGAGCGCCGTACTTGAACGCCTCCAGCAGGAAGCCGAACTTGTCCTGCGCCTCCTCCGGGGTGATGCCGAGCAGGTCGAAGACCCGCTTCTGCACGTCGCCCCGGTGGATACGGATCGACCCGCCGCCGATCTCGTTGCCGTTGCAGACGATGTCGTACGCGTACGCCAGCGCCCGGTCCGGGGCCTCCTCGAACCGGTCGACCCACTCCGAGTTGGGCGAGGTGAACGGGTGGTGCACCGCCGTCCAACCGCCCTCGTCCGTGCGCTCGAACATCGGCGCGTCGACCACCCAGCAGAACGCCCAGGCGCTCTCGTCGATCAGGCCGGACCGCTTGGCGATCTCGACGCGGGCCGCGCCGAGCAGCTCCTGCGCCTCCCGGGTGGTGCCGCTCGCGGCGAAGAACACCGCATCGCCCGGCTTCGCGCCGACCGCGTCGGCGAGCCCACCCAGGTGCTCGGCGGAGAGGTTCTTGGCCACCGGGCCGCGCGCCTCGCCGGTCTCGGCGTCCAGCACCACGTACGCCAGGCCGCGCGCGCCACGCGCCTTGGCCCAGTCCTGCCAGCCGTCCAGCTCCTTACGGCTCTGCGCCGCGCCGCCCGGCATCACGACCGCGCCGACGTAGCCGCCCGCGTCGATCGCCCCGGCGAAGACCCGGAACTCGGTGCCGCGCAGGTAGTCGGTCAGCTCGGTCAGCTCGACGCCGTAGCGCAGGTCCGGCTTGTCCGAGCCGTACCGGGCCATCGCGTCGTGCCAGGTGATCCGCGGGATCGGCGTGGCGATCTCGTGCCCAGCCAGGTCCTTCCAGAGCGCCGAGACGATCGCCTCGCCCAGGTCGATCACGTCGTCCTCGGTGACGAACGACATCTCGATGTCGAGCTGGGTGAACTCGGGCTGCCGGTCGGCGCGGAAGTCCTCGTCGCGGTAGCAGCGGGCGATCTGGTAATACCGCTCCATGCCGCCGACCATCAGCAGCTGCTTGAACAGCTGAGGCGACTGCGGCAGCGCGTACCAACTACCGGGCTGGAGTCGCACCGGGACCAGGAAGTCGCGGGCGCCCTCCGGCGTCGAGCGGGTCAGCGTCGGCGTCTCGATCTCCAGGAAGTCCCGCTCGTGCAGCACACCCCGGGCGAGGTGGCTGGCGCGCGAGCGCAGGCGCAGCGCGTTCGCCGGGCCGCTGCGGCGCAGGTCCAGGTAGCGGTACCGCAGCCGGAGGTCGTCACCGGCCTCGATCTGGTCGTCCACCGGCAGCGGCAGCGGGGCCGCCTCGGAGAGCACCTCCAGCTCGACGACGGTCACCTCGACCTCACCGGTGGGCAGCTCCGGGTTCTCGTTGCCGGCCGGCCGGCGGGTCACCTCGCCGACGACCTTCACGCAGAACTCGTTGCGCAGCGCGTGCGCGTCCTCTTCGCGGAACACCACCTGGACAACGCCGGAACCGTCGCGCAGGTCGACGAAGATGACGCCGCCGTGGTCGCGCCGGCGGGCCACCCACCCGGCGAGCGTCACCGTCGAGCCGGCGTCCGCGGCGCGCAGGCTTCCGGCATTGTGGGTACGGATCACAGCTGGCAACTCCTCATCGTGGAACAGTCCTCACCGGCATTCTGTCAGGGGTGGCCGCTCTGCCTCCGCGGCACCCGGCAGGCCGGTGCGATTCGCTGGTGGGGCGGTCCCGCGAACCCGACTCAGCCAGCAGCCATGCCGGTTAACGTGGCGAAATGCGCGCCGTACCGAACTGGGCCGTCGCCACGGCGGCGGCCGCGCCCGTGTTGCTGGTGGCCGGTTGGACGGTCGCGGAGTCCCGGCAGCCCGCCGGGTACGACCCGATCCGGGACACCATCAGCCAATTGGCCGGGCACGACGCCGCCGACGCCTGGATCATGGTCACCGCCCTGGTGCTGCTCGGCTGCTGCTACCTGGCGACCGCCGCTGTGCTGCACGCGGCCGGGCTGCCCAGCCGATTCATGCTCGCCGTGGGAGGCGTGGCCACCATCGCGCTGGTCGCGTTTCCCCGGCCGACGGTGGGCGGCTCGCTCAGCCACGGCATCGCGGCGACCGTGGCCGTCCTCGCCCTGGTGCTCTGGCCGGCCGGGTCGGCGCTGTGGCTGCCACGCGGCGCGGACGCCGTCCATCCGGACTCGCCGCAGCCGCCCTGGGCGTTCCGCCGGGGGGTGGGGCTCGGCGCGACGGCCGTGCTGCTCGCGCTCTTCGGCTGGTCCGCGTTCGAGGTGACCAGCGGATCCCGGACCGGGTTGGCCGAACGGGTGACGGCGGTGGCCGTATCACTCTGGCCTCTGTTGGCGGTGCTCTCGGCCCGGCGGGCGCACCTTGCGTGGGCCTCGGGTGGCACCACCTCCGTCGGTCCGGCTCTGCCGACGGTCGGCGTCGTACCTCCGGATCCGCTTGGACCGTCGCACGGGCCCACTCCTCGACGGCCCGATGGGCTGCCGTGACTCATCCTCCGACCTGGTCCGGCGGCCGCGACGTCGGCCCATCCGCCCGAACGCGAGGCGTCGGCCTGGGCAGTTCCTCCGGTCGCACCGCTACGATCGCCCGATGTCGATTGTTCCCCGCTGGGCCCTGCTGTCGGCTGGTGGCGCACCGCTGTTTCTCATCGGGGGCTGGACGCTGGCGCAGGCCGCCCAACCCGACGGGTTCGATCCGGTCCGGCAGACCATCAGCGCGCTTGCCGCCACGGATGCGGACCATCGATGGATCATGACGCTCGGGCTTGCCGGCCTGGGTTTCTGTCACCTGGTGACCGCGCTCGGTCTGGTCACTGCCGCGCCGACGGGTCGAGGGCTGCTCGCGCTGGGCGGGCTCGCCACCCTGGTGCTGGTCGCCTTCCCGCAACGTCCGGGGGGCTCGACGACACACGTCGTCGCCGCTGCTGTGGCGTTCGGTGCGTTGGCTGTCTGGCCGGCCCTGGCCGTGCCCCGTCGAGCGGCGCCACCCCTGGACCAGGGTCAGCGCGGTCCCGCACGCTGGACAGCGCTCGCGGCGGCGGCGGTCCTGCTCGGGCTGCTCGGCTGGTTCGCCGTCGAGTACTTCGCCGACGGAGCACGGATCGGGCTGACGGAGCGATTGTTGGCGGCCGGCGAGGCGGCCGTGCCGCTGGCCGCCGTGCTCGCCGCGCTGGCCTCTCAGCGGCGGCGACTGGAACCGTCCGGGCCCCGCTGACCGCCGTCGCGGGCACCGGATCGCGCGGCCCGGATCGCCGGGGTACGCCTGAGCCGGTCCCGTTCCGCACGGGGTTGCCGAGCATCGCGGTGCTCGTGTGCCAGCACAGCGAACGGGCCGCCGGAGGGTTCCGGCGGCCCGCAAGCGGTGACTGGATCAGAAGACGCTGACGCCGTAGCGGCTCAGTGCCTCGGTGACGGGCTGGAAGTAGGTCGTGCCACCGGTGCGGCAGTTGCCACTGCCGCCGGAGGTCATGCCCAGGGCGGTGCCGCCGGCGAAGAGCGAGCCGCCGCTGTCGCCCGGCTCGGCGCAGACGTTGGTGCGGATCAGGCCGGAGACCGAACCCTCGGCGTAGTTCACCGTGGCGTTGGTCGCGTTCACCGAGCCGCTGCGCAGGCCGGTGGTGCTGCCGGAGCGCTGCACCGCCTGACCGACCGAGGCGTTACCGGAGCCGGTGATGTCGCGGAAGCTGCCGTTGTAGAGGGAGACGTTGCCAGCGGCGTTGGCGGAGTTGCTGTGCCGCACGATGCCGTAGTCGTTGCCCGGGAAGCTGGTGCCGGTCCGGGTGCCGATCAGCGCGGTCTGGCCGGAGTTCGAGTACCAACTGGCCGAGATGTTGGTGCAGTGCCCGGCCGTCACGAAGTAGTAGGTGCTGCCGCTGCGCACGTTGAAGCCGAGCGAGCAGCGCCCGCCGCCACCGGCGTAGATGGCCTGGCCACCGGAGATCCGGGTGCTCAGCACGCCGGCCTCGGCCTCGACCCGGACCGCGCCGTTGGCACGGGCGGCGGCGGCCTTGACCCGCTCCAGCTTCGCTCCGGTGACGGTGCTGTCCACGGAGACGACGACCTGGTTGGTGACCGGGTCGCTCCACCAGGCGGTGCCTGGGATCTTGGCGGAGCGCTCCAGTTCGGCCGTGGCCCGGTTGAGCTCGGCGGCACCACGGGTGACGTAGCGAACGACGGCGCCGGCCTTGCTGGCCTTGCTGGCGGCGGCCGCGTCGGTCACCGTGACGACGGACTTGCCACTGGCATCGATGTACGAGCCAGCGGAGCGGTCGCCGAGCTGAGCGGAGAGGGCGGCGGCGGCATCGGGCGAGGCGGCGGGGGCGGCCTGGGCGGGTGCGCCGATGAGCGTACCGACGACCAAGCTTCCGGCCACGGCGACGGTGGCCGCGACGCGGAGTGAGGACCTCGTGGGTCGCATGTAACAAACCTCCAGGGCGGGGGAACGGGTCTCACCGGGGGGCGGCTGACCCGAGGGCAACCCGGCCGATCTGGGGAAACCGGCCGAATGAAGTGAAGTATCTACATACTTGAGATCATTCACAAGGCTTGGTTTCGCCCGGATTCACCGATCTTGGCCGGCCACATCGCCGCAACACCCCTGACACGCTGGCGAACAACGACCGTCACATCGAATCGACACCGGATCCAATTTGCATGAGCACGGTCATCGATGTCTCCATGGCGACGGGTGGCGAGGGTGCCGCGCGTCAGGGGGTACGGCGCCGGGCGCCGGGACCCGGGCGGGGCACCACGTCGCGCATCTGACCCACGTCGTGCCCGTCGGCACATCGCAGTTCGATGCCTACCGGAGCGCCACAGTCACGATGGGTGACGGTCAGCGGCGAGCCCTCCGGATCGGCAAGGTACCGGTCGCCCCAGCCGAGCACGGCAACCAGCACCGGCCACAGGTCCAGGCCCTTGGCCGTCAGCCGGTACTCGTGGCGCAACCGACTGCCGGGCTCCCGGTACGGCTCGCGACTCAGCACGCCCTGCTCCACCAGCGTGGACAGTCGGTTGGTCAACACCTGACGCGGAATGCCGGTGCGCACCCGCATGTCGTCGAAGCGGCGTACGCCGGTGAACACCTCGCGGAGCACCACCAGCGTCCAGCGCTCACCGAGGACGGCCATCGCGCGGGTGATGGTGCAGTTGTCCACCGACCAGTCCAGTGCCGAGGGTCCCATCCGACCAGGCTAGGTCTCATTGACAGACTCAGCAACCTACTGCCAGGCTGCATCCATGACGCAGACGCAGGAACCGGCGCGCAGCCGTACCTTCACCTGGGCGGACCCGGCGGCCAACGCCGCCCAGGTCGGCCGACGCAGCGGCATCGACATGCTCCGGGCGATGATCGCCGGCGAGCTGGCCGCGCCGCCGGTGATGCACCTCATCGACATGACCCGGATGGAGGCCGACGAGGGTCGGGTCGTCGTCGAGCTGACCCCGCAGGAGTTCCACTACAACCCGCTCGGCAGCGTCCACGGTGGCGTCCTCTCGACGCTGCTGGACACCGCCGCGGGGTGCGCCGTGCACACCACGCTGCCGGCCGGCGTCGGCTACACCTCGCTGGACCTCAACGTGAAGTTCCTCCGCCCGGTCACGATCGACAGCGGCACGCTGCGCTGCGAGGGCACGGTGCTGCAACGCGGCCGGCGTACGGCCCTGGCCGAGGCCCGCATCACCGACGCGAGCGCCCGCCTGATAGCCCACGCAACCAGCACCTGCCTACTCCTCCCCCAACCCTGACCCCCACCCACCCCACCCCCACCCCCACCCCTTTGGGTTGATCAAGAGGTTTGCGTCAGGAAACAGGCTTCCGATGACCGAAACCTCTTGATCAACGCGGGAGAGGGGTGGGCCTGGGGCGGGGCAGGGTGGGTGGGGGGACTGGGGTTGGGGTTTAGCGGAGGGCTAGGCGGGCGGCTCGGGCGTCGCGCTTCTCCTCGAAGCGGCTTGCGGCGCGCTCCAGGTTTTCCAGCTGAGCGGCCAGCTGCTCGCGGGCGGCTTCGCCGTCGGCGTTGAGGCCGGTCACGTTGAAGACGTCCCACTGGCGCAGCACCGGCTGGAGCACGTCGTCGCGGTGCTGGCGCAGGTCGTAGATGCCGGCCAGGGCGATCGCCACGGACTTGCGGGCGAAGCCCTCGATGCCGCTGCCGGGCATCTGGAAGTCGGCCACCACGTCGGCGACGGCCCGCATGGCCTGACTCGGGGCCAGCTCGAACGAGGCGGCGAGCAGGTTGCGGTAGAAGACCATGTGCAGGTTCTCGTCGGCGGCCACCCGGGCCAGCAGCGCCTCGCAGGCGGGGTCGCCGGTGGCCTTGCCGGTGTTGCGGTGCGAGATCCGGGTGGCCAACTCCTGGAACGAGACGTACGCCAGTGAGTGCAGCACCTCGTCGCCGTGGGCGTTGGTGTAGCCCTCCGACATGTGCGTCATCCGGGCCCGCTCCAGCGCCACCGGGTCGACCGCGCGGCTGACGGTCAGGTAGTCGCGGATCGCGACACCGTGCCGGCCCTCCTCCGCGGTCCACCGGTGCACCCAGGTGCCCCACGCGCCGTCCCGGCCGAACAGGGTGGCGATCTCGTGGTGGTACGAGGGCAGGTTGTCCTCGGTCAGCAGGTTCACGATCAGCGCGGTGCGGGCCACGTCGGGGATGGTGGAGTCGGTCGGAGACCACGCCTCGCCACCGAGCGGCCCGTCGAAGGTGCGCCCCTCGCTCCACGGCACGTACTCGTGCGGGAACCACTCCTTGGCCAGCGTGAGGTGGCGGTCGAGGTTGCGGGCAACCACCGGCTCCAACTCGACGAGGAGTGCGGTCTGGCTCAGTGTGGTGCTCATGATCACGAGAGGCTCCCTACGGTGGCGTAACTTACGCTACCGTAGGTCCCCGAGGCCATGTGCGCCAGTCGTGAGACTCAGCTGACTACCGGCTTAAGGTCCTGCCGGGGTGGCATCCACTCCCCCGCAACGGCCGTGACCTGCTCACCCGAGCGGATGTCCTTCACCTCGTCCGGCGCTCCGTCGGCACCCGGGAACCAGACGTACGGGATGCCGCGGCGCTCGGCATAGCGGATCTGCTTGCCGAACTTCGCCGCGCTCGGCGACACCTCGGTCGGCACCGCGCGCCGCCGCAGCGCCTCGGCCACCCGGTTGCTGGCCGTGCGCTGCTCCTCGCTGGTCACCGCGACGAGCACGGCGGTCGGCACCTCACGGGAGACCGACAGATCCCCCGCGCCGAAGAGCAGCCCGAGCAGCCGGGTCACCCCGATCGAGATGCCCACCCCCGGGTAGGAGACAGCGCCGGCGGTGGCCAGGTTGTCGTACCGGCCGCCGGAGCAGACCGAGCCGAACCGCTCGTAGCCCTGCAGCTGGGTCTCGTAGACGGTGCCGGTGTAGTAATCGAGGCCGCGGGCGATCCGCAGGTCGGCCACGCAGAGTCCGGGCGAGTGCTCGGCGGCGGTCTCCACCACCCGGACCAGCTCCTCGATGCCCTCGTCGAGCAGCGGGTCGCTCACCCCGAGCGCCCGGACGGCGTCGGCGAACGAGGCGTCCGGAGCGGAGATCTCCGCCAACGCGAGGCACGCCTTCGCCTGCGCCTCGCTCGCCCCGGTGGTCTGGGCCAGCAGCTCAGCCACCTTCACCGGGCCGATCTTGTCGAGCTTGTCCACGGCGCGCAGCGCCGCCTCCGGGTCGGTCAGCCCGATACCCCGGTAGAAGCCCTCGCAGATCTTGCGGTTGTTGACCTGGATCGTCACCGGCGGGATCGGCAGCGAGCGCAGCGCGTCCCCGATGACGAGGGGCATCTCCGCCTCGTGGTGCGGAGCCAGGGTATCCCGGTCGACGATGTCGATGTCGGCCTGGACGAACTCCCGGTAGCGGCCCTCCTGCGGCCGTTCACCCCGCCACACCTTCTGGATCTGGTAGCGGCGGAACGGGAACGCCAGCTTGCCGGCGTTCTCCAGCACGTACCGGGCGAACGGCACGGTCAGGTCGAAGTGCAGGCCGAGCTGGTCGTCACCGCCCGACCCCTCGGCGTCGGCGTGCAGCCGCCGGATCACGTAGACCTCCTTCGAGGTCTCGCCCTTGCGCAGCAGCTGGTCCAGCGGCTCCACGGCGCGGGTCTCCAGCGGCGCGAAGCCGTACAGCTCGAAGGTGGCCCGGATCTTGTCGAGCACGAACTGCTCGATCATCCGCTGGCCGGGGGTCCACTCCGGGAAACCGGAGATGGGCGTGGGCTTGCTCATCGGCGTACTCCTTGCGGTTCCGCGCCCGCGGCGCGGTGGTGTCGTGGGTCCGCGCGCGGCGCGGAGAAGGTCTAGAGGCCCCGGGTGGGAGCAGGTCGGCCGCCGCCGACCTGTGCCACCTCGATGAGGTACGGGTTGCTGGCACGCTCACGGCCAATGGTGGTGCTGGGGCCATGGCCGGGTAGCACAACGGTGTCGTCGGCCAGCGGGAGGATCTTGTCGCGCAGGCTGGTGAGCATGGCCGGCATGCTCCCGCCCGGCAGGTCGGTGCGGCCGATCGACCCGGCGAAGAGGACGTCACCGGAGAGGCACAGCTCGTCAGCCTCCCAGCCCGACCCGGCGCCCGGCAGTCGGAACAGCACCGACCCGCCGGTATGGCCCGGGGCATGGTCCACGGCGATCTCCAGGCCGGCGAGCGTGAGGGTGGCGCCGTCGGTCAGCTCGGCCACGTCCTCCGGCTCGGTGTAGCTCAGCCGACCGCCGAAGAGCGACGTCAGGTCGGCCGAGAGGCCCTTGGACGGGTCGGCCAGCATCTCCCGGTCACCCGGGTGCACGTAGGCGGTGATGCCGCGCGCATCGCAGACCGGCGCGACCGAGAAGGTGTGGTCGAGGTGGCCGTGGGTGAGCAGCACGGCGGCCGGATGCAGGCGGTGCTCGGCGAGCAGCGCGTCGAGCTGGTCGAGCACCCCGATGCCGGGGTCGACCACCACGCACTGCTCCCCCGGCGCGGTGGCAACCACGTAACAGTTGGTGCCGAAGGCGTCTGCGGGAAAGCCGGCCACGAGCACGGGCGCTGTCCTTTCCGTCGAGCACTGTCGTCCTACCCAGCAGCCTAACGGGCAGGCCGAGCGAGTTCGCCGCGTCCGTCCCTCGCACCCCGTGGGGCACAGTGACAACGCCCGATAAGCGCTGCTCGGGACGGGGTGGACCTCGTACACCACATTCCCAGTCGCTAGCCGTACACTCTGGCGGGCGTGTGGCGCGGCACACGTGACGCCCGGACGGGCCGGGACGCCCGGCCGCCGGCGACGACCAGGCAGAGGAAAGGGGAGCGCGGGTGGCTTCCAGCAGGGACCGGCAGCGCAAAATGGCGCGTGCCAAGCTCGACCGGCAGTTGGCTCGCCGGGCCGCCGCCACGCGGCGCCGTCGGCAGATCCAGGCCGGTGTCGGCGCCGCCCTGATCCTCGTGTTGGTCGTGGCCGGCTCGGCCTGGGCGCTCGGGGCGTTCGACTCCGACCCGACGCAGAACACGGCCACGGAGGACACCTGCCTCTGGACGCCGCAGGACGCGACGGCCAACACCAACCTCAAGGACGTCGGCACACCGGAGACCAAGGGTCTGCCCACCGACGGCACCCGGGCGATGACCGTGACCACCAACCAGGGCGCGCCGATCACCGCGGAGCTGAGCCTGACCAACTCCCCGTGCGCGGCGGCGAGCATCGCCCACCTGGCGAGCAGGTCGTTCTACGACAACACCAAGTGCCACGAGATCATCGCCGACGGCGCGCTGCGCTGCGGCGACCCCAGCGGCACCGGCCTCGGTGGGCCGACCTACTCGTTCTACGACGAGGAGCTGCCGACCGTGCCGTCGGCGTCACCGTCGGCCAGTCCGGCCCCCGGCCAACCGCCGACGTACCCCAAGGGCACCGTGGCGATGATCGCCAACCCGCCGGGCAACAACGGCAGCCAGTTCCTGATCTTCTTCAAGGACTTCACCACCACCGACCCGAAGTACCCGGTGATCGGCCGGGTCACCGGCGGGCTGGACGTCGTGGAAAAGATCGGCGCCCTCCCGACCGTGGACAATGGGACCGGGGCAAAGGTCAAGCCCAGCGCCGACGTGACGATCCAGAGCCTCACCGTCGGTGAGCCGGTCACCGGCGCGGCACCGGCGCCGTCGGCCTCCGGCACCCCGGCCAGCAGCCCGAGCGCCGGCTGACCGGTCGTCCCCACCCACTCAAGCGGCACTCAGCAGCAGACAGCCAGGAGGATCCAGGCGTGACGTCCACCAGAGAGCGCCAGCGCGCGGCGGCACGCGCCCGGCTCGAGAAGGATATGGCCGAGCGCTCGGCCAAGGCCCGCAAGCGCCGGCAGACGCAGGCGATCGTCAGCGCGGGTGCCGCGCTGGTGCTCGTGGTCGCCGGCACCGTCTGGCTGGCGATGACGCTCGGCGACGACGACAAGCCCGACACCACCGCCGCGGCGCCCGGCTCGTCCGAGTGCGTGTTCAACGCCCTGCCCACGGAGCAGCGCCCCCCGCAGATCAAGGACGTCGGGCTGCCGAGCAACCAGCAGTCCGCCACCGGCGTGCAGACGATGACGATCGACACCAACCTGGGCCCGATCACCGCCAAGGTCGACCGGTCGTTGGTGCCGTGCACGGCGGGCAGCTTCACCTACCTCGCGGAGAAGAACTTCTTCGACAACAGCAAGTGCCACCGGCTCGTGACCGAGGGCATCAAGGTGTTGCAGTGCGGTGACCCCAGCGCCACCGGCAACGGCTGGCGGGACACCGACGGCCAGGGTGGCCCGAGCTACCGCCTGCCCGAGGAGAACCTGCCCACCGACAAGCGCCCGCCGTACCCGGAGGGTGTCATCGCGATGGCCAACTCCGGCCAGCCGGGCAGCACCGGCAGCCAGTTCTTCATCGTCTACGGCGACTCGCCGCTGGACCCGGCGTACACGGTGCTGGGCACCATCACCGGTGGCCTGGACATCGTCAAGGACGTGGCCAAGGCCGGCGACGACGGGGCGTTCGCCCAGCAGGCCGGCGGTGGCCACCCGAAGAAGGAGGTCGTCATCAAGGACCTCGTGATGGGCCCGCCGCAGGGCTGACACCCCGCAGACACGACGAAGCGCCCGCCGGCTGAGCCGGCGGGCGTTTCCGTGTCCGAGGTACGCGGTGTGCGGCGGGGTCAGGCGCCGGAGGTGACCCGGTACGCGTCGAAGACGCCGTCCACCTTGCGGACCGTGGCCAGCAGGTGGCCCAGGTGCTTCGGGTCGGCCATCTCGAAGCTGAACCGGCTCACCGCCACCCGGTCGCGGGTGGTGGTGACGGTGGCGGAGAGAATGTTGACCCGCTCGTCGGAGAGCACCCGGGTGACGTCGGCCAGCAGCTTGTGCCGGTCCAGAGCCTCGACCTGTATGGCGACCAGGAACGTCGAGGCGGAGGTCAGCTTCCAACTGACCTCGACCACCCGCTCGCTCTGCGCCCGCAGGTCTTCGGCGTTGGCGCAGTCGTCGCGGTGCACGCTGACCCCGCCGGAGCGGGTGACGAAGCCGAACACCGAGTCCGGTGGGACCGGGGTGCAGCAGCGGGCCAGCTTGATCCAGACGTCGCTGACGCCTCGGACCACCACACCGGGGTCGCTGCTGCTCTGGCGGCTGCGCGGCGGCCGGGTGGCGACGGCGGTCTCGGCGATGTCCTCCGCCGCGCCCTCCTCGCCCCCGTACGCGGCCATCAGCTTCTGCACCACCGACTGCGCGGAGACCTGACTGTCGCCGACCGCCGCGTAGAGCGAGGCCACGTCGGCCAGGTGCAGGTCCCGCGCGATCGACATCAGCGCGTCGGACGTGAGCATCCGCTGCAACGGCATGCCCTGCTTGCGCATCGCCTTGACGATCGAGTCCTTGCCGGCCTCGATCGCCTCCTCGCGCCGCTCCTTGTTGAAGTACTGCCGGATCTTCGTCCGCGCGCGAGGGCTCTTGACGAAGCCCAGCCAGTCCTGAGTCGGGCCGGCGGTCTCGGACTTCGAGGTGAAGATCTCGATCACGTCGCCGTTGGACAGCGTGGACTCCAACGGCACCAACTTGCCGTTGACCCGCGCCCCGATGCACTTGTGCCCCACCTCGGTGTGCACCGCGTACGCGAAGTCCACCGGCGTCGACCCGGTCGGCAGGGGGATGACGTCACCCTTCGGGGTGAAGACGTACACCTCCTGGCTGGACAGGTCGAAGCGCAGCGCGTCCAGGAACTCGCTCGGGTCGGCCGCCTCGCGCTGCCAGTCGAGCAGCTGCCGCAGCCAGGTCATCTCGTCGATGTGCGCGGGCGGGCCGACGATCTGGGTGCCCTTGTGCTCCTTGTACTTCCAGTGCGCGGCGATGCCGAACTCCGCGGTGCGGTGCATCGCGTACGTGCGGATCTGCATCTCCACCGGCTTGCCGGTGGGCCCGATGACCGTCGTGTGCAACGACTGGTACATGTTGAACTTGGGCATCGCGATGTAGTCCTTGAAGCGGCCCGGCACCGGCTGCCAGTTGGCGTGGATCACACCCAGCGCCGCGTAGCAGTCCCGAACCGTGTCGACCAGGATCCGCACCCCGACCAGGTCGTAGATGTCGTTGAACTCCCGACCCCGCACGATCATCTTCTGGTAGATCGAGTAGAGGTGCTTCGGCCGCCCGGTGGTCTCCGCCTTGATCTTGGCGGCCTTCAGGTCGATCTGCACCTTCTGCGTCACCTGCCGCAGCAGCGCCTCACGCTGCGGCTGGTGCTCCCCGATCAGCCGGTTGATCTCCTCGTAGCGCTTCGGGAACAACGTGCCGAAGGACAGATCCTCCAGCTCCCACTTGATCGTGTTCATACCGAGCCGGTGCGCGAGGGGCGCCAGGATCTCCAGCGTCTCCTTGGCCTTCTGCTCCTGCTTGGGACGGGGCAGGAAGGTCAGGGTGCGCATGTTGTGCAGCCGGTCAGCCAGCTTGATCACCAGCACCCGCGGGTCCTTGGCCATCGCCACGACCATCTTGCGGATCGTCTCGGCCTTGGCCGCGTCGCCCAGCTTGACCTTGTCGAGCTTCGTGACGCCGTCGACCAGCAGGGCGACCTCGCCACCGAAGTCGGCGCGCATCTGGTCGAGGGTGTATTCGGTGTCCTCGATGGTGTCGTGCAGCAGCGCGGCGACCAACGTGGTGGTGTCCATCCCCAGGTTGCCGAGGATGGTCGCCACCGCGAGCGGGTGGGTGATGTAGGGATCACCGGACTTGCGGTATTGCCCCGAGTGCCACCGCGCGGCCGTGTCGAAGGCGCGCTGGAGCAGGCGGGCGTCGGCTTTGGGGTGGTTGTCCCGGTGGCTCGCGATGAGCGGCTCCAGCACCTCGCTGACCTGCGAGGTCTGCCAGGGCGCGTTGAACCGGGCCAGCCGGGCCCGGACCCGCCGGCCGGTGGGCGCGTTGGACAGCCCGAAGCCACCGCTCGGCGACGGGTCGACAGCGGCGTCAGTCGGGAACGGCACCACCACCCCATCGGCGCCGGGAGACGCCTCGGCGCTGGGCGGGCCGCTCGTCGGACGCACCGCGCCCTCGCCCGGAGCCCTGCCGGAGGAGCCGTTGCCGGTGCCCGTCACCCGGGCCGGCGCGTCGCCTGTCCGGTCAGTCACCGAGCCGTCAGCGTCGCCTGTCGGGTGCACCGTGCCCTCCGCCGGAGGGACGACATCGTGGGACACCGGCCTCCTCACCGCTCGCCGGAAACACACCGGCCGAACATCGGCCGGCCTGGTCTCGCGCCGCCGGACGGTGTACCGCCGGCGTCAGCAAAGGGCAATGCTACCCGCACGGACGGCCCCCTGCCGCTCCGCCGGACGGTCGGCGCCACGTCCGCCCGACGGGTCTGGGATCAAATGGTCAGCAGAGCATCGAGAGCGTCAACTGGCCAGCAGGGCGTGGACCGGCTCAAACGGTCAGCAGGGCATGAACGGTACGCGGTGCCAGCCGCTCCCGCCCGCCCAGGAAGCCGAGCTCCAGCAGCACGGTGAAGCCGGTGACGGTCCCACCGGCCCGCTCGACCAGGTCCAGGGTCGCCTCGGCGGTGCCGCCTGTGGCCAGCACGTCGTCGACCACCAGCACCCGGTGCCCCGCGGTGAAGGCGTCCTCGTGCACCTCAAGCGTGGCCTCGCCGTACTCCAGGGCGTAGGAGACCGAGTGCGCCGGGCGGGGCAGCTTGCCGGCCTTGCGCACCGGCACCACGCCCACCCCGGCCGCGTACGCGACGGCCGCCGCGACGACGAACCCGCGCGCCTCGATGCCGACCACCACGTCGAAGGCGTCCCGCCCGTGGTGGGCGACGATCCCGTCGGTCACCTCACGGAAGGCCTTCCCGTCGGCGAACAGCGGCATCAGGTCCTTGAACATGACGCCGGGCTTGGGGAAATCGGGCACGTCCAGCACCCGGCTGGCGACCAGTCGGGCGGCCTCCGGGCCGAGGTCCCCGCGCGCCGCGGTGCTGTGGGTCTCCGTCACGGCTGTTTCGCTTCCCTTCAACGACAACGGCGTCCGGCAGTGCTGCTCGCACAGCATGCCGGACGCCGTTCAGGTGTTTCCTCCCGGGTCAGCGCCGCTTGGCGCCACCCGGCCGGTTGCCACTGGCACCCGGGCGACCGCCCCGGGCTCCGGTTGGCCGCTTGCCCGCCGGCCGAGCGCCCACCTTGGGGGCGGCACCGGCCAGCGCGGCGGCGTCCGAGTCGAGCGGCTCGTCGGTCGCATCGGCCTGGGCCGGGCCCACGACACCCTTACCGGTGACCTCGCCCCGGGCGAGGGCGCCCCGGCGGGTCAGGATGCGCTTGTTGTGCGCCTGAATCCGCGGGTCGTAGTTCTTCAGCAGCGCCAGCAGCGGGGTGGCCACCAGGATGGAGGTCAGGAACGCCACCGCCATACCGACGAACAGCACCAGACCGAGGTCCTTCAGCGTGCCGGCGCCGAGCAGGCCGGCACCGATGAAGAGCAGACCGCCGACCGGCAGCAGGGCGACCACCGAGGTGTTCAGCGACCGCATCAGGCTCTGGTTGACGGCGAGGTTGGAGGCCTCGCTGTACGTCTGGTTGTTGTTGGCGGTGATGCCCCGGGTGTTTTCCTGGACCTTGTCGAAGACCACCACCACGTCGTAGAGCGCGAAGCCCAGGATCGTGAGGAAGCCGATGATCGTCGACGGGGTGACCTCGAAGCCGACAAGCGAGTAGATGCCGGCGGTGAGGATCAGGTTCGTGATCAGCGAGGCGACCGCGGCGACGGCCATCCGCCACTCGAAGCGCAGGATCAGGTAGACCATCACCAGCGCGATGAAGATGACCAGGCCGAGGATCGCCCGCTCGGTCACCTGGCTGCCCCACGCCTCGCTGACCTGGTTACCGCTGATCTGACCCTCGTCGATACCGAGATCCTGGGCGATCTTGGCCTTGACGGCGGCGGTCTGCTCGGCGCTGAGCTGCCCGGTGCGCAGCTCGTAGGAGTCGCCACCGGGACCGCCGACCTTCTGCGCCGTGGCGACCTCGATGCCGGTGTTCTCGGCCGCGAGCGCCGAGTTGACCTCCCGCTCGGCGTCGTCCAGCGTGCCGACGCTGGCCGGCACCTGGAACGAGTTGCCGCCGGCGAACTCGATGCCGAGGCTGAAGCCACGGATCGAGAAGCTGAGGATCGCGATCAGGACCAGGACACCGGCGACGCCGAACCAGAGCTTGCGCCGGCCGACGATGTTGAGACCGGCCTCGCCGTTGTAAAGGCGGCTCGCCAGACCGTTTTCAGCCATCTCAGGCCTCCTTGGCGCGCGGGTTGCGGGGCTGAGTCGGCTGGTTACGGGCCGGAAGCGCCCGGCCCAGACCGCTGACCCGCGGGGACAGGAACGCCTGGGTCCGGGCGAACATGGTCATGATCGGGTGTCGGAAGAGGAAGACCACGACCAGGTCCAGCACGGTGGCCAGGCCGAGGGCGAACGCGAAGCCCTTGACGGTGCCGACCGAGACCACGTAGAGCACCACCGCGGAGAGCAGGGTGATCGCATTGGCCGAGATGATCGTCCGACGGGCCCGGATCCAGGCGCGGGGCACCGCGCTGCGGGGGCTGCGCCCCTCCCGGATCTCGTCCTTCAATCGTTCGAAGTAGATGACGAACGAGTCCGCCGCCACACCGAGCGAGACGATCATGCCGGCGATGCCGGCAAGGGTGAGCGTGAAGCCGATCTGCCGGCCGAGCACCACCAGCGCGCCGAAGACCAGCAACGCGGAGAGGATCAGGCTCAGGAAGATCACCGAGCCGAGCAGCCGGTAGTAGAAGAACGCGTAGATGATGACCAGCAGCATGCCGATGCCGGCCGCGAGCAGACCGGCACGCAGGTGGCTGGCACCCAGCGTGGCCGTGACGTTCTGCGACTCCTGCGGCTCGAAGGTCACCGGCAGCGCGCCGTAGCGAAGCTGGCTGGCGAGCGCGCTGGCGTCCTTCTGGTTGAAGTTGCCGGTGATCTGGGAGTTGCCGGTCAGGACACCCTGGATCTCCGGGGAGGAGACGATCTCGTTGTCCAGCACGACGGCCACCCGGCACTTGCCGTCCTGACCCAGCGCGGTCGCGTCGCAGGCCTGGCCCGTGTTGTTGAACGCCTCACGGGTCAGGCTGGTCCACTTGCCCTGGCCGTCGTTCGTGAAGTCCAGGCTGACCACCCACGCGTTGGTCTGGTCGAGCACCGCGTCGGCGTCGTCCACGTCGGTGCCCAGCACCTTGGCCTGGTCGAGCAGGTTCTTGGAGGCGCCGTCCTCGCAGGCGACAACCTGCTGCTTCGGGTCCGAGATCGACGCCGGCGGGCGCTTGTCGAGCTGCTCGCAGCCGATCGTCGGCACGTTGAACTGCATCTGCGCCGGCAGCACCGCCACCTCCTGTGGCGACAGCGTGCCGAACGGCTTGAGCTTGTCGGCCAGCGACGGGTCGGTGGCCAGGTCGGCGGGGGCCTGCAACGCGCTGGCAGCCTGCCACGATGCGGCGCCGACCTTCTGCTCGACGGCCTTGCGCTGCTCCTCGACGCTGGCCGGCACCGGCTCCTCGCTGGCGCTCGGCGTGGGCGCGGCGGCACTCGGCGAGGCGGATGCGGAGGGGTCGGCGTGGCGCTGGGCGACGCCGGGGCCATTCCGCCCTGACCACCGCTGGGCGACGAGGTCGCCTTCGGCGCGCCGCTGCCCGACGGGGTCGGCGACGCGGCGCCGGACGGGGTCGGGCTGGCGCTGCCGGACGGGACCGGCGTGGCGGCCGGCGGGGGCACGGCGGCCGTTCCGCTGCCGTCGGCGGCCTTCAACACCTTGCGGAAGCGCAGCTCGGCGGCGCTGCCCACCTCGGTGAGGTCCCGGTTCTCACCGGGCAGGGAGATGACGATGTTCCGGTTGCCCTCGGTGACCACCTCGGCCTCGGCCACCCCGAGCCCGTTGACCCGGTTCTCGATGATCTGGCGGGCCTCCTCGAGGTTCTCGGCGGTCGGGGGCTTGCCGTCGACGCTGTTAGTCGCCTCCAGCGTCATCCTCGTGCCGCCGATGAGGTCCAGGCCGAGCTTGGGCTCGAGCCGGTCCTTCAAGCTGCCGCTGGCGCCGCCCGAGAAGAACACCAAAAGATAGAGGACCACGAAGATGAACCCGAGCACGGCGAGCTGCCGCCCGGGGCGCATCTGACCCTGAGGTGGTGCCACGGCTGTCCTGTCTCCCTGTACGGTCGCGCCGCTGTGCGCAGCGGCGGCGGTGTCGGGCCGGGGGTCCCGGCCGACGGGTCTGACCCTGAGCCGACGAGGTGCCGACACGAGGGCCGGACACACCGGCGTGGGACGCCGACGGTCACGGGAACGTGCCGACGCCCGGCGTCAACCCAACTATTCAGTTTTCACGTCTCGTCCGCTGCCCCGTCGGGCGCGGCAGCCCGGAAGCCGGTCGACCGGCCGTACGCCGGACCCACCACCCCCGGGGGAAAGCGTCAGTCCTTGACGGTTTCCGCGTCCTCGGTGACCGGCTCGCTCGGCAGCTCCGCGCGGGTGACCACCCGAGCGATGGCCGGCCGGGCGTAGCGGGTCTGGACGCCCGGAGCGACCTCGATCAGGACGGTGTCGTCCTCGATGCCGGTGACCGTGCCGTAGAGCCCGCCGATGGTCACGACCTCGTCGCCGGGGCCGAGGTTGGACTGCATCGACTCCGCCTCGCGGCGGCGCTTCTGCTGGGGCCGGATCATCATGAAGTACATGACACCGAAGAGCAGGGCGATCATCAGGATCGGCGTGAAACTGCCGGCCCCGCCACCCGCTGCTGCGTAATGCACGGTTACTGCCTTCCCATTGGCCACCTGCCCGGCACCTGGGGTGCCGGAGCGGAGGCGGATTCTCACGTCCTGTACAGACCGCGGCGAAGTCTAAACCCTGCACCTGGGAACGCCGAATGCGGCACAGATCACGTTCACATCACGGCTGTTCGGTGTCCAACGAGAACAGATCGGGCACCGGCGGACTATCCATGCCAAATGTACCATTTGGCGGAGTACGCCCCAGATGCCGCCAGGCACCCTCGGTGGCCACCCGCCCCCGGGGCGTACGGGCCAACAGGCCAGCGCGGACCAGGAACGGCTCGCAGACCTCCTCGACCGTGTCCGGCTGCTCCCCCACCGCCACGGCCAGCGTGGACAGGCCCACCGGGCCACCCCGGAACGAGTCGACCAGCGCGGTCAGCACCGCGCGGTCCAGCCGGTCCAGGCCGAGCGCGTCCACGTCGTACACGATCAAGGCGGCACGGGCGGTCGCGAGATCGACCACGCCGTCGGCCCGCACCTCCGCGTAGTCACGGACCCGGCGCAACAGCCGGTTGGCGATCCGCGGAGTGCCCCGGGACCGGCCGGCGATCTCGGTCGCGCCCTCGGGTGTGATCGGCACACCGAGAATCCGCGCCGAGCGGTGCAGCAGCGTCTCCAGATCCGCCGGGGCGTAGAAGTCGAGATGCGCGACGAAGCCGAAGCGGTCCCGCATCGGCCCGGTCAACAGGCCCGAGCGGGTCGTCGCGCCGACCAGCGTGAACGGCTCGACATCCAGCGGGATCGCGGTCGCCCCCGGCCCCTTGCCGACCACCACGTCGACCCGGAAGTCCTCCATGGCGCTGTAGAGCAGTTCCTCGGCCGGCCGCGCGATGCGGTGGATCTCGTCGATGAAGAGCACGTCGCCCTCGGCGAGGCTGGTCAGGATCGCCGCCAGATCACCGGAACGCTCGATCGCCGGGCCGCTGGTCACCCGGATGCCCGCGCCCAGCTCGGCGGCGACGATGTTGGCCAGACTCGTCTTGCCCAACCCGGGCGGGCCGGAGAGCAGGATGTGATCCGGTGGCGACCCCCGCCGCATCGCGCCCTGCAACAACAGGTCGAGCTGGTCGCGCACCCGGTCCTGGGCGATGAACTCGGCCAGCCGCTTCGGCCGTACCGTCGCCTCCGCGTCCCGTTCGGCATCGCTGACGTACGCCGAGACAAGCCCGTCGATCTCGCTCACCGTGCCGCCTCCCGTCGCGGCCGGGCGCTCATCGGGTACGACCGAGCAGGCGGATGGCCTGCTTGAGCAGGACCGGCACCGGCGGGGTCTCGCCCACGATCGTCTCCGCCACGGCGGCCACGGCGTGATCGGCCTGACCGGCCGTCCAGCCCAGCCCGACCAGCGCCTGCCGGACCTGGTCGGGCCAGTTGCCGCCGGTCACCCCGCCCACGCCGTCGGCGCCGATCGGCACCGGGCCGATCCGGTCGCGCAGCTCCAGCACCAGGCGTTCGGCGCCCTTCTTGCCGATCCCGGGAACCCGGGTCAGCGCCGCGGTGTCGGCGTTGGCGATCGCCTTGCGCACCGCGTCCGGGGTGTGCACGGCCAGCACCGCCTGGGCCAGTCGCGGGCCCACCCCGCTGGCGGTCTGGAGCAGCTCGAACAACGACTTGGCGTCGTCGTCGGCGAAGCCATAGAGAGTCAGCGAATCTTCCCGCACGATCAGGCTGGTGGCGAGCCGGGCGACCTGGCCGACCCGCAGCTCCGCCAGTGTCCCGGGGGCGCAGTGCACGGCGAGGCCGACACCGCCGACCTCGATCACGGCCTGGTCCGGTCCCGTCGCGGTCACCGTGCCGCGCACGCTGGCGATCATCGTGCTCCTCCTCGTCGTGCCCGGTCGGCGGCAGCGGCCAGCTTGGAGCGGGTCCCGCCGCGCCACACGTGGCAGATGGCCAGGGCGAGCGCGTCGGCGGCGTCGGCCGGCTTCGGCGGCTCATCCAGCCGCAACAGACGGGTCACCATAGCGGTCATCTGCGCCTTGTCGGCCTGACCGGACCCGGTCACGGCCGCCTTCACCTCGCTCGGGGTGTACGTCTGCACCGGTAGCCCGGCGCGCGCCCCGGCCAGCACGGCGATGCCGCTGGCCTGCGCGGTGCCCATTACCGTGCGCACGTTGTGCTGGCTGAACACCCGCTCGACGGCGACGCTCTCCGGCTGGTGCTTGGCGACCAGATCGTTCAGTGACCGGTCCAGATGCAGCAGGCGCAGCGCCAGGTCGTCGGCCGGGTCGGTGTAGACCACGTAGTAGGCGATGAGAGTGCAGGGTCGGCCGGGCACGCCCTCGACCACGCCCACCCCACACCGGGTCAACCCCGGGTCAACCCCCAGCACCCGCACGCCGCCCCCTCCCCAGCCGTCAGCAGTACGTGTGTTCGACACCCTAACCGCCGACTCCCCCACGCCCCCCACGGGACACGCCCGCCCCTGTCGATCATGGAGTTGTGGTGGGTGACAAAGGGCACGGGACCGACTCGACCGGGCACCACAAGTCCATGATCGACGTGGCGGGGAGCGCGGCGCGCGGGCCACACAGGCTCGGTGGGGAGTATGTGGGGTGGGCCCATGTGCTCTGGGGCTCACAGCTCGTAACTTCTTGCGCCATGACGGCAGAACCCGTGGCGGTCCCCCACGTCGTACAGGTCGACCTCGCCGGTCGGACCGCCCTGGTCACCGGGGGCGGCAGCGGCATCGGGCGGGCGTGCGCCCTGCGGCTGGGCGCGGCCGGCGCCAAGGTGCTCGTGGTGGACCGCAACCTGGAGGCGGCCAAGGCGGTGGCCGCCGAGGCCGGCGGCCGGGCCGAGGGCGTCGACCTGTCCGACGCCACGGCGGTGGACCGCCTCGACGTGGACGTGGACATCGTGGTGAACAACGCCGGACTCCAGCACGTGGCGCCGCTGCAGGACTTCCCCGTCGAGCGCTTCGAGTACATCCAGCGGGTGATGGTCGAGGCACCGTTCCTGATCATCCGCCGCGCGCTCCCGCACATGTACGCCCGGGGCTGGGGCCGGATCGTCAACATCTCCTCGGTGCACGGGCTGCGGGCCTCGCCGTACAAGGCGGCCTACGTCTCGGCCAAGCACGCTCTCGAAGGGCTGTCGAAGGTGGTCGCCCTGGAGGGCGCCGCGCACGGGGTCACGGCCAACTGCATCAACCCGGCGTACGTGCGCACAGCCCTGGTGGAGAGCCAGATCGCCGACCAGGCGGCCAGCCACGGCATTCCGGAGGCCGAGGTGATCGAGAAGATCATGCTGGCCCGGGCCGCGATCAAGCGCCTGATCGAGCCGGAGGAGGTCGCCGAACTGCTGGCGTACCTCTGCTCGTCGCCGGCGGCGTTCATCACCGGCGCGTCGATCGCCCTCGACGGGGGCTGGACGGCGAACTAGTGGGCCCGAGCACAATGTCGACCATGTCATCGCCGGTGGAGTTCCTGGAACTGCTCGCCCGTGAGGCCGCGGCGGTCGAGTTCGAGGGACCTCTGGTGGCCGCGCGGGCCGCCGGGCTGCCGCCCGACCGGCTTGCCGAGCTGGAGCAGGCCAAGTCGGTGGCGTTGCGGGTCCGCGCGCTGCTGGAGCGGCGGCGCCGCCGCGAGACCGAGCTGTCCGGCCTGTACGACACGGTCAGTGACCTGGCCGGGTTGCGCGACCTGGACGACGTGCTGCGGGCGATCGTGCACCGGGCCCGCAACCTGCTCGGCGCGGACGTGGCCTACATGACGCTCAACGACGACGAGCGCGGCGACACCTACATGCGGGTGACCGACGGGTCGGTCTCGGCCCGCTTCCAGCGGCTGCGCCTACCGATGGGCGCCGGCCTCGGTGGCCTGGTGGCCCAGTCCGGCGCGCCGTACGTCACCGCCAACTACGGCGAGGACGCGCGCTTCCACCACACCGGTGAGATCGACGCCGGCGTCGGAGAGGAGGGTCTGGTCGCGATCCTCGGGGTGCCGCTGCGACTCGGCTCGACCTCGATCGGCGTGCTCTACGCGGCCAACCGTTCGGCCCGGCCGTTCGTCCGGGAGGAGGTCGCGCTGCTGGTCTCCCTCGCCGCGCACGCCGCGGTGGCGATCGACACCGCCCGGCTGCTGACCGAGACCCGCTCGGCGCTGGCCGAGCTGTCGGCCGCGAACACCACCATCCGGGCTCACAGCAGCTCGGTGGAGCGCGCCGCGGCGGCACACGACCGGATGACCGCGCTGGTGCTGCGCGGCGGCGGTGTGGAGGACGTGGCGGCCGCTGTGACCGAGGTGCTGGGCGGTGCGCTGCTGGCGCTGGACGCCGAGGGCCGCCTACTGGCCCGGGTGGGTGAGATCGACGAGCCGGACCGGGTGGACATCGTCGAGGCGGTGGCCGCGTCCCGGACCGAGGGGCGCAGCGTGCGTCGCAGTCCGCTCTGGTACGCGGCCGTGGTGGCGGGCGCGGAGAACCTGGGTGCCCTGGTGCTGCGCCCGGACGACGAGTTGGTCGACGCCGACCAGCGGATCCTGGAGCGGGCCGCGCTGGTGACCGCGCTGCTGCTGCTGTTCCGCCGGACGGTCGCCGAGGCGGAGGGGCGGGTTCGCGGCGAACTGCTGGACGACCTGATCGCCCGCCCGCTACGCGACACCGACGCGCTGCGCAGCCGGGCTCGCCGGCTCGGGGTGGACCTGGACGCGCCGCACGTGCTCGTGGCGGTGGGCGACGACGCGATCGCCGCGACCGGCTCGGCCCGACAGCGGGTGCTCTCCTGGGCCACCACGTACGCCTCGGCGCGCGGCGGGCTGGCCGCGGCACGCGACGGTCGGGTGGTGCTGATGCTGCCGGGGTTGGACGCCGGTGGCAGTGCCCGTGCGGTTGCCCGGGACCTGTCCCGGGTGACCGGCCGACCGGTGACGGCCGGGGCGAGTGGCCCGTCGAACACCCCGGCGGCGCTGGCCGGGACGTTCCACGAGGCGGACCGGTGCCTCACCGCGCTGGGCGCGCTGGGCCGTACCGGTGAGGGGGCGAGCACCGCGGAGCTGGGGTTCGTCGGGCTGCTGCTGGGCACGGTCGGCGACCGGGGCGAGACGGACGTGACCCAGTTCCTCAGCGCCACCGTCGGACCGGTGGTCGACTACGACGCCCGGCGGGGCACCGCTCTGGTCAAGACGTTGGAGGCGTACTTCGGGGTGGGTGGCAGCCTGGCCCGGGCCGCCGAGCAGCTGCACGTGCACGTCAACACGGTGACCCAGCGGTTGGAGCGGGTCGGGCAACTGCTCGGCACCGACTGGCAGCGGCCCGAGCGGGCGCTGGAGGTGCAGCTCGCGCTGCGCCTGCACCGCCTGCGGGCCCCCGCCGGCTGACGCGCCGATCTAGGGCAGATCGTCGCTGGTTGATCTCCAACAGCAGCGATATCCCCTAGATCGGCGGGGCGGGCGGCGCGGCGCGGGCGGGCGGCGCGGGGCGGGCGGCGCGGGGCGGGGCGCGGGCGGGGCGCGGGCGGGGCGGGTCAGTGGGCGCGGAGGCCCTTCAGCACGGTGTCGACGACCTGCTCGGGCAGAGTCCGCTCGTCCAGGTCCGGGTTCCATTGCAGTACCCGCTGGATCAGCATCGGCCCGGTGAGGAGAGCCATCGTCACCTCCACGTCGATGTCGGCGCGGAGCGTCCCCTCGTCGATGCCGCGCCGTAGCACCTCGCGCATCAACTGCCGGCGCGGGGCGATGATGTTCTGGTAGAGCTGGAAGTGGTCCGGGCTGCGGTTCACCTCGGGCACCAGGCAGGGCATGATCTTCGCCGCGCGTGGGTCGACATTTTTCCCGATCGCGCCGACCAGCAGGATCAGATCGTCCCGGATGGAGTGCCCCTCGGGCTGCGGCAGGACGCCCTTGAGTCGGCGCAGCGCGTCCAGCAGCAGCGCGTCCTTGCCGGCCCAGCGGCGGTAGATGGTGGCCTTGCCGACCCCGGCGCGAGCGGCGATCGCCTCGATCGAGAGCGCCTCGGTGGTGCTGCCCTCGGCGAGCAGGTCGAGGGTGGCCTCGATGATCGCCTCATCGGCGCGGAGGCTCCGCGGTCGCCCGGGCGACCGCGGAGCATCGGCAGTGGACATCATGTCGGACATTGTCCCCGAACCTAGGCCGTCCCGGCCAACTCGGGTTCGGCGGCCGGCGCCGCCGGTACGGCAGCCGTGGCCTCCCGGCCCGGCATCCAGCGCAGCACCACCAGGATCCCGAGCGCGGCGACCACCGCGGAGAGCCCCGCCGCCCAGTGCATGGCGGTGACGAAGGCGTCGTTGGCCGCCGAGATCAGCGCTGGCGCCGCCGGGCCGAGTTGCCCGGCCGCCGCGTACGCCCCGGAGATCGACTCGTTGGCCGTGTCGCGGGCCTGCGCGGGCAGACCGGTCAGCGCGCCGTCCATGTCGGCCCGGTAGACCGCGGAGAGCACCGAGCCGAGGACCGCCACGCCGAGCGCGCCGGCCACCTGGCGGACGGTGTTGCTCACCGCGGAGCCCACGCCGGCCTTCTCCCGGGGCAGCGCCGACATGATCGACTCGGTTGCCGGCGGCATGATGTTGGCCATTCCGACGCCCTGGAAGAAGAAGACGACCAGCACGATCCAGATCGGGGTGGACGCGTCGATGAAGGCGAACGCGGCCAGTGCCAGCACGGTCAGCGCCAGCCCGACGGTGGCGACCGCCCGGCCGCCGTAGCGGCGGACCATCGCGGCGCTGCGCGGCGCGAAGATCAGCTGGGCCCCGGCGAAGGGCAGGAAGAGCAGGCCGGTCTGCAGCGGGCTGTAGTCGCGCACCAGTTGCAGGTAGAACGAGCTGAAGAACATCACGCCCATCGCGGCGAAGAACACCAGGCCGACGATGGCCACGGGTGCGGCGAACCGGGGCAGCGTGAACAGCCGGACGTCCAGCGACGGGTGGTCGCTGCGCCGCTCGTGCTGCACGAACCAGGCCAGCACCGCCAGGCCGACCAGAATCGAACCCCAGGCCACCGGCCGGCCGAAGCCGTGCTCGCCGCCGTCGATGATGCCGTAGGAGAGCGCGACCAGGCCGACGACGGAGAGCAGGACGCCGGGCACGTCGACGCGGCCCGGACGCGGGTCACGCGACTCGGGGACCAGCAGGGCGACCAGCACCACGCCGGCGGCGACCACCGGCACGTTGATCAGGAAGACCGAGCCCCACCAGAAGTGCTCCAGCAGCGCACCGCCGAGGATTGGGCCGATCGCCACGGCGAGGCCGACCGCGCCGGCCCAGACGCCGATCGCACGGCCGCGCTCACGCGGGTCGAAGACGTTGGAGATGATCGACAGCGTCACCGGCATGATGGCCGCGCCGCCGACCCCCATCAGGGCGCGGGCCGCGATCAGCTGGGCGGGGCTCTGGGCGTACGCGGAGAGCAGCGATGCCAGGCCGAACAGCACCAGACCGATCATCAGGAAGCGCTTGCGGCCGGCGCGGTCGCCGAGCACCCCGAAGGTGAACAGCAGCCCGGCGAAGACCAGCGTGTAGGAGTTGATGGACCACTCCAGCTCGCCCTGGCTGGCACCGAGGCCGTGCACCGGGTCGGCCAGGGTGCGCAGGGCGACGTTGAGGATCGTGTTGTCGAGGACGACCACGAGGAGGCTGATCACCAGCACCCCCAGGATCGCCCACCTCCTCGGGTGTCCAGTGTTGTTGTGCAGCTCCATGCCCGGTTCTCCCCCCGGTTGTACCCGTCACGCAATACGATACGGGCCAGACTCGTAACTGCGGACAGCCTAAGACCGTCATTAACGATACGGAACGGATCCGTATCGTAAGTGGCCCACGTCACGTTTGGTTGTCAGTCAGCCCGTTCGGTGCCCGTCACACCGACGCCTGGACGGATCACGGCAACGAGCCCACTCTCGCGACCATCGAGGCCAACTCCGCAGCGCCAACCGCCCGCCGCCCGGGCGCCCCGAACCGCCGCCCCGAACCGCCGTCGTCAGCCCCGTCTGCGTCAGCGCCGGCAGGACGTCGGGAGGCAGGCGGCGACGGCGGCCGGCAGCGTGCCGAGGTGGTTCGCCGGCGCGGTGAGCGGCTCGATCCAGCCCGGCCCTGCGCCGTACACCCGCAGGAGCGGGAAGTCCCGGGCGAAGCGCACCAGGCGGTACGCACGGCCGGTGACCGGCGTCTGCGACCAGAGCACGACGGTGCGCGGGCGTGCCCGGTAGACCGCGCTGGTCAGCGCGGCCCAGGGCAACGCCGGGCCGAGATTCAGACAGCCGCGGCCCTGCTCGCGCAGCGCGGCGGCGAGCGCCTGCAGGCCAAGGCCGTGCTCCTCCCGCTCGGCGCCGGCCAGCAGCACACCGCCGGTGGGCAGTGACCGGCCCGGCTCCCGGCGGTGCACGTCCAGCCCGACCCGCACGCCCTCGCTGAGGGCGTGCTCGATGGCGACCTCGGCGGCGGTACGCCCCGGCAGCCGGGCCAGCAACGGACGGCAGACCTGCTCCCACAACGCCGGCACGCCCCACTCGTCGGCCAACTCCAGCAGCAGCGTGGCGACACCGCTGCCGTCCAGGTCCTCGGCCGCCAGCGAGACCTGCTTGTGCGCGATCTCCACGGCCTCTGCCGGCATCGGATCAGTCAGCACCAGACGTACCCCCCGGGTAGACGTTCCCTACCCGGGGGTTCGCTGAAACGGTGCCCGGCGGATGCGCCGCCACGGGATTTACCGGCGGCGGGCCGCCAACCGGTGGGCCAGCGCGGCGACGCTGCCCCAGATGCCGCGCCGGAACAGCACCACGACGAGGACGAAGATGCCGCCGGTCACCAGGCCGATCGCCTCGAACCCGGAGAACGACAGCCAGTCCTCCAGCCGGACCACGATGCCGGCGCCGAGCACGCCGCCCCAGAGGGTGCCGATGCCGCCGAGCACCACCACGATGACCGCCTTGCCGGAGGTGGTCCAGTGCAGCACGTCCAGCGAGACGAACCGGTGGCCGACCGCGAACAGTCCACCGCCGAGCCCGGCGATGAACCCCGAGAGCACGAACGCGGTGAGCTTGTAGCGGTGCACCGGGTAGCCCAGCGCCCGCGCCCGGGCCGGGTTGTCCCGGATGCCGACCAGCACCCGACCGAACGGTGAGTGCACGATCCGCCAGGCGGCGGCCAGCCCGAGCAGCACGATCGGCAGGATCGCGTAGTAGAAGAAGTAGTCGTCGGTGAGGTCCCAACCGAACAACTCGCGAGGTACGCCCTGGAGGCCGTTCTCACCCTGGGTCACCGAGCGCCACTCGTTGGCCACGTAGTAGACCATCTGCGCGAAGGCCAGGGTCACCATGGCGAAGTAGATGCCGGTCCGCTTGACCGCCAGGTAGCCGATCGGCACCGCCAGCACGGCCGCGGCGAGTGCCCCGGCCAGCACGGCCAGGGGGAACGGCAGGCCCGCGTGGATGGCCACCAACCCGGTGACGTACGCCGAGGTGCCCCAGAACGCGGCGTGACCGAAGGACATCAGCCCGGTGAAGCCGAGCAGCAGGTCCACCGCCACGGCGAACAGCGCCCAGCAGAGGATGTCCACCGCGACCGCCGGGTAGAGGCCGTTGGGCAGCCATGCCGCGACGGCCAGCCCGACGGCGAGTAGCGCGTACCGCACCCAGCCGGGTGCCTGCGCCACGGCGATCAGCCCGGACGGTGGCGTCGAGCGGGACGCGTCGGCGGGAGTGTCGACGGTGCTGGTCATGCGGGAGCCTCCTCACGACCGAACAGACCGGCCGGGCGCCAGAGCAGCACGACGGCCATCACGATGAAGACGATCGTCTGGGAGACGATCGGGAAGGCGGACAGGTACGCCTCACCCCACGCCTGCACCAGCCCGATGCCGAAGCCGGCGGCGACCGAACCGAAGATGGAGCCCAGCCCGCCGATCACCACCACCGCGAAGACCACGATGATCAGGTCGGCTCCCATCAACGGGTTGACCGCGCGCATGGGCGCGGCCAGCACGCCCGCCAGACCGGCCAACCCGATGCCGAAGCCGAAGACCGGCGTCACCCAACGTCCGACGTCGATACCGAACGCGCGGGTCAGGTCGGGCCGCTCGGTGGCCGCGCGGACCACCATGCCGATCCGGGTACGGGTGAGCACCCACCACACCGCGACGCAGAGCAGCACCGCGAAGCCGAGGATGAACACCCGGTACGTCGGGAAGTCGAAGAGCCCGAAGTTCACCGTCCCGCTCAACAGCGACGGAGTGGCGTACGGGCTGGACTGCACGCCGTAGCGCAGCTTCACCAGATCCTGCACGATCAGCGTCAGGCCGAAGGTGAGCAGGAAGTTGTAGAGCGGGTCGAGCTTGGTCAGCCGGTGGATCACGGCGCGTTCCAACGCCATGCCGAGCAGGCCCAGCCCCACCGGCATGATCACCAGGGCGGCCCAGAAGGGCACTCCCGCCTCGGTCAGCAGCACGTACGCCCCGAACGCGCCGAGCATGTAGAACGCGCCGTGCGCGAAGTTGACCACCCGCAGCATGCCGAAGATGACCGCGAGCCCGAGGGCGAGCAGGGCGTAGAACGCCCCACTCACCAACCCGTTGAACGTGTTCTGGGCGAATGCCGTCACAGCGTCACGCCCGTTCGCGACTGCGGGGCTCGCAAAACCGGCTCACTCCTCGCACTCACAGCTTGCAGTCCGCCGAGGGAGCGCGGAACGCCTCCGCGGCGGGGATCGTCTTGAGCACCTTCACGTAGTCCCACGGCTCGGTGACCTCGGACTGCGGCTTCACCTGGGCCAGGTACGCGTCGTGCACCACCCGGTGGTCCTCGGCGCGAATCTTGCCGTTGCGCAGGAAGACGTCCTCGACCGTCTTGCCCTCCAGGCCCTTGACCACGGCGTCCGCGTCGTCGGTGCCGGCTGCCTGCACCGCCTCCAGGTACTGCAACGCCGCCGAGTAGTTGGCCGCGTGCGCGAAGGTCGGCCGGGTGCCGGCCTTCTGCTGGAAGCGGTCGGCGAACTCCCGGTTCTTCGCGTCGAAGTTCCAGTACCAGGCGTCGGTGTACGTGGTGCCGGCCAGCGCCGCCGGGGTGAGCGAGTGGATGTCGGTGAGGAACATCAGCCCCACCGCCAGGCCGACGCCCTTGTCGCGCAGCTTGAACTCGTTGTACTGCTTCACCACGTTGACCAGCTCCGCGCCGGCCTGCATGGTGCCCAACACGTCCGGCTTCGGGTTCAGGTTCGGCGCCTTGAGCAGGAAGGTGGAGAAGTCTCCGCTGGTGTTCGGGAACGGTGCGCCGTCCTTGCCGACCACCGTGCCGCCGGCCGCCGTGATCGCGGTGGAGAAGCTCTTCTCCATGTCCTGACCGAAGGCGTAGTTCGGGTACAGGATGTACCAGTTCTTGCCGATCTGCTCGGTGGTGGTCTTTCCGGTGCCGTTGGCCAACATGTACGTGTCGTACGCGTAGTGGAAGGTGTACTTGTTACAGCTCTTGCCGGTCAGATCGGTGGTCGCCGCACCGATGTTGAAATAGAGCTTCTTCTTCTCCTTCGCCACGTCGGCGACCTTCAGCGCCGCCGACGAGGTGGGCACATCCAGGATCAGGTCGACGCCCTTGCGGTCGTACATCTCCTGGGCCTTCGAGTTGGCCACGTCCGGCTTGTTCTGGTGGTCGGCGGTCTCCACGGTGATGTCCTTGGTCACCGCCTTGTCTCCGTACTTCGCGGTGAAGTCGGCGACGGCCATCTCCACGGCCGCCACCGAGTTCTTCCCGGACAACTCCGAGTACGCCCCGGACTGGTCGTTGAGCACGCCCAGCACGATCTTGTCGCCGGTCAGCTTCTGGTCGCCGCTCGACTGGGGTCCACCGCCGCCGCATCCGGCCACCAGCACTACCGCGGCCGACGCCGCCGCCACACCCACCGTCCTGCGCATGCCCACTCCATCCATCCCGTGCGTCGTCGCGCGGGTCGTCGTTGAAAAATCAGATCCCGAGGTACGCGAGCAGTTCGCGTTCCCGCGAACGCACCTCGGAGTTGTCCATCGCCTCGGCGACGCGTCCCTCGGCCAGCAGGTAGTGCCGGTCGGCCACACCCGTGGCGAAGTGCAGGTTCTGTTCGACCAGCAGCACGGTCACCCCGTGCTGTTTGGCCTCGCGCAGCAGGTCACCGACCTGCTGCACCAGCAGTGGCGAGAGGCCCTCGGTGGGCTCGTCGCAGAGCAGCAGCCGGGCGCCCATCCGCAGCACCCGGGCCAGCGCGAGCATCTGCTGCTCGCCGCCGGAGAGCGTGGTGGCCGCCGAGTCCCGCCGGGTGTAGAGGGCGGGGAACGCCTCGTACACCCGCTCCAGCGACCACGGGTCGGGGCCGACCGTGGGCGGCAGGGTGAGGTTCTCGGTGACGGTCAACGTGGCGTAGCTGCCCCGGTCGTCGGGCACCCAGCCCAGCCCCAGGCGGGCCCGCTTGTGCGCCGGCAGCTTGGCGATGTCGCGCCCGTCCAGCTCGACCGTGCCGCGCTGACCGGGGTGCAGCCCCATCACGCAGCGCAGCAGGGTGGACTTGCCGGCACCGTTGCGCCCGACCAGGGTGACCACCTCGCCAGCGGAGACCTGGAGGCTGACCTCCCGCAGCACCTGCGCCTCGCCGTAGAAGGCGGAGAGGTTCTCAATGCGCAGCATCGGCGGCTCCCAGGTAGGCGGTGATCACGCGCTCGTCGGCGCGGACCTGCTCGTACGGGCCCTCGACGAGGACTTTGCCGGCCTGCAACACGGTGACGGTGTCGGCGAGTCGGCCGACCACGCTCATGTTGTGCTCGACCATCACCACGGTCCGGCCCTCGCGGACCCGGCTGATCAGCTCGACGGTGCGGTCCACGTCCTCCAGGCCCATCCCGGCGGTCGGCTCGTCGAGCAGCAGCACCTTCGGGTCCAGTGCCAGGGCGATGGCCAGCTCCAGGGCCCGCTTGCGGCCGTACGCCAGCGCCTCGGACGGGGCCTGCGCCAGGTCGGCCAGCCCCACCATGGCCAGCAACTCGTCGGCCCGCTCGGTGTAGCGACCCATCAGCTTCGCCGAACGCCAGAACCGCCAGCCCAGCCCACTGGACGACTGCAGGGCCAGCGCGACGTGCTCCCGGGCCGACAGCTGCGGGAAGAGGCTGGTGATCTGGAACGAGCGGGCCACGCCACGCCGTGCCACCTGCTCCGGAGGCAGCCCGGTGACGTCCCGCCCGTCCAGCTCGATGCGCCCGCCGCTGGGTCGCAGGAAGCCGGTGAGAAGGTTGAACAGGGTGGTCTTGCCCGCGCCGTTCGGGCCGACCAGCGCGTGCACACTCTCCGGCGCGACGTCGAGGTCGACGTTGTCGACCGCCCGGAAGCCCCGGAAGTCGCGGGTCAGCCCACGGGCCGACAGGAGCGCTTGCCCGGCCATCGCCTCATCCTCCGCACGGTCGCGGCGACGGTCGTTCGGTGACCGTGGTCACAGGCCCGTCGCGTGGACGAAACCTACGGCGGGCCGCGCACGTCGAACCATGTCGATGACATCCATATTCGGCCGGCAGCGGACGTGCAGAAACTCCACTCCCCCGTGCCGCCGACTTGACCGGATCTCCTAGGTTGATGATCCACACAGCCCCACGGAAGGTCCCCACCCCATGCCTGTCGGCTTCACCATGGCGATCGTCTTCGCCGTCGTCCTGGCGGTCTGCGCCGTCCTGGCTCTCGTCGCCCCCAAGGGCTCGCTGAAGCGGACGGCCTCCCTCGCCGCGCTCGGCTTCCTCGCCCTCACGCTGGTGGTCGGTGTCGCCTCCAGCGCCCACTCGGTGCCCATCCGCTCGGTCGGCATCGTCACCAGCTTCGGTAAGCCCACCGGCGAGGTGACCGGCTCAGGCCTGAAGTGGGTGGCGCCCTGGCAGAAGGTCGGCGAGTGGGACGCGGGCCGGCAGAAGTACGACCACATCGGCGGCAACAACTGCGTACGGGTCCGCACCGGCACGCTCGCCGACGCCTGCGTCGAGGTGCTCATCGAGTGGCAGGTCAAGCCGGAGAACGCGCCGAAGCAGTTCATGGACTACAAGGGAGACTTCAACAGCTTCCGAGGCCAACGGGTGGGTGTGCAGCTCGACAGCGCCGTCAACGACGCCTTCGCCGCGTACAACCCGCTGGAGAAGATCGACGCCCAGACCGGCGACCTGAACGTCGACCTGAAGCCGTTCGCGGCGAACATCAAGACCAGCGGGGAGACCCGGCTCGCCACCGACGTGGACATCCTTTCGGTGACCATCACGCGGGTGAACCACGACGACAAGACCGAGGGCAACATCAAGGCGTTCCAGGACAAGCTGGCGCAGACCCGCAACCTGGAGCAGGACCGCAAGAACGCGGAGATCTCCAAGCAGATCACCGAGACGAACGCGAAGGTCGACAAGGTGACCCGCTGCCTGGAGATCGCCGAGAAGAACGGCGCCAACCCGGGGCTCTGCATCAACCCGGGCATCGTCACCGGCAAGTGACCTGACGCCGGCCCACCCGTGGCGGCGCCACACCGCGCAGACAACAACGGCGGTTGACCGCGACATCCGGTCAACCGCCGTTGAAACGCCGCTCGGCTAGAGGCCGTAGACCGTCAGCTTCGTGCCGTCGGTGACGTACACCCTGCCGTAGGTGACCACGAGCTGGTCGGTCGCGCCGGTGAATGCCGGCGCGTTCAGCGGAGCGCCGTCGACCGGGTTCAGGGCGTACACCCGGTTGCCCTTGGCCGTGACGTACAGAACGCCACCCGCGATGATCGCCCGCTGGTGCTGGCTTCCCGGAATGCTCCGGTTCCAGATGATGGCGCCGGTGCTGCGGTTCAACGCGTAGACAGTGCCCCCGGAGGAGGTGACGTAGAGCCTGGTCGGGGTGACCACCACGAACTGCGGGTTCAGGTTCGACGCGAGCCAGGTCAGGGTGCCGGTCGTCGGGTCGAGGACCTGCAGGCTGTGCCCCCACCCGACGTAGAACTTGGTCCCCGTCTCGTCCGTCGCGAGCGCCCGGTAGTCGCGGTCCCTGTGGTGTTGATGATGCTGCCGGTGGCGATGTCGACGATGGTGCTCGCCAAGGGCTTGGCGGCCGTTCCGGTTCCGGAAAGGACAACGCGACCGTTCGCCGAGACCGGCTGTTGCATGTACTTGTCGTGCTGCCACAGCAGCTGCCCGTCGGCGAGGCGGTAGGCGCGCGTGTCTGCGGCCCACCGGCTCTCACCAGAGACCATGACGACGCCCCGGTCAACGAAAATCTGAGTAGCCACTCCCTCGTCATCGAAGTCCCGAACCATCGTGCCGGTCGGAGCGTCGAGCACGAAGACCTGTGACGCAACGACGCCAGGGGAGTGAAGTATGACGTTCGCCGCCAGGACGACCTGGCCGGCCGTGTGAACGAGCTCCGTAGGCATCACGAACGTCGCGGGGTCCAGCTCGAAGCGCCACTTCTGTGCGCCGGTCACCTCGTCGGTGGCCGTGACACCACGGTCGTCCGGCGTGTACACCAGTCCGTCGGCGACGACCGGTGCGCGCTGACCGGTCCGGGCCGGGGTGCCGGTGTGCTTGAGCTTGAGGTTCGGGACGGTCGGAACCGTCACGGTCGTTTCGTTGGGATTGAATGCGCTGTTGCTGACCAGGTAGCCGGACATGGCCCACCAGCCCGTGCCGCCCGCGGCGGCCGGCGCCGCCGGGATCGCCACCGTCGCCGCGAGCACCGCGGCAACGGTCAACACGAGCGCCGAACGTGATGAGTTGATCGTCGGGGACGCCGACGCGTTGCGCGCGTGGTTGTCGGCCAACCACGACTGCCCGCAGGCCGCGCCGACGTGGAAGCCGCGAAGGCGGACGAGCGGCGGGCGCGCTGATCGAGCAGCGGTCACCGGCCAACACCGCTCGGCTAGTCCAGGGTGACCACCCAGCGAGCGCCCTCGCCCCGAGCAAGCCGGTCGAACGCGGCGGGCGCTTCGTCCAGCGGGATCGTGCCGCTGACCAGCACGCGCAAGTCCAGTGCACCCTCGGCGAGCTCGGCAGCCAGCACGGGCACCTCCAGGTCGGGTTCGGACGAGCCGTACACCGAGGAGCGCAGCGTACGGGCGGAGTGGAAGATGTCCAGCGCGCCGAGGCTGACCATGTCGTCCTTGGCACCCATACCGACCACGGTCACGGCTCCCCCGCGCCGGGTGAGCCGCCAGGCAGCGCGGATGGTGGCCGCACGGCCGACGCACTCGAAGGCGTGATCGACGCCCCGACCCTCGGTACGCGCCCGTACCTCCTTGGAGAGCCGGTCGTCGGAGAGCAGGAAGTCGGTCGCCCCGGCGGCGAGCGCCAGGTCGCGCTTGGCCTCGGCGACGTCGACAGCGAGGATCGTCGTCGCGCCGGCCCGGCGGGCAGCGGTGAGCACGGCGAGGCCGACCCCACCGAGCCCGATCACCGCGACCGATTCGCCGGCAGCCACCCGGGCGGTGTTGTAGACCGCGCCGACACCGGTGAGCACCGCACAGCCGAGCAACGCGGCCCGCTCCGGGGGCAGACCGGCGGGGATCGGGATGACGGCGTTCTCGGGCACCACCACCGCCTCGGCGAGCGCGCCGAGGCCGAGGGTCAGGTGCAGCGGGACGCCGTCGTCGGTCTCGCCGCGCGGCACGGTCGGGGCCGTGGTGTTGGCGCAGAGCCACGGCTCGTCGTGCTGACACCACCAGCAGGCCCGGCAGGCGGGCGCCCAGTTGAGCACCACCGGGGTGCCGACCGCCAGCCGGCTGCCCGGCCCGGCCTCGGCCACCACCCCGGTCGCCTCGTGGCCGAGCACCAGCGGGAACCTCGCGGCGAGGGTGCCGTTCACCATGGACAGGTCGGAGTGGCAGATGCCGGCCGCGCGGATCGTCACCCGCAGCTCGCCGGGGCCGGGTGCGGGCAGGCGAACCTGCTCGACCCGCAACTCGGCGCCGGACCCGCGCGCGACAAGCGCCCGCACGGTGACCGGCGCTCCCTCCAGGGCCGGCGCGGGCGGGGACAGCTCGGGGCCGGTCATCGCTGGATCGCCTTCAGCTCGCAGAACTCGGCGAGCCCGTGCACGCCCAACTCCCGGCCCAGGCCCGACTGCTTGTAGCCGCCGAACGGGGCGAGCGGGTTGAACGGGGCGCCGTTGATGTCGACCGCGCCGGTGCGCAGCCGCCGGGCCACCGCGAGCGCGGCGTCGGTGTCGGCGGACCAGACCGCGCCGGCCAGCCCGTACGACGAGTTGTTGGCGATGGTGACCGCCTCGTCGGTGTCGGCGAACGGAATGACGGCGAGCACCGGGCCGAAGACCTCCTCCTGGGCGAGCGCGCTGTCGGGGTGCACGTCGGCGAAGACGGTCGGGGCGACGAAATGCCCCTGTGTCGGCACCGGGGCGTCCGGGCCACCGGCGACCAGTCGGGCACCGTCGGCCACTGCCCGGTCGATGTGGCCGCGCACCCGCGCGGCCTGGGCGGCGGAGACCAGCGGGCCGAGCCGGGTGGCCGGGTCGAACGGGTCGCCGAGCCGGTAGCCGGCCACCGCCGTGGCGATCAGGTCGAGCGCTTCGTCGTACCGGTCGCGGTGCACCAGCATCCGGGTCCACGCCGTGCAGGTCTGGCCGGAGTTGAGCAGGGCGTTGCCGACGCCCACCTTGACCGCGGTGGCCAGGTCGGCGTCGGGGAGGATCACGTTGGCGGACTTGCCACCCAACTCCAGCGCGACCCGGGCGATCCGGTCGGCGGCGAGCCGCATGATCCGGGCGCCGGTGGCGGTGGACCCGGTGAACGAGACCAGGTCGACGTCGGGGTGCCCGGCGAGGGCCTCGCCCACCACCGGCCCGGTGCCGGAAACCAGGTTGAGCACGCCCGGCGGCAACCCGGCCTGGGTGACCGCGTCGAACAGCAGGTACGCGGTCAACGGGGTCAACTCGCTGGGCTTGAGCACCACCGTGCAGCCGGCGGCCAGAGCGGGCGCCAGCTTCGCCATCACCTGGTGCAGCGGGTAGTTCCACGGGGTGATCGCGCCGACCACGCCGATCGGCTCGCGGACGACGAGGGAGTTGCCGATGCTCTCCTCGACGGGTGCGCGGGCCGCGAGCGCGACGTGGTCGCGCAGCACGGTCAGCGGCAGCCCGACCTGCACCCGGGTGGCGAGCTTGAGCGGCGAGCCCAGTTCCACGGCGATGGTGCGGGCGAGGTCGTCGGCGCGCGCGGCGAGCGCGGTGTGCAGCCGGTCGAGGTGGGCGGACCGCTCTGCGGGGGCCGTGGCCGACCAGCCGGGGAACGCGGCCCGGGCGGCCGCCACGGCGCGATCCACATCGGCCGGGGTGCCGGCCGGCACCTGCCCGATCAGCTCCCCGGTGCTCGGATTTTCCACGTCGATCAGACCGGCGTCGGCGGGAGACGTCCATTCGCCGCCGAGGTGCAGGTGGCGTCGGAGGCGCAGGGCGTCGGGCAGCTGCGACGGCGGGGCGGCGAGGTCCATGGCGTCCCTTCGGGGGTGGGCGACGGGCGATGGCGACGGGGTCGCGACGGGCGAGGAAACTAGCGCTGGGAGTTTGGACGCTACCCGTTGGACCGGGCGGACTCCACCGTGGCGACGGTGCGGGTGTACTCGGCGGCCAGACCGTGCAGCAGTGCGTCCAGGCCGAGGGCGAAGGCGCCCTCGTCCACGCTCTGCTGGTGCTCGGCGAGCCGGTGCGCCTGACGCAGGTGCGGGTAGTGCGCGGCGTACAACTCCGGGTCCTCGACGAAACCGCGGGCGAACGAGCCGAGCGCCGACCCGGCCACGAAGTAGCGCAGCGCCGCGCCGATGTGGGTGGCCCGCGCGGGCGGCCAGCCGGCGCGTACCAACCCGCCGTAGACCGCGTCGGCCATGGCCAGCGCGGCCGGTCGACGGCCCGGCCCCTGGGCCAGGTACGGCACGATGTTGGGGTGGGCGGTGAGCGCCCGCCGGTACGACCAGGCCCAGTCACGCAGCGCGGCGGCCCAGTCCCGGCTGGCGAAGCCGCTGGTGTCGACGGCGGCGGTGACCGTGTCGGCGACCGCGTCGAGGATCTCGTCCTTCGTGGCGAAGTGGTTGTAGAGCGACGGCCCGCGTACGCCCAACTCGGCGGCGAGTCGGCGGGTGGAGAAGGCGGGCAGGCCCTCGGCGTCGATGAGCGCGGTGGCTGTCTCGACGATCAGCTGCCGGGTGAGCCGGGGCTGGCGTGGTCGGGGCACTGCGCTCCTCGCGGGTCTCGGCCGTCAGGTCTGGACGCGGCAAAACTTGCACCGCTAGTTTAAAGGTGACCGGCAGCGCTGACGCCAGGAGGACCACCGTGGACTTTTCACTGACCGACGAAGAGCGGGCGGTGCGGGACACCGTCCGATCGTTCATCAGCCGCGAGGTGATGCCCCTGGAGGCGGAGGTGCTCCGCCGGGAACGGGCGCACCAGCCCGGCCTCGACCACTCCGAGGTGCGCGAACTGCAGCTCAAGGCGCGCAAGTTCGGCTTCTGGGGCCTGGCCACCCCCGAAGAGTACGGCGGGATGAACCTGCCGGCGGTGCTCCAGTCACTGATCTGGACCGAGCTGGGCCACACGTTCGTGCCGTTCCGCTTCGGCGGCGAGGCGGACAACATCCTGTTCCACGCCACCGAGGAGCAGAAGCGGGAGTTCCTCATCCCGACCATCGAGGGCGAGCGGCGCTCCTGTTTCGCGATCACCGAGCCGGGCGCCGGCTCGGACGCCGCGAACATCCGGCTCTCGGCCCGCCGCGACGGCGACGACTGGGTCCTCGACGGCGAGAAGACCTTCATCACCGGCGGCCACGACGCCGACTTCGCCATCGTGGTCGCGGTGACCGACCGGGAGAAGGGCGCCCGCAACGGCGGGGCCACGGCGTTCCTGGTGGACCGGTCGATGGGCTGGCGCTCGGAGTTCATCCAGACCATGGGCGAGGGCGGGCCCGCGTCGCTCATCTTCGACGGCGTACGCGTGCCGCACCGCAACATCCTCGGCGAGATCGGGCAGGGCTTCACGCTGGGCATGGAGTGGATCGGCAAGGGCCGGTACACCATCCCGTCGCACGCCATCGGCATCGCCGAGCGGGTGCTGCAGATGGCGATCGACTACGCCAACACCCGGGAGACCTTCGGCGCGAAGATCGGCACCAACCAGGCCATCCAGTGGATGATCGCCGACTCGGAGACGGAGCTGGAGGCGGCCCGCTGGCTGGTGCTGCGCTCGGCGTGGACGGTCGATCAGGGCCTCGATCCCCGGCACGCCTCGTCGATGGGCAAGCTCTACGGCGCCGGCATGGTCAACCGGGTGGTCGACCGGGTGCTCCAGATCCACGGCGGCATGGGCTACACCCGTGAGCTGCCCATCGAACGCTGGTACCGGCAGGTCCGGCTCTACCGGATCTTCGAGGGCACCGACGAGATGCAGCGGCTGATCATCTCCCGCGATCTGCTGCGCGGTTACACGAAGATCGGCGGTCACCTCGCCTGAGCGGGGCTCAGGGGGTCAGCGCCTCCAGGGCCGCGTCCACGTCGGCCTCGGTGGAGTAGATGTGGAAGGAGGCGCGGACCCGTCCGGCGCGGACCGCCGCGCGGATGCCGGCCGCCCCCAGCCGCTGCTGCGCGTCGGGCACATCCACGCTCACGATGGCGCTCTCCCCCGGCGGCCGGCCCAGCCCCGTCAGGAACCGGTTGGCCAACGCCACGTCGTGCTCCCGGATCGCCGGCACGCCGATCTCGGCGACCAACTCCAGAGCGGGCGCCGCCCCGACCCAGCTGAACCAGGCCGGTGAGATGTCGAACCGGCGGGCGTCGTCGGCCAGCCGCAGCGGCGGGCCGTAGTAGGAGGCGTGCGGGTCGCGGCCCGCGTACCAGCCGGCGGCGTCGGGGCGCAGCCGGTCGCGCAACGACGGGGCCAGATAGGTGTACGCGGTGCCGCGCGGGTTCATCAGCCACTTGTAGCCACCCACCGCCACCACGTCGGCCCGGCTCCCATCGAACGGCAGCCAGCCGCACGCCTGGGTCGCGTCCACCACCACCAACGCGTCGTGCGCGCGGGCCGCGGCCACGATGTCGTCGTACGCGGCGACCGAGCCGTCGGCGGACTGCACCAAGCTGAACGCAACCAGGTCGGTGTCGGAGTCGATCGCGTCGACCAGTCCATCCGCCGGCACCGTGCGGACGCTGACCCCGCGATCCTCCTGGACCAGCCAGGGGAACAGGTTCGAGGTGAACTCGACCTCGGGAACCACCACGGTGGCCCCGGCCGGCAGCGCCGCCGCGACCGGAGCCAGCATCTGGGACACGGCCGCACCGACCGCCACGTCACCGGCCGGCACGCCGATGAGGCCCGCGAACGCGGCGCGGGCCCGGTTCACGGACTCGCCCCAGCCCTCCCAGGACGTACTGCCGACCCGCCAAGCCGCGAGGGCCTCCTGCAGGGCCGTCCAGGCCGGCTCGGGCGGCAACCCGTAGGAGGCGGTGTTCAACCAACCGGGCTCCGGCTGCCACAGCTTCTGTGCCTGCTCGATCTCCATGTGGTCGACGCTAGGCGGGTCGGCGTCGTACGGGCACGGCCAATCGGCGACCGGCGGCCTGTCAGATCCGTACGAAGTCCTGGCCGAGCAACCGAACGCCAGGGTCCCGACCGTCGGCCATGACGCGGTCGAAGAGCACCCGCACGCGCAGCCCTAAGGCTCCGCGAGCACTCCGAGCTCGAAGCGGGCGAGCAGGTCATGGCGTCCCGTGGCGGCCGGCGGATTCGCCCTCGACGGGCGGGTGGATCCGGGTGAGAGTGTCGGCGAGGCCAGCGAGCCACCGGTCGACCTCCACCAGGTGCCGGACCGACTCGGGGCCGACCTCCCCGAGCAGCGGGCGGATCCGTTCCAGTTCCCGGGCACAGCCGGTCGGGACAGGCGTCGGACCGGACCGCCTATCGTGCGCCACCTCGTCGGCCAGGTCGGCGTACGCCGAATGTAGTTGCCCGGCGGACTCCCGCAGCAGCGCGGCCGCGGCGGGCCAGCCGGCGAGGCAGCCGGGCGGGTTGCGTCGCAGCAGCGACTCGGCGCCGGGCAGCACGTGGTGCCCGGCGCTCAGAACGGCGTCCCAGTTCACCTTCTGACGGTGCGGGTCGTGCCGCTCCGAGTGGTACTGGCAGTACGACGAGTCGATCAGGACCATCCGGCGCCGGACCCGATCGAGGGCACGGTCGGGAGGCGGAGCACCGCCGAGCACCGCCTGGACGGTCTGCTCGACCGCGTCCGCGCTGGCCGCCAGATAACGGGCGGCATTGTGCCGCAGGTCGTGGCTCGCGCCACGCGGCCACATCGCCACACCGGCGAGCACGCCGATCACCGCACCGAGCAGTACGTCGACGAGTCGGGCCTCGGCGAGCCGCCACCCTTCCGGGCTGAGCTGGGCGAAGACGACCGTCAACAGCAGGGTGAGCAGCGCCTGCTGCCACACCGGCCCGAGTAGGCGACCGATGCCGAAGGCCAGTATCAGGGTGACCGGCAGGACGACGGCGTAGACGATCGGCTGGTCGACGACGAGCATCACCGCGCCGCTGACCGCGGCACCGGCGATCGTGCCCAGCACGGCCGGCCGCAGCGCGGTGCGGGTGTCCGCGGCCGAGGTGCGCAGGACCGTGAGGGTGGCCAGCAGCACCCAGAAGCCGTGGGTCAGCTGCAACACCCCGGCGGCCACCCGGGCGATGGCGAGCGCCACGGCCAGCCGCAGCGAGCTGTGCAGGTGGGCCGAGCGGGGCGCCAGGTGGGAGCGGAACTGCCACCAGTACAGCCTCCACGGGCTGTGCCGCGCGTACTCGAACAGCCCTGAGGAGGCGTCCTCGCCGTCGAGCCGCGCCCCGGTGGCGACCCGGGCACCAACGGCGAAGACCCGAACATGGTCGGCTAGGGCCAGCGCGGTCGCGTCCCGGCACAGCCGGGGGACGTCCGACGCGTCACGGCCCCGGCCCGCGCCCACGGGGTACGCCGCCTCGGCTCGCCCGACCGCGGCGTCCAGGTCGTCGAGGCCCACTGCCGGGGCACCCGGTGACAGGCTGCGGCCAGCGGCGCGGGTCGTGTCCGCGCAGGAGCGCAGCAGGCGGGCCGCCGCCAGGTCCGGGATCGGTTCCGGCGGGGCGTCCGCCGCCAGCCGGTCCGCCTCGGTGAGGACCTCCCGTAGGGCGGCCGCGCAGATCCGTAACGCCCGATCCTGAACGCCCGCCGCGGTGGGGGCCCACTCCGGAGGGCTGCGGCCCAACCCGATCGCGGCCACCACCTCGTACGCCCGCTTGCGCCGCGTGTCCCGACCACCGTGACCGGCGTGCGGGTCGGTCAACCCGTCGGCGGCGGCGTCGAGGAACGCGGCGAGGCCGTCCGCCGCGTCGTTGAGACGCTGCCGGTAGGAGACGGGCACCGGGTCGGGCCAGAGGACCACCTCGGCCCCGGCGAGCAGCACGATGGCGAGCGTGACGCCGCCGAGTCGCTCCGGCAGGGTGCCCGGCTGGTACGGCGGGAACGACGCCAGGATGTAGAAGAGCTGGAACGCGCTCGCCAAACCCACCAGGCGCGGGTTGCCGACCCCGGCGAACGCCACGACGAACCCGATGACCAGCATTCCGGTTGCGGCCGACCACGTGCTCCACGCCAGCAGCGAACCCGCGGCGATCAGCGCCCAGACCGCCGGCAGCGACGTGACGAGGATCCGCGCCCGCTGCGGCGCGGGCCCGGGCAGTTGCGCGAACGACCCGGCGGCGATCGTGCCGAACAGAGCGTATGTGGCGAGCACCGAACTGCCCGCGCCGTAACGGCAGCCGTAGAAGACGGCGGACGCGACGAGCGTCAACCGTGCCGCGCGTCGCAGGATGGCGTCCCCCGGGTCACGGCGGCGAAGCCGGCCAAGGAGGCTGGTTGCGAGCACGCCTGCTCCCCCGGGTCCGTCGCAGCACCCCTCCCCGGCCCACCATTCTCCACCGAGCCCTCTGGTGACGGCGGGTTTCGCGACGAATCACCGCCGAGAGCTCGTGAACAGGCCGAGCCGGAGGGCCCGGAGCAGGGTGCCGGGGCGACTCAGGGTCGCCGGGTGGTCGAGCATGGTGGTGACCCGACCCAGCCGGGCGTTGAGCACCGGATCGGTCAGCGACGTCCGGAAGAGCAGATCACCGAACCACTTGGTGACCTTGTACCCGGGCGGGTACGGCCCGTCGACGTGCGGAAGCTCGATGTCGGCGGTGGTGGAGATCTGCCAGGCGGCGTCGACGACCACGCGGACCTGCTCGAAGTACGCCCGCGCGGGCTCGTCGAGCGGCTTCGGACCGGACCGCAGGTACGCCGACAGGCAGGACGCGTGCAGCGTCGCGGAGGTCATGCCCTGGCCGTACACCGGATTGAAGGACGCGACCGCGTCACCAGCGGCAACCAACCCGGCGGGCAGGCGGTCGAGCTTGTGGAAGTCGCGACGTCGGCTGTCCGCCTGGTGGTACGTGACCACCCCGCCCAGCATCTCCCCGTGCTCGGCGATGTCGCCGAACATCTGCGGATAGTGCTCCCGACAGCGGGCGGTGAAGTCGGCGACGTCGCGGCTCGGTCGGTCCTCGTCGTAGCCGGCCACCAGCATGATCCAGCGGTCCCCCTCGACCGAGTTGATCCCACCGATCCGGGCGGTACGCCCCTTGCCCGCCATGGTGTGGAAGACCGCCACCCAGGCGTCGCTGACCTTCTCGTCGCGCCGGTAGAGCGCCGTCGCGTAGTTCAGCTTGATCGGCATGCGGTGCATCGGCGGGCGGGGCCACCCGTGCTCGGCCAGCCAGTCGCTGAGCCGGCTGGACCGCCCCATCGCGTCGACCACCAGCTCCGCCGGTTCGACGACAGGCTCGGTGCCGCCACCCTCGGGCACGTACCGGACGCCGGTGACGCGCCGCTCGTCGAAGAGCAGGCCCTCCGCCCGGCCGTACACCATGCGGATGTTGTCGACGGCGAGGGTCCGCCGCCGGACCAGCGCCTCCAGGAACGGGCGCGTGGTGATCAGCGCCGGCCCGGTGTCGGTCGCTGCCGGCGGCAGCCCCAGCTCGCCGTTGATGAAGATCTTCGCGGTGCCCTGGTCGCTGGGCGGCGGAGGCGCACCGAGGGCGAGCGCCTCGTCGGCGATGCCGGGAAACCAGCGTTCCAACTGGACCTGACCGGCGGGCAGCAGCGCGTGCACCTGACTGCCCTGGGGCACACCGGGACGGGGCCCGGCGTCCACATCGGACGGGTCCCGTTCGATGATCAGGACTTCCTCGGCGTGGTCGCTCAACACCCGAGCGGCCATCAACCCGGCCATGCTGCCACCGAGCACCACCGCACGTCGCATGACCACTGTGGTCCCGACCGGTCGTTCGGCCGTCGCTATCTCCGAGAAGATCCGGGACGGAGAGGGGGACATGCGATCACTCCTCGTGCGGTCGGGAAACCTCGGCATCCACGACCGTAACCATCGAAGGGCTCGCAGTCAGCGCTCAGGTGGCCCGCCACTTCTGGTTGGCATTCCCGTTGCACTGCCAGATCTGCAACCGGGCGCCGTTGTCCGGGTTGGCGTCGAGCACGTCGACGCACCTGTCCGCCTTGGTGTTCACCAGGTCGTAGGCCTTGTTGAGGGTGAACTTCTGCGACCCCGCGCCGGAGCAGTCGGCCAGTTGGACAGCGGCCCCATCTTCGGTGGAGTGGCCGGCGACATCCAGGCACTTGCCCATCGAGCGGACCGTGCCGTCCGCGGGGAAGGTCCACAGCTGCTTGGCGGTCCGACGACAGTCCCAGATCTGCAGTCGCGCACCAGCGGTGGCGTTGCCATCCGGAATGTCGATGCAACGGTCACTGGCGAAGCCGAGGATCTGCTTGCCGGCGGGCGCGTTGCTCTGCGTCGGTGAGGGCGGCGGCGGAGCCGACGGTTGCTGCCCTGGATTCCCCGGATCGGTCGTCGCACCGTTGCCCGTCCCCGATGTCGGCTGCCCCGTGCCTGCGGACGGCGGCGGGCCGGCAGGTCTGGACGGCGGGCCGCCCGCGACCGGCAAGCCCTGGAAACCATCCGTGATCAGCGCGAAGACACCCGCGCTCGCCGACCATTCGGCGGCCGAGGTGGTCCAGCCGATCGAGTACGCGTGCCCGTTGTGACCAACGAACGCGCGGCTCACCATGTGCAGCGGCGTGCCGTCCTCGTCGGTGTAGGTCCACTCCCATTCGGCGGCCCGCACCTGGTAGCGCAGTGCGGCGAGCCGGACCTGCCGGTAGTCGGCGTACCGCTTGCGTTCCGCCGCCTCCCGCGCCCGCAGCTCGGCGACCGGGTCCGCGGGGACGGACCGGAGTTCGTCGACGACGAGCACCCGGCTGCCGTCCGGCTCCCGGAACTCGGCCCGCTCACCGTCGCGCCGCACCCGCCAGCCGTCCGGCACCGGTACGAGGAAACGGGGATCGTCGCGGTAGTAGCGCCACCCGGCGGGCGCCGGTGGCAGCACCCGGGACACCGGCGTCTCGGCGATCGGCGACGGGTTCGCGGCTGGCGCCGCCACTCCGCCGTCACTCGCACCGCCGAACAGCCGGCCGTTCAGCAGGGACGCGGTCACCAGCAGGACGACCAGCAGCGCCGCGGCGGCGATCGACCCGATCAGCCGAGCCCGATGCTTGCGGCCCGGCCCGGGCACCGGCGCGGCGGGGACAACCGGCGACGCCGGCGGACCGGACTCGGCGGCGACGAACTCGGGCACGATCTTCGGACGGGGTACCTCGCCGGTGGTGTTGATCCGGGCGACCGGCCCGTCGCCGGTCGTGTTGATCGGGGTTACCGGCCCGCCACCGGTGATGCTCGCCTGGGCGACTGGCTCGTCCGGGGTGGCGGCCTGGCGCAGGAGTCGATCCGCCTCCTCGGCGCTGATCCGCTGGCCTGGTTCCCGGCGCAGCAGTCCTTCGAGGAGCGGGGTCAACCGACCGGCTCGCTGCGCCGGCGGTGGCGGCTCGGTGGCGAGCGCCGCCAGCGTGGCGATCGGAGACGAGCGGTGGTACGGGGTGCGTCCCTCGACCGCCGCGTAGAGGGTGGCGCCGAGCGACCAGAGGTCGGCGGCCGGGCCGACGTCGCCGTCGGTGGCCCGCTCCGGCGCGAGGAACGCCGGCGAGCCGAGCACCATCCCGGTCTGGGTCATGCGTGGGTCGCCGGGGAGGGTGGCCAGACCAAAATCGGTCAGCACCACCCTGCCGTCGTCGGCGAGCAGCACGTTGGCCGGCTTGACGTCCCGATGCAGCACGCCGGCCTGGTGTGCGGCCCGTAGCGCGCCCAGCACGCCGAGCCCGATGTACGCGGCGCGCGCCGCCGGCATCGGCCCCTCGGCTTCGAGCACCTGGTGCAGGGACCGGGACGGGACGAGCTCCATCACGATCCAGGGGTCGTCGGCCGAGTGCAGCACGTCGAAGACGCGTACCACGTTGACGTGACCCAGGCGGGCGACGGCCCGCGCCTCGCGCATGGACCGTTCGCGCATCTCCCGGCGTTCGTCGTCACGCAGGCCGGGCGGTGCCACCAACTCCTTGATGGCCACGTCGCGCTGCAGCATCTCGTCACGGGCCTGCCACACGCGGCCCATCCCACCCTGGCCGAGCGGGCGGACCAGCCGATAGCGATCGGCAATCAACTGTCGAGAGGCGTCTGGCACGACAGGAAGGTACCCGGCGAAGTTTACGTGCCCAATTTTTTCGGGCAGATGGAAAAGCGACAGTTGGATATGTCACATGCAAGATCGACTGCTGACCGATCGTTCATTTCGACATAGCTCCATTATTGGCACGACCGCTGTCGCCCAACGCGATGTTACCAACACGCATATCGGCATCGTGCTATGAATATCGAGTGAATTCGAATTCTGCGGCGACCCGGCCCGGGCCGATTACGGGATGGGGCATCCCGTGCCTGGTGGCGGTGCTGACCGCCTGCACGCCCGCAAGCGAGTCGCACCAACCCACCACACCGCCTGTCGACGGCGCAGCGTCGTCGACACCCGCGAGCGGCGACGGGCCGCCATGTACGACATCGGTAGCGGCGATGCCGGCACTACCGGACGGTTATCGGCTGGTCGGAGAAGACGTGGCGGTGCCTGACCACACGGTGCGGCCCGTGGAGGAATCCGGCGAGGCTGAACCAGCGGCTCGGCTATTCGCCAAATGGGGTCTGGTCGTACGCGCAGGCGCGGTCGTTGACCTTCAGGTGGCACCCGGATGGGAGGACAAGGCCCGGATCGGATGGGGTGCTCCCAGCACGCCAGCGGCGACCACCACCCTGCACGCCTGCGCGCCGGACGATGGGCAAGCGCAATGGATGGCCTTCGTCGGTGGCACCTGGGTGGCGCGTGCCGCGTGCGTACCGCTCATTGTGCGGTCCAACGGCGGGGAGAGCCGCGTCAACCTCGGCATCGGCGTTACCTGCGACAAGCCCACCGCTTCGAGGACCGCCACGACCACTCGCTAAGGTCGGCCAGTGGCGATTGAGGGATGCTCGTGTCTGATCTGCGGCGAAGGTGCTCCGACCCGGGACAGCGGCATCGTCGAGATGGTGCGTCGACACGGTTGGTCGGTACTGCGGGTAGCCGGAGGGATCGACTTCGCCTACACGGTCGGCTTGTGGCACACGTTCCGTCGCCCTGAGGTGGTGATGTTCGGGCTTGACGGCGAGGGCATGCAGCACTGGCTCAACGCCTACGTCGAGCACGCTCGCGAGCATGACTGGCCCGGCGAGAACACGCCTTTCAACGGGGTGATCGACGGCTTCGCCACCCAGCTTCGACCGGTGGACCCGTCCTGGCATGACGCCCTCTTCGGCACGGTCCACCGCTTCTATCGCGATTCCGCGGTGCCGTTCCAGCAGCTGGTGTGGCCGGACCGCAACGGCCTATGGCCTTGGGATGAGGAAGCCACGCAGAGCAGCCGCAACCGGCAAGCCAACTCCTGGCTTCCGGTTAGTGAGCACCCTGCGGGTGCTTGGCGCCTGGTCGGCGAACTGGAACCAGGCTTCCCGTTCGATGCGGGCCCGGACTCGTGGGCCCTGACCACCCGCGCCGTCGCCACCGGCGCTCGCCCCATCGCTCGCGTAGTCAGGGACGAGGGAGGCTATGACGTGCTGGACGAGCGCGGATACCAGGCGGACGACATCTGCCTGGCCTTCCTCGGAGCGCTCGTTCAATGTCATCCCCACCTCACTGGCTGCGCCGACCTGGCCGACGGCCAGGTCGCAGCCCTCGACGCGGACCAGAGCTGGAGCCGGTCGCCGCTGTCACGAGGACTCAGGCGTGACAGCACGCGGGCGTGGAAGAACGTCAACCCGAGCTAGGTACGCCGGATGGGCCGTCATCGCCGGTCTGCGATCCACTTCTCGACGGATTTCTATCTCAGGGCGGCCCTGGTGGGCACCACCGTCTACTGTCTACAGCCTGCGTACCGACTAGCTCACCGGCCCGGGCGAGCCGTCATCGCCGACGACGCCGACACGGTGAATATTTCCGTTGAGAGGTCAACGCCATGCTGAACGCCGAGGACTTTCCGCCGTTTCAGCGGGCCGTGTCCTACGAGTCGCAGCGCGGGCAGCGGGTGTTCGCGACCCTGATCGCGCTGCGGCTGTCGCTGCTCCTGCTAGGCGCGGTCGCGGGAATCGCCACCTGGAAGCTTGACGACTTCGCGCTGGGTCCGGCGCTGGCGGCGGGTGCTTTCGCCGCCACCTCGATCGTCGAGGTCTTCCTCCTCACCAATCGCCCGAACGAGCGCTGGTATGTCGGAAGAGCCCTGTCCGAATCCATCAAATCGCTGACGTGGCGATTCGCGATAGCGGCAGATCCCTTTCCCCGGTCGCGAGACGACTCGGAATGTGTCGAGGAATTCACCGGCCGACTGTTGGGCCTGACCACCGACATGTCGTCTGCCGGGCTGGCCGCCCCCGCGGTTTCTGGCCAGCAGATCACCGAAGGAATGCGGACATTGCGCGCGGCCTCCCTTGAGGACCGCCGAGCCGCGTACCTGACCGGCCGTCTCGAGGCCCAGCGGGCCTGGTACGCCGAGCGATCGCTGTCCAATCGAGCGCGAGCGACACGCTGGTCGGTCAGCATGCTCGTCCTGGAACTACTGGCGGTGACCCTGGCAGTGTCGAGGGCTGCTGGGCTGACCGACGTCGACCTGCTCGGAGTAGCCGCAGCGGCAATCGCGGCCGGTGCGGCATGGACGCAGACACGGCAACACGGTGCGGTAGCGACCGCCTACGCCCTGGCGAGTCAGGAGCTTGCGGCCATGGGGTCGCTCGCCACACGAATCAACTCGGAGACGCAACTGTCGCAGTTCGTCAGTGACACGGAGACGGCGATTTCGAGAGAGCACACGATGTGGCGAGCACGCCGACGCTGAAGATGCTGCCGCCCGAAAGATCGACTCGGTTTTAGGGATATCGCGGTGTCCGGGCCGCCCGGATGCCCCGATTTTCGGGAAACGGAGGGGATCACTGCTGCGCGTGCCGGCGTTCCTACCACCCCGGGGTCGCGCTGGCACTCGGCCACCGCGACCCCGGCTGCGGCTTCAGGCAGGCGCTCCCGCCGGCGCGACCGCCTTCTCGTCGGACCGCCGCGCCGCCGACTCGTCCTCGTCCTCGTCGTCGTCGTCGTGCTCGTCGAGCATCGTGGCCTCGTCGAACGGGTCGTCGCCCTTCAGCACCCCGACCGCGCGGTCCCGGTCGAACTCGCCGGTCCAGGTGCCCACGAGCACGGTCGCCACCGCGTTACCCGCGAAGTTGGTCAGCGCCCGAGCCTCGGACATGAACCGGTCGATGCCGACGATCAGACCCACCCCGTCGACGAGATCCGGGCGGTGCGACTGAAGGCCACCGGCCAGGGTCGCCAGCCCGGCGCCGGTGACCCCGGCGGCACCCTTCGAAGCGATGATCATGAATAGCAGCAGCGAGATCTGCTCGCCGATCGAGAGCGGCTTGCCCAGCGCGTCGGCGATGAACAGCGACGCCATCGTAAGGTAGATCGCCGTGCCGTCGAGGTTGAACGAGTACCCGGTCGGCACCGTGATGCCGACGACCGGCTTGCTCACCCCGAAGTGCTCCATCTTCGCGATGAGCCGCGGCAGCGCCGACTCCGACGACGAGGTCGACAGGATCAGCAGGAACTCCCGGCCGAGGTAGCGCAGCAGCGAGAAGATCGAAATCCGCGCCACGAACCAGAGCAACGCGCCCAGGAACACCAGCACGAAGATCAGGCAGGTCGCGTAGAAGCCCAGCATGATCTGGGCGAGGCTCTTGAGCGCGTCCACGCCGGTCGCGCCGACCACGGCGGCCATGGCACCGAACGCGCCGATCGGCGCCAACCACATGATCATGGCCAGGACCTTGAACACCACCCGCTGGATGACGGTGATGGCGCTGAGCACCGGCTCACCGCGCCGACCCATGGCCTGGACGGCGAAGCCGACCAGCAGGGCGACCAGCAGCGTCTGGAGCACCTTCCCTTCGGTCAGCGCGGAGACCAGCGTGGTCGGGATGATCCCGAGCAGGAAGTCCGCCGTACCGGCGGCCTCGTCGCCAGCGGCTGCCTTGCCCGCCCCGGCGAGGTCCTGGCCGAGGTTGAGGCCGGAGCCGGGGTGGACGATGTTGCCGACCACCAGGCCGATGGCGAGCGCCACGGTCGACATGGTGATGAAGTAGCCGAGCGCGAGGCCGCCGACCTTGCCGACCTTCGCGGCCTGCCGGACGGAACCGACGCCCAGCACGATGGTGCAGAAGATGACCGGACTGATCATCATCTTGATCAGGTTGACGAAGCCGGTGCCGATCGGCTTGAGTTCCTTGCCGAAATCGGGGGCGACCAGGCCGACCACGATGCCGGCGAGCACGGCCACGATGACGGCCAGGTAGAGGTAACGGGTACGGTCCCGGCGGACCGACGGCGCCGCTGTGGTGGTGGATGCGGTGGTGTCCATGTCGACAATGTGAAGCGCGTCTCACCCGTTGACAGCCTTGCGGTCATTCTGTTCACCGCGGAAGCACCAACAGCGGCGACGCGACGAGGAGGTGGTGGAGGTGGCCCGACGCCAGTGGAGCATCGCGGGGCAACTCTTCGCCCTCCAGGCGATGGTGGTGACGCTGCTCGTGCTGGCCGGCGCGGCGGGCGCCGTCTGGTTGGCCCGGAGCGACTCCCGTCAGGCCGCGCAGGAGGAGGTGCTCGCGGTGGCGCAGACCGTGGCCCGCTCCCCCGACGTCCGCGCGGCCCTCACGACCGCCGATCCGGCCAGCGTCCTCCAGCCGTACGCCGAATCGACCCGACTGGCGACGGGCACCAACTTCGTGGTGGTGATGGCCCCCGACCGCACCCGCTTCTCGCACCCGACCCAGGAGCGGATCGGCGAGCCGTTCGTCGGGGAGATCGAGCCCGCCTTGGCGGGCCGCCCGTTCACCACCACGAACGTCGGCACGCTCGGCGAGTCGGTGCGCGCGGTTGTTCCGGTGTACGACGAGCAGGAGCGCATCGTCGGCCTGGTCTCGGTGGGCATCACCACCCGCGCGATCGACCGTAAGCTGCTCGGTCAGTTGCCGGTGCTCCTCGGTGTCGCCGCACCGGCTCTCGCGCTCGCCGCGACCGGTTCCTGGCTGCTCAGCCGGCGGCTACGCCGCCAGACCCACGGTCTGGGGCCGGCGCAGATGACCCGGATGTACGAGTACTACGACGCGGTTCTGCACTCGGTGCGCGAAGGTCTCGTGGTGCTGACCACCGACCGGCGGATGGCGTTGGTCAACGACGAGGGTCGCCGTCTGCTGGGGCTCGAAGCGGACGCGCCCGTGATCGACCAGCCGGTGGCCGGGATCGACCTGCCGCCCGCGGTGGCCGAGCTGCTCCACTCCGGGCGTGACGCCCGCGACGAACCCATCCTCGCCGGTGACCGGGTGCTCGTCGCCAACCAGGGGACCACCCGCTTCGAGGGCGCCGTGCTCGGGACCGTGCTGACCCTGCGCGACCAGACCGAGCTACGCGCCCTGGCCAGCGAACTGGATTCGGTGCGCGCGCTGACCGAGGCGTTGCAGGCGCAGACCCACGAGTCGGCCAACCGGCTGCACACCGTGTTGACGTTGGTGGAGCTGGGCCGTGCCGACGAGGCCGTCCGGCTCGGCACCCGGGACCTGGTCCTCGCCCAGCAGCTGACCGACCGGGTGGTCGGCGCGGTGACCGAGCCAGCGTTGGCCGCGCTGCTGCTCGGCAAGTCCGCGCAGGCCGGCGAACGTGGGGTGGATCTGGTCATCGAGCCCGACTGCCGCCTCGACGACAGCCCTCTACCGACCGGCGATCTGCTCACCGTGGTCGGCAACCTGGTCGACAACGCCCTGGAGGCGGTGGCCGGCACGCCGGCGCCGCGCCGGGTGCGGGTCTTCGTCGGCGCGGTCGACGACGAGTTGGTCGTACGGGTCGCCGACAGCGGCCCCGGGCTGCCCCCAGAGCGGGTGGCCGACGCGTTCCGGCGCGGCTGGTCCACCAAGAGCACCGGCCGGGGACTTGGCCTGGCGCTGGTCGGGCAGGTGGTCCGCCGGCACGGCGGCAGCTCCGAGGTGGCCCGCTCGGATGACGGCGGCAGCCTGTTCACCGTCCGGCTGCCCGGCGGAGGTGCGCGGTCATGACCGACATCCGGGTGCTGGTCGTCGAGGACGAGCCGCTGCTGGCCGAGGCGCACAGCGCGTACACCGAGCGGGTTCCCGGTTTCGTGGTCGTCGGGGTGGCGCACACCGCGCGGGCGGCGATGGCGGTCCTACGCGCCAACGAGGGCGGCGACGTCGACCTCGTACTCCTCGATTTTCGGCTGCCCGACCTGCACGGCCTGGACGTCTGCCGGGCGCTGCGCGCGGCCGGCAGCAGCGTCGACGTGCTCGCCGTGACGTCCGCGCGGGACCTGGCCGTGGTGCGCACCGCGGTGTCCCTCGGGGTGACCCACTACCTGCTCAAGCCGTTCACGTTCGCCGCGTTCCGCGACAAGCTGGAGCGGTACGCCGACTACCGCGCGCAGGCGCTCGCCGACGGCGAGGTGGCCGCCCAGCACGAGGTGGACCAGATGTTCGCCACCCTGCGCGGCACCGCCCGGCACAGCCTGCCCAAGGGGCTCGACGCGCAGACCCTCGATCGGGTACGCGCCGCGCTCACCGACGGAACCCGCGCGCAGCCGGGGCTGTCCGCGACCGAGGTGAGCGCGCTGACCGGCACCTCCCGGGTAACCGCCCGCCGCTACCTGGAGTACCTGGTGACCGTCGACCGGGCCGCGCGCAGTCCTCGCTACGGCACCCCCGGCCGCCCCGAGGTCGAGTACCAACCCAGGTAAAGCCCCCGCCCCGCCCCGCCCCGCCCCGCCCCCGCGTCGATCATGGAGTTGTGGTGCCTCACGAATCGGGTGCGAGGGGGCATTCCTCCCACCACAACTCCATGATCGACGCGTGCGGGGCGGGGGCGGGGCGGGGCGGGGCGGGGCGGGGGCGGGGAACCTGCTGGCGGGGCGAAGATCCGTTGTTAGACTGGCCGAGTTGGGTTAGCGGTACGACCAGGGAGACCAGACATGGCGGGTGACGACGACATCTCCGGGTGAGACCGGATGTGTTCGGCCATCGGTTCGGCGCGCAGCAGCGCAGCCGCCGTGGCCATGTTGTCGTTCCACCGGTCCCCGCCGTCGTCGGGCGGCTTAGGCGCGCCCACCCCACCCTTTGAGGTCACTCGCATGTCTGATGCGTTCATTGTCTGCTCGAACCTGTCCTTTTCATGGCCGGATGACACCCCGGTCTTCGCGGAGCTGTCCTTCTCCGTCCCCGGTGGCCGCACCGGCCTGGTCGCGCCCAACGGCTCCGGCAAGAGCACCCTGCTGCGGCTGATCGCCGGGGAGCTGCGGCCCACCGGCGGCAGCGTCACCGTCGACGGCCTGCTCGGTTACCTCCCGCAGACCCTGCCGCTGGCTGGTGAGCTGACGGTGGCCGAGGTGCTCGGCGTCGCCGAGCGGATCGCGGCGCTGCACGCGATCGAGGCCGGCGACGCCAGCGAGGAGCACTTCGCCACGATTGGCGACGACTGGGACATCGAGGAACGCACCCGCGCCGAGCTGGACCGGCTCGGCCTGGGCGACCTGGTACTCGACCGGCGGCTCAACACCCTCAGTGGCGGCCAGGTGGTCTCCCTCGGCCTGGCGGCGCAGTTGCTCCGACGCCCGGATGTGCTGCTGCTCGACGAGCCGACCAACAACCTGGACGTGGCCGCCCGGCACAAGCTCTATGACGTGCTGACGGACTGGGCTGGCTGCCTGCTCCTGGTCAGTCACGACCGGGAGCTGCTGGACCGGATGGACCGCATCGCCGAGCTGGACCGTGGCGAGATCCGCTGGTACGGGGGCACCTTCACCGCGTACACCGAGGCGGTGCAGGCGGCGCGTGAGGTGGCCGAGAGCAACCTGCGCAACGCCGAACAGGACGTCAAGCGGGAGAAGCGGGAGATGCAGCAGGCCCGCGAGCGAGCTGACCGGCGGGCCAGCAACGCCTCCAGGAACCTGAAGAACGCCGGCCTGCCGAAGATCTTCGCCGGCACCATGAAGCGCAATGCGCAGGAGGCCGCCGGAAAGTCCCACGAGACGCACTCGGCCCGGCTCGGCCAGGCCAAGACCCGGCTCGACGAGGCCGGCCGGGCGCTGCGCGAAGAGGACCGGATCAACGTGGAACTGCCGGACACCACCGTCCCAGGCGGCCGTACGGTCTTCACCGGGCAGGGGATGCGGGTCCGCTTCGGCGACCGGGATCTGTTCGCCGGCGACGGCGCCGACCTGGTGATCCGAGGGCCGGAGCGGATCGCGCTCACCGGGGCGAACGGAGTCGGCAAGTCGACCCTGCTGCGCCTGGTCGAGGGCGATCTGGAACCGTCCGGCGGCGAGCTGAAGCGGGCCGACGGTCGGATCGCGTACCTGTCGCAGCGGCTGGACCTGCTGGATCTCGACCGTACGGTGGCGGAGAACTTCGCCGCGTACGCGCCGAGCCTGTCAGACGCGCAGCGGATGAACCTGCTCGCCCGGTTCCTGTTCCGGGGCACCCGGGTGAACCTGCCCGTCGGGGTGCTCTCCGGCGGTGAGCGGCTGCGCGCCACTCTCGCCTGCGTGCTGTGCGCCGACCCGGCGCCGCAACTGCTGCTGCTCGACGAGCCGACCAACAACCTGGACCTGGTCAGCGTCGGTCAGTTGGAGAGCGCGCTGAGCGCGTACCAGGGAGCGTTCGTGGTGGTCAGCCACGACGAACGGTTCCTCGCCGAGATCGGCGTGCAGCGCTGGTTGCGGCTGGCCGACGGCCAGCTGCGGGAGATCAGCGCCCCCGACCGGGGCTGAGCCAGGCGGCCGTCCGCGGCCCGGTCGGACGCACGCCGACCGGGCCGCGGCTCGGTCAGCTCACGTTGGCCGGGCCGAGGACGCTCTTCAGGTCACCCATCAGCGCGGTGGTCGCCGCCACCCGGAACGGGCCCAGCCGCAGGGTGGTGGTACGCCCGCCGTTCTGCAGTTTGACGTGCACTTCGGTGTCGCCGGGGTGCAGCACCAGGGTTTCCTTGAGCTTCTCCATCAACGGTGGGGTGCACCGGTGCACCGGGATGGTGAGGGTGACCGGCTTGTTGCTGGCGCTGGTGCTGACATCCGGCATGGACATGTCCATCGCCATGATCCGTGGGGTGTCGTCGCGGCGGTCGACGCGACCCTTGACCACGACGATGGCGTCCTCGGCGATGTACTGCCCGATCACCTCGTAGGTGTTGGGGAAGAACAGCGTCTCCACCCCACCGGCCAGGTCCTCCAGGGTGGCCGAGGCCCAGGCGCGGCCCTGTTTGGTGACCCGGCGCTGCACCCCGGAGAGGATGCCGGCGAGGGTGACGATCGCCCCGTCGGGCACCGCGCCGTCCTCGGCCAGGGATGCGATGGTGGTGTCGGCCGCCGCGCCGAGGATGTGCTCCAGGCCGAACAGGGGGTGGTCGGAGACGTACAGGCCGAGCATCTCGCGTTCGAAGGCCAGCTTGTCGCGCTTGTCCCACTCGTTGCTCGCGATGACCGGCATGACCGTCGTGCTGCCGGTGTCGCCGTCACCGAAGCCGGCACCGAAGAGGTCGTACTGGCCGACCGCCTCCTTGCGCTTCACATCGGCGTACGCGTCGATGGCGTCGGCGTGCACCGCGAGCAGGCCCTTGCGGGGGTGGTCCAGCGAGTCGAACGCACCCGCCTTGATCAGCGATTCGATCGTCTTCTTGTTGCAGACCACCGCGTCCACCTTGGACAGGAAGTCGTAGAAGTCGGCGTAGTCGCCCTTCTCGTTGCGGCACCGCATGATCGAGGCGACCACGTTCGCGCCGACGTTGCGCACCGCGGCCAGGCCGAAGCGGATGTCCGTGCCGACCGGGGTGAACGGCCCGGCGGAGGTGTTCACGTCCGGTGGCAGCACCTGGATGCGCATCCGGCGACACTCGGACAGATAGAGAGCCATCTTGTCCTTGTCGTCACCGACGGAGGTCAGCAGCCCGGCCATGTACTCGGCCGGGTAGTGCGCCTTCAGGTACGCGGTCCAATAGGAGACCAGGCCGTACGCGGCGGAGTGCGCCTTGTTGAAGGCGTACCCGGCGAACGGCACCAGGACGTCCCACACCGCCTGGATCGCCTCGTCGGAGTAGCCGCGCTCGCGGCAGCCGTCCCGGAACGGGATGAACTCCTTGTCGAGGATCTCCTTCTTCTTCTTACCCATCGCCCGGCGCAGCAGGTCCGCCTGACCGAGGGTGTAGCCGGCGAGGATCTGCGCGGCGCGCTGCACCTGCTCCTGGTAGACGATCAGGCCGTGGGTGGGCGCCAGGATCTCCCGCAGCGGCTCCTCCAGCTCCGGGTGGATCGGCGTGATCTCCTGGAGGCCGTTCTTGCGCAGCGCGTAGTTGGTGTGCGAGTCGACGCCCATCGGGCCGGGCCGGTACAGGGCCAGGACGGCCGAGATGTCCTCGAAGTTGTCCGGCTTCATCAACCGCAGTAGCGACCGCATCGGCCCGCCGTCGAGCTGGAACACGCCCAGGGTGTCACCGCGGGCCAGCAGCTCGTACGCGGCCGGGTCGTCCAGCGGCAGGGCCAACAGGTCGAGCTTCTTGTCGTGGTTGAGCTCGATGTTCTTGACCGCGTCGTCGATGATCGTCAGGTTGCGCAGGCCGAGGAAGTCCATCTTCAGCAGCCCGAGCGACTCGCAGGTCGGGTAGTCGAACTGCGTGATGATCGCCCCGTCGGCGTCGCGGCGCGACAACGGGATGTGCTCGATGATCGGCTCGGCGGACATGATGACGCCGGCGGCGTGCACACCGGTCTGCCGGATCAGCCCCTCGATGCCCTTGGCGGTGTCGATCACCTTGCGGACGTCCGGGTCGGAGTCGTACAGGCCGCGGATCTCGCCGGCCTCGGCGTAGCGGGGGTGCTTCGCGTCGAAGATGCCGGTGAGCGGGATGTCCTTGCCCATCACGGCCGGCGGCATCGCCTTGGTGATCCGGTCGCCGACCGCGTACGGGAAGCCGAGGACCCGGGCCGAGTCCTTGATCGCGGCCTTCGCCTTGATCGTGCCGAAGGTGGCGATCTGGGCGACCTTGTCCTCACCCCACTTGTCGGTGACGTACTTGATCACCTCACCGCGCCGACGCTCGTCGAAGTCGATGTCGACATCCGGCATCGAGACACGCTCGGGGTTGAGGAACCGCTCGAAGATCAGGCCGTGCTGGATCGGGTCCAGGTCGGTGATGCCCAGCGCGTACGCGACGAGAGAGCCGGCAGCCGAGCCACGGCCCGGACCCACCGCGATGCCCTGGTTCTTCGCCCACCGGATGAAGTCGGCGACCACGAGGAAGTACGACGGGAAGCCCATCTGGTTGATGACGCCCAGCTCGTACTCCGCCTGGACGACGTGCCCCTCCGGGATACCGTTCGGGTAGCGGCGGGCCAGGCCGGCGAAGGTCTCCTTGCGGAACCAGGACTCCTCGGTCTCGCCCTCGGGCACCGGGAAGCGCGGCATCAGGTTGTGGAACTGGAACATGCCGGTCGGGTCGACCTTCTCGGCGACCAGCAGGGTGTTGCGGCAACCCTCCTGCCACAGCTCCGACGAGTCCACCGCGCGCATCTGGTCGGCACTCTTGATGAAGTAGCCGCCGCCCTCGAACCGGAACCGGTTGGGGTCGTCGATGTTGCTGCCGGTCTGCACGCAGAGCAGCACGTCGTGGGCGGTGGCCTGCGCCTCGTGGGTGTAGTGCGAGTCGTTCGTGACCACCGGCGGGATGTCCAGCTTGCGGGCGATCTCGGTGAGCCCCTCGCGGACCCGGCTCTCGATGGAGAGGCCGTGATCCATGATCTCCAGGAAGTAGTTGTCCTTGCCGAAGATGTCCTGGTAGCTGGCGGCGACCTTGAGGGCTTCGTCGAACTGGCCCAGCCGCAGCCGGGTCTGCACGGCACCGGACGGGCAGCCGGTGGTGGCCATGATGCCCTCGGCGTGCTCGGCGATCAGCTCCATGTCCATCCGGGGCCACTTGACGTAGTGCCCCTCCATGGACGCGCGCGAGTTGAGGGTGAACAGGTTCTTCAGGCCCTGCGCGTTCTTCGCCCACATGGTCTTGTGGGTGATCGCGCCGTTACCCGAGATGTCGTCGCTCTTCTGCTCCGGCCGACCCCACTTGACCCGCGCCTTGTGGTAGCGCGACTCCGGTGCCACGTACGCCTCGACGCCCAGGATCGGCGTGATCCCGGCGGCCATCGCCTGGTTGTAGAAGTCGTTCGCGCCGTGCATGTTGCCATGGTCGGTGATCGCCACGGCGGACATGCCGAGCCGCTTGGCCTCGGCGAACAGGTCCTTGAGGCGGGCCGCTCCGTCGAGCATCGAATACTCCGTGTGCACGTGCAGATGCGCGAACGAATCGGCCATGCGTGGCGCCCCCCGGCGGTGTGGATCTTGATGGTCGGAGCCGACCGGGACCTACCCTACCGAGGTGATCTCGGCGGCTCCACCGTCCGCGCCGACGGCCGTGGCCCTCGTCTCCTGATCGCCGGACGATGCGCCTAGGCTCGGAGGATGGCGAGGTACTACGACGTGCACCCGGAGAACCCCCAGCCCCGGATCATCGGCCAGGTCGCCGACCTGATCCGAGGTGGTGGACTGGTCGCCTACCCGACGGACTCCTGCTACGCGCTCGGCATCCAGCTGGGCAACCAGGATGGGCTGGACCGGATCCGCCAGATCCGCCACCTCGACGACCGGCACCACTTCACGCTGGTCTGCCGGGACTTCGCGCAGCTCGGCCAGTTCGTCCAGATCAGCAACGCGGTCTTCCGCCTGGTGAAGGCATCCACCCCGGGCAGCTACACCTTCATCCTGCCGGCCACCCGCGAGGTGCCGCGCCGGATGCTGCACCCGAAGAAGCGCACCGTCGGCGTCCGCGTACCCCGCCACACCGTCACCCAGGCGCTGCTGGCCGAGCTGGGCGAGCCGCTGGTGTCGAGCACCCTGGTCCTGCCCGGCGACGACGAGCCGATGACCCAGGGCTGGGAGATCAAGGAACGACTCGACCACCAGCTCGACGCGGTGCTCGACGCCGGCGACTGCGGCATGGAGCCGACGACCGTGATCGACCTGTCCGGGCCCGAGCCGGAGATCCTGCGCCGGGGCGCCGGCGACGTGTCCCGCTTCGAGTAGCGCGCCGCCTGGTTCGCGTCGGGTGCCGGACCGTACGGGGCCGCACCGGCGTCGCCGGTCGTACGCTCGGGGATCGGCACCGGCGAGCATTGGACATCCGGCATGCCCGACGCGGACGACATCGACGCCCTGGCCCGGTCCGCCGCGCACGGCGACCCGGCCGCGCTGGACGCTCTGCTGCTCGCGGTACGCCCCGAGGTGCTGCGGCTGTGCGCACGGTTCCTGCCCAGCCGGGAGGACGCCGAGGAGGCCTGCCAGGACACGCTGCTCGCGCTGGCCGGCGGCATCACCCGGTTCGAGGGGCGCTCCTCGTTCCGCACCTGGCTGCACCGGCTGACCGCCAACCGGGCCCGCTCGACGTACCGCACGCTGCGCCGCCGCTGGCGGCTGGAGGCCGGTGGCGTACCGCTGCCCGACCAGGCCGACCCACGGCGGACCAGCGTGGTCGCGGGCACCCGCCTCGACCTGCTCGACGCCTTCGACGCCGTCCGCCCCGACCTCGCCGAGGTGGTGGCCCTGCGCGACGTCCTCGGGCTGAGCTATCCCGAGATCGCCGCACTGCTCGACGTGCCGGTGGGCACGGTGAAGTCCCGGCTGCACCTGGCCCGACAGCAGGTCCGGCAACGACTCGGCGCCGAATGAGCTCCGCCGCGCAACGCCGCTCGATCCGCCGGTTCGTCGCCGGTGTCGTCGCCCTCGTGGCCGCCGTGGCCGTCGCGGCCTGCGGCGCCGACCCGGTCGCACCGCTGCCCGTGCAACCGCCCGGTCCGTCCCGACCGCCGCCAACCCCTCCGCGATCCCCGCGCCCACCGGGTCGCCGTCCCGACCGCCGCCGACCAGCGGGCGTCCGATCGCGGCACCGCCCGCACGGACCAGCGCCAGGGGTACGCCGCAACGACCGGCCCCCACGTCGGCCGGGCCGACCACGAGCTGCCAGGGCGCCGTCCGCTACGACCTGCCGCTGGCCGAGACCGAGCTTGAGCTGCTGCGCTCACTGTGCTTCGCCACCGGCGCGGTGCTGCGCATCCAGGGCATCGGCCCCGGCCTGGTCACCGTGGACCGCCCGGAGCTGGTCTCGCAGCAGTACGAGGCCGGCGTGGTGGACATCCGGTTCGTCCGCCCCGGCACCGTCGACGTCACGATCCCGCAGCAGGACCGGGAGCACACCATCACGGTGGTGGTCCGCCAGCCCACCGATTCGTGATCCGGGACTGGCGACACGGCCGTCAGCGCACCCGCACTCCGGCGAGCAGCGTGTCCACGAAGTCATGCCCACTGTCTGCCGGTGGCACGACCTGCACGTACACCAGGGCGGCGCGGCCGGGATGCCGCCCGGCCGACTCGACGATCCGCGGCCGGCCCAGGTCACAGCGGTACGCCACCACGGTCCACTCGACGCCCGACTGCCGGGTGGTGCGGGCCGGCGCGGACGCGCAGTCCCCGTGTGTGCGCTCGGCCAGGAACCCGGCGGGCGTGGTGCGCGCCGCCGTGGTGGTGGAGAAGCCGACGAACGCGCCGGGCACCCGAGGGTCGGCGGCCCAGCGGCGGGGCTGCGGCGACATCACCAGCGCGGGTTCCGCTTCGCCGTCGACGCCGTACTGACCGGCCCACGTCGTACCGGTGGCCGACCAGCCGTCCGGCAACGTCACGGTGAGCGGCCCGGCGGTGTACGTGGCACCGCCAGGCCGTCCGGACCCGGTGCCGCCCGGCTCGGCGCCCGCGCCACCCAGCACGGCGACGGCCACGACGGCCGCCCCGGCAAGCCGCAACCGGTACGGGCGACGGGCCGCCGACCGGGGCGACGGCGGCTGCCGTACGGGGTTGGTGGCCCGGTCCAGCGCGGCGTGCAGCGCGGCGGCGTCCGGATAGCGGTCGGCGGGTTGGTGGGCGGTGGCCCGGATGAGCACCGCCGCCAGCCGCACCGGTACGTCGTCGCGCAGCCGGAGGGCGCCGGCCGGTCGGGGCGGGTCGGACCCGACGCGCAGGGGTTCGGCGGCGAGCAGACGGATTCCGAGCCGACCGAGCCCGTACACGTCGGCACGGGTGTCGATCACCGCGCCCGGGTCGTCCTGTTCCGGTGCCATGTAGCCGGGGGTGCCCGCCCTGGCGGTGAGGCCGGAGGCGGCGGCGAGCGCCTTGGCGAGGCCGAGGTCGGCGATCAGCACCCGTTCGGTGCCGGGGCTCGCGCCGGCGGAGCGGAACAGGATGTTGCCCGGCGTGAGATCGCGGTGCACGACGCCGTGCCGATGCAGCACGGCGACCCCGGCGCAGACCTCGCCGAGCAGCCGCAGCGCCGTCGGCACCGGGATCTCACCGGCGGCCAGGCGGTCCCGCAGGCTTCCCCCGTCCGCCCAGGCCAGGACCGCGTACGGCCGGCCGTCGGGCAGCTCACCGACTCCGTGCACCCGGACCAGCCGCTCGTGCTCCAGCCTGCGCAGCAGCCGGGCCTCGTCGCGGAAGCGTTCCCGGACCCGCAGGTCGTGGCTCCAGTTCTCGGCCAGCACCTTGATCGCCACGTACGCGTCGAGCACCGGGTCGTAGCCCAGCCAGACCGTGGCGAACGAGCCGACGCCCAGCAGTCGCTCGATGGCGTAGGGCCCGATCCGCTGCGGAGCCGTCACCGCGTCACCCCCGGCCAGCGCCGTCGGTTGGCTTCCCACTGCACAGTAGACCGACCCGATCGGAAACCCGACGAACCGTTGGCCCCGCCGCGGTGACTAACAGGGCAGGAGACCGACCACCGAAGGAGACACCATGAAGCGACCCTCGATCCTCATCGTCACGGGCGCGTTGGCGCTCAGCGCGCTCGTCCCGGTGACCAGCGCCGGCCCGGCCTCGGCGGCTTCGCCGACCGGCGGCGCCACGCCAGCCTCGGTCCACGGCCCGCTCGCCACCGCCACAGTCGTCGGGCACCGCCACCCGCAGGTGCTCAGCGTCGGCGGCGCCGGGGCGTACCGGATCGGCGTCAGCCTGGCGGCGCTCACCGCGGCCGGGCACATCGACTGGGTGGCGCCGGGCTGCGGCGGGGTGGTGCACGCCGGCGCGACCGGCTCCTGGGCTGGTGTGCTCGTGCTGGCTTTCCGCGGCGGCCGGCTGGTGGAGGTGGGTACGGCCACCGCGCCGCCCCGCTCCCCCGCCGGAGCGGCGGTCGGCATGTCCTTCGCTGAGCTGGAGGAGATCTACGGCCGGCGGGGCTCGCTGATCCGCAACGACGCGGGGGACGCGGGGGCGTACCTCGTGCGGGTCGGCTCGCGAGTCGAGTTGTTCACCGGGCACCCGATCCGGCCGGGCGTGGGCTACTTCCAGGTCGGGCCGGCCAGCTTCGTCGAGCGGAACTTCCGGCAGGGCCCGGCCTGCTGATCCGCGTCAGACGTCGGGGCGTCCGGTCCGTTTCGGGCGCCCCGCGTGCTGCCCGGCGGGTGGTTCTGTGAGCGGCACGATGATGTCGTTGTAGACAACACTGTGTGGCACACAGTATGGTGTGACACATGGTTAGCGAGGACGTTCTACGGACGCACCTACAGGAGTTGCGTCGAGGCACCGTCGTGGTGGCCAGCCTGGTCGCGCTCCGCCGGCCGAACTACGGCTACGCACTCCTGCAACGGCTCACCGACCACGGCTTTCCGGTGGACGCCAACACGCTCTACCCGCTGCTGCGTCGCCTGGAGGACCAAGGCCTCCTGACCAGCGAGTGGAACACCGAGGAAAGCCGGCCGCGCAAGTTCTACCGGACCAGCGACGAGGGCGAGTCGATGCTGAGCCGGCTCCTCGACGACCTCGCCGCCGTGCAGACCTCCATCACCGGGCTGATTCAAGGAGAAGACCGATGAACACCCTGACCGACCGCTACCTCGCCGCCACCCTGCGCTCGGTGCCTTCCCCACGCCGGGACGAGATCGCCACCGAGCTGCGCGCCTCGATCGAGGACATGGTCGAGGACCGGACCGGCGGCGGCCAGGACGCCACCGCCGCCGAGCGGGAGGTGCTCACCGAGCTGGGCAACCCCGACCTGCTGGCCGCCCGGTACGCCGACCGCCGGCTGCAGCTCATCGGCCCGACCTACTACCTGGTCTGGCTGCGGCTGCTGAAGCTGCTGCTCAGCCTCATCCCGGCGATCGTCGGCACGGTGGTCCTGGTGGTCGACGTGGCGGACGGCAAGGGGTTCGGGGCCATCGGGCCAGCCATTGTCGTCGCCATGCAGGTGGCCGTGCAGATCGCCTTCTGGCTCACCCTGACCTTCGCCCTCATCGACCGGTCCCAGACCACGGCCGGTCTGCCCGAATGGACCGTCGACCAACTGCCCGACGTCCCCGCGCACCGGGATGTCTCCCTCGCCGACACCATCGCGTCGGTGGCCATGCTGGTGCTGACCATCGGGTACCTGCCCTTCCAGCACTACCAGTCCTGGGTGCACGAGACCGACGGCGGCAACATCCCGATCCTCGACCCGGCGCTGTGGTCGTTCTGGCTGCCGGCGCTGATGGCGGTGCTGCTGGCCGAGGTGGTGTTCGAGATCGTCAAGTACCGGATCGGGCGCTGGACCTGGAACCTGTTCGGGGTGAAGGCCCTTCTCAACCTGGCGTTCGCGGTGCCGCTGGTGTGGTTGGTGCTCTCCGACCGGCTGCTCAACCCGGCCCTCGGCGAGCGGCTGAGCTGGCTGGCGGAAGGGGACAACCGGAACACACTCGGAGCTGCCATCGCAGTGGGCGCGGCCGTGGTCATGGTCTGGGAACTGATCGACACCGCCACCAAGACCCGCCGTCAGGCGGCGTGAGCCTGAGCAGCAGCCGACCAGGCGGCCCGGCGCGGACCCCGCGCCGGGCCGCCGCCCGTCCACCGGGCCAGGTCACCGCCGCGCCGCCCGGCGAGCGGCCGTGGCGGCCGGCGTGGCATCGTTCCCGGATGACCGTGGCACAGCGAGAGGACTGGCGCCGTCCGGGGCCGACGACGGAGCAGCGCCGGAACGACCTCTGGATCGGCCTGGGGATGACCGGGTTGGCGCTGGTGAGCCTCACCCTGGCCCGCAGCACCGGGGCGTTCCTGCTGGGTCCACCGCCGTCCGGGCCGGAGCAGCTGTTCTGGACCGTCGCGGTGACCCTGCCGCTGATCTGGCGGCGGCGTTGGCCGGCCGCGACCCTGCTGATCATCGCGGTGGCGTTCATCGCCGCGCAGGCACGATCGGCACCGGAAACCCAGTTCTCCTCCTGGGCCCTGTTCTGCGCCCTCTACACGATGGGCGCCTGGGGGCAGGACCATCAGCTGGCCCGCCGCCTGCGGATCGGCGTGATCGCCACGATGTTCGCCTGGCTGGGGGTCTACTACGCGGTGACGATCGACCACATCCCGCCCGGCGCCTTCGCCGACGCGGTCGGGCCGGTGCCACCGGTGCTCGCCGCGATGGTCACCGGCGTCCTTCTCAACGTGCTGGTCTTCGGGTTCGCGTACTTCTTCGGCGAGACCGCCTGGGTGGCCGCGCGGCGCGAGCACGAGCTGCGTACCCAGGCCGAGGACCTGCGCCGGTCGCAGGCCGAGGCCCGGGAACGGGCGGTGCTCGGCGAACGGGTCCGGATCGCCCGGGAACTGCACGACGTGGTCGCCCACCACGTGTCGGTGATGGGCGTGCAGGCGTCCGCCTGCCGCCGGGTGTTCGACCGCGACCCGGGCAAGGCCCGCACGGCACTCACCGCCATCGAGCAGAGCGCCCGCACCGCCGTCGACGAGCTGCGTCGGATGCTCGGGGTGCTGCGGGCCTCCGCCGGGGCCGACGCCGAGCCGCCAGCGGCCGGCGGCGTCGAACGGATCAGCGAGCTGGTCGAGCGGGCCCGGGCCGCGGGACTGACGGCCACACTCGGGGTGTACGGCGAACCGGTCGCCTTGCCCGAATCGGTCTCCCAGGCGGCCTACCGGGTGACGCAGGAAGCGGTGACCAACACCCTCAAGCACGCCGGGGCGGATCTGCTGGACGTGCGGGTCCGGTACCTGGCCCGCGAGATGGAGGTCGACGTGACCGACGACGGCCGGGCCGGTGGCCAGGCCAACGCCGTCGGGCTGGGTCTGATCGGGATGCGCGAACGGGTCACCGCGCACGACGGCGACCTGGAGGCCGGGCCGCGTGCCGGCGGCGGTTGGCGGGTACGCGCGCGCTTCCCACTCGCGGCGTCGCCGAACCCGCCGGTCGGCGCGCAGCGGGAGCCGAGCGACGGACAACAGGTGGCAGCCGGCGCGGAGCGCGCGGCATGAGCGCCGCACCAGCTCACGAGGCACCGGGCGAGGCTCAGCGGGTCCGGGTGCTGCTCGCCGACGACCAGCACCTCGTCCGCACCGGCTTCCGGGTCATCCTCGAGGTGGAGGACGACATCGAGGTGGTCGGCGAGGCCGCCGACGGCGAACGCGCCGTTGCCATGACCCGCGCCACCCGCCCCGACGTCGTACTCATGGACGTGGAGATGCCCGGGATGGACGGTCTGGAGGCCACCCGGCGGATCACCGCCGACGGACCAGGCACGCCCGCGGTGCTGATCCTCACGACGTTCGACCGCGACGACTACCTGTTCGCCGCGCTGCGGGCCGGGGCGAGCGGTTTCCTGCTCAAGAACGGAACGCCGGAGGAACTGATCGAGGCGATCCGGGTGCTGGCCAGGGGCGACGGTCTGCTCGCGCCGGAGATCACCCGCCGAGTGATCTCCACGTTCGCCCGCCCCGGTGACCCGGCGGGCACCGCCCACCGTGGGCCGGACGCCGACGCCGCGCTGGCCGAGCTGACCCCGCGTGAACGGGAGGTGCTGGTGCTGCTCGCCACCGGTTCGAGCAACTCGGAGATCGCCGCGACCATCCACCTGGGCGAGGCGACGGTGAAGACGCACGTGAGCCGGGTGCTGGCCAAACTCGGCCTGCGCGACCGGGTGCAGGCGGTGGTGTTCGCCTACGAGAACGGGGTGGTCCGACCCGGCGGGTGACCGCTATCCATCGCGAGGTGGACCCACGCGCTCAGCCGCCGGGGGGACGGCGGGGCGCCGTGTTCGATCTAGCGTGGGTGCGTGACCAGAACGCTTCGCCTCGACGGCGTCGACCGTAGTTTCGGCGACCGGCAGGTGCTCAACAACGTGTCCTTCGAGGTGGCCGCCGGCCGGATGACCGGTTTCGTGGGCGCCAACGGCGCCGGCAAGACCACCACCATGCGAATCATCCTGGGTGTGCTCGCCCCCGACGCCGGCGAGGTCAGCTGGGACGGCACGAAGCTGACCCGGCAGGACCGGCGGCGCTTCGGCTACATGCCGGAGGAGCGGGGCCTCTACCCCAAGATGACCACCCGGGAGCAGGTGACCTACCTGGGCCGGCTGCACGGCCTGGACGCCCCCGCGGCACGGCGTGCCACCGACACGCTGCTGGAACGGGTCGGGCTCGGCGAACGCGGCGACGACCTGCTGGAGACGCTGTCGCTGGGCAACCAGCAACGCGCCCAGATCGCAGCGGCGCTGGTGCACGACCCCGAGGTGCTGGTGCTCGACGAGCCGTTCTCCGGCCTCGACCCGCTGGCCGTGGACACCGTCGTCACCGTGCTGCGGGAACGGGCCTCGGCCGGAGCGCCGGTGCTCTTCTCCAGCCACCAGCTCGACGTCGTGGAACGCCTCTGCGACGACCTTGTGATCATTGGCGACGGAGTGATCCGGGCCGCCGGCAGCCGGCAGCAACTGCGCGACTCGTACACCGTGCCCCGCTACGAGCTGGTGGTGGCGAGTGACGCCGGCTGGGTGCGCGACCACCCCGGGGTGACCCTGGTCGAGCTGGACGGCGCGCGAGTGGTCTTCGACCTGCCGGCCGGCGCCGACGAACAGCCCGTGCTGCAGGCGGCCCTGGCCCGTGGCCCGGTCCGCGCCTTCCGCCCGGTCAGCCCCTCGCTCACCGAGATCTTCCGAGAGGTCACCCAGTGAACACCACCCAGGCCACCCGACTGGTCGCCGAACGCGAGATCCGGGTCAAGCTGCGCGACCGTACCTTCCTGTTCGGCACGCTCTTCTTCCTGCTGATCGCCGCGGCGGGCACCATCCTGCCGCCGCTGCTCTCCGGCGGGCCGGAGAGCGTCGCGGTCACTCAGGAGGCCGCTGGCCCTCTGCGGGCCGCCGGCCTCGACGTCCGCGTGGTGGCCGACGACCGGGCCGCCGAACAGGCCGTCCGCGACGGTGACGTGGATGCCGCGGTGGTCTCCGGCCCGAAGGTGCTCGCGCTGGACGAGGCCCCGAACGACGTGGTCCGGGCGCTGAGCAGCGCGCCGCCGGTGCAGCTACTCGACCCGGACGCGGTCGACCCGGTGGTGGCGTTCCTGGTGCCGTTCGTCTTCGCGTTCGTCTTCTTCATCACCTCGCAGACCTTCGGTCTGCAGATTGCGCAGAGCGTCACCGAGGAGAAGCAGACCCGGATCGTCGAGATCCTGGTCGCCGCCATACCGGTCCGAGCGCTGATGGCCGGCAAGGTGGTGGCCGGCGGCATCCTGGCATTCGCACAGATCGCGCTGATCGCGGTGGTGGCGGTCATCGGCATGCAGATCGGCGACAGTGGCGGCCTGCTCACCCTGCTCGCCCCGGCGATCGGCTGGTTCGTGCCGTTCTTCCTGCTCGGTTTCGTGCTACTCGCGGCGATGTGGGCGGCGGCCGGCGCCCTGGCCAACCGGCAGGAGGACATCGCGGCCGTGTCGACGCCGGTGCAGTTCGCCGTCATGCTGCCGTTCTTCGCGGTGATCTTCCTGAACGACAACGCCACCGCGATGCGGGTGCTGTCCTACCTGCCGTTCTCCTCGCCGACGGCCATGCCGCTGCGGTTGTTCACCGGTGACGCGGCCGGCTGGGAGCCGTTCGTCTCGTTGGCCATCCTGCTGCTCGCCGCTGGTGCGTTCCTGGTCGCCGGTGCCCGGGTGTACGAGGGATCGCTGCTACGCACCAACGGCCGGACCTCCCTGCGTACCGCCTGGCGGGAGCGGGAGACGATCGGCTGAGCGGAGGTTTCGCGTGGGCGTCGGTGTCCTGATCGGACGCCGGGTCAGCGGGCGGGCGGAACCCGGTCCCAGCCGGCGGGCAGCGGGGGCGCCGACCAGGCCGGGTCGGGCTGCCACTGCGCCCACGCCGGGTCCCACCAGCGCTCACCCGCGTCGAGCAGGGCCGCGATCCGGTCACCCTCGGCCTGGATGGCATCCCCCATGCCCGGGTAGCGCCCCTCGACGAGGCGCTCGGCGAAAATCTCCACGTCCTTCCAGACGTACCGGCCAGTGTCCGCACCCCACCACAGGTCCAGCTCGTGGTCCAGAGTGTCCACCCCGATCGGGGTACGCCGCACCGGGTCCTGGAGGTTGAAATACCAGCCGGCGAAGTCCCGCTCCGGCCCCGCCCAGAACACGTCGATCGAGTGCGCCTCACCGGGGCGTTGCAGCATCAGCTTGCCGTGCCCCCACCAGGAGCGGTGCCCGGCGGTCTCCCACGGGTGCCACCTCCTCGATCGACTCAGTTTCACGGAAATCGCGGCATCCCCGCGCAGGGGACACCCCGACATCAGCGAAACCGAGTCGATCAAGCGGGCTCCGACCGTCAGGCGTCGACTGCCGCCATCACGTCATCGGAGATGTCGAAGTTCGCGTAGACGTTCTGCACGTCGTCGCAGTCTTCGAGAACGTCGATCAGCTTGAAGATCTTGCGAGCGCCCTCTTCGTCCAGCGGGATGTTCATGCTGGGGATGAGGGAGGACTCGGCCGACTCGTACTCGATGCCCGCGTCCTGCAACGCTGTGCGCACCGGGATCAGATCGGTCGGCTCGGAGACCACCTCGTACGCCTCACCGAGGTCGTTGACCTCTTCGGCGCCGGCGTCGAGGACAGCCAGCATCACGTCGTCCTCGCTGGTGCCCTCCTTGGGCACGATCACCACTCCCTTACGGGAGAACATGTACGACACCGAGCCGGCGTCGGCGAGCGAGCCGCCGTTGCGGGTCAGCGCGGTACGCACCTCGGTCGCCGCCCGGTTGCGGTTGTCGGTGAGGCACTCGATGAGCATGGCCACGCCGTTCGGGCCGTACCCCTCATACATGATCGTCTGCCAGTCGGCGCCGCCGGCCTCCAGGCCGGAGCCGCGCTTGACGGCGCGGTCGATGTTGTCGTTCGGCACCGAGCTCTTCTTCGCCTTCTGGATGGCGTCGAAGAGCGTCGGGTTGCCGGTGGGGTCGCCGCCGCCGATCCGCGCGGCCACCTCGACGTTCTTGATCAGCTTGGCGAACATCTTGCCGCGCTTGGCGTCGATGACGGCCTTCTTGTGCTTGGTCGTCGCCCACTTTGAGTGGCCGGACATCTTCTACCTCCGTTGCTACCCGCCGTCTGCATCGACCGCACCGCTCACGCCTCGCTCCCGCCGGCGCACGCGGAGGTGCCGGTCAGCTCTGGTGGAAGCTGTGGCGGGCAGATGGCCCTGCCGAATCTCCGCAATCCTACCGACGTCCCCCGGGTCGCTGTCATGCACCGCGCGCGGCGGCATCGTACCGCCCGCCCGGACCGGGGCAGACGGTACGAAAATCCTTGGACGACTACGACCCGAGCAGCGCCCGACCGACCGGACGCAGCGCCCGGGACCAGGTCACGACCTCGCCGAGCATCGTCGACAGCTCCGCCTCCCGGCCGTCGCCCGGCGCGAAGCGGCCGGCGGTCCGGTCACCGGGGTCGGCCCCCGTGAAGTCGAAATCGGTGAGGATCGACAGAGCCACTCCCGTCGGCACCACCACGGTCCGCACCTCGGTGAGGATCGCCCGCAGGTGGTCGGCGGCCCGGTTGCCGCCCTGCACGCCGTAGCTCAGGACCCCGGCCACCTTGTCGGTCCACTCCGCGTACAGGTAGTCGATGCCGTTCTTGAGCGCGGCCGGTATTGAGCGGTTGTAGTCCGGGGTGACGAAGACGAACGAGTCGCAGGCGTCCACCACGGCCGCCCAACGCCGGGTGTGCGGGCGCCGGTAGTCGCCGAACAGCGCGGGCACCGGCTCGTCGAGCAGCGGCAACGCCTGCTCCGCGAGGTCGACCAGCGTGAAGACCGCGTCCCCGGCGCGTACCGCCTCGTGCCGCTCGGCCACGTCCATGACCCAGTGGGCGATCGCCCCGCCTCGTCGGCCGGGCCTGGTGCTACCGACGATCACACCGATCCGCAGCGGTCCTGTGCTCTGCATGTCTCTCATGACCACGATCCTGCGAGCTGCGCGGAGATGCGGGCAGACCGCCGCGAGGATGGCCTTACCAGGGCCACCCACCGGTAGGCGGCGGCTGCCAGACTGAGTCGGTGATTGACGGAGAGTTGGGCGCGTTCCTCCGCAGTCGCCGGGAGGCCCGGCGACCAGCCGAGGTGGGCCTCGCCGAGGGCCCGCGCCGACGTACGCCCGGGCTGCGCCGGGCCGAGTTGGCGACGTTGGCGCAGGTCAGCGTTGAGTACCTGACCCGGCTGGAGCAGGGCCGCGACACCCGTCCGTCGCCGGAGATCCTCGCCGCGCTCGCCGATGCCCTGCGCCTGAACGACGCCGACCGGGAACACCTGCGGCAGCTCGCCTCGGCCCAGCACGCCCACCAGCTCTGCTCGGGTGCCCGGCCGACGGTTTCCCGCGCCGTGCGGCCGACGGTCCGCGCCATGCTCGACGCGCTGCGCGACACCCCGGCGTACGTGCTCAACCGGCTCGGCGACGTGCTGGCCTGGAACGAGCCGTTCGACCTGCTGGCCCACCCGCTCGGCCTGCTCGACGGAACGCGACCGAACCTGACCTGGTACGTGCTGACCGACGAGCGGGCCCGTGCGCATTTCCCGCAGTGGTCGGCGCTGGCCGACCAGCAGATCGCCGAGTTGCACCTGCTGCGTCGGGGCGACCCGGCCACCGACGCCTTTGCCGAGCGACTGGCCCGCACGGTGGGCGCGCCGTTCACCGACCGGTGGCAGCGGCGACCAGTTGCCGCCGCGCGTAGCGGACTGCTGACCGTGCGCCATCCGGCAGTCGATCTGCTGCGCCTCAGCTACGAGACGCTGGAGTTGGCCGAGGCCGATCCGCAACGACTGGTGGTGCAGCTACCCGCCGACCCCGCCACCGCGGCCGCACTCGACCAGTTGGCGGGCCGCCGCCCGGGACAGCTACGCGCGGTCGCCGGCTGACCTGCCGATTCACACCGTCAACGAGCGGCCCGCACCAGGTCCACGAAGTACGCGTGCACGCGCAGGTCGCCGGTCAGCTCCGGGTGGAACGAGGTGGCCAGCAGGTTGCCCTGCCGGACCGCCACGATGCGGTCGGCGGCCGGGCCACCGGTCACCGTCCCGATCACCTGGACGCCGGCACCGACCCGCTCGACCCACGGCGCACGGATGAACACCGCGTGGAACGGCTCACCCGGCACCCCGGCGATCTCCACCGGCGCCTCGAACGAGTCGACCTGCCGGCCGAACGCGTTGCGCCGGACGGTCATGTCGATGCCGGAGAAACCCCGCTGGTCGGGTCGGCCGTCGAGCACCTCGGTCGCCAGCATGATCATGCCGGCGCAGGAGCCGTAGACCGGCAGGCCGTCGGCGATCCGCTTGTCGATCGGCTCACGCATCTCGAAGATGTCGGCGAGTTTGCTGATGGTGGTGGACTCGCCGCCGGGGACGACCAGGCCGTCGACCGCGTCCAGCTCCGCCGGACGGCGGACCGGGCGGGCGTCCGCGCCCGCGGCGGCCAGCGCCGCCACGTGCTCGCGGACGTCCCCCTGGAGCGCGAGCACACCAATCACGGGCGCGTTGCTCACCAGCCGCGCTCGGCCAGGCGGTGCGGCTGCGGGATCTCGTCGACGTTGATGCCGACCATGGCCTCGCCGAGACCGCGGGAGACCTTCGCCAGCACGTCCGGGTCGTCGTGGAAGGTGGTGGCCTTGACGATCGCGGCGGCCCGCTGAGCCGGGTTGCCCGCCTTGAAGATGCCGGAGCCGACGAAGACACCCTCGGCGCCGAGCTGCATCATCATCGCCGCGTCGGCCGGGGTGGCGATCCCGCCGGCGGTGAACAGCACCACCGGCAGCTTGCCGCTCTCGGCGACCTCCTTGACCAGCTCGTACGGGGCCTGCAGCTCCTTGGCCGCGACGAACAGCTCGTCGGTCGGCAGCGAGGACAGCCGACGGATCTCCTGGCGGATCTTGCGCATGTGGGTGGTGGCGTTGGAGACGTCACCGGTGCCCGCCTCCCCCTTGGAGCGGATCATGGCAGCACCCTCGGTGATCCGGCGCAGCGCCTCACCCAGGTTGGTCGCGCCACACACGAAGGGCACCGTGAAGGCCCACTTGTCGATGTGGTTCGCGTAGTCGGCCGGGGTCAGCACCTCGGACTCGTCGACGTAGTCCACCCCGAGCGACTGGAGGATCCGCGCCTCCACGAAGTGGCCGATGCGGGCCTTGGCCATCACCGGGATGGAGACCGCCTCGATGATCCCGTCGATCATGTCGGGGTCGCTCATCCGGGACACGCCGCCCTGCGCACGGATGTCGGCGGGCACCCGCTCCAGGGCCATCACCGCGACGGCGCCGGCGTCCTCAGCGATCTTGGCCTGCTCGGCGTTGACCACATCCATGATCACGCCACCCTTGAGCATCTCGGCCATGCCACGCTTCACGCGGGCGGTGCCGACGACGGGGGCGGTACCGGTGTTCGAGGCGGTGTTTTCAGGCACGGGGCATCGCTCCTTGGACGTGCTCTGGGGGTGGCAGCGAAAATGCTACGCGCGGGTCAACGCCGTACCGACAGCCAATCAGACCCCCGGTGGCCTGCACTGTGGCCCTGGTCACCGGCCCGCCCGCGACGCTGCGGGTCAGGCGGCGGGGACGTCCGCCGGGACGGTGAGGGTCGGATCGTCGATGTCGAAGTAGCGCGGCCACTCCCGGCCCCGCCCCATCCGCAACAACCGCACCAAGGGCCGGCTGCGCGCCGAGCGGGCGTCCCGAACCAGGTCGGTGTGTACCTGCCGGGACAGCGCGAGCCGACGGCTGGCGGCGATCACCGCCGCACAGTCCGGATCGCCCGCATCCAACTGGACGACACGCAACTGCCGGGTGAGGTCGTTCTCCGCCGCTTCCCGCTCATCCGGGCTGGCGTCCAGGGCGATCCGCGCCGCCGCGTACAGCTCGACGCCGAAGTGCCGCTCGGCCAGCACGGCGGCCGCCGCAGCCCGGCGCAGGAGGTGGGCGTCAAGAGCCCGGGCCGCCAGCTCCGCGCGGCCCTGCAGCCGCTCTACCCGGCCGGCGGTCCAGATGAGGTACGCGGCGACGAGCCCCACGACCACGCTCGCGGCCACCACCCACCACATGTGCGGCATCGTAGTGCTGCTCCGTTTCGACTCCGTTTGGGCACGGCCACGCCGGTCGCCCGGTCACCACCGCACCATCCGTCACGCCGGTTCAGCCCAGCCCCACCCATTCCTGGTCGATGACCCGCCCGTCGGTTGCCTCGATCGCCGCTGCGTATACCTCCACCACACGGCGAGCAACCACCGGCCAGTCGAAATTCGCCACCACCTGATCGCCGCAGGCGCTCAGCGTGGCCCGCCCGGCCGGGTCGTCCAACAGCTCGGTCACCGCGTCGCGCAGCCCCACCGGGTCACCGGTGGGGAAGAGCCGACCGGCGCGCCCACCGTCGAGCACCCGCCGGAACGCGTCCAGATCGCTGGCGACCACGGTGGTCCCCGCCGCCAGCGCCTCGGTGAGGATCATGCCGAACGACTCGCCGCCGGTGTTCGGTGCCACGTAGAGGTGCACACTGCGCAGCATCCGCGCCTTGTCCGGTTCGGTGACCAGGCCGAGGAACGTGACCCGCTCATGCAACTCGGCAGGGAACTGGTCGTACAGGTCGTCGGGGTCACCCGGGCCGGCGACGAGCAACCGCAGCCCGGGCCGGGTGGCGGACAACGCCACGAACGCGTCGCGCAGCACCGGGAAGCCCTTGCGCGCCTCGGTGAACCGGCCCAGGAAGCCCAGCGTGCCGCCGGTGCCCGGGGCGCACTCCCCCGGCCAGCCCGGCAACGGCTCGGCGTCGGCGAACTTGACGACCGCCACCCCGTTGGGGACCTCCACCGCGCCGCCGTCCATGTGCTCGACCTGCACCTTGCGGGCCAGCGCGCTGACCGCGATCCGGGCGGTGATCCGCTCCAACACGATCTGGAGCACACCCTGCGCGGCCGCCAGCACCCGCGAACGGGTCATCGCGGTGTGGAACGTGGCCACCACCGGGCCGCGGGCGGAGAGCACGGCCAGCAGCGACAGGCTGAGCGTGAGCGGCTCGTGCACGTGCAGCACGTCGAAGTCGCCGTTGGTGATCCACCGCCGGACCCGGGCGGTCGAGACCGGGCCGAACGCGATCCGGGCCACCGAACCGTTGTACGGCAGCGGCACGGCACGACCGGCGGACACCACGTACTCCGGCACCGGCGAGTCCTCGTCAGCCGGGGCGAGCACGCTGACCTCGTGGCCGAGCACGATCAGCGCCTCGGCGAGGTCCATGACGTGGTTCTGCACCCCACCGGGGACGTCGAAGGAGTACGGGCACACGATGCCGATCCGCATGCGTCAGCGCCCCCTGTCCACGACTGCGGGACACCATCCCACCGTGCCCACCACCCCCTCAGCCCTGACCGGAGGCCGACGAGGGCAGCGCCGTGCCGTCCCCCGCCCCCCGCTGGTCCAGCCACATCCGCTGCAACATGTGCCAGTCTTCCGGATGCCGGGCGATGCCCGCCGCCAGACGGTCGGCGATCAGCTGGGTCAGCAATCGGACCCGCTGGTCCAGGGGCCCCACCTCGGGCCCCGGCACCGGCAGCGGGCCGGCCAGCGCCGCGCACGCCGTGTCCGATTCGTACCACAACGAGGCCACGTAGAGGGGCGCACCGGTGTGCAGGGCGAGCAGCGCAGGCCCGGCCGGCATCCGGGTCTTCCCGCCGAAGAAGTCCACCTCCACCCCACGGGCGGAGAGGTCCCGGTCGGCCAACAGCGGCACCACCGCGCCGGCACGTACGCGGTCCAGCAGCACGTCGAACGCCGGGCGCGGCCCACCGTGGGTCGGCAGAATCTCCATCCCGAGGACCTCTCGGAACGCCAGGAAACGCTTGTACACGCCCTCCGGCTTGAGCCGCTCCATGACCGTGGTGATCGGCCAACCGGTGGCCGCCACCCAGGCGCCCGCGGCGTCCCAGTTGCCGGCGTGCGGCAGCGCCACCACCGCGCCCCGACCGGCGGCCACGTCGGCGGCGAGCATCTCCGCGCCATCGAGCCGGAAGCCGGACAGGATCTGCTCTCGACTCAACGCGGGCAGGCGGAACGCCTCCATCCAGTACCGGGCGTACGAGCGGAGCCCGCGCTTGACGAGATCGTCCAGCTCGTCCTCGGGCAGCTCCGGGCCGACCACCCGGCGCAGGTTCGCGCGCAGTCGGGCCGTACCCGCGCCGCCGGCGCGGTGGGCGCGGTCCGCGCCCGCCTGGAACGCCGCCGCCACCAGCGGGCGAGGTAGCGCCCGGACCACCCGCCAGCCGGCGACGTAGCCGAGCTCGGTGAGGTTCACGCGGCCCGGCCGCCGGTCGTCCGGCGCCGGGTCGCCGACGCGCCACTCACGCCTGGCCGTCCGGCTGGAGCTGCTGGGCCTGGCGGTAGACGTGCGTCATCCGCTGCCCCACCGTGAAGATCGACACTGCGGCGAGCAGCCACAGCGCGATCTCCAGCGCCGGCTTCACGTGCAGGCCGGTGAGGATCCCACCGACCCCGACGATCAGCAGCCGCTCGGTGCGCTCCGCGATGCCCACGTTGCAGGTCATGCCGAGCCCTTCGGCGCGAGCCTTCACGTAGGAGACCAGACCGCCGGCGGCCAGGCAGACCAACGCGGCAGCCACCCCGGAGTGGTTGCCCTGCGTGGCCAGCCAGTACGCGACCGCACCGAAGACGGCGCTGTCGGCGACCCGGTCCATGCTTGAGTCGAGGAACGCCCCGAACTTGGTGGAGCCACCGCTCATCCGGGCCATCGTCCCGTCGAGCAGGTCGGTGAGCGCGAACAGGGTAACGATCAACGCGCCCGCGACCAGGTGGCCGCGAGCACCGAAGCCGAGCGCGCCGACGAGCACACCAACGGTGCCCGCAACGGTGACGGCATTGGGAGTAACGCCCGCGCGCAGAAGGGCGCGGGCAATCGGCTCGACGACGCGGGTCATCCCCGCGCGGGCCGACACTTGGAAGATCTTCGCCATGGCGGTCCCCACGATAACGGTCCGCCCAGCTCCGGCGGAACGGCCGGTCCCGCCGACCCGCCCAGGAGAAGCTTGTGCCTACCCGACAACGGGTGTGAGATCGAGCCGGGAGGTGAGCCAGCTCACCCGTCCGCCCGTCCCGTTCCCGCTGTGCAGCAGACCACCGGAGGATATCGCCGCGCACTCGCCCCGGGCCGCTCTCCGTCGCGCGGCGGTCGCCACCCACCACCGGCTGAGGGAGGTGCGCCCCATGGCGCAAAAAAATCAGGAGAAGGGTTCCACCGGCGGCACGCCGGTGATGACCGAGCCCGAGCGGGTTCGCAACGTGGTGCTCGTCGGGCACTCCGGGGCGGGCAAGACGACCCTGGTCGAGGCGCTACTCGCGGCCACCGGCACGATCGGCCGGGCCGGCACCGTGGTCGACGGCACCACGGTCGGCGACCACGACCCCGCGGCCGTACGGCAACAGCGCTCGGTCAGCCTGTCCTGCGCGCCGCTGCTGCACAACGGCATCAAGGTCAACCTGCTGGACACCCCCGGGTACGCCGACTTCGTCGGCGAGCTGCGCGCCGGGCTGCGGGCCGCCGACGCCGCGCTCTTCGTCGTCTCCGCGGCGGGTGGCATGGACGCCGCCACCGTCGCGCTGTGGGAGGAGTGCGCGGCCGTCGACATGCCCCGCGCGGTCGCGGTGGCCCGACTGGACCAGCCCCGCGCCGACGTCGACGAGGCGGTGGCGCTCTGCCAGCGCCTCTTCGGCGACAACGTGATGCCCCTCTACCTGCCTCTGCTCGGCGACGACGGTGTGTCCACCGACGGCCTGCTCGGCCTGATCACCCGCCGGGTCTTCGACTACACCGCCGGGCTCCCGGCCGACGTCCGCGACCCGGACCCGGAGCACCAGCGGGCCATCGACGAGTCCCGCGACGAGCTGATCGAGGGGATCATCGCCGAGAGCGAGGACGAGACCCTCATGGACCGCTACCTCGACGGCGAGGAGATCAGCACCGAGGTGCTCATCGACGACCTGGAGAAGGCCGTCGCCCGGGGCCACTTCTACCCGGTGGTGCCGGTCTGCGCCCAGACCGGTGTCGGGCTGGACGTGCTGCTGGAGGTGCTGACCGCCGCGTTCCCGTCGCCGCTGGAGCACGAGTTGCCGGCCGTGACGGGCGTGGACGGCTCACCGCGTCCGCCGCTGACCTGCGACCCGGACGGACCGTTGGTCGCCGAGGTCGTCAAGACCACCGTCGACCGCCACGTCGGGCGGGTGTCGCTGGTCCGGGTCTTCTCCGGCACGCTGCGCCCCGACCAGATCGTGCACGTCTCCGGGCACGGCATGGCCGAACGCGGGCACCCCGACCACGACGCCGACGAGCGGGTCGGGCACATCTACACCCCGCTGGGCGCCACTTTGCGCGAGGTGCAGCTCTGCGTGGCCGGCGACATCTGTGCGATCACCAAGTCGGGCAGCGCCGAGACCGGCGACACCATCTCCGCCAAGGGCGACCCGCTGCTGATCGCACCCTGGGAGATGCCGGAGCCGCTGCTGCCGGTGGCCATCGTCGCCCACAGCCGCGCCGACGAGGACGCACTGGCCCGCAACCTCGCCCGTCTGGTCGCCGGCGACCCCACGCTGCGGCTGGAGCGCAACCCGGAGACCCACCAGCTGGTGCTCTGGTGCATGGGCGAGGCACACGCGGACGTGGTGCTCGACCGGCTCCGCGCCGGTGGTGTCGAGGTGGACACCGAGCCGGTCAAGGTGTCGCTGCGCGAGACGCTGACCGTGCCCACGACGGGGCACGGCCGGCACGTCAAGCAGTCCGGGGGCCACGGCCAGTACGCGGTCTGCGACATCGAGGTCGAGCCCCTGCCTCCGGGCAGTGGCTTCGAGTTCGTCGACCGGGTCGTCGGCGGCGCGGTGCCGCACAACTACATCCCGTCGGTGGAGAAGGGCGTCCGTGCCCAACTCGAGCGCGGTCTGGTCGTCGGCCACCCGGTGGTGGACCTGCGGGTGACCCTGGTCGACGGGAAGGCGCACAGCGTCGACTCGTCCGACGCGGCCTTCCAGACCGCCGGCGCGTTGGCCCTGCGCGACGCCGCCGACCGGGGCCAGCCGGCGCTGCTGGAGCCCATCGACGAGGTCACCATCCGGGTGCCGGACGGCTCGGTGGGCACGGTGCTGGGCGATCTGTCCGGCCGACGCGGCCGAGTGCTCGGGACCGAACCGGACCCGCAGGCCGAGGGCCGCAGCCTGGTGCACGCCGAGGTGCCGGCCACCGAGTTGCTCCGCTACGCCGTCGAGCTGCGCTCGATGACGGCTGGCACCGGCACCTTCCGCCGCCACTTCGTCCGCCACGACCCCATGCCCGCCCACCTGGCCGACCAGATCCGCAAAGAACACACCCCCTGACCCCACGCCGGGCCCGCTCGACGTCCCCGGGACCCGGTCACTGGTTCGCGCCCTTTGCTCTGCTTCACTCAAGGCAACACCAACAGCACCATGTTGTTGCCCCCGTTGAAGCAGAGCAAAGGGCGCACAACTGGACCGGCCAGCCCGGATCCCCAGCGCGAGTGATCGACGGCGGCCCGTGCGGCGCCCGCACAGCTCTCAGGGGTGGGTTGTGGGGTGGGTGGGGCGTGGCCAGTGGGGGCGGTCGGCGTCGCGGAGAGCGGCGGTGCGCAGGGCAGCCAGCTGCCGTTCCACCTCAACGAACTGGTCCGCCGGCAAAGGGCCCCAGTGCAGCGCCGCGGCGTTCTCCTCGACCTGGGCGACCGTACGGCAGCCCGGAATCGGGATGGTGCGACCGCTGCGCGCCCAGATCCAGCCCAGCGCCCCCTGGGCGAGGGTGCGCCCGTCGGCGGTGAGCGCGGCGCGGACCGCGCCGACCCGGCGCAGCCACTCCGGTGCCGGCCGGCCACCACGGAACCACTCCAACCAGCCCGGGGCCAACCCACGTACGTCGTCGCGGGGCAGTGTCGATCCGGCCGAGTACTTGCCGGTGAGCAGCCCCATTCCCAGCGGGCCCTGGTTGACGCTCGCCAGGTCGTACTTGTCGCAGACCGCGAGCAGCTCGGGGGCGTCGCGCAGCACCGACAGGGTGTGCTGCACGGCGGTGGCACCGGCGGCGGCGTGCCCGAACGCGGTGGCCCGGTCGGGGCGGTCGGTGCTCCACCCGTACGCCCGGATGAGGCCCTCGGCGACCAGGTCTTCGCAGGTGCCGACCAGCGCCTGCGCCCGCGGCACCGACAGGTCGGCCAGGTGCAGCTGGTAGAGGTCGATCCGGTCGGTGTCCAGCCGGCGTAGCGAGTCGGTCACGGCCCGTCGCAGGTACGCGGGCGACGCGTCCTCCCCGGTGGCCTGTCGGCTCTCCTCGTCGAACGTGTAGCCCCACTTGGTGGCGATCACGGCCTCGTCGCGGCGACCGGCGAGCGCCCGGCCGAGCACCCGCTCCCCGTGCCCGGCGCCGTACGTGTCGGCGGTGTCGAAGAGGGTGATGCCCTCCTCGAGCGCGCGGCGTACCGCGCGCACCGACTCGTCGTCGTCGACCGCGCCCCAGCCCAGCGGCTGGGTGCCCTCCGCCCAGGGCCCGCCGATCGCCCAGCACCCCATGCCGAGGGCGCTGACTTCGATGCCGCTGCGCCCCAAAGTCCGTGTCGTGACTGCCATCGGCCGATCGTGCCACCTCCGCCGGGTCGGGGCGCAGCAGATCCCGGTGCGGGATCGTGGGTACGCAACCACCGGTCCGGTGCGGCATGATCGTCGGCATGCGGAGGCTGGGTGTGGACATCGGCGGCGTGATCATCGAGCCGGCCGACGGAGACGCCGACACGTCGTTCTTCGGCGCGCACTACCTGCGTACTCCCCGCGTCGACGGGGCTTTCGACGCGCTCGCGGCGCTCGGCCCGGCGTTCGACGAGGTGCACCTGGTGTCCAAGTGCGGGGAGTCCATCGAGCGGCGCACCCGGGAGTGGTTGGCCCACCACGACTTCGCGGCGCGCACCGGCATCTCGGTGGAGCGGGTGCACTTCTGCCGCACCCGGCCGGACAAGGCACCGATCGCCCGGCGGCTCGGGCTGACCCACTTCGTGGACGACAAGCTGGAGGTGCTCGGCTACCTCGACTCGGTGCCGCACCGCTTCCTGTTCCGGCCCCGTCCGGCGGAGGTCGCCGCACACGCCGCGCTGCTTCCCCGCGTACACCGGGTGGAGAGCTGGCCGGAGCTGACCCCGCTGCTGCGCGCCGAGTAGCCGGACCGGCGGGGACGCCGCGCGCCAGCGGCGGTCAGGACGGCCAGGCGCGGGCGAGCAGGTCGCGGGTGTCGCCGAGCAGCTGCGGCAGGACCTTGGTGCGGCCGATGACCGGCATGAAGTTCGCGTCGCCGCCCCAGCGCGGCACCACGTGCTGGTGCAGGTGTGCGGCGATGCCGGCGCCGGCCACCCCGCCCTGGTTCATGCCCAGGTTGAAGCCGTGCGCGTTGCTCACCTTGCGGATCACCCGCATCGCGGTCTGGGTGTACGACGCCAGCTCGGTGGTCTCCGGCACGTCCAGGTCGGTGTAGTCGGCGACGTGTCGGTAGGGGCAGACCAGCAGGTGCCCGGGGTTGTACGGGTAGAGGTTGAGCACCACGAAGACGTGCTCACCACGGGCCACCACCAGGCTCTCCTCCGGCGGCAGCTTGGGCCCCCGGCAGAAGGGGCAGCCGGTCGGCTTCTCGTAGCCCTCGGCCGGACGGTCCTCGCCGGAGATGTAGGTCATCCGGTGCGGCGTCCAGAGCCGCTCCAGGCCGTCCGCCATGCCGCCGATGTCCGCGTCCCGTTCCGCCCCAGTCACGTGCCGATCCTACGGAGCCGCGCGGGCGGGCCGCGACACCAGCCGCCGGGAAACTCCTTGCTGCAAGTTATTGACGGATCGACGTCGATACCTGAAACTTCCACACATTCAGAAACTTCCATTTAACGATGGAGAGGTACATGATCCAACGGCTCGGCAGAATCCTCGCGGCGCTCGCACTGACCGCCGCCACCACAGTGGCCGGCGTCACCCTCACCGCCGGCGCAGCACAGGCCGACGGCTGCTACACCTGGGGTCGCGCCCTGGCCCAGGGGATGTCCGGCGAAGACGTCCGGCAACTCCAGATCCGGGTCGCCGGCTACCCCGGCTACGGCGCCGTTCTCACCATCGACGGCGCGTTCGGCCCGGCCACCAGGTCCGCGGTCATCCGCTTCCAGCAGGCGTACGGGATGTCGGCGGACGGCGTCGCCGGCGCGCAGACCTTCAACCGGCTCTACGCCCTCCAGGACGACGACTGCACCCCGGTCAACTTCAGCTATGCCGAGCTGAACAACTGCAACAGCACCTGGTCCGGCGGCGCGGTCGCGGCGAGCACCGCGCGGTTCAACGCGCTCGTCTCGATGTGGAAGCTCCAGGCCCTGCGGCACGCCCTCGGCGACGTGAACATCGCGATCAGCAGCAGCTTCCGCAGCTACGCCTGCAACAGCGCAGTCGGCGGGGCGTCGAACAGCCGGCACCTGTACGGCGACGGGGTGGACCTGGTCGGGTCACCGTCGTTCTGCCGGCTGGCCCAGCAGGCCCGCAACCACGGCTTCGGGCAGATCCTCGGCCCCGGTTACCCGGACCACAACGACCACACCCATGTGGCGGCGGTGGGCGGTTGGTCCGCGCCGAACTGCGGCATCTGACGCCGGACCGTCCGGCCCCGGCGACCGGTGGCCGCGACGGCAGAGATCGCGCTTGAACAGAGAAGTAGTGGCCTCCCCGGCGCGGGGAGGCCACTACTTCGTGGATCGTGCGCGATCTTCGACCGATCGACCGAGCGACCGCGTGCTACTCCGCGGCGGCCGAGGGGCCGATGTTGGTTCGCGAGCTGACCACGTCCAGGACGTGGGTCACCGCCTCGGCGATCGGCACCCCGTTGCGCTGGGAGCCGTCGCGGTAGCGGAAGGAGACCGTGCCGGCCGCCACGTCGTCGTCACCGGCGATGACCATGAACGGGATCTTCTGCTGCTGTGCGGTCCGGATCTTCTTCTGCATCCGGTCGTCACCCGCGTCCACCTGGGCCCGGATCCCCTCGGCCCGCAGCGCCGCGACGAAGCCGTGCAGGTAGTCGGTGTGGTCCTCGCGGATCGGGATGCCCACCACCTGCACCGGCGCCAGCCACGCCGGGAACGCGCCCGCGTAGTGCTCGGTGAGCACCCCGAAGAACCGCTCGATCGACCCGAACAACGCCCGGTGGATCATCACGGGCTGCTGCCGGGTGCCGTCGGCGGCCTGGTACTCCAGCCCGAACCGCGCCGGCTGGTTGAAGTCGACCTGGATGGTGGACATCTGCCAGGTCCGGCCGATCGCGTCGCGGGCCTGCACGGAGATCTTCGGCCCGTAGAACGCCGCGCCACCCGGGTCGGGCACCAGCTCCAGCCCGGACGTCGCGGCGGCGGTCCGCAGCGCCTCGGTCGCCTCGGCCCAGTCCTCGTCGGCGCCGATGAACTTGGGCGAGTCGTCCCGGGTGGACAGCTCCAGGTAGAAGTCGTCCAGACCGTAGTCGCGCAGCAGATCCAGCACGAAGCTGAGCAGCGTGGACAGCTCGCCGGCCATCTGCTCACGGGTGCAGTAGATGTGCGAGTCGTCCTGGGTCAGGCCACGAACCCGGGTCAGGCCGTGCACGACGCCGGACTTCTCGTACCGGTAGACCGTGCCGAACTCGAACATCCGCAGCGGCAGCTCCCGGTACGACCGCCCGCGCGACCTGAAGATCAGGTTGTGCATCGGGCAGTTCATGGCCTTGAGGTAATATTCCGCGCCCTCCAGCTGCATGGGCGGGAACATGGTGTCCGCGTAGTACGGCAGGTGCCCGGAGGTGTGGAAGAGCTGCGCCTTGCTGATGTGCGGGGTGTTGACGAACTCGTACCCCGCCTCCTCGTGCCGGCGCCGCGAGTAGTCCTCCATCTCCCGGCGGATGATGCCGCCCTTGGGGTGGAAGACCGCCAGGCCGGAGCCGATCTCGTCGGGGAAGCTGAACAGGTCGAGGTCCGCGCCGAGCTTGCGGTGGTCGCGCCGGGCGGCCTCCTCCAACAGCTTCAGGTACGCCTTGAGCTCGTCGCGGGTCGGCCACGCGGTGCCGTACACCCGCTGCAGTTGCGGGTTCTTCTCCGACCCCCGCCAGTACGCGGCGGCCGAGCGCATCAGCTTGAACGCGCCGATCAGTCGGGTGGTCGGCAGGTGTGGGCCCCGGCACAGGTCCGACCAGCAGACCTTGTCCTCCTTGGCGTCGAGGTTGTCGTAGATGGTCAGCTCGCCGCCGCCCACCTCCATCACCTCGTTGGTGTCCAGGCCCTCGCCCTTGACCTCGATCAACTCCAGCTTGAACGGCTCGTCGGCCAGCTCGGAGCGCGCCTCGTCGAGGCTGCCGAAGCGGCGGCGGCGGAACCGCTGCCCGGACTTGATGATCTCCTGCATGCGCTTCTCGAGCTTGCTGAGGTCATCGGGCTGGAACGGCTTGTCGACGTCGAAGTCGTAGTAGAAGCCGTTCTCGATCGGCGGGCCGATGCCCAGCTTGGCCTCGGGGAAGACGTCCTGCACGGCCTGGGCGAGCACGTGCGCGGTGGAGTGGCGCAGCACGTTGAGCCCGTCGGGCGAATCCAGGCTGACCGGCTCGACGACGGTCTCCTCAGCCGGCGCCCAGTCCAGGTCGCGCAGCTGACCCGACGGGTCGCGGACCACCACGACCGCCTTGGGGCCGTTCGCGGGCAGTCCGGCCGCGGCCACCGCGTCGGCCGCCGTGGTCCCGGCGGCGACGACGACGGGGTCGGCCACGGCGGGGGTACGGGGTGCTGACACGGTGACTCCTCCAAGCAGTACGAAACGGTGCCGATCCTCGGCCCCTGCCGATGCTATCGGTCCACCCACCCGCGGTAAGGAAGGGCACCTTCCTGACGGCCGACGTTGAACCTTTCGCGCCTCGGAGCCGAACTACCAGGTGTGGCCGGAACCGGTGCCGGTCGCGTCGACACGGATGGGGGCACAAGATGGCGAGCACGCACGGCGGTGGGCGCCGGAGGCGGATCGCGGCGGTGACCGCGCTGACCGCCGCCGGGCTGCTGCTCTGGCCCGGTTCGGCGTACGCGGCGGACGTGACGACGACCCCGACCGAGGCTCGGCAGGGCGACGCCGTACGCCTGGAGTTCATCGTGCCGGAGGAGCGTGCCGGCACGAAGACCCGCCAGATCGAGGTCAAGTTGCCGGCCGACGCACCGGTCGCCGAGGTCTACCCGATGTCGGTCGACGGCTGGGCACCCAAGATCAGCTCTCGTACGCTGGATCGTCCGGTGGCTGGCCTCCACTCCACCGGGGTGAGCACGGTGACCACCGCGGTGACCTGGGTCCGGGTCGGCGAGAGCCCGGCCGGCCCGGCCCGGCTGGCGCTGTCCATGGGCCCGCTGCCGCAGGCGGAGCGACTCGCCTTCGAGGTCGTCCAGACGTACGCCGACGGCACGGTGGTCCGCTGGGCGGACGCCGACGGCGCGCACCGGGCCCCGGTGCTCACCCTGCTGCCGGCGGCCGCTGGAGCGGCGGGTCCGGTCGGACACGGCGGCCACGGCGCCCCGGCGGCCGGTGCGCCGGCTGCTCCGGACAACCGTGTCGACGCCCCGGCCGCTGGTGCGGGCGGCGCGGACGAGGAGTCCGGTAGCGCCGACGGGATGTTGGCCGCCGGGCTGCTGGCCGGATTGGGCGGCGGCGCGGCGATCGGTTGGCTGGTCAGCCGCTGGCGCCGGCGCGACCCAGCCGAGGCCACGGCGCTCGCCGAGGTGACCGGCGGACCGGACGAGGACGACGCCGCGACGCCCGCCGAGGTGACCGGCCGCACGGACAAGGACGAGGCCCCCGCCGTTTCCGCGTCATCTCGGTGATCCACTCGGGTTCCCGGAAACCGCGGCATCAACGCCACACGGACACCCCGATTTGCAGAAACCCGAGTCGATCATGGCCCGGGCTGCTCGGGCGGCCAGGCCAGGCGGCGGCCCAGACCGGGCAGGCCGGGCAGGCCGGGCAGGCCGGGCAGGCCGGGCAGGCCGGGCAGGCCGGGTGGTCAGGGCAGCCAGGTCGGTAGCGGCTCGCGGGCGGCCAGCCACGACTCGGGCACGCCCCCGGCGGTGCCGACGCCGGTGTACGCCGCCACCACCGCCCCGACGATGGCGGCCGTGGTGTCCACGTCCCCGCCGGCCTGCACGCACGTCCGGATCGCCGCCGGATAGTCGTCGAGGTGGGTTGCCGCCACCCAGAGGGTGAACCCGACGGTGTCCTGGGCGGTCACCCGGGAGCCGTTGCCGAGCGCCGCCACCACCCGGGGCAGCGGCCGACCGAGCAGCCCGGCCGCCCGGCTCACGCCTCGGTGTACCTCGGTGCCCGAATCGAGCGCCGCGGCGATCCCGGCGAGCAGCCGCTCCGGGGCCGGCCGGTGCCCGTCGAGGCGGGCCTGGGCGGCCAGCGCGGCGGCGACAGCCACCGCGACAGCACCCGCGATCCCCTCTGGGTGCGCGTGCGTCACCTCGGCTGAGGCGTGGGCCTGGGCCGCGGCACGCGCGGTCGAGTCGGCGAAGTACGCGCCCAACGGGCCGACCCGCATCGCCGCACCATTGCCGCACGAGCCCTGACCGTCAAAGGCCGACGCGGCGGCCAGCGGCCACGGGGTGCCGGTGCGGATCAGCCGCAGGATCAGCATCGCGCCGGTGCCGTACCCCCGGCGTGGGGCGCAACGCTCGGCGAAGGCCAGGGCCAGCCGGTCCCGGTCGATGCCGCCGGAGTCGGCCAGCTCGGCGAGGACCGAGCAGGCCATCTCGGTGTCGTCGGTCCACTCCCACGGCGCCGGTGGCAGTGCGTCCACGTCGAGATCCGCAGGCGGCGACCCGGACAGGAAATACTGCGCGCCGAGCGCGTCGCCGGTGGAGAGGCCGGCGAGGCTGTCCCGGGCGAGCGCCAGGCGGGCATCGGCGAACAGGGTGAACGACATCGTCGTACCAGCTTGCCCGCTTGCCAGGCACGTCGCAACGCGATCGACTTGCCAGGCCAAGTACGGTCTTGTCGTGGCCTCCGTGCTCCTGGTCGAAGACGATCACGTCGTACGCGGCGCGATGCTGCGGTCCCTCACCGACCGGGGGCATGCCGTGCACGCCGTGGGTACGGCGTTGGATGCCCTGCGTCGGGTCGCCGCGGAGACACCCGACCTGGTGGTCCTCGACCTCGGTCTGCCCGACCTGGACGGCTCGGACGCGCTGCGGATGCTGCGCGGCATCACCGACGTCCCGATCATCATCGCCACCGCCCGGGACGACGAGCAGTCGGTGGTCAAACTGCTACGCGCGGGCGCCGACGACTACATGGTCAAGCCGTTCACCGGGGCGCACCTGGACGCGCGGATCACCACCGTGCTGCGTCGGGCCGGCCGGGCCAGCCGGACGGTGCAGCCCGCGGTGCACAGCGTCGGCGGGCTACGGGTGGACGTGGGCGAGCGCAGCGCCCAGCTCGACGGGGAGCCGCTGGCGCTGACCCGCAAGGAATTCGACCTGCTGGCGTATCTCGCCGCGCGACCCGGGCGGGTAGTGTCCCGCCGGGAACTTTTGGAGGAGGTATGGCGGCAGCCATCGGTCGGCGAGGATCAGACCATCGACGTTCACCTGTACTGGCTCCGCAGAAAGATGGGCGAGTCCGCGGCGAAGCCGCGCTACCTGCGCACCGTGCGGGGGGTCGGGTTCCGGCTGGTGGCACCGGACTGAGGACAGCGCTGGCCCTGCTCACGGCCGGCATGTGCAGTCTCGTCGCGCTCGCGTTCCTGATTCCGCTCGGGCTCAGCCTGCGTGAGCAGAGCCGGGACAAGGCGATCGCCGACGCGGCCAGGCGCAGCGCGCTGGTGACCGGCGCACTGGCGGTGAGCACCGACCCGGTGGTCGTCGAGCGTGCCGTGGTCGCCAGCGCCGAGGGTGCACCGACCCGACCGGTGGTGCACGGGCTGGGGCTGGACGAATCCGCAGGTCGGGCCAGCGACAGCGACCTGGACCGGGCTCGTGCCGACCGACGGTCGATGGTCGTCGACGTCGACGGCGGAGTGGTTCGGCTCGACCCGGTCGTCCTCGGTGACCGGACTGCCGTGGTCGAGGTGTTCCTCCCGGATTCGACGCTGGGCGAGGGTGCTGGCGGCACCTGGCTGCTGCTGTTCGCGGTCGGCGCGGCGATGGCGGGCGCGGCGGTGCTGGTGGTCGACCGGGTCGCCGCCCGCGCGGTGGACTCGACCCGGGGTCTGGTCAAGGCCGCGCTCTCCATCGGCGACGGCGACGTGGGCGTACGCATCGAGCCGACCGGTCCCCGCGAGCTGGCCGAGGCCGGGTACGCCTTCAACCGGATGGCCGACCGGCTGGACGCGGCCCGCACCGACGAGCGGGAGTTGGTGGCCGACCTGTCGCACCGTCTGCGTACCCCGTTGACGGTGCTGCGGTTGGACGCGGAGGCGTTGGAGTCCGACGACACCAGCGTGGGTTCGTTCAGCCCGGCCGAGCTGGACCGGCTCCGCGGCATCCGGCGGATCCGGCAGGCGATCGTCACCCTGGAGGGTGAGATCGACGTGCTCATCAAGACCACCCGCAAGGCGGTGGCCCACGAGGCCGGACCGGCGATGTGCGACGTCAGCGAAGTGGTCCGTGACCGGATGGTGTTCTGGGCCGCGCTGGCCGGCGACCAGAACCGGCCGCACCGGGTGAACGGCGCCCAGCTGCGCATCCCGGCGCCGGTGCCGCGCGCCGAGTTGGCCGCCGCGCTGGACGCGGTGATCGGCAACGTCTTCCGCTACACCCCGCAGGGCACCGCGTTCGAGGTCGCCGTGTCCCGGCGCGACGGTTACGTGGCGATCCGGATCGACGACGCCGGTCCCGGCATCGCCAACCCGGACCGGGCCCTGCGCCGGGGGACCAGCGACCAGGGTTCGACAGGGCTCGGCCTGGACATCGCCAAGCGGGTGGCGTTGCAGGCCAACGGCTCGGTGAGCATCGACCGCGCCCGGCTGGGCGGGGCCAGCGTGGTGATGCTGCTCGCCGACCCGGAGGCGACGCCCCGGCAGGTCAGTCGCTTCGGTCTGGTCGGCCGGATGGCACGCGACGCACGGGACACGAAGACCAGCGGACGTCGCTGGCCGCGCCAGCGCCCCACCGACGACTGACCCGGGCCGACCCCGGGCTGTGCGCCGGCGCAAGTCTTCCTTAGATCGCGGTTAACGACCGCGTTGGATCGGCCACGGACTGACAGGATCAGAGCACGAACCCACCAGTTCCACCGGTCGAGCGCACCACGCACCCCCGGCCGGTGGAGCCGCGCGCGCGGCGGGAGTCTCAGGTCCCCCCACACCCACGCTCCCGCCGCGCGCCCTGCTCACCGATCGGCTCAGCCGGCGGTGGCGAGGTAGGCGTCGATCTCGGCCGTGATCCGCTGCTTGCCGGCGGGGTCGAGGAAGGACGCGGTCACCGCGTTGCGGGCCAACCCGGCCAGGCCCTCGGGGCCGGCCCCGAGCAGACGGGCCGCGACCGCGTACTCGTCGTTGAGGGTCGTGCCGAACATCGGCGGGTCGTCGGAGTTGATGGTGACCAGCAGCCCGGCCTCGACCAGTCGGGGCAGCGGGTGCTCGTCGATGGAGGCCACCGCCCGGGTCCGTACGTTCGACGTCGGGCAGACCTCCATCCCGATCTGCCGCTCGGCCAGGTACGCGAGCAGCTCCGGGTCCTGGGCGGCGGAGATGCCGTGCCCGATCCGCTCGGCGCCCAGCTCGTTCAGCGCGTCCCAGATCGTCTGCGGGCCGGTGGTCTCCCCGGCGTGCGGCACCGAGCGCAGACCGGCGGCGCGGGCCTGGTCGAAGTAGGGCCGGAACTGCGGCCGGGGTACGCCGATCTCCGGGCCGCCCAGACCGAAGCTGATCAACCCGTCCGGGCGCTCCTCCACGGCGATGCGCAGCGTCTCCTCGGCTGCCGGCAGGCCAGCCTCACCGGGGATGTCGAAGCACCAGCGCAGTTCGATGCCGAAGTCGGCCAGGGCACGCCTGCGGGCGTCCTCGATCGCCTCACAGAACGCCGGCGCGGGGATGCCCCGCCGAACGTGCGAGTACGGGGTGATGGTCAGCTCCGCGTACCGGACCTGTTGGCGGGCCAGCTCCCGGGCCACCTCGTGGGTGAGGATCCAGACGTCCTCCGGGTCGCGGATGAGGTCCACCACGCTCAGGTAGACCTCGATGAAGTGCGCGAAGTCGCGGAACTCGAAGTAGGTGGCGAGCGTCTCCGGGTCGGCCGGCACGGGGGTGCGTCCCTCGTGGCGGGCGGCCAGCTCGGCGACGATCCGGGGCGAGGCGGAGCCGACGTGGTGCACGTGCAGCTCCACCTTGGGCAGGCCGGCGATGAAGGTGGGCAGGTCGGTCACGGGTTCTCCTGGGCACGGTCGCCGGTGCGGGCGACGACGAAGACGCGGCGGAACGGGAAGTACACCTGACCCTGCCGCACCGGGTACTCGGCGGTGAGGCGTACCCCCAGCTCGGCCCGGAAGGCGGACCAGCCGGCGGCGTCCAGTGCGGCCCGGACCGGGCGCAGCGCCGTGCCCTCCATCCAGGCCAGCACCGGGTGCTCGGCGGCGGGCCGAGCCGGCAGCAGGTGCACGTAGGTAGTCTCCCAGGCGTCCACCGCGCAGCCGGCGGCGGTCAGCAGCGCCGCATAGTCGGCCGGGTCGTCGACCGGGTCCGCGCGCAGTAGCGGGGCGACCTCGGCGCGCCAGGCCGGCTGGTCGGCGACCTCGCGCAGGGCGCGGTGCGATCCGGCGGCGAAGTTGCCGGGGACCTGCATGGCCAGCCACGCCCCGGCGGGCAGCTCGCCGGCCCAGCGGCGCAGCAGCTCCTGGTGGCCCGGCACCCACTGGAGCGCGGCGGTGCTGACCACCACGTCCTCGTCACCGGTCGGATGCCAGTCGCGCAGGTCGGCGACCGCGAAGTCGACTGGAGCGCCGAGGGCGGCGGCCCGGTCGATCATCTCGGGTGAGGAGTCCAGGCCGAGCACCCGGCTGGTCGGCCAGCGCTGGGCGAGGGTGGCGGTGAGCTGGCCGGGGCCGCAGCCGAGGTCGACCACGGCCCGGGGCCGCGCGGCGGGGATCCGCGCGACGAGGTCGTGGAACGGCCGGGACCGCTCGTCGCCGAAGTGCAGGTAGGTCGTCGGGTCCCACATCACAGCCTCCCAAACCGTACGTCCGTCTTGTTTCAAGGTACGGCTCGCCTGGCAGGGTGACAACCCGATCACTAGGCTCGGGGCATGGAACAGCGCAGCTTCAACCGGCTCGGCCGGACCGTCGGAGCGGTCGGCCTGGGCGCCTGGCAACTCGGCGCGGACTGGGGCACCGTCAGCGAGGCCGACGCGATGGCCGTGCTCGCCGCCGCCGTGGACTCCGGGGTCACCTTCCTCGACACCGCCGACGTGTACGGCGACGGCCGCAGCGAACAACTCATCGGCCGCTTCCTGCGCTCCCGACCCGACGCCGGGCTGACCGTCGCCACCAAGATGGGCCGCCGCGTCGAGCAGCAGCCGGAGGCGTACACCCTGGCCAACTTCCGGCAGTGGACCGACCGGTCCCGGGCCAACCTGGGTATGGACACGCTGGACCTGGTCCAGTTGCACTGCCCGCCCACCGCCGTCTTCTCCTCCGACGAGGTCTTCGACGGCCTGGACACCCTCGTCGCCGAGAAGGCCATCGCCGGGTACGGCGTCAGCGTCGAGACCTGCGATCAGGCCCTCACCGCGATCGCCCGACCGGGGGTGGCGAGCGTCCAGATCATCCTCAACGCGGTCCGCCACAAGCCGCTGGAGCGTGTCCTGCCGGCCGCCGCGGCGGCCGGCGTCGGCATCATCGCCCGGGTGCCGCTGGCCAGCGGCCTGCTCTCCGGCCGGTACGACGAGCACACCGAGTTCCCCGCCGACGACCACCGCAACTTCAACCGGCACGGCGCGGCCTTCGACGTCGGGGAGACGTTCTCCGGGGTCGACTTCGAGCGGGGCCTGGCCGCCGTACGCCGGTTGGCTCCGCTGGTCGACGAGGACCGCACGATGGCGCAGTTCGCGCTGCGCTGGGTGTTGGACCAGCCGGGCGTCACCGTCGTCATCCCCGGCGCCCGCGATGCTGACCAGGCCCGGCGCAACGCCGCCACGGCGGCCCTGTCGCCGCTCAGCGACGGCCAGTTGGCCGCCGTACGGGAGATCTACGACGAGCTGATCCGCCCGCAGGTGCACGACCGGTGGTGACCCGCGCACCCGGGGTGCTCGCGTGGCGCTGCCCGGCCGGCGATGCTGGAGGGCGGCGCGCCGCCCCGGGCGGCGGAGAGGGGACGCGATGAGGGGTTGGCTTTCGCTCACCCTCGGCCTGCTGGCCGTCGTGATCGGTGCGGTGTGGACGGTCCAGGGCCTCGGCTACGTCAGCGGCAGCGTGATGACCGACGATAAGATCTGGGCGGTGCTCGGTCCGCTCGTGGCGCTGGCCGGGCTGGTGGTGCTCTGGCTCGGCCTGCGTGCACGCCGCCGACGCTGACCAGTCGGTCCACTGTGGGTCCCGACCCGGCCCGGAAACGTGGAAAGCCCCGCATCCCTCTCGGGATGCGGGGCTTCACAACGACCCCTGGCCGGATCGTCCCACTGGCCGGCGGGGGCCGGCCATCGTACTCAGATGGGACGGACCTGCTCAGCCTGCGGGCCCTTCTGACCCTGAGCGATCTCGAACTCCACCCGCTGGTTCTCCTCCAGCGAGCGGTAGCCGCTGGTCTGGATGGCCGAGAAGTGGACGAACACGTCAGCACCCCCACCATCGACGGTGATGAAGCCGAAGCCCTTGTCAGCGTTGAACCACTTCACGGTTCCCTGAGCCATGTGTATCTCCCTCTAAAAACTGGTGGCCGTGCACGCCGTGCGGCCGATCGGCCGTTTTCGAGCAGCGGCGCCTGAGGCGGCCCCACGAAGGAGACTTCTCTCAACCCACGCCATCTCGCAACAGCGGGGACCAGCAAATCACGGACGCAAAAAGTCTGTCACGACCTCTCCGACGAATTTCTCCGACATGTGACCTGACGGATGCCTCAGGCCCACTGGGCGGCGTCCGATGCCATGCGAAAGCCCCCTTCCCATCGATGCGGAAAGGGGGCTGAAGTCGCTGTGCGGTCAGTCCGGCCAGCTGCCGGTCATCCGGCGGACACCGACCGCGCCGCCCCGGTCCACGGCAGCCCGGACAACCGCGAAGATCGCCCCCTGCAACGCCGCGGCGGCCAGGATCTCGCCCCAGCCGCGATCCTCGTCGATCGCGTTGGGCGCCTCACCGTCGCCCGCGGTGACCTTCCAGACCTGCCGGAAGATCGCGCCAGCCACCGTGCCCGCGGCGATACCCAACAACACGCCGACCGGCCGGTACGCGACCCTGCCGATGCTCTTGCTCACCTACGCCTCCCCCGAACGATCATCAGCACCACCACGGCGACCACCGCACCCGCGGCGATCGTCGCCCACGGCACCGGATTGCGTCGCACCAACTCGCTCTTGTCGTGCGCCTGCGCGCGCACCAGCCCGCCGGTCTCGTGCGCCTGCGCGCGCACCAACTCGCCCGCCTCGTACGCCTGCGCGCGCGCCATTCCGGCGCCACGCGCGGCCTGCCCGCGGACCCGTGCGACGGTCTGCGCCGCCTGCTCGCGCATCCGCTCCTTGGCCTGCCCGGCGGACTCCTTCAGGCGCGCCTTGACGTCGGCCTTGGCGGCCAACGCCTCCATCGTCTCGCCCAACTCGACGCGGGTGCGACGGATCTCCTCGCGGAGCGCCTCCGTGTCGCCGGTCCCGTTGCCCGTCATGACCGTCCCCTGTCCTTCACCGCGGCGGTGACGGTGTCCACGTCGGCCCGGAGGCTCCGGACCGTGGCCGCCGGCACCGGTGGGACCGCACGGCTGACCTGCTTCTTGCCCACCAGGGCGAGGATGCCGGCCAGCAGGAAGAGCGCCACCGCCACGATCAGCGCGGCGGCCCAGGCGGGCAGCACCAGGTCGAGCAGCAGGATCGCCGTGACGACCAGCGCTCCCAGGCCGTAGAACGCCAGCGCTCCGCCGCCGCCGAACAGGCCGATTCCGATTCCGGCGTGCTTGCCCTTCTGGGTCAACTCCGCCCGGGCCAGCGCCAGTTCGTCCCGTACGAGGCGGGAGACCTGCTCGGTGGCTCGCTGCACCAGCTCGGCGGTGGAGGGCTCGCTCCCGTTCTGGGATGTGCGGGCGTTCGCCACGTCAGCCATGCTGTCCTCCTTTCCTCATCACCGCGCTGTATGCCCGGAGTCGCCGCCCGTCAATCCTAAAACGCGCGAAGCAGCTCACCGTCCCCGTTGACCGGACGGCGCGCCGCCAACGCCCGATCGCGCCAGAGACGTCCGGCAGCACATCCCCCACCCAAGCCCGACCAAACCTCCCGCAACGGACCCCCCGCCCGCCCGATGCGCGTGATCAAGAGGTTTCGGTCAAGAAACCCGGCGCGGGTGACCGAAACCTCTTGATCACCTGGGGCTGGAGGGGGTGGGAGGTGGGGTGGGGGTGGGGTGGGAGGGGGTGATGGGGGCGGGTTAGGGGCGGGTTTCTTCGGGGCCTACGAAGGCTTCGCTGCGGGCGTCGCCGTCGTCGCTGCCCCCGAAGACGCGCGCGTCGTCGGCGGCCTCCGTGTCGGTTGCGCGACGGGCCGGCCGCCTCGGCTGCACCCACTGCCAGGGCAGGTTGCTGCTGGCATCGCCCAGCTCGGTACGCATCCGGGGCATCGCGGTCGGGCGGTTGTCCCGAATCCAGGCGACCAGGTGCTCCCGGACCAGGCAGCGCAGGTCCCACAGTCTGCCCGCGTCGGCGGCGCTGACCAGCGCCCGCACCCGGACCGTCCCGCCGGTGGCGTCGGTGACCTGCAGGACGCAGACCCGCCCGTCCCACAGCTCGGTGCCCTCGACGAGGCGGCGCAGCTCCTCGCGCATGGTCTGCACCGGCACCGCCCAGTCCACGTCGAACTCGGCGGTGCCGAGCACCGCCGCCTCGGTCCGGGTCCAGTTCTGGAACGGTTTGCTGGTGAAGTACGAGGTGGGCAGGATCAACCGCCGGTCGTCCCAGATCTGCACGACGACGTAGCTGAGGGTCAGCTCCTCGATCCGACCCCACTCCCCCTCGACGACGACCACGTCGTCGAGCCGGACGGCGTCGCTGAAGGCGAGTTGGAGGCCGGCGAAGACGTTGCCGAGCAGGCTCTGCGCGGCGAGCGCGGCCACCACACCGACCACACCGGCCGAGGTCAGCACCCCGGCGCCGATGCCACGCACGCTCGGGAACGTCATCAGCATGACCCCGACGGTCAGGATGACGATCACCGCGATGGTCAGTCGGCGCAGCATCACCACCTGGGTCCGTACCCGCCGGGCGTGCCGATTGTCCGGCACGTCGACCCGGAACCGGGCCAGCGCGGTGTCCTCCACGACGACCAGCAGGGAGGCGACCAGCCAGGCGGTGGTGGCGATGACGCCGAGGACGAGCAGGTGCAGCAGCAACTGCCGCCAGCTCTCACCGACCGCGTACCCGGTGCTGAGGCGGACGGCGAACTGCACGGCGACGACCGTGCCGGCGACCTGGAACGGGCGGTGCGCGTGATCGGTCAGCTCGGTCAACAGCTGCGACCGGCGGCCGAACCGCCGGGTCAGCCGGTGGACGACCTCGACCAGGAACAGGGCGACCGCCGCCGCGACGAGCGCGACGACGGCCGTTTCGAGATAGCTCTGCACGGCTTCGGTGCTTCCCTTCGACCAGACGTCGGGCACTCCGGGCAAAAGCCCAAGAGTGCCCGACGTCCCCGGAATCGACCAGCTCAGACCTTGCGGTACCGGGACTGGAGGAAGCAGTAGAGGCCGAAGGCGGCGATGCCGAGGGCCACCAGGGTCAGCAGGAACGTGCCGTACGACTGCTCGCGCAGCGTGTGCAGCGCGGCGTCCAGACCACGGGCCTTCTTCGGGTCGTAGTTCACCGCCGCCACGATGACCAGCAGACCGGAGATGCCGTACGCGACGCCCTTGGCGGTGTATCCGGCGGTGCCGAGGCGGCGGGCCAGCTTGCGGGTCTTCGGGCTCATCTCGCCGGTCTTCAGGTGCTTCTCGAACTTCTTGAGGATGCCGTAGATGACCAGGCCGACGCCGATGCCGGCGAGCACCAGCCCGGCCAGGCCGACCAGCCAGCGACCCCCGCTGGAGGTCATCAGCTTGCCGGTCAACGCCTCCTGCTGGTCGGCGCTGTTCGACCCGACGTCCTTGAAGACCTTGAAGGCGGTCCAGGCGAAGTAGAGGTAGACGACAGTCCGGCCGGCCGAGGCGAGCCGCTCGACGACCCGCTCCTTGCCCCGCTCGGCGCGGTGCCCGACCGCCGCCTCCAGCGCCTGCCAGATCGCCATCGCGAGCAGACCGACCGCGGTGGCGATGACCAGGAACTTACCCAGCGGTTGTTCGGAGAGGGTACGCAGCGCGCCGGACTGGTCGCCGTCGTCGGACGACGTGCCGAACGCGATCTGCAACGCCAACCAGGCGAAGAGGAGGTGGACGATGCCGTAGCCGATGAAGCCGGCCCGGGCGAGGAGTTCCAGCCACCGGCTGTCCGCCGTTCGGGAGGCGGTGGCTTCGGCGCTACGGGTGAGTGACATGGCGTCACAATCTCCGATTCGGAAGATTCCCAAACGTCGGCCACCGCCGCCCGCCCAGGTCAGTTGCCCGGGTTGCGCGATACGCGAATCTTGACCTGCTGGTCGGTCACGCTGTCCAGGGTGACTCCGAAGCCTCCGGCCTCGGCGGCCTGTTGGCCGGTGGTGAGGCTGAGCTGCTCGCCGGCGACCTCGACGGTCACCTGGTCACCCTCAGCGCCGACCAGCTTGGCCTCGACGCCCAGGATGGTGGCGCTCGCGTCGACACCCCGCTCGAAGGTGACCGTGCAGGCGTCCAGCCCGCAGTCGGTGGAGGCGCCCTGGGAACTGCAACCGGCGAGCACGGCGAGGCCGAGTGCCAGACCGGCGAACAGACCGGCGGCGCGGCGAATGGGGGGAATGGGCATGGTGGCGGGTCGGTTCGTCACCTCACCAAGAGTACGAGACGTCGGCGACGGTCCGGCCGAACGGTGATCCACCGCCGGCCGACCAGGCACGGGGAGCACCGGCTAGGGTCCGGGACATGCCGTTCGACATCGCCCGCACCCGGGCTGCCTATCCCGCCCTGACCGAGGGCTTCGTCCACTTCGATGGGGCCGGGGGCACCCAGACCGCGGCCGGTGTGATCGACGCGGTCACCGATGCCATGCGTACGGCGGTCGGCAACCGCAGCGCCGCCTTCGTACCGGGTCGCCGGTCGTTGGAGATGGTGGCCGAGGCCCGCTCGGCGGTGGCCGACCTGCTGGACGCCGACCCGGACGGGGTGGTGCTGGGCCCGAGTGCCACCGCGCTGACGTACACCCTGGCCCGCACGCTCGGCGCGAGCTGGCGCCCGGGCGACGAGGTGGTGGTCTCCCGGCTCGACCACGACGCGAACGTGCGACCGTGGGTGCAGGCGGCCGAGGCGGCTGGCGCGACGGTGCGCTGGGCCGAGGTGGACCGGCACACCGGTGAGTTGCCCGCAGCCCAGTACGCGGACCTGGTCGGTGAGCGGACGCGGCTGGTCGCGGTGACCGCCGGCAGCAACGCCATCGGCACGATGCCGGACGTGGCGGCGATCGCCAAGACCGCTCACACCGTCGGCGCTCTGGTCTGCGTCGACGGGGTGCACTCGGTGCCGCACGGGCCGACCGACCTGGCCTCGCTCGGCGCCGACGTGCTGGTCACCAGCGCGTACAAGTGGTCCGGGCCACACCTGGCGGCGATGGTGGCCGACCCGGCCCGGTGGGCGGCGCTGCGCCCGGCGAAGCTGGTGCCCTCCTCCGACGGGGTGCCGGAGCGGTTCGAGTACGGCACCCCGAGCTTCCCGCTGCTGGCCGGTGTGACCGCCGCGGTGGATCACCTGGCGGGGCTGGACCCGGACGCGGTCGGGGACCGGCGGGCGCGGTTGCGCGCCGGGCTGGCCGCCGCCCAGGCGCACGAGGAGGCACTGCTGGACCGGCTGCTCGCCGGGTTCGCGGAGCGGTCCGCGATCACCGTCTACGGCTCGCCGGCCCGGCGCTGCCCGACGGTGTCGTTCCGGGTCGCCGGGATGTCACCAGCGGCCACCCAGGAGGCGTTGGGCGCCGCCGGGTTCTGCCTCTCCGTCGGTGACTACTACGCCTACGAGTACTTCCAGATGATGGGTCTGCGCGACAGCGGTGGCGCGGTGCGGGCCAGCATCTACCACTACAACACCGTCGACGAGGTGGACCGGTTGCTCGGCGAACTGGACGCGCTGACCGACGCCGCGGGGAGAATGGCCGGATGAGCACCCTGGTCGAGGACAACCCGGCAAAGCACCGCTTCGAGATCCTGGTCGACGACGCGCTGGCCGGCTTCACGGCGTACCTGCCGCGCGGGGAGGTCCTGGTCTTCACCCACACCGAGGTGGACCGGAGCTTCCAGGGCAAGGGCGTGGGCGGCACGCTGATCCGGGGCACCCTGGACCAGGTCCGCGCTCGCGGCACCAAGGTGGTGCCGCAGTGCCCCTTCATGGCCGCGTTCATCGACAAGCACCCCGAGTACGCGGACCTGGTCGCCGACCTCGCGTAGCGCCAGCCGGTCGAACAGCGCCAGCCGGTCGAACAGCGCCAGCCGGTCAGCTCAGCGGTCGCCGGCCAGCACCTCGGCGGCGGCCCACCCACTGGCCCGGGTGGCGCCGTGGGTGGCCAGGTGCACCGCCCCGGTGACCAGCTCGGGCACGCCCAGCTCGACCACGACCGCGTCCGGCCGGACGGCCAACGCGCGTTGCACGGCGGCGCGCATCCAGTCGTGCCGGTGCAGGTCGCGGACCACCAGGACCAGTGGGCGAGCGCCCGCCCCGGCGCCGGGGTCGGCCGGCACGTCGGGTTCGGCGTAGCGGACCGTGCTCGTGCCGGGCAGCAGCTCGCCCAGCGGCGCGCCGATGCCCCACGGGGTCTCCGCGCCGATGGCGATGTTGCGGGGCGGCTCGAACTCGACGACGTGCGCCGCGCGGGTCAGCGGCAACGCGACCGTCGCGGTCCGGGCGGTGGTGACCCGGACGGCCCGGCGGGCGGCGACCAGACCGACGTCGGTCGCACCGCGCGCTCCGGCCGACCCGGCGGTGCGGGCGGCCACCGTCCAGGCGGCGAGTTGACCGACGCGCTTGGCCGCCTCGGCGAGGCGTTCCTCGGGCAGCTCACCGGAGACGACCGCGGCCACGATGGCGTCGCGCAGCTCGCGGGCCGCCTGCTCGTCGGCCCGTTCGCCGCCGATGCAGATCGCGTCGGCTCCGGCGGCGAGGGCGCGGACCGTCGCCCCGGCGAAGCCGTACCGGTCGGCGACGGCGCGCATCTCCATCGCGTCGGTCACCACCACGCCGGAGAAGCCCATCTCGTCGCGGAGCAGCCCACCGAGGATGCGCTGGCTCAGCGTGGCCGGCAGGTGCGGGTCGAGCGCGGGCACCAGCAGGTGACCGGTCATCACGGCCTGCACCCCGGCGGACACGGCGGCCCGGAACGGGGCCAGCTCGCAGGCGTCCAGCCGGTCCCGGTCGGCGGTGATCTGGGGCAGGTCGTGGTGTGAGTCGACGCGGGTGTCGCCGTGCCCGGGGAAGTGCTTGGCGCAGGCCGCGACGCCACCGGCCTGGAGGCCGCGGACCCAGGCGGCGGTGTGCCTCGCGACCAGCGCCGGGTCGGCACCGAACGAGCGGACGCCGATCACCGGGTTCTCCGCGTTGGAGTTGACGTCGGCGTCCGGGGCGTAGTTGAGGGTGACTCCCGCCGCGGCCAGCTCGACGCCGAGGTCTCGGGCGACCGCCTCGGTCAGCTCGGGGTCGTCGACCGCGCCGAGGGCGAGGTTGCCGGGCCGGGAGCTGCCGTGGACCGACTCGAGCCGGGTGACGTCTCCGGCCTCCTCGTCGATCGCCACGATGACGTCCGGCCGCTCGGCGCGCAGCGTGGCGGTGAGCGCCGCCACCTGCGTGGAGTCGACGACGTTGCGGGCGAAGAGCACCACCGAGCCGAGGCCCTCACCGAGCCAGCGGCACACCCACGGTGGCGGGGTGGTGCCGACGAACCCGGGTTGCAGGACGGCGGCGGCGAGCGCCGGAAGGTGCCCGCTGGGCGTGGTCACGCCGCCCTCGCACAGTTGTTGATGTCCATCATCGGCGTCGGTGCGCCCCCGTCGACCCGCTGGTTGCGCTCGCTCATGCGGCCCCCGTACCCCATCTCTCGCGCGCCCTCGGCGCACCGCCACCGGCAGGCGGTCCTGCCATGGTCACATCGGGAGATTCAATAGTCAATAAACCTTACAGTTGCCCGGTGGCCCGCATCCCGGGAGAGTGCGGGGATGGACCCCGCCCTGCTGGCCGACGCGACGAGCCCGGCCGACATCCCCGGCGTACGCCTGCTCGGCCTGGTGGTCGGCGCCCTGCTGCTGCTCGCCGCGATCCGGGCGATGTTCGGTCGGCGCTGAGCGCCACCCGCCGACCGGGACCCGGCGAGCCGGGGTGTGGCCGGCGGCGGCCGGGGTACGGCTCTCCCCATCAGCAGGTTCCGCGTGCCGAGGGGGAAACAATGAAGATCGGTTACTTCCTGTCCAGTGAGGAGTTCACCCCAGCCGAGCTGCTGGAGCAGGCACGCGGTGCGGAACGGGCCGGCTTCGAGGCGCTGTGGATCTCCGACCACTACCACCCCTGGGTGGACGCACAGGGCCAGAGCCCCTTCGTCTGGTCGATGATCGGCGCGCTCAGCCAGGTCTGTTCGCTGCCGGTGACCACCGCGGTGACCTGCCCGACGATGCGGATCCACCCGGCCGTGATCGCACAGGCGGCGGCGACGAGCGCCGTGCTGCACGGCGGACGGTTCGTGCTCGGCGTCGGCAGCGGCGAGGCGCTCAACGAGCACATCTTCGGCGACGCCTGGCCGCAGACCGACGTCCGGCTGGAGATGCTGGAGGAGGCCGTCGAGGTGCTGCGCGAGCTGTGGGGCGGCGGCTTCGTCAACCACCACGGCAAGCACTACACCGTCGAGCACGCCCGGATCTACACGCTGCCCGACACTCCCCCGCCGATCTACGTCTCCGGCTTCGGACCGAAGTCCATCGACCTGGCCGCCCGGATCGGCGACGGCTACGTGAGCACCATGCCCGACGGCGAGATGGTCCGGCGCTTCCGCGAGAACGGCGGCGGCGACAAGCCCTGTCAGGCCGGCTTCAAGGCGGCGTACGCGGACAGCGAGGACGAGGGCCTGCGCATCGCGTACGAGCGCTGGCCCAACGCGGGGGTGCCGGGTGAGCTGTCCCAGGTGCTTCCCTCACCGCGGCACTTCGAGCAGGCCGCCGAGCTGGTCAAGCCGGAGATGCTGAAGGACGCGTTCGTCTGCGGCAACAGCCCCGACGCACACCTGGCGATGATCGACCAGTACGCCAAGGCCGGCTTCGACGAGGTCTACGTGGCCAACACCGGCCCGCACTACCAGGGCCTGTTCGACCTCTACCAGCGCGAGGTCCTGCCCCGCCTGCGCTGAGCCCCGCACCGACGACCCCATGATCTTCCGAATGAGTTTCGGCGGTCATGGGGTCGGGTACCTCCGGCTCTCGATGAAACTGTCCACGCATTCGATGACGTTGCGCCGCGCGGCCCGGAGCCTCTTCGGCTGGAAGGCACTGCGGCCCAACCAGCTGGCCGCCATGCGCGCGGTGATGAAGCGACGTGACGCCCTGGTAGTGCTGCCCACGGGCGCCGGCAAGTCGGCCATCTACCAGATCCCGGCCAGTCTGATCCCCGGCCCCACCGTGGTGATCTCCCCGCTGCTGGCTCTCCAGCAGGACCAGATCGCGGCCCTCAACGAGCGTCAGCGCCCGGAGCTGCGGGCGGTGCGGATCAGCTCGAACGAGTCGGCCGCCCAGCAGGCCGAGGCGATCGCCGAGATCCGCGAGGGCCGGGCGGAGTTCCTGTTCATCACCCCGGAGCAGCTGAGCAACCCCGACCGGATGGCGGAGGTCGCCGCGCTGAAGCCGGCGCTGGTGGCGATCGACGAGGCGCACTGCATCTCGGCCTGGGGGCACGACTTCCGCCCCGACTACCTGGCGCTCGGGCACCTGATCGAGGGCATCGGCCGGCCGCCGGTGGTGGCGCTGACCGCCACCGCGTCCCCGCCGGTACGCGACGACATCATCGCCCGACTGCGGCTGCGCGAGCCGGAAGTGGTGGTCTCCGGGCTGGACCGGGCCAACCTGTTCCTCGAGGTGGCGCACTGCCCCGACGAGGACTACCGGTGGCGGCGCCTGATGACGCTGCTGCGCGACGAGGGGCGGCCGGGGATCATCTACGTGCCGACCCGCCGCGCCGCCGAGGAGCTGGCTACCCGGTTGACCGACGCCGACTTTCCGGCGCAGTTCTACCACGGCGGAATGGCCGCCGGCGCGCGCACCGAGCTGCACGAGGCGTTCCTCGCCGACCAGGTGCCGATCATGGTGGCCACCTCGGCGTTCGGGATGGGCATCGACAAGCCCAACATCGCCTGGGTGGTGCACATGGCGCTGCCCGACTCGCCGGACAGCTACTTCCAGGAGATCGGCCGGGCCGGGCGCGACGGACAACCGGCCCGGGTGCTGCTGCTCTGGCAGGCCGAGGACGTGGGCCTGCAACGGTTCTTCAGCGGCGGCCTGCCCAACTCCGACGAGCTGCGGGACCTGGCCGCGCTGCTGCGCCGCAAGCCGGCCACCAAGACCGAGCTGCGTGAGACCACCGGCCTCGGGCCCCGCAAGCTGGGCCAGTACCTCTCCCTGCTGGAGCAGGTCGGGGCGGCCGAGCCGCGTGCCCGGCAGCGCATCAGCGCACCCCGCTACTCCCCCGACCCGGTGGACGCCGCCGCGGCGGCACTGGCCGAGGCGGAGCGGCAGCAGACGGTGACCCGGTCCCGCACCGACATGATGCGGGCCTTCGCCGAGACCCGCGCCTGCCGGGGGCAGACCCTGCTGGCCTACTTCGGCGAGCAGATGACCGAGGTCTGCGGGCACTGCGACAACTGCCACGCCGGCACCAGCGTCGCCGACCAGGGCGCGGTCGGGCCGTTCCCGGTGCACAGCCAGGTGCGTCACCCGGAGTGGGGGCACGGCATGGTGCTCGGGTACGAGGAGGACAAGATGACGGTTCTCTTCGATGAGGTCGGGTACAAGACGCTGTCGGTGCGCGTGGTGTCCGAACAGGGCCTGCTGACCCTGGACTAGCCTGACCCGGGCACCGGCGTGGGGCCCGGTGGATCGACCAAGCAGGGCACCGATTGACCAAGCAGAGCAGGGCGGAAGGGGCATTGCCGTGATCGAGCAACCGGCGTACACCGGATTCGGTTTCTCCGATGGGGAGTGGGGGTTGCTGGTCGGCCTGCCGCAGTCGGTCCTGACCGCGGCGAGCGCCGCCGAGTCCGACGGCACCCGCCGGACCATGGCGGAGACCGCGGCCGGGCTGGAGACCATCGGTGCCGGCCGGGAGTCGGCCAGCCCGCTGGTCACCGCCGTGGCCGGCGAGATCGTGACCCGGGTCGGTGACCCGGACACCGGCGAGGAGCTGCCGGTCATCGCGCCCGCCGACCCCCGGGCGTACATCGACGACGTGCTGCTGCGGGCCGGCGAGGCCGCCGCGTTGCTGGCCGCGCGGGTCGACGAGGGCGAGGCCGGGGCGTACAAGCACTGGCTCGTGAAGATCGCCGAGCAGGTGGTGGGCGCCGCGTCCAGCGGTGGGCTGCTGGGCATCGGCGGCGAGTCCGTCAGCGACTCCGAGCGGCGCTTCCGCGACCGCCTCGCACACGTGCTCATCGACTGACGGACGACAACGACGCATCGGCCGGACCGGTCGGCTCGGCGGCCAGCGCCGCCGGGTCGGCCGGCCGGACGCCGCGTAGCGTGACCAGCGCGGTGACCGCGCCCAGCAGCATCGCCACCATGGCGGCGATCGCGGCGAGGTGCAGCCCGTCGGTGAACGCGACCCGGGCGGCGTGCAGCACCGCGTCGGCCAGATCCGCCGGCAGCCCCTGCGCCACCGCGAGCGCACCCCCCAGGGTCTCCCGGGCCGCGGCACCGGTGTCCGCCGGCAACCCGGCCGGCAGTCCGTCGAGGATCTCGCGGCGGTAGATCGCCGCGCCCACGCTGCCGAGGATCGCCATTCCCAGCGCGCCGCCCAGTTCACTGCTGGATTCGGTAAGCGCCGACGCGACGCCGGCCTGCTCGGGCGGCGCCGCGCCGAGGACCAGCTCGGTGACGAGGGACATGACCATCACCAGGCCAGCCGCGTAGACACTGGCGCCGCCGAGCAGCAGCCACAGCGACGTCTCCGGTGTGACCTGGGTCAGCACCGCGAAGCCGAGCACGGCGATCCCGAAGCCGGCACCGATCAGGTACGCCCGTTCGACGCGCTGGGCGAGCGCGGCGGCGGCCGGCGCGATTCCGCCCACCGCCAGCGACGGCACGAGGCTCCACAGTGCCGCCCGCAGCGGGCTCAGACCGAGCACCAACTGGAGGTGCTGGGTGGTGAAGATGGCGAAGCCGACCAGCGCGAACATCGCCAGCAGGTTGACCGCGAGGGAGCCGGCGAAGCCCCGGCGACGGAACAACCCCAGATCGATCATCGGGTACGCCCGGGTCCGCTGCCGGTGCAGGAACAGCGCGCCCACCAGCAGGCCGGCGACGATGGCGAGCACCCGCACCGGGCTGAGGCCGTCGCGGGCCATCTCCTTGATGCCGTAGATCACCGGCAGCAGCGCGCCGAGAGACAGCGCCGCACTGACCAGGTCGAACCGCCCGGTCGCCGGGTTGCGGAACTCGGGCACCAGGATCGGCGCGAGCAGGAGCAGCATCAGCATCGCCGGGATGTTGATCAGGAAGATCGAGCCCCACCAGAAGTGCTCCAGCAGGACGCCGCTGAGCACCGGGCCGATCGCGATGCCGCCGGTGAGCGTGGCGGTCCAGATGCCGATCGCGGTGCCGCGCTGCTTGGCGTCGTGGAACATGTTGCGCACCAGGGCAAGGGTGGACGGCATCAGGGTGGCCCCACCGACGCCGAGCACGGCGCGTGCGGCGATCAGCGTCGGTGCGCTGTCGGCGTACGCGGCCAGCAGCGACGCCGCCCCGAACGCGGTGGCACCGATCAGCAGGAGCCGGCGTCGGCCGATCCGGTCGCCCAGAGCGCCCATGGTGATGAGCAGCCCGGCCAGCACGAAGCCGTAGATGTCGAAGATCCAGAGCTGCTGGGCACCGGTGGGGCGCAACTCCTCACTGATGAACGGGACCGCGAAGTAGAGCACCGACACGTCCATCGAGACCAGGAGCAGCGGCAGCATCAGCACCGTGAACCCGATCCACTCCCGCCGGCCCGCCCGTGGCGCCGGTGTGGTGGTCATCGTCGTCATGATCAATTCCTTTCTGCGTATGGCGTACGCTGTTATGCGTAGACCATACGCAGAACTAGGATGTCGAGGCAAGGAGGAAAAAGTGGCGGCGAAGACAGACGACAGCGGGCCAGTGCTCCCGCCGGCCATCGAGAGCGCCTGGGGGCTGCGGGAACGGCCACCCAAGGGCCCGAGGCCGGGGATGAGCGTGCCCACCATCGTGGACGCGGCCGTCCGAGTGGCCGACGCCGACGGGCTGGCGGCCGTCTCGATGAGCCGGGTGGCCAAGGAGTTGGGCGCCGCCACCATGGCCCTCTACCGCTACGTCGGCTCGAAGGACGAGCTGCTGATGCTCATGGTGGACACCGGGTACGGCCCGTCGCCCGGTCCGCCCCCGCCAGAGGACGACTGGCGCGCCGGGCTGACCCGGTGGGCCTGGGCCGAGCACGGCGTGCTGCGGCAACGCTCCTGGCTGCTGCACGTGCCGATCACCGGCCCGCCCATCACCCCGCAGCAGCTCGGCTGGATGGAGGACGGGCTGCGCTGCCTCGACGGCACCGCGCTCGCCGAGGGCGAGAAGATGTCGGTGCTGCTACTGATCACCGGCTACACCCGCAACGAGGCCACCCTCACGTCACAGATCGCCGAGGGCAGCCGGGCAGCCGGCGTCGCGCCGGGTGAGATGATGCCGGCATACGGTCGGATGGTGGCCCGGTTGATCGACCCGGCCCGCTTCCCGGCGCTGCACCGGGTGCTGACCTCCGGGGTGCTCGACCAGGACGACGACCCCGACGACGAGTTCATCTTCGGCCTGGACCGGATCCTTGACGGCGTCGAGGCCCTGATCCAGCGCCGAGCGGGTTGAGGGAGCCGGATGCTGTTGAAGGACACCATCGACACCACCATCCTGCCACCGGGCGAGCGGTTCGGGATGTGGCTGGACCTTGTCGCGCGCACCTCGGCGCCGATGCGGATCCAGTCCGCGCACGCCGACGACTTCGCCGCCCGGGCCGACTTCCTCGACCTCGGCCCAATCCAGCTGATCAAGTACCACTACCCGTCGCTGGACGCCACCCGGACCGCCAAGCTGATCCGCCAGTCGGACCCGGAGCTGTACATGCTCGCCCTCACCACGGGCGGTGTCGGTACGTCCAGCCAGGAGGGCCGACGCAGCGAGATCCGCTCCGGCGAGTTCACCTTCTACGACGCGTCCCGGCCGCACGACGTCGGCCACCAGGCGACCGATCCGGAGCGGGACCACGCCAGCTCGATCATCGCGATGATCCCGCACGCCGCACTGCCGCTGCCGCCACAGCGGATGGCCGCGCTCTACGGCGGCCGAATGTCCGGCAGCGAGGGGGTCGGCGCGCTGTTGGCGCAGTTCCTGACGCAACTGACCGGGCATCCCGAGCAGTACCACGCCGCCGACGCCAGCCGACTCGGCGCGGTGGGACTCGACCTGGCCACCACCATGCTCGGCCGGCACCTGGTCGCCGAGGACGCGGTGCCCACCGAGGTCCGCCGCCGGGCACTGCTCGCGCAGGTGCAGGCGTACGTCCACCGGCACCTCGGCGAGGCGGCGCTCAGCCCACAGGTCCTCGCCGACGCACACCACATCTCGGTGCGGTCGCTGCACCGGTTGTTCGAAGCCGAGGACACCACGGTGGCGTCCTACATCCGGGAGCTGCGGCTGACCCGATGCCGGCGCGACCTGTCCGACCCGGCGCTGCGCAACCAGCCCGCGCAAGCCATCGCGGCGCGCTGGGGGTTTCCCGACAAGGCCCATTTCAGCCGGGTGTTCCGGGCGGCGTACGGGATGAGCCCACAGGAGCATCGCGACGGCGGCTCGCATCCGGCGCGGATCGTCAACCGCGCGGCGTCCACGGTCAACTCATTGGCGGCAGACTGACACCAACGCGGCCGACCGCCGCCCGCACAGCGGGCCGACGGTGGGCCGCCAACGGGGGCCGTGGCGAGGCGCCCGCCGCGCTCGCGGCGGGCGGCCGCCCGGTGGACCCCGACCACACCTGAGGCCCCGGCTCCGTCACTTTTCCCCCAGGACCGTCGGCGGGGCCGGTCAGGCTTCCTCCAGCAGCTCCCGGACGACCCTCTCGGCCTCCTCGCGTGGCGCCTGCGGGTCCACCGACGCCACCACCCCGTCGTGGTAGAGGTCGACGACCCGAGGATCCACGTAGGACGCACGGGCCACCGTCGGAGTGTTGCCCAGCAGCTCGGCCACCTCGCGCATCACGGCGACCACCGCCTTGCGCCGGGCGGTGACCGAGCGGGCCGGGCCTGCGGTGGCCAACTCGGTGGCGGCGAGCACGGTGGCGTGCCAGGTGCGGAAGTCCTTGGCGGTCATCTCCCCACCACTGGCGTCGCGCAGGTAGCCGTTGACCTCGTCGCTGCGCACGTCGCGCCACTCCCGGCCGTCCCAGTAGCCGAACAGCCGGTCCGCCTGCCTCCGACGACGGCGAAGATTGACCAGCACCTGGCACAGCTCCGGGTCCTCGATCCGGCGCACCTGCTCGATGCCACCCTTCGCGGGAAACACGAAGACCACGCAGCCGCCCCGGGACCGGGCATGCTCCGGACGCAGGGTGGACACCCCGTACGTCGGGTCGTCGCCGGCCGCGTACTGGTCGCTGCCGACCCGGAACATCCCCATGTCCAACAGTCGCGCCACGGTCGCCAGCACCCGGTCCCGGCCCAGCCCTCGGCCGTCCAGGTCACGCCCCACCCGCTCCCGCAGCACCGGCAGCCGCCGGGCCACCTCCAGCATGTGGTCGAACTTCGCCTCGTCCTGCTTCTCCCGCCACAGTGGGTGGTAGACGTACTGCTTGCGCCCGGCCGCGTCGATTCCGATCGCCTGGATGTGCCCGTTCGGGTATGGCGAGATCCAGACGTTCTGCCAGGCCGGAGGGATGACCAGCTCCCGCAGCCGGGCCAGGACATCCGGATCCCGGACCGGAGCGCCGGTCGGGTCGACGAAGAGCCAGCCCCGCCCACGCCGACGCCGTCCGTACCCCGGTCGACCCGGGTCGCTACGCCGCAACCGCACCGGAGACCCGCACCACCTTTTCCACCTCAGCCACGGCGGCCAGCACCTCGTCGAGGCGCAGAGCAGCCATCGTCGGGTGGCTTCCTACCCCGTCCCACCTGGGCCAATCCCCCTCGCCGGCCCAGAGCACCCGGTGCCGGGGCCGGTCCGGTGGCGGCCCCCAGTGAGCCGGCGGCACCGGCCCGAAGAGGACGACCGACGCGGTGCCGTACCCGGTGGCCAGGTGCGCCACACCGGTGTCTCCGCTGACCACCAGCCGGGCGTTGGCCACCAGCGCGGCGAGCGCGCCGAGGTCGGTCCGGCCAGCCAGAACCGAGTCGGGTGCCAGGCCGGCCGCCTCGGCCACCCGGGCCGCCAGCGCCCGTTCGTCGGCCGAGCCGGTGAGCAGCACCCGGTGGCCCTGGTCGGTGAGTGCCCGGGCCAGCGCGGCGAACCGCTCGGGGGGCCACCGCTTGGCGGGGATCTTGCTGCCGGGATGCAGCACGGTGACTCCGGTGGGCAACCCGGCCGACCCGGGCCGGCGCAGGGCGAGGTCGGTGCGGTCGGCCGGGATGTCGTACCAGGACAGCAGCCGGCACCACCGGTCCACCTCGTGCTCGTCGACGGCCCATTGCGGGCCGTCGGCGTAGCCGGCGTCCACGGTCGCGAAGGCGAGCAGCCGGCCGGGCCGGGTGGCCGCGAGCAACCGGTGCGACTGCGGGCCACGCCCGTGCAGGTTGACGGCGACCTGCGGGGCCGACCCGACCGGGATCGGCCGATCCAGCCCGGCGGTGTCCACCAGCCGGTCGACGCCGCCGACCAGGTCGACCAGCGGGGCCAGCCAGGCGGGCGCGGCGAGCGCCAGCTCCCGACCGGGGTACGCGGCCCGCAGCGCCCGCAGCGCGGGCACCGCGGTGACCAGGTCGCCGACGCCGAGGGCGCGCAGCACGAGGATCACGGGTACGACGTCTCCTGCTCGGCGCAGACCACCATCTCCCGGACCGCGCAGCCGGCCGGCTGGCTGAGCGCGAACATGATCGCGGCGGCGGTGTCGGCGGGATCGTTGAGGATCGCGTCCGGCCCCGGCTTGTACTGCGGGTCGCGTTCGTCGAAGAACGACGTACGCATCCCACCCGGGATGAGCAGGGTGACGCCGACCTGACCGGCGAGCTCGGCGGCAAGGGCGCGGGTGAAGCCGACCACGCCGAACTTCGCCGCGCAGTACGCGGTGGCGTCGCTGACCGCCTTGACGCCCAGCGTGGAGGCGACCGTGACGATGCGGCCCCGGGACGTCAGCAGGAACGGCAGCGCGGCCCGGATCACTGCCGCCGTGGCCAGCAGGTCGACGGCGACGATCCGGTCCCAGGTCTCGCCCGGCACGTCGGCGAGTCGACCCGGCACGTCCGTTCCGGCGGCGGTGACCACCGCGTCCAGGCCGCCGGCCTGCTCGGCGAGGTGCTGGGTGGCCACCTCGGCGGCCCGGGTGTCGGCCAGGTCGCACTCGGTCCAGGACACCCCGTCCACCGGCGGCTGCCGGTCCAGCACGAGCGGTCGACCACCGGAGGCGGCCACTGCCGCGACCACCGCGGCGCCGAGCCCGCTGGCACCGCCGGTGACCAGGACCGTGGGCCCGGCGCCGGGCCGCGTGGCGGTCATCGGGTCCGCTCCCCGATGGAGCGAACGATCATGTCGGTGGTGGAACGACCGTCCAGGTAGGGCACCACCACCGTGTTCCCGCCCCACCGGCGCAGGACCTCCGCCTCCGGCAGGGTGGCGGCCGCGTCCCCACCGCCGGTGGCGTAGTCGCCGCCCTTGACCCAGATGTCCGGTCGTACCCAGGACAGCGCCGCGTCCGGGGTCGGCTCGTCGAAGATGAGGACCGCGTCGACGCAGCTCAAGGCGGCCAGCAACCGGCTGCGGTCACCCTCGGACATCACCGGTCGGTCCGGCCCCTTCAACCCGGCCACGCTGGCGTCGGAGTTCAGGCAGACGATCAGGCAATCGCCGAGCTGCCGGGCGGCCTGCAGGGTGGCCACGTGCCCGGCGTGCACCAGGTCGAAGCAACCGCCGGTCGCCACCACCGTGCCGCCTGCGGCCCGTACCTCACCAAGGAGCGTGGCGACCGCCGCGACTCCCACCCGGTCACCACCCCGGCCGACCACACCGGCGGTCATGGGAGGGGCCGGCGGAGGAAGCGCCGCCGCGACTCCCCCACCGGCCACGTACGCGGACGCCTCGGCGACCGCCGCCTGCACCGCCTCGGAGACCAGCGCGCCCTGGGCCAACGCGAGGCTGGCGGCGGCGGCGAACCGGTCGCCCGCCCCGCAGGTGTCCCCCTCGGCGCTACCCGGGGTCGGCACGACCAGCGGAGTCGACCCGGCGTGGCAGAGCAGCGCGCCGTCACCGCCCAGCGTCACCGCGACCGCACCGGCCCGCCAGCGCCGCCGCAGCCCCTGCGCACCACGGGAGGCGGTGGCCAGCCGGGAGGCGCCGGGCAGTGCGGGGACCAACTCGCGCACCTCCGACTCGTTCGGGGTGGCCAGATGGATGCCGGGCACCGCCGCCGGGCCGCGCGGGTGCGGGTCCCACACCACCGGCGCGCGGGTGGCGGCCAACGCGTCGCGCAGCGCGGGCTGCCGGGCCACCCCCCGGCCGTAGTCGCTGACCAGGACGGCCGACGCCGCACCGATCACCCGGAGCACCTCGTCGGAGGGCTGACCCGGCTCCCCGGACATGCCGCCCCGGTCGTGGCGCAGCAACACCCGACCCCGGGCCCGCAGCCGGATCTTCTCCGGCGTCGCCCCGGACAGGGCCAGTGGGTACACCTGCACTCCGGCGGCGGCGAGTAGCGCGCTCAGTCGGGCCCCGCCAGCGTCGTCGGCGAGCGCGGTCACCAGCACCACCTCGGCGCCCTGCGCGGCGGCGAACACCGCCGCCAGACCGGCACCACCGGGTCGGTCGGTGGCCGCGGTCTCGTCGAGCACGGGCACCGGGGAGTCCGGGCAGAGCCGATTCACCACCCCTTCCACGTCCCGGTCGAGCAGGGTGTCCCCCAGCACCACCACAGGTCCCCTCACGCTTGCCTCCCCATCCTCACGCGTCGACCTGCTGTCCGGTCCCACCGTCGAGCACCACTTCGACCCCGGTCCGCACCGGCCCGGACGGGAGCCGACCGGCCGGTGCGGGCTCCTCCGGTACGCGCTCGACAACCGCTGGGGCGCTGGCCGCGGCCAGTGCGGCGGGCAGTTCCTGTTCGAGGTACTCGCAGAGCAGATGACTGGTCACGAGGTGCAGTTCCTGCACGACCTGGGTGTCGGGGGACGCGACCGCCAACACGTCGTCGCAGGCGTCGGCGAGGGGATTGGGGGCGGCCCCGGTGAGCGCCCAGGTAGTCAGGCCGACGTCGCGGGCGGCCTGCGCGGCGGTGACCAGATTGGGGCTGGTGCCACTGGTGCTGAGCAGCAGCAGGACGTCGCCGGGGCGGCCGTGGGCGCGCACCTGGCGGGCGTACACGTCGGTGTAGCCGTAGTCGTTGGCGATGGCGGTGAGCGCGCTCGTCTCGGCGTGCAGCGCGATCGCGGACAGCGGCTGACGGTCGTGATGAAGCTTGCCGACCAGCTCGGCGGTGAGGTGCTGGGCTTCGGCGGCGCTGCCACCGTTGCCGGCGACCAACAGGCGGCCCCCGGCGGCCAGCCGGTGGGCCAGATCCGCACCCCACCGCGCCAACTGCGGCTCGCAGCGCCGGTACGGCACCAGCGCCGCGGTGAGATTCGTCAGGTGGGTGTCGAGCAGGCTGCCCGCCGGCATCAGGCCACCACCCGGGCCGGCCGGCGCACGGCGGCCACCTCGCTGTAGACCTCGACCAGCCGCTCGGCCGTGGCCGCCCACGAGTACCGCGTCCGGGCGCGCTCGCGCGCCGCCGTCGCGTACGCGAAGCGCCTGATCCGGTCGTCGAGCAAACCCTGGATCGCGGTGGCCAGGGCATGCGGGTCCCGCGCCGGCACGAGATCACCTGTCGTCCCGTCCACCACGGTGTCCCGGATGCCGCCGACGGCGGTGCCGACAACCGGCACCCCGCAGGCCATCGCCTCCAGCGGGGTCAACCCGAACGGCTCGTACCAGGGCGCGGCGACCAGCAGGTCCGCCGAGCGGTACCAACGGCCCATCTCCTCCCGAGGTACCGCGCCGACCAGGTGCACCCGGTCGGCCACCCCACACGACTCGGCGAGGGCCCGCAGCCGCCGGGCGTACGGGTCGGTCTCCAGCAGGCCCTCGGGCGGGCCGCCGACCACCACGCACTCGGCGTCCGGGACCAACGCCATCGCGCGGATCACGGTCTGGAAGCCCTTGCGTTCGACCAGCCGGCCCACGGTCAGAATCCGGGCTCGACCCGGCTCACGCTCGGCGGCCGGCCCGAGCGGGGCGAACGTGGCGAGGTTGACCCCGGAGGGCACGACGGTCATCCGGGACCGGGGCACACCCATCCGGACCAGCTCGCCCACCTCGTCGCGGCACTGCGCGATGATCCGATCCACCGAGCGGCCCAGCTCACGTTCGTAGGACACCCGCCGAGCCGGGCTGGTGTCCTGCACGCCCTGGTAGCGGCGCTTCACCGTGCCCAACGCGTGGTACGTCTGCACCACCGGCACCCCGGTCTGCCGGCCGGCCGTCAGCGCCGCCAGGCCACTCATCCAGAAGTGCGCGTGGATCACCTCGGGCACCCAGTCCCCGCCCCGCCACCGCTCGATCAGCCAGCGACTGAACTCGCGCATGTGTGGCAGCAGCGTGTCCTTGGCCACCGGCTCCGCCGGGCCGGCGGGCACGTGCACCACGTCGTACCCGTCCGGGCTGCGCACGGTCACCGGCAGGTCGAGAGCGTCGCGGCGGGTGTAGACCCGCACCTCGTGCCCGGCGGCGGCGAGCGCGGCGGACAGCTCCGCGACGTGCGTGTTCTGGCCGCCAGCGTCCTCCCCTCCGAGGACGGCGAGCGGGCTGGCGTGCTCCGAGATCATCGCGATCCGCATACTTCCTCCTCCAGCAGCCGGTCCCAGTCAGCGAGGAAACGGTCGAGGCCGTACCTGTCGCGCGCGGCGGTTCGCGCCGCCGCGCCGGCCTGGCGTGCGGTCGCCGGTTCGGCGATGAACCGGCGGGCGGCGTCGAGCAGGGTGTCCGTCCGGGTCGCGAGGGCACCCGCCTCCGGGGGCACCGCCGTCACCGCCTCGGTGGTGGCGAGCGCGACGACCGGCATGCCGATCGCCATCGCCTCGATGAGGCTGAGCCCGAGCGAGGTCCACCGGCACAGGTGCAGGTACGCACGCCGCCGGGCCAACTCGGCGTGCATCCGGTCCTGGGGCACGTCGTCGTGACTGGTGAGCCGGTCGGCGGGCAGCCCGAGGTGGTCGGCCAGGCCGGCCACGCCCATGCCGAACACGTCCAGCGGCGCGATCTCGGCGAACTGGGGCAACAGGTCGGTCCCCGTGACCCGACCTCGTCGTACCGGCTCGTTGATCACCACCGCGAGCCGGTCGAGCTCACCGGTGTAGGACGCGGAGGGGGCGACGATGCCGTGGTCGACCACCGTGGTGCGGGTGGCGCCGCTGTCCCAGAAGATCTGGTTGAACCCGGTGACGTGGGCGATGAGCAGGTCATCGCGGTCGGCCATCGGGTGGCGGGTGTTGGGCACGTCTCCCTTGGGGGTGTTGTGTTCGACGTAGATGGCGGGGACGTCGCGGCCAGGGCGGCGGCGCAGCCACTCCTCGGCCCGGTCGATCTCCTCGGGGCGTTGCAGGATGACCAGGTCGACGTCGGTGCCCGGCAGGTCCTCCGGGGTGACCTCGACCGCGTTGTCGGGCCAGGGGTAGGTGCGGGCCCGGCCGAGGCCGTACGGGCCGCGGTCGGGTGTGGTGGGGATCAGGTAGCGATGGCTGCCGTGCACGAAGGACGTGGTCCAGGAGCCGTGCACGTGCCAGAGCAGGATGTTCATCGGCTACCACCGCTGACGGCGAGCGTCCGCAGCGCGTCGACCACCTCGTCCGGGTCGATGCCGCTGAGGCAGGGATGCCCGGGGACCGGGCAGCTGGCTGCCCGGGTGTCCCGGCAGGGCGCGGCCGCATCGCCGAGCCGGACGGTGGGCACCCGGTAGGGCCCCCACTGCCCGAACGGAACGGTCGGCGCGAAGAGGCTCACCACCGGCACACCGGCTGCGGCGGCCAGGTGCGCGGGTCCGGTATTGCCGACCACGACCGCGCTGGCGTCCGCCATGATCGCAGCCAGCCCGGCGAGGTCGGTTCGGCCACCCAGGTCGGTGCCACCGGCCGCCGCGACCCGGGCGGTGACCCCACGCTCGTCGGAGCCGCCGGTAACCAGCACCCGGTGCCCTGCGGTGGTCAACGCCCCGGCGATCCGGGTCGCCAACTCGGGCGGGCAGGCCCGGCTCGACGCGGCCGACCCGGGGTGCAGCACCACGTACCCCCGATCGCCGAGAGCGGCCGGGCGCGGTGCCACCGCGTCGTGGCGGAGCCGGAGCACGGGTTCGTCGCCGTCGGGCAGCCGGTGGCCGGCGGCGGCGGCGAGGGAGAGGGCACGTTCGGGTTCGGGGACGCCCACCGGCACCCGGTGCCGGATGTCCAGCAGCGAGCCCGGGTAGTCGTCGCTGATCGCCGCGATCCGGCCGATCCCCGCCATCCGCAGCAGCAGCGCCAGCGGCAGGGCGGACTGGTGGAACGAGGTGAACACGACCGCCTGGTCCGCACCGACCGCGCCGAGGCGCGCGGTCAGGCTCCTCATGGCCTCCGGCTCGACCGGCGCCGGCATGGGGTCGATCCACGGCAGCGGGTGCTCGATGATCTCGTCGACGCCGGGCAGCAGGTCGGCCGCGGCACGGCCACGCGGCCCGCACAAGAGCACCACCCGCTGCGCCCCAGCCGCGACGGCGCGGATCGCCGGCCCGGTGACCAGCACGTCCCCCGCCGAGTCGGACCGGACCACCAGCGCTGTCCGCACCGGGTCGCCGGGCCGGGTCGCGGGTTGCACGGCTTGTTGGCGGCGCAGGATCTCGTCCACCGCCGCCGGCAGATCGGTGGCCACCCACCCGGCGGCGGCGATCTCCTCCGGGCGGGTCACGGGGGTGGGCACCAGCACTCCCGCAGCCCCCGCGGCGAGCGCGGCGGCAATGTCCCGACCGATGTCGCCCACCATCACGCACCTGGACGCGGTCGTGCCCAGCTCCCGGGCTGCGGCGTACACCAGGCCGGGCGCGGGCTTGCGGCAGCCACAACCGTCGGCATCGTCGTGCGGGCAGACCAGCCACGCGTCGAACCGGCCCAGCAACTCCTCGACGCGGGCGTGCACCGCCCGCATCTGCTCCCCGGTGAAGTAGCCCCGAGCCAGGCCCGACTGGTTCGTCACGACCGCCAGCCGCAGCCCGGCCGCCCGCAACCGATCCAGCGCCGCCCGCGCTCCCGGCACCGGTCGCACCTTCTCCGGGTCGCCGTTGTAGGGCACATCCTCGATCAGGGTGCCGTCGCGGTCCAGCAACACGGCGTCGTACAGGACGGGGCGGGAGCTCCCGACGGACTCGGAACCGGCGCGGTCAGCAGCGGCATACACCCGGGCTGACCTGCGCTGATACGGATCCTCCTGGTCCTGTCGCACAGCCGGCGGGTTCCCTGCGCCCCGAGGAGTAAACGTCGTCGTGGAGGCGGTGGGCCAGCGCCGCCGGCGGTGCCCCAGGTCGGCCTTACCCGCCGCACCGGAGAAGCTAACCCGCCGGCCGTTAGCCCCGCGGAAGCGCGGGTATGGAAGCCCAGTGGCGATTGTGGAGAAAGTGATCGATGCTCCCCCGCAGCAGGTGTTCGACGTACTGGCCGACGGGTGGACGTACAGCGACTGGGTGGTGGGCACTGCCCACGTGCGGGACGTCGACGACACCTGGCCCCGGGTGGGCAGCCAACTGCACCACCGAGCCGGCCCGTGGCCCTTCTCGTTGCAGGACGCGTCGACGGTGCTGGTCTGCGAGCCGCCGCACCGGCTCGTGCTGAAGGCCGGTCTCTGGCCGGCCGGCGAGGCGATCGTGGCCTTCACCCTGCAACCCGTCGGCGAGGGCGCCACCCGGGTCCGTATCGGGGAGGACTTCGCCGCCGGTCCGCTGCGCTGGGTGCGCAACAAGCTCAACGATGTGGTGCTGCACCTGCGTAACCGGGAGACGCTGAACCGGCTCTCCGACATCGCCACGCGGCAGAAGGGGTCGCCGTGACGCAGACCGGCGCCAGCCCTGACCAGCAGAAATAGCCCGAACGTCGCAGAACACGGCGGTCCGCGACGCTCCGGAGGGGTGCCTCCTTCAAACCAGAGGCGTCAACTGGATACCCTTTCCAGGAGCCCCTGTCCGCAAACCGAGGATGTCCGACATGATCAAGCCCGTGCAGCTGCCGTCGCCGTGGCGGGACGCACGCCTGACCGTCGTCGTGCCCACCTACAACGAGGCGGGCAACCTCCCTGCGCTGGTCGAGCGGCTGCTCGCGATGCCACTGCCGGGGCTGCGCATCCTCGTCGCCGACGACAACTCCCCCGACGGCACCGGGGAGGTGGCCGACAAGCTGGCGATCGAACACCCCGACCGGATCGAGGTCGTGCACCGCGCCGGCAAGGAGGGCCTCGGCCGGGCGTACGTGGACGGGATGAGCCGGGCGATCGAGGGCGGCGCCGAGTACGTGGCGCAGATGGACGCCGACCTCTCGCACCCGCCGGAGGCGCTGCCGGGGATGCTGGGCGCGCTGCTCTCCACCCAGGCCAGCGTGGTGATCGGTTCCCGCTACGTGCCCGGCGGCGAGCTGGACGAGAACTGGCCGCTGTACCGGCGGGCGCTCAGCGGCTGGGCCAACCTCTACGTGCACACTCTGCTGCGGGTGCGGATCCGGGACCTGACCGCCGGCTTCAAGATCTGGCGCGCCGACGCGCTGCGCGACATCAACCTGGAGCGGGTGCAGTCCAACGGCTACAGCTTCCAGGTGGAGATGCACTACCTCGCCACCAAGCTGGGGCACACCATCCTGGAGGTGCCGATCCGCTTCGAGGAGCGGCGCGACGGCGTCTCCAAGATGACCACCGCGACCAAGGTGGAAAGCGCGCTGATGCCCTTCCGCCTGAAGAGCAAGCACCGCAACATCACCCGCTGACCCCCACCCCCACCCCCACCCCCACCCCGCACCCCCACCCGCCTGCGGTGATCAAGAGGTTTGCGTCGCCAGCGCCCGAAAAACTGACGCAAACTTCTTGATCACCGCGGGCGGGCAGGGCGGGAGCCGGGGGTGCGGGCGGGGGTTAGTTGGGGTTGGGGTAGACCGCTCGGTGGGCGGTGGCTATCGCTGCGGCGTAGGCGCGCCCGGTGAGTCGGCGGTCACGGGCCAAGGCCGCGCGGGCGGCGTTCGCGCCGGGAGCGCCGTGCACCCCGCCGCCGGGATGCGCCGACGCGCTGGCCAGGAAGAGCCGGTCCACCGGGGTGTCCGCGCGGCCCAGGCCAGGGATCGGGCGCAGGAACAGCTGCTGGTACGCGGCTGCGGTGCCGCCGCCGAGCGTGCCGCCGACCAGGCTCGGGTTGCCCTTCTCCAGGTCGGCCGGCCCGGCCACGTGTCGGCCGACGATCAGTTGCCGGAAACCCGGGGCAGCCTCCTCCAGCACGTCCTCCATCCGCTGCACGTGCCCGGCGACGTCCTCGGCCCGCCAGTCCCGACGGAACGGCAGGTGGGTGTACGACCAGAGCGACTCGGTGCCCGGTGGGGAGTGGCTCGGGTCGGCCACGGACATCTGTCCGAGCAGCAGGAACGGGTTTCGGGGCAACTCGCCACGGGCCAGCTCACTGGCATAGCTGGTCAGGCCGTTCAGGTCCGCGCCGAGGTGCACGGTGCCGGCCCCGGCCAGTTCCCGGTTCGTCCATGGCACCGGCGCGGAGAGCGCCCAGTCCACCTTCAGCGTCGAACCGTCCCACCGGAAGTGCGCCAGGTCCTCCACCAGCCGCGACGGCAGCGCAGCCGCGCCGACCAGGTCGAGGTAGAGCGCTGGCGCCGGCACGTCGGCGAGCACGGCGCGGCGGGCCCGCCACAACGTGCCGCCCTCCGTGCGGACTCCCATCGCCCGGCCCCGGGCCGTGAGCACCCGGTCGACGCGGGCGCCGTAGAGGATCGTCCCGCCGCGCTCCTGCAGCCGGGTCACCAGCGCGTTGGTGATCTGCTGGGCGCCGCCGTCGGGCACCGGCCAGCCGACCTGCTGGCCGAGCATGGCCAGCAACCAGCCGTACACTCCGGAGCCGGCCTCCTCCGGGGACAGGTCGGTGTGCAGGGCGCAGCCGGCCAGCAGAGCCGGACCGCCCGGGCCGTCGAAGAGTTCGTCGCCAAGCTTGCGGACCGGCACCACCAGGCGCCGGGCCAGGCGCAACGCGCCGGCGACGTGCAGCCGGCGCAGCAGAGCCAGCCCTCCGCGTACCGGCGGGAACGGCGTGGTGATGGTCTCCAACATCGGCTCGGACACCTCGAGCCAGTCGGTGTACGCGTTGATCCAGCGCTTGCCGTCACCGGGGGCGAACTGCTCCAGCGAGGCGGCCGTGACATCCGGGTTCCGGTTGATCACGGCGGCCCGACCGTCCGGCAGCAGGTGCGCCAGCACGTCCGGCGAATGCCGCCAGGACAACCCGTACCGGCCCAGGTCGAGGCCGCCCAGCACCGGCGAGGCGTACCCCAGGGGGTAGAACGAGCTGTAGAGGTCACTCAGATAGCCGGGCGCGGTCACCTCGGCGGAGCGGACCGCGCCGCCGGGCACCGCGGTCGCCTCCAGCACCACCACCTCCCAGCCGGCGTCCGCCAGCAGGTTGGCCGCCACCAGGCCGTTGTGACCGGCCCCGACGACGACGGCGTCCACGCTCTGCGCGGCGGTGGTAGTCATCCGATCCGCCTACCCTGCCCGCAACCGGGCGAAACGCGTTTGCCTCGCCCGGGCCGGGGCATCCAGCGCCGCATGTACACGGTTGCGCAGCTGGTGGGCGGAGTGTGGGGCGCGGGCGGCGACGGCGGCGAACTGGTCGTGCATGATCCGGCGGACGGCTCGCCGGTCAGCACGGTGCCGGTGGCCACGGCGGACGAGGTTGGCAAGGCGACACAGGCGGCACGCAACGCGGCGGCCCAGTGGGCGGCGACCGCGCCGGCCGAGCGGGCGCGGCGCTGCACCGGGCCGCGGACATGGTGGCGGCGGCCACCGAGGAGCTGGCGCGGCGGTCACCGCGGAGATGGGCAAGCCGTTGGCGGATGCCCGCGGCGGCGTCGAGGCAGGCGTCGGGACCCTGCGACAGTACGCGGAGCTGGCCCCGCTGCGCGGCGGACGGACACTGAACGGCGGAGCGGACGCACTGGACTTCCTGACCCCGCAGCCGCGCGGTGTGGTGGCCGCCATCACCCCCTGGAACGACCCGGTCGCGGTCTCCTGCGGCCTGCTCGGCGCGGCCCTGGTCACCGGCAACGTGGTGCTCTTCAAGCCGAGCGAACGGACACCCGCGACGGGTTGGCTGTTGGCCCGGGCGCTGGATGAGGCGCTGCCGACCGGTGTGTTGTCGCTGCTCACCGGCGGCCCGGAGGTCGGTGCGGCGCTGGCGGCGCAGGAGGTCGACGTGGTGGCGCACGTGGGCTCCACCGCGACCGGGCGGTCGATCGCCGCCGCCGCGGCCCGCACCGGCGCGAAGGTGCTCCTGGAGAACGGGGGCAGCGACCCGTTGATCGTCGACGCGGGCGTCGACCCGGAGTGGGCGGCCGGTGAGGCCGCGCTCGGCGCGTTCGCCAACGCCGGGCAGATCTGCGTGGCGGTGGAGCGGATCTACGTGCACCGGGAGGTGGCCGAGGACTTCATGGCCGCGCTGGTGCGGCGCGCCGAAGCGCTGCGGGTCGGGCCGGGCCGGGACCCGGGCACCGAGCTGGGTCCGTTGGTCGACCGGCGGCACCGGGACCACGTACACGGGCAGGTCGCGGCGGCGGTGGCGGCCGGTGCGCGGGTGCGGGTCGGCGGCGAGGTGCCGGACGGGCCGGGGGCGTTCTACCCGGCCACGGTGGTCACGGACTGCCGGCATGACATGCCGCTGGTGCGGGAGGAGACGTTCGGACCGGTCGCGCCGGTGGTGGTCGTCGACTCGTTCGACGAGGCGCTGCGCTGCGCCGCGGACTCCCCGTACGGGCTGGCCGCCACCGTGTTGACCACGTCGATGAGCCACGCTCAGCGGGCCTGGAGGGAGCTGCCGGTGGGCACCGTCAAGGTCAACGCGGTGTTCGGGGGTGCGCCCGGTGGCGCCGCGCACCCGCGCGGGGCCAGTGGGCAGGGCTTCGGGTACGGCCCGGAACTGCTGGACGAGTTCACCGCCACGAAGGCGGTGCACATCGAGGTGCCGGGCGGCGGTCACTGGTGAACAGTACGGGCGGACGCAGGGATGCTGCGTCCGCCCGTACCACGTCGGTGTGCTCCGGTGCCGCGGTGGTCAGTCGCCGCGGGCCTTGCGGGTGGCCCGGTCGTTGGCCTTCTCGATCGCCGTGACCAGCTCCGGCTTGGTCATGCTGGACCGGCCGGGCACGTCCAGTTTGCGGGCCACCGACATCAGGTGGTCCTTGGTGGCGTTGGCGTCCACTCCACCGGCGGTCGGGGCTCGTCGTTCCGGCCCGCCACCGGCGGCCTGTTGGTCGCTCGGGCCCTTGCGGCCCTTCGGCTCCCAGTGGTCGCCCACCTTCTCGAACTCATGCTTCACCGCGGCGAAGGCGGTGCGGTGCGACCGCTCCCCCTCGCCGTAGGTCTCGACTGCCGAGTCGTGCGTCTTCTCCCAGGTGCGCTGCGCCTTATCCGGGGAGCGCCGCAGCGTGCTGGGCAGGTCTTCGCGCCCGGGCATCTCGTCCTCCTCCGTGTCGACAGGTGTCACCATGACCGTTCCCCTGTGACGCGGCGGCAAACCATACGCGGCACCCACACGGAGCTGGGCGGGTTTGTCGATTTCGCGATCCGGGTACCGGCGGGCCAGGCCTGACCGGACGACCGGTCATCCGGTGGCCGGGGCGCAGGGAGCGGGCATGACGACCACGGAGCCCGGTACGACGATCGACGGCGCAGAGGGCACCGGAGTTCCCCGGCGGATGCGGCAGCTGAGCTGGCGGACCTGGCGTGGCGTGCTGGTCCGCAGTGTGCAGGGCTTCGTCAACGACAACTGCTCCGACTGGGCCGCCGCGCTGACCTACTACGGGGTCCTGGCGCTCTTTCCGTCCGCCATCGTGGTGGTGGCCCTGGTTGGTCTGGTCTCCACGGGCGAGCGGACTGTCGACACGGTGGTCGACCTTGTCAACCAGGTGGGCGCCGGGTCGGTGCTGGCCGACGACGAGGGCGGCGTGGTCGGGGTGATCCGGTCCGTGGTGCTCGAGCAGAGCAATCCCAAGCTGCTGCTGAGTTTCGGCCTGCTCGGGGCGCTGTGGTCCGCGTCGGGCTTCATCGGCGCGTTCACCCGGGCCTCCAACGCCGTCTACGGGGTGAGCGAGGGCCGGCCGGTCTGGAAGCTGCGGCCTCTGCAGATCGGTCTGGCGGCGATCACGCTGGTGCTGCTCGCGGTGGTCGCCCTCGCGTTGATCGTCAGTGGGCCGGTCACCGACGCGGTCGGCGACCTGATCAATGCCGGCGGTCTGGCCCGCACGGTGTGGAGCGTGGCGAAGTGGCCCGCCCTCGCCATGATCATGATGGTGCTGCTGTCCCTGCTGTTCTGGATCGCCCCGAACGTCCGGCAGCCCCGGTTCCGCTGGCTCACTCCGGGCGGCGGGGTGGCCCTGCTCGTCTGGGCGCTGGCCTCCTTCGGCTTCGGCCTCTACGTGGCCAACTTCGGCTCGTACGACACCACCTACGGCAGCCTGGGGGCCGCCATCGCGTTCCTGGTCTGGCTCTACCTGTCCAACTCGGCGCTGATGCTGGGCGTCCAGATCAACGCCGAGGTGCAGCGCGGGCGGCAGTTGCAGGCCGGCGACCCGAACCCGGAGGAGCCGGTGCTGCCGCCGCGCAAGCCCGCCGACGACTGAACCCCGGTTCGGCCTCGGATGTCCGGTCCGGGGTCGGGTCATGGGCCGGTTCATGGCCCGGTGCCGGTTTACCGGGCGGGGTGCCGGGTAGCGCAGATGGCATGGAGCGTGGCAACAGCAAGCACGGACCGAGGATCGACGAGCAGATGAGTCAGGAGGTCAGCGGCCTCGTACAGGGGCCGGGGACCGGTGGCTCTCGGGTCGATGAGTCGCGGGTGCCGGAACCGGCTGGCGAGGACCAGCCGGAGACGACAACCGCCCCGGCCGGCGACCTGCGCACCGGCACCCCACAGGGGATGAGTTCCACGGACGTCGAACAGCGCAGCCGGCTCGGCCGGTTCATCTCGATGAGCGCGCTGCCGGGCGACCGCCTGATCCTCATCGCCAGCGCCCGCGAGAACGAGGCGCCGGACGACATCGTGGCGTCGCTGGAACGCCTGCCCGAGGGCACCCTCTACCAGACGGTTTCCGAGGTGTGGGCCGCGCTCGGCAACAAGAACGAGACAACTCGCTGGTGACCGGATCGCCCCCCGATCCGGGAGACCACCAGCGACTGAAGGAGGTTCCCCGATGAGTGGTGTCACCGAACATGTCGACGTTTCCGTGCCCGTACGCACGGCGTACGACCAGTGGACGCAGTTCGAGGAGTTCCCCGAGTTCATGGAGGGCGTGCAGGAGGTCCGGCAGCTCTCCGAGACGATGACCCACTGGACGGTGGACATCGCCGGGGTGAAGCGCGAGTTCGACGCGGAGATCACCGAGCAGCTTCCCGACGAGCGGGTCGCGTGGCGCTCGACCGGCGGTACCCAGCAGGCCGGCGTGGTGACCTTCCATCGGCTCGACCCGGACAAGACCCGGGTCACCCTGCAGCTCGAGTTCGAGCCGCACGGGGTTGTCGAGCAGGCCGGCGACAAGCTCGGCATCGTCGATCGGCGCGCCAAGGGCGACCTGGAGCGGTTCAAGACCTTCATCGAGCGGCGCGGTCAGGAGACCGGCGCCTGGCGCGGATCGGTGGACCGTCCGCAGCCGTGATCCTGAGCAGCGACATCAGATGGCCGCCGGGCTCTCCCGGCGGCCATCTCCGTCTCTGAGCCTGGTCGCGCGCCACCGTTTGCGATCATCGCCCCCGGGTACGGCTGATGGCATGACCGACGACAGGGTGTGGCGGGACGAGGAGCGGCTTCCGTTGGAGGAGCTGGAGCGGGCCGTGTCAGGCTCCAGCCTCGACGGGCAGGCCGACGACGTGACCGGCAACGACGCGGGCGAAGAGGCCGCGTTCGGGCATGGGCCGGCAGCGAAGGACAGCGGTGCGAACGTCCGGGAGCCCACCGACCCGGAGCGCGCCTACCGCCCGTCCACCACCGGCCGGACCGGGCCGGACGTCTGACCCTCCGCGCCAGGCTGAGCGGGCACCGGCGACCCGGCCAGCTCCGCCGTGGGCCGGCCGGTCGATCGGCGCGCACCCCACTCGTACAGCACGATCAACGCCAACGCCAGCACCACCAGGGCCGAGCCCAGCACCTGCACCGACGTGTTGCCGATCAGCACGCCGAGCCCGGCCGGGACGAGCGCCGCACCGATGCCGGCGGCACCGATCTGGAGCCCGATGGCCCGGTCCGCGTGCGCCGCGCCGACCCGTTCGGCGGTGGTGAGGGTGAGCAGCGGGAACACCGGCGCGGCGGCGAAGCCGACCACGACCAGGCCGAGCACCGCCAGCGCGGCCGGCCCGGGGACGGCGATCAGCGCCGCGCCCACGGCCATTCCGGCCAGACTGACGCGCAGGACCAGCCCGGCCCCCAGCCGCTCGGCCACCACACCCTGCACGACCCGGCCGACGAACAGGCTGCCCCAGTACGCGGAGACGCAGCCGCCGGCCACCGCCGCGCTCAGCCCACGCCCCTCGGTCAGCAGCAGGAACGCCCACAGGCCGGCGGACACCTCGATGGCGACGTACAGGGCGAAGGCGAGCGTCCCCGACCAGACCGCCGGCAGCCGCAGCGTCGCCCGGACCGGCACCCGGACCGCCGACGACGTCCCGCCACCCGCGGCAACGGGTGCGCTTCCGGCAGCGGCGCCGGCCTCGGTGGGTCCCGTTCCGACGGCGGCGCCCGCCTCGGCGGCCGGGACGCGTTGCCAGGCCCGCACGGTGAGAGCGAACGCGATGGCGAGAACGAGCTGGGCGGCGGCCACGACGCCGTACCCCCAGCGCCAGGCCAGGCCGGCGCTCAGCACCCCGGTCATGATCAGCGGGCCGATCGCCACGCCCAGGCCGAAGAAGGCGTGCAGCCAGTTCATGTGGCGCGGTCCGAAGGCCCCGGCGGCGTACGCGTTGAGCCCGGAGTCGACCGCGCCGGAGCCGAGCCCGAGCAGCAGTGCACCTCCCACCAGCACGGCCAGCACAGGGCTCACGGAGTAGCCGGTCAGCGCCAGGCTCGCCAGCAGGGTGCTGCCGGCGAGCAGCGCACCCACGCCGACGCGAGCCAGCGTGAACCCGGCCAGCACGCTGGAGGTGAGATAGCCGACGGTGCCCGCGGTGAGCACCCACCCGACCGCCTCGGTCGGTACGCCGAAGTCGCCCCGGATCGAGGGCCAGCCGACGCCGAGCAGGCCGTCGGGCAGGCCGAGGCTGACGAACGCGAGGTAGGCCAGCAGGAGCAGCGAGGCGCGGGGACGCGGGGACGTGGTGGACACGAGACACCATCCTGCCGCAGGGGCAGCCTAACGCCGCAGGCACCCGCTCGCTCGCGGCGCGAAGAAGTCGTGTCCGAACAGTCGAGAAAACGGACAGCTCATCCAGAATCGGCCGATCGGAGGACGGCAAGCCGGCTTGTTCGCGTAAGAATTTCGGAATGCATCAAGGCTCCGGAATCCTCTCCACGCGTCAGCGCCGGCTCGCCTGGCTCGGCTTCCTGCTCGCCGCACTGCAGGCGCCCGTGTCCGCCTCGCTCGTCGCCGACGAGTCGTGGCTGTTCAGCCTCTGCGTCGCGCTGATGGTGGCCACCGTGATCATCGCCGACGACGCAGCGCGGCGACGCCCAACCGGCGCGACCGGCGACTAATCTCCGCTGCCGGGCCGGGCTTCGTGCCCCGGACGGCCCCGGCTACGGCGGCGTTCCTTCATCTCCGCCTCGTAGAGGTGGCGCCGCCCGCCCACCAACTCGTCGCGGGCCTGCTGGTCCAACTCCCGGAACAGCGCGTGGTAGCCGTCGTCGAAGTCCTCGACGATCTGGAACGTCCACCGCCCGGCGATGACGTTGCGGCCCAGCAACTCCGCGTCGATCCGGTCGGCGAGCTGCGGATGCCCGGCGGCGCGGAACTGCTCCACCGCGTCGTCGAGCATGAGGTCGGCGTGCCCGATCAACTGGTGCAGTGAGTAGAGATGCCCCCGGGCCCGCTCCACGCACTCCAACGCTTCGCTGAGCTTGCCGAGTGCCGCGACCGTCGCGTCACTGACGCCGGCCGGCCGCCGGTGCTGCTCGTCTGGTCCGTCCGCCTGCTGTCCCATCCCTGCCTCCGTGCCCTGACCCGCCATCTACGGGTGGTTGTCCTGCTGCCCCGTCTGTGCCGGATCAACCCCCGCGGTCAGCCCTGGTCGCCCCAGTGGCGCAGCCGACATCCGCCGAGAGGCCGAGGCCGACGCCGTCACCGGTCGGTTAGCCTCGGTCACCATGCGTGTGCCGTTCAACCGTGTCGCCTCCCGTACCGCCGTCGACTCGGCGCGGTCCACCCTGGCCGCCCTCACCGTCTCTGTCGGCACTCTCGGGCTCGCCGCCGCCGCCGCGCGCCCAGGGTTGCTGGCCCTTGTCGACCAGCACGCGGCCGCGGTACGAGACAGCCTCGACGGGGACCGTCGACCGCTGACCGCCGCGGCCCTCGCCGGCTACGCCGAGGGGTCCGCGCGGCCGCTTTGGAGCACGGCTGGGCGCCGCCGGGCGGGCCGGTGGACTGGAGCCGCCCGGAGTGGCTGCTCACCCGACTGCTCGCGGTCTGCGCGCTGGCCCGCTCGCTCGACCGCGCCTGACGCGCGCGGGGAGGGCACCCCGCGTCGTACGCGGAACACCCTCCCCACCCGCCGTGCCGTAACGCCCGCTACGAGCGGTATTGCTGGGCCTCGTCCACCTGAGGCATCGCCTGGGTGTGGTCACCCCCGCGGTCGGCCATCTGCCGCTCCACGTCGCTACGCCCAGCCGCCGTGGCCTGCCGCTGCTGCTGCACCGCCCGGGCCTCTCGGGCGGCCCGGTCCAGCCAGCCGTCCCAGCGGTTCTGCATCGGCTTCACGAGACCACCACCGACACCGACGATCAGGATGCCGGCCACCGTGGCGAGCACCGCGATCAGCACCGGAGTGGTCACCGTGGTGGCGATACCCACCTGGTTCAGCGCGGCGATCACGCCGAGCGCGATGATGAAGATCGCCGTCAGGTCGGCCAGAACCTTGCCGTACGAGAGTCCTCCCAACGCCCCGGTGACCAGATCCCGGACGGCGTTGGCGATCGCAGCCGCCACCACCACGACGATGATCGCGACGAACGCCCGTGGCAGCCAGGCCACCACGCCGCTGATCAGGTCACTGATCGCGTTGGGCCCCCAGACGCCGAAGGCGAACTGCAGGGTGAACAGCAGGACGGCGTAGTACGCCAACCTGGCCAGGATGTCGCTGGCGTCGTACTTCGTTCTCTCCAGTGCCCGTTTGATGCCTCCGCGTTCGACGGCTTCGTCGAAACGCACCCGTTCCAGCACCGTGTCCACGATCTTGAGGACCGCTCTGGCGATGAGCCAGCCGACCACGAGGATGACGATGAAGGCCACTGCCTTCGGGATGAAGAGCAGCACCGACCTCCAGGTGTCGGCGATGGCATCGCCGATGTCGGCCTGCCGAACCGCGAGGGTTTTCAGCATGATGTCCCTCCTGTCGCATGGACTGCGCCGGGCGCATACCCGCCAACTGGTCCGGCAGTCCGCGCAACGCGCGGCGTTTTCGGCGACAGGCCGCCGGACAGGGGCCGTGAACTGCCTGAACGGCCACCGCGAAAGGGGTGGCGGCGACCCGCGGCCATGATCGGATACCTTTCCCGGGCGGCCGACTAGGCTGCGAACATGCCAGGAACGGTCGGGCGAGTCCCCACGCCAGCAACTCCCGGCCCAGGCGCATCCACGGGGCCCGGTGCGGCTGCCGCCGTGCTCGCCCACGACTGGGCCGGCACCTCGCTGGGCCCACGCGAGGGCTGGGACGTCGCGATCCGGGCCGTGGTCGAGCTGATCCTCGCCTCGCCGATGCCGATGGCCCTGGCGTACGGCGACGATCTCGTCCTGCTCTACAACGCCGGTTACGCCGAGTTGCTGGGCACCAAACACCCGAGCGCCCTCGGACGCCCGGCCGCCGAGGTGTTCGCGGAGATCTGGGCGCTGCCCGGTGTCGGTGGGGTGATCGAGCGCGCCTACCGGCAGGGCGTGCCGTTCCTGGAGAAGGAGTCCACGCTGCCGCTGGTCCGTGGGCACTCCGCGACCGTGGAGCAGGCGGTCTTCACCCGGGGCTACTCGGCGGTGCGCGACAGCGCCGGGCAGATCGTCGGCATTCTGACGGTCGCGGCCGAGACCACCCACGTCACCGAGCAGTTGCAGAGCCTCAGCGAGGTGGCCGCGGCGCTCGCCGGCACGCTCACCCTCGACGACGTGGCCCGGGTGGCGTTGCGGTACGCGATCACCACATTCGACCCCGACCAGGTCTCGTTCGCGGTCGACGAGGGCGGCGGCGGTTGGCGCATGGTGCGCCGGGTCCGTGGCGAGTTGCTGGACGAGGCCGACGAGCGGCTTCCCCCGCTCTGGCGGCGCGCTCCGGCGGACTGGTCAGCCCCGGTGGTGCAGGCGGCGCGCTCCGGTGGCCCGTCGTTCACCCGCGACGGGCAGCCGCTGCGGGAGACCGCCGTGGATCGCCACGACCAGAAGATCCGGGCGATGGCGGCCCTGCCCCTGGGCACCTCGGTCGTCCGCGGCGGGCTGGGGGTCGGCTACCAGATTCCGCACAACTGGTCGCCCGCCGAGCGGGCGCTGTTGGCCGCCTCGGCCGAGCTGATCGGCCAGGCCGCGGAGCGGGCCCGCCGGTTCGAGACCCAGCACGGCACGGCCCAGCTGTTGCAACGCAGCATGTTGCCGGAGCACCTGCCAGACCTGCCCCGGTTGCGGATCGCGGCCCGCTACGACCCGGGGGTGGACGGCAACGCCGCCGGCGGCGACTTCTACGACGCGTTCCTGCTGCCCAGCGGCGCGCTCGGCGTGGTGCTCGGCGACGTCGCCGGGCACGACGTGCAGGCCGCCGCCCGGATGGGGCAGGTCCGGGCCGCGCTGCGCGCGCTGGCCCTGGCCGACCCGGCGCCCGACGCGGTGCTGGCCGGGTTGGACCGGCTGGTGACGAGCCTGGGAGCGGAGGCCGGCACCCACGAGCTCTTCGTCACCGTGGCGTTCGGGGTGATCGACACGGAGCGGCGGGAGCTGACCCTGGCCAGCGCCGGTCACCCCGCGCCGCTGATCCGCCGAGGCACCCCGGAGGGCCGCTCGCACGCCGAGTACGTCGACGTGCCGGCTGGTCCGCCGCTGGGTCTGGGCGGCCGGCCGGGCACCATCACGGTCGCGTTCCGTCCTGGCGACACCCTGCTGCTGTTCAGCGACGGGGTGGTGGAGCGTCGCCGGCAGAGCCTCTCCGCCGGGCTGGCCACCCTCGGCGACGCCGTCGCCAAGGCCGGCAGTGGCGACCCTCGCGCGCTCTGCGCGGTGGCCACCGCAGCGGTACCGGGCGGCACCGAGGACGACGTGGCCGTGCTGGCGGTCGAGCACGCGCTCAAGCCGAGTCGCTCGGCCAGCATGGAGGTGCCCGCCGAGCCGACCGCGCCGAGCCGGGTCCGGCACTGGATGACCGGCCAGCTCACCGAGTGGCAGGTGCCGGAGTCGGTGATCGGGGCGGCGGTGCTGTGCACCAGCGAGCTGACCACCAACGCGTTGCTGCACGCGGGCACCGCTGCCCGGGTGGAGATCGACCTGAGCTCCGAGCGGCTGCTGGTCTCGGTCGCCGATTCCGGCACGCGGGGCACCGTGACCCGGGCCCGCACCGACACGTTGAGCAGTCGTGGGCGCGGTCTCGGCCTGATCGAGGAGCTCAGCGACGCCTGGGGCACCGACCCGTCGGTCCGCGGCTCCACGGTCTGGTTCGAGATCCTCACACCGCCGGCCTCGCATTCCTAGACCACCCGAACGGGTAGGAGGACGTCCATGCGTACCGACCGGCCCGCCGGAATCCTCTTCGATGTCGACGGCACCCTGGTCGACACCACCTACCTGCACACCGTGAGTTGGTGGGAGGCGTTGCGCCAGACCGACCAGCCGGTGCCGATGGCGATGGTGCACCGCTCGATCGGGATGGGTTCGGACAAGCTCCTCGACCACCTGCTCGGCCCTGAGCGGGACCGCGACGCCGACACGAAGCTGCTCGACGCGCACGACACCCTGTACGCCGAGTACTGGGAACGGCTCACACCGCTGCCCCGGGCGGCGGACCTGCTGCGCGCCTGCGCCGAGCGCGGGCTGCGGGTGGTGCTCGCCACCTCCGCCTCGGAACCCGAGGTGGGCGCGCTACGTCGGGCGCTGGCTGCCGACGACGTGATCGACACAATCACCTCCTCGGCGGACGCCAAGCAGAGCAAGCCGGCACCGGACATCCTGGTCGCCGCGCTGGAGCAGTCCGGGTTGGCCGCCGAGCGGGTGGTCTTCGTCGGAGACTCGGTCTGGGACGTCGTCGCGGCCGGCGCGTTGGCCATCCCGTGTGTGGGGTTGACCTGCGGCGGCACCAGCCGCGGCGAGCTCGCCGGCGCCGGGGCGGTGGCGGTGTACGACGACCCGGCCGCGCTGCTGGGTGAATTGGCGGACTCGCCGCTCACCCGCCCGAGGTGAGGCTCACTCCGGTTCGCCGGCCCGTACGCGCATAGCCGGTAGCCCTGCGGGGCATGGTCTGTCACCACCTGCCCGCGCCTCGCGGGTGCGGCTGAAAGGTGGTGCCGTGGAGCCGGTAGACGTGGCGTTCGCGCTGGTGGGCCTGGGCGCGCTGCTCGCGGGCATCCTCCCGCGGGTGCTGGAGCAGCGCCCACTGTCCATGCCGATCGCCTTCCTCGCTCTCGGCATGCTGGTATTCCTGCTGCCGGTCGGGCTGCCGACACCGGACCCGCTGGCGCACCCCGAGCTGGCCACGCACCTCACCGAGATCGGGGTGATCGTCGCGCTGATGGGCGCCGGGCTCAAGATCGACCGGCCGTTGAGCTGGCGGCGGTGGTCGTCCACCTGGCGACTGCTGGCGATCGCGATGCCACTGTGCATCGCGGCGGTGGCCCTGCTCGGGTGGTGGTGGGCGGGGCTGGTACCCGCCGCCGCGCTGCTGTTGGGTGCCGCGCTGGCACCGACCGATCCGGTGCTCGCCGCCGACGTACAGGTCGGCGAACCAACGGACGTCGAAGACTCCGAGGACGAGGTCCGCTTCGCGTTGACCTCCGAGGCCGGCCTCAACGACGGGCTGGCGTTCCCGTTCGTCTACGCCGCCATCGCCATCGCCTCGACCAGCCTCGCCCCGAGCGACTGGTTCGCCGAGTGGTTCACCGTGGACGTGCTCTGGAAGGTGATCGTCGGCGTCGGCGGTGGCCTGCTCATCGGCTGGCTGCTCGGCAAGTTGTTCTTCCGCGCGCCCAGCGAGCTGCGGCTGGCCCGGCACGCCGAGGGCTTCCTGGCGCTGGCCGCCACGTTCCTGGCGTACGGGCTGGTCGAGGTGGTCGGCGGGTACGGCTTCCTGGCGGTGTTCGTGGCTGCCCGGGCGATCCGGGCGGCCGAGCGGACCAGCAAGTTCCACTCGGTGCTGCACGACTTCTCCGAGCAGGTCGAACGGCTCCTCACGCTGGTGCTGTTGCTGCTGCTCGGCGGCGCGATCGTGGGTGGCCTGCTGGTTCCGCTGACCTGGTCGGCGGCCGCCGTCGGGCTGGCGCTGGTGCTGGTGATCCGGCCGCTGACCGGCTGGTTGTCACTGCGCGGCGCACCGGGACGGCCGGCCGAGCACTGGGTCATCTCGTTCTTCGGCATCCGCGGCGTCGGCTCGTTCTACTACCTCGCGTACGCCACCACGAAGGCCGACTTTCCGCAGGCCGAGCTGCTCTGGGCGACCGTGGGGCTGGTGGTGCTCGTCTCCGTGGTGCTGCACGGCGTCACGGCGACCCCGGTCATGCAACTGCTCGACCGGACGGGCGAGCGGACCTCCGACCCGACCGAACGTGACACTGACGCCCGGCCCGTGGCCGCAGCCGGACACGCCTGAACACCGGACCAACCGCCCGGCGGGTCAGAGGAGCCAGTCAGGCCGGGCGCGGTCAGGCCAGGCGGGCCGCCAGGGCACGGCCGAGGTCCCGGCCGGAGCGCCACGCACTCTGCACCCGGGGCTTGCCGAACGCGTCGCCGGCCAGGCCGATCCCGTCGGCGTCCAGGTGGTGGGTGGCGTCGGCGGCGCCGCTGGTCGGCTTCGCGTACGTCCAGCGGTGCACGCGCACGTCGACGGCCTGCTCGGGCAACCCCAGCAGGTCCCGGACGGCCTGCTCGATCGCCGGGCCGGCCCCGGTGGGCTGGGCCAGGTGCCCGGCGGCGAACTCCGGCACGGTGTGCGCGACAAGTACCGGCGCGCCGTCACCGCGCCGGTCGCCGTCGTCGCAGACAAGATTGAGGACCGGGTGGTCGTTGACGAACGCGCCCCGGAAGTCCGGCCAGCGGCGGGTCGGGAAGCGCAGCACCGCCGCCAGCGACGGAGACCAGTGCTGCGCCTGCACGACCCGGGTGGCGTCGGTCAGTGCGGGGTCGAGCAAAAGGGCGGCCTGCGGGCCCGGCATGGCCAGGGCGACCGCCGCGCACGGCACACCGTCCACGGTCGGCCCGGGCTCCACCATGAGCACCAGCCGGTCGACGGTCACCGGCACCGCACCGGCCAGGTGCTCGACCAACGAGCGCAGCCCGCGCGGCGCGGCGAAGCGCATCGGCCCGGGCACGTCGTGGCGCCCGGTCCGGTCGTACGCCTGGAAGGTGTCGGTCCATTCGCGGACCAGGCCGGCGGCGCTCCACTGCTCGACCACGGCGGTGAAGTCCGGGTCGGTGGCGGTGAAGTACGCGGCGCCGATGTCCGCGGGCCGCCCCTCGAAGCGTTTGCTGGCCATCCGGCCACCGCAGACGTGCCCCCGCTCCCGGACCTGCACCGGCACTCCGGACCTGGTCAGCTCGACCGCACACGCCACCCCGGCGATTCCCGCCCCGACCACCACCACACTCGACCGGTCCACCTTCATCCGGTGATCGTAGGTGGCGGCGAGCGGGCAGGCATGAACCGCGGAAGATCAGGGTAATGGCACACCTGTTCGAAGAAAGGATGATGACTGTGACTGACCGCGATAACGAGCAGGCCGACCAGAGCGCCGCGATCAAGGACCCGGACGAGTGGGTCACCGGCGACGAACCGCCCACCGCAGCCCAGGAGTCCTACCTAGGGACCCTGGCCCGCGAAGCCAACGCAGAGATTCCCCCGGACCTGACCAAGGCCGAAGCGTCCAAGCGCATCGACGAACTCCAAGCCGAAACCGGCCGAGGCCAGTAACCCCCGCCCCACCCCACCCCCACCCCACGCGATCTTGCACTTTCTGCCGGGACAAAAAGGTGCACAAGTCGCAAAAAATCGACAGCAAGTGCAAGATCGCGGGGGTGGGGGGCGGGGGCAGGGGGCAAGGTCGTGAGGGTGGGGTTAGTTACGGGGTAGGCGGTGCAGCTCCACCTCGGTCAGGCGGCCGGCGCGCACCTCTGCGGTGAGGTAGGTGGCGTCGGGTTGGGAGCGACGGTCGGTGGGTGAGCCGGGGTTGAGCAGGCGCAGCCCACCGGGCGCTTCGGTGTCCCAGGGGATGTGCGAGTGCCCGAAGACCAGCAGGTCCACGTCGGGGAATCGGGCCGCGCACCGTTGCTCGCGACCGGTCCGCGGCCCGGTCTCGTGCACCACCGCGACCCGCAGGCCGTCGAGCTCGACCCGGGCCACCTCCGGTAGCCGGGCGCGCAGCGCCGGGCCGTCGTTGTTGCCGTACACCCCGATCAGTCGCCGCGAACGCGCGGTCATCGCGTCGAGGAGCGCCTCGTCCACCCAGTCGCCGGCGTGCACCACCACGTCCGCCTCCTCGATGGCCGTCCAGAGCGGCCCGGGCAGATCCCGGGCCCGCTTCGGTAGGTGGGTGTCCGCCGTGAGTACGAGCCGCATCTCGGCATTCTCCCCCGCGCCCTGGCCGCCCACCCGGGGACGCGGGTGGACGGCCGGACTTCGCCCTGTCGCCTGAGGGGAACGGGCTTGGGGCTGATCAGGGGCCGGTCAGGGCAGGGTCCAGCGTTGCGCCCCGGTGCCGTTGCAGGTCCAGATCCGCAGTTGCCTGCCGTCGGTGAGGTCGGAGTTGGGGATGTCCAGACAGCGCCCCGACTGTGGGTTGCGCAGGCTGCCGTCCGGCTGGGCGGCCCACTGCTGGGCCCCGCTGCCGTTGCAGTCGTAGAGCTGCACGAGTGTGCCCTCGGCGGTGCCACTCGCCTTCACGTCCAGGCACTTGCTGAGCCCGCGCACCGTGCCGTCGCCGGGCAGGGTCCAGCGCTGCGCGGCGGTGCCGTTGCAGGTCCAGGTCTGCACCGGGGTGCCGTTGGCGGTCTGGCTGGAGGCGATGTCAGCGCACTTGCCGAGGGCCTTGACCTCCCCGGTGCGCGGCCCGCCAACGCCGACCCCCGGCCCGGTGAAGGTGTAGCTGTCGACGTCCAACAGCGCGCCGCTGCCGCCGGTGAAGACCAGGAACAGGTCGTGCGTGCCGTCGTCGGGCTTGGTCACCGTGGCGCTGAACTCGGTGTAGTTGTCCCACCCGCCGGTGTTCGGCACCGCGATCCGGGCGACCTCGGTGCCGGTGGGTGAGTCGTACCGGAAGGAGAGTGCGCCCCCGGGGCCGCCGGAGGAGACGCGTGCCCGGACTCCGGTGATGCCCTTGAGGCTCACCGCGTGGTGCCGGACGTTCTCGCCGTTCTGGATGTCACCGAGTCGCTTGCCGCCCTCGGCCGCCGCCTGGTCGATCACCTTGGGTCCGTTGAGCTGGACGAAGTGCTCGGCCTGCCACTGTTTCGGGTACAGGCTGATGTCCTTCTCCCCGGTCAGGACGGCCGAGCCGGTCGCGCCGCGATCGGTGTAGCTGCCCCGGAGCACGAAGAACAGCACCGAGTCGGGGCCGGCGTGCACCGGGCCGGTGTTGAAGGTGGCGCCGCAACCGGTCCCTTCCCCCTCCTCGTGGGCGTGCTCCTGGTGTCCGAGCGCGGCCCGGACGACCACCGCCGAGCAGGCCGGCGTGCCGTCCTGCGGGTCGCTGGCGGTGGCGCTCACTGCCAGGTCCTGCCCCCAGTCGAAGAGCCCGCCGGCGGGCAGTCCGTTCAGGGTGACCGTCGGCCGGTTGTTGCCGACGACCACCGGCACCAACGTGGTCGCGCTGCGGCCGGTGCCGTCGCTGACGGTGAGCCGGGCGTTGTAGCTGCCGTTGGCGGAGTACGTGAAGGACGGGTTCGCGGCGGTCGAGTCGGGGCTGCCGTTGTTGGTGAAGTCCCAGGCGTACGTCAGCGGATCGCCGTCCGGGTCTGAGCTGCCGGCGCTGGAGAAGGTCACGGCCAGCGGGGCCAGTCCGTTGTCCCTGTCGACGGTGGCCTTGGCGATCGGGGAGCGGCCACTCTGGACGTAGTTGATTTTGTAGAGACCGGCGTCGACGGCGCCGGAGAAGTAGCCGCTGCCGTACTCAAGCAGGTAGAGCGAGCCGTCCGGCCCGAACTGCCAGTCGATCGGATGGACGAGTTTCATGCCGGCGAGCACCGGCTCGATCACCGTCGGCGCGCCGGTGGACGGATTGCCATTGTCGAACTGGACCTCCTTGATCCAGTTGCGGCAGTACTCGGAGATCAGCCACTTGTTGTCGTAGTAGGCCGGCCATTTCACGTCCGAGACGAGGTTGGGGTCGTAGTGGTAGACCTCGACGTGGTTGGGCGAACCACACCCACCCGGGTTGTCCAGTGCCGGCCAGTCCTCGCTGCCGCCGTGCTGCTCCCAGACCAGCGCCGGCTTTGTCGCCGGGAGTTGCTGCAGGCCGGTGTTACGGGGCGAGTTGTTGACCGGGCCGGTCGAGCCGCCGCACGGGAACCAGCCGCGCGGCGTGGCGGTGGCGAAATCCCAGTCGTTGTAGGCGACGTTCGAGCCGCCGCAGTACGGCCAGCCGTAGTTGCCGGGCGTGGTGGCCCGGTTGAACTCGTCGTACGCCGCCGGGCCGCGGTTGGCGAGGTCGACGCCGGCGTCCGGGCCCACTTCGCCCCAGTAGAGCGTGTTGTTGACCTTGCGGTCCACCCAGATCCGGTACGGGTTGCGCACGCCCATCACGTAGATCTCCGGGCGGGTTCGCGCGGTGCCGGCGGCGAAGAGGTTGCCGGCAGGGACGGTGTAGCTGCCGTCGTTCTCCGGGTGGATCCGGTTGATCTTTCCGCGCAGGTCGTTGGTGTTACCGGAGGTGCGCTGGGCGTCGTATTGCGGGTTGCGGCTCGTCCGCTCGTCAATCGGGGCCATTCCGGCCGAGTCGCCACCGGAGTTGGTGTTGTCGCCGACGGCGAAGTAGAGGTTGCCGGCGGTGTCCCAGCTCATCGAGCCGGCCGAGTGGCAGCACAGGTCCCGCTCGGTGGGCCACTCGATCAGTATGTCCTCGCTGGCCGGGTCGAGCAGCAGGGTGGACGGGTTGAAGGTGAACCGACTGATCCGGTTGACCAGCGGGGTGACCTTGGGCGAGTAGAAGAGGTAGACCCAGCGGTTGCTCGCGAAGCTCGGGTGCAGGGTGATGCCGATCAGGCCGTCCTCGAACCGGGCGTCCAGTGCCAGGGTCAGCGCGACCGTGGTGGAACTCGTCGCCGGGTTGAAGAGGCGGACCTGACCGCCGGCGCTGCTGGTGCCCCGGTTGATGTAGAAGACCTTGCCGTCGGGGGCGACGGCCAGCTCGATCGGCTCCCCCATGGAGAGCCCGCCGTCGAGGGCGATCTTCTCGAAGCCGACGGTGGCGGGCGGTGCCAGGGCCGCACTGGCCCGCGCCGCGGATGCGGTTGCCGGCCCCTCGGCGGTGGCCGGCGGGGCGAGAAAGAGGGTGGCGAGGAGGGTGAACAGGGTGGTGGCGCCGACGAGACGTCGGCGCGGAGTGCGGGACACGAGACCTCCAGCTGTCCGGGGGATCTCGGTGCCGCTCCCGCCGACTGGAGGAGCACCGTGGTGTCCCGGACATTAACGTCTTTCACTGGAAGACGATAGAACTTCGCATCATGAGATAGAAAGTTGTCAAGATTTAGACGAAAGTACGGCTCAGTCGCGCGTCGGGGTGAAGTGTGCCGGGGGCATGCCGCACTCGCGCAACGTCGGGTCCTGCTCCACGTCGGTGAGCACACCGGCGGCATTGATCAGGCCGATGTGGGAGAACGCCTGGGGGAAGTTGCCCAACTGCTCCCCGGTCTGCTGGTCGATCTGCTCGGCGAACAGGCCCAGGTCGTTGACCCGACCAGCCAGATCGCGAAACAACTCGTGCGCCCGGTCCCGCTCACCGGCCAACGCCAGGCAACTCACCAACCAGAACGAACAGATGACGAAGCCCGCCGGGTCGCCGTCCCAGCGCCGCAGCAGGCCGTCGTGCGACAGCCGCCGCTCCACCGCCCGCACCGTCGAACGCATCCGCGGGTCGTCGGCCCGCAGGAACCCCACGAGCGGCATCACCAGCACCGACGCGTCCAGTTCGTCAGAATCGAAGATCCCGGTGTACGACTGGAGCCGGTCGCTCCACCCCCGCTCCAGCACCGCCGCGCGCACCTCGTCGCGGGCCGCCGTCCAGCGGGCCAGGTCCTGCGGACCGCCGAGCTTGTCGCCGAAGCGGACCGCCCGATCCAGTGCGACCCAGCACTCCACCTTCGAGGACACGTGGTGGTGTTGGACTCCACGCTCCTCCCACATCCCCGCGTCCGGCAGTTTCCAGCCCTGCTCGGCCTGATCGGCGAGCACCCGAAGCAGGTGGTAGACCTCCGGGTCGAACGGCTCCAACTGGTCCCGCATCAGCCAGGCGGCGTCCATCGCCGCGCCGTAGATGTCGTTCTGCCGCTGCCGCCACGCGTCGTTGCCGGTCACCACCGGCACGCTGTCGCGGTAACCGCCGAGCTGTTCCAGCCGATGCTCGGTGAGGTCACGCTCCCCCAGCACCCCGTACATGATGGGCACCGGCTGATCGCCGATCCGGCCCATCGCCCGACCCAACCAGGCGAACTGCCGCCGCACCTCGTCGAAACACGCCGACCGCCACAGCGCCCGCAGGGTGTGGCTGAAGTCGCGAACCCAGACGTACCGGTAGTCGTAGTTGCGGTCCCCTCCGAGCTCCTCCGGCAGCGAGGTGGTCACCGAGGCCACCACCGCCCCGCTCGGCCGATACGTCATGCCCTGCACCACCAGCCCGCTGCGCCGCACCTGCTCGGCGTAGAGCCCCTCATATTCGTGCTCGCCGGCCCAGGACCGCCAGCCGGCGACGGTGTCGGCGATGGTCTGGTCGGCGTCCGGCACCTCCGGCAGTGGGGCGTCGTAGGTCGGGGCGTACCCGAGACTGAAGTTGTGGGTCGTGCCGGCGCGGACGGTGAACGTCGCGGTGGCCTCGCCGTCGTCGCCGCACACCAACCGCACGCTGCTGCGGAACGTGAGCCGCGCGGCCCCGGCGATGGCCTCCAGCATGTCCTCCCGCTCGACCAGGTACGCGATGGTGCGCCCGTACTCGAAGCGCGGCCGGTAGTGCACCCGCATCGGTACCGCACCGGAGAGTCCCTGCACGCTACGGACCAGCACCTGCGGTGGGTGCAGCCCGATGTCATGACCTCGCGAGCCGGGCTCGAAGGCGAGCGCGTCGGTCAGCGCGACCTCCCCCTGCGCGGTGCGGAAGACCGTCCGCAGCACGAGGGTGTCGTCGAGGTAGCAGCGTTCGACGGAATAGTCGCCCTCCGGTCGGATCGACCAGTGCCCGGCGCCGTCGTCGAGCAGCCGCCCGAAGACCGACGGGGCGTCGAACCGGCCCGGGCACCACCAGTTCACCGAGCCCGAGGAGTCCACCAGCGCCGCGCTGCGGCCGTCGGCGAGGAAACCGTAGTCGCTGATCCGTCCGTTCTCCACCTGACTGGCTACCCGGGCATCCCGCGCGCATTCCCCAGGCGGGGACGGCACCCAGCGTGCTGGCTCGCGTTACCGGTCGGCGTGGGCGGGAACCCCGGGAGCTGACGAGGGAGGATGCTCATGACGTCAGCTTCGGGGCCGGCCGCCGCGTGGCGGCCCGGCACACAGGATGGCGACCTGCTTCCATCCGGGCCGGCCGGCCGCCTGTCGACACCGTCCGGTAACGGCCACGGGCCGGAAACCGGCCCGCCCACCGTGACGATCGGCTCGTATCCGGACTATCCGGCCGCGCAGCGGGTCGTCGACTATCTGGCCGACAACCGCTTCCCGGTGGAGCACAGCGCCATCGTCGGCACCAACCTCACCCTGGTGGAGACGGTGCTCGGGCGGATGACCACCGGTCGAGCCGGCCTACTCGGCGCCGGCACCGGTGCCTGGTTCGGGCTCTTCATCGGCCTGCTGTTCGGCATCTTCACCGTCGGCAACTGGCTGGCGGTGATCCTCGTCGGGCTGGTCATCGGTGCGATCTGGGGTGCCGTTTTCGGTGCGGTAGCACACGCCATGACGGGTGGGCAGCGCGACTTCACCTCGGCCAGCTCACTACGTGCCGGCCAGTACGCGGTGACCGTCGACGCGCAGCTCGCCGACCAGGCCCGACAGCTGCTGGGTCGGATGCAGATGCCCAGCTCGACCACGAACGCCCGCTGAGCGACGATCGACCGGCCGTCCCGGCACCACGCCGGGACGGCCGTGCGCCGTGCGGCGCACACACCCCGCCGATCTTGCAGTTTCGGTCGCCGAGATGCGTTCGATGCCCGCTATGTCGAGGCAGTAATTGCAAGATCGCGGGGCGATGGTGCGTACGCCAGCTCGCCGGCCCGTAGCGGCACGTCCACGCGGTTCTCCGGGGGTGCCAGCGGGCAGGCCCAGCGGTCGTCGTACGCGCAGCTCGGGTTATAGAGGTAGTTGGCGTCCAGCCGGACCCGGTCGCCGGGCAGCAGCTCGACTCCCCGGCCGAAGGTGCCCTTCACGGTGTCGGTGAGGTACCGGCCGCCCCCGTAGGTCTCCCGCCCGCAGGTGCCGTCGCGCAGCGGTACGAACAGCCCACCCCCGTACGCCTCGATCCACCACAGGGTCAGCGGCCCCCACGGAGTCTCGGCCACGGCGACCCGCCGGTACGCGACCACCCCGTCGGGCCCGCCCGTGTCGATCCGCAGCTCACCGCTGGCCGGCCGCAGTGGCGCCTCCACCACGGCGTCCGGGTTGGCGGGGAAGTAGCGCACCCCGGAGAAGCCGGCCCGCTCCGTTGGGGGGATCGGACTCTGCGGGTGGGTGGAGAAGAGCTCGTCGCGGCCTGCCCGGAACCCAGTCAGGTCGACGTCGGACAGGTACAGCCGGGCCACCCGCTCCCGCCAGTCGACCAGCTCCAGATCATCCACGTTACCGAGCCTATGCCGTCGCGGTGTGGCACCTCAGCGTGGTGGCCAGTTGGTCAGGACGGCGTCGAGCGCGTCCAGGGTGCGGGACCACGAATCGTCCGTGGCGCGCGGGGTGTGGCGGAAGCCGCCGGTCTTCTCCAGGGTCACGAACCCGTGGAACGTGCTGTGCATCATCCGTACCGCGTCGGTCTGGTCGGGCTCGGAGAGCCGGTAGCCGCGCAGGATCGCCCGGGTCATCTCGGCGTGCCGGACGCCGGCGCTCGCGGCGGCCGTCTCCGGGTCGAGGTCGATCTGCATGGCGGCGTACCGACCCGGGTGCTGCCTCGCGTAGGCGCGGTACGCGTTGGCGAAGGCCACCAACGCGTCCTTGCCGGCGCGGCCGGCGAGCGCGGCGGCGACCCGGTCGGCCAGCTCCGCCAGAGCCAGCAGGGCGATCCGGACCCGCAGGTCCCGCGCGTTCCTGATGTGGAAGTACAGGCTCGCGTCCTTGACACCGAAGTGGCGCGCGAGCGCGGCGACGGTCACGTTCTCCACGCCCACCTCGTCGGCCAGGTCGGCCGCGACCAGGGTCAGGCGCTCGGCGGTAACCCCTGCACGTGCCATGCACCACACCCCAAAACCTAGCCGCAATAATCGTTTGCCTAGGAGAGCTAGGCTGCTACCTATGTTACAGCCGACCGAATCCGCCATCCGCAAGTCCTTCGTCAACTGCACCCAGGGCGAGGCGAAGCGGATGGCCGTACCGAATGATCTTGGTACGCGCCCCTGGGACGACCTCGACTTCTTCGGCTGGCGGGACCCGGCCGCACCGCAGCGGGCCTACCTGCTCGCCGAGTCCGACGGCAAGCTCGTCGGAGTAACGCTGCGGGCCGCGACGCACCAGATCGGGCGGGTGCGGCGCAGCATGTGCTCGCTCTGCCTGACCACGCACCTCGGCGACGGCGTCTCATTGATGACCGCCCGCAAGGCCGGGCCGAGTGGACGACAGGGCGACTCCGTGGGCACCTACATGTGCTCCGACCTGGCCTGCCCGCTCTATCTGCGGGGAAAGAAGCACGCCGGGCCGCCCATGCCCGACCCGCTGCCCCTGCCGGAGAGGATCGACCACGTGAGGGCCGCCCTCGCGGCGTTCCTCCGCAAGGTCAACGAGTGATCTGACGGTCGGTAGCCAGGCGCGCGTGCAGGTGCTCGTCGTAGCGCCGGCCGTCGCCGTACTGGTACGACTCGCGCAGCGTCCCCTCGGCGGGGAAACCGGCCCGGTCGGCGACGCGGCAGGAGGCCGGGTTGGCCACCGCGTGACACAACTCCACCCGGTGCAGCCGGAGGTCGGCGAACGCCCATTCGGTGAGCCGGACGACGGCGCGCACCGCCACCCCACGCCCGCGTGCCGCGGCCACCGTCCAGTAGCCGATGGAGCCGTCGCCGTCGTGGATGCCGTGCAGCGACACCGAGCCCAGCAGTTTGCCGTCGGCCGCCGAGGTCACCGCCATCGAGGCGTGGCTGCCGGAGGACCAGTCGGCCCGGCGGCGAATCCAGAGCAACGCGACCTCGTCGTCGATCGGGCCACCACCCTGCGGGTTCCACTGGGCGATCGCCTCATCGCGTAGGGCGTCGCGCACCGCCGGGGCGTCCTCGTCCCGCCAGGGGCGCAGCAACAGGTCGGCGGCGGCGAGCTCCACGTGTTCCACGAGGCCGGAGTCTGGCACATCGCGTCGCCACTTCGCCTCTGGATTAACACCGCTTTCCTTCAAAGCTGCACGATTTGGTTCCTCGGCGGCGAAGAAGTGACCCAGGCGACGCTCAACACCACTAGTTAAATTTTGAACTAGTGCTATCGTCGTGGACATGACCAAGAGCCTGGACAGCACCCGAGAGGCCGCATGGCGTGCCTACATCGAGGCCAGCCAGCGTCTCTTCACCCAGCTCGAAGAGGACCTGCGCGCCGACAGCGGTCTCAGCTTCGCCGACTACCACGTGCTGGTCCTGCTCTCCGAGGCGCCGGGGCAGCGGCTGCGGATGGGCGAGCTGGCCAGCCGGCTCATCTTCTCGCCCAGCCGACTCACGTACCAGATCTCCTCGATGCAGCGCCGCGGCATGGTCAGCAAGGAGCCCTGCCCGGACGACCGACGCGGCAGCGAGGCGGTGCTCACCGCCGCCGGGCTGCTCGCCCTACGGGAAGCCGCACCGCACCATCTGGCGTCGGTGCGTACCCACCTGATGGACGACCTCGACGATGCCGAGGTCGCCTGCCTCACCCGGGTCTTCGACCGGATCGGTGACCGCCTGCGGGCATCCCGGGGCCGGCTCGACCACCCACGCCACGAGCTAGGAGCCTTCGATGCCCGCGATCACCGTTGACGACGTTCTCGTCCTTCCCCGCCTGCCCCGGGTGGACGAGTCCACCACGTTCCGCCCGGTCCGCAAGGTGACCACCGCGCCCACCGGCTTCGAGGGTGAGGGCTTCCCGGTCCGTCGAGCCTTCGCCGGGGTGTCGACCACCGACCTGGACCCGTTCATCCACCTCGACCAGATGGGCGAGGTCGACTATGCGCCGGGCGAGCCGAGGGGCACCTCGTGGCATCCGCACCGCGGCTTCGAGACGGTCACGTACATCATCGACGGCATCTTCGACCACCAGGACTCGAACGGCGGTGGCGGCACCATCACCGACGGCGATACCCAATGGATGACGGCCGGCAGTGGGCTGTTGCACATCGAAGCGCCGCCGGAGCACCTGGTGGTGAGCGGTGGGCTCTTCCACGGCACTCAACTCTGGGTCAACCTGCCCCGCTCGGCCAAGATGAACCCGCCCCGCTACCAGGACATCCGGGGTGGGGAGTCCGCACTGCTCACCACGCCCGACGGCGGCGCGCTCATCCGGGTCATCGCCGGTGAGATCGCCGGGCACCGCGGCCCGGGTTCGACCTTCACCCCGATCACCATCACCCACGTCACCGTGCAGCCGGGGGCGCAGGTCGATCTGCCCTGGCAGCCCGACTTCAACGCCCTGGTGTACGTGCTCGGCGGTCGCGGCACGGTCGGCACCGACCGGCGGCCGGTGCGCACCGGACAGCTCGCGGTGCACGGTCCGGGTGACGCGCTGCGGTTCAGCGCCGACAGCGAGCAGGACAGCAACACTCCCGCGCTGGACCTCTACATCATGGGCGGCAAGCCGATCCGGGAGCCCGTGGCACAGTACGGCCCGTTCGTGATGAACACCCGGGACGAGCTGGTCCAGGCATTCGAGGACTTCCAGGCCGGCCGCCTCGGAGTGATCCCCACCGAGCGGCTGCCGCACACCGGCGGCCAGGGCGCCCGGCCCTGACCACGCTCGACCACTGAGATCGGCGCCGGCGCCTCCGGTTCACCCCGGGGGTGCCGGCGCCGCCTCAGGAGACCGCAAAGATGCCCGCGACCCCCAGAATCACCATCACCAACACCGCTACCAGCGCGCCCCGCTCGCTCTCCACCGCCGGCTCGCGGTACTCGGTCACGGGATTCGTCGTGTCGCGGGGCATGGTGTGGCCTCCTCGGCTGTTGTCGCATCGCTTCCGATGGCGTTGGCCAGGTCACGGGTCTGCTGGCCTGGCGTGCGGACCCGCGTCCGGGGTCCTACCGTGAGGACGTTGCCGACCTCAAGGAGGGCTGGACGTTGCCGTTGCAGGACTGGTTCCTCACCGCGCAGGAACGTGCCAACCCGGTGTCTGGGTTACCCGTCTGGACCACGGGAAACCTCGCTGAGCCGCTGATTCACGGTGCCGCGTACTTCGACCGGCTGGTCGACGAGGTGGAGGCGCTCGGGGACGGCGACCACCTGTTCTTCACCGACTGGCGGGGTGACCCGGACCAGCGGCTGCGCCCGAACGGCCCCACCGTGGCCCAACTCTTCGCCCAGGCCGCCCAACGCGGCGTGGTGGTCAAGGGGTTGATCTGGCGCTCACACCTCGACGTGCTGGCCTACAGCGAGGCGGAGAACCGCGACCTCAGCGAAACGATCTCAGCGGCCGGCGGCGAGGTGCTGCTCGACCAGCGGGTCCGGCGCGGCGGCTCGCACCACCAGAAACTCGTGGTGTTGCGGCACCCGGACGCACCGGAACGGGACATCGCGTTCGCCGGCGGGATCGACCTGTGCCACAGCCGCCGCGACGACGCCGCTCACCACGGCGACCCGCAGCCGGTGCAGATGTCCCCCCGGTACGGGCCCAACCCGCCCTGGCACGACGTGCAACTCGCGGTGCGCGGTCCGGTGGTCGGCGCGTTGGACACCCTGTTCCGGGAGCGCTGGACCGACCCGATGCCACTGGATTCGGAGAATCCGATGGCCTACCTGCGGGATCGGCTGCGTGGCGCGGACCTGCGCCCCGACCCGCTGCCCGAGCAACCAGCCGATCCGCCGCCCTGCGGCCCGCACCAGGTTCAGGTGCTACGCACCTATCCCGCGGTCCGTCCGCGGTACTCGTTCGCACCCGACGGCGAGCGGACCGTGGCCCGGGGTTACACCAAGGCCGTACGCCGCGCTCGGCGACTCATCTACCTGGAGGACCAGTACCTCTGGTCGGCGGAGGTGGCGGACCTGTTCGCGCACGCGCTGCGGGACAACCCGGAGTTGCACCTGATCGCCGTGGTGCCCCGGCACCCGGACGTGGACGGCAAGCTGGCGCTGCCGCCGAACATGGTCGGGCGCGAGCAGGCGCTGTCGCTGTGTGAGCGGGCCGCGCCGGACCGGGTGCATGTGCTCGATGTGGAGAACCACGCCGGCGACCCGGTCTACGTACACGCGAAGGTGTGCGTGGTCGACGACGTCTGGGCCAGTGTGGGCAGCGACAACCTGAACCGCCGATCCTGGACGCACGACAGCGAGTTGTCCTGCGCGGTGCTCGACGACACCCGCGACCTGCGGGAGCCCACCGACCCGGCAGGACAGGGCGACGGTGCGCGGACCTTCGCCCGGGACCTGCGACTCCGACTCTGGCGTGAGCACCTGGACCGTGACCCGGACGGCGCGGATGACGCCGACCTGCTCGACCCGGCGGACGCGATCGCGTCCGTCACGGCCGCAGCCGACGCGCTGCAACAGTGGTACGACGACGGCCAGGTGGGCGAGCGGCCGCCCGGACGGCTGCGCCCACACCGCCCGGAGCGTCTGCCGTGGTATACCCGCGCCTGGGCGCTGCCGGTGTACCGGCTGGTCTACGACCCGGACGGAAGGCCACTGCGAGCGAGGCTGGCCGGCACCTGGTGAATTGATCGGGCCGACTCCGGCGCGACGACGACCGGGTGCACGCTCAGCCCACCGGGGTAGGCGAACGAGGAGCGCGGCGAGTAGTAGCCGAAGCCGATGGTCAGCGGGTTGGCCGGGCGGAGCGCGTAGATCGGATGCTCGGGCTGGAGGAACTCCACCAACTCGATCTCGAACGGGGCTACCGGCTCGGCGACGAACGGGTAGACCGAGCTGAGGAACTGGCCGTCGCGGCGGGTGAAGTAGCGGTGGTGCCCGCTGCTGATCACGTGCCCGGTCTCGCCCACTCGACATCGCGCCCGGATCAACGGCACCCGGTCGATCTCCGTTTCGGAGGTCAGGGCCTCACCGCTGACCTCGATCCGGGTCCGGCCGGCGAGCACCGGGGCACCACGGGCGACCGCGTACTCACGAACCCGCCGACTGGAGGCGATGTAGTGGGTCCACCAGCCGCCCGGGTTGAGGCCGCCGGGTGCGTCGACGCCCAGCAACGAGACGCCCAGGTAGGTCAGTGAGTACGCGCCGAAGCCGGAGGTCTGCGTCTCGTCGTCGACGATGTACTGGTTGAGGAACACCTGGTGGTCGGGGCGGGGGCACAGCCCGGGTGGGACCAACGCGGCGACCGCGTCGGGATCCGCCGGCAACCAGCTGAAGTAGAGGGTACGACTGTTCACGACGAGCTGGGGAGCGGCTGGATCGAGCACGGTGCCTCCGAACCGGGTATGTACACGCGACGCTACGGCCGGTCCCGCCAGCGGGACAAGGACGGATAGTCGACACTGCTGCCCAGTTGTCGGATTTCATGTTGACCGCTCGGCGCGCGGCGGGGGCCGATCGGCCGAGCCGGGTGAATGACCGGGCGGCGAGGCATGCCCGGAAGGCAGGTAAGGATCCTCACAGCCACCTCGACTTCCGCCCCATTTGAACCTTTCATGGTTGAACACACCTTAAATCCATCAACCTTTCGGCTAGATTTCGGGGAGACGATCAGGTTAAGGTGACTCCCGAACGGCCGATAGCAAGCTAAACCAAAGCGTCACGTCTTTTTGTCCGCGGACGAGGTGCAGGGAGGACCACCCATGACCGCGCCAACGATCACCGAGCAGCCGAGCACCGCCGCCAAGGCGACCACCAAGCTCGACCCGCGCGCTCTCACCGACAGCGCCGCCGACCTGCTCAACGCCATGGCCGCGCTGCCCGCCAACCACCCGTCGCGTGCCGCACTGCGCGACCGGGCGATCGAGGCCTGGCTGCCGCTGGCCAACCACCTGGCCCACCGCTACAGCGGGCGCGGCGAGCCGACCGACGACCTGGCCCAGACCGCCGCGGTCGGCCTGATCAAGGCCATCGACAAGTTCGACCCGTCCCGCGGTGTCGACTTCGCCGGCTACGCGATCCCCACCATCATCGGCGAGCTCAAGCGGCACTTCCGTGACCGCACCTGGGACATCCGGGTGCCGCGCCGGCTCCAGGAGCTGCGGCTGGCCATCTCCGACGCCAACAGCTCGCTTCTGCAGACCCTTGGTCGCTCGCCGACGGTCGCCGACATCGCCGCCCACCTCAAGCTCACCGAGGAAGAGGTGCTGGAGGGCCTGGAGGGCGCCCGCGCGTACAACGCGGTGTCGCTGTCCACCCCGACGGGTGACGGCGAGCGCGCCACCGAGCTGGGCGACATGCTCGGCGGCGAGGACAGCGAGTTCGAGCTGGCCGAGCTGCGGGTCGCCCTCGGCCCGGCACTGGCCACCCTCGACGAGCGCGAGCAGAAGATCCTCACGCTGCGCTTCTACGGCAACCTGACCCAGTCGCAGATCGCCGACCAGATCGGTGTCTCGCAGATGCACGTCTCGCGGCTGCTGACCCGGGCGCTCACCAAGCTGCGCGGCCAGCTCGACGGCACGTACTAAGTAGTTCACGAAAGAAGGCCGGGTCTGCCGACCCGGCCTTCTTTCGTGTCCGCACTGTCACGTCAGCGTAACGGTTTGTCCACCAGGACGTACCGGCTGGGTCGCTCCGACCCGGCCAGTCCGGTCAGCGGCCGACCGGCTCCCGCCACATTGGCCAGAACGGCGTGCCATCCGGCACCCGGAACGGCTCGCCGGCCAGGTAACCGTGCTTCGCGTACAGATCCCGGCCCAGCGGGCTGCTCGCCTCCAGGTACGCCGGCATCCCGTTGGCGTCCAGCCAGGCGTGGTGGTGCCGCAAGAGCGCAGAGCCCAACCCCTGACCCTGCCGATCCGGCTGGGTGGCCAGGAAGGCCAGGTGGTGGTGATCCGGATGCGGGTGGTGCGCCGCGAACAGCTCATCGAGATGCTGGAACCGGTCGGTCCACTCGCCGCAGGCGGCGGCCAGTCGGGCGTCGTAGTCCGCCGGCGGCGGAGCCGGCTCGCCGACCGACGGGAACCAGACCGCGACCGAGGCCCGGTCCGCGGTGGCGTGGACGATGCCGTGCCGCATCGCGTGCTCGACCAGAATCTCGAAGTTTCCGGCCAGCACGGCCTCCCGCTTGCTCGCGTCGGGCACCAGCCATCGCGTCACCTCCAGAACGGTGAACGCCTCGGCGATCCGGGCAGCCACGAGGCTGGTCTCCTCCGGCCCGAGTTGCTCGATGACCACACTCATCGGGTCACCGTCGCATCGGCCGGCTCCTCCGCCTGGACGGCAGCAGCGGCGCTCGCCGCGCCGAGACCGATCCGGGCGTACGTGTCCGGGCGGCTGCTGCGCAGCACCAGTGCCCAGTTGACGCCCAGGGCGGCCACCACCGGGAACACGGCGGGCGCCGCCCAGCGCAGGGGGGAGTCGGGCGCGACGCCGAGCAGATTGGCGAAGTTCGACACGGCCAGCCAAATGATCACGAAGAGCGCGATGGTGGCCAGGACGGGTGCGATGACCCGCCGCCACAGCGTCTCGTCGCCGCCGGAACGGGCGAAGTAGGCGATCACCGCCACCGAGGTGGTGGCGATCAGCAGCAGCACGCCGAAGCCGCCGGTGGTGCCAACCCAGAAGAACAGCTTGACCACCGGATCCCAGCCGTTGACCGCGTACAGCAGGATGACCAGCAGGCCGAACACGCTCTGCGCCACCGAGGCGGCCTGTGGCGCGCCGCTGCGCGGCGAGGTCCGGCCGAACACGGCGGGCAGCACCCGCTCCCGGCCGAGCGCGAACGCGTAGCGGGCCGTGGTGTTGTGGAAGGAGATCATCGCGGCCAGCACCGAGGTCAGGAAGAGCACCTGGCCGATGGTGACCGCGGTGTCACCGAGGTGCGCCGCGGCCAGGTTGAAGATCAGCCCGACGCTCTGCTCGCCGGCCGCGCTGACGATCTGATCCGGTCCGACGGCGACCGCCATGGTCCAGGAGGAGAGCGCGTAAAGCGCGGCGACGATCACCACCGAGAGGTACGTGGCCAGCGGCACCGTCCGCTTCGGGTCCTTGCTCTCCTCGCTGAACACCACAGCGGACTCGAAGCCGACGAACCCGAGGACGGCCAGCACCAGCACCGCGCCGACCCCGGGCACGAAGAGGTTGTCCGGTGCGAACCCGGCGAAGCTGACCTCGCCGCCGGCCGGGTTGCCGAGCTGGCCCAGGTCGAAGATCAGGACCACCACGATCTCGGCGACCAGCAGCGCCGCCAGCACCCGGCCGTTGATGTCCACCCGCAGCAGGCCGAGTACGCCGACCAGTGCCCACGCCACCAGGGCGACGATCGACCAGTGCGGGTGCCCGCCGAAGATCCGGTCGAGCACCGGCTCGGCGGCCACGCCGATGGTGCCGTACAGCCCGACCTGGAGCGCGTTGTACGAGGTCAGCGCCACCCAGGCGGCGGCCACGCCAGCCGGTCGCCCCAGACCGCGGGAGACGTAGGCGTAGAAGGCGCCGGCGTTCTCCACCCGACGGGACATCGCCACGTAGCCCACCGAGAAGAGGGCGAGCACCGCGGCGACCACCAGGAAGGCCAGCGGGATGCCGGTCACGCCGATGACGCCGTAGCCGGTGGTGACGACGCCGGCCACCACGGTCAACGGCGCGGCGGCGGAGAGCACGAAGAAGATCACCGAGGGGATGCCGAGGCGGCCTCGGGCAAGAGATTCGGAGACGTTGCTGGGTCGGTCGACTGTCGATGTCGGGCGCATACGACTACTCCGGTCGTCGAGGGGAGGGTTAGGGGGTTACCGGGGGATCAGGGGAGGCCGCGCAGCACGGCGGCGCCGACGGCGGCCTCGGTGTGCCCGACGAGTTCCTTCAGGGGTGCCGGAAGCGCGGGGATGAGGACGTTGAGCCGGTGGTGCGCGCGGGGGCCGGCGCTCCAGAGCACCTCGCGGGTCAGCCCCGTGGCCACGACCAGGCCGAGCAGCAGAGCATCCGGCACGCTTGGCGGGTCCGGCCGTTCCAGCAGGGCCCGCAGCCGGGTGGCCGGCCAGGCCACCGCGTTGAGGTCGATCGGCAGGTAGCTGACCACGTTGCGCAGCAGCCGGCGGCTCTCCTGGCGGCGCAGCACCCCGGCACGGGCGAGCCGCTCCCCCACCGAGTTCGTCGCGCTCTGCGCCAGGAAGCTGAGCCACGTGCGCAGCTCCTGGTGCTGGGACTCGCCGATCAGCTGGTCGAGCACGGTGTGCGCCAGCGCGTCGGCCGGCGGGCGCCGGTCGATGACGGTGACCTGCCCGGCCGAGACGGTGATATGTCCATAGAGGATCAGCTCACCGAGCAGCCCGGCGGCCAACCCGAGCCCGGTCGCCGCCGGGTGCAGTTTGGCTTTGCCACGACTGTCGTTGTGCGCGATCAGAAAGAACTCGTCGGCGCTGAGCAACGGTCCTCCCGCACAGGTATGTCCACAGTGATCGCGACCGGGAAAGGATGCACCGACAGCTACTGCAATGCAACTCCCAGATTTGAAAGTTGCACTCCGTACAGGCGCGACCTGCGGATCTTGTCGTGGCAGACTCGGACGGTGACCGCCACCTCCACCAGCCGACCCGCCGCCAGCCCAACCGTGCGCCGTCGACGCATCGCCAGGGAGCTCCGCCAGCTCCGGGAACGCGCGGGCATGACCCTCGATGTGGCCGCCCGCCAGCTCGACATGTCGAAGAGCAATCTCTCCCGGATCGAGACCGCGCAGATCGGCATCAAACCGCGCGACGTCCGGGCGGCGCTCGCGCTGTACCAGGTGACCGGTCCGGACGCCGAGGCGCTGATCGAGATCGCCCGAGGGGCCCAGCAGCGCGGCTGGTGGCAGAACTACAGCGACGTGCTGCCCGAGTGGTTCGAGTTCTACGTCGGGCTGGAGGCCGAGGCGGCGGCACTGCGCACATACGAGGCCGAGTCGGTGCCCGGGCTGCTGCAGACCGAGGCGTACGCCCGGGAGATCTTCCGGCGCACCGCCGGCGAGGACGGCCTGGAGCGCAAGATCGCCGCCCGACTGCGCCGACAGGAGGTGCTGCGCCGCGACAACCCGGTCCAGTTATCGGTGGTACTCAATGAGGCGGTGCTGCTGCGCCCGGTCGGCGGCACCGCGGTGATGGCCGAACAGTTGACCCACATGAGTAAGATCGCGCAGTTACCCAACGTGACAATTCAGGTACTTCCATTCGCGGCTGGCGGGCATCCGGCGATGAGCACCCCGTACGTGATCATCAACTTCGCCGACGCCGCCGACGCGTCCGTGGTTTACCTGGATAACCTCACGATGGGACTGGCGCTGGAAGATGACGACCAGGTGCTCCGGTATAGCCTTCTGCACGAGGAGCTGTGCCGGATGGCGCTCGATCCAACGGAGTCGTTGACCCGTCTTGAGCATGCTTCTCGTAACTTTGCGTGACCGCGTCTGCGGCGCGCCGACGCAGACGAGAGGCACCGCGGATGACGGCGTACGACCTGACCCGAGCGGACTGGCGCACCAGCACGCGCAGCAGCGGCAACGGCAACTGCGTGGAGGTCGCGACAGCCGACGGTCAGGTCGCCGTCCGGGACAGCAAGGACCGCTCCGGCCCGGTGCTCGCCTTCGGCCCGGCGGCCTGGCGGTCCTTCGTGCTCGGCGTCGGCGAGGTCCGTCGCCACTGACGCACCCGCGCCGGTGCGAGACTGGGCCGTGCTCTCCGACGTAACCCTGGACCTGCCGGTACGCCCGGTGCTGCCGGCGCTGGTCGCGGCACTCGACGCGGCCGGTGCCGGCGTCCTGGTGGCCCCGCCGGGCACCGGCAAGACCACCCTCGCGCCGCTGGCCGTGGCCGACCGGGTGACCGGTCGGGTGGTGATCGCCCAACCTCGCCGGGTGGCGGCCCGCGCCGCTGCCCGGCGAATGGCCGAGCTGCTCGGCGAGCGCGTCGGCGAGCGCGTCGGCTACGCGGTCCGCGGCGAGCGCCGGGTCGGCCCGGCCACCCGCATCGAGGTGGTCACCACCGGCCTGTTGGTCCGACGGTTGCACCACGACCCGGAGCTGCCCGGCACCGGCGCCGTGCTGCTCGACGAGTGCCACGAACGGCAACTCGACGCCGACCTCGCGTTGGCCTTCACCGTGGAGGCGCGGGCCACCCTCCGACCGGACCTGTGGCTGCTCGCGATGTCCGCGACCCCGGACACCGACCGCTTCGCCGCGCTGCTCGGCGGGTCCGCCCCGGCCCCGGTGGTACGGGCCGACTCGGCGCTGCACCCGGTTCAGCGGATCTGGGCGCCGCCGGCGCGCCCGATCGCCCCGCCCGGGGCCGGACCGGTGGACCGGGCCCTGCTCGACCATGTGGCCGCCACCGTCCGTCGGGCGCTACGCGAGCACGACGGCGACGTGCTGGTCTTCCTGCCCGGTGCGGGCGAGATAGCGGCGGTCACCGGCCGGCTGACCGACCTGCGGGACACCGTCGCGCTGTTACCGCTGCACGGCCGTCAACGTGGCGCCGAGCAGGACGCGGCCCTGCGTCCCGCCGATCGACGCCGGGTCGTGCTGGCCACCGCGCTGGCCGAGACCAGCCTGACCGTCCCGGGCGTCCGGGTCGTGGTGGACGCCGGGCTGTCCCGGGTGCCCCGCATCGATCTGGCCCGCGGCCTGGGTGCGCTGGTCACCGTGCCGGTCTCCCGAGCCGCCGCCACCCAGCGGGCTGGCCGGGCCGGCCGGGAGGCCCCGGGTACGTCTATCGCTGCTGGTCGGCGGCGACCCACGAGCGGCTGCCTGCCCGGGCCGAGCCGGAGATCGCCACCGCCGACCTGACCGGCTTCGCGCTGGAGCTGGCCGCCTGGGGTCGGCCGGACGGCGTCGGGCTCGCGCTGCCCGACGCGCCACCGGCCGCCGCGATGACGGTGGCCCGGGACACCCTGCAAACCCTGGGCGCGGTCGACGCCGACGGTCGGATCACCGCGCGAGGGCGGGCGATCGCCGCCGCCGGCGCGCACCCACGGCTGGCACGGGCGCTGCTCGACGGCGCCGGTCGGGTCGGCGCCGACCGGGCTGCGGAGGTGGTCGCCCTGCTCGCCGAGGAGAGCGCGGTCGGCCCCGGTGACGACCTGGTCGCCGGCTGGCGCCGGTTGCGCACCGGCGTCGACCCGGGCGCGACCGCCCGCTGGCGCACCGAGGTACGCCGGCTGCGTGCCGCACTGCCGCCCGGTGCCGCACCGAAGGGCCGAGCCGACGCCGGTCGGCCCACCCGAGCCGACTCCACAGACCGCGCGGGCTCGGGTGGGTTGAGCGACGATCTCGCCGCCGGGCTGCTCGTCGGTCTGGCGTACCCGGAACGGTTGGCGCGGGTGCGGCGGACGGGCGGCTCGGCGTACCTCATGACTGGCGGGACCGCCGCGGAGCTGGCGGCCGGGTCGGGGCTGGCCGGGTCCGACTGGCTGGCGGTGGCTGTCGCGGACCGCACCCCCGGCGCGCCGTCGGCCCGGATCCGCCGGGCCTCGCCGCTGGACGAGGCGACGGCGCGGGAGGCGGCCGGCCCGCTGCTGCGCACGAGCCGCGAGGTCGGCTGGTCCGACGGGGACGTGGTGGCACGGGAGGTGACCCGGCTGGGTGCGATCGAGCTGGTCCAACGGCGACTGGACCGGCCGGACCGGGCGGAGGTGGCCGCGGCGTTGCTGACCGGTCTGCGCCAGGAAGGGTTGCCGCTGCTGCCCTGGACTCCGGCGGCGCGGGCACTGCGCGAGCGGCTCGCGTTCCTCCGGCACCACCTGGACGCCCCGTGGCCGGATGTGGGCGACGAGGCGTTGCTCGACGCCGCGCCGACCTGGCTGGGTCCGGAGCTTGCCGCCGCCCGGCGGCGGGCCGACCTGGCGCGGGTGGACGTGACGTCGGCGCTGCGCCGACTGCTGCCCTGGGCGCAGGCCGCCCGCCTGGACGAGCTGGCCCCGGAGCGGATCGAGGTGCCGAGTGGTTCTCGGATCCGGGTGGACTACACCGATCCGACCGCGCCGGTGCTCGCGGTGAAGCTTCAGGAGACGTTCGGCTGGGCGGCGGCCCCACGCGTCGGCGACGGGCGGGTGCCGGTGTTGCTGCACCTGCTCTCGCCCGCCGGCCGGCCGGTGGCGGTCACCGCCGATCTGGCGTCGTTCTGGCGTACCGGCTACCCGCAGGTCCGCTCCGAGTTGCGCGGGCGCTATCCCCGGCACCCGTGGCCGGAAGATCCGGGAACGGCGCCGCCCACCCGGCACGCCACGCCACGTCGGCGCTGAGCGTCGGGCTACTCCTCCACGACGTCGGCCACCACCACGGTGACGTTGTCCGGTGCGCCGGCGTGCAGTGCCAGATCGATCAGCTTGCCGGCGCAGGCGGCCCGGTCCGGATGACCGGTGAGCACCTCGGTGAGGGTGTCCGGGCGGACGACGTTGGACAGACCGTCGCTGCACAGCAGCCACCGGTCGCCGGCCCGGGGCACCATCGTCGCGTACGACGGGGAGACCTCCTCGCCCTGCAACGCCTGGGTGACCACCGCGCGGCGCGGGTGGCTGCTGGCCTGGTCCGCGGTGATCACACCCTGGTCCACCAACATCTGGACGAACGTGTCGTCCCGGGTGACCTGCTTGAGCACGCCCTCGCGGAACAGGTAGGCCCGGGAGTCGCCGACGTGCGCGAGGGCCAGGCAGCTGCCGGTACGGGCGAAGAGCAGGGCGGTCAGCGTGGTGCCCATCCCCTGGCGCTCGGGATCCTCGGCGACCGCATGCCGGATCCGGGAGGTGGCCAGCGCGATGCCACCCTCGAGCGCGGCCACCAGGGCGTCCTCGGGTGTCTCCACGTCCAGCGGGGCGAACGCGTCGATGGTGAGGGCGCTGGCCAGGTCACCGGCGGCCATCCCGCCCATGCCGTCGGCGACGGCGACGAGCCAGGTGCCGGCGTGCAGGGCGTCCTGGTTTCCGCTGCGGATCAGCCCACGGTCGCTCGTTCCCACGGAACGCAGCTTCAGGGTCATGGGAGGCAGCCTGCCAGGCGGAGGGCGCAGTTGTCTCTAGGAGATCAGGACCACGGCGCGTGGCGCGGCCAATCTCACGCCCACACGTCGGCGCGTCGTGGCGCACCCGCCGGGGCGGCCACCCTCGTCGGATGCCACAACCCATCCAACCAGATCAATTGACAGGGCGTACCGGCACTGGAAACATCGAGCCGACAACTGGGAGCGCTCCCAGGTGTCGGCACCCACCACCGCCCCCCTTTCCGTCCCGGAAGGACTCCCCGTGACGACATCCCGACGCCGCCTCCTCGTGGCCGCGGCGACCACCCTGGCCCTGACCGGCGCGGGCGCCGGCGCGGCCCACGCCGACCCACCACCGGACGCCCCCGAGCAGATCGACAACGGCGACTTCAGCGCCGGCGTGAGCCCCTGGTTCTCCTTCGGCACCGGCCCACTCGCGGTCACCGACGGCCGGCTCTGCACCACCGTCGCAGGCGGGCTCGCCAACCCGTGGGACGCCGGTATCGGCCAGGACGGCGTACCGCTGATCGCCGGCGCCGAATACACCCTCGGCTTCGCCGTCTCCGCCACCCCCGGCGCCGCGGTCAAGGCTGTACTGCAACTCGGCAGCGCCCCCTACACCACGTACGCCGCGGTGGACGCCGCCGCGACCGGCACCGCCCAGCGGGTCGAGCAGACCTTCACCGTCCCGGACGACAATCCCAACGCCCAACTGATCTTCCAGGTCGGTGGCGCCGCCGAGACGCAGACCATCTGCCTCGACGACGTGTCGCTGCGGGGCGGCGAACCACCCGAGCCGTACGAGCCGGACACCGGGCCACGGGTGCGGGTCAACCAGGTCGGCTACCTGCCCGGCGGGCCGAAGAACGCCACCGTGGTCACCGAGGCCACCGGGCCGCTGCCCTGGCAACTGCGTTCGGCCGGCGGCGCCGTCCTGGCCAGCGGCACCACCACCACGCGTGGCGTGGACGCCGCCTCCGGGCAGAACGTGCAGACCCTCGACTTCTCCAGCTACCGCACCCCCGGCAGCGGGCTGACCCTGACCGTGGACGGCGAGACCAGCCACCCGTTCGACATCTCCGGCACCCTCTACCACCAACTGCGCTCCGACTCGTTGCAGTTCTTCTACGCCCAGCGCAGCGGCATCGCCATCGACGGCGACCTCATCGGCGACGAGTACGCCCGACCCGCCGGGCACCTCGGCGTGGCACCCAACCAGGGCGACACCAGCGTCCCGTGCCAACCGGGCGTCTGCGACTACTCACTGGACGTACGCGGCGGCTGGTACGACGCCGGCGACCACGGCAAGTACGTGGTCAACGGCGGCATCGCCACCTACCAGTTGCTGAGCACCTTCGAGCGGACCAAGACGGCGGCCACCGCAGCCGGCGGCGCCGGACTGGCCGACAGCACGCTTCGGGTGCCCGAGCGCGGCAACGCCGTACCGGACATCCTCGACGAGGCCCGCTGGGAGCTGGAGTTCCTGCTGCGTATGCAGGTGCCGGCCGGCAAGCCGCTCGCCGGCATGGTCCACCACAAGATCCACGACCGGAACTGGACGGGTCTGCCGCTCGCCCCGCACGACGACCCGCAGCCACGCGAGCTGCACCCGCCGTCGACCGCGGCCACCCTCAACCTGGCCGCCACCGCCGCCCAGTGCGCGCGGCTCTACGCCCCCTACGACGCGGCGTTCGCGGCCCGCTGCGCCACCGCCGCGAAGACCGCCTACACCGCCGCCAAGGCCCACCCCGCGGTGTACGCCAGCCCCAACGACAGCACCGGCGGCGGCGCGTACGACGACACCGCCGTCACCGACGAGTTCTACTGGGCGGCGGTCGAGCTGTACCTGAGCACCGGGGCGCAGAACTACCTGACCGACCTGACCGCCTCGCCGCACCACACCGGCGACGTGTTCGACCCGCGGGGCTTCGGTTGGCAGAGCACGGCCGCGCTCGGCCGCCTCGACCTGGCCACCGTGCCGAACGGGCTGCCCGCCGCCGATCTCGCCCGGGTCCGCGCCTCGGTGACGGCGGCTGCCGACGCGTACCTCGCCGAGCTGCGCCGGCAGGCGTACGGGCTGCCGATGCCCGGGGACGCCAACAGCTACTTCTGGGGTGGCAACAGCAACGTCATCAACAACGCCGTCGTGCTGGCCACCGCCTTCGACCTGACCCGCGACGCCACCTACCGCGACGGTGCCGTGCAGGCGATGGACTACCTGCTCGGCCGCAACGCGCTGAACATCTCCTACGTCACGGGCTGGGGAGAACACGCGGCGCAGAACCAGCACAGCCGGATCTTCGGCCACCAGCTCGACCCGACCCTGCCCCGACCGCCCGCCGGCTCCCTCGCCGGTGGCCCGAACGCGGCCCTCCAGGATCCGTTCGCGGCGCAACTGCTCGCCGGCTGCGCCCCGATGTTCTGCTACGTCGACGACATCAACTCGTACGCCACCAACGAGGTGGCCATCAACTGGAACTCGGCGCTGGCGTGGATCTCCTCGTTCCTGGCCGACCAGGGTGACGCCGGCGCGGTGCCGGCCACCACCTGTTCGGTGCGCTACAGCAACTACGGCACCTGGCAGGGCGGCACCGGGTTCACCGGGCAGCTGACCATCCACAACACGGGTGCCACGACCGTCAACGGCTGGAGCGTGCGGTTCGCTTTCACCGGCGACCAGCGCGTCCGTGAGGCCTGGCTGGCGAAGGTCACCCAGGCCGGCGCGACGGTGACCGCACGCAACGAGTCGTACAACGCCCGGATCGCACCCGGCGGCACGGTGACGTTCGGCTTCAACGCGACCACCGCGGGCGGGGCCAACCCCGACCCGGGCCTGATCACGGTCAACGGGGCGGCCTGTTCGCTCTCCTGACCGACTCTCGGCAAAGCTGGTGGCCTTCCAGAGATGGGAGGCCACCAGCTCGGGTGGACCTGCGCACCTACCATCGCGAGCATGGATGGTCGACTGTGGATCCTGGTCGGGGCGGCAGCCCTGCTGGTCACCGCGCTGTTGGTCTTCGTACTGCGAAGGCGTCGTATCCCGGCCAGCGGACCCGACGAGACGATGCGCCGAGCCCGCCAAGCGATCAGGGAGAGCGGGCACCACCAGCGCCGCCTGCGCCGCGGCAGCCTGCGCGGCAAGGGTTACGGCGGCGACGACGGGCAGGCCAGCAACGCTGGCGTCACCAGCGACTCAGGCGGCATGCCATGAAGCCCGAGACCAACCGGATCCCGGGAACGCGCAGCGGGCATGGCGCCGTTCTCGCGTGCACGCTTTGAGGCGGGGCCAGGGATCGGTGTGACCGGCCTCGCGTCGTTCGGGACCGCCAACGTCGTCCGGCCTGCCTACCGTCGGCATCATGACTGTCATCGGGGGCACGGTCGATCGGGACACCGAGGGTGAACGGCTCGTCGACGTCTCATCGGCCCTACCTACCGCGCGTTGATGCGGGGCCTGTCGCCGCTGCCGCCGCCCGGGCGGCTACGCACCCTCTCCCTCGCCACGCTGGCGAACACCGTCGGTTCAGGACTGTGGCTGACCGGCGCAGCTCTCTATCTCACCCGGGACGTGGGGCTCTCCGCCGTCCAGGTGGGCACCGGGCTCAGCGTCGCAGGGCTGGTCGGGTTGACCGCCAGCGTGCCGCTCGGCGGCCTGGCCGACCGGCGCGACCCGCGTACGCTGCGAGTCGTCCTGCAGGTGCTCCAGGCGGTGGTTGCCGCAACGTACCTTGTGGTCGACTCGTTCCCGGTGTTCCTGCTCGTCGCGGTGCTCGAACTGCTGCTGGCCTCCGGCAACCTCGCGGTCCGCGCCGCGCTGGTCGCCGCCGTCGCCGGCCCGCAGGGGCGGGTGCACGCCTTTGCCACGCTGCGGGCGGTGGCGAACCTGGGCATCGCGGTCGGGGCGGGGCTGGCCGGGTTCGCGCTGGCAGCCGACACGCACCTGGCGTACCAGATCCTGGTGGCCGGCAACGCGGCCACCTATCTGGTGTCGGCGGCGCTGCTGTTGCGGCTGCCGGCCTTTCCGCCGACCTTGCGTCCCCCGACGGCCGCTGCCCTCCCTCGGGGGCGGCCGCTGCGTGACGGTCGTTTCCTCGCGGTGAGCGGCGCGTCGGCGGTGCTCCTCCTCCACCAGACGGTGCTCACGCTGGTGGTGCCACTGTGGGCGGTGACCCAGATCGGCGCGCCCCCGCCCGTCGTGTCGGCGGTGCTGCTGACCAACACGCTGCTCACCGTGCTGCTGGCGGTGCGGCTGAGCCGGGGCGCGGACACCGCGGCCCCGGCGGCCCGGCAGATGCGCCGGGCCGGCCTGGTGCTGGCCGCCGCGATGCTGCTGTACGCGGTCACCGCCAGCCTGCCCACCACCGCAGCGGTCGGGCTCCTGCTTGTCGCCACCGTCGTCTACACCGTTGGCGACCTGTGGCACAGCACCGCCGGGGCGGGACTCGCCTACGATCTCGCTCCGCCGGACGCGGTCGGCGCCTACCAGGGAGCGGACGGAATGCTCGCCGTGTTGGCCCGCGCCGCCGCCCCGGCCCTGCTGACGCTGGTGGTCCTCGACGGTGGGGTGCCCGGCTGGCTGGCCGTCGGCGGGCTCTTCGCCGTGGTGGGCCTGGCCAGCCCGGCGCTGACCCGGTGGGCGCTGGCCACCCGTCCGGGGTGTAGCAGCATGGTGGCATGACCGAGGAGCAGAGCATCACCATTCGCCCCGGTGGTCCCGACGACGCCAAGACCGTGCTGCGGCTACTCGACGGCGCGACAGCCTGGCTGGCGGCGCGCGGTCGAACCGGTCAGTGGGGCACCGAGCCGGCGTCGACGGATCCGCGCCGGATCGCCCAGGCCGACGGCTGGGCCTCGGGCGGCGGCCTGCACCTGGCGATGCGCGCCGACCGCCCGGTCGGTGCTCTGGTGGTCGGCGCCGCCACCGACGAGGTGCCCCCGGCCACCGAGCCGGAGCTCTACGTGCGGCTGCTGGTCACCGACCGGGAGCACGCCGGCCTGGGGATCGGGGCGCGGCTGCTGGAGCACGCCGGGGAACTGGCCCGGTCGCGAGGGCTGGGTCTGCTCCGGGTGGACTGCTACGGCGGCGACGATCGGGCGCTGGTCCGCTTCTACGAGGGCTGCGGCTTCACCGCCACCGACTCGTTCACGCTCGCGCGACCGGGACGCGACCCGTGGCCCGGGCAGTTGCTCATCCATCGGCTCGGCTGAGTGCTCGCCCGGACGCTGACGCCGGGCCGTCACCAGTCGTCGGGACCGTCAGCCGATCTCCTCGTCGACGTAACACCAACGCCAGGTCTCGCCCGGCTGCACCGAACGGATCACCGGGTGGCCGGTGGACTCGAAGTGCTTCGTGGCGTGCTGGTACGGCGACGAGTCGCAGCAACCGACGTGCCCGCAGCTCAGGCAGGCCCGCAGGTGCACCCAGTCGGCGTTGCCGATGGCGACGCAGTCGGGGCATTCCTCGGTGGTGCGCGGCTCGACCGCGTCCGCCTCGGTCAGGTGCTGACAGCTCACTTCTCGACCTCCCGCAGCAACGACTCCTCCAGGTCCAGGTCACGATAGGCCCGCACCAACACCTCCTCGGGGATCCGACCGGAGTCCCGGGCAGCCCGGAACACATCCCGCTCGGCGTCGATCATTTCTTGTCGTAGCCGACCGTACGCCTGGGACGGCGTTTCCCGCTCAGTGCCACCGAGCCGCTCCCAGGCCAGGTTGTTGCGGTCCTCCAGCGCACGGCGCAGCCGGTCCACCACCGCCGCGGGGGCGCTCTCGGCCAGCTTGTCGAGGCGATCCTGGGCGGCCCTGCTGGCCTGTTGCTGCACCCCGGCGGCCGACAGCGCGTCCTGCACCGGGTCGTCCTGGGGCAGCTTCAGCCGGCGGGCGACCAGCGGCAGGGTGGCACCCTGACCGACCAGGGTGACCACGATCACCGCGAAGGCCAGCCAGATGAACAGGGCCCGGGGGTACGGCTTGTCGTCGGCCAGGGTCAGTGGCAGGGCCAGCGCGGCGGCCAGCGTCACCACGCCCCGCATCCCGGCCCAGCCGATGATGATCGGGAACTTCGGTGACGGCCTGGCGTCCCGGCGCCGGACCCTTGGGACCAACCGGGCCAGGTAGGTGGCCGGGAAGAGCCAGATGAACCGGGTCAGGAGGACGGTGGCGAGCACCGCGAAGGTGATCATGATGAGCGAACCGGCCGGCTCGTCGAGGTCTCGCAGCACCTCCCGCAGTTGGAGCCCGACCAGCAGGAAGACCAGCCCCTCCAGCAGGAACCGGACCAGCCGCCAGAACGCGCCGACCTGCAACCTGGACGCCGCCGACAGCAGCTGCGGCAGCTTGTGGCCGAGCACCAGACCGGTGACGACCACCGCCACCACACCCGAGGCGTGCACCGCCTCGGCGGTGAACACCACCGCGAACGGGATGATCAACGACAGGGCGTTGTCGAGCAACGGGTCAGTGATCCGCCGGTGCAGGTAGCCGAAGACCAGTGCGCCGAGCGCCCCGATCAGGATGCCACCGCCGGTGGCCCGCAACACCTCGATGGCGACCTCGGCGGTGCCGACCGCCGAGCCGATGGTGGCCATCGTCGCGACCCGCAGCAGCACCAGCGCGGTGGCGTCGTTGACCAGGCTCTCCCCCTCCAGGATGGTGACCACCCGGCGGGGCAGGCCAACCCGCCGGGCGACCGCCGTGGCCGCCACGGCGTCGGGCGGGGCGACCACCGCGCCGAGGGCCAGGCAGATCGCGAACGGCAACTGCGGCAGCAGCAGGTGCAGCACGAACCCGACCACGAACGCGGTGAACAGCACCAGGCCGACGGCGAGCAGCAGGATCGGCCGGATGTTGTTCTTGAACGCCGGCACCGAGGTTTCCAGCGCGGCGACGTAGAGCAGCGGCGGCAGGATGCCGATCAGCACCAGCTCCGGGTCGAGCTCCACGTGCGGGACGCCCGGCACGAAGGAGAGCCCCAGACCGAGGATGACCAGCAGGATCGGCGCGAGCAGGCCGAGCCTGCGGGCCAGCGCGGCGCCCAGGGTGGCGATCGCCAGGAAGACGACGACCGGAAACAGGCTTTCCATGGGGTACGAGCCTAGGGGTCCGCCGATCCGGACCTCGATCAGCCAGTCGTGCGCAGTTTCGGCAGCACCTCCGCGCCGAACGCGTCGATGAACCCGCGCTGCTCCTGCCCGACGTGGTGCAGGGCGATCTGGTCGAAGCCCAACTCCACGTACTCCTCCAGCCAGCCGACGTGCCGGCCCAGGTCGGCCGAGATGTTCACCACCTCAGCGATCCGCTGCTTCGGAACGTCGGAGGAGACCACGTCGAAGTGCTCGACCGTTTCCAGATCCCAGCAGACCGGCGGGGCGAAGACGTTGCTGCGCCACTGGTCGTACGCGAGCGCCTCGGCCTGCGCCTGCTCCGGCGCCCAGGAGACGTGCACCTGCAGGTGCAGCGGCCCGCGCCCGCCGGCGTCCCGGTACGCGTCGATCATCTCGCGTAGGTGCTCCACCGGGGCGTTCACGGTGATCAGGCCGTCCGCCCATTCGGCGCACCAACGGGCGGTGGCCACGCTGACGGCGGCGCCGACCAGCGCGGGAGGCTGCTCGGGGCGAGTCCAGAGCCGGGCGCGATCCACGCGTACCAGGCCGTCGTGGCTGACCTCCTCGCCGGCCAGCAGCGCCCGGATCACGTCCACGCACTCCCGGAGCCGGGCGGCGCGTACGTCCTTGCGCGGCCACGGGTCGCCGGTGATGTGCTCGTTGCTGGCCTCGCCGGTGCCCAGCGCCGCCCAGAACCGGCCCGGGTACATCGCGCCGAGGGTGCCGATCGCCTGCGCGATGATCGCCGGGTGGTACCGCTGGCCTGGTGCGTTGACCACGCCGAACGGCATGCCGGTGGCCTGCAGCGCGGAACCCAGCCAGGACCAGGCGAAGCCGGACTCGCCCTGCCGGGCGCTCCACGGGGAGAAGTGGTCGGAGCACATGGCGGCGTCGAAGCCGGCCCGCTCGGCGTGTATCACCGCCTCCAACAGGGCGCGCGGACCAATCTGCTCATGCGAGGCGTGGAACCCGAACGACGTCATGGGCACACCTCCTACCCACGACGGCGCCGGCTGACGCGTGCCGCGCCCCGAACTATTCGGCGTGCGCGCCCGCGCCGGCCGAGGCGGCGCCTTCGCCCACCCAGACCGTCTTGGTGTTGCAGAACTCCCGCATGCCCAGCGCGGACAGCTCCCGCCCGTAGCCGGAGTTCTTCACACCGCCGAAGGGCAACTCCGGGTAGGACGTCGTCATCCCGTTGATGAAGACGTTGCCCGCGTCCAGGTCGGTGGCGAAGCGCTCCTGCTCGGCCTCGTCTCGCGTCCAGGCGTTCGAGCCGAGCCCGAAACTGGTGCCGTTGGCGACCTCGATCGCCTCCTCGTACGACGACACCCGGAAGAGGCCGGCGACCGGGCCGAAGACCTCCTCGGACCACATCCGCATCTGCGGGGTGAGGTCGGTGACCACGGTCGGCGGGTAGAACCAGCCGTCGCCGGGCGGCGGCTCGCCGCCGCACAGCACGGTCGCGCCGCTGTCCGCCGCGTCGCGGACCTGGGCGTGCACCTCGTCACGGCCACGCTCACTGGCCAGCGGTCCCACGTCGGTGTTCGGGTCCATCGGGTCGCCGACCCGCAGTGCGGCCATGTTCGCGGCGAACTTCTCGGCGAAGGCGTCGAACACGTCGGTGTGCACGATGAACCGCTTCGCGGCGATGCAGGACTGGCCGTTGTTCTGGCAGCGGGCGGTGGTGGCCACCTCCGCGGCCCGATCCACGTCGGCCGAGGGCATCACCACGAAGGGGTCGCTGCCGCCGAGTTCGAGGACGGTCTTCTTCAGCTCCCGCCCGGCGATCTGGGCGATGGACCGACCGGCGGGCTCACTGCCGGTGAGCGTGGCGGCGCGCACGCGGGGGTCGCTGAGGATCCGCTCGACGGCGTCCGAGCCGACCAGCACGGTGGTGAAGGCCCCCTCGGGGAAGCCGGCCCGGCGGAACACGTCCTCCAGCAGGAGCGCGGTCTGCGGCACGTTGGAGGCGTGCTTGAGCAGACCGGTGTTGCCGGCCATCAGCGCTGGTGCGGCGAAGCGCATCACCTGCCAGAGCGGGAAGTTCCACGGCATCACCGCGAGCACGACACCGATCGGCTGGTAGCGGATGAACGCGCGGGTCGCCTTGACCGCGTCGGCGTCGGCCGGCTCGTCGGCGAGGAATGCCGGTGCCTTGTCCGCGTAGAAGCGGGCGGCCGCGGCGCACTTGGTCACCTCGGCCTGCGCCGAGACGTACGTCTTGCCCATCTCCGTGGTCATGATCCGGGCGATCTCGTCCCGCTCGGCGTCCAGCAGGTCGGCCGCGGCGTTCATCCACCGGGCGCGCTGGTCGACGGTGGTCTCCCGCAGCTGTCGGTAGGCGAGGTCGGTGCGCTCGATGGCAGCGTCGAGTTGCTCGGTGGACATCGCCTCATAGGTCTTGAGCACCTGACCGGTGGCGGGGTTGGTGGTGGCGATGTGGGGCATCTCGTCCTCCTGTCACTCGAACAACGAGTGCTTGACGCCCGGCTCCTCGCGGTGGCGGGCGGCGCGGCGGCGCTGGATCACGACCAGGTCGACCACGGCGACCACGGCGAGGATCGCGCAGATTACGCCGAGCCAGGCGATGCCGGCCCAGAACGCCAGCACCGCGAAGAGCACCATGATCACCAGCCCGAAGCTGGCCAGGGTGAGCCGGAGGTTCAGCGCGCTGTTCGCGTGGCCGACCGTGCCACGGGCGCGCCGGGGCTGCGATCTCGTCATACTCCCCGACCTACCCCCGATCGGACGGGTTAACCGGCGCCGCGCGCTCGCACACCCTTCGGCGCGGTGTGCTCTGGCACATCCGTTCGCGCTGGGGCCCCGCCGACCGCAGGATGGGCGCATGTCAATGACCTTCGCCGTGCCGGTGACCGTCGCCATCGCCCGCCGTGTCGATCCGGGGCGGTCCAGCGAGATGGTGGCCTGGATGCGGGCCGGCACCGCGCTGGCCGAGGCATTCCCCGGGTTTCTCGGCGCCGGCTGGGTGCAGAGCGGCCCCGGTTCGCCGGAGTGGCACATGCTCTACCGCTTCGCCGACGCCGAGACGCTGCACCGGTGGGAGGAGTCGCCGCAGCGGCACTGGTGGCTCAGCTCGGCGCAGGGCATCGTCGAGCACACCCGGGTCGAGCGGCGTACCGGGATCGAGGGCTGGTTCGACCCGCCGCTGGAGCATTCGGTGGACCTGGTGGAGCCGATTCCGCCCGCGTCGCCGCCGAGGTGGAAGCAGGCGGTGACCATCTGGCTGGCGTTCTTTCCGCTGAGCCTCACCGCCACCCTGCTGACCAGCCGTTTCCTCGACGCTGTGCCGCTGGCGGCGCGGGTGCTGCTGATGACGCTCTGCCTGACCCCGCTGATGACCTATCTGGTGCTGCCCCGGATCACCCGGGCGTTGCACTGGTGGTTGCACGGCCAGGCGGCACCCTGGCGGGGCTTGTAACACCCCGCCGCCACCAGCGTCGGCGTTCTGCCGCATACCCGACAGCAACTTCCCGGAAAGCCCCGTCCTACGCATAGAGTTACCGCGCTGTCGCTCTCTGCTGCGGGAACGGGGAATGTCATGCCTCGACGCTGGGTCGCCGCCCTGGCCTGTCTCGCGGCGCTCGTCGCGCTGGCCTGCGAGGGCGGCACCTCCGCGACACCCCGCCCCACCGCGAGCACCCCGCCGTCGAGCGGGCCGGGTGGCATCGCCGCGCTCGGCGACTCGATCAGCACCGGCTTCGCCTCCTGCCTGGTGCTCACCTCCTGCGAGCGCAACTCCTGGTCGACCGGGGACGGCCTGCGCGTGCAGAGCCACTACCGGCGACTGCTCGACCAGAATTCGGCGATCCGCGACCGGACGTACAACCACGCCCGTCCCGGCGCCCGCGCGGACGCCCTCGAAGGCCAGGCCCAGGCAGCGGTACGCGACCGCGCCGACTACGTCACCGTGCTGATCGGCGCCAACGACGTGTGCCGAGGCGGGGTGGACGCGATGACGCCGGTCGCCCAGTTCCGGGCGGACGTCGACCGGGGCCTGCGGGTGCTGCGGACCGGCCGGCCGAAGGCCCGGGTGCTGGTGGTGAGCATCCCCGACCTCTACCGGCTCTGGGAGATCGGGCACGACGACCCCCGGGCGGCACGCGCGTGGCGGCGAGGCATCTGCCCGGCCCTGCTGGCCGAGGCGACCTCGACGGCACCCGTCGACCGGGCGCGCCGGGCCGCCGTCCGGGATCGGATCGACGCGTACAACGCCCAGTTGGTGGCGGCCTGCCGGGCGTACGGCTCACGCTGCCGCCATGACGGCGGCGCGGCGCACAAGATCCGGTTCACCCTGGATCTGCTCAACCCGCTGGACTGGTTCCACCCCAACGCCACCGGCCAGGGCCGGCTCGCCGAGGTGACCTGGCGCGCCTCCGGCATGGCCAACTGACCAACCCGGAGGCGACCGTCAGGGGTGGCGGGGCTCCGGAACGGCGGTGCCCCGTGAGCGGTAGACGGCGCGGGAACGCTGCGCGAGGTCCTTCGTGGCCGACGAGTTGGCCCAGGTGCCGAGCACGATGGCCGCCCCGGGGACGACTTTGGCGACCATCCGCTTGGCGGCCCGGACACCTGCCATCTGGGCCAGCCGGATGCCGAGTTGCAACATGACCCGACCGAGCGGGCGCTGTCCGCCCAGACCGAAGAGCGCGTCGGCGCGTTCCCGGCCGGCGGCCACGCCGAGCGCCAGCCGGGCGCTCTCGGCGACCTTGTGCACGCGTTGTAGGACGAGCAGGTCGGTGGCCCGGTCGCTGTGCACCGGGTCGACGTCGTACGCGGCGGCGATGTGCAGCACCATCCGCGCCTGCGTCCAGGCCAGCACGCCCACATCGATCACGGCGCCGGGCAGCCCGGCAGCACCGGAGACCGCGCCGGACAGACGGGCCAGGTTGACGAACTTGCGGGCCGCCTGGTCGGCCAGGGCGTCGGCCGACACCCCCGGCTGCTCGGTGCGGGCCCGGACGGCCCACTGCACGGCTTCCGGCCCGAGCCGACGCACCGCCTCGAGGGCGAGGTGCTCCGGCGCGTACTGCGGGTCGCCGCGCATCCGGTCCCAGAGACGGGCCGGCGGGCCCTCGGGAGCGTCCGCCGGCCCGGTCGGCAGGCCGACGGACGGCTGAGGAGTGGGGGCGGCGGGCTGGCCGCCGACGGGCGGGGTGTCGGTCACCGGGTCTCCCCAGGGGTGGGAACGGCGGACAGGGCGGCCGATGGGGCGGTCAGCGGCGGCGGTTGGACAGCCGGGCCGCGAGACCCTTGAGCTTCTGCTGGTTGCCGGGCTTGGCCATCTCCCGACGACCTCGCTCGACCAGCTGCTGCCCCTTCGGCGATCTCAGGAACGTGGTGATCCGCTGCATCAGTGACATGGCGTCCTCCTGTCGATGATCCCTCTGTCATGTGTACCCCGAACCCGCAACACATGTACCCGGGACGCCACAGCCTCAACCCTGACCGTCCATAGTGGGCGGAAGGCTACCTCCCCGCCGGCACGATGGCGTCGACGACCCGGGTGGCCCGCCATTCGTGCTGCTGGTAGTGCTCGGGGTACGCGGAGACCTGCACCGCCTGGGCAGCATCGGTGAGCCGCATCCGCTGCCAGCCCGGCACCTGCTCCAGCGCGGCGAGGAACTGCCGGGTGGCGAACGCGGGGTCCATCAGCCGGCCCACCGGGCCCCAGCCGCTGCTGGAGCGCTGCTGGAACAACCCGACCGAGTCGTGGTCCCAGCCGACGCCCTGGTGCGGGTAGTCCTGCGACTCGGGCAGCACACCGCTGGCCACGTTGTAGAGGTTGCTCTCCTGCATGGCGGTGGCCACCGCGATCACCAGACCTCGGCGGGGGACCCCCATCTTGCGGCCGGTGCGGACGATCGCCTCGGCGTTCTCCATCTGGTCCTCGTCGAGCCCGGCGACGGGCGCCGGGTCGGTCGGGGGGACCGAGGCGACCTTCCGGGCCCGCGCGGTGGTGTCCGGGTCGGCGGGGGTCGCCACCGCGGACGGGGCAGCGGTGGGGGTGGTCGGGGCGGCTGCGCGGTCGAGACCACGGGAGGCACGCTGCTGTTCGGCGCGCTGCGCCAGCTCCGAGCTGGAGAGCGGGCCACCCCGGGTCGCCGCGTCGGCGGTCTCGTCGCGGACCTGCGCCACAGCGGCCAAACCGAGGCAGCAGACCACACCGGTCGCCAGCGCCACCTGCGCCCGGCGTCGGCCGGTCAGGTCCCGGGCGTACGCCCGGAGCCGACTCGCGGCGGTTGTCCGTTCGGTTGAGGTGCCATCCTCCGTATCGGCAGTGGGGCTGCTCGGGGCGTACGGGTCGTCGAGGGTGCCGTCGTCACGCATCAACCGAGGCTAGGCAGGTGGAAACCCTGATCACGCACGGTGATCACGTGGTGCTCGCCACAGATCGGGCCGGTACTGGTGGACGACCGGGACGGGTCGACGCGCCCGGGGAACGTACCTCGCGTACCGGATGAAGCTGGCGCCGCACGCAGGCGGACACGGCGGGCGACAGGCCCGGACATCGGACCACCCGGCCTGACATGATCGACAAACTCGGCCTTTGGGCCGAACCAGCCCTCGGCCGATCGGTCGACGGGACCAGCCTGGCGGCGTAATCAGATGATTAGTCCGGGGACGTCCATCCCCCGGGCGACGGATCGCCCCGCGCAGGAATGCACCAGGATGGCGGGTAGTTTGCCCGAACGGGTGCCCTCCATCGTGTCGGCATCCCGCAGGCACATTTCAGGGAGGTCCGCACCGGTGCTCGACCCACACGAGCTCTACCAGCTCACCGACGATTTGCCCGACCTCGGGCAACCGGTCCTGATCCAGGCCCTCACCGGGTTCGTGGACGCCGGCAACGCCAGCCGGCTGGCGCGCGAGCAGCTGCTCACCTCGCTGGAAGGCCGGCCGATCGCCACCTTCGACGTCGACCAGCTCTTCGACTACCGGTCACGACGACCGGTGATGACCTTCGTCGAGGACCACTGGGAGAGCGTCGACGCGCCCATGCTGGAGCTGCACCTCCTGCACGACGACGACGAAACCCCGTTCCTGCTGCTCACCGGCCCCGAGCCGGACCTGCAGTGGGAGCGTTTCGTGGCCGCCGTCGCCGGGCTCGCCGCCCGACTGGACGTCCGGCTCACCGTGGGGCTCAACTCGATCCCGATGGCGGTACCGCACACCCGGCCGACCGGGGTGACCGCGCACGCCACCCGCCCCGAGCTGATCAGCGGGTACGAGCCCTGGCTGCAACGCGTCCAGGTGCCCGGCAGCGTCGGTCACCTGCTGGAGTTCCGCCTCGGCGAGCAGGGCCGCGACGCGCTGGGCTTCGCCGCCCACGTGCCGCACTACGTGGCGCAGACCGAGTACCCGGCCGCCGCCGAGGTGCTGCTCGCCTCGGTGTCACGCAGCACCGGGCTGCTGCTGCCCGGCGACGGACTGCGCTCGGCCGCCGAGGTGGTTCGGGTGGAGATCGACCGGCAGGTGGCCCAGACCGAGGACGCCGCAGCCCTGGTCCAGGCCCTGGAGGAGCAGTACGACGCGTTCGCCCGAGGTCGGGGCGAGAAGAGCCTGCTCGCCCCGGATGCCGGGCCGCTGCCCACGGCCGACGAACTCGGCGCGGAACTCGAACGGTTCCTGGCCGAGCAGACCCGTCCTGGCGACACCCCGGGCAGCTGACTGACCCGGCGTCCCGGGGGCGGATGCGGCAGGCTGGGGGCATGCGCCTGGCGACCTGGAACGTCAACTCGGTGAAGGCCCGCCTACCCCGGCTGTTGGAGTGGCTGGCCGACACCGGGCCGGACGTCGTCTGCCTACAGGAGACCAAGTGCCCGGACGGCGCCTTCCCGGTGACCGAGGTGGGCGAGTTGGGCTACACCGTGGCCAGCCACAGCGACGGCCGGTGGAACGGGGTCGCCATCCTGTCCCGGGTCGGGCTGGACGACGTCCGGGTCGGGTTCGCCGGTGAGCCCGGCTTTCCCGACCCGGAGGCCCGCGCCATCTCCGCCACCTGCGACGGGGTGCGGGTCTGGTCGGTGTACGTGCCCAACGGCCGGACGCCGGACGACCCGCACTACGCGTACAAGTTGGCCTGGTTCGCCGCGCTGCGCGACGCGCTGGAGGCGGAGTTGACCGGCGGGCTCCCGCTGGCCGTCAGCGGCGACTTCAACGTCGCCCCGACCGACGCCGACGTCTGGGACCCGGCGCTCTTCACCCACTCCACCCATGTCACCCCCGCCGAGCGGGCGGCCCTCGCCGCGCTGCGCGACCTGGGCCTCAGCGACATCGTGCCCACCCCGATGAAGGGGCCACACCCCTACACCTACTGGGACTACCGGGCCGGGATGTTCCACCAGAACAAAGGCATGCGAATCGACCTGGTGTACGCGTCCGCGCCGTTCGCGCGGGCGGTCCGCTCGGCGTACGTGGACCGGGAGGCCCGCAAGGGCAAGGGCCCCTCCGACCACGCCCCGATCGTGGTCGACGCCGACCTGGTGCCGGTGGTCGAGACGTTCTGAGCCTCGGCCTGCTGGTGGTGGCTAGGGTGGGCAGATGGCAGTCGTGAAGATCAACGCAATCGAGGTCCCGCCCGGTGGCGGCGCGGAGTTGGAGAAGCGGTTCGCCGCCCGAGCCGGCGCGGTGGAGAACTCCCCCGGCTTCCTCGGCTTCGAGCTGCTCCGCCCGGTGGCCGGCGAGACCCGCTACTTCGTCTACACGAAGTGGGAGACCGAGGAGGCCTATCAGGCCTGGGCCGCCGGCCCGTCGCGCGCCGCCCACGCCACCGCCCCAGGCGAAAAGCCGCGCCCGCCCGTCGCCACCGGCGCCAGCCTCCTGGAGTTCGAGGTCGCCCTGCACGTTCCCCAGCCCTAGCCAGGCCTCCTGACGCTTGATCCACTCGGGATCGGTGAGATCGGGGTGTCTGAGTCCGCGGGACACCCCGACATCACCGACACCGTGTCGATCTTGCAGGCCGGTGGACTGGGTGGGATTCAGGGCTTGCGGGAGGACTGCAGGGTGGCGAACGCGATGACGTTGTCGGCGTAGCCGGTCCGTCCGCCGATGAACTGACCACCGCAGGTGATCAGCCGCAACCCGGGCGGCCCGTCGTGGCCGTAGATCCGTTCGCCGGGCAGTTGGTCCTTCGGGAAGTGCTCCACGGTGTCGACCCGGAACACCACCACCGATTCGTCCGCCCGGGCCACCTCGATCAGGTCGCCGGGGTGCAACTTGCCAAGGTCGTAGAAGACCGACGGGCCGGTCTTGGTGTCCACGTGCCCGACGATCACCGCCGGGCCAGGCTCGCCCGGCGTGGGCCCGCGGTCGTACCAGCCGGTCTCGTTGTGCCGCTCCAACGGCGGTACGGCGATCGAGCCGTCCCGTGCCTGTCCGACGGGTGCCACCGGCGCGGCGACCTTGATCGCCGGCACCGAGAGGCGCACCGGGCGACTGGCCGACATCGCGACCGACTCGCTGCGGGCCGGCCGGTCACCGCCGGTCGGGGCCAGGTCGAAGGGGCCGACCGAGCGGCCGAGGCCCGCCCCGGTCGCGAAGACCCCGGCCAGCACCAGCACCACCGCCAACGGCACCGACCAGCGGCTGCGGTCGGACGAACGGCCGGAGGGACGGCTACGCCGAGGCGCGACGGCGGTCGCCGGGCGAGCGGCCACCGCCGGACGATCGGAGGTCAGCGGGCGGTCGTCCAGCGGCCAACGATCACCCGCCAGCCGACTGTCATCCACCGACGGGCGGTCAGGCGGCGGGGGGTGAAAGATCTCCATGGCGGGCTCAGCGGCGGGCAGCGCCACGGACCGGACGCGGCCGCCGCAGCGCCACCACGGCGAGGATCAACCCGGTGATGGTCAGCGCCGCGCCGCCGGGCAGCAGCAGGCTGCTGGCCCCGCCGTCGGCACCCCCACCGAAGCCGGTGGCCGGGCCGCGACTGGGCTGCACCGGAACCTTCTTGACCACCTGGAGCATGGTCGAGGCGGTCTCGCCGTCGCGGCACTCAAGCTTGACCCGGTAGTTGCCGGGGCGGGTGCGCTCGCGCACCATCGGCGCGGCGGTGAGCACCCCACGCTGCGGCTGCACGCCGACCGCGCCGAAGGCGTCGGAGACAACGGTGGCGCCCACCGAGTTGTCCCGGCAACTGGCGCGGATGCCGACCAGGTAGCCGGGCTGCACCGTGCTGGGGCTCACCTCGACGAAGATGTCCACCGCCGGTGTCGGCTGCGGTGCGCCACCCGGCGGGCCTTCGGGCTGCGGAGCGGGTGCGACGGCGGCGGGCTGGAGAGCGCCGGCCGCCGGGCGTACGAGGCCGGCGGGCTGGAACGCGGACACGGTCGCGGCCGAGAAGGTCGGCGCGGCGGCAGACTGGGGCGCGGCGAGTGCGGGGGCAGCGGCCAGCAGAGGGCCGGCGAGCACGGTCACCACGGACAGGATCACGCCGCCACGGGTCACTGTCACGATGCCCCCTCTCGACGCCGTGCGGCCGTGTCGGGCAGCGGAGCACCCGACCTGCCGTACCAATTGGATCCTCTCATTTCCGGTCGCACATCACATCCGATCCGCCGGCGGCGTCGCGTACGCTCGGTTCGCTGTGACCGCCACCGACCATGACCCCGCCGTCCCGCCCGTGAGCCGGACGATCCGCACGTTCCACCCCCGTCGGGGTCGGATGAGCGACCGGCAGACCGACGCGCTGAGCCGGCTCTGGCCCGCGTACGGCCTGGATGTGCCGGACGGGCCGGTCGTGCCCGTCGACCTGGCCGACCTGTTCGGTCGCCGGGCGCCGGTGGTGCTGGAGATCGGCTCGGGCATGGGCGACACCACCGCCGCGATGGCTGCCGCCGACCCGGATCGAGATTATCTGGCGGTCGAGGTGCACACGCCGGGAATCGCGAACCTGCTCGACCTGCTGCACCGCGGCGGCCTGAGCAACGTGCGGGTGGCGCAGGGCGACGCGTTGTCCCTGGTCAACGGCTTGCCCGAGGGTGTGCTGGACGCCGTGCACATCTTCTTCCCGGACCCGTGGCCGAAGGCCCGCCACCACAAGCGGCGGATCATCCAGCCGGCGCACGTGGCGCTGCTGCGGTCCCGGCTGCGGCCCGGCGGCACGCTGCACTGTGCGACCGACTGGGCCGAGTACGCCGAGGCGATGCGGAACACCCTGGATGCGGACCCGGGGCTGGTGGACGCGTACGGCGGCTTCGCGCCGCGTCCGGCGCACCGCCCGGTGACGAAGTTCGAGCGGCGGGCGATCACGGCCGGCCGGCCGGTCGCCGACCTGCTCTACCGCCGACGGTGACCGCCGGGGCGTCCGCGACGGCCGACCGCCGGTCCGGCGAGGCGTCCGTGACGCCCGGACGGGGGTTCCGGGGGGCGTACAGGACGCCCGGACGGGGGTCCGGCGGGAGCCGGGTTGGCGCGCGAGGGCATGATCCAGGCACCATGGACAGGCTATGACGCTCACCGCCGCGCTGCCGACAAGCGCAGACCCCGACACCCTCTTCGACGCATTCGCCGGTTGGGCGAAGGAGCGCGGCCTCGACCTCTACCCCCATCAGGAGGAGGCGGTCATCGAGATCGTCTCCGGCGCCAACCTGATCATGAACACGCCCACCGGCTCGGGTAAGAGCCTGGTGGCGGTCGCCGCGCACTTCGCGGCCCTCGCGGACAGCCGGACGACCTTCTACACCGCGCCGATCAAGGCGCTGGTGTCGGAGAAGTTCTTCGCCCTGTGCGAGGTCTTCGGCGCCGAGAACGTCGGCATGCTCACCGGCGACGCCAGCGTCAACGCCGATGCCCCGATCATCTGCTGCACGGCGGAGATCCTGGCCAACCTGGCGCTGCGCGAGGGCGCGAAGGCCGACGTCGGCCAGGTGATCATGGACGAGTTCCACTTCTACGCCGAGCCCGACCGGGGTTGGGCCTGGCAGGTGCCGATCATCGAGCTGCCACAGGCCCAGTTCATCCTGATGTCCGCCACCCTGGGAGACACCACCCGCTTCGTCGACGACCTGACCAGGCGTAATGGCCGGCCGACCGCCGTCGTCCGCTCGGCCGAGCGGCCGGTGCCGCTCATCTTCTCGTACGCGATGACGCCGCTGCACGAGACGCTCGAGGAGCTGCTGGAGACCAAGCAGGCCCCGGTGTACGTGGTGCACTTCACCCAGGCCGCCGCGCTGGAACGCGCCCAGGCGCTGACCAGCGTCAACGTCTGCACCCGCGCTGAGAAGGACATGATCGCCGAGGCGATCGGTGGTTTCCGGTTCACCGCCGGCTTCGGCAAGACGCTCTCCCGGCTGGTCCGGCACGGCATCGGCGTGCACCACGCCGGCATGCTGCCCAAGTACCGCCGACTGGTGGAGACCCTCGCCCAGGCCGGCCTGCTCAAGGTCATCTGCGGCACCGACACCCTCGGCGTCGGCATCAACGTGCCCATCCGCACCGTGCTGTTCACCGGCCTGTCCAAGTACGACGGGGTCCGTACCCGGCTGCTCAAGAACCGGGAGTTCCACCAGATCGCCGGGCGGGCCGGCCGGGCCGGCTACGACACCATCGGCCGGGTCGTGGTGCAGGCCCCCGAGCACGTCATCGACAACGAGAAGGCCCTCGCCAAGGCCGGCGACGACCCGAAGAAGCGGCGCAAGGTGGTCCGCAAGAAGCCGCCGGAGGGCTCAATCGGCTGGGGCCAGCCCACCTTCGACCGACTGGTCGACGCCGAGCCCGAGCCGCTGACCTCCAGCTTCCAGGTCAGCCACTCGATGCTGCTCAACGTGATCAGCCGCCCCGGGGACGCGTTCGCCGCGATGCGGCACCTGCTCACCGACAACCACGAGGACGCCACCGCGCAGCGCCGGCACATCCGCCGGGCGATCGCCATCTACCGCGCGCTGCGCGCCGGCGAGGTGGTCGAGGAGCTGCCCGAGCCCGACGAGACCGGCCGGCGGGTCCGGCTCACCGTCGACCTCCAGCTCGACTTCGCCCTCAACCAGCCGCTCTCTCCCCTCGCCCTGGCCACCATCGATCTGCTCGACGCCGAGTCCCCGTCGTACGCCCTGGACGTTCTCTCGGTGATCGAGTCGATCCTCGACGACCCCCGGCAGATCCTGTCCGCGCAGCAGTTCAAGGCGCGCGGCGAGGCGGTGGCCGCGATGAAGGCCGAGGGCATCGAGTACGAGGCCCGCCTCGAACTGCTCGACGAGGTGACCCACCCGAAGCCCCTCGCGGAGCTGCTGGAGGCCGCGTACGAGATGTACCGGCAGAGCCAGCCGTGGGTCGCCGACCACCAGCTCTCCCCCAAGGCCGTGGTCCGCGACATGTACGAGCGGGCCATGACCTTCACCGAGTACGTGCAGTTCTACGGGCTGACCCGCTCGGAAGGTCTCGTCCTTCGCTACCTGGCCGACGCGTACAAGACGTTGCGGCAGACCGTGCCCGAGGACGCCAAGACCGAGGAGCTGATCGACCTCATCGAGTGGTTGGGCGAGCTGGTCCGCCAGGTCGACTCCAGCCTCATCGACGAGTGGGAGCGGCTGCGCAACCCGTCCGACGTGGCCGAGGTGGCCTTGGCGCACGCCGCCCTGACCGACCGGCCACCGGCGGTGACCCGCAACGCGCGGGCGTTCCGGGTGCTGGTGCGCAACGCGCTGTTCCGCCGCGTCGAGCTGGCCGCGCTGCGCCGCTGGGACCTGCTCGCCGAGTTGGACGCCGAGGACGGCTGGGACTACGACGCGTGGGCCGACGCGCTTGCGCCGTACTTCGAGGAGTACGACTCGATCGGCGTCGGGCCGGACGCCCGAGGGCCGGCACTGCTCATGATCGAGCAGGGGCGGGAGCGGTGGACCGTCCGGCAGAGCTTCGACGACCCCAACGGCGACCACGACTGGGGCATCAGCGCCGAGATCGACCTGGTGGCCTCCGACGAGGTCGGCGCTGCGGTCGTCCGGATCACGGACGTCGGCCAGCTCTGACGCCCGCCATCACCCGGCCGGGGCGGCAGCCTTGATCCGGCGCACCGCCTCAGCGGCACCCTCGTTCCAGGGGGTGCCGTGGCCGGGGAGGATCCACGTCGCCCGCAGGTCCTCGATGCGGGCCAGCGAGGCGAGTGCCAGGGCCGGATCGTCGGTGAACGGCGCCGGCTGCGGGCCCGACCGGCCGGTCAGCACGTGTCGGGTGGTGAGCGCGTCGCCGACGAACACGGCATCGGCGATCGGCACGTGCACGGCGATGCTGCCCGGCGAGTGGCCGGGCATCCCGATGACGCGCGGAGCGCCGGGCAGGTCGAGCACCTGACCGTCCCGCACGGTGATCACCTCGCTGAGGTACGTCGTGCGCAGCACACCCTTGCGGCCCGCGTACATCAGGAAGCTGGCCACGGCACCCACCTTGAAGGTCCCGAAGGGCGACTTGGACTTGACCTCGCCGCGGGCTCGGGCGGCGTCCGCCTCGTGCACGTAGACCGGTACGCCGTGGTCGCGCCGGAGCCGCTCGGCGAAGCCGATGTGGTCGGTGTCGCCGTGGGTGAGGATCAGACCTCGGACGTCGGCGAGCGAGCGACCCATGGCGGACAACTCCGCCAGCAGCTCCGACCAGTGACCGGCGAGGCCGGCGTCCACGACGGTCACGCCCTCGTCGGTCTCGACGAGGTACGCGGCGACGATGTCGTTGCCGATGCGGTGCAGATGCGGCCCGAGCTTCATGGTTTCCTCCAAGGTGATGCCGTTCCCTGATAGCTACGATACATAGCCATGATGCCTAAGCGCCATAGCTATCATGGGTGACGAGCGTCGCCCACCCCGGAAGGAACCCCCCGCATGCCGACTCCCGACCGGACGTCCCTCGCCGACATCGTCGCGGCCGCCCGCCAGATCCTGGAGTCCGAAGGGCTTCCGGGCCTGACCATGCAGGCGGTCGCCCAGCGGGTCGGCGTCCGCGCCCCCTCGCTGTACAAACGGGTCCGCAATCGCGACGACCTCATCCGGCTCGTCACCGAAGCAACCGTGCACGACCTCGGCGAGCAGCTCACCGTAGCCGGCAGCGGCGATCCGGGCCGAGACCTCGCCGAGTTGGCCCACGCCTTCCGCGCGTTCGCCCACGCCCAACCCGCGGGCTACCACCTGATCTTCACCAGCGGCCCCGCAGACACCAGGCCCAGCCTCGACATTCTCACCCGAGCGACCGCCCCCGCCCTACGCCTCGCCGCGGAACTCGCCGGGCCCGAGCACGCCCTGTCAGCCGCGCGCATGTTCACCGCCTGGGCAAACGGCTTCATCAGCATGGAGCTGGCGGGTGCCTTCAACCTCGGCGGCGACCTCGACGAGGCCTTCGCGTTCGGCATCGACCGCCTGACCGCCGCCCTGACGACCCTGGACCCGCCCCGACCGTCGTTCGACACCGGCCGTACGCCCGGGACGACGCCGCCGAGGCACGGACGACAACCTCGACCGGCCGAGTGAGTGCCGGCCGGCAGCCCAGGTCTCCGGAAACCGCACATCTCCGGACCCCAGATTCGCTGGGCGATGTCAGACCCGTCGATTAGAATGTATGTACTAATCGAGTTCCTGACCTGGGAGGACGCTCGTGACAGTGCCCGCCTCCACGCCCCTCACCCCCTACGCCACACTGCTCGGTTTCACCCGCTACGTCGACCGCACCGGCCCCACCAAGGCGACCTTCGTGGGCGGGCTGCGCAAGCAGCGCGCCAGCAGGTCCGGCTTCAACCCGCACGGCCAGTTCGTCAAGGCGCTCAAGGCCGACATCGCCTTCCACACCGGCGGCACGCACCTGACCGGGGTGGTCGACGTGGTCAAGCCACGATGGCGCCCGCTCTACCAGGCGCTCGTCCCCGGCGCCACGGCCTGGCTGCACTCCCTCGGCGATCCGGCAGCCGTCGACCTCGCCCAGACCCGCGATGCCCTGGCGATGCTGGGTGACCTACCCGTCAAGATCAACCCTCACTTCGGCGTACGCCACGCCGACGGCCGCGCCGAAGCGATCCGCCTGCACTTCGACGAGACCCCACCGAGCGAGGAGTCGGTGCTCGCCACCCTGCACCTGATGGCCCGACACATGGACGCGGTGCTCCCGCACGCCGAGCCGATCCTGGTCGACATCCGCCGCGGCCAGGCCCACCGCATGCCCAGCGACGCCAAGCCCGACCAGATCGAACGGTGGCTGTCCGGCGAAGCCGCCGCCTTCCGCGCCATCTGGTCCACCGCCGCCTGACCACCCACCCGCCACCCCCGCACCTGCCCACCTGCCCGCCGGGACGCCGCCGGGCATGATCACGCTCGATCCAGGATGTAGTGGCCTCGCGTTCTCGGGAGGCCACTACATCCATGTTTGAGCGTGATCATGGGGACAGCGGCGTGCACCGACGCGAGGTGCGATTGATGGTTATCCACAGGGGCAGCGTCGCGTGCGGGTCATCGACCAGCCTGGAGCCCATGCCGAAAGCTCCTCGACGGCCGCCGCAGTTGCGTGGTCGGGTCTTCCGTGGCTCAGTCGCGGTCTCGCGCGGTCTGCTGACCCGAAACGACCTGCGTAGCTCAGCGTGGCGGCCACTCTTCCGGGACGTCTATGCCGATTCCCAGGTCAAAGTCACACACAGGGTCAGGTGCGCCGCCGTCGGGCGCTGGTTGATCCCACCCGGAGCGGCCATCGCGGGGCGCTCCGCAGCGGCCTTGTACGGCTGCGCGGCACCGACTCCGAGCGAGCCAGTTGACGTGCTGGTTCCCAACGAAGCCCGGATCGGGGCGACTACCGGCCTGCGGGTCCACCATGGGCAGATCGACCCCGGCGACACAGCGAACAGGGCAGGGCTCAGGGTGACCAGCCCCGCGCGGACCTGCTGGGATCTCGCCCGTTGGCTTGATGTGGTCGAGGCGGTGGTCGTCATCGACACCATGCTGGCCAGCCGGCTTACCGACGTGCCAGCTCTGCGCGAGTACGCACTCAGTCGGGCTGGTCGGCGGGGCTGGCGGTCGCTGCTGCGTGCGGTCGATCTGGCCGACGCTGGCGCGGAGTCACCCCAGGAGTCCCGCACGCGGGTGCGGTTGGTGCTCGCCGGCCTGCCCAGGCCTCAGACACAGTGGGTCGTAGCCGACCAGGGCCGGTTCGTGGCCCGGCTTGACCTGGCCTGGCCGCAGTTCAAGGTTGCGGTGGAGTATGACGGGCTCTGGCACAACGATCCCGAGCAGTTCCATCGGGACCGCCGACGGCTCAACCGGCTTCTCGGCGACGAGTGGATCGTGCTGCACGTGACTGCCAGGCGCCTGCGGGATGACTTCGACGGATTCCTCGCAGAGGTCAGGGCCGCCCTGCGGACGCGATCCCGCTCGCCCTGGGCACAATGATCGCGCTCGAACACAGAAGTAGTGGCCTCCCCTTCAATGGAGGCCACTACTTCCTGGATCGAGCGCGATCACGGGCCCGCACGACCCGGCGCCGGCACGGCCGGCGCAGGGCGCCGTGCGGTTGGGGCAGGGGCACTGAGGGGGTCAGGCGGCGGGGAGGTACTTCGTCAGGTCGTCGAGGATCTTGTTGGCGGCACCGACGCCGATGCCCGTCATCCAGACCTCGTCGGAGACGGGGTACGCCTTGCCGGCCTTGACGGCGTTGAGGCCCTTCCAGAGGGTCCCGCCGGCGACCTTGGTCTGCTCGGCAGCGGCCTTGTCGCCGTACGCGGTCACGAAGATGACGTCACCGTCGACCTCGTTGATCCGCTCGGGGCTGACGAGGTCGAAGCGCTTGTCTTCCTTGTTGGCGAGCAACTGCCGCTCGGGGCGGCCCAGGCCGGTGTCGCCGATGACGATGCCGGAGAACGAGTCCGGGCCGTACACCCGGATGTTGCCGGGCAGGAACCGCACGATCGACACCTTGCGTGCGGCGGCGTCGCCGAGGGTGGCGCCGAAGTCCTTGGCCCGCTTCTCGTACGCGCCGAGCAGGTCCTTGGCCTGCTGCTCGCGGCCGAGCGCCTTACCGTCGAGAAGGAGGTTGTCCTTCCAGGTGATGCCCACCTTCTCGGTGAACACGGTCGGCGCGATGGCGGCCAACTCGTCGTAGAACTTCTCCTGGCGGAACTTGCTGCCGAGGATGAGGTCCGGCTTCAGCGCGTTGATCGCCTCCAGGTCGGGCTCGGTGAGCACCCCGACCTCCTTGATGCCGGCGAGCTTGTCCGCGCCGAAGTACGTCGGCCAGCTCTTGGCCTCACCTGCGGTGGCGGCGCCGACGGGCGTGATGCCCAGCGAAAGCGCCGTGTCGATCTTGTCGGTGTCGAGCACGACGACGCGCTTCGGCTCGGCCGGGACCTTGGTGGTGCCCATGGCGTGGGTGATCTCCCGGGTCTCCCCGGTGGCGGAGCCGGCGACCGGGTCGCTCTCACCGCAGGCGGTGAGTCCGACGCCGAGGGCGGCGGCCGCGGCGAGAGCGGCGACGAGACGACGCATCAGAGTCCTTTCGAGGGGTACGAGCCGGCGAGCGGGGTGGCCGCATCGCCGCTGGCGGGTCGGGCGTCCGGCACGGACGCCGTCGACGAATCGGGACCACCCGCGTCAGCGGACGCGACGACCGAGCCACCCGCGTCGCCAGAGGCGATAGCCGGGACGGCAGCATCGGCGGACGGGGTGACCGGGGCGGAGGGGCCGCCGGTGTACGCGGGCACCACCAGCGGCGCGCCGGTCACCGGGCAGGGCACGACCACGCAGGCCAGCCCGAAGACGTCGCGGACCAGGTCGGCGGTGAGGATCTCCCGGGGCGGTCCGGCGGCCACCACGGCACCGTCGCGCATCGCGACCAGGTGGTCGGCGTAGCGGGCGGCCTGGTTGAGGTCGTGCAGCACGGCGACCACGGTGCGGCCCCGCTCGACGCGCAGCCGGTGCAGGAGGTCCAGCACCTCCACCTGGTGTGCCAGGTCGAGGAAGGTGGTCGGCTCGTCCAGCAGCAGGGCGTCGGTGTCCTGGGCGAGCGTCATGGCGATCCACACCCGCTGCCGCTGACCGCCGGAGAGGCTGTCCACCGGCCGGTCGGCGAGGTCGGTCACGTCGGCCAGGGCCATCGCCTGGTCCACCGCCGCGCCGTCCTCCGACGACCATTGCCGCCACCAGCGCTGGTAGGGCTGCCGGCCGCGCCCGACCAGGTCGGTCACGGTGACGCCCTCGGGCACCAGCGGGCTCTGCGGCAGGACGCCGAGCCGCCGGGCGACGTCCCGGGTCGGCAGGTCGCGGATCGCGGTGCCGTCCAGCAGCACCGTTCCCCGGCGCGGGGTGAGCAGCCGGGCCATCGTGCGCAGCAGGGTGGACTTGCCGCACGCGTTCGGTCCGACGATCACGGTGAACGCGTCGGTCGGCAGGTCCAGGTCGAGCCCGTCGAGCACGGTCCGCTCGTCGTAGCCGGCGACCAGGTCGCGGGTGGAGAGCATCACACGACTCCTTAGAGGCGTCACGACGACCGCCGCCGGCCGCGCAGCAGCAGGAAGATCAGGTACGGGCCACCGATCGCGGCGGTCAGCACTCCGGCGGGCAGTTGGGTGGGTGCGAACAGCCGGCGGCCGGCCAGGTCGGCCAGCACCAGCAACAACGCGCCGAGCAGCGCCGCGCAGATCAGTGGTGGCCGTTCGGCGCGTACCAGCCGGCGGGCCACCTGCGGGGCGACCAGCGCCACGAAGTCGACGGCGCCGACCTGGGCGGTGACCATCGCGGCGACGAGCACACCGGTGCCGGCGAGGCCGATCCGCCGGGCCACCGGGCGCAGCCCGACGCCCCGGGCGGTGTCGTCGTCCAGGGCGGTGCTGTTCAGCGCCCAGCCGGCCCAGGCCAGCACCGGCAGCAGCACCAGCAGGGTGCCGGCGATCCACGCGGCCTCGGTCCAGCCCTTGCCGGCCAGGGTGCCGATCAGCCAGATCTGGGCGCGCAGCCCGTCGATCGGGTCGGCGGTGAGCATGACCACCTCGGTGAGCGCCCGGAAGGCGAAGGCGACCGCCACCCCGGCGAGCACGAACCGCTGCGCGGCCAGCCCGTGCCGGGCACCGAGGGCGAACAGCAGCACTGCCGCGAGCAGCCCGCCCACCAGCGCGGTGGGCGCCACCAGCACTGCGGCCATTCCGCTGGTCAGGGCCACGGTCGCGGCGAGGCCGGCACCCTGGGTGATGCCGATGACGTCCGGGCTGGCGAGCGGGTTGCGGGCCACGCTCTGGATCAGCGTGCCGGCGATGCCGAAGGCCGCGCCGGCCACCGCGGCCAGCACGACCCGCGGCAGCCGGAGGTCAAGGACCACGAGGTCGTACGGGGTGCCGGCGCCGGAGAGGGCGCGCAGCACGTCGGCCGGGGCGACGTACGGGGTGCCCAGCGAGAGGCTGAGCACGACCGCCAGGAGAAGCAGCACGGTCAGCACGGCGGCCACCAGCACCGCGCGGCGGCGGATCAGCAGGCTGACCGGGCCGATGCGCAGCAGCGACCGCCCGGGCAGCCGGGCATGGTCGGCCCCAGGCGACACGGCGACCGCGAAGGCCGACAAGCCAGCCGGGCCAGGCGACCCAGCGGGGCCGAGCAAGCCAGGCGACCCAGCGGGGCCCGACCTGCCGGATGGGCCGGGCGGGTCAGCGGGGCCGGAGGGACGGTGGGTGGTCGTCATGCGGTCACCACCCGGGCGCGGCGGACCAGCACGGCCAGCAGCGGCGCACCGATCAGCGCGGTGACGATCCCGGCCGGGATTTCGCCGGGCGGGGCGACGAGCCGGCCGATGATGTCGGCGCCGAGCAGCAGCGCGGGCCCGAGCAGGGCGGAGACGGCGAGGGTCCAGCGGTGGTCCGCGCCGACCAGGGCGCGGGCGAGGTGCGGCACGGCCAACCCGACGAAGGCGACCGGCCCGGCCGCCGCCACCGCGGCCCCGGTCAGCAGCACGGCGGCTAGGCCGCCACCGAGGCGGACCAGGCCGATCCGGTGGCCGAGACCGCGGGCCACGTCGTCGCCGAGGGCCAGCGCGTCCAGACCTCGGGCCACGAGGGCGGCCAGCAGCAACCCGACGAGGACGAAGGGCAGCACCTGCGCGACGACCGACAGGTCACGGCCGGCCAGCCCGCCGACCACCCAGAACCGGTACTCCTCGAAGGTGCGGGCGTCGATGCTGAGCAGCGCGTACACCCCGGAGGCGAGGCTGGCGTCGAGGGCCGCGCCGACCAGGGCGAGGGTGACCGGGCTGGCGCCCTCGCGGGCCCGGGTGGCGATGGCGAAGACCAGCAGCCCGGCGATCAGCGCACCGGCGATGCCGAACCAGACGTACCCGGCGAGCGTTCCGATGCCGAAGACGGAGATGGCGAGCACCACGCCGAACGACGCGCCCGCGCTGATGCCGAGGATGCGGGGCTCGGCGAGGGGGTTGCGGGTGAGTGCCTGGAACAGCACGCCAGCCACGGCGAGCGCGAGCCCGACGGCGAGGCCGAGGGCGGTACGCGGCATCCGCAGCTCGCGGACGATCGTGCTGGCGTCGCCGCCGTCCGGCGCGACGAGAGCGTGCCAGACCTGGTCGATGCCGAGTTGCCGGCTGCCGAGCGCGAAGCTGGCCAGCACGGCGAGCAGCAGCACCAGTGCGGCCCCGACGGTGACGGCTGCCCGGCGACCGGTGCGAGTGCTGACCCGACTCCGGGTCGGCCGGCTGGCGAGGGCGGTCACGAATCTCCTGCATGATCGAGCTTAGGTTCGCCTAACCTTAACCGACCTGCGGAAAGTGGCCTAACCGGCGTCGGTCGATACCGTCCCGGGTTCCGGGGGCACGCCCAACGAGCCGCCGTCCCCGGCCGCCGCACCACCGCGCGGCAGTACGTTCAGCGGTCGCATCATCTCGTTGTCCTCGTGTTCCAAGAGGTGGCAGTGCCAGGCGTAGCGACCCGGCAGGTCGAAGTGCGCCTTGATCCGGGTCACCTCCCACGGGTACGCGAGCACCGTGTCCATCCACCCCCGGTCCCCGGGGCCGGGCTGCGACCTGCCCGAACGCCCTCGGCCGAGCAGCTCGAACTGGACCTGGTGCAGGTGGACCGGATGCACGTGCCGGGTGAAGTTGCGCACCTCCCACACCTCGGTGTCGCCGAGGGTGGGCTGCTCGGTCGCCGGGTCGCTCCAGCGCAACGGCAGGCCCCGGCCACGCTCGTCGAGGACGCCGAGCAGCATGACCATCGACCCGCCGGACCTCCGCTCGTTGAGCGACAGCCGGCGTACCCGCTGGGCCGGTCCGAGCCGAGGGTGTGACGGCAGCCGTAGCTGCTCCGGTGGGACGCTCGGGTCGACGTCGGCCGCGTCGGTGACCACGAAGCACAGAACCTGCCCGGTGGTGTGCGGGTCGGCGGGGTCGAAGTCCACCCCGGGCCGACCGCCGCCGTACATCCCGTCCGGCCCTTCGTTGACGAGGTACAGCTCGGTACCGACCGGCACGTCGGTGAAGTCGACGATCGCGTCGACCCGCTGGGCGGGGCCGAGTGCCACGCGTTCGTGCGGCACCGGCTCCGGCAGGAAGCCGCCGTCGCTGCCGATCTGCCAGACCGGCAGCACCGGCCGGGCCGGCCGCGCGGTGGCGTTCGCGGCCACGCTGAGCAGCAGGAACCGGCTGTTGCAGGCGTTGAGCAGCCGGAAGCGGTAGCGGCGACGCTGCACCGTCAGCGTGGGCCAGGTACGGCCGTTGACCACCATGGTGGAGCCGGAGAACCCGGGCACCCAGGTCGGCGGCCCGTCGCCGCCGCCGGAGTACCGAGTCGGGTAGCGCAACTCGCCGTCCGCGGTGAAGCTGCGATCCTGGATCATCAGCGGGATGTCGTGGTACGAGGCGTTCGGCGGATCATCGCGGCCTGGCGCCGGGCCGGGCAGCACTCCGGCCGGCAGCTCGTCCCCACCGCCGAGCAGGTAGAACCCGGCCGGCCCGGCGTACACGTTCTCCCGGGTGAGCCCGAGCGCGTGGTCGTGGTACCAAAGGGTGCAGGAGCGCTGGTCGTTCGCGTACTCGAAGGTGGCCGAGCCCGGCGCCCAGCGCAGGCCGGACCGCTCGGCGAACCGGGACCGAAAATCGCGGTACGCGCTGCCGGACACGGCGAAGTCGGGCGGCAGGTCTCGGGCCACCGGCAGGTACCACGCCTCGGAGTGCCCATCGCTCTCCTGAGAGCTGTGCCCGCCGTGCAGATGCACCACCTGGGGCACCGGGCCGCGATACCCCTGCGGGCTGCCGTCCCACTGCCCGTGGCGGTCCCGGTGCTCGATGCCACCGGCCGGGTTGGCCCAGTGCAGGGTGGGGTCCACCGGCAGCAGGTGCGGCAGGTAGGCGCCCCGGTCGTCGACGAGCTGGTTGACCCAGGTCACCCGTACCGGGCGACCCACCCGCGCCATGATGGTGGGCGCCGGGTAGCCGAAGCTGCCGGGGTGGGCGATGGAGCCGTAACCCCACACGGTGGTGCGCGGCCACGACGGCGGCAGGATCTGCTGGTGGAACTGTCGTACCGCGATCGCGTACTCGTCGCGCTCCGGTCCGTTCGCCACCGCCGGCATGGCCGGTGGGATCCGCAGCGGCGCGACGTACTTCGGGATCTCGCCGACGTCCAGCGGTGCCGCCGCGGCGAGCGCCCGGCCCGACGCCGTCCCGCCCGGGACGAGAACCGCAGCGCCGCCGGCGGCACCCGCCGCGAGCAGCAGTCGTCTGGTGACCATGCCGAACCTCCCAGTCGCTCCCGACCCTCGATATGAGAATGAGATTCGCGGACGATGACATGGCGGACAGATGGCAGATGACACCCAGAAGAGGAAGATTCGCGCCATAGGGTGTGAGCATGCGATTCGACCAGCACACGGTCGTCCTCCTGGTCCGGCCGTCGGACCCGCCGGAGCTGCCGCAGGACGCGATCGACCGGTTGCAGGACGCGCACCTGGCCCACCAGGCCGGGCTCGTCGAGCAGGGGCTGGTGCTCGCGACCGGGCCGTTCCTGCACCCCGACGACGACCAGCTGCGGGGCTTCGTGGTGCTCTCCATCGCCCCGGACGACGCGCGCACTCTCTATGCCAACGACCCGGCCGTTCGGGCCGGACGCCTGGTCGCACACGTGACGAGCTGGCTGGTCCCGGAGGGCAACCTGCGGTTCGAGGGCGTGCCGATGCCTCGCTCGATGCTGGAGGCGGCCTCCGGGGACTGACGTCAGCCGGGCAGTTCCCCGATCTCGACCACCCGCGGAGAGTCCACCTCGCCGACGATCACCCGCAGCGACGGGAAGTAGTCCCGCAGCACCTGCCGGCAGTCGCCGCACGGCTCGCTGATCTCGCGACCCCGGTCGGCGACCGTGACGATCGTCTCCAGGGCCGTCACGCCCTGAGTCGCCGCGGTGCCGATCACGACCAGCTCCGCGCAGGATCCCCCGGTGACGTGGTGGACGTTCACGCCCGTGAAGACGCGCCCGTCGGCGGTCCGGGCCGCCGACGCGACAGTGTGGTGCTGGCTGCGGCAGCGCAGCTTGGCGACCGCCGTGGCGGCCTGCACCAAGGCCCGATCGGTGTCCCGCATCTCCATCCCGGCCCCCAGCGCTCGACGTCGGCCGCCAACTCTAGGTCCCGAGGCCGCCGAAGGACCGGCCGGGCGGTAACCCACGGGCGGTACGGCGTCGGGCTGCCTATCCTTGCGTACGACATGCAGAATCCAGCCGCATCCGCCGCGACCGACACGGTTCGCGAGCTGCACAGCCGCCTCACCCCACTGATGTTCCGCGACCAGCGCCGGCTCCAGCGGCGCCTCGACGGTGCCCGCAAGCTGCGCGACCCGCAGCGCCGGGAGGCGGCACTGACCGAGATCACCGCCGAACTGGTCCGGGCCGAGCAGCGGCTCGCCACCCGCCGGGCGGCGGTGCCCGTGATCACGTACCCGGCGGGGTTGCCGGTCAGTGAGCGCAAGGACGACATCGCCGCCGCCATCCGTGATCACCAGGTGGTGATCGTGGCGGGCGAGACCGGCTCCGGCAAGACCACCCAGCTGCCCAAGATCTGCCTGGAGTTGGGGCGCGGGGTGAACGGCCTGATCGGGCACACCCAGCCCCGGCGGTTGGCCGCCCGGACGGTGGCCGACCGGATCGCCGACGAGTTGGGCACCGAGTTGGGTGACGTGGTCGGCTACAAGGTGCGCTTCAGCGATCAGGTCAGCGAGCGCAGCCTGGTCAAGCTGATGACCGACGGCATCCTGCTGGCCGAGGTGCAGACCGACCGGATGCTGCGCCAGTACGACACGTTGATCATCGACGAGGCACACGAGCGCAGCCTCAACATCGACTTCATCCTCGGGTACCTGCGGGAACTGCTGCCCCGACGGCCCGACCTCAAGGTGATCATCACGTCGGCGACCATCGAGACCGACCGGTTCGCCCGGCACTTCGCCGGGCCGCCGACCGCCGACGAGCCGGAGGGCGTACCGGCGCCGGTGGTCGAGGTCTCCGGCCGCACCTACCCGGTGGAGGTGCGTTACCGGCCGCTCGTCGAGCTCGCCGAGGGCGAGGAGGACGGCGACGGTGACGAGGAGAACGTCCGCGACCAGGTCCAAGCGATCGGCGACGCCGTCGCGGAGTTGGCCGCCGAGGGCCCCGGCGACATCCTGGTCTTCCTCAGCGGTGAGCGGGAGATCCGCGACACCGCCGACGCGCTCGGCAAGCTGGTGCAGACCAAGCGCTCGCTGCTCGGCACCGAGATCCTGCCGCTCTACGCCCGGCTGTCCAGCGCCGAACAGCACCGGGTCTTCGCCGCGCACAGCTCACGCCGGGTGGTGCTCGCCACCAACGTCGCGGAGACCTCGCTGACCGTGCCCGGCATCAAGTACGTGGTGGACCCGGGCACGGCGCGCATCTCCCGCTATTCCAGTCGACTCAAGGTGCAGCGGCTGCCGATCGAGCCGATCTCCCAGGCATCGGCCAACCAGCGCAAGGGCCGCTGTGGCCGTACGTCCGACGGCATCTGCATTCGTCTCTACGACGAGCAGGACTTCCTCTCCCGGCCCGAGTTCACCGACCCGGAGATCCTCCGCACCAACCTGGCGTCGGTCATCCTCCAGATGACCGCGATCGGGCTCGGCGACCTCGCCGCGTTCCCGTTCATCGACCCGCCGGACAAGCGCAACATCACCGACGGCGTCAACCTGCTGCACGAGTTGGGCGCGTTGGACCCGACCGAGGCGGACCCGGCGAAGCGGCTCACCGCGCTGGGCCGTCGACTGGCGCAACTGCCGGTCGATCCGCGACTGGCCCGGATGGTGGTCGAGGGCGAGCGCAACGGCTGCGCCACCGAGGTGCTGGTGATCGCCGCCGCGCTCTCCATCCAGGACCCGCGCGAGCGGCCGGCCGAGAAGCAGGCCCAGGCGGACCAGGCGCACGCCCGGTTCGCCGACAAGGAGTCGGACTTCGTCGCCTTCCTCAACCTCTGGCGCTACCTGCGGGAGCAGCAGCGGGAGCTCTCCTCCAGCGCGTTCCGCCGGATGTGCAAGGCGGAGTACCTGAACTACCTGCGGATCCGCGAGTGGCAGGACATCGTCAGCCAACTGCGCCAGGTGCTGCGTACCCCGCAGGAGGGTGACCGGCGTGGCGGGCGGCCGGCGCGCGACACCCCGGGCGACACGGACGCTGCCGGAGGTGCGAGTCGCCGCGGCGGTGCCGACCTGCCGGAGGAGATCGACACCCCGAAGGTGCACCAGTCGCTGCTACCCGGCCTGTTGTCACACGTCGGCCTGAAGGATGCCCAGAAGCACGAGTACCTGGGCGCGCGCGGCGCGAAGTTCGGGCTGTTCCCCGGCTCGGCGCTGTTCAAGAAGCCGCCGCGCTGGGTGATGGCCGCCGAGTTGGTGGAGACCTCTCGGCTCTGGGGCCGGATCGCCGGCCGGGTCGAGCCGGAGTGGGTCGAGCCGCTCGCGCAGCACCTGGTCAAGCGCAGCTACAGCGAGCCGCACTGGGAGAAGAAGCAGGCCGCGGTGATGGCCTACGAGAAGGTCACCCTGTACGGCGTCCCGCTGGTCACCTCCCGCAAGGTCAACTTCGGGCGGATCGACCCGACGCTGAGCCGGGAGCTGTTCATCCGGCACGCCCTCGTCGAGGGCGACTGGCAGACCCATCACCAGTTCTGGGCGGACAACAAGCGACTGCTCGCCGAAATCGAGGAGCTGGAGAGCCGGGCCCGACGCCGGGACATCCTGGTCGACGACGAGACGATCTTCGGCTTCTACGATCAGCGGATCCCGGCCGACGTGTCCTCCGGCCGGCACTTCGACAGCTGGTGGAAGACGACCCGCCGGGAACGGCCCGACCTGCTCACCTTCACCCGTGACGTGCTGGTCAACGACGGCCGGCCGGGGGTCGACGAGGACGACTACCCGGACGAGTGGCAGACCCAGGGGGTGACGCTGCCACTGACGTACCGGTTCGAGCCGGGCACGCCGACCGACGGCGTCACCGTGGACATCCCGCTGCCGCTGCTCAACCAGGTGCCGGCGGAGAGCTTCGACTGGCAGGTGCCGGGGCTGCGCGAGGAGACGGTGATCGCGCTGATCCGCTCGCTGCCCAAGGCGGTGCGCCGCAACTTCGTCCCCGTACCGGACTTCGCCCGGGCCGCCCTGGCGGCGATCACCCCCGGCGAGGAGCCGTTGCTGGACGCACTCACCCGGCAGCTGCGCCGGATGACCGGCGTCACCGTCCCCCGCGACGCGTGGGAGCCGGCCAAACTCCCGGCCCACCTGCGGGTCACCTTCCGGGTGCTCGACGACGAGGACAAGCCGGTCGCCGAGGGCAAGGACCTGCCGGCCCTGCAACGCCAACTCCGCCAGGAGGTACGCCAGGTCGTGGCGGCCGCCGCGCCGGAGATCGCCCGGACCGGGCTGCGCGAGTGGAGCATCGGCACACTGCCGCGGACCATCGAGCAGGTCCGCGCCGGCTACGCGGTGACCGCGTACCCGGCGCTGGTCGACGAGGGCGCCGCGGTCGGGGTGAAGGTGTTCGACTCCCCCGCCGAGGCGGAGGCGGCGCACTGGGCCGGCACCCGCCGACTGCTGCGGCTCACCGTGCCGTCCCCGGCGCGGTTCCTGCAGGGGCGGCTGAACAACGAGGCGAAGCTGGCGCTCAGCCGCAACCCGCACGGCGGAGTGCAGGAGCTGATCGAGGACGCGGCGGGCGCGGCCATCGACCGGCTGATCGGTGCCGCCGGTGGGCCGGCGTGGGACGCCGACGGTTTCGCGGCGCTGCGCGAGAAGGTCCGCGCCGACCTGGTCGACACCGTGGTCGAGGTGATGGACCGGGTGCGCAAGGTCCTCGCCGCCGGGTATGCGGTCGAGCAGCGGCTCGGCGCCACCCGCAACCTCGCCGTGGTGGCCGCGCTGGCCGACATCCGCAGCCAGCTCGCCGGGCTGGTGCACGCCGGTTTCATCACCGAAACCGGGTACGCCCGCCTGCCCGACCTGCTGCGCTACCTCACCGCCATCGAGCGCCGGTTGGACCGGCTGGGCGGCAACCCGCAGCGGGACCGCCAGCAGCAGGACCGGGTCGCGGTGGTGCAGAAGGAGTACGCCGACCTGCTCGCCGCCCTCCCGCCGGCACGTCGGCAGGAGACGGCCGTCCGGCAGATCCGCTGGATGATCGAGGAGCTACGGGTGAACGTCTTCGCCCAGGCGCTGGGCACCCCCTACCCCGTCTCAGAGCAGCGCATCTACCGAGCAATGGACGAAGCCGAAAACCCCTAACCCCGCCCTCCCCCTCCCCTCCCCTCCCCTCTCCTCCCTCCCCCGCCCCCTCGCCGCGCTGATCTAGGGCAGATCGCTGCTTATTGATCTCCAGGGGCGACGATATGCCCTAGATCGACGCGCCTGGGTGGGGCGGGGGCGGCGGGCGGGGCGGCGGGGGTGGGGCGGGGGCGGCGGGGGGAGGGGAGGCGGGGCGGGGGAGGCCGTGGGCGGGGTGGGGACGGGTTCGACGCCGGGGGGAGTTCGACTGCGGCGCGGACGTAGTCGAGCAGGATCCGGCGGAGCTCCCGGCCGGCGTGGGTGGGCACGATGTCGCGCCGGCGGGCCACCGCGATCGTTCGTCGGACCCCGGGCGGGGCGAGGGGGGTGATCCGCACGCCTGGGCGGCGGGCCAGCACGATGCCCGGCACCAGGGCGATGCCGAGCCCCGCCTCGACGAAGCTGAGCACCGCGTCCATCTCGCCGCCATCCACCGCGAAGGTCGGTTCGAAGCCCGCCTCCCGACACGCCTGGATGGTGGCGTCGCGCAGGTCGTAGCCCTCGCGGAACATCACCATCGGCTGGTCCCGCAGGTCGGTGATGCGCAGTTCCCCGGTCGCCGACGCGGTCGGGACCTCCCCCACCGAGGCCACCACCAGGCTCTCGCGCAGGATCGGGTCGACGCGCAGACCCGGGTCGGCCCCCTCGGCCGGCATGATGATCAGGGCCAGGTCGAGGTCGCCGCGGAGAAGGTCGCGCACCAGGTCCTGGGACCCGCCCTCCTCGACGCGAAGGTCGATGGTGGGGTGCGCGTCCCGAAACCGGCGCAGCACCGGCGGGGCGAGCGAGGTGGCCAGACTCGGGGTGGCCCCGAGCCGGACCCGGCCCCGGCGCAGCCCGACCAACTCCTGGACCTCCCGGGTCGCGGTCTCCACGTCGGCGAGGATCCGGGTGGCCAACGGCAGCAGCACCTCACCCGCCGCGGTGAGCGCGATGTTGCCCCTTAGCCGCTCGAACAACGGCGCCCCGAGGTCGGCCTCCAGTGCGTGAATTTGCTTACTGAGAGACGGCTGAGTTATGCCGACGATGTCGGCGGCTTGGGTGAAATGTCGTACTTCGGCCACCGCAACGAAGTACCGGAGCTGATGGAGCTGCATCTAAATAGCTTACGGCTATCAACACTGCGAGTTTGATGCATTGGACGACTGATCAGAGTGCTCCTAGCGTCGGTCATGTGGTAATCACGAAAACTCGGTCGCCCATCCGCTCGAACGTCGGCCTCAAGGCCGTCATGGCGGTGACGGGCATCCTGCTGGCGCTGTTCCTCATCGCTCACATGCTCGGGAACCTGAAGGTGTTCACGGGGGGAACGTCGTTCGACCACTACGCGCACTGGCTGCGCGACATCGGCAAGCCGCTACTGCCCGGCGTCTGGTTCCTGTGGATCCTGCGCACCGTGCTGGTGGTGGCCGTCGTCGCCCACATCGTGGCCGCCACCGTGCTGGCCCGGCGTGCCCGTGCCGCCCGCCCGGTCAGGTACGCCCACCGCAAGAAGGTCAACGGCAGCTACGCGGCCCGCACGATGCGCTGGGGTGGAGTGATCATCCTGCTCTTCGTGATCTACCACATCCTGGACCTCACCACCGGCACGCTGAACCCGGTCGGTGACGCCAGCAAGCCGTACGGCAACGTCGTCGCCGACTTCGCGCCGGAGCGCTGGTACGTCACGCTCTTCTACACCCTCGCCATCGTCACGGTGGGCTTCCACCTGCGCCACGGCGCGTTCAGCGCGTTCCGCAGCCTCGGTCAGCAGACGCCACGCGGTGAGCGCCGAGCGCGCGCCGCAGCGCTGATCTTCGCCGTGGTGCTCTGCGCCGGGTACCTGGCGGTCCCGTTCGCCGTACTCACCGGATTGGTGTCCTGACATGGAACTCTTCACCGAGGGCGACCCGATCGCCGACACCAAGGCTCCCGCCGGCCCGGTCGAGAAGCGTTGGGAGACCCGGCGCTTCGAGGCCAAGCTGGTCAACCCCGCCAACCGCCGCAAGATGACGGTGATCGTGGTCGGCACCGGCCTGGCCGGCGGCTCGGCCGCGGCGACCCTGGCCGAGCAGGGCTACCACGTCAAGTCCTACTGCTACCAGGACAGCCCGCGCCGGGCGCACTCCATCGCGGCTCAGGGCGGCATCAACGCGGCGAAGAACTACCGCAACGACGGTGACTCCGTGCACCGCCTGTTCTACGACACCGTCAAGGGCGGCGACTTCCGCTCCCGGGAGTCGAACGTGCACCGGCTCGCCGAGGTCTCGGTCAACATCATCGACCAGTGCGTGGCCCAGGGTGTGCCGTTCGCCCGCGAGTACGGCGGACTGCTGGACACCCGCTCCTTCGGTGGCGCCCAGGTGCAGCGCACCTTCTACGCCCGGGGCCAGACGGGCCAGCAGTTGCTGCTCGGCGCGTACCAGGCGTTGGAGCGGCAGATCGGCCTGGGCAACGTGGAGATGAACACCCGGCACGAGATGCTGGAGCTGGTCATCGTGGACGGCAAGGCCCGGGGCATCGTCGTCCGGGACATGGTCACCGGCGAGATCAGCACCGAGATGGCCGACGCCGTGGTGCTCGCCTCCGGCGGCTACGGCAACGTCTTCTACCTCTCCACCAACGCCAAGGGCTGCAACGTCACCGCCACCTGGCGGGCGCACCGCAAGGGCGCGTACTTCGCCAACCCGTGCTACACGCAGATCCACCCGACCTGCATCCCGGTCTCCGGCGACCACCAGTCGAAGCTGACCCTGATGAGCGAGTCGCTGCGCAACGACGGCCGGGTCTGGGTGCCGAAGACCAAGGGCGACGACCGCGCCCCCCGGGACATTCCCGAGAACGAGCGGGACTACTACCTGGAGCGGATCTACCCGTCCTTCGGCAACCTGGTCCCCCGCGACATCGCCTCCCGCGCCGCGAAGAACGTCTGCGACGAGGGCCGGGGCGTCGGGCCGACCAAGCTCGGCGTCTACCTCGACTTCGCCGACGCGATCAACCGGCTGGGCCGCAAGGCCATCGAGGCCAAGTACGGCAACCTCTTCGAGATGTACGAGCGGATCACCGGCGAGGACCCGTACGAGGTGCCGATGCGGATCTACCCCGCCGTGCACTACACGATGGGCGGCCTGTGGGTCGACTACGACCTCCAGTCGAGCATCCCCGGCCTGTTCGTGATCGGTGAGGCGAACTTCTCCGACCACGGCGCGAACCGGCTCGGCGCCTCGGCGCTGATGCAGGGCCTCGCCGACGGCTACTTCGTGCTGCCGACCACCATCGCCAACTACCTGGCCTCGGGCCCGTTGGAGAAGGTCGACGCCAGCCACCCGGCGGCCGTCGAGGCGCGCACCGACGTCGAGGACCGCGTCCAGCGGCTGCTCGGGATCAACGGCGACCGGACCGTGGACTCGTTCCACCGGGAACTGGGCCAGATCATGTGGGAGCACTGCGGCATGGAGCGCAGCGAGGCCGGGCTGCGCAAGGCGATCGACGAGATTCGCGCCCTGCGTGAGGCGTTCTGGCAGCGGGTCAAGGTGTCCGGCACCGGCGAGGAACTCAACCAGTCGCTGGAAAAGGCTGGCCGGGTCGCCGACTTCTTCGAGCTGGCCGAGCTGATGTGCATCGACGCCCTGCACCGCGAGGAGTCCTGCGGCGGCCACTTCCGGGCCGAGCACCAGACCCCCGACGGTGAGGCGCAGCGCGACGACGACCGGTTCGCGTACGTGGCGGCCTGGGAGTTCACCGCCGAGGGCGAGCCCTCGGTGCTGCACAAGGAAGACCTGAAGTTCGAGTACGTCCACCCCACGCAGCGGAGTTACAAGTGAACCTGACCCTGCGCATCTGGCGCCAGAAGGGCCCTGAGGACAAGGGTCGGATGGTGACCTACCCGGTCGACGACGTGTCCCCGGACATGTCGTTCCTGGAGATGCTCGACGTGCTCAACGAGCGGTTGATCCTCTCCGGCGAGGACCCGGTGGCGTTCGACCACGACTGCCGCGAGGGCATCTGCGGCATGTGCGGCCTGATGATCAACGGTGACGCGCACGGGCCGCAGCGCGGCACCACGGCGTGCCAGCTGCACATGCGGCAGTTCAAGGACGGCGAGACGATCGACATCGAGCCGTGGCGGGCCAGCGCCTTCCCGGTCGTCAAGGACCTGGTGGTCAACCGGAACGCCTTCGACAGGATCATCGCCGCCGGTGGTTACGTCACCGCGCCGACCGGCAGCGCGCCCGAGGCGCACTCGACCCCGGTGGCCAAGGCCAATGCGGACGCCGCTTTCGAGTCGGCGGCCTGCATCGGCTGCGGTGCGTGCGTGGCGGCCTGCCCGAACGGCTCCGGCATGCTCTTCACGGCCGCCAAGCTCACCCAGCTCTCGCTGCTGCCGCAGGGCCAGCCGGAGCGGTACACGCGGGTGATCGGCATGGTCGACGCGCACGACGAGGCCGGCTTCGGCGGCTGCACCAACGCCGGTGAGTGCACGCCGGCCTGCCCGAAGGGCATCCCGCTGAACACCATCGGTCGACTCAACCGCGACTACCTCAAGGCGACCGCCATCCGCGGCGACACCCCGGGCTCCTGAGCCGGCGGCGGGGTCCCCCGCCACGATCCGCGCCGAGACCGCCGTACCCCCCATCGGGGTGCGGCGGTCTCGGCGTTTGTGTGTCCGGCTCGCGAAAGTAGTGGGAGCGCTTCCAGGAATCGCCGTACATCGATTGACGGATGGAAATGTTATCGATAACACTGACGGGATCCTGCCGTCTGGCGACATGACGCACCGTCCGCCCCGCCGTCCGTCGCCGGCAGGCGCACCCACCACCCAGCGGGTGCCCCGGCCCAGGTCGGGCACCGCGCGCACGGGAAGGCACCCACCACCATGCTCCGTATCCCCAGACGCTGGCTCGCCGCCGCGGCGGTGCCCCTGATCTGCGCCGGCGCCGCCGTCGTGCTGCACCAACCCCAGGCGTACGCCGCCACGACCGCCACCATCGACGGCACCACCAGCTACCAACCGATCGACGGCTTCGGCATTTCGGAGGCGTTCGGCCGGACCAGCGTCATCCGGTCCATGTCCACGACCAACCAGCAGCAGGTGCTCGATCTGCTGTTCAGCCGTAGCACCGGCGCGGGCCTGAGCATCCTGCGCAACGGCATCAGCTCCACCGGCAGCTCCATCCAGCCGACAAACCCGGGCGGCCCGAACGCGACCCCGCGCTACGTCTGGAACGGCGACGACGACGGCCAGGTGTGGCTGTCCAAGAAGGCCCAGGAGTATGGCGTGGACCGCTTCTACGCCAACGCGTGGAGCGCGCCGGGCTACATGAAGACCAACGGCGACGAGGCCAACGGAGGCTCGCTGTGCGGCCTGCAGGGCGCATCCTGCGGCAGCGGTGACTGGCGCCGGGCGTACGCGAACTACCTGATCCAGTACACCAGGTACTACGCCCAGGAGGGCATCCCGATCACCGACCTGGGGTTCACCAACGAGCCCAACTACACCACCGACTACTCCTCGATGCGGTTCACTCCAACGCAGGCCGCCGAGTTCACCAAGATCATCGGGCCGCTCGCCGGTGCGGCCGGCCTGAAGCTCGCCTGCTGCGACCCGGTGGGCTGGAACGACCAACGCTCCTACGCCTCGGCGATCATGGCTGACTCGGAGGCGAACCGCTGGGTCACCACCCACACCGGCCACCACTACAGCAGCGCGCCCACCTCGCCGCTCTCGGTGGGCGGGAAGCGCACCTGGATGTCCGAGTGGTCCCCCGGCGGCAGCTCCAGCTCGTGGAACACCAACTGGGACGACGGCAGCGGCATCGACGGGTTCACCGTCGCCAACTCCCTGCACACCGCTCTCACCGCGGGCAACGTCAACGGATACGTCTACTGGTACGGGGTGTCCACCAACAACACCCGGGCCTTCATCCAGGGCAACGGCAGCAACTACAACGTGTCCAAGCGGCTCTGGGCGATGGCCGGATACAGCCGCTACATCCGCCCCGGCGCCGCCCGGATCGGCGCCAGCTCCCCCGACAGCAATCTGCGGTTGTCGGCGTACCGCAACACCGACGGCTCGGTGGTGGTCGTCGCACTCAACGCCGGCAACAGCGCGCAGTCCACCGCGTTCACGCTGCGCAACAGCGTGACGAGCGGAACCGCCACCGGCTACCTGACCAACAACTCCAACGGCATGACCCCACAGTCGGCCGTCGGGATCAGCAACGGAGCGTTCAACGCCACCGTGCCGGCCCGGTCGATGGTGACCTACCGGATCACCGGCGACACGACGCCGCCGCCGACCACCCCACCCCCGACCACCCCGCCGCCGACCACGCCGCCGCCCGGCGGGAGCGGGTGCACCGCCACCTACCAGGTCACCAACAGCTGGCAGGGCGGCTTCCAGGCTGACGTCAGCGTGGCCAACACCGGGGCCAGCACCACCAGCGGCTGGCGGGTGAGCTGGACGCTGCCCAGCGGCCAGAGCATCAGCCAGGTCTGGAGCGGCACCCTGACCACCAGCGGCAGCACGGCCACCGTGACCAACGCGAGCTACAACGGCTCACTCGCACCCGGCGCCCGCACCACCTTCGGGTTCATCGCGAACGGCTCGCCCGGTTCCCCACCGACGCTGAGCTGCACCAGCACCTGATCCACCGGGAGGGGGTGGTCGTTCCGACCACCCCCTCCCGGTCGAGTGCGTCTGACACGGACAAGATCCACTCGACATCCGTGCAGTCGGGGTGTCCGAGACGCAGTGATCGGCCGACGTCATGAAAGGCGAGTCGATCAACCTCGGTGACGTTTGAATGCGGCGCCCCGTCTACCGCGAGCACCGACAACCGGTTCAACGCCCTTCCCCCGGGTAGCAGTCAAGGCAGCGACCGAGGGAGAGAAGACCGACATGAAGGCATTGACCTGGCAGGGCAAGCGGGACGTACGGGTCGAGGAGGTGCCGGACCCTCGGATCGAGGAACCGACCGACGCGATCGTAAAGATCACGTCGACCGCGATCTGCGGCTCCGACCTGCACCTGTACGAGGTGCTGGGACCGTACCTGAAGCCCGGCGACATCCTCGGCCACGAACCGATGGGCATCGTCGAGGAGGTCGGGCCGGGGGTGACCCGACTCAAGCCCGGAGACCGGGTGGTGGTGCCCTTCAACATCGCCTGCGGCAGCTGCTGGATGTGCGAGCGCCAGCTCTACGCCCAGTGCGAAACCACCCAGGTCACCGGCGAGGGCAAGGGCGCGGCGCTGTTCGGCTACACCTCGCTCTACGGCTCGGTGCCCGGCGGGCAGGCCGAGTACCTGCGCGTCCCGCAGGCCCAGTTCGGCCCGATCGTCATCCCGCAGGCCGGCGACGACGAGCGCTACCTCTACCTCTCCGACATTCTGCCCACCGCCTGGCAGGCCGTGAAGTACGCCGACACCCCGCCCGGCGGCACCCTGGCCGTGTTCGGGCTGGGCCCGGTCGGGCAGTTCTGCGCGCGGATCGGCCGCCACCTCGGCGCTGGCCGGGTGATCGGGCTGGACCTGGTGCCCGAGCGTCTGGAGCTGGCCCGCCGGCACGGCATCGAGGTGCTCGACGTCCGCGAGCTGTCCGACGTGCCGGGCGCGCTGATCGACCTGGTGGATGGGCGTGGCCCGGACGCGGTGATCGACGCGGTCGGGATGGAGGCGCACGGTTCGCCAGTGGGCAAGCTGGCCCACGCCGCCGTCGGGCTGCTGCCGGACAAGCTGGCCCAGACGATGACCGACCGGGTCGGCATGGACCGGCTCGCCGCTCTGCACGCCGCGGTCAAGGCGGTCCGCCGCGGTGGCACCGTGTCGATCTCCGGCGTGTACGGCGGCGAGGCCGACCCGATGCCGCTGATGGAGATGTTCGACCGGGGCATTCAGCTGCGGATGGGGCAGTGCCACGTGCGCCGGTGGACCGACGAGATCCTGCCGCTGCTCGCCCGCGACGACGACCCGCTGGGCGTGGAGGACCTGCGCACCCACCGGTTGCCGCTGGCCCGGGCGCCGCAGGCGTACGAGATGTTCCAGAAGAAGGAGGACGGCTGCATCAAGGTCGTGCTCGAACCATGAGTGCGAGGAGTGAGCCGGGGTTGCGAGCCCCGCAGTCAGGATTGCAGCGGGCACCGTGAGCCGGGTGGTGGTGATCGTCGGCGCGACCAGCGGGATCGGTCGGGCGACAGCCCGGGCGTTCGCGGAGCGCGGGGACCGCCTGGTCCTCGCCGCCCGCGCCACCAGCACCCTGGCCGAGGTACGCGCGGAGTGCGCCGAGGCCGACGTGCTGACCGTACCGACCGACGTCACCGAGCCGGGCGCGCTGGACGCGCTCGCGGACGCGGCGATCGACCGCTTCGGCCGCGTCGACGTCTGGGTGCACACGGCGGCGGTGATGGCCTACGGTCGCTTCGACGAGCTGCCCGGGCGGGTCTTCGACCAGGTGGTGCGGACCGACCTGCTCGGCGCCGCCGGCTCGGTGCGGGTGGCCCTGCGGCACTTCCGGGCCACCGGGGTCGGCACGGTCGTCCTCACCGGCTCGGTGCTCGGCCACATCACCGCCCCAAACATGAGCGCGTACGTGGCGAGCAAGTGGGGGTTGCAGGGTCTGGTCCGCACAGTGCAGCAGGAGTTGCGCGACAGCCCGGAGATCCGGCTGTGTCTGGTCAACCCGGGCAGCGTGGACACACCGGTGTACCAGCAGGCGGCGAACTACCTGGGCCGAGTCGGGCGACCTCCGCCGCCGGTCGCCAGCCCGCAGCGGGTGGCCCGGGCCATCGTGAACTGTGTGGACCGTCCCCGCCGGGAGGTGTCCGTGGGCCGGTTCAACGTGGTGATGCGGGTCGGGTTCACCGTGCTGCCGGGCGTCTACGACATCCTCGTCGGGCCGTTGATGCGGCTGGCCGGCCTGAGTGGACGGTCGGTCGCCGCGAACGACGGCTCGGTCTTCGCCCCGAACCCGGCCGGTGAGTCGGTACGCGGCGGTCACCTGCCCGACCTGCGGCAACTCGTGTCCGGGCCGGCTGGCGCGGTCGGTGCCGCACTGCGCCGACGGTTCGGCTGACCTGTTCGGAGCTGTTCGGGACTGTTCGGGGGCACTGTGGATCGATCAACTCGCCTAGTGTGGTGGTCCGGCAAGCGCTCCGGCGCGCCACTATGGGGGAGACGATTGACCATGCGACTGAACCGCAGAACGGCACTCGGGCTGGGCACGGTGGCCACCGCCGGCACGGTGCTCGGGGCCGCTGCCCCGGCGAGCGCCGCCGAGGCCACCGAGGCCGCCCCGACCACCCCGCCCGGGCCGCCCGCCGGGTCGCCACCGTCTTCAGCAAGCACAGCACCGAGGCCGGCGGCAACTGGCAGGCGTACGTCAGCGTGGCTGATCCGGCCGGCCCGCCGGTGGTCGCGGTGGCGGCCGACGCGGACCGGCGGATCGAGGCGTACAGCGTCAACAAGATCGCGGTCGCCACGGCCGTGCTCGACAAGGTCGACCGGGGGCTGCTCACCCTGGACCAGCAGGTCGAGGTGAGCGCGGCGATCGTCGTACCGGGCGGTGACGGCATCTTCAGCCTGGACGGCGCGTATCCGAGCCTGGTGACCGTCGGGCACGTGCTGGCCAACCTGTTGACCGTCTCGGACGACACGGCGGTGCGGCTGTGCGGGCTGGTCGCCCCGGCCGCCGAGATCAACTCCATCCTGGTCGCCAAGGGCTTCCCGAACACCCAGGTCCAGCCGGTGGCCAACCCCAACCGGTTCTTCCTCGGCACCAGCACTCCGCGCGAGACGCACGACCTGCTGCGCGCCCTGGTCGGCGGCACGCTGCTCTCCCCCGCCTCGACGTCGTACCTGCTGGGCATCCTGCGTTCCCCGGTGGCGTTCACCGACGGCATCCGGCGCACCATGTCCTCCGACGAGCGGGCGCGGATCGCCACCAAGGCCGGCTGGTACGCCGACGCCCGACACGAGGCCGGCGTGATCTTCGACCGCTCGGGTGCGGCGGTGCTCACCTACGCGCTCTTCGCCGACGGGCAGGCCAACCCGGAGGACTTCGGCGCCACCCACCCGGCGGTGCAGGCGCGGGCCGCCATGGGCCCCAGGTTCCTGGCCGCGGTGGACCGGATCGCGGGCGTGGGCACGACGTTCCGGATCACCGCCCGGCGCCCCAGCAACGGCGGCTAGGCCACGCCTCGAACCGTCCCGGGTCGGTCGCCGCTGCCGGCGACCGACCCGGCGTGCCGACCGCCGGGGCACAGGTCGGCCCGGGTGACTACCGTGTAGAGCGGACACGGCGGAGGGACGGCAATGGCACGAACGCAGAGCACGGACGTCGAACGGTCACTCGGACGGCGGATGCGGGGCGCGGCTGGGCTGGCCGCGCTGGCCGGCCTGGCCTGGGTCGCCCGGGACATCCCCGCGGCGCTCGGTGGCCGGCTCAGCGGGGCCCGGGCCGAACGGGCGGCCCGGTCGCCCCAGTTCCGCGAGGGCACCTTCCACAACCGGGCCGGCACCCGGACGATGGTCGCCGACCCGGGCCGCAACCTGCTCCGCGAGCTGATCTTCGGCAAGCAGAAGCGGCGCCCGACCGCACCCGTGCCGCTGCTGCGCCCCAGCGCACCGCAGGCCGCCAACACCGACGAGCTCAACATCGTCTGGTACGGCCACGCCTCGACGCTGATCGAGATCGAGGGCCGGCGGGTGCTGCTCGACCCGGTGTGGAGCGAGCGGTGCTCCCCCTCGGGCATGGTCGGCCCCCGCCGGCTGCACGAGCCGCCGGTACGCCTCGACGAGCTGCCCCCGCTGGACGCCATTTTGATCTCGCACGACCACTACGACCACCTGGACATGGCCACCGTGCGGGAGCTGCTCGCCGGGCAGTCCGCACCGTTCCTGGTGCCGCTCGGGGTGGGCGCGCACCTGGACCGCTGGGGCGTACCCGCGGAGCGCATCATCGAGCTGGACTGGTCCGAGTCGCACCAGGTCGCCGGGCTGGAGATCACCGCCACCGCCGCCCAGCACTTCTCCGGCCGGGGGCTGCGGCGCGACGGCACGCTCTGGAGCTCGTGGGTGGTGGCAGGGGCCCGACGCAAGGTCTTCTACACCGGCGACTCCGGTTACTTCGACGGGTACGCGGCGATCGGCGCCGAGCACGGGCCGTTCGACGTGACGCTGATGCAGATCGGCGCGTACGACAGGGCCTGGCCGACGATCCACATGTTCCCCGAGGAGGCGGTCGACGCCCACGTCGACCTGCGCGGCGGGCTGTTCGTCCCGGTGCACTGGGCGACGTTCAACCTGGCCCTGCACGACTGGTCCGAGCCGGTCAACCGGCTGTGGGCCGAGGCGAAGGCCCGCGACGTGCGGCTCGCCGTGCCCCGCCCCGGCGAGCGGGTGGTGGTCGACGAGCCGCCCGCCGTCGACGGTTGGTGGCAGGCCATCGCCTGACGGGGCAGGCCGGTCAGAGCACGAACGCGTCGGTCCAGAGGGCACCGGACCGACCGGAGAGCGCGTCCAGCATGGCCACCGCCTGACCGTCGGTGAGCTGCGCGACGAAGTCCACGATGGCCCGCCCCCGGGCTCGACCGATCCGGTCCGGGGTACGCGGGTGCAGCTCCGCCTCGGCCAACTCGACCAGGTCGTGCAGCCGACGCGGCAGTCGGGACTCCTCCTCCGGGTCGAGCAGCCACTCCCAGAGCGCCTCGACCAGGGTGCCCAGCAGTCGGGCCTGGCCGCGCTGGTGCAGGGCGAGATCCGGGCGGGCGAGCACGAACCGGTGGTGGACGAACTTGAGCACCTGCACCTCGTGCCACTGCGCGCAGCCCAGCAGCACGTACCCGGAGCGCACCGACGGTTGGTCGGTCACCGTGATCGCCTGGACGAACCGGGTGGACCAGCGGGCGGAGAACCGCGCCACGTACTGCTCGGCCTCGATCGAGCCGTCGAACGGCATCGCCAGCAGCCCGTCGACCAACTCCTCGCGGACGTGCTCGACGGCGGCGGCGAACGCGTCGTCGTCGGCGATCCAGGCGTCCTTGCGGTGCAGCTGCCGACGCAGCCGCTCGATGGCCGCGCCGGGGCGCCGGGCCGCCGTGGCCAGCGCCGCGTCGGTGATCGCCCGGAAGTGCCCGCTCTCGCGCTGCCAGGCCATCAACTCCGCGGAGACCGAACCCTGTTGGAGCACACCGACCCGGTAGAAGTCCTCCACGTCGTGGATGGCGTACGCGATGTCGTCGGCGGTGTCCATCACCGACGCCTCCACGGTCTGCTGCCAGTCCGGGATGCGGCCGGCGAACGGCTCCCGGGCCTGCCGCAGGTCGTCGAGCTCGGTCCGGTACGCGCCGAACTTCAACGAGCCGCTCTCCGGGTCGTCCGGTGGCGGGGTGGCTCCGCGTGGCGGCGGGTCCATCGTGCGTGGGTGCGGGTCGGGGTAGTCCAGTCTCGTCCACGGGTACTTCAGCATCGCCGCGCGGACCGCGGCGGTCAGGTCCAGCCCGGTGGTGGCCGCGCCACGGATCTCGGTGCTGGTGACGATCCGGTACGACTGCGCGTTGCCCTCGAAACCGTCGGCGAGGCCGAGGCGCTGACGGGCCAGCCGGTCCAGCACCCGCTCCCCCAGGTGCCCGAACGGTGGGTGGCCGAGATCGTGGGCGAGCGCCGCGGCCTCCACCACGTCGGGGTCGCAGCCGCCGAGTTTGTCCAGCAGGTCCCGCGAGCGCTCGTCGGCGCCCAGCCGCTCGGCGACCGCTCGGGCCACCTGGGCGACCTTGAGACTGTGGGTGAGTCGGTTGTGCACCAGCAGCCCGGAGCCGACCGGGCTGATCACCTGGGTGACACCGCCGAGGCGGGCGAAGAACGGCGAGCCGACGATCCGGTCCCGGTCGGCGCGGAACGGGTTGGCCGTGAGGTCGCCGAGGGCCCGGGCGCTGCCGCCGAAGAGCCGCCGGGCGCGCGGCTCCGCAGCAGTTTCCATGATCGCCACGCTAGCGCAGGCCCGACGGGATCGCCGCCGGCCGAGACGGATCAACCCGGCCGGGCGCGGCGACAGCGGCCGGGGCCGCCCGGCAGAATGCAGGCGGTACCCGCTCTTTGAAGGCGGATCGAGTCGAAGGCGGATCGAGATCGTGACCCAGTCTGTTCATCAGCGGATCGCCGACGAGCTCGGCGTGGCCGAGCGTCAGGTGCGGGCGGCCGTGGACCTGCTCGACGGCGGCGCCACCGTGCCGTTCATCGCCCGTTACCGCAAGGAGGCCACCGGCCTGCTCGACGACACGCAGCTGCGCACCCTTGAGGAGCGACTGCGCTACCTGCGCGAGCTGGACGAGCGGCGGGCGGCGGCGCTGGAGTCGATCCGCGGGCAGGGCAAGCTCGACGAGGCCCTCGAGGCGCAGATCATGGCCGCCGACTCGAAGTCCCGGCTGGAGGACATCTACCTGCCGTACAAGCCGAAGCGACGGACCCGGGCGCAGATCGCCCGCGAGGCCGGGTTGGCGCCGTTGGCCGAGACGCTGCTGGCCGACCCCAGCCAGGACCCACGGGCCACCGCCGCCGGGTTCGTCAATGAGGAGAGGGGCGTCGCCGACGCCGCCGCGGCGCTGGAGGGCGCGCGGGCGATCCTCATCGAGACCTTCGCGGAGGACGCCGACCTGATCGGCACGCTGCGCGAGCAGATGTGGTCGCGGGGGCGCCTGGCTTCCCGGGTACGCGAGGGTCAGGAGACCACCGGCGCCAAGTTCGCCGACTACTTCGACTTCTCCGAGCCGTACCCGAAGCTGCCCTCGCACCGGATCCTGGCCATGTTTCGGGGCGAGAAGGAGGGCATGCTCGACCTGACCATGGAGTCGGAGGAGGCCGGTGCGGCGGACGCCGTCCCGACCGGTCCGAGCCGGTACGAGGCGGCCATCGCCGGCCGGTTCGGGGTGTCCGACGCCGGCCGTCCGGCCGACCGGTGGCTGGCGGACACGGTCCGCTGGGCGTGGCGTACGCGGATCCTCATCCACCTCGGCGCGGACCTGCGGATGCGGTTGTGGCAGGCGGCCGAGGAGGAGGCGGTGCGGGTCTTCGCCACGAACCTGCGTGACCTGCTGCTGGCCGCACCGGCCGGCACCCGGCCCACGATGGGCCTGGACCCGGGCCTGCGGACCGGTGTGAAGGTGGCCGTGGTGGACGCCACCGGCAAGGTGCTCGCCACCGACACGATCTACCCGCACGAGCCCCGCCGGCAGTGGGACGCGTCGGTGGAGACCCTCGCCCGGTTGGCCGGGGCACACGGGGTGGAGCTGGTCGCGATCGGCAACGGCACCGCCTCCCGGGAGACCGACAAGCTGGCCGCTGACCTGATCAAGCGGCACCCGCAGCTCAACCTGACCAAGGTGATGGTCTCCGAGGCCGGCGCGTCGGTCTACTCCGCCTCCGCGTACGCCTCGCAGGAGTTGCCCGGGATGGACGTGTCGCTGCGCGGCGCGGTCTCCATCGCCCGGCGGCTCCAGGACCCGCTCGCCGAGCTGGTCAAGATCGACCCGCGGTCGATCGGGGTCGGCCAGTACCAGCACGACCTGTCCGAGGTGAAACTGTCCCGGTCGCTGGACGCGGTCGTGGAGGACTGCGTCAACGCGGTCGGGGTGGACGTCAACACCGCCTCCGCGCCGCTGCTGACCCGGGTCTCCGGGATCGGCGCCGGGCTGGCCGAGAACATCGTGCTGCACCGGGACGCCAACGGGCCGTTCCGGTCGCGTACCGAACTGAAGAAGGTGGCGCGGCTCGGGCCGAAGGCGTTCGAGCAGTGCGCGGGCTTCCTGCGGATCCCCGACGGCGACGACCCACTGGACTCGTCCAGCGTGCACCCGGAGGCGTACCCGGTGGTGCGCCGGATCCTCTCCACCACCGGCCAGGACCTGCGCTCGGTCATCGGTAGGAGCGGGATCCTGCGCGGGCTGCGGGCCACCGACTTCGTCGACGACCGGTTCGGCCTGCCCACCGTCACCGACATCCTCGCCGAGTTGGAGAAGCCGGGCCGCGATCCCCGCCCGGAGTTCCGCACCGCCACCTTCGTCGAAGGGGTGGAGAAGATCGGTGACCTGACGCCGGGCATGGTGCTCGAGGGCGTGGTCACCAACGTGGCCGCGTTCGGCGCGTTCGTCGACGTCGGGGTCCACCAGGACGGCCTGGTACACGTCTCAGCGTTGTCCCGGACCTTCGTGAAGGACCCCCGCGAGGTGGTGAAGTCCGGTGACGTGGTCAAGGTCCGGGTGCTCGACGTCGACGTACCCCGTAAGCGCATCTCGCTGACCCTGCGCCTCGATGATGAGCCGGCCGCCGGCGGTGATGGTGGTGGCCGGACCAGCCAGGAGGGGCGCGGCGGCCCGGCGCAGCGCGGACCGCAGGGTGGTCGCGGCGGGCAGAGCGGGCAGGGTGGTCGCGGCGGGCAGGCCGAACGCGGCGGGCGCGGCCGGCAGCAGCGGCAGAGCGCTCCCCCACCGGCCAACGACGCCATGGCGGAGGCCCTGCGCCGCGCCGGACTGGCCTGACCGACTGGTCGGGCGCCGGCACCCTACGAATCGTGGACAGTTTCCGTTGGCGGCTGACGGAAACTGTCCACGATCTGCGGATGACCGACCGGGAGCAGCGACAGCGACGGCGAAATCGGCTCGCGCGGCGGCGGGGGTTCTGAGCGGGTCGCGTACCGTCAGCCTCGTGGGTGAGCGGGACGACCAGGACTGGCGGGGGCGGCGGGAACGGGCGGTGCGCGCACACGCCGACGCGGATGCCCGCGCCCGCGCCCGCGAGCAGGCCACGGCGGCCGAGTTGGTCGCGCGTTTCGCCGCCGAAGCGGCCGGGCGCGGGCTGCGCACGGTGCGGCTCACCGTGACGTCCTACGACGGCCGGTACCGCTACCGCACCGGCCTCGCCGGCTGGTACATCGATCGGGCCCGCACCCGCGCGGTCGATACCCGGGGGCACTTCTACCTGCTGACCGTGCCGGCCAGCCTGCGCTCGCTGCTGTTCGGCGCCGCACCCGAACCGTCCCCGCCCCCGCTGGTGATCGGCCGCGGTGGCCGCGACGGCGAATCCATGCCGTTGGAGGCGCTGCTCGGCGCGCGCCTCACGGCGGGCGACGACTGGCGCTGACCCCACACCGAGCGCGGCGGGTGGTCATCGCCGCCGGTGGATCTCCACCGCCTCGCCCAGTGCCCGCTCGACCCGCTCGGCACCGGCGGCGACCGAGAAGACCCGGTCGTAGTGCACCCGACCGGCCTGACCGAGCAGTTCAAGCTTCTCCCGGCCCAGTTCGCAGAGTTCCCGCAGGGCATCGGCGATCGAGTCGGGGTCGCCCGGCCGAGCGGTGATCCCCGCACCGCTGTCACGTGCCACGGCAGCGGCGTCCCCTTCCGCGGCGACCAGCAGCGCGCGCCCGGCGGCGAGGGTGGCCTGCACCTTGCTCGGCATCGTGTACGCCGACATGCCGCCGCGTCGCAGACTCACGTAGTGCGCGTCGCCGGTGGCCATCAGCGCGGGCATCCGGTCCCGGGGTAGCTGCCCGAGGAAGCGCACATTTGTGGCATTCACCTCCTCGACCCGGCGGCGCAGCCGATCCTCGGTGGTGCCGGAGCCGGCGATCAGGCAGACCAACCGGGGGTCGCTGATCCGGGCGCAGGCGTCGATCAGCGAGTCGAGCCCCTGCGCCTCGCCGAGCGTACCGGCGTACACCAGCACCACCTGGTCCTCGCGGAGCCCCAGTTCCGCTCGCAGGTTCGCGGCGCCCGTACGCGGTGTCTCGTCGGCCCACACCGGAATGTGGACGAGCTTTTCCCTGGGCACACCCCGGCTGGCGAGCAGGTCGGCGGCGCCGGGCGAGACATGGGCGACCCGGGCGGCGCTGCGGTACATCCCACCGCACCAGCCGGCCATTCCTCGCTCGATCAGCTGGGACACCCGGTCGGTGCCGAGGAAGCCGCTCGCCAGCGCGCTGTCGGGCCACAGGTCCAGCACGTGCAGCAGCACCGGCACCCGCTGCACATACCGGGTGAACCACATCGGCAGGGCGACGCTGATCGGCGAGTTCCCGACCCACAGGGCGTCCAGTCCGCGTAGCGCCGGCGTGCCGGACACCAGCGCGGAGACGGCGAAGGAGCCGTAGTTCGCCATCCGCCGCAGCGCGGAACGGTCATGGCTGGGATAGAGGGCCACCCGGCGGATCCGCGTCGTCCCGTCGGCCTCGTCGAGGCGGCGGGCCATCCGGTAGCCGGGCGCCAACTGACCGGTCGGGTAGTTGGGGAAGCCGGTGAGCACCTGGACCTCGTGCCCTCGGCGGGCGAGGGCCGTGGCGAGCATCCCGGGGAGCGCGGCGGGGCCCGGCTCCGGCTCGAACCACTGGGTGAGCAGGCCGATCCGCATCGGCCTCACCTCGCCGCTGTGCCAGCGACGGGGCGTCCGGACGGCTCGCCGTCGGCCTGCCACAGCGTGCCCAGTGACTCACTGAGGTCGCACACCGGAGCCCATCCGAGCACACGGTGGGCGCGCTCGATGTCGGCGCACATCCAGGCCACCGTGGCGGATCGGCTGGCGTCCGGCGCGAAGCTTCCATCCCGGATCCCACCGGGGAAGCCGGCCACGTCGGCCAGCAGCCGGACGACGTCACGCGTTGCCACGGCTCTCCCGCTGCCCACGTTGAAAACCCGTTCCGGCCCTGGCCGGCAGCGGGCCGCCGCGAGGACCGCCGCCGCGACATCCCGCACGTCGACGAAGTCCCGGTAGGTGTCGTGCAGGCCCACCGCGATGTCGTCCGCTCCGGCGGCCACCGCGGACCGCACCATCGCGGTCACCCGGGAGAGCACGTTGCCCGGCGGCATCCCCGGCCCGACCGGGTTGAAGATCCGCAACACCATCGTGTCGACCCGGCCGGCCCGGCCCGCCAGCTCCGCCAACCGGGTAGCGGCAAGGTGGCTGAGCCCGTACTCGCTCACGGGGATTCCCGGGTATTCCTCGCTGACGGCGAGGCCGTGCGGCACCGCACCGTACTCGGCCGCCGAGCCGATCCGGATCAGCCGGGCCGCGGGTGCGGCGGCGGCCACCGCCTCGATCAGCTTCGCGGTCGTCACGACGTGCGCCTGCACGAAGTCGTACCCGGAGCCGACGATCCGACCCGCCGCGGTCACCACCACGTCCGGTCGCTCCCGCGCCACCAACGCGATCAGATCCGGCAACTCCATCCGGACCAGGTCGCATTCCGCGCGGGTGATCGACCGGACCGTGGTGTGGGCGGCCAGCCCGAGGCGGATGTGCCGGCCCAGGAATCCCCCGGCGCCCAGCAGCAGGACGCGGTTCATCGCCGGTGCGCGGAGTCGTCGTCACCGGCCGGCGCCTGCACCGGCGGGTTGCCGGTGAACTCGTGCCAGGTGGCCGCGCCCGGCGCGGAGATTCCCTGGCGGCTGAGCACCACCCAGACCGTGGCCAGGACGATCCTCAGGTCGAACAGGAACGACCGTCGGTCGACGTACTCGACGTCGTAGGCGAACTTCGCGCCCCAGTCCAGCGCGTTGCGGCCGCGCACCTGGGCCAGCCCGGTGATTCCCGGTCGCACCTCGTGCCGTCGGGCCTGTTCCGGGTTGTAGAGGCTGAGGTACTGGACGAGGTGTGGGCGGGGACCCACCACGCTCATCTCGCCCCGCAGCACGTTCCAGAACTCGGGCAGCTCGTCCAGGCTGCTGGCCCGCAGCCACCGGCCCACCCGGGTGAGGCGATCCGCGTCGTCCACCAGACCTCGGGCGGGGTCGGGGTGACGCATCGTGCGGAACTTGACCACGTCGAACAGCTCACCGTGCAGCCCTGGCCGGGTGTGTCGGAACAGCACCGGGCGCCCGTGCGCCACCAGCACCACCAGGGCGACCACGGCCATCAGGGGTGCGCCGAGCAGCAGGACGAGAAGGGCGCCAAGGACGTCGAAAAGCCGCTTCCAGCGATCGTAGGTTCGTCGGGTCGTGACGGCCGAGAGCTTTTTCCGGCCGGTCGCCGGGCCGGAGGCATCGGCGCGCGACTGCGCCGCGTGGAGAGCAACTTTTGGCATGCAGTACGCATATCACCTTCCCGATCGCCAACTCCGACTTTCACATTTAATCCGATTCGCGAGTCGACAATGGAAGCGAAACATGACTCGATCTCCCTTTGATGGAAGAGCTCACGGCGCCTCTTATGCGACTGTATCGTCGCGTTCGACGAGAATCCGATTTCCCGACGATGGCCGGACGGGAAACATTCAGGAGAAGATGTGGTTTCCTCGCTTTCGGACAGGCGATTTCTGATCACCGGTGGCACCGGATCCTTCGGCCAGACGATGGTCTCCCGGCTGCTGGACGCCGGCGCCGCAGAAGTACGGGTCCTCAGCCGCGACGAGTCGAAACAGGACGCGATGCGGCATCGCCTCGGCGATGACCGGGTCCGTTACTACGTCGGTGACGTCCGCGACTACGACAGCGTGCTCAAGGCCGCCCGGGGCATGGAGTTCGTCTTCCACGCGGCCGCGCTCAAGCAGGTTCCCTCCTGTGAGTTCTTCCCACTCGAGGCCGTCCGCACCAATGTGCTCGGCAGCGCGAACGTGGTGGACGCATGCGAGCGCGTCGGCGTCGAGGCGCTGGTGCTGCTGAGCACCGACAAGGCTGTCTATCCGGTCAACGCGATGGGCATGACCAAGGGCTTGATGGAGAAGGTCGCGCAGGCGCACTCCCGCAACAACCCCGCGGCCCGGACGCGGGTCTGTTGTGTGCGCTACGGCAACGTCATGTACTCGCGCGGCTCGGTGATTCCGCTGTTCATCGACCAGATCCGCCGGGGCGGACTACCGACGGTCACCGAGCCGTCGATGACCCGCTTCCTGATGTCACTGGCCCAGTCGGTCGACCTGGTGGAACACGCGTTCCACCACGGCCAGCCGGGTGACGTCTTCATCCGCAAGGCCGACGCCTGCACCATCGGCGACCTGGCCACCGCGCTGTGCAACCTGTTCGGGGTGCCGGCGAAGTTCAACGTGCTCGGCATCCGGCACGGCGAGAAGCTCTACGAGACCTTGGCCAGCCGCGAGGAACTCGCCCACGTCGAGGATCTCGGCGAGTTCCTCCGGGTGCCGGTGGACAGCCGCGACCTGAACTACTCCCTCTACTTCGAGGAGGGGGACGTCGACGGTGGCAACCTCGCCGACTTCCACTCCCACAACGCCCGCCGGCTGTCCGTACCGGAGATCGAGTCGCTGCTGCTGACGCTGCCCGAGGTGCGCGCGCAGGTCGAGGCCGCCGCGGCGGCGGTCGTAACGGCATGAGCACCGGTACCGGCGGCAGACGACCGGACCTGGTGCCGCGTCGACGCAGCGACCCCCACGAGGAGCCGCGAGCGGTGCGACGGGTCCTCGTCGTCGGCGTCACGGGCATGCTCGGCCACGCGGTCCTGCGCGAGCTCAGCGACGATCCGGACCTTGACGTCCACGGCGTTGCCCGCAGCATCGACGACCGAGCGGGGTCGTACCCCCAGCGTCTGCTCACCCGGATCACCCCGGCCGTCGACGCGACCCGCTTCGGACAGGTCCGACAGCTCATCGACGACCTACGGCCGGACGTCGTCGTCAACTGCGTGGGCGTGATCAAGCAACGGCCGGACGTGCAGGACGCGGTGCAGACGGTCACGCTCAACGCACTCTTTCCCCATCTGCTGGCCGACGCCTGCGCGCACCTCGGCAGCCGCCTGATCCACGTCAGCACCGACTGTGTCTTCTCCGGCCGGCGTGGCGGCTACGTCGAGGACGACCTGCCCGACCCGCCCGACCTCTACGGACGGTCCAAGCTGCTGGGCGAGGCGACCGGGGCTTCGGCGCTGACACTGCGCACCTCGATCATCGGACACGAGCTCTCCACGAACCGCTCCCTGCTGGACTGGTTTCTCTCGCAGCGTGGGCGGGTGCGCGGCTTCACCAGAGCCATCTACAGCGGCGTCACGACCGTCGAATTCGCCCGCCTGCTGCGCACGGTGATTCTGCCCCGTCCGGAACTGACCGGGCTGTACCACGTGGCCGCCGAACCGATCGCGAAGTACGACCTGCTCCGGCTGATCGCCGACGTGTACACGTGGCCCGGCGAGATCGTGCCGGACGACGAGTTCGCCTGCGACCGGTCGATGCACGCGGACGCCCTCGCGCACGCCACCGGCTATCGGCCGCCCAGTTGGCCGGACATGATCCGGGCGATGCACGCCGCCAGGCTCCGCTGGGCTGTTGATCAGGCCCGACCGGACCTACAGGACGTGCCGCTCTGACGGTCGACCAACCGACAACCGCCGGCAGCGCCGGGCGGGATTTCAAAGGACATCACGTGGGGAACCGGATAGGCCAACTGGGCCTGCTCGTTGGCGCGGCGTGTCTCGTGGTGGTCACCACCATCACCGCCATCTACGCGCCGTTGATCGCGACCGGGATGGTTGCGCTGCTGCTGCTGTTCGCCTTCACGCGGCGGATAGACGGCTGGCGGTGGATGCTGGCCCTGACCATGGCGCTGCTGGTCTGCGCCTCGTCCAATGTGCCGGCCCTGGTCGACGCGAGCTTCTACCCCAGGTACGCGGCGGTCGCCGGCCTGGTTCTGTGGGGACTCTGCCTACCGAATCGGACCGGATCACCGACCGACGTCTGGACCCGCGTGTTCATCGCCGCGCTCTGGGTGATGGCCGGTCTCGCCACGCTGAGCTTCGCCTGGTCGGTGGTTCCGATGGAGACCCTCCAGCGGGGCGTCGCGCTGCTGCTGCTGGCGGCGCTGGTGCACGTACTGGTCCGGCGCCGGTGGCCCGACCGGACCGTCATGATGGCTGACCTGCGCGTGGTCTACCTGGTCCTCAGCGCTTCCACAGTGGTGAGCCTCGGTATCGGGCTCGCCGACGGCACGCTCGTCGCCTCGATGTCCAGCATCGAACGATTCCAGGGCCTCTACAACAATCCCAACATGCTCGGCATCGTCTGCGCCCTGACAATCCCGTTGGGCTGGACGGTCTACCGGCAGTCCCGACGGCACGCCGCACTGCTCGGCATGGTGCCGGCCGCCGCCTGCCTCCTGCTGTCCCAGTCCCGCACCGCGCTGATCGCCGTGCTCGTCGGCGCCCTCTGGATCGTGCTGCGCTACGGGCTCGGCCGGCTCGTACGCCTGGCCGCCGGAGTGACCGCCATGCTGCTGGTGGCGTACCTGTTCAACCTGCTACCCACCATCTTCGCCGCGCCCTGGATGCGGCAGTTCGTGCTGCGCTTCACCGACCCCACCGGCGGTGACCTGTCCAACGGCCGGACCCAGATGTGGCAGGCGACCGTCGACCTGTGGTGGCAGAACCGTCCCACCCTGGGCTTCGGGTACGCGTCGCGGAACTACCTGTTCGAACTGGCCAGTTACGACGAGTTCTTCGGGACGAGCGTGAGCGTGGTGCACAACAGCTACCTGCAGTTGCTGCTGGAGCTGGGCCTCGCGGCCGTGCTGCCGCTGGTTCTGCTGCTGGTGGCCGCCGGGCGGGTCGTGCTGCGGGCCCCGGTGGTCCGGGCCGACGCGGGTCTGGTCTGGCTCGTCGTCTCCGGCCTGCTGATTCAGGTCACCGAGTCGGCCATGTTCGGCACCGGACAGACCTACCCGTACGTGTTCTGGTCCGTGGTCGCCGCCGCGCTGCTGCACCTGCCGGGAAACCGGAACCGGGCCGACCGGCACGCCGCTGCCCGCGGCAACCTGCCCCACGCGGAGGCACGCCAGCAGCGGGCCGGCGCTTTCGACACCGCGCCGAGGCGACACGCCCCGGCGCTGCGCTGAACCGCCGGCTGCGCTGAAACCTGGGGGCGCCGTGGGCACGAGCCAGGACGCCCGCCTCACCTGCCGGGCGTCGGCTCAGCTCCGGCGGGTCGTCGTCACGAAGGCGCTCACCCGGTCCCGCCAGGCCCGATGGTCGAACGACTCGCGGGCCCGCGACCGGGCCGCCCGGCTCATCGCCGCCCAGTCCTCGTCCCGAAGCCGCAGCGCCCGCTCGATCGCCAACCGGACATCGTCCGGGCCGTTGCCGTCGAGCACCAGCCCTTCGACCCCGTCGTGCACGTAGGCGGCCAGGTCACTGGTGTGATTGAGCAGCACCGGGCAGCCGGCAGCGAGACTCTCCGGCACCTTGGACGGGAACCCGTTGGCCGCGTACCCGTCGGTGGGACGGACCAGCATCGAGAAGTGCGACTCCGACAGCAGGGTCAGCACGGTTTCGCGAGGGACGCGACCAAGGAACGTCACGTCGGCCGACACCGCGTCCAGCACCGCGACGTCCAGGTCCGAACGGGCGGCGGCGTCCTCGTAGCTGACGCCCGCGATGGTGAGGCTGACCCGCCGCTGGTGCTCCGGCGCGAGCTGGCTGATCCCGCGCACGATCACGTCGAGCATGTCCTTACGCCCGGGGGTGCCCGCGTACAGCAGGCGCAGGCCACCGGTGAGCGAGGGCGGCTGCGGCACCCGGAACTCGTCGCAGTCCACCTGCGGCGGCACGATCAACACGTCCAGTCCGTGTCCCGTCAGGTAGTCGGCCAGCGTGGTGGAGACCGCCGTGGCCCGGTCCACGAGCCGGGTCGCCAGGAACGTCGACCAGCGGTGCCGGAGAAAGTACGGGGTGAACCAGCCGTGCCGGAACTGCCGCCGGTCATGGCGCTCACTGGCGTCCACCACCACCGGGCACCGCAGCGCGAGGCGCAGGGTCGCCCAGTTTCCCAGGGTCATCAGGGCCATCGGTAACAGCACGACGCTCACGTCGCCGCGACTCACCCCCACGCGGCGTACGGCCCGCAGCACCCGTACGGGCCGGGCCAGCCGGGCCGACATGCGAGTGAGGTAGTTCGAACCCCGGATCCGCATGGTGTGCAGGTCGACGCCGGCCACGCCGCTACGCAGGGACGGGAACGCGACTTCGCAGGGCCAGTCGTTGACGACCAGCGTGTGCGCACCGTCGGGCGCGGCAGAACGGGCGAGTTGCAACAGACGGTTGGAAGTGGCGTCCCCGTGTGGAAAGGCGTACGCGCCCACGAGCAGCGGGCGCGGTCGGTCAGCCCGCCCGGTCGACCCTCGACCCAGCCGCGGTTGCCGGCCGACCATCGTCGTCTGATCGTTCATTTCTCACCGCTTCCAGAAGGCCGGCAACCGGCTGCTCTGCTGCTCGCCGATTGCGATGCGGGCGGGCCGACGCCCGCCGTCGATACATCGTCAGGTGGGTCGTGGCCGCCGTGTCGATGGCGAAGACGCTGCGGGCGAAACGCTCCGCGGCCACCGGGGCCGCGGTCGTCTTGGTGTGCGACGCCGCCGCGCACACCGCGCTGGCCCATGCCTGCGGCGTGGCGTCGATGTCGACGATGGTCACGCCGGGCAGGTGTTCGTCGATGAAACGCACGCCCGGGAGGTCGGCCGCCACCGTGCCGACGCCCAACGCGACGGGCTCCAGCACCCCGCCGGGCAGCCCTTCCAGGCAGGAGGGGTGGACCACCACGTCGGCCTGGCTCAGCAGCCCGCCCACGTCGTCGCGCGGGCCCAGCAGATGCACCCGGTCGGCGAGCCCGGCGGCAGCCGCTGCCGTCCGGACGCGCTCGTCGTCGGCGTCGTCGCCCGGTCCGATGAGTACGGCGTGGGCCTCGATTCCCCGGTCGCGCAGCTCGGCCAGGATCGGCGGCAGGAGCCACCGCCGTTTCTCCGGCGAAGCCCGACCGACGCTCACGCAGACCATGTCCGCCGGGCCGGCGCCGATCATTTCGCGCAGGTCGTCGCGGCTGGGCCGGCGGAGTCGGTCGAGGTCGAGCCCGTTGAGGACCACCTGGCAGCGGGGGTCGTCACGCCAGCGCGGGTCGTAGGCACAGGTGAGCGAGCTGGGCGAGACACCGAGGATGTCGGTGCCGCAGATCCGCAGCAGTCGTCCGCAGATCCACCGATAGACGCGTCGGCGCAGGTTCCGGGACTGGTTGTCGTCCCCCCGGAAGTGCGCGACGCGCCCAGGCACACCGCGCAGGGCGGCAAGCGAGAGCAGCACGCCGGAGAAGTTGGCGCAGTCGACGTGCACCACGTCCGGACGCAGGCGCCCGAGCAGGTGCAGGAAGCGGGTGACGAAGCGTACGTCGAGTGGTATCGGGGTGACCGAGCCGCCGTACCGGCCGACCACGCCGGCCAACGGTCCGGGACCGACCCGGTCGCTGAGTGTCACCAGGTGCACCTCGACGCCGGCGGCGGACAGCCGGGGCAGCAGTTCGGCCGTCCGCATCTCCGTGCCGCCGAAGTTCAGCTCGCCGACGACCCGGAGCACCCGGCACCCACCGTCGCGCTGATCGCTCCCCTGGTCGTCGCCGGCCTTGATGTCGACCGCTGAGCCAGGCACCTGGTCCTCTTCCGCCTCGTCCTGGCGGCCGTCGTGACCGGTCACGACGACCCGGACCTGGCGAGCGCGCGTCGGTATCCCACCAGCACGGCCGGCCACATGGTGAGCAAATACGCGACGCAGGCCGCCGCCGGCAGGCCGGCGAGGCCGAATCGTCGAAGTCCCCAGATCTTCAACACGGTCGCCAGCAGCAGGAACGATGCCCAGCCGACGAACTGCGGCCGAAGTAGTCCGATGCTGTTCTGCACAATGATCAGCGGGGAGGCGACCGCGACCAGGAAGGACCAGCACGCCAATCCGATCAGGACCGTGACCGGGATGTCCGATCGGTCGATGCCGCCGACCCAGAGCTCGATCAGCCGGTGGCCGTAGCCGACCAGCACGACCCCGACCGTCCCCACGATCAGCCCGTAGAGCAGCACCATGCGCCGCGTATTGCGGCGCACCCAGGCCACCTCGCCCCGCGCCAGAGCGGCACCGTTGACCGGCCAGACCGTCATGCCGACAAGCCCGACGAAGATCGAGAGGACGCCGAACAGCTTCCCCACGACCGCGTAGTGCGCCGCCGTGGTGAGCCCGAGGACGTTCGCGACCAGCGGGCTGTCCACGTTCAGCGCGATCGACGACATCGTGGTGAGCGCGAAGAACTGCAGGCCCAGTCGGAGCAGGCCGACGGCGGTGGCCCGGTGCACGAGCCTCGGGCCTGGCCGCCGCCCGGGTTCCTCAAACCAGAAGTAGGTCACGGTGTTGAGGAGGTTGGTTGCCGGCACGGCCAGCACCGCGCAGGCGATGACCGCCAGCGGCTTCCACCCGGCGGCGATGGCGCCGAGCACGGCCGCCATGGCGGCCAGAGCCCCGGCGGACTGCCAGACATTGCTCTGCACCACCTGGCCCCGGGCGTACTGGATCCGCTGGATCAGCGAGAGCGGAATGTTGACCGCGAAGGCGCCGAAGCAGAGCAGGACCAGCGCGGACGCCTGCGCGGCGACACTCGGGTCGCTGACGCTGAACAGCGCGGCCCACGGCACCACGGGCGCGGCCAGCGCGAGACCCGCCAGCAGCACCACCGCGACCACGCCGAGGGTGGCGAACGCGCTGGAGATTTCCCGGGCCTGCTGCCGGGGATCGTCGGCCAGGTGACTGAGCCGGGTGAGCAGCCCGTTACCCAGCCCCAGATCGGCGAACCAGGCCATACCGGTGAGGGCGGTGATCGCCATCCACAGGCCGTACCGTTGGTCCCCGAGATACCGGAAGCAGGCCGGGGTGATGACCAGGGGAGCGGCCAGGCCGACACCCTTCGCCACCATCGCGGCAGCAATGCCCACCGTGACCGTGCGGTCTCGATCCTTCGACGCCGCCGGGCTGAGCGTCGACGGGGCGGATGCGACCATCGTGCCGGCAGGAGGCGCGATGGCCGGCACCACCGCCACGGAGACCACCGGCCCCGGTTCGGCCCGATTCGCTGCCCGGGTCACCGGGGTACGGCAGGTACGGCAAGCTCGGCGTCCAGCCGCCCGGCCATCCACTCGACGGTCGCCCGCAGGCCATCCGGGCGGGCGACCGGCGCCACGTTCGGGAACAGCTGCCGCAGAGTGGTGTTGTCGGCATGGGAGTGCGGGACGTCGCCGGTACGCGACGGGGCGTACTCGCGGGGGATCGACGTCCCGAACAACCCCTCCAACTCGTCGAGGACCTGCAGCAGGCTGGCCCGGGCCCCGAAGGCGAGGTTGACCGGATGTGGGTGGTGTACCCGGCGGCGTAGCGCGTCGAGGATGACGTCGCAGACCGTACCGACGTAGGTGAAGTCGCGGGACTGCGTGCCGTCGCCGTGCACCACAACGGGTTCGCCGCGCAGGGCGGCGTGCACGAACCGGGGGATGACGGCCGCGTACGCGTGGTCGTGCCGCTGGCCGGGGCCGAACACGTTGAAGAAGCGGAAGGCCAACGTCGGCAGCCCGAACGACGCCTGGTGGGCCAGGGCGTACGCCTCGGTGGCGAGCTTGCTGGCCGCGTAGGGACTCATCGGGCGGGTCCAGGTCAGCTCCGCCTTGGGCAGCGCCGGGTTCGAGCCGTACACCGATGACGAGGAGGCGACGAGGACGTGTGCGACGTCGTGCCGGCGCGCCGCCTCCAGCACCATGAGTGTGCCGGTGGCGTTGGCGTGGTGGGAGGCCAGTGGGTCGCGCAGCGAGCGGGGAACGCTGGGCAGCGCGGCCAGGTGGACCACCGCCTCACGGCCCGCCATCGCCGCGTCGAGGGCGGCCGGGTCCAGGATCGACCCCTCGATGAGTTCGACGTCCAGACCGTCGAGGTTGGCCCGAAGCCCGACCGAGAGGTCGTCAAGGACGGTGACTTCTTTGACCGCGGGCTCAACCAACGCGGCGCGGGCCAGGTTGGACCCGATGAAGCCGGCTCCGCCGGTGATCAAAATGCGCATGAAACCCCCCGTTTACACCCGATCACCTGTACATCGAGTGAGCACGGGCCGCGTGACGGCGACGGGGGGATTTCACCCTGTTGAGCGCCCGGTCGGCGTGCCCCGACACCGAACGGACATCGCCGCCGACCGCCGGGTACCGGGGTCCGCCGATCAGCCCAAGGTGCTGTCCGGGTGCCGACCGTCGGCAGCCGCCAACCGCGCAGGCGCGCACAGTGACGTCATCGTGCGATCGCGGTGGAGGTGCCGAGCATGCCCGAGCTGATCGTCTACCGGTTCAACGCCCTGATGTCCGTCAGGTCGCGATTCGACAGCACCCGCGATCTGGTGATGCCCGCCAACCTCGCGTACGCCGAGGCCATGGTCGGCATGTGGCACTCCGGTCTCCCCCAGGTCACCCTCGTGCCCTCGACCGCGACCGACGACCAGGTGTGGCCGATCATGTCAGCGGTCGGCACGAAGATCCACGACACCTCCGACGACAACTGCCCGATCAACACCGGCTGGTCGTACGTCGGCGGCAACCACGGCTACGACGTCGGCAACCAGATCGTCGTCACCAACCATGGCAAGACGACCGCCGACGTGGGCTCGCAATGGACCGACGGGATCCGCATCTTCACCCTGTTGGCCATCACCAACGCCAACAGCCTGCTGTTCGGCAACCCCTACACGGTCGTCGACGGCATCGCCCAGGGTGCCCGGGTCAAGCCGGCGGCGCCACTCACCCACGTCTCGGGGGCGACCAACAAGACCACCGTACCGATCACGGGCCTGACGCCAGACGTGCAGATCCGCCCGGCCACCCACTCCCACACGGCGACCGTTGAACTGGACGGACGACCCGTGGCGAACGGTCGATGGACGGGCCAGGATCTGACGATCAGGGAGTCCTATGTGATCCCGTCCTACCAGGGGATGATCGACACCGCCAGGACGAACATCGGCACACCCATCGCCACGATCATGTCGCGGGTTCCGTCCCTGTGCCGCGTCTCGAACGTCTACCGCTGGTCGCAGGGTGGTCTGCTCGTCGGGCAGACGGTGGCCGCACTGGCGCGGTTCACCCTGAACGCCGGAGTGACCCAGTGCGCCCCGTTGACCGCAGTGGCCGGGGGCACACGCCGGCAGTTCATGCCGAACGTGGGGTCGGCCGGCGGCCTGAACTGGTCGGTGTGGGCGAACATCGACACACTGCCCGCGCTCACCGACTTCACCCCGGCGACCCTCAAGGACCGGCTGATGCCGGCGAGCAGCATGACCCAGTGGGCGGTCAACAGCGGCCAGATCCAGCAGTGGGGCATCGCCGTCGGGTTGCTGCCGGTCGCCGACGGCGTGCCCGAGATCCGGGCCCGACACACCACGACGAAGGGCTGGTTCATCAGTTCCAGCCTCAAGAAGAACTACCCGCAGTTGGTGTGGGGCCGCACCCTCGCGGCCGGGGAATCCGTGACCGGCACCGCCTACCGCCGCTACCTGGCACCACCCTCGGCGGCCACCGAGATCGTCGTATCGGACTCCACGCACGACTTCGTGATGATCGAACGGGTCGACACCGTCGCCCAGACGCAGATGGCGGCGCCGCAGCTGTTCCACCGGCTACTGGTCCCGGTAGGTCCGACGAACCTCAGCGTGCCGGACCGGGTCACTGTCGACGGGATCCCGTACAGCATGCCGGTCCCCTCCGGGTACGGGATGTGGCGAGCGGAGCCCGACCAGGCGCAGGCGGGACCGTTACCCGGGGCGACCTGCTCGCGCGGCAGCTATTTCCTCACCCTGTCCGGCCCGACCCAGAACACCACCTACACCGGCACCTACCAGCGTCTCCTGCTGCACCCGGTGTACCTGGCCGAACCCACCCCGGTCGACCGGGTGTGCGTCGAGGTCACAGTGGCGGGCACCGGGGTCATGCGGCACGGCGTGTACGCCCACGATCCGGCGACCGGTCGCCCCGCCGCCCTCGGCCCGATCGCCGATTTCGGCAGCGTCGCCCTCACATCCGTCGGAGTGAGGGAGTCCGTATTGAGTGTTCCCGTGCTGCTGCCCGCCGGCTGGCACTGGTATGGGCACGTGTGGCAGACGAACGGTGCCACCCCGCCCACGTTGCGGGCCAGCGACACCGGGGCCGCCACCACCCTGAACCTCGGCACCAGCTCGGCCGCGATGACCGGGGATTGTTTCGGTTACGAGGTGACCGGAACGACCGGCGTGCTGGGGGCGATAACGATCAGCGGAATCCATCAGCTACGCCCACCGCGGGTCGCGTACCGGCGGGCCTGACCTGGCGGCTTCGGCTGGGTCGGGGGTTCAGACGGTGGTCACTCCGTAGATCTTCTTCATCGCCTCGTGCTTGGCCGGGACGGGGAGGTGCCCGATGCCCAGCGACTTGGCCTGCAACCGTTCGAGGTACTCGTCGGTGGTACGCAGGGGCCGCGCCGGCACCCCGGCCGCCACCGTGTTGTCCGGGATGTCGCGGGTGACGATCGAGCCCGCCCCGATGACGCACCGGTTTCCGATGGTGACGCCGGCCAGGATCATCGACCGCATACCGATGTAGACGTCGTCGCCGATCGTGATCGGGGCTGTCCAGTCCAGGTCGGGGTGGTCCTTGCGCAGGATCAGCGTGCCGCCGTCATGGGTGACGAACTGCACCTCGGAGGTGATGTAGACGTTGTCGCCGATGGTGATCAGCCACGGCTCCGAGCCGAACATCGCCCGGCTGACGCCGTAGAACCTGACCCGTCCCGTCAGATTCACCCCCAGGGACCGCACGAACGCCTCGGGGTCACGGGTGGCGGCCAGGTGGTCCCGGACTCGTCGGACCATCGTACGAACGCGTTTGGGCACCTGCTGTCCTCGCTCATCGGGCCTACTGGTGTGGAGGAGACCGAACCCGTGCACACGGGCCGGCCCCGCCACTGCAACGATGCGGTTCCGCCCCGGGTGACGCGGTTGCGGCGAGCCTGCTCAGCCGCAGAACTGGCGGGCGTGGTCCAGCACGTTGAGTTCCCGGACCTGCTGCCGCCAGAGCCGGTACCGCCGGGCCGCGATCTCCTTCGCCTCGGCGCGCTCTCCGGCCGATCGGTCAGCCAGCCGGTCGAGGGCTCTGCTCAGAGCAGCCGCCGACGCGGGCCGGACCACCGCTCCCCCGCCGTCGGCGATCAGTTCGCTGAACGGCGTCGCGTCGGAGCAGACCACCGGGCAACCGGACGCGAGGCTCTCCAGGATGACGTGCCCGTAGTTCTCGCCCAGGGTCGGGAAGAGAAAGGCGTCGTATCCGCTGAAGGTCGGCATCACCTCGTCCGCCGCGAGTTCGCCGCGATACCGGACTCGGACATGGCCGGGCATCGCGTCGATGAGCCGCCGGCACGACGCCCAGTACTGCTCGTCCTCCTGCGGGCCGAAGATGTCGAACTCCAGCGGGCGGGTCGCCCCGGCGACCGCCTCCAGCGCCGTGGTCAGGTTCTTCATCGGTGAGATCCGACCGACGAAAACCAACCGCAGTGGCCCGTCGTGCGCGACGACCTGGGGCGCCGGGTGGTCCGGGATCGGGCACTCGTTGCCGTTCACCATGATGTGCGCCCACGGGAAGTTCGCGCGGATCTGGTTCTCCTCCAGCCAACTGCACGCCTGCCAGCGCACATCGAGCCGGCGCAGAAGCGGGGCCCACACCGCCAGGAAGAGGCGCTTCTTGCGCGATTTGATGGCGAGTGCGCCGGGCGACAGTTCACCTCTTGGGGCGAGCATGATCGCCCGCACGCGTACCAGACGCAGCGCCACCGCCAGGATCGGCAACACCGAGAACAGCGACCAGAGGCTGTTGACGTAGATCAGATCAACCGGGCGGGACCGGATGTGCCGTACGAGTCGAACCCAGTGCCGCAGAGCGGAGAGGCCGAGGTAGAAAACGGCGGAACGGTCGTCGCGCCGCACCAGCCGACCGGACAGCTCCGGGTAGGGTGCGGGCGAAGAGAGGTCCCGGTCTGCGGTGATCAGGGTGACGTCGAGGTCGTCCGGCAAAGTGTCCAGAATGAACCGCAGGGAACGGATCGGTCCGCCACCACGAAAGCCCGGCTCGAACACCCGCGCGGTGGCGACCACGTGGTATCCCGCCGTGGTCGTAGCTCGGAGACGCGTCCTTACCAGCTCGTCCACTGTCGGCTCGCTTTCAACTTGCTGTCCCCGGGTGTCGGCACGCAGACCGACACCGGGAACGCGTCAGGTTTGACGAGAGCACCCGGGAGGAGGCGCCGGGAGCGGCTCGTCTGTGACGCCCGGTCTTGGTGGCCCGCGCTTTCGCGGCCATGGGCGTCCGGCCATCACCATCGCCATCACTCACCCGTCACCATCGGCACCAATAACTGGTTCAGATGACGGAGAGCGGCCAACGTTCTCCGTAGCCGAGGGAGCCGCGGTTGACGACCGACGTAGTGATGGTAGGCGTGGGTGGGATGGGCCGTGAGGTATATGCGGTAATTCGCTTACTGAACACGAGCGCGAGCGGCGAACCGCCCTGGCGGGTTCTCGGCTTCGTCGACGACTACCCCACCGAGCCCAATGTCGAGCTGGTGCACCGCCTCGGTGTCGCCTTCCTCGGCTCGACCCGCTGGTTGGCCACTCAGCCCAGCAGCACCCATGTCGCGCTCGGCGTCGGGCATCCGAGGTTGCGTCGGGAGACCGACCAGGCCATCGCCCGGTACGGCCTACCGGCCGCCACAGTGGTCCATCCGGCTGCGGAGATCGGCCCGGACTGTGTCTACCAGGAGGGCCTGTTCGCCGCCGGTGGCGCCCGGGTCACGACCAACGTGCTGTTGGGGCGCCACGTGCACCTCAACCAGAACTGCACTGTGGGGCACGACGCGGTGCTCGGCGACTACGTCTCGGTCAATCCACTCGCGGCGGTCTCCGGATACTGCCGGTTGGAGGAGGGCGTCATGGTGGGCACCACCGCCGCGGTCCTGCCGAGGCTGACCGTCGGCCGGGACGCCACCGTCGGCGCCGGCGCCTGCGTGACCCACGATGTGGCGGGCGGCGTCGTGGTCATGGGCGTGCCGGCCCGGCCGGCGGATCGGTCAGCGGCGGATACCCGCCCAGTCGTGATGGCGGCGCACGGTCGACAGGATGAAATCGACCACCCGGCGTGACGTGTCGGGGACCTGGTAGTCGAGCGGGCAGGCGACGGAGCCACGAGCCACCTGTGCCACCACGACCCGGATGGCTTCCACGACCCCGTCGGGTTCCAGGCCGGTCATCACGATCGCCCCGCTGTCCAGCGCCTCGGGACGCTCGATGGACTCGCGCAGGGTCACCGCCGGGAACCCGAGAATCGCGGCCTCCTCGCTGACGGTGCCACTGTCGGAGAGGGTGCATCGGGCATGTCGTTGCAGGGTCACGTAGTCGAAGAAGCCGAACGGCTCGTGGAAGGCCACGCCGTCCAGGTCCAGGCCGTCACCAGCAATTGCCTCCAACCGCTTCCGGGTACGCGGATGCGTGGAGACGAGCAGCGGCAGCTGCCACTCGTCGCGTACGGCCCGCAGGCACTCCAGCAGCCGACGGAGCCGGTCCGGGTGGTCGACGTTCTCCTGCCGGTGTGCGCTCACGACAAAGTAGCCGCCGGGTTCGAGCTCGAGCTGCGCCAGCACCGTCGATCGCTCGATCTGCAGCCGATAGTGGTCGAGCACCTCGCGCATGGGTGAGCCGGTGTGCAGGATGCGGCGCGGGTGCAGACCTTCGGCAAGAAGGTTGCGCCGAGCGTGCTCCGAATAGACCAGGTTGAAGTCGGCGACATGGTCGACCATGCACCGGTTGGTCTCCTCCGGCACGTTCAGGTCGAAGCAGCGGTTACCGGCTTCCATGTGGTACACCGGCACGTTCATCCGGCGTGCCATCAGAGCCGAGATCGCGCTGTTCGTGTCACCGAGCACCAACAGCGCGTCCGGACGCAGCTCGGCGATCGCCTTCTCCGTACCGACCAGGACGGCACCGAGAAGGCTGCCGAGCGAGCGGGTGTCGGCCCGCAGGAGGAGATCGGGCGGTCGGACGTTCAGCTCGGTGAAGAAGACATCAGACAACGCGGGATCCCAGTTCTGTCCCGTGTGTACCAACGTGTGGTCCACGGTCTGGTCGAGCGCGTCGATCACCCGGGCCAGCCGGATGATCTCCGGTCTGGTTCCGACGACGGTCATCACGCGGGTCACTTGACGCCTCCTGGTCGCAGATATTCGGGTTCGGCCCGCCGCGCGGACTGCGCGCCCCGCAGTCCGGGCTGAGCACGGTTCACGGTGTCCGCCCCTGTGGAGGCACCCGGCACGCCGGATCGCGAATCACCCGCCGTGCCTGGTCGAGAACACTGACCGGCGTCCTGCTCGACCGCCAGCGGCCGTAGGCGTCCCCCGCCGCGACCCGGGCTGCCAGCCGCTGCTCGGGCGTGGCGGTGGCCACCTGCGTGATCAGGGCACCGAGCGCCGTCGCGGTCAGCTCGGTGAGGACCAGTCCACCACCGTCGCGCAGCACCGCCGTCCATGGCGTCCGGTCGGAGCAGAGCACCGGGCAGTACGCCGACAGGCTCTCCGCGATGGCGTTGCCGAAGTTTTCCCCCCGGGTCGGCAGCACGAAGGCGTCGTACCGCGAGAAGGTCGCCCGGACCTGCTCGGGCCGCAACTCACCCTGGTAGCTGACGGCGACCGAGTCGGGCAGTGCGGCCAGATGCTCCCGGCAGCGCCGCCAGTACGCCGGGTCCTCCACCGGGCCGTAGATGTCCAGCCGCACCGGCACCGGCACGAAGGCGAGCGCGGCCAACACCAGGTCGAGGTTCTTCATCGGAGAGATCCGCCCGATGAAGACCAGCCGCGCGTGGTGGGTCGCGGGCAACTCCGCCGGCGCCTGTTCCGGCTCCGGGCCACGGCTGACAGCGACGACGCCGATCTGCGCCCGGGGCAACACCCGCTGGATGTCGGCGGCCTCGGCCGGGGTGGTGGCGTGCCACAGCACCCGAGGGTCGAGCAGCATCCACCGCCAGCCCGTCAGGAAGATCCGCTTACGGAGCCGGTGCACCCGGAGAGCCGCAGGGCCGAACTCTCCCCGGGGGGCGACCAGGATGCGACCCACCCGCAGCAGACCGAGCCGGGCCGCGGCCATGGGCAGGATGGAGAACGCCGACCAGACACTGTTCACGTAGAGCAGGTCGAACCGGTCCGCTCGGAGAGAGCGCCAGAGCGACCGCCAGTGCCCCGGCCGACGAACGCCGAGATAGAAGACGTTCGTCCGGCCGACCTGCTCCCAGCGACCGGAAAGCCCCGGATAGGGGTCGCTGCTACCGAGGTCGCGGTCGCGGGTCAGCATCGACGTCTGGATGTCGTCACTGGCCAGGGCGAGCACTTCGGAAATGGACCGGATGGGGCCTCCGGCCCGCCAGCCGGGAGCGAAGTAACCGGCAGTGACAAGCACGTGGAATCTTTTCTCGTCGACAGTTGTCAGTCGTTCTCGGGTGTCCGCCGCGGGGGTGGGGTCGCCGGCCATCCTCGCTCCTCGCTCGTGCCACAGGATCGATCGATTGACCTAACGATCGAGTGCTCGATCCGTGACTGAAGCCCTTTCTCAGGTACGGCCACACAAAAGAAATTCCTCCGGATACATGAAACCTCATGGTTGCCGGGCCCGGACCCGATATAAGGAACTCGCGGAAGAATTGCCCAGCAGAAGAGGGACCCCCTATGTCACGAGTGGCACTCATATCCGGCATCACTGGGCAGGACGGCAGCTACCTGTCGGAATTCCTGCTCGACAAGGGATACACGGTGCACGGCATCAAACGGCGGTCGTCCTCTTTCAACACTGAGCGGATCGACCACGTCGACGTCCATCCGCGCAGCGGCGAGGCCCGACTCTTCCTGCACTACAGCGATCTGTCCGACCCGGCCTCGCTGACCGCGCTGATACGGGACATCCGCCCCGACGAGATATACAACCTCGGCGCGCAGAGCCACGTCCGAGTCTCCTTCGACATTCCCGGTTACACGGCGGACGTCACCGGGCTCGGCGCGCTTCGCATGATGGAGGCGGCCCGGGCAGCCGACATCGGTTGCCGGTTCTACCAGGCATCCTCGTCGGAGATGTTCGGCTCGACGCCACCCCCACAACGCGAGGAGACCCCGTTCCACCCGCGCAGCCCGTACGCATGCGCCAAGGTCTACGCCTACTGGTCGGCGGTCAACTACCGCGAATCCTGGAACATGTTCTGCGCCAACGGCATCCTGTTCAACCACGAGAGCCCGCGCCGCGGCGAGAACTTCGTGACCCGCAAGATCACCCGTGCGGTGGCGAGGATCGAGGCTGGCATTCAGGACAAGCTCTACCTGGGCAACCTCGACGCCGTTCGCGACTGGGGTTACGCGCCGGAGTACGTGGAAGCGATGTGGCTGGCCCTCCAACAGGACCGCCCGGACGACTACGTGATCGCCACCGGCGAGGGCCACACCGTGCGCGAGTTCGTCGAGACCGCCTTCGACCGGGTCGGGTTGGACTGGCAGCGGTACGTGGAAACGGACCCCGCCTACTTCCGTCCGGCAGAGGTGGATGCCCTCATCGGCGACTACACGAAGGCCCGGCGCACCCTGGGCTGGGCACCAAAGACGCACTTCACCGACCTGGTCCGGGTCATGGTGGACGCCGACCGGCAACTCCTCGAGGACGAGCGTATGGGGCGACTGGTCCGGGTGGACCGGTGAAGGTTGCGGTCGACGCCTCACCCATCCGTCCCGGTCATGCCGCCGGGCTCGAAGCCTTCACCTACGGCCTGCTCACCGGCATGGCCGCGGACACGTCCTGCGACCTGCGGGTGAATGTCCTGCGGGGCACCCAGGCCCAGTGGGAGGGTCAGGTGCCCGCCACGCGGATCGCCTGGACCGAGGTGGCTCAGCCGCTACGCTCCGACAACCCTGCCGGCCAACTGTTGCGCCGCTGGACGCCGAGGGCGATGCGCAACTCCCTCGCTGTCCGCACGGCCGTCAACGCGGTCCGGCAACGGTCCGTCGTGCGACACAGTGACGTCGACGTCACGCTGTTTCCGTTCCACTGTGCTCCGATCGGGTCCGGCACGTCGGTCGTCGTTCTGCACGACCTGCGCCACCTGGGGGTCGAGTTCCACGCCCCCGGCTTCGCGGCGGTGATTCGGGAGAACGTGGCTCGTGCGGCGGCGATCGTGGTCACCTGGCCGCATCCGTACCAGGAGGCACTGCGCCTCTTCCCGGAGGCTGCAGAACGGACCGTGCTCATCCCGACCCCGACGTTCCAACCCGCGCCGGGGCGCGCGCACACACGGCCCGAACCGGGACTGCTGGTCTACCCGTCGTCCACCGCGGAGCACAAGAACCACGCGACCCTGCTGGAGGCGATGGCGCTCCTACCCGACTGCCGCCTGATCTGCCCGGGGCCGCTGGTGGAGCCCGAAGCGAGCCGGCTGCTCAGCCGAGCGGCACTACCCGACCTGCGCGGACGGGTGTCCTTCCCCGGCTTCGTCAGCCTGGACGAACTGAACGCCATCTACGCCCGAGCGGACGCGGTGGTCGTGCCCTCGCTCTGGGAGGCGGCCAGCGGCGCGATGCTGGAGGCATTCAGTTGGGGGCTCCCCGTCGCCTGCGCCGACGTGGAACCGCTGCTCGCCCAGTTGGAGTTCAACCGCGCCGAAGCGACGGTCTTCCGCGCGAAGGATCCGCGGTCGCTCGCCGACGCGGTGCGGCGGCTACTCGGCGACCGGGAGCGCTACGCCGCCGCTTCACGCCGCGCCAACGAACGCCTGGCCGGCCGCACCTGGGAAGCCACCGGCCGCGACTACCTCGACGTCCTGCGCTGGGCAGCGCAGGGCGGGTCGGGTCCGGTGCCACGGTCCCCGTTCGTCGCCGCAAAGGGAGAAGCGTCATGAGCATCGCGGACGACACCTATCCGGTGGCCCGACCGAGCCTCTCCGAGTTGGAGGAGCGGTACGTGGTCGACGCGGTGCGCAGCGGATGGATCTCGTCGCAGGGGCCGTACCTGCGTGACTTCGAGGAACGATTCGCCCGGCGCTGCGCCGCCGACACCGCGGTGACGACCAGCAACGGCACGGTCGCCCTGCACCTGGTCCTCGCGGCGGCCGGCATCGGGCCGGGGGACGAGGTGATCGTCCCCGCGCTGACCTACGTGGCGACCGCCAACGCCGTCGCGTACTGCGGCGCCCGCACCGTCTGTGTGGATGTCCTGCCGGAGAGCTGGTGCGTCGACCCCGCCGCGGTACGGGCCGCCATCGGCCCGCGTACCAGGGCGGTCATCGCCGTCGACCTGTACGGCCACCCGGCCGACTACGCTGCGCTGCGCGAACTCTGCGGCCGGCACGGCCTGCTCCTGGTCGCCGATGCGGCGGAGTCGTTCGGTGCCACCCTCGACGGGCAACCCACCGGCTCGCTGGCCGACGTCACGACCTTCTCGTTCTTCGGCAACAAGGTGATCACCTCCGGTGAGGGCGGCTGCGTGACCACGTCCGACCACGGATTGGCGGATCGGATGCGCCTGCTGCGCAACCAGGGCATGGATCCGCACCGGCGCTACCACTTCCCGGTACTCGGCTACAACTACCGGATGACGAACCTGTGCGCCGCGCTGCTCTGCGCACAGCTCGAACGGGCCGACGAGATCATCGCCAGCCGGGACCGGGTGATCGCCGGGTACGAGGAGCAGTTGGCCGACGAGCCGGCGCTGTCGGCGCAGCCGGTGGTCCCCGGAGTCCGCCGCGCGCCCTGGATGGCGGCCTTCCTGGTCGGGGGCCAGGGGGACACGACGTCCCGGGACGCACTGGCCCGTGCACTCGGCCGGCTCGGCGTGGAGACCCGTCCCTTCTTCCTGCCGGTCCCCAAACTGCCCGCGCACCACGATCCGGCTGCGGACTGCCCGGTGACCGGCGATCTGAGCCGGCGCGGCATCAACCTGCCCACGTACGCCGATCTGACCGAACCGGCGGTCAAGGCGGTGGTGGAGCGCGTCCGCGCGGCCCTGGCCACCATTGCCTGACCCGCGCCCGGCACGCCACCGACCGGTCGGTGGCGTGCCGGCGTCAGGCTCAGACCGGTTGTGCCGCGAGCGGGCGGTCCACTGCGCGTTCCCGCAGCAGCAGGAGGTAGCTGCCGCCCCAGGCGACCGCGCTGACCAGGGCCAGCACGACCAGTGCGCCGGCCGCGCCGGGCGCTCCGAACAGGACTGCCCCGGCGACGACCGCGGGACGCGTAACCCGCCGAGCAGGATGCCGAGCACGATCGCCCGCCGGCTCGCCTGCTCGACCCGCAGCCCGGCGAAGCCGATCGTGGCCGGCACGGCGAGCAGGCTCTCCAGCGCGAGCAGCACCAGCAGGCTTCGCGCGACGCTCCAGTTGGCGCCCAGCAATGCCGTCCCGGCCGCGTCCGGCAGCAGGGCGACCGCGATGGTCAGCGGCAGGACGGCGGCGGACACGAGCAGCGCGAGCCGGACAGCCGTCCTCGTCCGCGCCGCGCCCGAGTCGGCACGGGTGCGGGCCAGCTGCGGCAGGATCAGCGTGGCGGCGGTCGACAACACGAGGTTCACCGGTCCCAGCAGAGTGCGTCCGGCGCTCAGCGCCCCGACCACCGCAGTGCCCGCGACAAGCGCCACCGCGGTCAGCGCGAGCTGCGCCGACCCGGTGGTCAACAGGAACTGCGTGCCGAATCCCGCCGCGACGCGGGTCTCGGCCCGCCCCACACGCCAGCCGGGCAGCAGCTCGTACCGGCACCGGGCCGCGACGACCAGACCGATCAGCCCGCCGCCGACCGCCCACAGGGCGAAGACGTACGGCGCGTCGAGCAGCCCGAGCAGGCCGGCCAGCGCGGCACAACCCGTGAGCGCCGCCCAGGTGATCTCCTGGGCCATCGCGCCCGAGGGGGCGCCGATGCCGACGGCGATCGCCTTGACGTAGTCGTAGAGGACCAGACCGGGAAGGGCGAGGCCCACGAACACCAGGTAGGCCGAGCCGTACGCGGCACCGGCCGCGCAGATCATCACGCCGCCGACGACGCCGAGCAGGGTCGCCCGCCGGGCGGCCGACGCGACAGCCCCGGTCCCCGTGGCCAGCACGGTATCGGTGACCGTACTCCGCACCAGCCCGGAGCCGACGATGTAGAACGAGAATGCCAGAGCGAACTGGCCCAGCCCGGCGACCGACTCCAGTCGGGTCACGGTGATCGCCAGCAGCAGGTTGCCGCCGCTCGAAAGCCCTCCGACAACCAGTGCGAGCAGGGCACGCCGGCCGGTCCGTGGGCGGCCCGGGGCGCCGGACCGGCCGACCGCGTGACGGGGAACTCGTACGGTCACCGGACGGTGCTCGCGGCGGGGGACAACCGGCCGATGCCCGGGCGCCGGGCGGACCGGTCGACGGCGCTGCGGCTCAGCCACAGCAGGACGAAGACCGGTATCGCCGAGACCACGTGCTGCAGAAACCCGATCGTGGAGTCCGGGTAGGTGTTGGACCAGAGCAGCGGGTCGGAGAGCACGAGACAGAAGAGGCTCAGCCGGACCGGGCCGGGTGTGCCCCGCCAGCGCAGCAGCACCGCCGCCACCGCGGCCCAGAAGGCGTGCACGACGACCACGCCGATCGGGCCGTCGAAGAACCAGATGTTGCCCAACAGCAGGAAGGTGTAGGCCGACGTCGGGCCGCCACCGATGTACTGGTTGATCCGTTGCCCGGTGGACAGCGCCGGCCGGTCCGGATCCAGCACCCGGGGAACCAGCCCGTACCGGAGGTAGTCGGTGACACCGGGCTGGCCCAGGTCAACCGGGACGTCGAAGCCCGCCACGACGCTGAGCTGACTGTCCACGCGCAGTCGGTCCCTGGCGGTGACCTGGGCGTCCACCGCCACCCCGCGATCCTCCCGAAGGGTGTTGCGGTGCTCGAAGACGGCCGGCCACACGAGGAAGAGCACCACCGCGCAGAACGCCAGATGGCGTAACCGGAAGACACCGCAGAGCGCCCCGGTGGAAGCCACGAAGAACACCAGCGCGACAAGTGGTGCCGTCACGGCCGTCAGCACGGCGATGTAGACCTCCGCGCCGACCAGAACGGCCAGCCAGCCGTACAGCTTCGCCAGGGACAGCCGACCGCTGAGGTGGCTGGCCAGCAACAACGCGAAGCCCACGGCTCGCCAGCCCGAGAAGAGCGTGCTCACCATCGCGAGCGGCCCGTCGGACAGGTCGCCGGCGACCTGGTTGACGATGGTTCCGCGACCGAGGTGGGCCCCGAGCACATCCGCGACGATGCTGGTCAGCGTCACCAGGACGGCGACCCGGTAGAGCCAGGGGTACCGGGCGTGGGAGCGCCGGATGCCCTCTCGCCACCGCGGATCGGGGCGCCCGAACAGCCGGCCGATCGTCTCCACGGCGACGCTGCCCAGCAACGCGAGGCCCACCAGGGACACGATGAAGCCGGTCTCCGGATTCTGGTAGAAGACCGCCATCGGCAAGATGAGCAGTGCATACGGGGCGAGCACGACGAAGGTCACCGGGTAGCAGCGCAGCAATCGACCGGCAAACTCCCGGTGGGCGCCCGCCTTGTTCCCGCTGGGCCGTTTCGTCCGCGCCCCGGTCCCACCGATCGTCCCGCCGGGGTCTAGGGAGGCCCCGGGCCAGGTCATCGCGTGCGCCCCCTTTGGCTGTGGTTGGTCGCACCTGACCCAACGAATCAACCGACCGGGCGAAACGCCCGCAGGGATGGGCTGGTCGCCCCGATCGATGACCCGCCTTGACGCGTAGAGCCGTGGTGACCAGCCGAACTGTGATGAGCTGGGCGTATGGATCCGATCCGGCTCGGGCTGGTGCTCCATCCCACCCGGGACGTGTCCCCGGTGGTGGGCACGATCATGGCCTGGGCCGCTCGCCACCGCGTCGCCCTGGCGGTTCGCGACCAGGACCGGCACCGGGTGCCCGACTCGGTCCAGGCGGTTCCGGAAGACGAACTCGCCGACCAGTCGGGCATGTTGGTCACCATCGGCGGGGACGGCACGATGCTGGGCGCGCTGCGGCTGGCCATCCGCGATCCGAAGCCGGTGCTCGGCGTCCACCTGGGCAAGCTGGGGTTCCTCGTGGAGGTGGAGCCACCGGAGCTGCCGGCGGCGCTGGACCGGCTGCTGACCGGGGATTACACCGTCGAGGCACACAGCTGCCTGGCCTGCACCGTGTGCGGCGACGATGTCGTCGCGTTCAACGACATCGCGCTGGTCCGCCACCCGGGGCAGGGCTTCGTCAGCGCCAACCTGGCGGTCGACGGGCAACAGTATGGCTACTACCGTTGTGACGCCCTGGTGGTGTGCACCCCGACCGGGTCGACGGCCTACAGCTACGCCGCTGGCGGCCCGCTGATCTCTCCCGCCACGCGGGCGGTGGTGGTGACGCCCAGCGCCCCGATGGCGGGCATCTCCCGTTCGGTGGTGCTCTCTCCGGAGGAGACGGTGCAGCTGGAGCTGCGCCCCGGGTCCGGGCCGGTCGCGGTGGAGGTGGACGGGCGGGTGATTCGCGACGAGTCGACATCGGGCGTGGTGGACATCCATTACCGCCCCGACGCCGGTCTGGTGGTCCGCCTCGACCCGCGCCGCCACCAGGAACGCAACCAGCTCAAGCTCAGGCTGCTGGATCTGCCGCTGCTGCCGGAGCAGCTGCGCGAGCTATTACCGGAGAGCCTGCGCCGCCAGCTCGGCCGTCGCGAAGAGCCCCTCCGGTAAGGGTGCACTGGTCGCACCTTTCGAGGTTAAATCAGACAACCGGTCATAGAAATGTGAAAACCGGAATCGAAGGGCGATATTCCGCTAAGCAGTTAGGGGACGTGCGTGGCCCCTGACCTGCCCTGGGTCACCGTCGGCCACGGACAGGACAGGGAGTCGTACATGCCCCCAGAGATACAGCGGATCCAACCAGCGACAGCAACGACCATGGGCCGCGCCAGGGTGAGTCGTCGTCGGACCGCCATCTTTCTCGCCGCCGACGCCCTCGCGTGGGTCGGAGGTTTCACGGTCGCTGGCTGGGCGAGGTACGAGCTCGCTCTCACCATCCACCAGGCGGTCAACGCGGTACTGCTCGGCGGGGCCGCCGCCGTGCTGCATGTCGGCGTCAGCGCGCTGCGCCGGATCCGTTCCGGTCGCCAACCTCTCGGCAGCATCGAGGAGGTCCGTGGGCTCGCCGGTACCACCGCCACCACGGCAGCGATCGTCCTCGTCTCCCTCCTCGCGCTCGGCGAGCGCCCGGTACCTGCCAGCAGTCCCGTGATCGGTGGTGCTCTGGCGCTGCTGCTGATGCTCAGCTTCCGTCTCCTGCATCGGCACCGAAGGGACCGCGCCATGCGCCCCGACGCCCGTTCGGCGACCCCGGTGCTGCTCTTCGGCCTCGGCGAGGCCGGGCAGGGGCTGGTCCGCGCGATGCTCGGCGACCCGAAGGGCCGTTACCTGCCCGTCGGCGCGCTCGACGACGACCCGGGCAAATACGACCTGCGCATCGCCGGCGTCCCGGTGCTGGGCAGCCGGCACCAACTCGTCGGGGCGATCCGCAGCACCGGGGCGACCACCGTGATCTTCGCCGTGGCGAACGCCGACGCCACGCTGATCCGTGAGGTCCGGGAGGCCACCCTCCGAAGCGGCGCGGCTTTCAAGGTGCTTCCGCCGGTCCGGGAGCTGGTGGACCATCGGATCACGGTCAGCGACGTACGGGACGTACAGATCAGTGACCTGCTCGGCCGACGCCAGGTGGTCGGCGATCTGACCCTGGACGACAACGGACTCACCGGCCGACGCGTTCTGGTCACCGGCGCCGGGGGCTCGATCGGCTCGGAGCTGTGCCGGCAGATCATGCGCGCCAACCCCGGTGAGCTGATGATGCTCGACCGGGACGAGTCGGCCCTGCACAGCCTCCAGATGTCGCTCACCGGGCGTGCGCTGTTGGACGGCCCCGAACTCATCCTCGCCGACCTTCGGGACGACGAAGGTGTCCGACGCATCATGCGGGACCGCCGACCCGAGATCGTCTTCCACGCGGCGGCACTGAAGCATCTGACCCTGCTGGAACGTCATCCGGGGGAAGCGGTCAAGACCAACGTCTGGGGGACCCTCACCGTCCTGGAGGCCTGCCGGGATGTCGCTCGCTTCGTCAACATCTCCACCGACAAGGCCGCCGACCCGATCAGCGTGCTCGGCTACTCGAAGCGCATCACCGAGATGCTGACCGCGCACGCCGCGGCGACCTACCCGGGCACCTTCCTGAGCGTCCGGTTCGGCAACGTCCTGAGCAGCCGAGGCTCGGTGGTGACCGCCTTCCAGCGGCAGATCGAGGCGAGGCAGCCACTGACCGTCACCGACCCCAACGTGACGCGGTACCTGATGACGGTGCAGGAGGCGGTGCACCTGGTCCTCCAGGCGGCCGCCATCGGCCGCGCCGGGGAAGCCCTGGTCCTCGACATGGGCGAGCCGGTACGGATCGACGATCTGGCCCGCCGCATGGTGGAGCAGGCGGCCAGTCCGGTCCCGATCGTCTACACCGGGCTGCGGCCCGGGGAGAAACTGCACGAGGACCTTCTCGGCCAGGGGGAGGCCGACCATCGGCCGTTGCACCCGCTGATCTCGCACGTGACCGTCCCCGTCCTGGACCCCTTCGAGGTCAGTGGACTGGACCCGTTCGACGAACCAGACAAGGTGACCGACCAGCTCGCCCGGCTCTGCGGCATCCTGCCCAGCCCGCTCCCGGACCGCCGCAGGGGTATCCCGCTAGCACGCTGACTCCGCTGGTACGGGGCCGACGCACACCCGGCGTCGGCCCCGTACCGCGTCGCCCGTCAGCGCTGGGCGGATGGTTCGCACTTCACCCCGGAGGTGAAACGGGAGCCCTGCCGGTCAGCCGAGAACCTGCGTGACGAGGTCCTTGGCCTCCTGCTGGAGACGGCTGAGGTGCTCCGGACCCTGGAAGGACTCGGCGTAGATCTTGTAGACGTCCTCCGTGCCGGAGGGTCTCGCGGCGAACCAGCCGGACTCGGTGGTGACCTTGAGGCCGCCGATGGGCGCACCGTTGCCGGGCGCGGTGGTCAACGTCGCGGTGATCGGCTCACCGGCCAGCTCGGTGGCGGTGACCTGCTCCGGGGAGAGCTTGGCGAGCACGGCCTTCTGCTCCCGGCTGGCCGGGGCGTCGATCCGGGCGTACGCGGGTGCGCCGAACCGGTCGGCCAGCTCCGCCCAGTGCTCGCTCGGGCTGCGACCGGTGGTGGCCAGGATCTCGGCGGCGAGCAGGCAGAGCAGCAGGCCGTCCTTGTCGGTGGTCCAGGTGGAACCGTCGCGGCGCAGGAACGACGCCCCGGCGCTCTCCTCACCGCCGAAGCCGACCGCCCCGTCCAGCAGACCTGGCACGAACCACTTGAAGCCGACCGGCACCTCCAACAGCGGCCGGCCCAGGTCGGCGGCGACCCGGTCGATCATCGACGAGGAGACCAGGGTCTTGCCCACCGCCGCCGCCGGACCCCACTCGGTGCGGGTGCGGAACAGGTGACCGATCGCCACCGCCAGGTAGTGGTTGGGGTTCATCAGGCCGGCGTCCGGGGTCACGATGCCGTGCCGGTCGGCGTCCGCGTCGTTGCCGGTGGAGATCTGGTAGTCGGCTCGGGCGGCGATCAGCGACGCCATCGCGTTCGGCGAGGAGCAGTCCATCCGGATCTTGCCGTCGCCGTCGAGGGTCATGAACCGCCAGGTCGGGTCGACCGTCGGGTTGACCACGGTCAGGTCCAGCCGGTGCCGCTCGGCGATCTCACCCCAGTACGCCACGCTCGCCCCGCCCAGCGGGTCCGCGCCGATCCGGATCCCGGCGTCGCGGATGGCGTCGATGTCGATCACCGCCGGCAGGTCGTCCACGTAGTTGGCGAGGAAGTCGTACTCCCCGGTCGTGTCGGCGGCCCGGGCCCGCGCGTAGGTGATCCGACGGACCTCCTTGAGCCCGGCGGCGAGGATGGCGTTGGCCCGGTCCTGGATCCACCGGGTCACATCGGTGTCGGCCGGCCCGCCGTTGGTGGGGTTGTACTTGAAACCGCCGTCGTCGGGCGGATTGTGCGACGGGGTGATGACGATGCCGTCGGCGAGCCCGCTGGTACGCCCCCGGTTGTGGGTGAGGATCGCGTGCGACAGCGCCGGGGTCGGGGTGTAGCCGTCGCGGCTGTCGACCAGGACGGTGACCCCGTTGGCGGCGAGCACCTCCAGGGCGTCCACGGCGGCCGGCGCGGAGAGCGCGTGGGTGTCCCGGGCGAGGAAGAGCGGCCCGTCGAGGCCCTGCTCCCGCCGGTAGTCGCAGAGCGCCTGGGTGACCGCCAGGATGTGGTCGGAGTTGAACGCGTTGCGCAGGCTGGAGCCGCGGTGGCCGGAGGTGCCGAAGGAGACCTGCTGCGCCGGGTCCGTGGGATCGGGGTGCTCGGCGTAGTAGGCGGTCACCAGGCGCGGCACGTCGACCAGGTCGGCGGGCTGGGCGGGCTGGCCGGCACGGGGATGGGTCACTGCGGGATCCTCCTGCGGGAAGTACGGGTGGTCACAGCTCGACCTTCTGGCCCTTGCCGATCACCACGATGCCGTTGTCGGAGACGGTGTAGCGCTGCCGGTCCTTCTCCAGGTCGACGCCGATCTCGGCGCCCTCCGGGACGAACACGTTCTTGTCCAGGATGGCCCGCCGGATCACCGCGTGCCGGCCGATCTCGACACCCTCCATCAGCACCGAGCCCTCGACGTGCGCCCAGGAGTGCACCCGCACCTTCGGCGAGACGATCGAGTTTTCCACCAGCGATCCGGAGATCACCACGCCCGGGGAGACCATCGAACCGACGGCCCGGCCGACCCGCTCACCCCACTGGTGTACGAATTTCGCCGGCGGCCACGGCGGCTGCTCCGTGTAGATCGGCCAGTCGAAGTTGTACATGTTGAACACGGGGTGCACGTTGATCAGATCCATGTGCGCGTCGTAGAACGAGTCGAGCGTTCCCACGTCGCGCCAGTAGCCGAGGTCCCGGTCGGTGCTGCCCGGCACCTCGTTGTCGCGGAAGTCGTAGACGTTCGCCTCGCCCCGCTCGACGAGCATCGGGATGATGCTGCCGCCCATGTCGTGCTTGCTGCTCTTGTCTTCCGCGTCGCGCTCGACCGCCTCGCAGAGCGCCCGGGTGGTGAAGACGTAGTTGCCCATCGAGGCGTAGATCTCGTCCGGTGCGTCGGGCAGGCCGACCGCGTCGGTGGGCTTCTCGCGGAACGCCCGGATCCGCTTGCCGTCCTCGCCGACCTCGATGACGCCGAACTGGTCGGCGGTCGACAGCGGCTGACGGATGCCGGCGACGGTCACCGCGGCGCCGGAGGCGATGTGGTCCTCCACCATCTGCCGCGGGTCCATCCGGTAGATGTGGTCGGCGCCGAAGACGATCACGTAGTCGGGCTGCTCGTCGTTGATCAGATTGAAGCTCTGGTAGATGGCGTCGGCCGAACCGGCGAACCACCACGGGCCACGACGCTGCTGCGCGGGTACCGGGGTGACGTAGTTGCCGAGCAGCGTGGACATCCGCCAGGTCTTGGTGATGTGTCGGTCGAGGGAGTGGGACTTGTACTGGGTCAGCACGACGATCTTCAGATAGCCGGCGTTGGCCAGGTTGGAGAGGACGAAGTCGACCATGCGGTACATCCCGCCGAACGGGACGGCCGGCTTGGCCCGGTCCGTGGTGAGTGGCATCAGGCGCTTGCCCTCACCACCCGCCAGGACGATCGCGAGCACCTTGGCAGCCATGCCCCGACGCTATCCACCCACGTCCCACTTCACCACTCGTACGGGGACTCTTCTGCACTAGGGTGCGCACATGACCGACTCCTCCCCGGCCACCGGATCCCTGCGCGTCGATCTGCTCACCCGTGAGTACCCGCCGGAGGTTTACGGCGGCGCCGGCGTGCACGTCGAGTACCTGGCCCGGGAGTTGCGCCACCGCACCGACGTACGGGTGCACTGCTTCGGTCTGCCGCGCACCGAGCCGGGCGTCACCGCGTACGCCGAACCGCCCGGCCTGACCGGCGCGAACGCCGCGCTGCGCACGATGGGCGTCGATCTGGAGATGGCCGCCGGCACGGCCGGCACCGACGTGGTGCACAGCCACACCTGGTACGCGAACCTGGCCGGCCACACCGCGAAGCTGCTGCACGGGGTGCCGCACGTGGTGACCGCGCACAGCCTGGAGCCGCTGCGGCCGTGGAAGGCCGAGCAGCTCGGCGGCGGCTACGCGCTCTCCTCCTGGATCGAGCGCACCGCGATGGAGGCCGCCGACGCCGTGATCGCGGTCAGCGGAGGAATGCGCAACGACGTGCTCACCGCCTACCCGCAGATCGACCCGGCCCGGGTCCGGGTGGTCTACAACGGCATCGACACCGTCCAGTACGCGCCGGACCAGGGCACCGACGTGCTCGACCGCCTCGGCATCGACCCGTCCCGGCCGAGCGTGGTGTACGTGGGAAGGATCACCCGGCAGAAGGGGCTGCCGTACCTGCTGCGGGCCGCCCGGGAGCTGCCGGCGGACACCCAGCTCGTGCTGCTCGCCGGTGCGCCGGACACCGCCGAGATCGCCGCCGAGGTGGAGGATCTGGTGGCCGAACTGCGGGCCAACCGCTCCGGGGTGGTCTGGGTGGCCGAGATGCTGCCCAAGCCCGAGGTGATCCAGGTGCTCACGCACGCGACCGTCTTCGCCTGCCCGTCGGTGTACGAGCCGATGGGCATCGTCAACCTGGAGGCGATGGCCTGCGAAACGGCGGTGGTGGCGACCGCCACCGGCGGCATCCCCGAGGTGGTGGCCGACGGCGAGACCGGTCTGCTGGTGCCCATCGAGCAGGCCACCGACGGCTCCGGCCGACCGCTGGCACCGGAGAAGTTCGTCGCCGACCTGGCGGCGGCGGTCAACACGCTGCTCGCCGACCCGGCACGCACCGCCCGGCTGGGCCAGGCCGGCCGGCGGCGCGCGGTGGAGCACTTCTCCTGGGAGTCCATCGCCCAGCAGACGCTCGACGTGTACCGCTCGGTCAGCTGATCTTTTCAGATCGCCGTTCCGGGCGGGGATTTGAGCAACGACGTCGCCTCGGCAGCATGACCGCCCTGCCCACGTCGTAACGCGCTGGCCGCGATGCGAATGAGGTCGATGTTGACCCCTGCGGCACCACTCGGATCATGCACCTGCAGTTTCACGTCGAGGCTCACCGCCATCTCGCCCCAGCCCTGCGCCTCAAGGTTGAGGTGCGCCACCTTCTGCGATTTCAGCTGTGACAGGTAACCGAGCGGGGCCACCTGAACCTTGTCATCCGCTGCCAACGCGTTGAGCTTGGACCGCTTCTTGGTGTCCGGGTTCTCGACCAGGTTGCGGAAGTCCTCGGTGCCGCCCAGATTGACCTGGTAGGAACTGACCAAAGTGAGGCCCCGCTCCTCCAACAGCCGTAGCAACGCCTTGTGCAGCACCGAGGTGCCGAACTGGCTGGCCAGGTCATCGCCGAGCAGCGGCAGACCAGCCGCCTCGAATCGGTCCATCCAGCGCGGATCGCGGGCTACCGGGTCGGAGGTGGTGTTGATGAAGGCGACACCTGCCCGGTGGGCGGCCTCGGCGTACGCCGTGGCGGTCTCCGGTCGGCCACTCGGCGCCGAGTAGAGCAGCACCTCCGCCCCGGCCAGCGCTGCCGCCACCCGGTCCACCTCGGTCGCGTCGACAAGCCCCTTGGTTACGGGGACATCCGCCCTCGGAAGATCGCAGTCGAGCCGTGGAAAATTGTTGGGCGGCAGGAAGATCGCCTCGGTCAGGTCCCTGCCGATCTTCTCCTCGGATGTGGCGAAAGCCGCGACGAAGTCGATGTCATCCACCCCGATCCCGTCGATCATCGGCCTGCGGACACCCACCAGACTGCCGCTGTGGCGGTGCAGAGCAATTCCCTGCACCAACGCGGAGGTGTTGTTACCGACACCCACAACCGCAACTCGCACCCGTTTGATCATGGACGGGAGGCTACGTCACCCAGCCGATCCGTGGGCGCGACGACCGACCCCCGGCAGCACAACAACGGCACCAGAAATTGTCGTACGTCTGTTCTAGTCTCTGGTGGTGATCGATGCGTTGGAGCAAGCGGAGGCCGCAGTGGTGGCCTGCTTCGACACGACCGCGTGGGCCGCTTCCGAGCCTGATCTCGTCGCGGCTTTGGACGCCACGCACCGCCTTGAGCAACGCCTGGCCGCGGTGAAGCTCACCCTCGTCCGGGAGCTGGATGGTCGAGGCACCGCGACCACGCAGGGGGCCTCCTGCACGGCCGTGTGGCTGCGGGACCGGTTACGGCTCGGCGTCGGCGCCGCCCGCCGACTGGTCGAGTTGGCCGCGATGCTCGACACCGCCCCCGCCGGAGTGCGAGACGCGTTGGCCGGTGGTTCGGTTAACGCGGAGCAGATTCGGGTCATCGCCGAAACGGTCCAGACCGTGCATACCGCCGCCGGGGCGCAGGCCGCCGACAAGGCCGTCGGTGTCCTCGTCGACTGGGCGGCGCAGTTCGACGCCACCCAGTTACGCAGGCTCGGCACGCGGATCCTCGACCACGTAGCCCCCGACATCGCCGACGCGGCCGCCGAGGCGGCGCTGCGGGCCCAGGAGTCGCGGGCCGCCCTAGACCGGCACCTCACCATCAGCGAGCAGCCCGACGGTCGAATACGCCTCACTGGCATCCTCGACACCGAAGCCGCCGCCCTGCTCCGCACCGCCATCGACCCGCTCACCACGCCCGCTGGGCCCGACGACACCCGCACCGCCGGGCAACGCCGCCACGACGCCCTCGCCGACGTCTGCCGACTCACCCTGTGCACCGGCGAACTGCCCGAAAACGGCGGCGACCGCTCCCAACTCGTCGTCACAGCCACCTACGACGTCCTGCGTCAGCAGCTCGACACGGGCACGCTGGACACCGGCGGGCACCTCAGCGCCGACGCGGTGCGCCGACTCGCCTGCGACGCGGCCATCCTGCCCGCCATCCTCGGCCAAGCCGGTCAGGTCCTCGACGTCGGCCGGCAACGCCGCCTCATCAGCGGCCCACTACGACGCGCCCTGGTGCTGCGCGACCGCGGCTGCGCCTTCCCCGGCTGCGACCGCCCGCCCCGCTGGTGCGACGCCCACCACATCCGGCACTGGGCCGACGGCGGTCCCACCAGCCTCGACAACGCCGTGTTGCTCTGTGGCCACCACCACCGACACATCCACCACAGCGACTGGGCCGTCCAGCTCGGCGGCGACGGCCACCCCGAGTTCCGCCCACCCGCCTGGCTCCACCCGGACCAACTCCCTCGCCGCAACCACTACCACCGACGCAGATAGCGCTCCCGTGATCGAAGTCAGGCGACACCCACCACGCCAACGCCGCTCAGGCGACGTGGGTCAGGCGACGTGGGTCAGGCAACGTGCAGGGCGGCCGCGAGCTGGGCGAGGCCGGCGGGCGCTTCGGCGGACCGCCAGACGACTGCGACCAGTCGCCGTACCGCCGGCCGGTCGTGCACCTCGCTGTGGGCCATGCGTTCCGCGTCGAGCAGCGTCCGGCCCGCGCAGCGCATGTCGCCGGTCAGGGCGCACGCACGGGCCACATCGAGGAGGTACGCGGCGCGGTGCTCGGGCGGCAACCACCGCCACTCGTCGCCGACCACCAGTCGCCCATGCCGGCCTGTTGCCGTGGTGACGTCGCCAAGGGCCGCCTCGGCCACCACCCGGGCTGCCTCGACCGCCGCCAGGCCAAAACCCACGCCGCCGACACCCCCGCCACAGAAACCCCTGCCACCAAAGCCCGCGCCACCAAAGCCACCGCCACCAAAGCCAGCGCCACCAAAGCCAGCGCCACCAAAGCCAGCGCCACCAAAGCCCTCGCCACCAAAGCCACCGCCACCAAAGCCCTCGCCACCGGCCCCGCAGCCAAGCCCGCGGCCGCCGTCTGAGCCGACGTCCCGCGCGATTTCCGCAGCCTGGTCGAGCGACTGGCGGGCGCGGCGTTCGTCTCCCCCGCCTGCGGCGGCAAGCGCGGCCTGGAGAAGCAGCGTCCCGCGCAGTGACAAGTTGGCCGCGAACCCACCGCCCGACCGGGGCGCTTCGATGCCGTCAGCCGCGACGATCGCGGCATCCAGGGCGGATCGCCGCCGACCACGGGACCGCAGGGCCTGGCTCAGTGAGACGGTGGCAACGGCGGCGAGCTGGGGGTCGCCTGTGGCGAGCGCGACGGCCATCCCACGATCGGCGGCCAGCCAGGCCAACTCCCCCTGGCCGACCTTCACCAGTACCAGGGCGATCAGCCCGTACACCGACACCAGCAAGGCGTCCGTCCGGCCGGGGCCAGCAGCCTGTGCTTCACGCGCGGCGTCGAGCAGGCCGGGCAGCGCGGCGAGCAACGCCGGGTACCGGGCGTGCCGATAGCTCTGCTCGGCGTGGTCCAGCCGGGCACGTAACTCTTCGACGCGCGGCGGTCGGGTCGAGCCCCGCAGGTGGTACCGGGCCAGCGCCGTCCGGATCCCGTCCACCCCGGCGGCGACGGGATCCGACCGCACGGGTCGGGCAGTCAGCAGGACCTCCACATCGATGCGGAGCGCGTCCGCGATCTCCCGGAGGTTGGACACCCGCTCCAGCCGGCGTACCCCGCGCTCGACCTTGTCCACCCAGCTCTTCGACTTGCCGAGGCGGTCCGCGAACTGCTGCTGCGTCATGTTCCGCCGCACCCGCCACTGGGCGACCCGGCGACCCACCGGCAGCTCGTTCACCGCCGGCCCGTCCCGGTCACCGCAGGATCCCCACCACGAGCAGCACGAGTACGACCACCGCGACCGTGAGGCCGTAGGCGTACTGCCGCCGACTGAGCGGCGCCCGCGCCGGGATCGGCGGACACGGCACCCGATCTCCGTCCGGGTGCGGAGGCCGCCCATTGGCAATCGGGTACGCGGGCGGCAGTGGCCCATCCGACGGACGCTCGTCCAACTCTGCCTCCTTGTGGGTGATCGACTTGGCGGTTAGAGGGAGGTGCAGCTCAGGCGGGTGGCACGAGGAACCGCTCGCGCCTCCCCGCCCGGCGGCTCGGGACACTCCGCTGCTGACGAGAGGATCCCTGCCGCCATCCAACTTAGAAGGCACTGCCTTCACAGTCAACAGAGCATGCACGGCATGTCGCTGCGGATGCGAAGATCGGAGCGCTGACGAGAGGTGGCGCCACCATGCCGCAAGCACCGCTGTACGAGCAGATCATTGCCGACGTCGTGGCCTCGATCCGCGCTGGCACATTGCAGCCGGGCGACAAACTGCCGTCGATCGCGGAGATGGGCGAGCAGTACCAGTCGAGCGCCTGGCCGGTGCGATACGCCCTGCGGATCCTCGAAGAGCGGGGCTGGATTGTCACCCGACAGGGCAAGGGCTCGTTCGTGGCACCGCAACCGCCGGCCTGAACCGGCCGAAGCCATCCGCACCGCGAAGATCCACACGCTTTCAGTGAAACTGCTGTCTCGACGGGCCCTGAAGCAACGGTTTCACCGAAAACGTGTGGATCTTGACGGGGGCGCGCGGATCTTGGCTCGCGGCCCCGGGTGCCAGGGACTGACAGGCATGCTTGGCCGCGCGCGAACGGATCTCGCGCAGTAGGTTGGCGGGGTGACTGGACGGTTCCCGATCGAAGACGTCTCCCCCGTCGTCTCGTGCGGGCGGTACCCGGCCAAGGCGGTGGTCGACGAACCGATTCCGGTGTCGGCGCGCGCCTACCGGGAGGGGCACGACGCACTGGGCTGCAACGTGGTGTGGAGCGGCCCGGACGACGAGCAACGGCCGTTCACCCGGATGCGCCCCGGCGAGCCGGGCCAGGACCGCTGGCACGCCACGATCCGACCGGACGCCGTCGGCTCCTGGACCTTCGCCGTCGAGGCTTTCCAGGACCCGTACCTGACCTGGCAGAACGCGGTGACCAAGAAGATCGCCGCTGGGCAGGGGTCTGCCGACCTGGCCAACGACCTCGCCGAGGGCGCGCGGGTGCTCGCCGCCGCCCGGGACCTCGTCCCGACCGCCGACCGGCCCCGGGTCGCCGACGCCCTCACCGCGCTGGTCGACACCGACCTGCCGCTGCCGAAGCGGGTCGACCCGGCGCTGGCCCTGGCCGACCTGCTCTGGGAGCACCCGGTGCGGGAAATGGTCACCGCCGGTGACGCGTACTCCCTCTGGGTTGACCGCAAGCGGGCGCTCTACTCGGCCTGGTACGAGTTCTTCCCCCGCTCCGAAGGGGCGGTGGGTGATCGATCCGGGACCTTCGCCACCGCCACCGAGCGACTGCCCGGCGTGGCCGCGATGGGCTTCGACGTGCTCTACCTGCCGCCGATCCACCCGATCGGCCGGGTCAACCGCAAGGGCCGCAACAACGCGCTCACCGCCGGGCCGACCGACGTGGGCTCGCCGTGGGCGATCGGCGCCGCCGAGGGCGGCCACGACGCCATCCACCCCGATCTGGGTACGCCGGCAGACTTCCGGGCCTTCATTCAGGCGGCGGCGGCGCAGGGCCTGGAAGTGGCGATGGACCTGGCGTTGCAGTGCGCGCCGGACCACCCCTGGGTCACCGAGCACCCGGAGTGGTTCACCACCCGGGCCGACGGCAGCATCGCGTACGCGGAGAACCCGCCGAAGAAGTACCAGGACATCTACCCGGTCAACTTCGACAACGACCCGGAGGGCATCCGGGCCGAGGTGCTGCGGGTGGTGCTGCACTGGATCGGCGAGGGCGTCCGGATCTTCCGGGTGGACAACCCGCACACCAAGCCGTTCGACTTCTGGCACTGGCTGATCGCCGAGGTGAAGGAGGTCGACCCGGACGTGCTGTTCCTGGCCGAGGCGTTCACCCGGCCGGCCATCATGCACGGCCTCGGCAAGATCGGCTTTACCCAGTCGTACACCTATTTCACCTGGCGCACGACGGCCGCCGAGATGCGGGAGTACTGCGAGGAGTTGATCGAGGCGGCCGACTACATGCGGCCCAACTTCTGGCCGAACACGCCAGACATCCTGCACGAGTCGTTGCAGCACGGCGGCCCGCCGATGTTCAAGATCCGAGCGGTGCTGGCCGCGCTGCTCTCCCCCTCCTGGGGCCTGTACGCCGGCTTCGAGCTGTTCGAGCACATGGCCCGGCCCGGCGCCGAGGAATACCTGGACAACGAGAAGTACGAGCTGCGGCCCCGCGACTGGGCCGGCGCCGAGGCCCAGGGCCGCTCGCTGGCCCCGTTCCTGGCCACCCTCAACCGGGTACGCCGGGACAACCCGGCCCTGCACCAGCTGCGCAACCTGCGCTTCCACGAGATCGACAACCCGGCGTTGCTCTGCTGGTCGAAGCACGACCCGGAGACCGGCAACACCGTCATCGTGATCTGCTCGTTCGACCCGCGCATCGTGCAGTGGGGCAACACCACCCTCGACATGCCGGCGCTCGGCTTCGACTGGCACGAGCGGTTCACCGTGCACGACGAGCTCACCGGCACCAGCTACGACTGGGGTCAGCGCAACGCGGTCCGGCTCGACCCGTACCTGCAACCGGCCCACGTACTGACCGTGCGCCGCCCGACCCCGCCGACCGAGCCGCAGCCGGCGGGCGCCGAGCCGGCGAACCTCACCGTCGCCGAGGTGCCGGACGACCTCTCCGGCGGCACCGCGCCGACCGTCCCGGTGCCGACTCCGCCCCGCCGGTCGGCCCCCGTTCCGACCCCTCCGCGCCGGTCGGCCGCCGGCCGGTCCGCCCCGGCACCGACCGATGCCGCACCGAAGGACGCCCGATGGACCAGCTGATCACCGGCGCGACGCACGACCCGCACGCGCTGCTCGGCGCGCACCCCGCCGCCGACGGGTCGACGACGATCCGCACGCTGCGCCGGGGTGCCGGCGACGTGGTGCTGCTGATCGGCGACGAACGGCACCCGATGAAGCGGGTGCACGACGTGGGCGTCTTCGAGACCACCGTCGAGGGCCCGGTCCTCGACTACCGGGTGGAAGCCGATGGCACAGCGCACGACGACCCGTACCGCTACCCGCCGACCCTCGGCGAACTGGACCTGCACCTGATCGGCGAGGGCCGCCACGAGCGACTGTGGGAGGCGCTCGGCGCCCGGGTCTTCGACGAGGGCGTCGCGTTCAGCGTCTGGGCGCCCAACGCCCGGGGGGTCCGGGTGATCGGCGACTTCACCGGCTGGTCGCCCGACGACGGCTGGCCGATGCGGTCACTCGGCTCCAGCGGAGTGTGGGAACTGTTCGTCCCCAACGCCCGGGTCGGGGCCCGCTACAAGTACCGCGTCCTCGGCGCCGACGGGCAGTGGCGGGACAAGGCCGACCCCCTGGCCGCGTACGCCGAGGTGCCGCCGGCCACCGCCTCGGTGGTGCACCACTCGACCTACCGGTGGAACGACGCGGACTGGCTGGCCCGGCGGGCCGAACGGCAGCCGCACCAGGAGCCGATGAGCGTCTACGAGGTGCACCTCGGCTCGTGGCGGCCCGGCCTGAGCTACCGCGAGTTGGCCGATCAGCTCACCGCGTACGTCACCGAGTTGAGCTTCACGCATGTGGAGTTCCTGCCGGTGATGGAGCACCCGTTCGGCGGTTCCTGGGGCTACCAGGTGACCGGCTACTACGCGCCGACCTCCCGGTTCGGCGACCCGGACGAGTTCCGACACCTGGTGGACCGGCTGCACGCCGCCGGCATCGGCGTACTCCTGGACTGGGTCCCCGCGCACTTCCCCAAGGACGAATGGGCCCTCGCCCGCTTCGACGGCACCCCGCTCTACGAGCACCCCGACCCGCAGCGCGGCGAGCACCCCGACTGGGGCACGTACGTGTTCGACTTCGGACGCAACGAGGTGCGCAACTTCCTGGTCGCCAACGCGCTCTACTGGTGCGACCAGTTCCACGTCGACGGGCTGCGAGTGGATGCCGTCGCCTCGATGCTCTACCTCGACTACTCCCGTGAGCACGGGCAGTGGTCCCCCAACAAGTACGGCGGTCGGGAGAACCTGGAAGCCCTCGCGCTCATGCAGGAGGTGAACGCGACCGTCTACAAGCACCACGCCGGGGTCGTCATGATCGCCGAGGAGTCCACCGCCTGGCCGGGTGTCACCCGCTCCACCGCCGAGGGCGGGCTGGGCTTCGGCTTCAAATGGAACATGGGCTGGATGCACGACACCCTGCTCTACACCTCGAAGGACCCGATCTACCGCCAGCACCACCACCACCAGCTCACCTTCTCCCTGGCGTACGCCTGGAGCGAGAACTACGTGCTGCCGATCAGCCACGACGAGGTGGTGCACGGCAAGGGCTCGCTGGCCGGCAAGATGCCCGGCGACACCTGGCAGCGGCTGGCGAACGTGCGGGCGCTGCTGGCGTACATGTGGGCGCACCCGGGCAAGCAGTTGCTCTTCATGGGCTCCGAGCTGGCCGACGACCGGGAGTGGAGCGAGGAGCGCGGCCTCGACTGGTACCTGCTGCACGACCCGGCCCGAGCCGGGGTGCAGCGACTGGTCGGTGACCTCAACCGGGTCTACCGGGACACCCCGGCGCTCTGGGCGCAGGACACCGAGCCGGCCGGGTTCCGCTGGATCGCCGGCGACGACGTCGCCAACAACGCCGTGTCGTTCGTCCGGATCGCCCCGGACGGTTCGACGCTCGTGTGCGTGGCGAACTTCTCCGCCCAGCCCCTGCATGACTACCGGATCGGCCTACCGGCCGGCGGGACGTGGCAGGAGGTGCTCAACACCGACGCGCAGCACTACGGCGGGTCCGGGGTGGGCAACATGGGGGCGGTACACGCCGAGGACGTGCCATGGCACGGAATGGTCGCCTCCGCCGCCCTCCAGGTCCCCCCACTGGGTGTCATCTGGCTTCGCCGCAACTGAGCGCGCGGGTGCGCGCCGGCGTCGCAGCGGACCGTGCCCCACCGCCGCCCGGCCAACGGGTTCCTGTCGTGTCGGTCACTACTGTTAGCGTCCCCCCTCGTTGATCAGTCTCGGCCAATTCGCCATGTAATCCGGCCGACCTGCCACTGTGGAGGGCGATCCTGATGGGCTGGCTAGCGGTCGGAGACTCCTACGAGGTTTCTCTCGTGGACGGAAAGGTGGCGGCCCGATCCACCGGCTCACGGGCCAGCGGTCGTCCACTGAAGACGCTCCCGAAGTCGCTGCGCGACGACCCCGAGGTGGACCGGTTGCGCCAGCTCAGCCAGTGGCTGGATCGGCACAGCGCCGAATGCCTGGCGCGGGTCGACGGCTGGGTGGTGTCCTCGCTGCCGGTGCCGACCGGGCTGCTGGCCCGGGTCTGGCCGGACCCGGCCTGGCAGGGCGCGCTGCGCGACCTGGTGGTGCTCGGGGACGATCCGGCCGAGCCGGGCTTCCTGCGGGACGTCACCGACACCGGTGACCTGCGGGTGGTCAACCTCGACGGGGACACCGTCCGGCTCTCGCCGGCCAGCGCCACGCTGCCCCACCCGGTGCGCGTGCCCGATCTGGCGGACCTGCGCGAGTTCGCCGACGAACTGGACGTCACCCAGCGGGTCGAGCAATTGCACCGGGACACCTGGGGCAGGCCGGCCAACCTGAAGGACCGGGACACCACGATCAACGACTTCCAGGGCACCACGGTCCCCAACCGGCTGGCCGCCCGGGCCGCCACGCTCGGCTTCCGGGTCTCCGGCTCCCAGGTCAAGTGCCGGGTCTGGGAGGCCGGCCGCACGGTCGAGGCCGCCATGTGGTTCGACGAGAGCTACTGGGACTCCGAGGCGACCCTCGGCAGCCTCTCCTGGTCGGTCGTGGACGGGCCGACGTTGCGGTTGACCGAGGTCGGGCCGGTGGCCTGGTCGGAAGGAATACGGATGGCGACGGCCCTGTCCGGCGCCCTGACCCGAACGGGGGAGAAGGCGTGACCGGGATGACGACCAGGTCGGACGGGGAATCGGCGGAGAGCCTGCTGGCCGCCGGCGCGGTGCTGCCGATCGGCACCGCCGGGGCCGGCGACCGGGTGGTGCCCCTCACCGCCCGCACCTACCGGCACCCGGCCCTCGACGACCGGCCGGTGGTCCGCCTGGTCGACGCGGCCCTCGGCGAGGGCGAGGACATGGCCGTCGGGTTCCTCGGTCTGACGCCGGGCGCCGAGCCGGCCGTCGTCGGGCTGGGCCCGCGCCGCCCGCTGGCCTTCCCGGAGTGGGTGCTGGTGCACCACCCGGCGGACGGCCGGCACGCGTTGGCGGTGGTGCCGGAGCTGCAGAAGCTGGCCAAGCAGGTCCGGTCGAAGCCGAAGGCCGCCCTGGACGGGCACCAGAGCCTCGCCGACCGCTTCGCCCGTACGCTGCCGCACTTCCTGCCGACGTTCTTCGAGCAGGCGGCGCGGGTGTTTCTGGCCGCCGGGCAGGACACCTACGCGACGCAGTTGTTCAACAAGGCGCGCAAGGCGGAGGCGCAGCACGGGCTGCCGGTCGACCTGACCCGGCTGGACGAGGTCTATGTGGAGTTCGCGGCGGCCAAGGTGGTCTCCGCGACCGCGCTGGCCGGCCACGCGAAGGAGTTGTCCGCCCAGTTGCCGGCCGACGAGACGCTGGAGCGGTTCTGCCGGCTGGCGCTGCGGGCAGCGGCCGCCGGCGTGGTTCCCTCCGCGCAGTTGGCCAGCGCGGTGCAGCGGCTGGTCCGGGCCGCCACCAAGGCCGCTGGTGCGGCCGGCGCCGCCGCCGTCGCCGACCGCGAGGCGGCCTACCTGGCCGAGTTGCTGCGGCTGCCGGTGGCCGCCGAGGCGCCGGCCGGCTGGTGGAAGGTGCACCTGCCGGCGGTGACGGCACTGGCCGGCCGCGACCCGGCGATCCGTGGCAGCCTGCTCGATCTGATGCCCGCCAACCGGGACAACCTGGTCATGTGGATGGCCTTGTTGGCCGACACCGGTGCGCTCGCCGGACTCTCCGACCCGGAGGTGCCGGACGCGGCCCGTCCGCAGGACGGCTCCGTCGGCTGGTTGCGCCGCTTCCTGAGTCGGGCCAACCTGGACCGCCACCGGCCATTGCGGGAGCTGTACCCACTCGTCGAGCGGATGGCCGCCCGGCTGCGCGCCGAGCTGGCCGACAGCGGCGAGGCCCTCGCCGTCGCCGACGACCTGGACCTGCTCGATCTGCTCCTCGCCCTCGACCTGCCGGTGGCGCCGCCCAAGGAACGCGACGCCCTGGACCTGGCGCGTTGGGTGAATGCCAAGGGAGAGCGGGAGTTGCTCGCCCTGGCCGGCGACGACCGGTTCACCGCGGCCTTGCGCCGAGGTCTCGACCAGGTCGACGACCAGCAGCAGGCCCAGCGCCGGCTGGCCGGGACGCGGGGCGTCCGGCCGATGCTGGCCGACTGGCTGCGGGCCCGGATCCGCGACCGGTTCACCACCGGGCTGCCATACCTTCCGGAGGCGGTGAGGTGGCTGGGCAACCTCCCGGTGGAGGCGTTGCGCCTGGTCTTCGACGACCTCGATGGGCCCGCCGCGCAGGCTGCGCGCGGCGAGCTCAGACAGGCCCTCGACGTCGACCTCGCCGGGCACGTGGCCCGCAGCCTGCGCGGCGGGCTCCTCGACGAGTTGGGCTGGCCGGACTGGGAGCAGGCCTGGCAGGAGGTGACCGGCGGCGACCGGCGGGTCGAGGTGACCCAGCAGGACGCGTGGCCGTACGTGATCCTGGGCGGGCCGACCACGGTGCGCGTGCTCGGCGCCGAGGGCATCGTGCTCCGCCACGACCTGCGCATCCCGGCCGGCGACATGTGGCGCCAGCCCGGTTACCACTACGTCGACGGTCAACTGCTTGTCTTCTGGCATTCCCGGTCGTTCAACTACGACCTGTGCGGCTACTGGCACTCGTCGCCCGGCGAGCTGCAGGCCATCAACGGCAGTCTTCGCGGCCAGAGGCGCCCGAACGAGATCACCCTGCCGTTGGCCGGCGGCGGGCGGACCACCGGCGACGGCGTGCTGCACCCCCGCGACAACGCTGTCCCGGTGGAGCTGCCGGTCATCACCGACGGCACCTCCTACTGGGTCTACCGCCCCGACGAGGAGAACAGCGACCACGGCTGGCGCGAGTACGACCCGGCCAGCAACACCCACGGCCGGCGCAGCCTGCCCCGGTTCCTGGCCGAGCTGCCGGTGAGCGGAAGCCGCCTGGAGGAGTCGGCCAGTTGGCTACGGCCGGCCCTGTCCGACCGGGCCACCCCGGCCGCCGCTCCGGTGGACGGTCTACTCGGCTGGCGGGTGGCCACCCTGCCGGACGGCGCGGTGCGCGGCGAGGACCTGGCTGGCCGTACCGTCACCGTGGCCCCGGGACAGGAACCGATCGCGGCGCTGATGCTGCCCGGCGACGACCGGCCACGGGCCGTCCTCGACGGTTTCGTCCTGGTCGACCCGGACGGTGTGGTGTCAGCCACCGCCGGAGCGTCGTCCGGCCGGCCCTACACCGCCAGGGCGGTCCCGCTGCCGAGGCGGGAGTTCCTCGGCAACATGTTGCACCGGGATCCGGCCGGCTCCGCGGCCCTGCGCCGGGTGGACCGGGACATCGCCGCCACGCTGTTCAAGGCTGCCCTCGACGAACGCCGCGCCGCCACGGCCGAAGCGGCCGCACGGGCTGCGACCCGATCCGGGTTGACCGCGGCCACCCAGGCCAGCACCGGCCTTCCCATCGCCCTCCCGGGAGCCGTGGTCGGCCCATCGGCCGGCGCATCCGCCACCGCCGATGGCGAGGACGCGTTGGTCGAACTGGTCCGCTCGACGTTGCCGACAATCAGCCATGACGCGCTGTTGGCCGGGGTGGCCGGCGTGCTGCGGCTGGCCGCCCAGGCGCACACCGACCTGGAGGCGGTGGGCGAGCGGCTCACCAGGTCGCTGTCCGCCCCGAAGGCGGTGGCACCGGCGGCCACCGCGAGCGGACCAACCGACGAGCAGCTCAAGCTGGCGCTGAACGGTCTGCGCTCGGCCGCCAGGGCGAGCAGCTCGACCCACGCCTTCACCCAGTTCCAGGTGATCGCCGCCCAGCGATCCGCCGCCACCGGGAACGAACCCGCCGTACGGCTGCACCTCGACGGGCCGCCGCTGCCGATCACTCTGGACTGGTGGGACCTGCTCGGCGCTGTCGCCGCCGTCGCCTACCGGGCGGTCGCGGCGGTCACCCCGGACGAACACCGGGAGACGCTGCGCGCCCTGCTCACCGAGCTGGACCGGCTCGATTTGAGCACGGCGGCCGAACCAGCCCGCTGGCGTCGATTCTCGCTGTACCTGCGCGACGACGACCTCACCAACCTCGACGGCGAACGCCGATCCCCCCGGCCGGGCATCCTGCCGTTGCCCGACGGGGCGTTCATCGCCGTGCTCAACCACTCCGGCACCGCCGGCGGCTACCTCTTCGACGCGCTGTACCACGACCCGGCCGGCGTGTTCGCCGTGCCCGAGCCGTACACGGTGCGGTCCTCGGCGCCGGTCGGTGACGAACGGCCGGCCGGCTGGCTGACCGGTTTCCTCACCGAGTGGGCCGCGCGCGGCCCACTGCCCTGGCGGCCGGAAGCGGCCGAGCAGTTCGCCGAGCTGACCGGCGTCACCCCCACCGCCGGGAAGCTGGTGCTGGCCGGCCTGCTGTACGGGAACTCGATGAACACCGCCACGCCCGAGTTGCTCAAGGCCCTCGGAATCAAGCAGGCCCGCGAGGTCAACCTGGCCTACGAGTTACTGCACGAGTCAAGCATGGCGGTCCGGCTGGCCGCGGTCTCGGCGCTGCTGCCGGACGACCCGGCCCGGCTGTGGACCGACGGTGTGGACGTGGCCGCCGCCGCGAGGGTCTGGAACGCCGCCGTGGGACGCCGGGCGGTGATACCCGAACAGCTCTTCATCGACGCGGTGCGCGCGGTCAGCACCGACTGGGCACCCACGAAAGCGTTTCCGGCGCTGCTCGACCCCGCCCGCTCTGCCGAACTGAGCACCGACCTGACCTTCGGGATCAAGGGCGATCGGGCCCAGCCGGCTGACGGCCAGCCAACGGGTTTCACCGGTGAGGTGCTGTGCTCCACGGTCACCCTGGCCGCCTGGGTCGCCCACCACACTCCGGCCGGCGATCCGTGCCGGGCCGCACTGCCGGCCGCGCTGGCGCTGATCCGGGATCGGCTGGCCAACCCGCACCTGCTGCTCGACCTCAACGAGTACGTCTCCCTGCCCGCGTTCCGCCAGGTGGCTGGCACCCCGTCGGAGACCGGCGCGGGCTGGGAACGTTACGGCGCCATCGTCCTGGCCACCGCCGACACCCAGCCCTCGCCCGCGCTGCGACCGGACCTGCTCGACGTCGACGGGACGGACCCGTACCTGCCGGCGCTGCGGGCAGACGCAACCAAGCCGTACCCGATGGAGGTGGCGCTTCGGTTGGTCCGCGACCCACGCTTCGCGGCGCTCCTCGGCGATTCGGGGGAGCCGGGCGGCGGCGCGCGGGCGGCGGACGGGACCTGGTGGCCGCAGGATCCGACCCGGTCGGTGCCCGACCTGGTCGCCGAGGCAGCCGGGGAACACGGCCTGGGCGCCGACGCGGCGGCGGTGTACCTGATGCTGCTGGCCATGCCGGACCCGACCGACCGCGACACGACGAAGTGGACCGGCTGGAAGCCGGCCCGGCTGAAGGCGGCCCGCGCCGAACTGGCCGGCACCGAACTGGTCGTCGAGGCCAGCCGGTCCCGGGCCGGCCGGTCGCTGTTCCTGCCCGGCCCGTGGCTGGAGCGCGGCCACGGGCAGAAACCGATCGAGGGCTGGAAGACCAGCCTGTTCGGCCTCGCACCGGACGGTACGGCCGGGCTCGGCGTGACCGTCCCGTTCGCGCCTGCCGCCGACCTCTACCGGCGGGCCTGGCAACGCCTCCGCGACGGCGACCGGCCCCGATTCGACAACCTGCCCACCCGCGGCACCCGCCGCTGACCCGCCCGAACCAGAGAAAGATCGAGGAACATCAGTGACCGTGACGGAACACGTCCGCCCCACCGTGGTGCCGGAGACCGCCGCCCAGGTCCTCTCCGCCGAACAGCGGTACGCCGACGAGTTGGCCTTCCTGGCCGCGTACGACGACGGGGCTCGGCCACCGGGCTGGGCGTTGACCCCGCGCGCCGTGGTCACCTTCATCCGGGGCAGCGACGGCGAGGCGCTGAAGCTGCCCGCCGACCGGCGCACCGGCCCGGCCGACACCGAACTGCCGGCCAGCATGACCATCCCGGCGAAGTTCGTCGGTGAGCGGAGTCTGGTCGAGCGGTGCGTGGTCACCCTGGCCGGCGAGCGGGGCCTGCTGCTGGTCGGCGAGCCCGGTACCGCCAAGTCCATGCTGTCCGAGCTGCTGGCCGCCGCGGTCTGCGGCACCAGCGCGCTGACCGTGCAGGGCACCGCCGGCACCACCGAGGACGCCTTCCGGTACGGCTGGAACTACGCCCTGCTGCTCGCCCAGGGCCCGACCCCGCAGGCGCTGGTCGACTCGCCGGTGCTGACCGCGATGCGCACCGGCCGTGTCGTCCGGATCGAGGAGGTCACCCGCTGCCTGCCCGAGGTGCAGGACGCGCTGGTGTCCCTCCTGTCCGACCGGCGGATGAACGTGCCGGAGCTGAGCGGCACCGAGGACGGCCTGATCCGCGCGGCACCCGGGTTCAGCGTGATCGCCACCGCCAACCTGCGGGACCGGGGCGTGTCGGAGATGTCCTCGGCCCTCAAGCGCCGGTTCAACTTCGAGACCATCCACCCGATCTCGGACGTGGACACCGAAACCGACCTGGTACGCCGGCAGGCCACCGCCGCCGTGCAGCGCGCCGGGGCGGCGTACGCCGTGGACGACGCGGTGCTGGACGCCCTGGTCACCGTGTTCCGCGACCTGCGTTCCGGCCGGTCGGGCGAGGGCTGGGACGTGGAACGGCCCGGCACGGTGATGTCCACCGCCGAGGCGGTGCAGGTGGCGGCGTCGCTCGGGTTGGCCGCCGCGTACCTGCCCGGCGGGGACGCGCTCGACCTGGTCCCCGGGCACCTGCTCGGCGTGGTCCGCAAGGACGACCAGAACGACCACGCCCGGCTGCTCGGCTACTGGGACGGCCCGGTCCGCCGCCGCGCCGAGGACGGCTCGGCGATGTGGCGCCGGCTCTGGGATCTGCGGGAGAACCTGCGGTGACGACCGTATCCCGCACGTCGCCCGGTGGGGCTCCGCCGACCGTCGACTCGATGGCGGCCGACCCACGAGCCGTGGTCGACGCCCTCGCCGGTTGCGTCCGGCCGTACCTGATCGGGGTGCGGCATCACAGCCCGGCCCTCGCGGCGGTGCTCCCGGCGCTGCTTGACGCCGCCGCGGCCGAGGTGGTCTGTGTCGAGCTGCCGGCCGATTTCCAGCGCTGGCTGCCGTACCTTTCCGACCCGGCCGCCCGGGCCCCGCTGGCCCTGGTCGGCAGCCACGGCGAGGACGGGCCGACGGGCTTCTACCCGTTCGCCGATTTCTCCCCGGAACTGGCCGCGATCCGCTGGGCCCGACAGCGTGGCGTCGAGGTGGTCTGCTGCGACCTGCCGCTGACCGACCCCGGCTGGAGCGCCGACACCATCGAACCGGCCACCGACTGCGACCCGGCCACCGACTCCGACTCGACCGCCGGGTCCGAGCCGGCCGCCGGGGGCGACCCGGACGCCGGTGAGCCGGTGCGCGGCCCGCGCCGGTCCGGCTACGCCGCCGCCCTCAGCGCCAGCGGCACCGGCCGCGACGGCGACGACCTGTGGGACCGGGTGGTCGAGGTGCGCGCCCCGGGCTGCCCGCCGGAGGCGGTCCGGCGGGCCTCCCTCGGCGTCGGCTGGGCGATGCGTACCGACAGCGCCAGCGGCGACGGCATACCGGCCCGGGACCTGGCCCGCGAGCGACACATGCGCCGGGTGCTGGCCGAGGCCGGCGCGGACGGCCGGCGGGTCGCCGCCGTCATCGGCGCCTTCCACGCCCCGGCCCTGCTCGCCACCCCGTCGACCGACGCCGGCCCCGCCCGGACGGCCAGCACGGCCGGCGGCGCCACCCAGGCCGGTTCGGTCCGGTCCGTGACGACCCGGCCCGGTCCGGCCACCAAGGGCGACGGCACGGCGATCACCTCGCTGGTGCCGTACGCGTTCGACCTGCTCGACTCCCGCTCCGGCTACCCGGCCGGGATCCGTGACCCGCGCTGGCAGCAGTCCGTCTTCACCGCTGCCGGCGACCCCGAACAGATCCGGGCCGCCGCCGCACGGGCGGTCACCGACCTCTGCCGGGAACTCCGCTCGGCCGGTCACACCGCCGGTACCGGCGAGGCCGCCGAGACGGTACGGCTGTCCGGCGACCTGGCCCGACTGCGGGACCTGCCTGCCCCCGGCCGGGGCGAGGTGCTGGAGGCGGTGACCACCGTGCTCGGCCAGGGTGAACTGCTCGGCCGCGGCCGAGCGCTGGCCAAGGCGCTGGAGATTGTGCTGGTCGGTGCCGAACGCGGTCGGATCGCCCCCGGTACGCCGCGGTCCGGCCTCGGTCCCGCCGTCGAGGCGGAACTCACCGCGCTGCGGCTGCCCAACCCGGACAGCCCGAAGTCCCGCGAGGTCCGGCTGGATCCGCTGCGCACCGAGCTGGACGGGCGGCGGGAGATCCTGCTGCAACGCCTGCAGACCTGCGGCGTCGGCTACGGCGAGCCGATCGCGGTCTCCGGCACCGGCGACGGCACCGCCCTGACCACCCGTTGGCAGCTGGCCTGGACGCCGTCCGTGGCGGCCCGGCTGGACCTGGTCGGCGTACGCGGGGTGACCGCGGCGCTGGCCGCGACCGGCACCCTGCGGGACCGGTTCCGCCGGGAGGCCGCCGACGGCGGCCCCACCGCCGCGCAGTTGCTCACCGGGCTGCGCGACGCCGCCCGTTGCGACCTGCCCGAGCTGGTCACCGACCGGCTGGAGCTGGCCACCGTGGTGCTGCCTGGCACCGGCACGCTGCCCGAGCTGCTGGCCGCCCTGGACCTGCTGGAGGCCCTGCGCCGCGCGCATCTGCCCGGCACCACCGCCGACGGCCGGGCCCGGGCCGCCGAGCTGGCCGTCGTGCTGCTGGACGCGGCGGTCCGCGGGCTGCCGGGCCTGGCCGGCAGCGACGCCACCGCCGACGCCGCCGCGCTGGTCGACCTCGCGGTCCGCGCCGGCGAGGATCGGATCGGCCTACGCCTGGACGAGGCCCTCGACCACCTGGCCCGGGCCGGCTCGCCGCTGATCCAGGGCGCCGCCCTGGCCGCCCGGGTGCTGCTCGACCTGACCGGCCTGGAGGTCCTGGGCACCCGGGTGGCCGGCTGGATCGACGCGGCGACCGGACCGGACACCCGGCGGCAGCTGCACCGGCTGCTCGGGGGTCTGCTCACTGCGGCGCATCCGCTGCTGCAGTCCGCCCCGGCCGCGCTGGACCCGCTGCTGGAGCGGGTCGAGCGGCTCACCGACACCGAGTTCCTGGACCGGCTGCCGGCGCTGCGGGGCGGGTTCGACGTGCTCACCCCGGCGGCCCGGGACCGGCTGCTGGACACCGTCGCCGACCGGCTCGGCGATCGGCTCGATCTGGCACTGTCCGTCCCGCCCGAGATGCTGGCCCGCTGGACCGCCGCCGACCTTGCCGGTCGGGCCGCCCTGATCGCCCGCCACATACCGATCCCGGGCACGCCGAGCGGCTCCGCCGACACCGACACCGGCCCGGACACGCCGATCGGCTCGGCCGACACCGAACCCGGCCTGGACACGCCGGCCGCCCAGCTCACCCCCACCGACCGGTGGCGGCTGCTGCTCGGCCGCCAACCCGACCGGTTGCCGGCCGACGCCCGCCGCTACGCCCGCGCCCTGGACGAGCTGTACGGGGCGGGCCAGGGCGAGGGCGCCACCGACCTCGGCCAGGGGGCCGGCGGTGGTGGTGGCCAGGAAGGCTCCTTCCCGACCGCACGCGAGTGGGCCAACGAACTCGAGGCGCTCTTCGGCACCTCGGTACGCGAGGAGGTCATCGCCCGGGCGGCCGAGAACGGCCGTACCGACGTGCTCGCCGAGCTCGACCCGGCCGCGGTACGCCCCTCGATGGAGCTGCTGACCTCGGTGCTGTCACTGGCCGGCGGACTGCCCGAGGGGCACCTGGCCAAGCTGCGGCCACTGGTCCGGCGGCTGGTCGAGGAGCTGACCAAGCAGTTGGCCACCCAGGTGCGTCCGGCGCTGACCGGGCTGACCAACCCGCGTCCGTCCCGCCGTCCCGGTGGCCGGATCAACCTCGCCCGTACGCTGCGGGCGAACCTGCAGCACACCCAGCGGCTCGGCGACGGCCGGACGGTCGTGGTGCCGGAACGCCCGGTCTTCAACACCCGGACCCGCAGGGAGGCCGACTGGCGGCTGGTGCTGGTGGTCGACGTGTCCGGCTCGATGGAGGCGTCGGTGGTGTGGTCGGCGTTGACGGCCGCCGTGCTGGGCGGGGTGCCGACCCTGTCCACCCACTTCCTCGCCTTCTCCACCGAGGTGGTCGACCTGACCGACCGGGTCGACGACCCACTGTCGCTGCTGCTGGAGGTGCGCGTCGGCGGCGGTACGCACATCGCCGCCGGGCTGGCCCACGCCCGCTCGCTGGTGACCGTGCCGAGCCGCACCATCGTGGCGGTGGTCAGCGACTTCGAGGAGGGCTACCCACTGGCCGGGCTGCTCGGCGAGGTCCGCACCCTGGCCACGTCCGGTGTGCATCTGCTCGGCTGCGCCGCGCTGAACGACCGGGGCGCGCCCTGCTATTCGGTACCGGTCGCCGAGCAGCTCGTCGCGGCCGGGATGCCGGTCGCCGCTCTCAGCCCGCTCGAACTCGCCCGCTGGGTGGGCGATCGCATTCGCGGAGGATCACGTTGACGGACCGCACACCCACCGACCTGTTGCCGCCGGTGCTGCCGGAGGTCGCCGCTGCGGCGGTGGCCGCCCTGCCACCCCGGCTGCACAAGCGGCTGGACGCCACCGTCGGACGGCTGGCCGGGGTACCGGTCGGCCGGGTCGACGGCGGCGTGTCGGTCGACTGCGGCGCCGAGGCCCTGGTCACCCTCACGCCCGGGTCGACCGGCGCGGTCACCGAAGAGCACCAGGCGCGGTGCAGCTGCCTGCTGGCACCCCGCTGTCTGCACCGGACCGCGGTCCTGGTCGCCTGCCCGGTCGCCGATCCGGCCACCCGTCCCGACCCGGCGTCCGTCGGCGCGTCGTCCGCTCCGGACAGCGATGGCGCGAAGACCGGCCGGACCGGGCGAACCGAGAGATCGGCCGCCGGTCGTGCCGGCCAGAACACGGCACCGACGAAGGCGCAACGGGCCGCCGCCGGTGCGCTGTGGCGGGCCGCCTCCGCAGTGCTCGCGGCCGGCGTGCCGGCCGCCGGCGCGGTTCCCCAGGCCGAACTGCTGCGGGCCGCCCACAGCGCCCGGCTGGCCGGCCTGCCGCGGGCCGAGAGCGCCGCGCTGCGCGCGGTCCGTGGCCTGCGCGCCCACCGGGAACGACAGGCCGGCCACCGGCTGGCCGAGCTGGTCGAGGTGCTGCACGACCTGCTGTACGTGGCCGGCCGGCTGGCCGCCGGCGATCCCGACCCGGCGCTGGTCGGCATCCTCCGGCGGGCCTACCAGCCGGACGGAACGCTGGAGGTGTACGGCGTCTGCCGGGAACCGGTGATCAGCGCGAACGGATACGCCGGGGTGGTCACCCACCTGGTCGCCGCCGACGGGCGGCGGCTCTCCTTCGGCGACGTGAAACCGGGTGGCCCGGAGCGGGCACGGGACTGCGCCCGGGCGGTCACCGAGATGGGCGCAGTCGCGGTCAACCACGCGGTGTTGGCCCGCGGCGGCCTGCGGATCACCGGCACCACCGTTTCGCCGGACGGCCGGCTCGGCGCCGGCAAGGGGGTCCGCGCCAGCCCGCTCGCCGAGACCGACTGGGCCACCGGACCGCTGGCGGAACTGTTCGCCCGCCCACTCGCCGAGGTGGTGACCGCCCAACTCGCCGCCGACGACCCGGAGGACCCGATCCGCGCCGGTACCGCGCTGGTCGGCGGTGACCTGATGGTCGTGGGTGCCGTCGGCGACCAGGTGCTGGCCCGCGAACTGGCCCCCGCGACCGACGCCGGACCGGAGCGGGCGCCGGTGCCGGACGGCCCGGTGATCCGGCTGGCGCCGGTCAACTCCCACCCGATGCTGGCCCACGTGGGCAACCTGCGGCGGCTCGCCTCCCGGCCGGGCCTGCGGATCCGGGTGGTCGGCCGGCTGGACCCGGACCGGGCCAGCACGCTGCGCCCGCTCGCGGTCGGTCCGGTGCCCGGTTCCGCCACGACGCTCCGGCTGCCCGCGGACTGGCACGGCCGGGCGGACCTCGGCTACGACGAGATCCAGGGCGGTCACCTACCGCCGCGTGACCCGGCCGCGATGACCGAACCGGTCCTCGCCGTCGGCGCCGACGCGGTCGCGGAGTCCCCGCTGTGGCGGGTTCGCCGGCTGGTGGAGCTGGCCGTCTCCGGCGGTCGCCGCGCCGTCGTCGAGGCGGCCCGCGGCGAGGGCACCGGGCTGACGGGTCCGCTGCGCCGCGCCGGCTTCACGACCGCCGCCACGGTGGCCGCCGCGCTCGCCGACGAGTCCGACCGGCGCGGGCGGGATGCGTTCGGTCGGCGTACCGATCCCGACCCGGACCGGTACGCCTGGGCCTGGCTCGCCACGACTGCCCACCTCGCCGCCACCGAGCGGGAGTTGATCCGCTCATCCTGGGACTGACCAGGTTCGGCGCCTGCCGTTCGGCCGTAGGCACCTGGAAGGGCACCTACGGCCGAACTGACCGGCACGGCTTCTGACCGTACGAGCAGAATGTCGGTCGGATCAGAGTCGGGTGATCCGGATGGCGTCGGCGACGACGTACCCCGACGTGCTGGTCCAGCGGCTGACCCCGACGACCTGACGCGTCCCCGCGGCGAAGTCGTAGGTGCCCAGCTCCCGCCACTGCCCACCGCCGGTGCGCTGGTCGACCTTGGTGGTCACGGTCCCGTTCGCCGTCGCCACGAGGTGCGGGGTGGCGCTGTTGTAGCCGGAGTCGGCCGGGTACCAGACCTCGACCCGGTACGAGCCGGCGGCGGGCAGTGTGGCGCTGAACCAGGCCGGGTCGCTGACGGCCTGCGGCTCGGCGAACCGGTAGTTGGCCCCGTACCGGGTGGTGAGGTACGACGACGTGCCCCAGGTGGTGGCGGCGGTGAAGCCACCGGCGGTGGCGTTGTCCACGATCACGCTGAACGTGCCGCCGGTGCCGGTGACCGTCCGCGCGTTGCTGGCGGGGCTCTCGTGGTGCAGCCGGTCGAGGGCGGTCACCAGGTATCGGTAGGTCGAGCCGGCCGCGGCGGTGGCGTCGGTGAACGTCCCGGTGCCGCCAGAGGCGCGCACCGTGCCGAGCAGGTTGCGGGCGTCGGCCAGGTCGCAGGGGTCGACCGAGCCGTCGCCGGGCAGTCGGTACACGGCGTACTCGGCGGTGCTTCCGGTGCCGCCACGCTGCCAGTTCAGCGTCACACCGCCGGTGCCGCGTACCGCCGAGGTGAGGTTCGGCGCGGCGGGCGCGGCACCGCCCGCCCCGGCCGGTGCCAGCGCCGGCCGACGGTAGTGGTCGGTCGTCACCCGGGAGACGGCACCGATGCGGTCGGCGCGTACGTCCTTGGCGCTGAAGTGGATGTCGCCGAGGATCCGGGGGTAGGTGCGGTTGAGCGTCAGATGGTCGGTCAGTTCGGCCGGGTCCTGCCAGGCGGCGTCCTGCCCGGACGCCCCGGCGCGGTAGGTGGCCTGGCCGACGAGCAACTGCACGTTGGTGCCGGTGACGGTCTCCGACCACCAGCGGACCAGCTCCGCGTAGTCGGCCGACGGGTGGCCGATCTGCCAGTAGATCTGCGGGGCGATGTAGTCGATCCAGCCCTGCTTCACCCAGCGGCGGGTGTCGGCGTAGATCGCGTCGTACGCCTGGAGGCCGGTGGTGCGCGAGCCGAGTGGGTCGGTGCCGGCGTTGCGCCAGATGCCGAACGGGCTCACGCCGAGCTTCACCCACGGCTTGACCGCCTGGATCCGGTTGTGCATCTCCTGGACCAGCAGGTTGACGTTGTTACGCCGCCAGTCGGCGATGGTGCTGAAGCCGGCGCCGTACTGGGCGTAGGTGGCCTGGTCGGGGAAGGCCACCCCGCTGACCGGGTACGGGTAGAAGTAGTCGTCCCAGTGGACCGCGTCGATGTCGTAGCGGTTGACGGCGTCCATCATGGCGTTCTGCACGAAGGCGCGGACGGCCGGGATGCCGGGGTTGTAGTAGAGGTGACCGCCGTAGGCGACCGCCCAACCCGGGTTCGTGCGGGCCGGGTGGCTGGCCGCCAGCTTGCTCAGGTCGGTGTGGTTGGCCACCCGGTACGGGTTGAACCAGGCATGGAATTCCAGGTTGCGGGCGTGCGCCTCGGCCACCATGAAGGCCAGCGGGTCGTAGCCCGGGTTGCCGCCCTGGGTGCCGGTGAGCCACTGCGACCACGGCTCGTACGTCGACGGCCAGAACGCGTCGGCGGCGGGGCGGATCTGCACCACGACGGCGTTCATCCGGCGCTGCTTGGCCAGGTCGAGCCAGCCTCGGTACTCGGCCTGCTGGGCGGCCGGGGTGAGCCCCGTGCGGCTGGGCCAGTCGATGTTGGCCACGCTGGCGATCCACATACCCCGGAACTGCCGTTTCGGGGTGGCCGGATCGGTCACGCAGGCCGCCTGGGCGGCCACCGGCACGATGCCCGGCGGGGTGGGCGGGGAGGGCGGGGCGGCCGTGGGGACGGCCGCGCCGAGGGCCAGCGCCGCTACCAGCGCCAGCCCGGGAAGGTATCGATGAAAGTCTCTGCGCACGAAAGGATTTTCAATCCTGCACGGCTTCCGTGCAAGTATCCTTCACGATTTTCTACTCCGGAAGATCAGACGAGGCCAGCGTCGCGCAGCAGCTTCCACAGCCCGGCCCCGTCGGGTGCGGACAGCCACTTCTGCCCCACCGGTCCCGCCGACGACGAGCCGGCCGGGGCGGGCAGGCTACCGGCCAGCACCGACTGCGTCGGGGAGAGCCGGCGGATCGCCACCCCGGCCACGTTCTCCGGGTGGGCGGCCGCGAACTCGCGGTAGATCTCCTGGTCGTGCTGCCCGTCGTCGCCGACCAGCAGCCACTTCACGTCAGGAAACTCCTTGGCCATCCGGGCCAGGGTGACCCGCTTGTGCTCCCGCCCGCTGCGGAACCACCGGTCGGCGGTCGGCCCCCAGTCGGTCAGCAGCAGCGGCCCGGCCGGGTAGAGGTGCCGGGACAGGAACCGGGTCAGGGTGGGCGCCACGTTCCACGCGCCCGTGGAGAGGTAGAAGACCGGGGCGCCGGGGTGCGCGGTGACCAGCCGCTCGTAGAGCACCGCCATACCGGGAACGGCGTTGCGGGCGTGCTCGTCGAGCACGAACGTGTTCCACGCGGCGAGCAGCGGCCGGGGCAGCGCGGTCACCATGACCGTGTCGTCGATGTCGGAGATGATGCCGAACTTGACCTCTGGGTCGAGGATGCGCACCGGCGCGTCGACCGGCGCGGCGTCCGGGACGCTGAGGCGGACCGTGCCCCACCCGGGTGGCAGGTCGGCCTCGACCAGCGTGTCGACGAAGCCGCTACGGTCGGCCTGCGTCTCGTGCCGCACCCCGCCGGCCTCGATGGTCACGGTGACATGCTTCGCGGGCAGTGTGGTGAAGCTGCGCCAGCCGCGGACCTTGTCCAGCCGACCCCGCTGACGGGTGTCCGGTCGGCCCAGCAGCACCCGGCACATCACCCGCACCCAGCCCGGGGCGCCATAGCCGGTGTACGCGACGATGTTGACCCGCCAGCCGGTGCGCCGCAGCCGACGCTCGACGAGCTGATGCACCGCGTCCTCGATCCGCGCAGCTCGGTGCAGGTTCGGAACGGCCAGCTGGCCGGTGGGAGTGGGTGGCACGCGCCAACCCTGCCACACGCCGACAGGCACGGCCACGCGAGCCGACCCCGGCTGCGCCCGATCCACCTCGCCGGCCCCGCCAAACGTGAAACACTCCGTCGGGACGACGACGGGGGCGTGGTCGTGTCACATCCAGAGCAGCACCGTGGGCGATGGCGCCCGCGACTCGACCGGCCGGCGCTCGTCGCGCTGCTGTTCGGGCTCGCCGGCGTCGGGTATCGGCTGGTCCTGACGCTGTACACGGTGCCGGTGTCGAACAGCGACGAGGCGACCTTCGGCCTCGCCGCGCTGCACATCGGGCAGGGCCGGGAACGCCCGGTCTTCCTCTACGGCCAGCACTACATGGGGATGCTGGAGTCGTACCTGGCCGCTCCCCTGGTGGCGGTGGCCGGGCCGAGCTGGCCGGTGCTGCGGCTGCCGATGCTCGCGTTGTACGCGGCCTTCATCTATCTGATCTACCGGCTGACCCGCCGGCTCTGCACACCCTGGTTCGCGACCTTCGTCGTGGGCCTGCTCGCGCTCGGAGGAGAGCGGGTGGTGCGCGACCAACTCACCGTGGTGGGTGGTCGGCCCGAGGTGAAGCCCGCGGTGCTGCTGATGCTGCTGATCACCATGGGACTGGCCGCTCGCACGGTCCACCGCCGACGGCTCGCGGTCGCCCTGTTCGGCCTGCTCGTCGGGCTGGCCATCTGGTCGGACTGGCTGATCCTGCCGTACCTGGCCGTGGCCGGTCTTGCCCTGGCGTGGGCGGTGCGGCGGGAACTGCTCGGCTGGTCCGGCCTGCTGCTGGTGGCGGGGTTCGTCGTCGGGGTGGCACCGATGCTCGCCGACAACCTCCGGGCCCCGCCCGGCGAGGACTCGCTGTCGGTGTTCCGGGAGATCAGCACCAAGGCCGGGCCGCTCCCGCCCTGGTCCGACCGGATCCGGGGCGGCCTGCTGGAAGGGGTGCCGTTGGCGCACGGGCTCTGCCCGGTGGACGGCTGCGGACGCTGGCAACAGTGGTTCGGCCTCCTGTACCCGGTGCTGCTGCTGGCCGGCGCGGTCCTCGCGGTGCTGGCGTACCGCCGCGCGGCCGGGGCGCCGCGCGGGGAGCGGGTCAGGCCGGTGGTGCAACTCGCGCTGGTCGCCGGTGCCGCGTTGACCCTGCTGTCGTACGTGCGCAGCCCGCTCGCCGCGACCAGCCCGCTGGACAACGCCCGCTACCTGTCGGTGCTGCAACTGTCGCTGCCAGCGGTGCTCTGGCCGCTCTGGGTGGCAGCGGTGGCGTGCTGGCGGGGCACGGTCGGTGCGCTCGGCCGACTCACCGGCGCGCTCTCCACCGCGGTGCTGGCCGCGTTGACCGCGACCACGCTGGTGATCACCGTGCTCTTCGCGGCCACCGGCACCTCGACGTCACGAACCGAGGAGCGCCAGGCCCGGGAGCTGGCCGCCGCGTTGCGCGCCGACGGCCCCCACGAGGTGTACGGGGACTACTGGACCTGCAACCGGTTGATCTTCAACACGGACGAGAAGGTGGTCTGCGGAGTGCTCGACGGTGAGCTGACCCCCGGGCAGAACCGCTACCGGCCGTACTGGCGGCAGGTCGGGCGGGCCGAACGGCCGGGCTACGTAGTCGAGATCGACTCCCCGATGGATCGACGACTGCGCAAGCTGCTCGCCGACCGGGCCGACGCCGCGCTCGTACGGGAGGTCGGCGGCTATCGCGTGTACCACCCCGACACCCCGGTGCGGCCCTGGCGGTAACGGCGGGTCGTACGCTGGCCGGGCCGGCGCGCGGGGCGCCGCCGATCCGCCCGTCGAGGAGACCGATGCTCATCCTGCTGCCGCCCTCGGAGGGGAAGGCCGACGCCGGCACCGGGCGCCGCTGGACCCCGGACCGGCTCTCGCTGCCCGAGCTGAACCCGGCCCGCGAGCGGGTGCTGGACGCCCTGGTGACGCTGAGCGCCGGGCCGGACGAGGCGACGGCGCGGGCGGCGCTCGGCCTCAGCGAGGGCCAGCGGGGCGAGCTGCGCCGCAACGCCCGACTGCGGGAGGCGGCCACCGCGCCGGCCGAGCGGCTCTACACCGGAGTGCTCTACGAGGCACTGGACCTGGCCTCGTTGCCAACAGCCGCGCAGCGGGCGGCCCGCCGGTCGATCCTGATCAGCTCCGGGCTGTGGGGCGCGGTCCGACTGGCCGACCGGATCCCCCCGTACCGCTGCCCGATCGGCGCTCGCCTGCCGGGCGTCGGGGCGTTGTCGGCGTACTGGCGCGCCGAGCTGACGCCGGTGTTGGACGACGCCGCCGGCAGGGGTCCGGTACTGGACCTGCGCTCCGGCGCGTACGCGGCCACCTGGACGCCGCGCGGGGAGCTGGCCGAGCGGACCGTCAGCGTGCGGGTGCTGCACGAGCGGGAGGTCGACGGCGTGCCGGTCCGCTCGGTGGTCAGCCACTTCAACAAGGCGACCAAGGGGCGGCTGGTCCGTGACCTGCTCGTCGCCGGTGCCCGGCCGCGAACCGCAGCGGAGCTGGTCGGCACGCTGCGGGAGTTGAAGCACACCGTCGTGGAGCAGGCCACCGCGTCCGGCCGGGTACGACAGGTGGACGTGGTCGTCACCGACCTCTAGCGAGGACGAATGGTCGAGGTGACCGGGACCTTGGACCCTGCATCGTCCGCTCGGAATCGCCAACCCTGAAGCCGGGAAGAGTCGGTGCGGGCGAAGGGGTGTGCGATGGCGAAGTTGAGGAACTGGCCGTTGTCTGACAACGTCCTTCGTTCGATGTACGCGGGGGGCCGCGGTAATGCGGCGGCCCGCTGGTTCTCCAGGGCGTGGGCGGCCGTGTTCGGTGCTGGCCTGTACCCCCGGCGCTGGGTGACACTTGAGGTCGCCGGCCGCCGTACGGGACGGCTGACCCGGTTCCCGCTGGGCATGGCCGACTGGCAGGGCGACTGGTATCTGGTGCCGATGCTGGGCGAGAACTGCAACTGGGTCCGCAACGTCCGTGCGGCGGACGGCCTGGTGACCATCCGGCGGGGGCGGGCCCGGGCCTGCCGCCTGGTCGAGGTACCGGTCGAGGAGCGTGCACCGATCCTCAAGCGGTATCTGGCAACGGTCCCCGGAGCCCGGCCGCATGTTCCCATCGACCGGCACGCACCCCTGGTCGAATTCGCGGCAATCGCGGCGCGGTACCCCGCGTTCCGTGTCGAGACGGCACCGGGGAACAGCGGTGCGGCAGCCGCAAGATTTGCTCAAGGCTGAGCGGGACCTGTTCCGTAACGGCGACGCAGGGGCGACGGTAGGACAACCCAGACTCCGACAAGGGAGCCTTCGTTGACCCGCGAACCCGCCCTGCTCGACCGGCCCCGCTCCCCGGCGCCGCCATCTCCGTTGGACTGGCTGACCCTGGGCGACGCGTTCGAGGCCGCCTGCCTGCTGCGTTGCACGCCGCCGCCGACCGCCGCGCGCCCGAGCGCCGCGCCTCCCGCGCACGCACCCGGGGTGGTGGAGTTCAACCGGGAGGACGCCGCGCAGCGGATGCGGCAGCTGCTCGCCCGGCTGGACATCCCGGTCACTCACGAGGTGGCCGTCGGGGGCCTGCGCCGCCGCTACGAGCTGCACCGGCTCTGGGTGCCCCGGGAGCACCAGGGCGCGTACACCCGGATGTTGGACGCGGGCTGGCGGCAGGGGCGGCGTGAGCTGCTCGGCGGGCCGCTGCCCGGGGCTTCGCCGGCGCGCCGGCGGTTGGTGACCCGGCTCGCGGCGGCGGCCTGGCGTTCGGCGCTGCTGGCCGCCGGGCGGCACGTTCGCCGGCACATCCTCGGCGTGCGACTCACCGACCGGGAGCTGGCCGCGGTGCTGATCCGCAGCGCCGCCGTGCTCGACGTGCCGGCCCGACTCCGCCCCGGCACCGGGTGCTTCCTGGTCAGCGTGGCCGACGGCCCGGACCGGGCGCGAATCCTGAGCAGCGCGGCGCTGGAGCCGGCGCGCGCGGCGGCTCCAGCGCGTGGCGCGGCCCTGACGTCGGCGCGCGGCGCGGTCGCGGTGCCCGCGCGGCGCCCGGCCTGCTGATCGGTGCTCGGGGCGCACCCGCCCGGCACACCACCTCCAAGGGGGTTGCGCGCACCGGTCCGACAGCGCACAGTGCACCGCGTGAGTCGTACCTCGTCCAGCCGGCCCGGTCGCCGCCGCGCGGGGACGGCAGCCCTGTTGACGGTGCTGCTGGCCGCGAGCCTGAGCGCCGCCGGCTGCCGGGACGCCCCGACCGCACCGACGACGATCCGGATCGCCACCGGCAGCCCCACCGCCGTCTACTACGCGTTCGGGCAGTCGCTGGCGGCCATCCTCAACCGGGAACTGCCCGACGTACGGGCCAGTGTGGTGATCACCGCCGCCTCGGCGGAGAACGTCCAACTGGTCGGTTCCGGCGACGCCGAGCTGGGCTTCACCCAGGCCGACGTGCTGCCCACCACCACGGCGGGAAGCCCCTCGGTCGACGCTGTCGCCCGGGTGTACGACGACCAACTGCACCTGGTCACCACGGGCGGCGGTCCGGTCCGCACGGCCGCCGACCTGCGGGGCCGGCGGGTCTCCGTCGGCGCACCCGGATCGGGCACCGAGATCACCGCGACCCGACTGTTGGAGGTGGCCCGCCTCGGCGGCGACGAGGTGCGCCGGGAACGGCTCGGGCTGGACGACTCGGTGGCCGCGCTCCGTTCCGGGCGGATCGACGCGTTCTTCTTCTCCGGCGGGTTGCCGGTGCGGGGCATCGAGGAGCTGGCCGGGCGCAGCGCCACCCGGATCGTGGACCTCAGCGAATGGACCGAGCCGCTGCGCTCCCGCTACGGCCAGGTCTACGTCTCCCGGGACATCCCCCGCTCGGTGTACGGGGTGGACGCGGTGACCACGGTGGCCGACCCGAACTACCTGATCGTCCGGGCCAACCTGCCGGAGCGGTTGGTTCGGGAGGTGACCCGGCTGCTGATGGAACGCCGGGCCGAGTTGGCCGCCGCGCACCCGGCGGCGGGGCGGATGAGCCCTCGCTCGGCGATCGTCACCGCGCCGCTGTCGCTGCACCCCGGGGCTGCCGCCTGGTACCGCGCGGCCAAACCCTGAGAAGGCCGGGTTCTACCGCGCCGGAGTGGGCCGCAGGTCGGCGGCCACCTCCTCGTCCGCAGGCTCCGGTGACGGGTCGGGCTCAGGCGCCGGGAACCACAGGGCGGCGATCAGCCCGCGCGACTCCCCCAGGCGCATGGTGAGCCGCCCGTCGGACGCGTCCACCAGCACGGCGGCGATGGTCAGGCCGAGCCCCGCGCCGTCGACGTTCTGCGCGTCCGGCGCCCGCCAGAACCGCTCGGTCGCCTGCCCGAGCTGACTCTCGGTCATGCCCGGCCCGGAGTCACGCACCTCCAGGGACACTCCGTTGTCGCGGCGGGCCACCGCCACCGTCACCGCTCCGCCGGCCCCACTGAACTTCACCGCGTTGTCGATCAGAGCGTCCAGCGCCTGGTCAACGGCGGTCGGCACGGTCTGGGCGTACGCCGGGGCGTCGGTCGCGGCCAGCCGCAACGCGACCGAACGGTGCCGGGCCAGCGGCGCCCACGCGGCCACCCGGGACGCGGCCACCGCAGCGGCGTCCACGGTGACCCGCTCGTTCTCCTCCCGTTCGGCGCGGGCGAGGGTGAGCAGCGCGTCGAGCACCAACGCCAACCGGTCGGTCTCCTCCAGTGCCAGCCGGTGCTCGGATCGGCCGTCCGGGTCGGTGAGGCTGGGCCCCAACTCCTCCACCCGCAGCCGCAGCGCGGTGAGCGGGTTGCGCAGTTGGTGGCTGGCGTGCGCGACGAAGGCGCGCTGCCGGTCCATCACGTCGGAGACAACGTCGGCCATGTGGTTGAAGCTGGCCGCGAGCCGGCGTAGCTCCGGCGGGCCCAGGCGGTGCTGCACCCGGGCGCCCCGGTCACCCTCGGCGATCTCGTGGGTGACCGCGTCCAGTTCGGTGACCGGGCGCAGCACCCAACCGGCCAGCCCGAACGCGGTGAGCACGCAGGCCAGCACGGCGAGCAGACCAGCCAGGGCGAGCAGCAGCCACCACGCGATGACAGCTCGGCGGATCGGGCCGGCCGGGGTCACGATCACCACCGCGCCGAGCACCTCACCACCGTCGTTGATCGGCACCGCCACCACCACCGGGCTGGTCGTCCAGGGCCAGACCGACTCGGGGGCGCTGGTCTGCTGCCCGGACAGCGCGATGTCCAGAACCGTTGCGGTCCCCGGGCCGGGCTGCCACCTCGGCGACGCGACCGGGGTGCTCCGGTCCCGGTCGACGACCGCCGCGCCGATCCCGTACAGGTTGTCGTAGCTGGTCAGCTCCGACTCGATCGGGCCCGGCCCGCCGTCGCGTAACGCCGGCCCGGCCAGCGAGGCGAACCGGGTGGCGTCGGCGAGCCGGTCGGCACGGACCCGTTCGGTTTCGCGGCTGGCCATGGTGGCCGCGAACGGTGTCTCCAACGCGATGAGGACGAGCACCATCAGCAGCAGATAGCTGATCACCAGTCGACGGCGCACGTCAGCCCCTCACGCATCGCGCAGCCGGTAGCCGATGCCGCGTACGGTCTCCACCAGGCGGGCGTCGCCGAGCTTGCCGCGCAGCGACCCGACGTGCACCTCGACCGTGTGCCGGTCGGCCCAGGTGGTGCCCCAGGCGTCCAGCAGGATGCGGTCGCGGGGCACCGCCACCCCCGGCTGGCGGGCCAGCGAGAGCAGCACGTCGAACTCCTTGCGGGTCAACGTGACGGCCCGGCCGTCCACGGTCACCGTCCGCGCGGCCACGTCGATGCGTACCGCTCCGGCCTCGATGAGGTGGCGCTCCGGCGCAGCGTTCGCGGCCCGACGCAGCACCGCCTCGATCCGGGCCTGCAACTCCACCATCGAGAACGGCTTGACGACGTAGTCATCCGCGCCGAGGCGCAGGCCCAGCACCCGATCGCGCTCCTCGCCCCGCGCGGTCACCGCGATGATGCCGAGCTGGCTGCTCCGCCGGCGCAGCTCCCGACACAGGTCGGTGCCGTCGCCGTCGGGCAGGGTCAGGTCGAGCAGCACCAGGTCGCACGGGGCAGCGGAGAGCGCGGCGGCGACGGTGGCCGCGTGCTCGACCTCGTACCCACGGCGGGTGAGGGCTGAGGAGAGCGCAGCGGCCACCCGGCGGTCGTCCTCCACCAGCAGGATCCGCACCCATGCCCCCATCCGTCGCCGCGCCGTTCTGCGAATGGTGGCAGAAGCATGCGCGGAGCGGGAGGCCGCCTGCCGCGACGGGCCGGCTACAGACCGAAGACGTCGTCGGCGGTGGCGTCCCGGACGCCGTCGGTGAAGCCGCGGAAACCCGGATCCTCGTGGCTGGCCGGCACGCTGGTGACGGTGACCCCGCTGGCCTGGGTGACCGCGTCGACCAGGGGCGGATAGTCGATCTCGGCGTCCTGGAAGGCGTCATCGTCCGCCTCGGCCAGGTTGATCACATGCTGGACGTCATCGGACGGAGTGTCCGGGTCCTCGGCCCACTCGCCGCCAGCCCGGTAGCACTCGTCGTACAGCGCGCGCTGGCTGTCGGTCCAGTCGTCGTCGTAGCTCTGCATCGCCCATCCCTCCGCGGCCCTTGACCTGAGCATGCCCGGCGGGGGGCGACGGGCGCGGCGGTACCGGCGAAAACCGGGCGAGCACGGCGGCGGCACCCCCGTAGGCTGCCGTTGTGATCTACAAACTGCTGTCGACCACGGAATGGGACGACGCCCTCGCCGCTGGCGCTTTCACCGGCACGCCGTTGGACCACGAGTCCGGGTTCATCCACCTCTCCGGCGGCGACCAGGTGGTGGAGACGGCGCGCCGGCACTTCGCCGGGGCGACCGGGTTGACCCTGCTGAGCGTGAAGGAGGAGCGGCTCGGCGACGCGCTGCGCTGGGAGCCGTCGCGCGGCGGGCAACTCTTCCCCCACGTGTACGGCCCGCTGCCGGTCACGGCGGTGGTGGCGGCGCAGGCACTGCCGGCGGACACGTCGGCCGCCGACGCGGTCGCCGCCCTGCTGGGCTGACACGGCTCTGCTGGCTGACACGGCTCCGCTGGCTGACACGGCTCTGCTGGCTTACACGGACGTGCCCGGCCCGAGAGGTGTCGGACCGGGCGCGGAACGCCGTACGCGAGGCTCAGCGGCAGAGCCGGCCGATCTCCTCCTGGAACCGGTCCATCGGGTTCGCCTCGGCCGGGCCGAGCAGGTAGGTCTTCAGCTCTCGGCGGGCCTCGGTCATCGGGTCGTCGCCGGCCCGGGTGACCGCCACGATCTTCTCCAGCTCACCGCAGTCCTTGGAGAGCAGGTACGCGGCCCGAGCCGTCGGGTACTCCCGGCGGAAGTCGTCCTCCGGCAGGCCGGCCGGGTTGGCCACCACGTACGGCCGCTGGCTCTGCACGAAGTCGGAGACCACACTGGACACGTCACTGATCAGCAGGTCGGTCTGGTTGAAGCAGTCGAACAGTCCGGGCGTACGGCCGGTGACCACCAGGTGCGCGGTGCCGTCCAGGGAGGACGCGTCCGGGTTGCCACCGGCGGCGCGGATGGCCGCCACGATCCGCTCGTGCACAGCCCTGGCCGCCCTGGACCGTGACCCGGTGAGCGGGTGCGGCTTGTAGATCACGCGCAGCCGGGGAGTCGTGGCGAGCAGCCCCTTGACGATCCGCTCGCCCATCAGCACCAGCGAGGTGTGGTACGGGTCGTCGTCGAGCCAGCCCTCCCAGGTGGGGGCGTAGAGCACGGTGAACGGCCGGTCCACCGACTCGGCGCCGAAGGTGTGCACCCCGGCCAACTGCGGTCGACCGATCTCGACGATGTCCGAGTCGAGCACCCCCACACCGGCCCGGGCGTAGCGCTCCCGGCCGGCCAGGCCTGCGACCCAGACCTCGTCGTACACCTTGCTGTAAGGGTTGACGCTGGCCTGCTTGTCACTGTCGCCGTGCCCGATGAAGACGTGCTTCGTGCTCGGCTCACGGAGCATGTGGATGTTCGCGCCGACGTTCGCGGAGTAGAGCGCCGCGCGGATGCCGCTGAGTTCGAGGTTCATGAAGTCGACCCCGGTCGGTACGCAGATCACCGGCAGCCGGGTGTCGGCCAACTCCAGGAACGCATCCCGGCTCCGCATCAGCACCACCGCGCGCTGCTGAAGCGCCTCGGTCGGGGCAAGCCACATGTTCGCCTGGTAGACGTCCTTGGCCGGACCGGCGAAATAGAGCGCCACCTCGGGCCGGTTCGTGTCCAGCCAACGCTGGACGGCGGGCAGCAGCGGGTCCTGCCCCGCGCCCCGACCCCGGAGCCAGGTCAGCGCGATGATGGCGCCCACCACGCCGGTGGCCACGACCGCCACGGCAGCGGCGACGAAGAACGGAGTCGGATCGTGCTGCACCGCGGCGGCCACAGCGGCCGGCACCAGCAGCAGATTGAGCAGGGGCATCCGGTCACCGGCGACCGCCGCCGCCCACGCCGGCGGTTGAGGGGCGGCGGACAGCGGACCCAGCTCGATGTTGCGCACCATGGCGGAGAGCGGGTTACGACGCTCGATCATGGTGGAGAACGCCCCGGCGAAGACCGACACGACCCACACCGCGGCGGGCAGCACCAGCAGCAGGGTCAGCTCACCGCCGCTGAGCCGCACCTCGGCGGCGACGAGCAGCACGGCCGCGAGGTCCCGGGTCAACTGCCGGTACGACCAGTGCAGACCCACCTTCTCCAACAACAGCTGCGACGGCGGTGACCAGCGGGCGACGGCGAACTCGCCGATGATGGCGGCCAGCCCCGCGACGGCGAACAGGCCGACCCAGCCGAATGCGCCACTGACGAGCATGACCAGGTAGGCCAGCACCAGCAGCGCACTCTGGGCGGCCACTCCGAGACGTCCTGTCAACGTGCCGAACAAACGAGTTCGCTCCCTACAAGATTTCGTTGCGGGCTGTGCCCGTGCTGAATCGACGTCACTCACCGTCGCGCAGTAATCGACCGCGGCCGGCTGCGTGTGACTGCGACCTTAACGCGAGGGGACAGCTCGGTGTCGCTCGGGTATCCGGCACCATTTCGGTCAAAGCTCCGCGCCTCGGTGCACCCGACCCTGCCACCAGGGTCGGGTTGCTCAGCGGGAAAAACGCTCAGGTGACCCGCCGGAAGCAGGTCATCGCCCCGGGTGCCGGGCGCGTCGCGAACTCCTGGTAGCCGAGCTGTGGCGCGGTGTCGCGGGCGTACCTGTTGCCGTTGTAGACGCAGATGGTGCCCACGTCCAGGCGGTCCAGCGCCGGCGTCAGTTCGGCCGGCGCCGGGGTGGTGTCACCGTCGGCGAAGCCGGCGAGCAACAGCCGGTCCTTGGAGAACTGGGATGTGAGGTCGTACTCGAGGAGGTAGAAGTCGCGGGGCAGGACGACCCGGACCTCGCTGGTGACAATCGGTGAGGTTCGCATGATCGTCTTCGGGGCGAGCAGCATGCCCTCCGGGCGGTCCAGCCCCTTGATCCAGAACGCGATCGCCTGACGCTGCTGCGGAAGCTTCCAGGTGGGGCGGTCGTGCACGTCGACCCAACTCTTCGAGGACCACATCGGGGTGGCGAACAGAGCGAACGCGGCGACCAGCAGCACCGCGATCCCGCCGGCCGCGGCGCGGCGCAGCGCCGGTGTCGGTGCCGGCACGCGCACGGTGCAGAGCAGACCGATCAGCGTCGGTAGGGCGAGCAGCCACGGCACGCGCCAGAGCACCACCGAGATGCCACTCAACGCGCTCAACACCTCCAGCACCCCGGGCACGAACATCACGCTCATCGCCAGGGTGGCACCGGCCGCGAGCAGCGCGGGCGTACGCCGCCGGGCGAGCAGCGGACCGCACCACAGCGCCAGGCCGCTGATCACCCCGACCACACCGAACAGCAGGGTCCGTCGGTAGGTGGACGCCGCGTCGAAGAACTCGTCGTCCGCGCCGGTTGCGGTCATCCCGCCGAGGACCAGTCGGGAGACGACCAGCGAGCCGATCGGGTACGCGAGGGCGGCGACGGCGGCGACGATGGCAACCTTCCACCGGCCGACCAGCAGCATGGCGAAGCTGGCGGCGCCGACCAGCATCGGCAGGATGATCGCCGCGGTGTTGGTGAGGCCGATCGCGGTGATCGAGAGTGCCACGATGAGCAGCAGGCTGCGCCGCGACCGGCTGTCGAACCACTCAGTCAGGTAGAGCCACATCAGCGGGATGACCGCCGAGACGAACATGCCCTTGCCCTCGTGGAGCCGGATGAGGTGGAACGTGCCCAGTGCGGCGTCATCGCCGGCGACGAGATACAGGTACGCGACCGCCACGGTGAAGGCGAGCATCGGACGGCGCGGGGCCCACCGGTGCGTCAGCCGCCAGAGTGCCAACACCGCGAACACCGCCATGATCGGCAGCAGCACGAACCAGAGCGCCGAGCTGGCGTGGATGCCGACGACGTTGGCGAACGCGCCGTCGAAGACCTCGAACGACGGGATCGGCGGCTGCGAGCCCATGGACGGCAGCACGTTCTCGGAGAACAGGAAATCGTTGAGCGGAATCAGGTCACGCTCGGCGATCCAGACCGACTTGCCGACGTAGTAGACGTCGTCGGGGGTGTTGCGGGCCATGAACAGCGAGGAGATTCCGACCAGCACCGAGACGGCCAGCGCGTACGCCGACTGCACCGCGGTGGGCGCCGGGACGGCGGCCTGGGTGGAGACCGTGCCGCCCAGCCAGGCCCGGCGCACCAGCAGGATCCCGCCGATCGCCGCGAGCAGGCCGGCCACCGCCGGGATCCACCAGGAGACGTCGGCTTCGGTCCCGGCCAGACCGGCGGTGACGGCGGCCACGGCCGCGGCGACCAGCACCCCGATCAGGAGGCGGCGGTCGACGGTGGGCCGCGGGCCGGTTGGCTCGACGGTTGCCGCCCGCTCGCCGTCGCCCGGGGTGCCGGCGCCAACTCCGCGGGTGCGGGTGAACCGGCGGCGGGCGCGCAGCACGGCCACGACCGCGAGCACCGCGCAGGCGACCAGCCAGATCCGGAAGGTCACCGACGGACGCAGGTCCCCCAGGAAGGCCAGGTGGTAGAGCACGGTGAAGAGCGCGAACGCGAGCACCGCACCATCGGTGAGCACCGCCGGGGCGACGGCCACCAACGCGCGTACCCGGGACCCCACGGCGCGACGGTCGGCGGGCCGGGTTGCCTGCTCGCTCCGAGGCGTCGGATCCGAATCGGCGGGCGCTCCGGCGATGCTGTCGACGTTGGCCACGTGCGTCCTTACTCGTCAGGCGGATGCGGGGCTTCGGCGCGGTGACGGCCGGGTGTCAAGGGGGCAGCCTAGCGGAATTGGGCAGGGGGACCGCTGCTGCGTGAGGCGGGTGTCGGATGCCTGGTCAACCCGAGATCGGGGCTGCCCGGGGACGGGGTACGGCGCTGTCGGCGCCGAGCCCGGCGGCCACGGATTCGACCAGATTGTCGAGGTAGCCGTCCGTGAGCGGGAGTCGGGCGATGGCGAGCCGCCAGTAGAGCGGGCCGACGATGAGGTCGACCGCGGCGTCCGGGTCGGTGTCGGCCGGCAACTCACCGCGTTGCACCGCACGGGCCACCAGGCGACCGCCGATCTCCTGCTGTCGGGCGTGCAGCACCTGACGCAGGGTCGCATCGATGCTGGGGTTGCGAGCGGCCTCGGCCAGCAGGTCCGGGATGATCTGCGACGCCAGTGGGTGGCGCAGCGCGTGCGCCACCGCCTGGAACAGCAGCGCGAGGTCGCCGCGCAGGGTGCCGGTGTCCAGCGCGGGCAGCTTTCCCTGCGCCGCCGCGGCGACGATCTCCAGCACCAGGTCGAGCTTCGAGTTCCACCGCCGGTAGATGGCGGTCTTGCTGACGCCGGCCCGCCGGGCCACCGCCTCGATGGAGAGCCGGCCGTAGCCGACCGCGGCGAGCTCCTGCATCAGCGCATGCCGGATAGCCGTGGTGATCTCGTCACGAAGCACCGCCGCTCCGGCCGGGGCCCGCCTCTTCTCGGTGGTCATCGAGGGCTCTTATCGCAGGTCACGGCGACCAGAGTAGCGCAACGACGATACGGTTGCGTCCCGACGTGTTTCGGACTACTGTCCACGCAGCGACGAGGCGGCGCCCCGCGCACACTTCCCACTAGGATCCCATCGTCGCGAGCAACCCGTCTGCACGAAAGATCGGAGCGCCATTTCCATGGCCACCACCGCGCTGGTCGACCCCGAAACGGGCCTGACCCAGGCGCAGCTGGCCGCTCGGCACGGTCTACGGGTCGCCGGTGAGCGACCCAGCCTCGCCGAGTACAGCCGCCGACTATGGGCCTACCGGCACTTCATCGCCGCGTACGCCAACGCCAAGCTTGTCGCCTCGTACAGCAATGCCAAGCTCGGGCAGCTCTGGCAGGTGCTCACCCCGCTGACCAACGCGGCGGTCTACTACCTGATCTTCGGGGTGGTGCTGGCCCAGAACAGCATCCCGAACTTCATCGCCTACCTGACCACCGGGCTGTTCATCTTCAACTTCACCCAGAGCGCGGTCCTGGCCGGCACCCAGTCGATCAGCAGCAACCTGGGGCTGATCCGGGCGCTGCACTTCCCCCGGGCCAGCCTGCCGCTGTCCACCACGATGACGCAGTTCCAGCAACTGCTGGCCTCGATGGTGGTGCTGATCGGCATCGTGCTGGTCACCGGCGAGCCGCTCACGTGGGAGTGGTTGCTGCTGGTGCCGGCCCTGCTGCTGCAGGCGCTGTTCAACGCCGGCGTGGTGCTGATGGTGGCCCGGTTGGGCGCCAAGTCGAGCGACCTCAAGCAGGTGATGCCGTTCATCATGCGCACCTGGATGTACGGCTCCGGCGTCCTCTACAGCGTCAGCCTGTTCGAACGGCTGCCCAGTTGGGCGACGACGCTGGTGCAGTACAACCCGCTGCTGGTCTACATCGAGCTGGCCCGGTACACGCTGCTCGAGGAGGCACCGCTGCTCAACGAGTCGCTGACCCAGCTCTGGCTGGTCGGTGCCGGTTGGGCGCTGGTGGCCGGGATCGGCGGTTTCATCTACTTCTGGCGCGGCGAACAGGAGTACGGCCGTGGTTGAGCAATTCGACGCTCCCGTCGAGGCGAACGCGACGATGACCCGGACGCAGGAGCGCATCCCGACCGTGGTCGTGGACGACGCGCACATCATCTACCGGGTGCACCAGGGCGCCGCCGGTGGCACCACGCCGGTGGCCGCGCTGCGGCGGCTGGTCAAGCGCACCAAGGCGCCGAACGTGCGGGAGGTGCACGCGGTCAAGGGCGTGTCCTTCACCGCGTACCGGGGCGAGGCGATCGGGCTCATCGGCAGCAACGGGTCCGGCAAGTCCACCATCCTGCGGGCCATCGCCGGCCTACTGCCGGTCAACCGGGGTGCCATCTACACCCAGGGCCAGCCGTCGCTGCTCGGCGTGAACGCCGCGCTGCTCAACGACCTCTCGGGTGAGCGCAACGTCGTCCTCGGTTGCCTGGCCATGGGGATGCACCCCGACGATGTGGCCAAGCAGGCCGCGGGGATCATCGACTTCTCCGGGATCAACGAGCGGGGCGACTTCGCGAGCCTGCCGATGCGCACGTACTCGTCCGGCATGGCTGCCCGGCTGCGGTTCTCCATCGCCGCCGCCAAGAAGCACGACGTGCTGCTCATCGACGAGGCGCTCGCCACCGGTGACAAGGGCTTCCGCAAGCGCAGCGAGCAGCGTGTGCGGGAGCTGCGGGAGGGGGCCGGCACGGTGTTCCTGGTCAGCCACCAGCTCTCCTCCGTACGGGACACCTGCGAACGGACGATCTGGCTGGAATCGGGCGTCCTGCGGATGGACGGGCCCACCGACGAGGTCATTCGGGCCTACGAGGCGTACGCGAACAGCAAGTAGTACGCCGGCGCACGTCCGGCATCGACACGGCGCCATGGACCGCGTCGCCCGCGTTGGGGCGGCGCGGTCCGCGCGTTAAGGTTCATTCCGTCGCCGCTCGGGCGGAACCTTCCGTTAACGCATCCCTGAGAGTGAGGATCCGGCAATGACGCAGGACCAGACCACTGGCCCGGACGCCGCAGCGGAGAACCCGGAGCCGTGGCGGCCCTCGCGGACAGTGGCGGTGGTTCTGGCCGGGGGCACCGGCACCCGGCTGGGTCTCGGCATCCCGAAGCAACTGCTGAAGATCGCCGGCAAGCCGATCATCGAGCACACCCTGGCGGTCTTCGAGACGGCGCCGGAGATCGACGAGATCATCGTGCTGATGGCGACCGGCCACGTCGACGACGCCAAGCAGATCGTCGAGAAGGCCGGCCTGCGCAAGGTCACCCAGGTGATCGAGGGCGGCGACACCCGCAACGCCACCACCCGGATCGCGCTGGACGCGGTCGGCCCGGCGGACTGCAACATCCTCTTCCACGACGCGGTACGCCCACTGCTCAGCGGCCGAATCGTGCGCGAGTGCGTGAACGCGCTCTGGACCTATGACGCCGTGGACGTGGCCATCCCGTCCGCGGACACGATCATCCAGGTGGACGACAACGACTGCATCACCGACATTCCGGTGCGGTCCCGGCTGCGCCGTGGGCAGACCCCGCAGGCGTTCCGCTCCCCCACCATCCGCGAGGCGTACCGGATCGCCGAGGATGACCCGAACTTCGCCGCCACCGACGACTGCGGTGTCGTGCTGCGCTACCTGCCCGGCACCCCGATCAAGGTGATCGACGGTTCGGACGAGAACATCAAGGTCACCCACCCGGTCGACGTGCACCTGGCGGACAAGCTCTTCCAGCTCGCCGCGGCGCAGGCGCCCCGGCTGACCGACCACCGCAGCTACAGCGAGGAGCTGACCGGCCGCACCATCGTGGTGTTCGGCGGCAGCTACGGCATCGGCCACGAGCTGGCCGAGCTGGCCCGGCGCTACGGCGCCCAGGTCTTCCCGTTCAGCCGCTCCAGCACCGGCACCCACGTCGAGCGGGCCGGGGACGTCGAGGCCGCGCTGACGACCGCCTTCGAGGCCACCGGCCGGATCGACCACGTGGTGGTCACCGCCGGAATCCTGGAGAAGGGCGCCCTCGCCGAGATGGACGAGGAGACCATGGACCGGGTGCTCCAGGTCAACTTCGTCGGCCCGGTGACCATCGCCCGCCAGGCTCTTCCATATCTCCAACAGACCAAGGGCCAACTGCTGCTCTACACCTCCAGCTCCTACACCCGGGGGCGGGCCCGCTACGCGCTCTACTCGGCCACCAAGGCCGCCCTGGTCAACCTCACCCAGGCGCTCGCCGACGAGTGGGCCGACGTCGGCGTACGCGTCAACTGCATCAACCCGGAGCGGACCGCCACCCCGATGCGGACGCGGGCCTTCGGCGAGGAGCCGGAGCACACCCTGCTCGCCGCGGAGGCTGTCGCCCAGTCGTCGCTGGACGTGCTGATCTCCGATCTGACCGGCCAGGTCATCGACGTACGCCGGGCACCCGGTGACGGGCCCACACCGACCGTGCCGGCCCAGTCCGGGCCGGGTCGGTTCGAGGCGCCGGCCGGTGCCTCGACCGCGAACTGACGGCGGCGGCGGAACCACGAACGGAGCGACATGCGCGGCGACCTGGTCCGAAAGCTGGCCGCCCGGTGCCTGAGCATCGGGCTGGCCGTGCTGGCCTTCGTCGTGCTGGCGCTCACCGGCGCCACCGGGTGGGGGCTGGCGCTGGCGGTCGCCGCGCTGGCCGCCTCGGCCGCTGAGCAACGGGTCCGGCCCAGCGCCGACCTCGTCGCGGAGACGACGCTGATCGCCGCTGCGCTCCTGGTCGGTTACTCCCGGCGGCTGGACGACGGGCTCAACCTCGCGCTGGTCGCCACCGCACTGGTCCTGCTGGGGTTGGTGCTGCTGGTGGGGCCCCTGCGGACCGCCGGCAACCTGGAGATCCGGGCCGCCAACCTGCCGGTACGCGCCTGGACGCCGCTGGTCGCCGACCGGCTCGGCACCGCCCTGCTCGGGCTGCTCGCCGCCGTGGCGCTCGCTGCCGCGCTCGCCCTGCCGGCCGGCGTGGCGCTGGCCGCCAGTCTGCTGGTCGGCGCGGGCGCCGATGCGGTCGCACTGGACCTGGCCCGGCGGCGGTTCCGGCCGACGGCTGGTGGCGGGCCGGTGGCCCGTGCGCTGCGCCGGCACCAGCCGGAGTTCCTGCTCTACTTCTCGGCGCCTCCCGGGTCGGAATACCAGGTCACCATGTGGCTGCCCTACCTGGAACGGATCGGCCGGCCGTTCATGGTCGTGCTGCGCGAGCCGGAGTTCCTGGCCCCGATCGCCGCGGCCACCGACGCGCCGGTGGTCTACTGCCCCACCCTGCGGGCGATGGACGAGGCGCTGGTGCCGAGTCTGCGGGCCGCGTTCTACGTCAACCACGGGGCGAAGAACAGCCACTGCATCCGCTTCACCCAGCTCACCCATGTCCAGCTGCACCACGGCGACAGCGACAAGGCACCGAGCGCCAACCCGGTGTCGGGGATCTTCGACCGGATCTTCGTGGCCGGTCCGGCGGCGATCGACCGGTACGCCCGCGCCGGGGTGCAGATCCCGGCGGACAAGTTCGTGGTGGTGGGCCGCCCGCAGGTCGAGTCGATCGAGGTACGCCCGGAGCCGGCGCACGGGTTGACGCACCCGACCGTGCTCTACACCCCGACCTGGACCGGGCACCACGCCGACGCCGACTACTGCTCGCTGCCGGTGGTCGAGGGTCTTCTGCATCGCCTGCTGGAGCGCGGCGCGACCGTGATCCTGCGGGCCCACCCGTACACCGCGCAGAACCCGGCGTCGGCACGTCAACTGGGCCGCCTGACCGAGTTGCTCGTCGCCGACCGGGCCCGCACCGGTCGCCAGCACGTGGTCGGTGCGGCCGCTCGGGAGCTGAGCCTGACCGAATGTGTCAACCGTTCGGACGCGCTGGTGTCCGACGTGTCCGGGGTGATCTCCGACTACCTCTACTCCGGCAAGCCGTACGCGGTCACCGACATGGGCGACGAGGGCGCCCGGTTCGTGGAGCGCTTCCCGTTGGCCGGGTCGGGTTACGTGCTGCGCCGGGACATGTCCAACATGGACGAAGTGCTGAACGCACTGCTGGACACCGACCCGCTGGCCGAGGCCCGCTGGGCCACCCGCCGCCGCTACCTGGGTGACTTCCCGGCCGACTCGTACGCTGAGGCGTTCCTGACCGCGGCCCGCCGGGAGCTGGCGCCCGCGACGGAACTGACCGCGCCCGCACCGGTGTAACCGATCAGCGGTACGGGTCCAGCAGCGCCAGCACGGCCGCCGGGTCCTCCACGTGGGCGTTGTGGCCGAGACCGGGCAGCGTGGCAACGGGTACGCCGTACTCCTTGAGCTGTTCGTCGGTGACCATCGGGTCGTGTTCCCCGCGCGCCAGCACCACCGGCACGTCGATCGCCGCCAGCAGCGCGGCCAGGTCGGGCTCACCGACCGCGAAGGCGGTCGGGTCCATGGCGAGGCGCCACCGGCCGTCGACCTGACGCAGCCCGGCGTCCACGACCGGGTCGTCCGGCGGGACCAGGCCGACCAGTCCGGAGACCCGCAGGTAGCGGCGAGCCGCCTCGGTGCGGCTGGCGAACCAGCTCACCGGGCGCGCGGCCAGCTCGGCGGCGCGGGCCAGCTCGGCGGGCGACCAGGATGCCTTGATGCCCAGACCGACCACCGCGTCCACCGGCATCCCGGCGGTGCGGGCGGCCAGCGCGAGGCCGACCACCCCACCCAGTGAGTGCCCGAGCACGACGAGCCGGTCGTCGGCGGCGAGGCCGTGGGCGATCCGGCCGGCGAAACCCTCGAAGGAGTACGACGACAGCGGCGCCGCCCAGCCGTGACCGGCGAGGTCCGGTGCCAGCCACCGCCCGGGCCAGCGCTGTTCGAGGTATGGCGCCCAGGGCAACCACACGTCGCCCGTCGCCCCCATGCCGTGCAGCAGCAGCAGGACCGGCCTTCGACCAGCGTGACCACCCGATTCATCCACCACGGCCGCAGTCTCCCACGGTTCAGGGCCGGGTACGAGAGTCGTCATCGGCGCCACTCGCGGGGACACCGACCAAGCAAGATCCACTGTAGAGTTCGGCGCCTGGACGGGGAGCGTCACTTGTCGATCCCCTCGCGCAGAGGAGCCCACCGTGTTCAGGATGCTCGGATCAGCACTGGCCGCGACCCTGGCGGCCGTCGCGCTCGGCGCGCCGCCGACCCACCCCGCGCTCGGCACACCGACGGACGTCTCCACCGACGGCGGCGGGTCGGGTGCCGAGGCGGTCGCGGCGGCCGACCGGGTCCTGCGGGTCTACAACAACAACATCGAGAACCTGGTGCTGAACAACTCCGACGGGAGCTGCACCCGAATCCCCGGGCCGGACCACCTGACCTCGATCCTGGTCGACGACGCCGGTCGCACCGGCACCAGCGGCGTGGTGGCACCCGACATCCTGATCGTGCAGCAGGTGCGCGGCACCGGCCAGGCCGAGGCGTACGCCGACCAACTGTCGGCGAAGTTCGGCTACCCGGCGGGCACCTACGGGGCGATCGTGGCGTGGAGTGACCCGGAGCCCTGGGGCGGCACGCACAAGTGCAGCTCGCAGTCGCTCGGCGACCTCAAGAAGAAGCAGACCAACGGCATCATCTGGAACAAGCAAACGCTCAGCCTCGCCACTGGCGACATCTCGAAGTACTGGAGCGCGGGCTGGCTCAAGCCGGGCACGGCGTACGCCAACGGTGCCGGATGCACGCTGTACAAGCCGCCGAACAGCGACCCGGACAGCACCGACTACCACAAGTGGAAGCGGACCAGCGCCATCGCGGCCCGGTTCACCATCAAGGCGACCGGCACGAGCGTGTTCGCCGCGACCATGCACCTGCCGCAGGAGAACCGGCAGAACGCCTGCGCCGGCGACGGTGACCGGGGCATCGCCAACACCGGCATCCATCTCGGCGCGGACGCGACCAGCCTGCTCAACGCCTCCACGATCCGCGTCGTGGGGATCGACGCGAACCGTACGGGCATCGCATCCGGCACGCTGAGCGGCTACGGCATGACCGGCTACGGATCGAAGGCCACCAACGGCTCCAGCAAGATCGATTATCTCTTCGTCAAGGGCGGGGTGCAGCCGTCCAGCATCGACCACACGGTCGGTGGGACGAAATCGAACCACCTCGCGCTGTACGGCTTCATCACCTACTGACCGCACAGGCAGAGACGCCGCGGGCGCCGGCCCCTTGTGGGGGACGGCGCCCGCGGCGGTCTGCGCGCCTGGGTCAGGCGGAGTAGCCCCGGCTGGCGATCCAGTTGGCCAGGTCGATCGTGGTGATCCAGTACGACGGGTCGGCCGCGTTCGCCGAGTCGGCGATCCGCACGGTCCGGCCGTTGTCCTTGTAGCCCACGACGGCGATGTAGTGCCCGCCGCCGTAGGAGTGCCAGCCGCCGTTGGTGTCGGTGGCGTCGCCGACGACGTTGGCCACCACGCCGCGGCCGTCGGTGATGGCCTTGACGACGTCGGCCTGGAGCCGGTCCATCTGGGCCGAGCTGGGCGCGCCGGCGAACATCCGGGTCCGGTACGGGGAGCCCTTCACCTCGGCGTTGAGCACCCGGGTGGTGTCCTCGGCCGAGTTGGTGCCCATCTCGGTGGTGCCCAGCTCGGCGCCGAGCTCGTCCTGGGTGCGGTCGATGCCGGTGGCGCTGAGCGCGTTACGGGTGGCTGCCGGGCCGCAGTTGTAGTACGTGTTCTGCGCCTCGTAGTCGTAGTCGAGCACCTTCGTCGCAGGCGGCTTCGGCGGGGCTGGCTTACGGGTCAGGTCCGGGTTGCTGCTGGCCTTGGCGGCGGGTGACGCGGCGGTGGTGGCCGGGGCAGCGCTGGTGGCGGCGGCGGTCGGCGCGGCGCTGGCGGAGGGGACGCGTCGCGCGCCTCACCGCGGGAGGCAGCGGTGTCGCTGCGCATCTCGGCGACGGTGGTCGCGGTGCGCTGGCTGGCCGGGGCGTCGTCGGTGGCGGTGACAAGGGCGCCGGTGGTGGTGGCGATCGCGAGGGCCGCGGCGGAGGCGACGGCGATCTGGTACGGGCGCTCGGTGGCAATGCGGCGGAGCTGACGCTGCAGGGTGTGCTTCACGGGGTCCTCCACGGATCGGGGGGAGAGCGGCACACCGGGGCCGGACCGGTATATCCGGGCAGGCGCCAGCGCGCGGACCGTGGTCCGCGGATGGTGAACCGCTCAGGGGAACGCCCGGTGCTGCCGGGCGGGATAGGCGATGACCCGGGGGTCAGCTCACCGTCACTGGACGAATGAGCGGGGGCACCGCTGCGCCGTGGAGGCGAGGGAACAACCGAGGGGTGGAGAGCTGCACGAGGATGGAACTCCTTCCGACACCGCCTACCGGGTTAGCTGACGGATTCGGGCGGGAAGATCGCCCTACCGCGGGCCATGGCTCGCGGATTCACCCCGGACTTACTGATGGGTCCCCGGTTCGTTTTCACGATTGAGCGGGTCGGCGCGGCGTCGCCTCTTGCGATCGGTTACCGCACCGGACGGGACGACACTACTGGCCTGTTCGCACCCTGCCAAGCCAGGTTCACCTGCGTAAACCTGATCTGGCACGACAATTTCTGCGCGTATTGCCGATGATGTGACTCGATGGGACAAGCGGTTACGGCGACGCCTGCGGGCGACAACCGGACAGGCCGCCGATAATGCGGTCACAATTCCGGGAAAAATCGCGCCGATCGCGCCGGACGCCCGATTTCGCATTGGCGTGACCGGGCTCACATCACGGATCGGGCTCAACCCACGCGGGCCGGCCGCCAGCGTGCCACGAGCGCAGGACGGACCGTCCCGTTCGCCGCCCGGCGAGCGGGGACCGGGTTCGGCCGCAGCCGGGCCGCTGCCGCGTACGCCTCGTCGGCGAGGGTGCGCGCCGCCTCGGCGGCCAGTTCCGCGTCCCGCCACACGGCCCGCTCCCGGGTGGCGGCGGCCTCGTAGTCGGCCCGCCTCGCGTCCCGGATCGCCCGGCTGAGCACCACCTCCTGCTCGACCGGGTGCCGCCGGGGATCCCAGCCGCGCCGGTGCCCGAACACGTCGCCCAACTGCGCCATGCTCAGGTCGCCCCGCCAGTGCGCCGCAGTCGCCGCGCGGAGCAGGTAGCGCTCCCGGAGGGCGTACTCGGCAGGGGTGCGGGGGGTATGCGGGGCGGGCAGCGCCCCGGCACCCGCGAACCGACGGGCGGCGGTGTCCGCCTCGTCGTACCCGGTCCAGGCCCGCTCCATCTCCTCCTGAGCGGTCAGCCAGGCCGCGCGTCGCCGCCGCGCGGTCGTCGCCGCGCCGGCCGCAGCGACGGCCACCTCCTCGGCGTACCGGCGCAGGTCGACGGCCTCGGCTTCGGCCACCTCCCGAGCGGTGGGCGCGGCCGGGAGCGGGTCGTCCGTGGGCCGGTCCCGCTCGGGGCGAGCGACCAGCACGGCGAGTACGCCCAGTGTCAGCAGGAACAGGGCCGACCAGATGGCGGCGGCCTGCGGAACCTCGGTCACGAACTGGTAGAAGACAACGGTCTCCATGGTCGGCACCTCGGGGAGAGAGCAATGCGGTGGAGCCCGACCGGCAACCTGGCCACGGCGGGCCACGGATCGGCGGGGGCAGAGCTGGTGGGTCGACAGGGCGCGGCGGCGGGACGCTCGTCCCGGTGGCTCAGCGCCCGGGTGGGGCCCGGGGCGCCCGACTGCTCGGACCGCCGACGAGGGGCAGCGGGTCGGGCCCGGGGGCGCACACCGGAAGCACGCCGGTCGCGACGGTGACCTGGCCGCCGGGCAGCGAGTCGACCGACCAGGCCGGGGGCTTCTCGGCGGCCCGCTCAGGGACCGCCCGGGCCGATTGCGCGGGCCCCTGTGCCACGGTGGGCCGGCACGACGCCGCCAGCGATCCGGCAGCGAACGGGATCGGCACGGCGCTCGGCACGGCGCTGAGCGTCGGTGCGACGGCCGTGGCCGGGCCCGCGCCAAGCGCCAGGGCCGCAGCGACGGCGAGGCTGGTCAGCACCCGTGTCGCCCAGCGCGCCACCCACCACAGCGGACAGGTGAGCGCGACCGGAAGCACGTCCCCACGCTACCGTCGCGCCGACCCGGACGCACCGACCACGGGCGTGTCGGCTCACGCCGCGCCGACCCCGCTGACCAGGGTGGATGGTGTCAGCGCGAGTCCACGTACGTTGCTCGGCTGTCGGCTGGGTCGGCCCCGCCGGCCCCGGTTCGAGGCCCGACGCCAGCGGCGTTGGGGGCATCGCTGTCGGGGGCTTCGCTGCCTGCCGTGCGCGGTCGGGGGACGGACACGGGTCCGGGGACGGACACCGGTCGGGCCGGACGGCGCGGCGCGAGTCGGCGCATCATCGGGGTCTCGACGAAGCGATGCAGCAACCCGGCGAGGACCAGGTTCACCACCAGGAAGCCGAGCACCACGGCCGGGCCACGCCAGCCCTCGAAGCCGGTCCCCCAGTCACCGCTCCAGCGCAACACGCTCGTCATCACCAGCACGTGAACCAGGTAGAAGGCGAAGGAGACCTCACCGAGCCAGACCAGCGGCCGGGACCGCCACGGCGAGCGCCGACCCCGCACGTCCGCGTCCGCGGCGGCGGTGATCACCAGCAGGTACGCGACCGCGAGCAGCGTGGTCCACAGTTCGGCGCGGATGAACTCCGTGGCTGCCACCCAGGTGGCCAGGAAGATCCCGCTGGCCACGGTCAGCCCCGGGCCGCGCCAGAGGCCACGGCGCATCAACTCGGCCGCCACCGCGCCCAACCAGAACTCCAGCGACCGCACGGGTGGGAAGACCTGGGTGAACCACCATCGGCTCACCTCCGGCACCAACTGCTGAGCCGGCCAGAGCGCGAGGATCAGCAGCGGCAGTGCGACGATCAGCACCCACAGCAGCTTCGGCCGGGCCCGGCGCAGCAGTGGCAGCGCCAGCGGCAGACACAGGTAGAAGAAGAACTCGCAGGACAGCGACCAGCTCACCGTGTTGATGCTGTAGAACCAGCCCGGCCGGGGGTCCCAGGCCTGCAACAGCACCAGGTTCTCCAGTGCGGCCGCCGGGAGGACCGGGTCGGCGAACCACCAGGCGACCAGCAGCGTGGCTCCCCACAGCACCAGGTGATTCGGGTAGATCTTGGCGACCCGTCGTCGCCAGAAGATGCGCCGGGAGTCGCCCGCGCGGGCCGACCAGACCAGCACGAAGCCGCTGAGGATGAAGAAGAACTGCACCCCGGACAGGCCGAGGGTGAACAGTGCGTCGACGACAGCCTTGTAGTCCGGCTCGGCGATGATCCGCATGGTGCCCGCGTGGAATCCGAAGACCAGCAACGCGGCGATCCAGCGCAGCCCGGTCAGCGAGGGCAGCCGGGCTGGTGCGGGGGCCGGCTGGACAGCCGGCACCTCGGCGGCGCTCGTCATGCCGGGATCCCGAAGCTCGGCAGGGTCACCAGCACGTTCGTATCCTCCTCGGCGCGGCGTCGGACGACGCGACGGCGACGCCCGCGACGGCCCGGCAGGGCCGCACCCGGGGCACCCTACCGGGTCACTACCGGGTGAACCGGACGTGTCCCACCCGCCAAATGCCGGTCGGAGCAGTCCTGGTCCCCTGCTTCGAGGACCGGCCCGCCGGCCCGGCGTTAACCTCCCGCTGGGCGGGAGTTCAGAGACTCCACCACCGGTGGCCACGTCAGGTTCCGTGACCGGCCACCCGGGTCGTCGAAGGTGGCGAGCGTGGTCAATGAGCCGACGCACGCACCGCTGCTGAGCATCGTCGTGCCCGTGTACGGCGTCGAGGCGTACCTGTACCAGTGCCTCGCGTCGATCCGGGCCGACGTCCCGGCAGGCGAGTCGGACGCGGTCGAGCTGATCGCGGTCGACGACGCCTCTCCGGACGGCTGCGGCGACATGCTCCGCTCGTACGCGGTCAGCCGCGACGGCGTCCGCGTCGTACACCTGAGCAGCAACGTGGGTCTGGGCCTGGCCCGCAACGCCGGGCTCGACGTGGCCACCGGCCGGTACGTCTGGTTCATCGACAGCGACGACTGGCTGCCGCCGGGCACGATCGCGGCGGTGCTGGACCGGCTGCGCCAGCACCAGCCCGACGTGCTCATGCTGGACCACCTGCGGGTGCACGAGGACGGCCGGCGGGAGGTCGACGCGAGCAGTCACCTGCTGCGCGGAATCCCCGCCGTCACCCGGCTGGCCGACCAGCCACAACTGCTGCGGGTGCAGCACACCGCCTGGAACAAGGTGGTCCGCCGGGACTTCCTGGACGAGCTGGAGCTGCGGTTCTTCCCCGGCTGGTACGAGGACATCCCGTTCAGCCACCCGCTGCTGATCGGGGCGGAGAGGATCTCCGTGCTGGACCGGATCTGCTACCTGTACCGGCAGGGCCGGCAGGGCGCGATCACCTCCACCCGCAGCGGCCGGCACTTCGACGCATTCGCCCAGTACGAGCGGCTGTTGGACTGGGTCGCCCGCAAGCACCCGGACGAGCGTTTGCAGTCCGAACTGTTCCAGCTGATGATCAGCCACTACCTGGTGGTGGTGGGCAACGACGACCGGCTGCACCCACACCTGCGGCGGGACTTCTTCCACCGGGCCGCCGAGCACTACCGTCGGTACCTGCCCACCGGCGGCTACCCCCTGCCCCCGGGCGCGAACGGGCTCAAGCACCGCCTCGTCGGGCGCGGTGACTGGCTGGCGTACTCGGCACTGCGGCAGGCACACCGCGTCGCTGGTCGCCTGCGCCGGCCCGGCCCGGCGGGTGGCATCGGCACCGACACCGGTTCGGTCACCACCGACGAGGACCCGGGCCGAGGGGCGGGCACCGCGACGACGCGGGACGGCGGGCTCACCATGGCGACGGAGCGACGTGACGCGCTGGCCGGGGGCCGCCGGCCGTGACCGCCCCCACCGCACACCACGCCGGGAGCCGGGTCGGCTCCCGGCGCCCTGGTTCTCCAGGTCGTCCCCCCCGCCGGGTGGACGACGACAGCACCACCGCACCCCGGTGCGGACGTACCTGAGCAGAGGTCGGAATGACGGCGACAATCAAGATCGGACCGCACGCGGTCGGTGCCGGGGAGCGACCGTTCGTGGTCGCCGAGATGTCCGGCAACCACAACGGCGATCTGAACCGGGCGCTGGCCATCGTCGACGCGGTGGCCGAGAGCGGGGCGCACGCGCTGAAGCTCCAGACGTACCGGCCGGACACGATCACGATCGACGTCGACACTCCGGCGTTCCGGATCTCCAGCGGGCACGAGTTGTGGGGCGGGGAGAACCTGTACCGCCTCTACGAGCGCGCCCACACCCCGTACGAGTGGCACGCCCCGATCTTCGAGCGGGCCCGCGAGCGTGGGCTGACCGTCTTCTCGTCACCGTTCGACGCGACCGCCGTGGAGCTGCTGGAGTCGCTGGACGCACCCGCGTACAAGATCGCCTCGTCGGAGCTGGTCGACCTGCCGCTGATCCGGCTCGTGGCCAGCACCGGCAAGCCGATGGTGATCTCCACGGGAATGGCGACGGTCGCGGAGATCGACGCTGCGGTGCGAACCGCCCGTGACGGTGGCGCGGCGGGCATCGTCCTGCTGGCGTGCACCGCGTCCTACCCGGCGCCGCCGGCCGACAGCAACCTGCGCCGACTGCCGGTGCTGGCCGGTGCGTTCGACGTGCCGGTCGGGCTCTCCGACCACACGCCCGGCATCGGGGTGGCGGTCGCCTCGGTGGCGCTCGGCGCCTGCTTCATCGAGAAGCACGTCACGCTGGACCGGGCCGACGGCGGGGTGGACTCGGACTTCTCCCTGAACCCGGCGGAGCTCACGGCCCTGGTCGCCGAGTCGGGCCGCGCGTACGCGGCGCTGGGCGGTGCCGCGATCGGCCCGACCCCGGCGGAACGGGAAGGGCTGCGGTTCCGCCGTTCGCTCTTCGTGGTCGAGGACGTCCGCGCCGGCGACCCGGTGACCGCGCACAACGTTCGCTCGATCCGGCCAGCCGGCGGGCTGGCCCCTGTGGACATCGACCGGGTGCTGGGCCGCACCTTCGCCACCGACGTCCCCCGAGGCACCCCCCTGAGCTGGGACCTGATCTAGCCGTCGGCACAGGGCTGGGCTGCGTCGACACTGCCGCGCCGATCATGGAGTTGTGGTGGGGGTTTCATGCCTCCGTGCCTGCTTTGTGAGGCACCACAACTCCATGATCGGCGGGGCCTACCGGGATTGATGGTAGGGGCCGGGGAGGGTGGGTCGGGACGACGCCTACGGTGACCACCAGGTTGGCTAGCCGTAGGGTGCGCCAGACTGTAGGTTCGTCGGCTGGCGTGCTCAGCCCGTGGCGACGCCACCAGGCCACCATCGGCACGTCGGTCAACTTGCAGCAGCACTCGGCGCGGGTCCACCGCGCCCAGAAGTCCTCCACCCCGAACCGGCGAGCCAGCGCCGGGGGCACCGGAGCGTCCACGCGTTCCGCGTCGATGGCCAGCCGCCACCCGGGTGTCGGCGGGCCGTACCAGCCGACGCAGCGCCCGTCGTCGAGGTGACTGCGGGTCACCGCATCGGCCAGGTCGGCGGGGGCGCCGATACGCAGATGCCGCTCGGCGGCGGCGAGCAACCCTGGCACCGGACGGGGCCGGACCGGCCGGGCCAGGTCAGATGGCGGCGGCACCGTCCACCACGATGACCTGGCCGTTGATGTTGGTGTGCTCCCGCAGCAGCATCCGCACCACCGGTGTGACCTCCACCGGCTCGGTCAGGTGACCGGTCGGGGTGCGGCGCACGATCTGGTCGAGCTGGGTCGGGCCGAGCACGGCGGACATCTCCGAGGCAAAGAAGCCGGGGGCGACCGAGTTGACCAGCATCCGGCCGCCCAACTCCCGGGCGAGCGAGCGCGTGGCGGCGTCCATGCCGCCCTTGGTGGCCGAGTATGCGACCAGGCCCGGGAAACCGCGCTGCCCGCAGATCGAGGTGATGTTGACGATCCGCCCGCGCAGCCCCTTGGCGAGCATCCGGCGGATCACCAGCCGGGTCAGCTGCAGCGGGGCGGTCAGGTTGGTCTCGATGATCCGGGCGATGTCCTCGGTGGAGGTGTGCGCGTGCAGCGAGTCCTGACCCATCGCGGCGTTGTTGACGATGCCGTCGATCGGGCCGAGGCGCTGCTCCACCTCCCGGACGAAGCTCTGCACGGCGCGCAGGTCGGTGACGTCCACCGCGCCGACGTGCACCCGGTCGGGGTGCTCGGCGGCGAGCTTCTCCAACTCCGGGGTGATGGTGCGAGCGAACGCGGCCACCTTGACGCCCGCGTCGAGCAGGTCGGTCACGACGGCCAGGCCAAGCCCTCGGGAGCCGCCGGAGACGAGAACCACGGAGCTGGGTGGGACGAGCTGGGTGTCGGCGGGGTCAGACATCGCTCTTCAGGGTCTCCTTGACGGGAATCTCGGTCAGCACGCGGATCCGTCGTGGCACCGCGTGCTCGGGAAGCCGGTCGGCGCACCAGCGGACCAGCGCGGCCTCGTCGGTGTCCGGGTGGTCGGCCGGATCGGACGGGTCGGCGGGAGCGAGGACCACCTCAGCGACCACCATCCGGCCGAGCACCGGGGCACGGCGGCCGGTCACCCGGGCCCAGGCAACCGCCGGATGCCCGGCCAGCACATTGCGGACCACGCCGGCGGAGACCTTGCTGCCACCGACGTTGATCTCGTCGGAATCCAGCCGGCCGGTGATCAGTACGCGGTCGTCGAGCACCTGCACCCGGTCGCCGGTGCGGATCGGGCCAGCCAGACCGGCCCCGTGGTACGGAGAGGTGACCACCAGTTCGTCATCGCGGACGGAGAGCGTCGGCCGACCGGGGGTTTCCCGGTCCAGCCAGTCGACCGGGAACCCGGCCCGCCCGTCGTGCACCACAATGGACGCCCCCACCTCGGAGGACGCGTAGATCCAGGAGATCCGGGCCGCGGGGAAGACCTCCCGCAGCTGGTCCAGGATCGCCTGGTCCACCGGCTCTCCGCCGAGGGTGATCTGGCGCAACGGCACGCGGGCCAGCGCGGCGGCGTCGCGGTAGAGGGTGCGACGCCAGAAGGTCGGGGTGCCGGAGGCGGCGTCGACCCCGTACGAAGTCGCCACCATGGGCCAGTCGTCCAGCTCGTCGGGCTCGACCACCACCAGGTGCTGGCCGGGCTGGGTCAGCGACAGGGTGACCACCTGCCACCAGGCGTACGTGCCCGGGGCGTACGGGCAGAGCCAGGTCCGATCGGGCTGGTCGGCCCGTACGGTGGTCAACGTGTCGAGGGTGTGCCCGACCCGCTTGGGACGCCCCGTCGAGCCCGAGGTCAGCAGCCAGAGCCGGCCGGGTTCGGCGGCTCGCGGCTGGGCCGGGACGCTCGAGTGCACTCCGTCGTCGTCGAGGACGCTGACGATGAACCCAGCCTCCAACAGCTCCGTACGCATCGCCGCGTCGACCCGGCTCGCGGTGCTGAGCAGCAGCTCAGTGCCGTGCACGGCGTGCTGCCGAGCGGCGGTGAGCGCGTGCACGGCGGCGTGGGCGAGCACGGCTGCGGGGTCGGGCAGCGTCGGCGTCGGCAGGGAGCGCCAGGTCAGCGCGGTGCCACCGACGACGACCCGGTTGTCGGCACCGGCCGGCTCCGGGTGCGCGGCTGCGGGGTCGCGCGACGTCGCGACGGTCACTGGTGCTGGAGCTCGACGAGGAAGTCGAGGACGTCCCCGACGGTGGCGATGCGGCGCAGGCCGGGGGCGTCGAAGTTGAGCTCCTCCCCCGTCTCGTCCTCCACCCGCAGGGCCAACTCGGAGAAGTCGAGCGACCGGAACCCGATCTCCCGCAACTGCGCCGCGTCGTCCGCGGGCAGCTCCTTGTCCTGGTTCTTCAGCACCTGAGCCATGAGGTCGCGGATCTGCGCGCGACTCAATTCGTTCATGCGCCGCAGTCTACAACCCCACGAATGGATATCTGATTTCCCGGTAGGCCCGGGTAAGGTGCCGGGACCCGACGTGAACAGATAAGAAAGCGAGACGCACGTGCTGCGCGAAGCGACGGCGGACGACGTTCATCTGATGTTGTCCTGGCGTAATCAGGAGACCAACCGCCAGGTCAGCAAGACCAGTCACGAGATCACCGCCGAGGAGCACGCCCGGTGGTGGTCGACGGTCCGCACCGACCCGTCCCGGCGAGTGCTGGTGTACGTCCGCGACGGCCTGCCCTGCGGTGTGGTCACCTTCTTCGACCTGCGGCTGGACGGTCCTCGCACCGGCTCGTGGGGCTTCTATCTGGACGCCGACGGGCTGGACGCGCGGGGCGAGACGCTGCCCGCCTGGCTGGGGGTCATGCGGGAGGCCGTCGAGTACGCCTTCGACGGGCTGCACCTGGACCGCCTCGACGGCGAGGTGCTCGGCCACAATACCGTCGTACGACAGATGAACCGGCGTTTCCGATTCGTGGAGGGCACCCCACGACAGGAGCTGTCCGACGGCCGGGAAATCACCGTCATCCCGATTTCCCTGGCTCGCGCCGACCGCCGTCAGCGCTGATTGACCAACCATTTCCGCCGTGGACGATAATCATTAACCGACCGTGTTCCCGGTGGACATCCGCCGTTCACGAATAGCGGTGTCAACCGGGGCGTGGCGGGTCAGGCCCGCCGCCAGGCCGCCCAGTGCTGCTCCGGGTTGCCGCCCAGTCGGACGAAGCCGTACGCCGTCCCGTCCCAGTCGTCGGCCTCGCCGGGCGCCCAACGGGCGAACACCACCTGAGCCGCAGCCGGCGGCTGCTGCTCGCCGAACCACCGAACGTCTGCCCAGGTCACCTGGTGGCTGAGGTTGAACCGCAGGACGTAGTGCACACCCGTCGATGCCCACACCCGCTCGCCGGGGCGTACGCCGACGTCGGCCACCCGGGGCGTCGGGGCGCCGGTCGCGACGGCCGGCCGCACGACCCGTTGGTCGATCACCTGCATGGTGACGAGGTTGACCACGACGAGAACGCCGAGCACCGGCAGCCGCAGTCGGGGCACCAGGACGGCGGCGACGAGCAGCAGACAGCCGGCGATGCCGACCAGCGACCCGATCACCGGCCGCATCTCCCGCAAACTCCCGGTCAATGCCACCAGCTCCGGGGCACTGAAGCCGCCGTAGCGCAACCGGTGGCCCTGGCTGGCCACGTATGCGAGTCGGACGGCGATCAGCGCACCGCCGCCGGCCAGCAGGGCCACCGCGACGGCCGCCCGGCGCAGCACCACCCGGCGCCCGGAGGTGAGGACCACCCCGAGCCCGACCAGCAGCCAGAACGGCGCCAGCATCTGCACGTAGCGGCCGTAGATCGCGTCCAGCGGCTTGCCGGTGATGCCGGCCAGGATCACCGACGCGCCGCCGGCCACCCCGACGGTCACCACCAGCGCGACGCCCATCGTCCACCGGGCGGCGTCACCGTGCCGTGGGCGCCACAGCTCGCGGACGGCAGCCGCCCAGGCCACCCCCGCCATCCCGAACGTGATCACCACGAGGTACCAGAGTTGGGTGGCGATGGCCGCGCCGGCGCGACCCACACCCTGCACGGAGGCGAGCGCCTCGAACGTGCTGCCCCCGGGAGGGCTGCCGAGCAGGTAGACCTTGTTGCCGAGGTAGTGGATGGCGGCCTCGTTGACGAGCGCCATGGCGAGCACCGGCAGCAGCGCCGCGAGCACCGCGAGCGGGCTGATCCGGCGGCGGATGAACAGCAGCAGGACCAACCCGGCGTGCACCGCCACGATCACCAGGCCGCGCGAGTGCAGCAGGTGGAACCCGCCGACCAACAGGCCGACGGTGGCGGCGGCGAGCGGGCCGGGCCGGGTGATCCAGCGGTGCACGGCGAGCAGCCAGGCCACCACCAGCGGCGCCATCACCGTGTCGATCATCGCGATGCCCGCGTAGAAGACGGTGGCTGGCAGGGTCGCCGCCACGACCGCACCGAGCAGCGCGTACGACCGGCGCAATCGGAGCAGGTGGCGACCGAGCAGGTACGCCAGCGGCAGCAGCGTCGAGTTCACCATCGCGTTGATCAGCTGGACGATCCGGTAGCTGTCGGCGAAGTCCCGGTCCCCGAGGAACGCCGGCGAGATCAGCATCGGGTAGCCGACCCGGCGCAGCAGGTCGTTCTCACTGCTGAAGCCGCCCGGGCCACCGGCGAGCGCGCGGGCGGTGTTCAGGTAGCTGTCCTCGTCGGTGTGCGCAATCGGCAGCACGATGTGCCGGGACAGCCACATCCGCCAGGCCACGCTGAGCGCCCAACCGACGGCCAGCAGCAGCGGCACCAGCCAGCGTCGCGCGGGTGCGGCGCCCGGCGTCTCGACCACCACGGCCGGCCGTTCGATCACGTCGCCACCGGATGCCATCAACGCCTCCAGAATCGCCGGCCGGACCGGGCCCGCGCGGACCCGACGGGCACGTGAGCCCGCGTCGGTGACGCTCGGGGTGACCCGCTCGCACCGAGCCGGTGCGGATGTCGGGTGGACGCGGAGACCGGTGCGCGCAAGGGTCACCGGGTCGCTCGCGCGGTCACTCTAACGGCCCGATCGGGCCAGGTCAGGCCCGTTACGGGCTGGCCGAGAGTGTTTGCCTACCCGGTGCCCCGCATTCACAGGAGCAGGGGTCGTGGTTAACCCGCGAGCGTCGAGGAGTTAACCCGCCATGGCTAGCGTGTCACCCCGGTCGGCCGGCCCAGGGCCGCTCGTTCATCCACGAACACGGGAGCACCACATTGAGTGAGTTGAATGGATCGTCCATTCTGATCACCGGGGGAACGGGTTCCTTCGGCAGGACGTTCCTCCGGCACATCCTCAACGAGGCCGACCCCGCCCGCGTGGTGGTGTTCTCCCGTGACGAACTCAAGCAGTACGAGCTGCGCCAGCAACTCGGTGACGACCCACGGCTGCGGTGGTTCATCGGTGACATCCGGGACCGGCACCGCCTCACCCGGGCCATGCACGGGGTGGACCACGTGGTGCACGCCGCCGCGCTCAAGCAGGTGGACACCGCGGAGTACAACCCCTCCGAGTTCATCGCCACCAACATCACCGGCTCCCAGCACGTGGTGGACGCGGCGATCGAGGCCGGTGTCAAGAAGGTCATCGCGCTCTCCACCGACAAGGCGTCCAGCCCGATCAACCTGTACGGCGCGACGAAGCTGGTCGGCGACAAGCTGTTCGTCTCGGCCAACCACTACGCCGCCCAGCACCCGACCCGGTTCTCCGTCGTCCGCTACGGCAACGTGGTGGGCAGCCGCGGCTCGGTTGTCCCGCTGTTCCGCCGGCTGGCCGCTGAGGGCAAGAGCCTGCCGATCACCGACAAGCGGATGACCCGCTTCTGGATCACGCTCGACCAGGCCGTGCAGTTCGTCATGGACTCGTTCGACCAGATGCAGGGTGGCGAGCTGTTCGTGCCGCGCATCCCGAGCATGCGCATCCTCGACCTGGTCGAGGCCGTGGCCCCGGACGCCACCACCCACGAGATCGGGATCCGGCCGGGCGAGAAGCTGCACGAGGAGATGATCGCGCCCGACGACAGCCGGCGGACGCTGCGCGCCGACGGCCGGTTCATCGTTCAGCCGACCATCGCCACCTGGGGCTACCAGCCGCCGGTCGACTGCGACCCGGTGCCGGACGGCTTCGCCTACCAGTCCGACACCAACGACGAGTGGCTCACCGTCGAGCAACTGCGCGACATGCTCGGTATCACCGGCGCGTGACCGCGATGCTCCCGTACGGGCGGCAGTCCGTCACCGACGAGGACGTCGCCGCGGTGGTCGACACGCTGCACAGCGACTGGCTCACCACCGGTCCGCAGGTGGACGCCTTCGAAGCCGATCTCGCCAGGTGGACCGGCGGGGTCGGCGTCACCACCGTCTCCAACGGCACCGCGGCGCTGCACGTGGCGTACGCGGCTGCCGGGGTGGGCCCGGGTGACGAGGTGGTCGTACCGCCGATGACGTTCGTGGCGACCGCCAGCAGCGCGGTCGCCCTGGGCGCGAAGGTCGTGTTCGCCGACGTCGAGGACGAAACCTTCTGCCTCGACCCGGCGGCCGCCGCCGCGGCCGTCACCTCGCGGACCAAGGTCGTCGCCGCGGTCGACTACGCCGGCCACCCGGCCGACTACGACACCCTGCGCACGTCGATCGATGGCAGCGACGCGCTGTTGCTGGCCGACGCGGCGCACTCGATCGGCGGGACGTACCACGGCCGACCGGTCGGCTCGCTGGCCGACCTGACCACCTTCTCGTTCTTCCCCACGAAGAACCTGACCACCGCCGAGGGTGGCGCGGTCGCCGCACTGGACCCGCGGGTCCTGGAACGGGCCCGCCGGTTCCGCAGCGTCGGCGTGGTCCGCGACCGCGACGCACTGCGCTTGCAGGACGAGGGCGGCTGGTACCACGAGGTGCACGAGTTCGGGCTGAACTACCGCCTCCCCGACGTGCTCTGCGCCCTGGGTCGCAGCCAGCTACGCCGACTCGGCGACTTCATCGCCCGCCGGAGCGCGCTGGTGGCCCGGTACAACGAGGCCCTCGCCGACCTGGACGGCGTACTGCTGCCGGCCCGCAAGTCGTGGGCCGACCCGGCCTGGCACCTGTACCCGATCCGGGTGCTCGACGGGCGACGCCGCCAGGTGTACGACCGGATGCGCGCCACCGGCATCGGTGTCCAGGTCAACTACATCCCCGCGCACTGGCACCCGGCCTTCGCCGACCTGGGCTACCGGCGCGGATCCTGCCCCGTGGCCGAGTCGTTCTACGCTCAGCAGCTGTCGCTGCCGCTCTACCCGGGACTCAGCGACGCCGACCAGGACCGCGTCATCGACGCGCTCGCCGCGGCCCTGCGGGTCGGCTCGGTGCGTTCCGCCGCCTGATGGGAACCTGATGCACCACGCCAACCACTTCTACGGGCACGCCCATGTGCTGGCCCGCTACGCCGGCCTCGGCGACCGGCACCCACCGCGGATCAACGGGTACGTGCAGCACGGCTGGAACATCGGGGACGGCCTCGCCCCCGGCCACCCGTACGCCGAACGCACCCCGAGCCTGCTCTGGTCGGAACAGACCAGTCGCCGAGCCTGGTCGGTGGGGCGGCGCAATGTGGTCGTCATCGGAGCGCCGTTCGTCTACCTGCTGGCCATGCGGCCCGAGGAACCACCGGCCGAGGAGCGGGAGGGCACCATCTGGTACCCGTTCCACGGCTGGGAAGGCCAGCACGTCAAGGGCGACCACCGCAAACTGATCGCCCTCATCCAGGACACCGAGACCGGCCCGGTCACGGTGTGCCTCTACTGGCACGAATACCGGATGCGCAACGTTCGCCGGCTCTACGAGCGCGCCGGGTTCCGGGTGATCTGCCACGGCTACCGGGGGCACTGGTGGAAGGACACCGACCCGGAGTTCCTCGACAAACAGCTCACCGAGCTGCGCCGCCACCGCCGGGTAGCATCCAACCGGCTGACCAGCGCGATCTTCTACGGCATCGCTGCGGGGTGCGAACCGGCTGTCTACGGCGACCCGATGATCCTGTCCAACGAGGACCCGACCTTCGGCGGCACCGCCCGCATCCGGCGGCAGTGGCCGGAGCTGCACGGCGCCGCGATCGACCTGTCCACCGCAGTCCAGATCGCCCGCTCCGAGCTCGGCACCGACCACCGCTGCACCCCGGCCGAGCTGCGCGAGCTGCTCGGTTGGGCGAACCTCCAGGAGGAAGAGGAAGACCGTGACGACTAAGACGGCACCCGCCGGCCGGATCACCCTGCCGGGCGGCGAGATGCTGGCCTGGTCGGACCTGCCGCAGGAACGGTTGTCCGACGGTGGGCCCCTCGCCGCGCTGGCCGCACGGCTGGTGTCGCCGGGCGCCCGGGTCCTGGTGGCCGGTCCGCACGACCCGGCGCTGCTCGACCAGCTGGCCCACGCCGAGGTGACCTGCCTGCTGCGCAGCCACCCGGACGCGGTGGCGCTGGCCGAGCGGGCCACCCACGTGGTGGTGGGTGGCCCGGCCGGGCTGCCCGCCGGCGAGACGTACGACCTGGTGATCGCCGGTGCCGGGCTGGACCCGGTGGAGTCGGTGGAGGGCATCCGGCTCGGCTGGGACGGTGTGCTGGCCCGACTTGTCGACACGGTGCGACCGGGTGGCGCGTTGCTGCTGCGCCTGGACAACCCGCTCGGCCTGCACCGGCTGGTCGACACCACCCCCTGGTACGCCGGGCGGGACGATGCCGCCTGGGTGATCGGTGGCGTGCTGGACCGCGCCCACCCGGCCAACCGGGACCAACTGCGCGAGCGGCTCACCGCAGCGGGGCTGCGGCCGGCCGCGTGCTGGGCCGCGTACCCCGACGTCAACACCCCGACGGCGCTGCTCGACGCCGACCACCTCGACCGGGACACCGGCTCCGGCCTCTTCGACGCGGTGCTGCACGGCGCCTGCGCCGGAGGTTTCACCAGCGCCACCGTGCTTCAGGACCCGGCCCGGCTGGCGGTGGACGCGCTGCACGCCGGACGCGCCGCCGACCTCGCACCGGGCTGGCTGATGCTCGCCCAGCGGCCCGCCAGCTCTGCGGATCTGACCGCACCGGCCACCGACCGGGACCTGCCGGTGGCTCTCATGCAGACCGGGCGCCCCGGGATCGGCGTGCTGGAGGTGCTGCACGGCCCGTCGGGGTGGCGCTGGGGGCTCACCGCGACCACCGGCCCGAACGGGCCGGGCGCCGCGCCGTTCGCCAGCCGCGAAGCCGCGTACCGGGACGCGGACGCGCTGTCCGGGCCGGTGCCGTCCGGCCGGCTGCTGCGTACCCTGCTGCTCGACGCGGCCCTCCGCCGCGACCTGGCGACCCTGCGCACGCTGCTGCACGGGTACGCGGTCTGGCTCGCCGACCAAGCCGACAGCGCCGGCCGGATCGCCGGCGCGGCGGCGCTGGCCGGTACCGACAACGTGGTGATCGACGGCGAGCGCTACGCGGTGCTCGACCCGAGCTGGCGGGCCACCGTCGCGCTGCCCGCCGACGTGGTGCTCGCCCGAGGGCTGTGGCGCTTCGCGGCGGCCCTGCTCACCGGCGGGTACGCCCACCCGTGGTCATCCACCCTCGATGTCGCGGGTTTGACCGTCGTGCTCGGCGGCCTCGCCGGCAACGACCTCGACCGCGCGACCGTCGACGAGGCGGTGGAGGCCGAGGCGGCCATCGCCGCCGCGCTGCACGGGCTGGACACCGACGGCCGGGTCGACCTCGCCACCGAGCTGCACGCCGTCGCACCGACCGACCCGCCGGTCGGTTCGCACAGCTACCAGCAGCTGCGCGAGGCGTGGCTGCGCCAGCGCGAGGAACTCACCCGGCTGGCGGCACTGACCGCGTGGACCGAGGAACTGCTCACCTCGCGGGAACGGGCGCTGCGCCGGGCCGAGACGACGATCGGCCTGCTCAGCGGGTCGATCAGCTACCGGGTCGGCCGGCTCGCCATCACCCCGGCCCGGCTCGCCAAGCGGGGTGCCCGTGCCGCCAAGCGCCGGGCCACCGCGGTGCTCGCCCCGAAGCAGGAGGAACAGCAGTGACCGGCGTACCGGCGCGAGGGCTGGCCCCGACGGACGACGCGGGGCCACGGATCGTCGGCATCGTGCAGGCTCGGATGGGTTCGTCCCGGCTGCCCGGCAAGGTGCTCCGCCCGCTCGCCGGGCGTTCCGTCCTGGGCCGGGTGGTGCGCGCCGCCCGCGACAGCGGCGTCCTGGCCGACCTGGTGGTCGCCACCAGCACGGACGCGGTCGACGACGCGGTGGTGACCGAGTGCGAGCGGCTGGGCGTGCCGTGCCACCGCGGGCCGGTCGACGACGTACTGGGTCGATTCGTGGGTGCTCTCGCGGCGCACCCGGGGGACGCGGTCATGCGGTTCACCGCCGACTGCCCGCTGCTCGACCCGGAGATCATCACCCTGGTCGCGTCGGTGTACCGGGCAGTCCCCGGGCTGGACTACGCGAGCACGTCGATCGCCCGCACCCTGCCCCGAGGGCTGGACGTCGAGATCATCCGAGCGGAGACGCTGCGCACCCTGGGCCGGCTCGCCACCGACCACCACCGGGTGCATGTGACCTCGTACGCGTACACCCATCCGGAGCTGTTCCGGGTGCTCGGCGTGACACTCACCCCGGACCGGTCCGCGCTGCGGCTGACCCTCGACACCGAGCAGGACTGGGCGCTGGTCAGCGCGGTCATCGACCACTTCGGAGACGTCAGCGTGCCGCTGGCCACGCTCGCCGACTGGCTCCACGGGCAGCCCCAGCTGCGCGTGCTCAACGCCGACGTACGACAGAAGCAACTGGAGGAGTCCTGAGCACCCTCCGGGTCGGGGTGCGCTGCGACGCCGGGCCGCAGCGCGGTGTCGGCCACCTCGTCCGCTGCCTGGCGCTCGCCGAGGAGTTCCTGGCCCGGGGCGCCCACGTCACGGTGTTCGGCACCGTCGAACGGCTCGACTGGGCCACCGCGGAGCTTGCCGCGCGGGGCATCCCCCTGCACCCGGGCCCGGACTCGCCGGCCGAACTGGTCGAGACAGCCCGCCGCCACGAGCTGGACGTGATGGTCCTCGACTCCTACGAGCTGGACCCGGCCGGGGCGGGCGCCCTGCGCGCCGCCGGCGTGTTCACCCTCGCCGTGATCGACGGGGACAGCCGGGGCCAGGTCGCCGACCTCTACCTCGACCAGAACTTCGGAGCGGACCTCCCGGGGCTGCCCGGTCGTCTGCTCGCCGGCAGCGGGTACGCCCTGCTGCGCGACTCCGTGATCACCGCCCGACCGCCGGTCCCCCCGCCCCGCACGGCGGTCAGCCGACCCCGGGTGCTGGCCTTCTTCGGCGGCACCGACGCGGTCGGCGCGGCCCCGGTACTCACCCGGGTGCTGGTGGCCACCGGCCACCCCATGGACCTCACGGTCATCGTCGGCCGGCCCGAGATCGAGGCGGAGGTCGAGGACGTCAAACCCGGTCGGGGGCAGATCATCCGGCCGGTCCCGCCCACCACCTCGCTGCCGGCACTGATCACCGGAGCCGACCTGGTGGTCAGCGCCGCCGGCACGTCCACCTGGGAACTCTGCTGCCTCGGCGCACCCGCCGCGCTGGTCTGCGTGGTCGACAACCAACGCGAGTCGTACGCCCGGGTGGTGCGGCACGGCCTGGCCGCCGGCCTCGGCAAGTTACCGGAGCTGGACGCCGCCGGGGTCGCCGGACGAACCGCCCGCGCGGCGGCGGCGCGGACCCTGCACGGGCTGCTCAGCTCGCCGCAGCGGCGCGCCACGCTGGCCGAAAAGGCCTGGTCCACCGTCGATGGGCAGGGCCGGGCACGAGTCGTGGACGCGGTGTTCGACTCCGTACGCCCCGCCGCCGTCACCGGCTGACCACCCATTGGCACGGGTGTACGAAAGTGCTGCTAGGGTGGCCGCATGACGCAGGCCGCCTACCAGCCGTCGATGCTCGACCTGGCCGATGCCGGGCCGTCCCTGGGGCCACTGCCCGGCCTGATCCGCCGGCACCAGCTCAGCCGAGGCGCCTGGGTCGACCACCTCCCCGGCTGGGTGCGCGGCTCCGACACGATCCTCGACACCCTGCTCACCGAGGTGCCCTGGCGTGCCGAGCGGCGCACCATGTTCGACACCGAGGTCGACGTGCCCCGCCTGCTCTGCTGGTACGACGGCGAGAGGCAACTCCCCCACCCCGTGCTCACCGCCGCGCAGGCCGCGCTGACCCAGCACTACGCGCCCGAGCTGGGCGAACCCTTCGTCACCGCCGGCATGTGCCTCTACCGAACCGGTCGGGACAGCGTCGCCTGGCACGGCGACACCATCGGTCGCTCCGCACACAGCGACACCATCGTCGCGATCGTCTCCTTCGGAGCACCCCGACCGCTGCTGCTACGCCCACGCGGCGGCGGCGACAGCCTGCGCTTCCCGGTGGGCCACGGCGACCTGATCGTCATGGGCGGCTCGTGCCAACGCACCTGGGAACACGCCATCCCGAAAACCACTCGCCCAGTAGGCCCCCGAGTAAGCGTCCAGTTCCGCCCCCACAACGTCGCCTAACCCCCCGCGCGCTCGCCCGCGACGCGCCCGCGATCTTGTACTTTCGAACCTCGAATTGCCCCTTTTGCGCGGCATGTCGGGGCAGAAAGTGCAAGATCGGCGATGCCGAACGGACTACAGGGACCGACGGACCAGCACCTGGTCGATCATGGAGTTGTGGTGGGGGATAAAAGGCATTGACCGGGGCACATCGGGCACCACAAGTCCATGATCGACGGGGCGGGGCGGGGTGGGGCGGGGTGCGGGCGGGGTGGGGCGGGGTGCGGGCGGGGTGGGGCGCGGGCGGGTCCCGACCCCTGTCGGGCGAGCTTGGCGGGCGTTCCGAGGTCGACCGACAGGGGGGAGGGTTAGTCGCGTTCGATCAGGTGGCCTACCACCGTTGGGCCGAGCATGACCGCGAAGCCGGACCCATCGCGGCGTGGGTCCGCCGCAGGTAGCTCCACCGGGTCACCGGTGCCGGTCGCGCCGACCGGGCGCGGACCCACCCAGGCAACGGCCACGTCCGTCTCACCCTTGAGGAAGCGGTGTGCGCGCACGCCGGCGGTCGCCCGGCCCTTCGGCGGGTACGCCTTGAACGGCGTCACCTTGACCGTCGCGCCGGTGGAGGTGACCACCATCGGCTCGCCATGCCCCGGGTCGTCGGTGCGTACCGCCCCGAAGAACGCCACCCGCGCTCCGGCCGGCAGGTTGATGCCCGCCATACCGCCGCCCTTGAGGCCCTGCGGACGAACCAGATTCGCGGGGAAGCGCAACAGCGACGCCTCCGAGGTGACGAAGGTCAGCGTCTCGTCGCCGTCGGTCAGCCAGGTCGCCCCGACGACCTCGTCACCGTCACGCAGACCGATCACCTCGAACTCGTCGGAGCGCACCGGCCACTCCGGAGCGCAGATCTTCACCGCGCCCTGCCGGGTGCCCAGCGCCAGCCCCGGTGAGCCCTCCGCCTGCCCGCCCAGCGGGGCCAAGCCGACGACGGTCTCCCCAGCCTCCAATGGCACCAGCTCCGCCGCGGACATGCCGCCCCGCAGCGACACCGTGCCGGCCTGCTCGGGCAGCACCGGCAGCGGCAGGACGTCGACCTTGAAGGCCCGGCCGGCACTGGTCAGCAACAGCACCCGGCCACGGGCGGTGGAGTGCGCGATCGCGCGTACGGTGTCGTGCTTGACCCGGCCGTTGCGCCGACGCCCCTCGGCGCTCTCCTCCGACTCGGCCGCGGTCCGGGCGACCAGCCCGGTCGCGGAGAGGATCACCTGGCACGGGTCGTCGGCGACCTCCAGGGGGCCGGCCGGCGCGGACGCGGCCAGCACCTCCTTGAGGTCCCCGTCGACCAGCGTCGTACGCCGTTCGGTGCTGAACTGTTTCACCACGGCCGCAAGCTCGTCCGAGACCAGCTTCTTGAGCACCCGCTCGTCGTCGAGGATCGCGCTCAGCTCGGCGATCTCGGCGCGCAGCCGCTCCTGCTCGGCCTCCAGCTCGATCCGGTCGAACTTGGTCAACCGGCGCAGCGGAGTGTCCAGAATGTAGGTGGCCTGGATGTCGGAGAGACCGAACCGGCTCATCAGCCCGTCCTTCGCGGCCTGCGCGTCGTCGCTGCCCCGGATCAGCCGGACCACCTCGTCGATGTCCAGCAGAGCGATCAGCAGACCGTCGACCAGGTGCAGCCGCTCCTGACGCTTGCGCCGACGGTACGAGGTGCGTCGGGTGACCACCTCGTACCGGTGGGCGAGGAAGACCTCCAGCAGCGCCTTCAGCCCCAGCGTGCGCGGCTGCCCGTCGACCAGGACCAGGTTGTTGACGCCGAACGACTGCTCCAGCGGGGTCAACCGGTAGAGGTCGGCGAGCAGCGCCTGCGGGTTGACCCCGACCTTGCACTCGACGACGAGTCGGGTGCCGCTCTCCCGGTCGGTGAGGTCCTTGACGTCGGCGATGCCGGTCAGCCGCTTGGTCTTGGTGACCTCGTTGGTGATGGCCGCGATGACCTTCTCCGCGCCGACGCCGTAGGGCAGCTCGACCACGGTGATCGCCTGGCGACCCCGACTGCCCTCGATCGGGCCGATCTCCACCTTGCCGCGCATCCGCACCACGCCGCGGCCGGTCTCGTACGCCCGGCGCACCTCGTCCAGGCCGAGCAGCACGCCGCCGGTGGGCAGGTCGGGGCCGGGGACGAACTCCATGAGCCGGTCCAGTGTGGCGTCCGGGTGGTTGATCAGCCAGCGGGCGGCGGAGACCACCTCGGCCAGGTTGTGCGGGATCATGTTGGTGGCCATTCCGACCGCGATCCCGGACGCGCCGTTGACCAGCAGGTTGGGGAAGGCCGCCGGCAGCACGGTCGGCTGGGTCAGTGACCCGTCGTAGTTGGGCTCGACATCGACGGTGTCCTCGCCCAGCTCACCGACGAGCAGCATCGCCTCGCGTGACATCCGGGCCTCGGTGTAGCGCGAGGCCGCCGGTCCGTCGTCGGGAGACCCGAAGTTTCCGTGCCCGTCGATGAGTGGCACGTTGAGCGAGAAGCCCTGCGCGAGGCGGACCATCGCGTCGTAGATCGCCGTGTCACCGTGCGGGTGGTACTTACCCATTGTATCGCCCACAATTCGGGCGGACTTCACGTGCCCGCGGTCGGGGCGATAGCCCTGCTCGTACATCGACCAGAGGATGCGCCGGTGCACGGGCTTGAGACCGTCACGGGCGTCGGGCAGGGCGCGGGAGTGGATGACCGAGAACGCGTACTCCAGGTAGGAGTCGGAGACCTCGGTGACCAGTGGGTTGTCGAAGACCCGCGCGCCGGCCTGGTCGAACGAGGAGAGATCGACCTTGTTTTCCTTGCGGCGTGCCATGACTCAGCTCTCCACTCGAACGGAACGGGCGCTCATGCGTCGATCGCATCCCGGTCGACCCGGTCTGCGGAGTCGATGAGCCAGTTGCGGCGCGGCTCGACCTTCTCCCCCATCAGCAGTTCGAGGATCCGCTCGGCGGCATCGATGTCGTCGAGGGTGATCCGGCGAACGGCACGGGTGGCCGGGTTCATCGTGGTGTCCCACAACTCGTCGGCGTCCATCTCACCGAGACCCTTGAACCGTGGGATGGGCGTGACGATCTGCTTGCCGGACTTCTCCAGCTTGCGGACCGTCGTCTCCATCTCGGCCTGGGTGTAGGTGTAGGTGGTCTGCGGGTTACGCCCCTTGGTAGTGATCTTGTGCAGGGGCGGCATCGCGGCGTAGAGCCGACCGGCCTCGATCAACGGGCGCATGTACCGGGCGAAGAGGGTGATCAGCAGCGTCCGGATGTGCGCGCCGTCCACGTCGGCGTCGGCCATGATCAGCACGCGGCCGTAGCGCAGCGAGGAGAGATCGAACGTACGCCCCGAGCCGGCGCCGAGAACCTGCACGATGGCCGCGCATTCGGCATTGTCCAGGACCTGCTGGAGGTTGGCCTTCTGCACGTTGAGGATCTTGCCTCGGATCGGCAGCAGCGCCTGGTATTCGGAGGAGCGGGCCATGCGGCTCGTCCCGAGGGCGCTGTCGCCCTCCACGATGAAGATCTCGCTGCGGTCGATGCCGGTAGCTCGGCAGTCGACCAGCTTCGGCGGCATGGACGCGCCCTCCAGGGCGGTCTTGCGCCGGGCGGCGTCCTTCTGCTGCTTCTGGGTGAGCCGCACCCGGGCCGCGTCGACGATCTTCTGCAGGACGACGCGGGCCTCGGCCTTGGTGCGCTTGTCCTCCAGCCAGGCCTTCACGTGCGCGTCGACGAGGGTCTGGATGACCTTGGTGATGCCGGTGGTGGAGAGCTCGTCCTTGGTCTGCGACGTGAACTGCGGCTCCGGGATCCGCACGTGCACCACCGCCGTCATCCCCTCCAGGACGTCGTCCAGGGTGGGCGGCTCCTCCTTGGCCTTGAGCAGACCGCGGGTGTTGCGGACCGCGTCGGCCAGGGCGCGGACGAGGGCCCGCTCGAAGCCCTTGCGGTGGGTGCCGCCGTGCGCGTTGCGGATGGTGTTGGTGAAGCACTCGAGGGTGCGCTCGTAGCCGGTGCCCCACCGGAACGCCACCTCAACCTCGGCGCGGCGCTGCACGTTGGACTGCATGACACCGTTGGCGTCGGCGGCGTTCTCCCGGTAGGTGCCCTCGCCGTTGACCAGCAGGGTGCCGGAGACCGGGCGGTCGCCGGCCGGCGCGAGGAACTCCACCATGTCGCTGAGCCCGTTGGGGTAGTGGAACCCCTCCTCGACGGGTGCCTCGCCGGTCAGGTCCCGCAGCCGGTAGGTCACGCCGGGGACCAGGAAGGCGGTGTTGCGCAGCTTCGTGCGGACCGCGTCGACGTCGAGTGCGGCGCCGGTCTCGAAGTAGCGGGCGTCGTGCCACCAGCGGATCGAGGTGCCGGTGCGCTGGCCGCGCTTCATCGCGCCGACGACCTGGAGCCCGGGGCCGGCGGTGAAGGGCGCTTCCGGCCCGTCGCCGTCGAAGATGCCCGGGACGCCGTGCCGGAAGGACATCGCGTGGATCTTGCCAGCCCGGCGGACGGTCACGTCGAACCGACGGGACAGCGCGTTGACCGCCGAGGCGCCGACGCCGTGCAGGCCGCCGGAGGTCTTGTAGCCGGAGCCGCCGAACTTGCCGCCGGCGTGCAGCCGGGTGAGCACCAGCTCGACGCCGGAGATGCCGGATTTGGCGTGCACGTCGGTGGGGATGCCTCGGCCGTCGTCGTCGACCCGCACCGAGCCATCGGCCAGCAACGTCACCTCGACGTTGCTGGCGTGACCGGCGACACCCTCATCGGTGGAGTTGTCGAGGATCTCGTTGACGAGGTGACCCACGCCACGGCTGTCGGTGGAACCGATGTACATGCCGGGCCGCTTGCGGACAGCGTCCAGCCCCTCAAGGTGAGTGAGGTCATCGGCCCCGTACAGGGTGTCAGGCTCTGCGGTCAACTGGTCGTACTCCCCGGTCTCGGCGGTGTGCAACCGGTCACCGGCGACATCAGCCGGCGTGGCGCGCCGCAGCGAGCCTAGCCCGAGGCTGGGACAACCTCCGTAGGCCCCGCGCGACCCGCCGCGCGGCAGGCCCCGAACGTGAGCCAGGAAACAGGTCCGGCAGGGCGATCCGGGGTGTTCGCCGGACCACGGGCCGGCCGCACCGCCGGTAGGCTGACCGCCAATCGTGGCCGGTCGACGCACCCGACGACGGCCGCGGTGGGCGAGGTCGAGATCCAGGACCAGAGCGGGGTACGCCGCTGGCGCGCCGAATGCGGCCGCGGGCCATCGCGGTGACCGCGCCGGGAAACCAGCGGAGGCGGCACCGGTGGATCACACGACCGACAATCCCCTCGGTACGCGGGCAAGGCGGTGGCTGCTCGCGGGCACCCTGCTGGCGGGCCTCCTCGCCGCTGTGGCGCTGACCGCGGCGGCGGCTCCCGACGATCGGACGTTCGCCGCACTCTCCGACACGGTCCAGAGCCTGATGTCGGTCGTGACGCCACTCTTCGGCATCCTGCTGGCGCGCGACCTGCGACGGGCGCCCGGTGCCATCCGGGTCGTCCCCACGGTGCTCGCGGTGGTGCTGCCAGCCGTCGTCATCGGCGTCGTCGGGGTGCTGATCTGCGCCGTGACGCTCGCCCTCACCCCGGCCGACATCGCCGACGAGCCGTGGCGGCACGCCGGGACGGTCGCGGTGGGCAGTGTGCTGGTGCAGGTCGTCGCCGGGCTGGTGGGCACCGGGCTGGGGCTGCTGCTGCGCTCGGCGGTGGTCGCGTTCCTCGCCACGATCGTCCTGCCGCTGGGCCTGTTCGCGCTGCTGGGGGGCGTGGACGCTCTCCGTCCCGCGCAGGCGTGGCTCACCCCGTACGGCAGCGTGCGCAACCTGCTCTCGGGGGAGATGAGTGTGCTGCGGTGGGCGCAGTGGCTCTGCGTACTGCTGATCTGGGGTGTTGGTCTGAACGCCGCCGGCGCCGCGGTGCTGGGGCGGCGCCGGCGGTCCGACCGTTAGGTCCACTGTCGAGGACAGTGCTGGTCAGCTCGTCGACCAACGCGACCCGAGTGGTGCACCGGGGCGTGCGTGTCTTTCATCGAACGATTCTGTTACGGGCCATTGACGCCCGTCGCACAAGGGTGATCTGATCGCGCTCTCAGAGAATCTTTCATCTTTCGATGGATGGGAGCCCCATGCTCAAATTCCGGCGTACCGCGTTCGCTGCGGCACTCACGATTGCCATGGCCGCGCTGTCGACCGCCGTCGCGCTGCCCGCACCCGCCACCGCAGCGCTGCCCACGGCAGCGGTGGCACTTGGCGACAGCTTCATCAGCGGCGAGGGCGCCGGGGCGTACGCCCCGGTGGTCGACGTCAACGGCGTCGCCCAGGGCTTCCCGGGCTGGACGGCGGCGAACAACAACGCGTTCTTCTGCCACCGATCCGCGAACGCCTCGCTCAACAAGGCCAACCTGCCGGGCATCCAGAACCGGTTCAACCTGGCCTGCTCCGGCGGCCAGCCACGCGACATCGCCACCGCCTCCGCCGCCCGGGAGAAGGGCCGCACGGTGGCCGCGCAGATCGACCAGCTCCGCGCCGTCGCGCAGACCCAGGACATCGACCTGGTGCTGATCGGCCTGGGCTCGAACAACAGCTCGTTCACCTTCGGCAGCGTCGCGGAGAAGTGCGCCAACCGGTTCATCGCCGACGCCTGGACCGGCTGGTGGGAGTTCTGGGCGTACCTGAACGGGCCGGTGGAGCAGAAGCCGTGCAGCGATGCCGACCTGGCCACCCCCGCACAGGTCAGCGCCGCCACCGCGGAGACCATCGCGGCCGTACGCCAACTGCTGACCACCCTCAACCAGGTGGACGCGGACGGGCAGCACCGGGTGGTGTTCCAGGACTACACCAACCCGCTGCCGCTGGACCTGAACCCGCAGTTCCACGAGGAGGACAGCCGGGACGACACCCGGGACAAGTTCCGCGACCTGGGTGCCGAGCGGTACGCGGCCGGCTGCCCGATCCACCGGGCCAGCCTCGCGCCCGGACACCGCTTCTCGCAGGGCCTGGGGACCATCGTGAAGACCACCCGGGACACCCTGGCCGCCGAGTTCCCCTCCAACGACCTGGTCTACCTGAACGTGCAGCAGGCCTTCAACGGTGCCCGGCTCTGTGAGCAGACGACCAGCCCGACGGGCTCGCTGGCCACTCCGATCCGGCTCCAGGACGGCGCTACCGGCACCTTCGTCACCAGCCTCGCCGGCAAGGACAAGCTCGACATCCAGCGGATCGCGAACACCTGCGTGAGCTACTTCCAGACCTGCCAGGAGTCGTGGCACCCGAACGCCGCCGGGCACCAGGTGCTCGGCCAGTGCCTCGCCGGCGCCGCCGCCACCGCCGCCCGAGCGGTGTCCTGCGTCCGCGCCGGTAACGGGACGATCTCCGTCTCCTGACCGGACGCGTCGTCGGAGGCCCCGCCACCCGGCGGGGCCTCCGTCGCGTCCGACCACCTGCGGCTACCCGTCGGTAACGTCGGGCCGTAAGCTGGGCCGATGAACGGGGACCCGGAGTACGCGCAGGAGTTCGTCGACGTCGACGGCGCCCGGCTGGGTGTGCAGATCTATCCGGAGCCGGACGGCCCGGCGGATGCCCCCGTCGTGGTGATCTGGCCGGCGATGGGGGTCCGGGCCCGTTACTACCGGCCGTTCGCCGCCGCGCTGCGCGCCGCCGGGCTGGCCGTGATCGTCGCCGACCTGCGTGGCACCGGGACGAGCACCCCCGCGCCGAGCCGGGCAGACCGACACGGCTACCCCGACCTGGCCGACGATGTCGGCGCCGTTCTGGCCGCGCTCAAGCCGCGCCTGGACGGCCGTACCCGGCTGCTGCTCGGCCATTCACTCGGCGGGCAGGCCGCGCTCCTGCACCTCGCTCTGCACGGCGGCGACGAGGTCGACGGGTTGGCGCTGGTCGCGGTCGGCATCCCCTACTGGCGCAGCTACCCGGGCCGACGTGGCCTCGGTGTGCTGCCGTACACCCAGGGGATCGCCGCCACCGCGGCGCTGCTCGGGGTCTGGCCGGGCTGGGGCTTCGGCGGCCGGCAGGCGCGCGGCGTGATCCGCGACTGGGCATACACCGCGCGGACCGGCCGTTTCCCCCGGCTGAACGGCACGGACACCGAGGCGGCCGTACGCGCGGTGCGCCACCCGGTCCTGGCGATCAGCGTGGACGACGACCAGTACACGCCGCACGAGACCATGGACCACCTCTGCGCGAAACTCACCGCCGCGCCGGTGACCCGGGAACGGTACACAGTGGCTCAGGCCGGTGCGGCGCTGGACCACTTCACCTGGGTCCGCGCGTGCGCCCCGGTGGCGCGGCGGATCGCCGGTTTCGCCGACGACCTACCGCCCCGCTGAGCCGTACCGGCCGGCCGGCCGGCGTGCGACGGGCCGGCCGGCCGCCTCACTCGTCCTGGTCCAGCGGCACCAGTTCGCCGTCGCGCTCCACCTGGATCTCCGCGTGATCCTTGCGCGGCGCGGCCTCCGCGGTTTTCTTGTGCGGGTCGTTGTCGGGGTGCATGAGCACCGCGTCGGTTTTGGGGGTCTTCTCCCGAACTTCGTCCGGCTGCGACATGTCGTTCCCCTCTCGTCGGCGTCGCTCGGGATCTACCCGCCACCGCGCGGACGACTCCTGCCGGCGACGATGCGGCACCTCGTCGGCATGGACGTCCCCGGTGCCCGATACGCCGTGCATCGCCCGCAGGGGGCGGGGTTAGCCGCCCGACCGGCGGGTAAGCCGCACCGCCCAACACGGCGGAAGGGGATCACATGTCCGAACGGCATACCGCACTGCGCTCCATGCACGATCTGGGCTTGGCGGCCTGGTTCGGCGGCTCCCTCATGGGGGCCTTCGGCGTCAATGGCGCAGCGGGGAAGATCAGCGACTCGACCCAGCGACTCCCGGTCGCGTCGGCCGGATGGTCCAAATGGACCCCGGTCAACGCCGCCGCCATCGGCGCGCACCTGGCCGGGGCGGTCGGCGAACTGGTGACGGAGAGTCCACGCGTGGCGGCTCAGTCCGGGGTCGGCCGCACCAGCGCCATCAAGACGGCGTTGACGATCGGCGCGCTCGCCGTGACCGGCTACAGCCGGTTGATCGGCATGCGCTTGGAAAAGGCTGGTGCCTCGCCGGTCAGCGGTATCACCGAGCCGAACCACCAGACCCCGGCGAGCGTGGCCTCGTCGCAGCGGCAGATGAAGCTGCTCCAATGGGCCATCCCCGCGCTGACCGGGACCCTGGTCGTGGTCACCGCGTACATGAGTGAGCAGCAGAAGCCCGGCCAGGTGTTCAAGGGGATTCTCGGCCGGGGCGGCGGGATGAAGAGCGCCTCGAAGAGCATGATCAAGATGGCGGGAATGAGCAACGGCAAGCGGCCGATGGCGATGGCCGGGCGCTGAACGTCGGGCCGGCCGGCGTCCCGCCGCCACCTCGACGGCGGGGCGCTGGTCGGCCCTACGCGCCCACCGACGTGACAACGCATGGCGTGGGGCGACGTCGGGCGGGCAGGTCCGGCCCGAGGACGGCACATCGTCCGCCACCAGCGGCGGACCGACGAGCGGGGTGGCCATGACGGCACACGAGGGACGCAGCGGCGACAACGACCGGCTGGAGCCGGAGGCGACCAAGCCATGGGGCACCGGCGACGGCTTCGACGCCGACGCGCCCTGGGGCACGGGTGACGACTCCCCGATGGACGAGGGCAGTGAGGAGACCGCGGTGCCCGAGGGACGACGCGGTGAGCGGCGTGCGGGCGCCTCGACGGGCCGGTCAGACCCGGCGGGACGACACGGCTTCGGCTCGGTCGAGCCGACCCGTACGACGATGGCCGGACCGGGAGCCCCACCCGACCCGGCGCCCAGCGGGCGAACCTTCCCGGACGACGCGGACGTCGGCGAATCGACGCAGGACGCGTTGCGCACCCGGGGCCGGCGCTCCTGACACCACCCACGGCTGCCGTGCCCCCGGCGTGACCGTCAACCGGTCGACGTCGCCGGGGCCGGCACAGCCCGCTCGACGAGCATCCTCTCGGCGAGCAGTTGCGCCAGCCGGGTGGCGTCGCGTTGTGCCTGACCGGCACAGCAGTTGTTGAACAGCACGTGCAGGTCGTCGGCCGGGTCGGAGAGATCGGCCAGCAGTCCGGCCCAGTGCCGAAGCTCGTCCTCGGCGTACGTGTACCGGAACTTGTCCTGCTTGTCGCCGTCGCGCCAGGCGTCGCTGTGGCCGTGGAACCGGACGATCGCCGGCTCTGCCGTCCTGATCAGGATCGGTGGCACCGACGACGGATGCCCCTGCGGCATGTCGACGCAGACCAGTGACAGGTCGTGCGCGCGCAGCAGGTCCAGAGTGTCCGACGCGGCCGTGCCGTCGAACCAGGACCCGTGCCGCAGCTCCACGCCGACCCGCCACGGCCGGCAGCGTTGCGCCAGCTCGACGATCCGGCGTTCGGCCGCGTCGCCGCGTGCCAGCCACGGCGGGAACTGCAACATCACGACACCCAGCTTGCCGGCCGCCGCGATCGGGTCGAGGGCCGCGCGGAACCGGGCCCACAACTCGTCGTACGCCCGTTCCGGCAGGTCGCGACGGCGGATCCGGCTCGGGCCGGCGGTCGGGCGCAGGTCCCGAGGCAGCGCGGCGACCGGCGTCGGGTGACCGGTGAAGAGACTGAACGCCTTGATGTCGAAGGTGAAGTCGTCCGGTGTGGCGTCCACCCAGCCCTGCGTGGTTTCCGGTACGGGGACCGCGTAGTAGGACGTGTCCACCTCGACGAGCGGGAACCGGCCAGCGTAGAAACCCAGCCGTCGGGCCGGCGTGTTCGCCGAGCGCGGGTACCACCCGGAGCGCAGCAGCGACTGGTCCGCCCAGGAGGACGTGCCCACCTTAATCACACCCATGTCATTCAGTGGACCGCTACCGGCGCGGATCGGCAACCGCTGGCGGCGCCACGCCGCCCTCGTGTCGACCCGTGAAGTGTCGAGCCCGGAAGTGTCGGTGCCTCGTCCTACGGTGACGTCGAATGGACATCGAGGGTCACGTCGACCTCCAAGGTCGAGTGAACAATGTCGAGTGAACAATGAGGAAGGGTGGCACCATGACCAGCATTGGGCAGCTCACCGGTGAGCGGGCCGACCTGCTGCAGACACTCCGCCAGCACCGGGGTTTCCTCCTGCAGACCGTCGACGGGCTCACCGACGAGCAGGCGGCCGCCCGCACCACCGTCAGCGAGCTCTGCCTCGGCGGCCTCATCAAGCACGTGGCCGGCACCGAGCACCGATGGATGCTCTTCGCCGTGGGCGGCGCGGAGGCGATGGGGCGCGAGGATGTCGACTGGGCCGGTCAGTTCCGGATGGCGCCAGGCGAAACCCTCGCCGGGCACGTCGAGCGGTTCCGCGAGGTGGCCGACCAGACCGACGAGCTGATCGCCACCCTCGACCTGGACGCGGCGCACCCGCTGCCGCAGGAGCCCTGGTTCGAGCCGGGAGCGAGCTGGACGGTCCGTCGGGTGCTGCTGCATCTGATCGCCGAGACGTCCCAGCACGCCGGGCACGCCGACATCCTGCGGGAGTCGATCGACGGCGCCAAGACCATGGGCTGACCGGGCAGCGGGAGACAGGGCGGCGGCTGCCGGTGGGCCTCAGCGGGGGTGGCGCCGGTAGGCGGCGCTTCGGTCTCTCGCGTAGGCGTCGGAATGACCCCAGCGGCCGGGAATGTCCAGCAGTTCCAGCCGGCCGAAGCCCTGGGGCACGGCCGGACTCACCAGCAGGTTGTCGCCGATGGGTCGTAGCCCCAGCATGGTGCCCAGCAGCATCAGCAGCGCTCCCGACGACCACGACTGAGGGCGACCGGCCGACGGCAACTGGACGGGATACTTCGTCAGACTGCGCTCATGGCCGGCGATCAGCTCCGGCACCGCCCCACCGAGCGTCTGCGCCACGTCGAAGATGCCGCCCGCGAGCAGGGCCGCCTGCACGTCGAAGTGGTATTTGCGCAGCCCGGCGGCGATCAGCGCGTTGTCCGACGGCCACACCGCGCCCAGATGTGAGCCCACCGGGTTGTACGTGCGCTGCCCGGTGGCGAAGGTGCGCACCCCCCAGCCGCTGAACAACCGCGGCCCGACCAGGTGCTCGGCGACCGCTTCCGCACGGTCGTCCGCGACGATCCCGCTCCACAGCAGATGCCCGATGTTGGATGACAACGCGTCGACCGGCTCGCCGTACGGGTCGAGCGCCAACGCGTAGTAGTCCTGGTGTGGCAGCCAGAAGTCCCGGTTGAAGCGGTCCTTCAGCGCTGCCGCTTCCCGCTCCAACCGGTCGGCGTACGCGGGGTCGCCCCAGAACTCCCGGGCCAGCCGGGCACCGCGCCTCTTCGCGTCGTACGCGTAGCCCTGCAACTCGCAGGTGGCCCGTGGAAAGGCGGGTTGTCGGCCGTGCGCGTCGACGATCGCGTCGGCGGAGTTCTTCCAGCACTGGTTGATCGTGCCGTTCCGCTCGTTTCGGCGCTGGTAGCGCACGTAGCCGTCACCGGTCAGGTCGCCGTACTCGTCGATCCAGTCCAACGCCATCCGGGCCGGGTGGCGCAGTTCGCGGACCAGGTCCGCGTCACCGGACCAGCGCTCGTACTCGTCCAGCAGGACGACGAAGAGCGGGGTGGTGTCGGCCGCGCCGTAATACAGCGCGTTCGGTCGGTCGCCGAACGCGGCCGACTCGCCGTAGCGGAGCTGGGCCAGGATCTTGCCCGGTTCCTCGTCGTGCTCGTCGTCGAGCTGGCCGCCCTGCAAGAACGCCAGCGTCCGCAGCGTCGCGGGGGCCAACTCGGGGGTGAATGCCAGCGTCTGCAGGCAGGCGATGATGCTGTCCCGCCCGCACAACCCCATCGCCCACGGCAGGCCACCGACCGGCACCCGCTCGCTGAACGCCAACGGCTGGTACCGCAGTGCCGCCAGGTCGGCCAGGCTGCCCCGGTACGTCTCCTCCAGCCCGTCCCGATCGGCCACCAGCTGCGGTGCCCGGTCCAGCCAGTCCGCCAGGTCCTCACTCATTCCCCGACGAACGGCCTGCTGGTGCGACTGCAGGCCGGCGCGCATGTCCCGGCCATCCTCGCCCCCGATGGTCATGCTGACGTGCAGGTCGGTCTCCCAGCTGCCTCCGGGGTCGATCCGGATCGAGAAGGTCATGCCCCCCTCGTCCACGTCCGCCGCAGCGGTGCTTTGCACCGTGGTCTTGCGCGCGAACCGCTCCCGCGCGTAGCGCAGTTCGAGTTGGTGGCCCGCGGAGTCGGCGGTGATCTGGGCGGTCCGTCCCCTGAGTTGCCCGACCTCGGCGATGTCGGTGAAGTCGCTGCCCATCTCCACTCGTACGGTGAACTCGGCGGGCTGCGCCGAGTGGTTGAGCACGATGATCTTCTCGTGGAAGCAGTCGTGGATCGAGCGGTGCCGGATGATCGACACGTCGGCGTCGACGTAGTGACTGGCCGCACCGGGAACCAGGAAGAACCGGGTTTCGAAGTACGTCATGTCGTCGCGGGAGAGCGCGTTGATCCGTTCACCGTCGATCCGGAGCACCCAGTGGGACAGAAAGCGGGTGTCGAACGCGAAGAGACCGGTCGGTGCCTGCGGGTCGACCTCGATGTCACCCTGGGCGTCGCTGATCGCGAACGCGTTGCCGGCGATGACATGCACGAGTTCCTGTCTCACGGGCGCACACCCCGATCGTCAACCGCAGCCCGACCCTCCAGCGCGGCGCGACCCAGCTCGCGTGGATGGCGGGCGCCGGCTGGCCCAGGAAATATGCGCCGCAGCAGCGTCAGCAGTCGCAGGTCGCCCTGCACGACCAGTTCGTTGCGCAGCAGAGCCGTGGCCAGGTGCATCTCGCCGTTCGCCATCTGGTCGAAGATCGTCCGGTCCGCGCGGACCACCAGGTCGGCGTCGTCCGCGGAGCGGTTGATCTGGACGTGCTGGTCGGCGACGGTCAGGTACCAGTGATCGGTGCAGCCGTCGCCGCGTATGTCCAGTCGCAGGGTTCCCGCCGTGGTTTCCGCCAGGTTGGCTCGCCGGCCCGCGTCGAACTGTTGCAGGTACTGCGCCGCCGTCGTGCCCATCAGGCCCCCTCCCCACGGTTCTTCGCAGGATCACTCATGCCGGGGTGAGCCCGGTTCACCTGAAACGGGTGAGGACCGACCCGGAGGCACGTGCCGGCACGGGGGCGTTTGCGCGGCGGGGAGGCGGGGAGCCCTCGGTCACGCCGAGAAGGGATGGGAGAACCGGATGCGCGCGCTGCGATTGCGGGAGTGGAAGTCGGAACCGGAGTTGGTCGAGGTCCCTGAGCCGACGCCCGGGCCGGGCCAGGTGGTGGTCCGGATCGGCGGTGCCGGCGCCTGCCACTCCGACCTGCACCTGATGGACGATTTCGAGCCGGGTTCCATGCCCTGGAACCCGCCGTTCACCCTCGGCCACGAGAACGCGGGCTGGGTGCACGCGCTCGGCGACGGCGTAAGCGGCCTGACAATCGGCCAGCCCGTCGCCGTCTTCGGGCCGTGGGGCTGCGGCACCTGCGCTCGCTGCCGCGTCGGCGTCGACCCGTACTGCGAGAACCCGGCCGGCGCCCCGGTGCCGGGTGGGGGCGGCGGGCTCGGCCTGGACGGCGGCATGGCCGAGTTCGAGCTGGTCCCGGACGCGCGACACATCGTGCCGTTGCCGGACGGGTTGGATCCGGTGGATGCCGCGCCGCTGACCGACGCCGGCCTCACCCCGTACCACGCGATCCGGCGGTCCTGGCCGAAGCTGCCGCCCGGCAGCACGGCCGTGGTGATCGGGGTCGGCGGGCTGGGGCATGTGGGCGTCCAGATCCTCAAGGCCACCACGGCCGCCCGCATCATCGCGGTGGACACGCGCGCCGAGGCGCTGCGGCTGGCGCAGGAGTGCGGCGCCGACCAGACCGTCACCTCAGGCCCCACCGCCGCCGAGGAGATCCGGGAGGCCACGGGCGGCCGGGGCGCGGACGTCGTGCTCGACTTCGTGGGCGTGGACGCCACCCTGGCGCTCGGCGTGGCGGTGGCCCGCACCGTGGGTGACCTGACGATCGTGGGCATCGGCGGGGGCACCGTGGGGGTCTCGTTCTTCTCCGTGCCGTACGAGGTGAGCATCGCGACCACCTACTGGGGCAGTCGTCCCGAGCTGGTCGAGGTGCTGGAGCTGGGTGCCCGGGGTCTGGTCCGGCCGAAGACCACCACCTTCGCGCTCGAGGACGCCCTCGACGCGTACCGCCAGATGCGCGACGGGACGATGGAGGGCCGGGCCGTGATCGTGCCGTGAGCCCGGCGGACGCCGCCGGTCAGTCGGCCGCGACAAGGCCGCGGACGTAGGCGGCCTGGCCGACGTGCTGCTGGTCGTCCTCGGCGATGCTGACCAGCCGCACTCCGAGGGTGACCGGCGGGTCCCACGCCTCGTCGACCACGCGGTCGAGGTCCGCCGGACCCAACCCGGCCAGGAACGATCCGGTACGCGCCGCGACCGCCTCGTAGTAGTCGATCAGCGCCTGTGCGCTCTCCGGCCGTACTGCCGCGACCTGCGCCGATGAATGGCCGTAGCCGGTGTTGTCCGGGTCGGCGGTGAGCCCGAACCGCCCCGCCCAGTCGCCGCTGACCCAGACCTGCTCGGCGTCGAGCAGGTCGGCGACGTGATGGTCCTGGACCCGGGTCAGGTGCCAGACGAGCCAGCCGATCGAGTTGGCGCCCGGCCCGGGCTGCCAGTGCAGTTGCTCCGGGGTGAGGCCGTCGACCGCCGCGCGAACGAGGTCGGGCAGCCGGTCGTACGTCTCGGTCAGCAGATCACTCACGTCCACGGGTCACGCCTCCTGGTTGGTCTTCGTTCGGGTACCGCCGATGGACAACCAGCAAACCTCGGCCACTACGGTGATCACGTGGTCGCGGCGTTGGAGCTGTATCTGGACCCGGACGCTACCCGGCGGATCCGGGTGCTCTGGGACGCGCTGGAAGCCGAGGGCGTACAGAGCATGCGGTCGCTGTGGGAGCGGCGCCACCGCCCACACGTCTCGCTCGCGGTGGCGCCCCGCTTCAACCCCGAACAGGTCGCCGATGCGCTGCGCGGGACGGTCGTGGCCGCCCCGCTGCGACTCGACTTCCAGCACGCCGGGCAGTTCGTCGGCCGGGTGCTCTGGCTCGGCCCGGCACCCACCCCGGAGCTGCTGACCCACCAACGGCTGGTGTACGACCGGCTCGCCGCCGCCGACATCCCCCTGGACGAGCACTATCAGCCGGGCCGTTGGGTGCCGCACTGCACGCTCTCCATGCGGGTACCGAACACACTGATGGCCGCCGCGGTGCGGCGCTGCCTCGAGGTGTTGCCGCTGGCCGCGACCGTGGTCGGCGCCGCCCTCACCGACCACGCACGCGGCATCGCCCACCCGCTGCCCTGACCACCCGCTGCCCTGTCCGACCCGGCCGGCAGCCGCGGGATGCGAGATGTCCGGTTTGGCAGGCGACAGTCGGAAACCCGAAAACCAGCGGTGCGGATGCGGCCAGGCGTGGGAAGGTTCGAGGTGGCTGTCGTACCGGTGGCGATCCGCTCCCGCGCGGTTCGCCCGGCCGGTGGCGCGGGCGTATGCCGCGCCGCCCGCGGCGGCTTCGACGAGGAGAGGCAGGGCCCATGCAGGCTCAGCGCAGGCCACCACGCACCGAGCGGAGCCAGACCCGGGACGACCGGACCGGCGGCGGCATGACCGGGGCGGCCACGCCACTGACGATCTGGGCCGCCGCCGTACTGCTCGGCCGGATCAGTGCCGGCGACGACGACGTCGAGGACGAACGGCACATCCTGCGCGGCATCGAGTGATGCCCGGCCGCGCGGCTCACAGCCAGCCGCGCCGCTTGAAGATCATATAGAGGGTGCCGCAGACCAGCAGCATCAACAGCAGCGCGAACAGGTAGCCGAAGCGCCAGTGCAACTCCGGCATGTGGACGAAGTTCATTCCGTACACCGTGCCGATGAGCGTGGGAGCGAACAGGATCGCCGCCCAGGACGACACCTTCTTCAGCTCCTCGTTCTGCGCGTAGCTGGCCGCGGTGAGGCTGCGCATCTCCTCGTTCTGCTGCTGTGAGACGAGGGTGGCGTTGACGGTAAGGATGTTCTGCAAGAGGTGTCGGAAACCGTCCACCCGCTCCACCACCTGGGTCAGGTGGTCGGTCACGTCGCGCAGGTAGCGGCGCAGTTCCTCATCCGCGCTGGCGGTGCCGGCGCCGTCGGCCAGCGCGTCGAGCACGGTGAGCAGTGGGCGGGCGGCCCGCTGGAACTGGATGACCTCGCGGCTGAGGCCGTAGATGCGCCGGCTCGCGTTCGGGTCACCGCCGAACACCTGGGTCTCGATCTCGTCGATGTCGTTCTCCAGACCGGCCACCACCGGCGCGTACCCGTCGACGACCTGGTCGAGGATCGCGTACAGGACCGCCTCCGGGCCCTGGGCGAGCATCTGCGCCTCGGTCTCCATCCGCCGCCGCACCGCGGCCAGATCCGGTGCCTCGCCGTGTCGGACGGTGACCACGAAGCCCGGCCCGATGAACAGGTGCAGCTCGGAGAACTCGACCTCCTCCCGCAGGTCGTCGTAGCGGGCGGCCCGCAGCACCACGAACAGCGTGTGCCCGTACCGTTCCAGTTTTGGTCGCTGGTGGGCGTTGATCGCGTCCTCGACCGCCAGGTCGTGCAGCCGGAACTCCCGGGCCAGCGAGGTGATCTGGTCGATGTCGGGCCGGTACAACCCGATCCAGGCCATCGCGCCGTCCTGCTCCTGCAGGCAGCGGTACGTCTCGGCGAGGCCGGACGGCGAGGCGAACCGGTGCCCTCGGATGTAGACCGCGCTGTCCACCAGGCCATTGGCGGGCGGAGTGGGCGACTCCGTGGACGGCGGCACGCCAACCCTTGTCTCGTACTCGTCGAGTTGGCGACCGAAGCCATCACCCGGGCGGAAGCGGCGGCCACCGACCATGCCCTGTCCCCTCCCCCGGTGACGTCCGGTCCGGCGCTCTTCCGCCAACCGCGGGGCGCTGCTTTCCCTCTGCCTTCGACCCGAAACTCGCCGTAGCGCCCAACGCCCAGCACCCAGCACCCGGCGCCCGGCCGGGTGGGTTCTGCGCACCTGCGGACGGGCGCGGCCCGACGGGCGGATACTCACGGTGACCATGGGCGGGATGACGGGGGACGCGTCGATGGAGGTCGACAGACGCGCCGGCCGGCTGCGGGGGTGGTTGCTCGGCGCCGGCTCGGAGCAGCCCGCGCAGCACCCGGGCCCGCATGGCCGTCCGCCGGAGCATCGGCAGCACCCGTGGTGGAGGGTGATGTGCCTGACCGGTGTCGACTACTTCTCGACGTTGGGCTACCAGCCCGGCATCGCGGCGCTGGCCGCCGGGGCGCTCTCGCCGGTGGCGACCCTGGTGCTGGTGCTGGTGACACTGCTGGGCGCGCTGCCGGTCTACCGACGGGTGGCGGTGGAGAGCCCGCACGGCGAGGGCTCCATCGCGATGCTGGTACGTCTGTTGAGCTACTGGCCGGGCAAGCTGCTGGTGCTGGTACTGCTGGGTTTCGCGGCCACCGACTTCATCATCACCATCACCCTCTCGGCCGCTGACGCGACCGCGCACATCGACGAGAATCCGTTCCTACCGGGCGGGCTCAAGGGGCACGAGGTGCTGCTCACGCTGCTGCTGATAGCGCTGCTGGGCGGGGTGTTCCTCAAGGGATTCGGCGAGGCCATCGGGATCGCCGTCGTCCTGGTCGCGGTCTACCTGACGCTCAACACGGTGGTGATCGCCGACGCGCTGTGGCGGGTGGTGACCCATCCCCGCGCGGTCGCGGACTGGAGCACCGCGCTGACCACCGGGCACGGCGACCCGCTGCTGGTGGTCGGGCTGTCCCTGTTGGTCTTTCCGAAGCTGGCGCTGGGTCTGTCCGGCTTCGAGACCGGGGTGGCCGTGATGCCGCACATCCGTGGGGATCGAGAGGACTCGGAGGCTCGGCCGCTGGGCCGCATCCGGGGTGCGCGCCGGCTGCTCACCACCGCCGCGGTGATCATGAGCGTCTTCCTGATCACCAGCAGCGTGACGACCACCGTGCTCATCCCGCCGGAGGCTTTCCAGCCGGGCGGGCCGGCGAACGGCCGGGCGCTGGCCTACCTGGCACACGAGCACCTCGGCGAGGTGTTCGGCACGGTCTACGACCTGTCCACCATCGGCATCCTCTGGTTCGCGGGGGCCTCGGCGATGGCCGGGCTGCTCAACCTCGTACCCCGTTATCTGCCCCGCTACGGCATGGCCCCCGCCTGGGCGCGGGCCGTCCGGCCCCTGGTGCTGGTCTTCACCACGGTGGCGTTCCTGATCACGGTGCTCTTCAAGGCCAGCGTGGACGCGCAGGGCGGCGCGTACGCCACGGGGGTCCTGGTGTTGATCACCTCTGCGGCGACGGCGGTGACCCTCGCGGCGCGACGCCGCCGTCAGCGGGGCCGAACGGTCGCGTTCGGGACCATCGCGGTGCTCTTCGTCTACACCACCCTGGCGAACGTGGTCGAACGCCCCGACGGCGTCAAGATAGCGGCTTGTTTCATCGGCGGCATGATCCTGGTGTCGGTGCTGTCCCGGCTGATGCGGGCCTTCGAGCTGCGCGTCGACCAGGTCCAGATGGACCCGGCCGCCACCGCGATGATCAACGAACGCGCCGGGCGGCGGATCCGCCTCATCGCGCACGAGCCCGACTGCCGGGACGAGGCGGAGTACCGCGCCAAACTGGCGCAGGCCATGGCGGACAACGACTTCCCCGACGACAGCGACGTCATCTTCGTCGAGGTCCACGTCACCGACCCGTCGGACTTCGAGACCGAGCTACTGGTACGCGGCAGCACGGTGGACGACCGCTTTTCGGTGCTCAGCCTGGCCAGTTCCTCGGTGCCCAACGCGCTCGCGGCCCTGCTGCTGGAGATCCGCGACCGGACCCGCCGACGCCCGCACATCTACTTCGAGTGGACCGAGGGTGGCCCGGGCCTCAACGTCCTGCGGTACCTGGCGTTCGGCCAAGGTGAGATCGCGTCGGTCACCCGGGAGATCCTGCGTCGCCAGGAGCCCGACCGGCGCCGCCGGCCGCACGTGCACGCCGGCTGACCTGCGCGCCGGGCACCCCGCCGCGGACGGTGAGCGTGGTCATAAGGACTGGACGACCCACCCGGTCCTGCTGCTAGCCTCGGCACAGGTCATGAGCGCCAGCGCGAAGCCCCGGCTCGCTGGCCGGCAACCCTCCTCCGCGGTGGGGTGCCCCGGGTGAAGACCAGGCACCGGCACGACGTCGGTGCAAGCGTGGCCTGGCACCCAGGTCAGCACAGACCCGGGAGAACCATGCGCAATCTCAGCACCGCCCCACCGACCGACGTCGCGGAATTCCGCGCCGGTTGGGCCTCGCCGGCACTGACCCGGCGACGGCACGTGGACATGATGCGAATGTGCAGCGCCGCCTGTCGTCGCGGCACCGCGCACTAGCTCACCCCTCTTCCCGAACCCTTCCCAGCGGTACGCCCATCGGGCGCACCGTCGGCGGCGCACGCCCGTGCGCGCCGAGACGCGACCCCTTTCGGAGACACCCGTGCGATTCCTTCCTGCCCTGACCCGCGCCGCCGCCCTGGGCGCGGCCACGATCCTCGCCGCCACCGCGCTCACCGCCTGCGGCGACGACAGCTCGTCCGACGCCACCGCCAACCCGTACGGCCTGGCGCAGCCGGGCGTGCTGCGGGCCGGCACGCTGACCGACGCCCCGCCGAACGTGTACCTCAAGGACGGCACGTTCACCGGCTTCGACAACGATCTGCTGACCGCCGTGGCCGGCAAGCTCGGCCTCAAGGTCGAGTTCGTCGGCACCGATTTTTCCGCGCTGCTCTCCCAGGTCAACAACCGCAAGTTCGACGTCGGCAGCTCCTCGATCACCATCACCGAGGCGCGGAAGAAGACCGTCGACTTCGGTAACGGCTACGACTTCGGCTACTTCGGCCTGGACGTCCCGGCCGGTTCGCCCATCACCGGTTTCGACCAGCTCACCGGCAAGCGGGTCGTGGTGGTGCAGGGCACCGTCCAGGACGACTACGCCACCGGCAAGCAGCTCGACCCGGTGCGGGTGCCGGACTACAACGGCGCGATCAACCAGCTCAAGGCCGGCACGGCCGACGCGTGGATCGCTCCGGCGGAGATCGGCGAGAAGTCGGCCACCGACAGCAACGGCAAGATCACCGTGGCTGCCAAGCAGCTCAGCCCGGCACCGACCGCGTACGCGGTCGCCAAGGGCAGCGACAAGCTGCGCGAGGCGCTGAACAAGGGCCTCGACGAGGTCATCGCGGACGGCACCTGGAGCCGGTTGCAGGCGCAGTACTACCCGGGCCGGCCGATCCCGGCGGACTTCAAGCCGGGCAGCGGAACGGTGACGCCGTCGGCGTCCGCGTCGGCCGCGTCCTGAACCGGTGACGAGCGAGCAGGGCGGTAGGAGAGGCGACCGATGGATCCGTTGAGCACCCTGTGGGAGACGTTCTTCGACTGGGACGCGATGCGCGAGGCGCTGCCCGAGATGCTGACCGTCGGGTTGCCGAACACGCTGATCCTGGCGGTCTCCGCCGCCCTGCTCGGCTCGGTGCTGGGTCTGCTGCTGGCCGTCGCCGGGATCTCCCGCAGCCGATGGCTGCGCTGGCCGGCGCGGGTCTACACCGACGTGTTCCGGGGGCTGCCGGCCGCGGCGACGATCCTGCTGATCGGCGTCGGTCTGGCCCCACTGGGCATGCAGGTCTGGGGCCCCGACCCCTACCCGTTGGGGATTCTGGCGCTGTCGCTGATCGCGGCGGCGTACATGGGGGAGATCTTCCGCTCCGGCATCCAGTCGGTGGAGGCCGCCCAGTTGGAGGGCGCCCGTGCTCTCGGCTTCTCCTGGCCCGACGCGATGCGCCTGGTGATCATTCCGCAGGGCATCCGACGGGTGCTGCCGGCCTGGGTGAACCAGCTCATCGCGCTGATCAAGGACTCCAGCCTGGTCTACTTCCTCGGCCTGGTGGCCAGCCAGCGGGAGCTGTTCCGGATCGGGCAGGACTACGCGGCCACCACCGGCAACGAGTCCGCGCTGCTGCTGGCCGGCCTCTTCTACCTGGCGCTGACCGTCCCGCTGACGCACGTCGTCAACTGGATCGACCGGCGGCTGCGCAACGGTCGGCCGGCCACCGCGCCGACGGACGAGGACGAGGACGACTTCGCGTCGGCGCTGCCCGCCGCGACCGAAGGAGACCGGCGATGACCACTGCCACGACCACCTCGGTCAGCCTCGACGTCCGCGACGTGCACCTCGCCTTCGGGCCGAACCGGGTGCTGCGCGGCGTCGACCTCACGGTGCCGCGCGGCGCGACGGCCTGCGTGATCGGCCCGTCCGGGTCGGGCAAGTCCACCCTGCTGCGCACCATCAACCGGCTGATCGAGCCGGACCGCGGCGACGTGTTGCTGGACGGGCGCAGCGTGCGGGGCGACGACCCGGACGCGCTGCGGCAGCGGGTGGGGATGGTCTTCCAGCAGTTCAACCTCTTCCCGCACATGAGCGTGCTGCGCAACGTCACCCTCGCACTGCGCCGGCTCCGCAAGCTCGGCGAGGACGAGGCGGAGGCCGTCGCCCGGGCCCAACTGGAGCTGGTGGGGTTGGCCGCCAAGGCCGACGCGCGGCCGGCGCAGCTCTCCGGTGGTCAGCAGCAGCGGGTGGCGATCGCCCGGGCACTGGCGCTGCGGCCCGAGGTGATGCTCTTCGACGAGGCCACCTCGGCGCTCGATCCGGAACTGGTCAAGGGCGTGCTCGGGGTGATGGCCGACCTGTCCGCCGCGGGCATGACCATGGTGGTGGTCACCCACGAGATGGGCTTCGCCCGGCAGGTCGCCGACACCGTCGCCTTCATGGACCGGGGCGTGGTGTTGGAGGCTGGCCCTCCGGAGGCGATCTTCGAGCGGGCCGAGCATCCCCGGCTTCGCCGGTTCCTCGACCAGGTGCTCTGATCCGCGCGGGCAGTAGGCGTTCAGTCGTTGGGCCCGCGTCCCAGCAGCCGGATCTCCTCGTTGTCCAGCGCGGCCTGGAGCTCTTGCAGCACGAGGTCGTCGATTTCCCGGTTGTCCCGCAGTCGGGTGACCTCCCGCCGCTTGTGGGCGAGGACCCCGAGGCGCAGCCGGCGTTCCAGCCGGCGCTCCTCGGCGGTACTCCCGCCGTTCTCGTTGAGGTCCTCCAGGTGCCGTTGGTACTCGTCTTGCAGCCGACGCACCGCGTCCGTCTGGGCGCCGACCTCGGCGGCGACCTGGGGCAGCGCGGTCAGGCCCACCTCGGTGGCCCGTCGCCGGGCACTGCGGGCCTCGTCGACGCGTTCGGGGTCACCAACCAGTCCCGCCCAGCGCACCACCAGCGGCAGGGTGGTGCCCTGGATCAGCATGATCAGCACGATAACCAGTGCGGTGACGAAGATGATCAGGTCGCGTTCGACGACCGGTCGGCCCGCGACCGTCACCGTCGGGACGGCCAGGGCGGCGGCGAGCGACACGGCGCCCCGGAAACCGGACCAGCCGGCGACGGTCCCCACCCGCCAGCTTGAGGGACCTTCGCCGTCGTCCACGATCCGGCGGCGCCGCAGTCGCGCCGATTCCGCGGTGAGGTAGATGAAGAGCAGCCGGGTGGCCAGGACGACCACGGTGACCACCAGCACGATCACCAGAGCACGCCCCGGCGAGGTGCTGGAGATGCCCCGCACCGCCCGGGGTATCTGCGTGCCGAGCAGGACGAACAGCCCGCCGTTGATCAGGAATGTGGACAGGTCCCAGAACGCGTACGCCAGCACCCGGGACCGGGCGCGGATCACCCGTGGGCCGGCGTAGGACAGCATCAGGCCGGCGACCACCACCGCGAGCACACCGCTGGCGTGCACCGAGTCGGCGAGCAGGAACGCGGCGAACGGCGTCAGCACACTCAGCGCGCCCTCGCGCAGCGGATCGTCGAGCCGCTTGCGGATCAGCACCACGGCGGCCCCCACCAGCAGACCGGCGAGCACGCCACCGACACTGGCCCCGACGAACTCCTCGCTGATGCCCAGCGCGCCCGAGTCCGCGGCCCCGGTGAGCAGGCCCACGGCCACCGCGAAGACCACCAGGGCGGTGCCGTCGTTGATCAAACTCTCCGCGTGCAGGGTGGTGAGGAGCTTCCGGGGCAACCGTTTCGCGAGCCCGGTGACCGCGGCGGCGTCGGTGGGCGCGAGGACCGCGCCGAGCACCCACGCGGCGGCGGGGTTCACCCCGAACGCCTGCGCGGTGAACGACACCGTGACCATGGTGAGCACCACCAACACCACGGCGAGCAGCCCGATAACCGGAAGGTTGGCCCGGATCTCGCGCAAACTGATGGTGAGGCTCTCCCGGTACAGGATCGCCGGCAGGAAGATCAGCAGCACCAGGTCCGGTTCCAGGGTCAGCCCGGACAGCGGCGGCGTGAGCCCGAGCAGCACCCCCAACGCGATGAGCAGGACCGGCGGGGCGACGCGGTACCGACCACCGAGGGTGGTGCCGACCAGGACGGTGACGCCCAGCACCACGATCAGGACGAGCGCCTCCACGCGTACCCCCTCGAACCGTGGCCGGCGGTGGACGCGCCGGTGGTTCCATCTGACCGCACCCACCCGCGGGTTCCGACGGAAACCGGCAAGTCGCCGCGGGCAGTGGGCGGCGGTCAGGACGAGGAGGCGGCGGCGCGGGCCCGGTCGGTGACCGCGCGGGCCGTACGACGGTGCCCGGCCGCCTCCTCGTCGCGGCCCAACGCGCTGGCCAGATCGGCGAGGTGCGCGGCCACCGGGCCCACGGTGAGCACCCCGCTGCCGGCGGCCAGTTCGTCGGCGGCCGGCAGCAGCTCGACGTAGACCCGTTCCATCGTGACCCGGTCGCCGAGGGCGCGCGCCGCCCGGCCGACGAGGCAGAGCCGCACCTCCCGCAGCAGATCGTGCGGCCCGTTCGGCACAGTCCGCAGGGCGGCCGCGGCCGCGTCCCGGTCGTCGGCGGCGAGCAGCAGCAACGGCCGTACCCACGGCTCGTGCGGACCCCAGTCCAGGCCCGCCCAGTCCGCACCGTCCGGCACGGGCACGGGCTGGTCGGCACCTCCGGTGGTTTCGGCCAGACGCAGGCCGAGCAGGGCGAGCGGGAGCAGCCCGCGGGTCAGGCCCGGCATGGCGTCGACGGTCAGCCGCTCATCAGCCGCCCGGTACGCGTCCGCCGCCGCGGCCGACTCGCCGTCCAGCGCCAGGCGCAGTGCGGCATACCACCGGGTGAAGACGCCGACCAACGGCAGCTCGTACCGTTCGGCGAGGCGATCGGCGGCGCGGGCGTGCGCGTCGGCGCCGGGCCGGTCGGCCAGCGCGCAGTTTGCCTGGACCAGGATGAGGTGGCCGAGCACCTCGAAGGTCACCAACTGGTGCCGGGCGGCCAGGTCGACGAGTTCGGCGCCGATCCGGGCCCGCGCACCGGCCAGACCGACGCGTGGGAAGGCGTGCATGAAGCGGGCGTTGAGCGCGAACGCCAGCAGCCCGGGGTCGTCGACGGTCCGGGCGATCGTCTCGGCCTCGTTCGCCGCATCTCGGCCACGGTCGGTGGTGGTGCCGCGCAACTCCAGCGCGAGGGTGCTCAGCAGCCTGCTGCGCTGCGCCGAGCCGGTCGAGCCGAGAGCGGTCAGGGCGTGCTCGGCGGCCCGGACGATGTGCCCGGAGAGCAGATCGTCGTCGTTGCGCGTCCAGATGGCGGGCACGTCGAAGCCCGCCAGCACCTCCTCGATCAGCAGGGGATCGCCGACGGACTCGGCGGCGGCGATCGCCTCGGCCCGCCGCCGCCGCGCCTCGGCCAGCCGGCCCGTCACCGCCAGCGCGCGCCCCAGGCCCAGCAGCGCGGTCAACCGCTCGCGCTGCTCGACCCCACCGGCACGGTCGTACGCGTCGATCGCCTGCCCCCACAGGCGGGCCGCCTCGTGCGGGTTGCCGCCCCGTTCGGCGCGCTCGGCGGCCGTGCGGGCGTACGCCGCAGCGCGACCGGCAGCGACCGGTCCACCTGCGCGGAGCAGGTGGTGCGCGAGGGCGGCGGGATCGATGGGTTCGCGGTGCCGCAGCACCTCGGCGACGGCCGCGTGCCAGGCGGCGCGGCGCGGCGCGGACAGGTCGGCGTAGAGCGTGTCGCGGACCAGGATGTGGGTGAAGCGCAGCCGGCCGTCGGTCTCCCGCTCGGTGAGGAATCCGGCCTGCAGTGCGCGGTCCACGGCGTCCAGCACAGCCGACGGATCACCGGCCAGCGCGCTGAGCACCTCCGGGTCGAGGTCCCGGCCGAGCACGGCTGCCTGCCGCAGCACGGTACGGGTCGGCGCGGGCAGCTGTGCCAACCGGTGCCGGATCACGTCGCGCACCCCGGGCGGCACCGCGGCCAGTGCCGGCTCCCCCTCACTTGCGTACAACTGGGCCAGCTCGCGGACGAAGAACGGGTTGCCACCGCTGCGGTGGTGGATCAACTGGGCGGTGCCCGGGGCCAGGTCCGCCCCGGCGACGGCGCGGGCCAACTCGCCGGTCGCCGGCGCGGACAGGCCGGCGAGATACTCCCGGATCGGCTCCAACCCGGCGGCGCGTGCCAGGGCTGCGGTCAGCTCCGGGCTGATCTCGGTGGCCCGGTAGGTGCCGAGGATCAGCACCGGACCGGTGGCCGGCTGCGGGCCGGTGAGCAGGGCGGTCAGCAGGTCCAGGGTGTCACCGTCGGCGCGGTGCAGGTCGTCGAGGACCAGTAGCACCGGCCCCCGGTCGGCGACCGCCGAGACCAGCGACGCCACCGCGCGGTGCCGGCGGAACCGGGTCCCGGCGGGGTCAGCCGAGCCGCCGGGCTGCTCGACGGCTTCCACGGCGTCCGCCGGCCCAGTGAGCGCGTCGGTGACCTGGGTCCACGGCCAGGCAGCCGGGGCGCCCTCGTATTCCGGGCTGCGTCCCCACGCCGTGGTCCAGCCATCGGCGGCGAGCTGCTGGGTCAGGGTCTCGGCCATCGCGGTCTTGCCGGCGCCCGGGTCACCGCTGAGCAGGGCGAGGGTGGGCTGCTGGCGTCGGGACGCGGCCTCGGCGGCCCGCCGCAGCCGGTCCAGCTCCGCGTCGCGGCCGACGAACGGACGCTGCCCCGTCGAACCCGGCCCGACGGGTCGCACAGGTCGCGCGAGGCTGGGGGTGGCGGCGCCTTCGAGGGGTGGACTGAGGTGCGGGGCCTGGGCCAGGATGTCGGCTTCCAGCCGCCGCAGCTCAGGCCCCGGGTCCACGCCCAGCTCGCTCACCAGGACGTCCCGGGCCGTACGCAGCGCGGCCAGGGCGTCGCCCTGCCGACCGGCGCGGTACCGGGCCACCGCGAGGAGCCGCCAGGCGTCCTCGCGCAGCGGATAGCTGGCCAGGTGGGCCGGTAGGTCGGCTGCGGCCTCGTCCGGCCGACCCAACGCCAACAGCGCCTCCGCCCGCCGCTCGACGGCGAGCATCCGCAGCTCGTCCAATCGGTTGATCTCCGCGACCGCCCAGGCCTCGTTGACGCAGTCGGCGTACGCGGGTCCGCGCCAGAGCCCGAGTGCCCCGTCCAGCGCGGTCAGGGCCGGCGCGGGACGTCCCGCCGCCAAGAGCTGGCCTGCCGCGCCGACGGCCGCCTCGAACTGTCCGGCGTCCACCGCGTCCGGGACGGCCCGCAACACGTACCCGGGTGGCTCGGTGACCAGGACCCGGGGTGGCTGCCGGGGTGGTCGATCGGGCTCCAGTGCCCGGCGCAGGTCGGCGACGAAGGTCCGGATCGCGCCCACCGCGCCGTCCGGCGGGACCTCCCACAGGTCGTCGACGAGACGATCCACCGGCACCACCCGACCGTGCGCGATCAACAGCCGGGCCAGCACCAGGCGCTGCCGGTGCCCCCGGAGCGGGACCGGGCCACGTTCGGTCGCGGCGATCACCGGCCCGAGTACGCCGAAGGTCACCGCGACCGGTGCCGCCGGCTGCCTGGTCATGACACCAATCTAGGCGGGTCGGTCGGCCCGCACTGATTCGACGCTGACCACCTGCTGATCACCAACGGGCAGGCTCGACGACGTACGACGGCGACGGCAACTGCCCCAGCCGGCACTGCTCACCAGGAAGGTTCTCCGTGGACCCCAGGATCAACGGATTCGACTACCGGCGCGTGACCGTCGCCGACGGTGTGACGCTCAACGCCGCCGTGGGCGGCTCCGGGCCGGCGATCGTGCTGCTGCACGGCTTTCCGCAGACCCACCTCATGTGGCGGCACGTCGCGGCCGACCTCGCCGCGGACCACACGGTCATCTGCCCCGACCTGCGCGGCTACGGCGACAGCGACAAGCCCCTCGACACCGACGGCAGCGGGTACGCCAAGCGCACCATGGCCGCCGACATCGTGGCGCTGGCCGGCGCGCTCGGCCACGAGCGGTTCGCGCTGGCCGGGCACGACCGGGGTGCCCTGGTCGCGTTCCGGGCCGGACTCGACCATCCGGCGGCGATCAGCCAGCTCGCCCTGCTCGACGTGCTGCCCACCCTGGACATGTGGGACGTGCTGAACGGCACCACCGCCGCGGTCGCGTTTCACCTGTACCTGATGGCGCAGCCGCCCGGCCTGCCCGAGGAGCTGATCGGCGCCAGCCCGGACGCCTTCTTCGGTTACTTCCTGGACGTCTGGACGCGTGATCCGGAGGCCCTGCCGGCGGACGTGCGGGCGGTGTACCTGCGCGCGTCCCGGAACGCGGTCACCTCGATCGTTGCCGACTATCGGGCGTCGGCCGGGATCGACGTCGCCCACGACACCGCGGACCGGGCGGCCGGCAGTCGCCTGCGCATGCCGGTGACCGTGCTTCAGCAGGACTGGGGCGCGGCGCTGGGCTACGACGCGGCCGCGGTCTGGCGGGCCTGGGCTCCCGATCTGGAGCACCGGACCGTCACCTGTGGGCACTTCATGGCGGAGGAGGCGCCGGCCGAGGTGGTCCGGGCGCTGCGCGCCCTGCTCGCCCGTTGACCGGTCGGCGGCCCGATCGCATCGATATCACCCTCAGCAATAAATCTGACACTCACTGTCACTGAGGTGTCGGTGCGACCGGGTCGCCGCGCTGCGCCCAACTTTGCACACGCCGGCCACTCCTGATGGGCTCTGACCTGCGGTAATGCGACGTCACGCCAGGTGGACGACAACCGGTCATCGGTGATACACAGGCAGATATCGGCCAGCCAACGACGGCCAGTCGCTTAACCTCCTCGACCAACGACCGTCCACCCCGCACCCCACCATCGGGCTTCGCCGCACGGACCGCCGCACCACGGTCGCGACCCACCGAACGGCAACGGCCCACCGGCCGCTGCTGGATGACGGTCCTCGACCAGGGAGTTACCGTGGGGCACCTACGTTTCCGGTCCCAGCGCCAGCCGTACGAGGTGGCAGTCCTGGCCGCGGCACCCGTCTGCGGCATTCTGATGTTGACCCTCGATGTCCGACCAACCTCCGTTCAGACGTCCATGCCCGTGCCGATCCAGATCGCCTGGAAGGTGGGTCTGATCGCGGTGGGTGTGGGCGGGCTGCTGGGCATCCTGTGGCCCGGTCGGCTCTCCACCGGGCTCGGCGTCGAACTCGCGTCGGTCCTGATGCTCGGCACGATCACCGGCATGTACGCGGTGGCCATGGTGGCCGTGTCGGGCCGACAATCCGTCGCCGCGGCGTCGTTCGTCGTGGCAGTGTCGGTCGGGTCGCTCTGGCGGGCCGCGCAGATCGCCGTCGACCTGCAACGCCTGGCCCGGGCCTGCGAATCTGTGAACTACGAACAGCTGCAGGCAGGTGTCACGTGAATACCTCCCCGGCGCCCGCCGCACCGCCCTGGGTGCAGGTGGCGCTCAGTGTGCTCGGCATCCTCGGTGGAGGCACCGGCCTGGCCGCGATCGCGACCGTGGTGGTGCAGCGGGGCAAGTTCAAGGCCGACGCGGCCGACACCCTCACCGAGGCCGCTCTCACCCTGGTCCAGCCGTTGCAGACTCGGATCACCCAGTTGGAGGGCGAGGCGCTCAACGCACGATCCGAGCTGGGTGTGCTCCGCGAGCAGGTCAACCAGTTGCAGTTCGTGGTCCGGGTGCTCACCCGGACGCTGGACCATTGGCGTGCCGCGATCCGCGCGCCCGACGCCACCCTGCGTAAGGTCCGAGCGACAGTGGCGGAGACCGACCGCATGCCCGAGGATCCCTGACCGCGCCCGTCCCAGCACATCGGCAGCGCAGCCACGGAACTTCAGTCGGAGCCACGGAGGCGACCGGCGAGTTCGCGCACCGCCGCCCGGAACTCGGGGTCGGACTCGCCCGGATGGTGCCCCCGCACCGGCGGCGGACGGTCCTCACCCGGCGGAGGCAGCAGGTCCCCTGGGTCCCGTAACCGCCGGTCGACACGGCCGGCCGGATCGGCCGGGTCCGGAAGCGGATCGCCGGGTCGATGCGCGGCGAAGATCCAACCACCGACGGGGTCGGTGTCCCGCCACAGGTTGAGCCACCGCCACTCGACCCGCTCCCCCACCGTGCGCAGCACCTCCTGGTTGAGGTAGCCCGGAAAGAGCCGGGCGTACAGGCGGTCCAGCGGCGACCCGTAGGTGAGCAGCGCGACGCGCTGGCGTACCGGCGGGGGCAGCCGCAGCACCGCGAGGGCCAGCAGCACCGAACCATGGCTGTGCCCACAGAGCAGCACCCCGTTGTGTCGCTCGGTCAGGTGGGTTATCCGGTCGGCCAACTCCGGCACCGCCCGGTCGGCGTAGCTCGGGGGTGCGAACGGGTGCGCGGCCCGGGGCCAGAAGGTGCCCAGGTCCCACAGGATGCCGACGTGCCGGCGGAACCACGCCGTACGGTAGGCGAACATCCCACCCAGGAGCAGGGCCAGGACCAGCGCGGCGGCGAAGTAACTGCCCGCGGCGAGCCCCATTCCGACGGCCCCGGCCGGAAGCCCGAAGACCTGCTGTGCCAGCTGGTCCGGTGCCAGGTCGAACACCCGCAGCAGCGCGGTGGCCAGGCCGATCGCCGCGAGCGCCGCATACGTGACAGCGAGCAGTCCCAGCCACTCGGCGAACCGCGCCCGGGCGACCGCCTCCGTCACCTGTCGCAGCCGCCCAGCGCCCTTCGGCGGCACCGCCGGGAAGTCGCGGGCGGTGATCGCCGCCGCCGCACGCCACCGGCGTCGCCGGGACAGGAGGGTCATCGCACCACACAGCACCACGCCCGCGCTCACGTGCAGAAAGAACGCCAGGATCGTCCACTGGTACGGCAGTGGCGGCCCACCGTCGCCGCGGTACCCGCCAAGCAGGTTCCCGCTCTGATAGACGAGGTTGGCGGAGAACACGTTGCCCAGGCCGACCGCGATGGCCGCGACCACCGCCGCGCCCAACCCCCGCGGCAGCGCGTTACGGCGTTCTCCCCGACCGTGGTGCCACAGCACCAGTCCACTCAGCGCCACCAGCAGCGACATCTGGCTGAACAGTGCCCAGCTGGCGATCCCGTCGTAGCCCGGCAGCCCGGCCGACGACGGCCAGGCGCGCCGGTCCAGGGCGACGGTGAGGATGGTGGCCACGCTCAGGCCACCGGCCACCGCACCCACCGTGCTGGCGGCCCGGGTGACCGTCGGTCTGATCGCCGCCCGGTCCAACATTCCGGGGACTGCGAGCAGCCCGGCGCAGGCCAGCAGCACCGCTCCGCTGAGCGTCAGGAGCACAGTCGTCGAGAGCGTCCCACCCCCAACGGTACGGGCCGTGAGCAGCACCAGGTTGAGCACGGCGAGCGCGGCGGCGACGTGGATCGCCCGCAGCCGTCCCACCATCGGCTCGACGGCCCACAGCGGGTTGCCGGCCGGGCGGGGCCGGCGGGTGCCCAGCAGTCGGAGGAAGGCGACGGCGGCGATCGGCAGCAGAGCCAGCACCGCCAACCGCGGCCCGACCTGCCGGCCATCCAGCCCGGCCATCGTGTCGAACGGAGCGCGGCACCGGGCCACGCCCAGACAGCGCCAGGCGAGCAGGTCGAGTGCCACCCCCGCGATGGACACCACGTACAGCACGGTGAGGTTGAGCGCGAGGAGCCGGCACAGCACGGTGACGCCGGCGCCACTACGACGGCCGGTCGGCCGCATCCAGACCGCCACGTTGCTGAGCATGAACGGCAGCAGGAAGACCAGGGAGAACGTCCGGGCCACGGTGCCCGAGGGCAGGTCACCCCATCGATACGCCTCCAGCGTCACCCCGTCCGGCCCGGTGCCGTCCGACCCGGTGGGGCGGTGGAAGCCACCGCTGTCGTCACCCGCGACCTGCCGGACGTGTGCCCGGCCGAGGACCTTCTCCGGTCGCGCACCCGACACGCCGTGCACTCGCAACTCCACGATGTCGTGCCGTCCGGGCCGCTCACGGCGCGGCGGTGAGCTTTCATCCATCGGTCCGCCCAGCCGGTCGACCCGGCCCCCCTGCGCCGGGCATCGCATCGAGCACGACGATCAACAGGAGCACACCGGTGACGACCGCGTTGCCGCCGACCAGCGGAAGCTTCACGCTCGCGACACCGGCCAGGATGATGACCGGTAGGCCGACCAGCCGGGCCCAGGGCAAACTGGCGTCGACGGCAGCCGACAGCAGGATCCGGCCGGTCAGGAAGAGCGCCGGACCGGCGACGGTCACGACCATTCGCTCCGGTTCCCGCGCCCCGGGGTCGTCGATCGACATCTCCAAACCGGCGGAGGTGGCCAGGACGCCGGCGATCATGACCAGGTGCAGGTAGCCCGCCGTGAGCGCCAGCTTGCTGCCGGGCGGGCCAGCCTCCTCGATGCTGGCGCCCAGCCGCGCGCCGGCGGGTACGAGATAGAGCCGGGCGAGAGCCACCGCGGTCACGAACGCCAGGGCGAACGCCATGGTGCTGCCCCGGTCCAGGCCGGATTCGCTGTAGGTGACTCCGGACATCAGGATCAGCTCACCGAGCGCGATGATGAAGATCTGTTGGTAGCGCTCGGAGAGGTGTCTGCCGTTCACCTGAAGGTCCGGCCAGGAACTGCGCCCGAGCCGTACGAACGGCCAGCGCAGCCGAGCCAGCGAATACTCCAGCACCAGGGCCAGCGCCCAGAGCACCCCCCGGGCCGGGGCGACGACCGCCCCGACCACCCAGAGCACGCCGGAGATCGCGAACCAGACCGCCACCCGCACGGTACGCAGTTGCAGCGGATGCCCCCGCAGGGCGGGGATCAGCAGCGCCGCCCGGCCCAGGTGGATGGCAACGTAGGCGACGGCGAACACCATGGCGTGCTCGGTGAACGCGGTGGGCACGGCCGCGGCCATCAGCAGACCACCGAACATCACCCAGAGCAGCAGGGCGACGATCAGCGGGGTACGCGGGTCGAACCAGTCCGCCGACCAGGCGGTCACGAACCACACCCACCAGAGCGCCGCCAGCATCACCAGCACCTGGAAGCCGCCGTTGAGGCTGGGGTCGTCGAGCAGCGCCCGGGACAGCCGGGTCAGCGCGAAGATGAACGCCAGGTCGAAGAAGAGCTCCAGGAACGACGCCCGGCGGGAGTCCTCGCGCCGTTGCAGCAGCCGCCCCGGAAGCCCGTTCGCCATCACCACCCTTCCCCGGCCCGCAGCGGCCACCGCCGCCCCAGTCGTACCACCCGGACGACCACCCCCGGGCGGGTTCCGCCTCGCCCGGCCGTCGAGGTCAGCGGCCGGTGGTGACTGGCCCGGGAGGCGGTGGGCAGCGCGGCCGTTCCGGCCGCAGACGGGAACAGATCACACTAGATTTGCCGTATCTGCGTCAGGGAGGCAGCAACTGTGGCGAGCGATTCCGGTGGCGCCCCCAGCGTCAAGCGCACCGAACTGCAGCGCCATCCGGCCTCCGCACCGGGCCGTCTGATCGTGCAGACCCTCTTCGAGATACCGGTCGGGCTGGCGTCAGGACGGCACAGCCACCCGGGCGAGGAGGTCGGCTATCTCATCCGCGGCACGGTGGACATGGAGTTCGACGACCGGCCGACACTGACCATCCACGCCGGAGAGCCGTTCCTGATCCCGCCCCGGACGATCCACAACGCCCGCAACGTCACCGACGACACCACCACGATGATGCTCTCGACGTACGTCGTCGAGGCGGACGAGCCCCTGGTTACGCAGTACCCCTGACCGGGCCGGGCCAGCCGGCGGTCGCCCGCTCGGCGACCACCACCGAGATCCCGTCAAGGACGCGTTGCAGACCGAACTCGAAGGCGTACTCCGGGCCGTACGCGGCACCGTGCTGCTGGCCGGCCGCGGTGCCGACCCGGGAGGCGGTCGGGTAGTTGCCGGCCGTCATGAACGTCTCCAGCCAGGGCGCGTGCGACTGCCACCACTGGCCGTCGGTCATGCCGGTCTCGCGCTCCAGGTCGACCACCTCGGAGGCGGCCCGGGCGGCGCTCTTCACGTGGCCCAGGACGAGCGTGAGCACCGCGTCCATCTCGACGTCGGTGAGCCCGATGTCGACGACCGCCCCGAGCTCGTGGTCGTACTTGGCCACCAGGTGGGGGCCGAGCACCGGTCGGGTCGTCTCGGCCCGCAGCATCCAGGGATGCCGCTGGTAGAGCGCCATGTTGTCGCGGGCGATCCGCTCCAGCCGGGCCCGCCAGTCTCCCTCGACGGCTGGGCGCGGCATCTCGCCGTACGCGGTGTCGATCATGACGTCGACGAGTTCGGCCTTGCCCGGCACGTAGGTGTAGACCGACATGGTGCCGACACCCAGCGCCTCGCCGACCCGGCGCATGGTCAGCGCGTCGAGACCCTCGGCGTCGGCGATGTCGATCGCGGCTCGGACGATCCGGTCGACGCTGAGCCCGGGCCCGGCGCTGCGGCTGGTCGGCTCCCGGGTGCGCCAGAGGATGGCCAGGCTGCGGGCCGGGTCCGCGGTCGCCTTGCGCTCACTCGCCATGGTGCGGCCATCCTAACAACGCGGACGTACGGCGTACGCCGCCCTGTTGGGGGCCGGCCGCCCCTGCCCTGGCGTCGGTCAGTCCGCTGCCGGGGTCATCGACCGCAGCCAGCGGTAGCCAGCGCCGAGCGTGGCCGCGAAGGCGATCACCACCGCGTACGACCAGGCGTCCCCGCCTGCGCTCAGATCACCGAAGTGGTGGGCCAGGAAGCCGACGAAGGTCGCCATGCCCAGCCCGGTCACCGCGGCGACCGCGCGAAGATCGGCCACCACCGCCGCGTAGCCGCCGGCGGCGACACACATGACCAGCGTCCGGGCCGGCAGCTCGGCCGAGGAGAACACCCCTCCGGCGAGCAGTGCGGCACCGATCATCACCGTCCACCCGATCGCCACGCTCACCCCGGTCGGGGTCGGCTCGTCGACCACCGCGGTCTTCTGCTTCTGATCGACAACCACAGCACGCCTCCGGCGAGGGCGACGGCCCGTACCTCGGGCCCGCCGAAGGCAATGGCACCGCGACGGGGGCGGTGCCGGCCAGTGTTTTCACGCTTCCGCTACGCCGATCGCCGCGATCGTGACGCCGCGTTGACGCAGTTGGCGGCGACCCGGTCACACGGCCTCGCGGTCGTCGGAGAGCGCCGGGCCGGCGGCGGCGGGCACCAGGTGTCGTACCAGCAGCTCGCCGTCGGTCAGCTCCCGGGCCCGTTCCTCGGCCGCGCGGTCCTCGCCCGTCAACCGGCCGCCGTGCTGGCGCAGGTGCTCGCCCCAGGACGGCACCAGGTACACCTCGACGAACCGGTCCGTCGTCTCGGCCGGTCGGAACAGACCCCAGCGCATCGCGCCGGTCCGCTGCCGGGCACCGCGCACCAGGTCCATCGCCGCCAGGAACGGCTGGGTGTGCTCCGGCCGGACGGTGTACTGCACGGTCACCAGCACCGGCCCCACCCCCGGGTCCGGCTCGTGCGCCAGGTGCAGTTGCGGCCAGTAGGCCGCCGGTTCGCGATTCACCGACCGCAGGTTCGGCAACGGCCAGATCCGACTCGTCACCGTGCCGACCAGCATCAGCGCCGCCGCCGCGAGGTAGGCGAGTTCCAGCCCGGCCATGTCGGCCACCAGCCCCCAGACCAGCGCGCCGACCGCCTGCCCGCCCGCGAAACACACCTGATAGACGGCCAGTCCTCGGGCCCGTACCCAGCTGGGCAGGAAGAGCTGCATCTCGGCGTTGACGTTGGCCAGCACCGTCACCCAGGCCGCCCCGGCGGGCAGCAGGGCGATGAGCACCAGCGGCACCGACCGCACGGTGGCGACCACGGTCAGCGCCACGGTGAACAGCGCCCCGGCGATCAGCAGGAGCTGGTTGGCCGACAGCCGGGTGCGGATCACCGCGAGCAGCACACCGCCCGCGATGGCGCCCACGCCGAGGGCGGCCAGCAGCAGCCCGTACCCGCCGGAGCCCAGCCCCAGCCGCCGGCTGGCCACCAACGGCAGCAGCGCCCACAGCGCGCTGGCCGGGACCACGAAGACCAGTGCACGACGCAACAGTCGGCGCACGATCGGCGAGTGGCGGACGTATCGGCTACCGGCGCGCAACGCGGCGGTGAACCGCTCGGGTACCTCGACCGCGCGGGCGTTACCGGGCCGCCAGCGCCACAACGCGTACGTGAAGATCAGGAACGCGACGGCGTTGAGGCCGAAGACCGGGGTGACGCCGGTGCGGGCGATCAGCACACCGGCCACCGCGGGTCCGACCGCCCGCGCCACGTTCACGCTTATCGAACCGAGCGCGGAGGCCGATCGCAGCTGGTCCTGCGGCACCAGCTCGGGGATCACCGCCGCCCAGGCCGGCAGGGTGAGCGCCTGCCCGACCCCGAACGCGAAGGTGAGGGTGAGCAGCAGCGCCGGAGGCATCCGGTTGGTGAGGGTGAGCAGCGTCAACGCCACCGCCACCGCCACCAGGAACAGCTGCACGGCGATCAGCAGGTGCCGGCGGTCGAAGCTGTCGGCCAACACCCCGGCGGGCAACGCCAGCAGCAGCACCGGCAGCAGGCTGGCGGTCTGGACCAGCGCGACCAGGGTGGAGGCGTTGGAGTGGTGGATCAGCAGCCACTGCGCGCCGACGGTCTGCATCCAGGTGCCGATGTTGGCGGCGAGCAGGGCCAGCCACAGGTTGCGGTAGGCCGCCGTCCGCAGCGGCGCCCACGCCGAGGCCGGACGGTCGTCGGGTCCGGCTGCGGCCGTCACCACCGCCCGTCCGCGCGCAACACGCGCTCACCGGAGACGTAGAGATCGTCGGGTTCGAGCAGCAGCAGCCGGACGACCTCGGTGGCGACCTGTTCGGGCATGGCGTACACCTCGTCCAGGAACTCGGCGCCGACCCGTTCCTGCAGCCGCGTCGGCATCGGCCCGGGATGTAGCTGCATCACCTTCACCCGGTTGCTGTGCTGGGCCTCGGCCAGCGAATCGACGAGGCTGGTGCCGTAGCTCTTGGTAGCTCGATAGATGGGGATGCCGGGCCGGGGTGCCGCCAGCGCCAGCGCGCCGATGTACACGAGGTTCCCGTGGCCCTGCCGGTGCAGGTGCTCCACCGCCTCCCGCAGCAGGTACGTGATGCCCAAAACGTTGATCTCCACGGCCCGGCGGATGTGCTCCACCGACAGGTCCATGAGGTCGCCGCCCGCCCACATCGAGGCGCAGGCCGCCACGCCGTCGATCGTGCCGTAGCGCTCCGCCACATCGGCGAACCCGTCGCGGACCTGCTCGTAGGAGGAGATGTCGCAGAGCGCCCCGTCGCAACCCAGCTCGTCGGTCACCGCGGCGACCTCGGCCGGCACGTTGCCGAACACCACGACCTGGTGCTCGTTCACCAGCAGTCGGGCCACCGCGAGGCCGAGCCCGCTGGTACCGCCGACCACCACGAAGGTTCTGGCACCCATGTCTCTCCAGCCGCCGCCAGCACAGGTCACGCGAGCCGCGTGACGGCGCGTTCTTCCCCTTTCCGGCCGCACCACACCCGTTCGCCCGCACCGCACCCGTTCGCCCGGACCGCCGTGGGCGGCGACGGTAGGGCTGGGCATACCCCGGAAGTGGATCTGGACGGCTGGGGCGGCCCGGTCGTCATGACTAGCGTCTGCGGCATGACCTCGGAACACCCTCCGCACCTGGCTGAGGCGCTGCGCCGCCGCGACTGGTTGATCTCCGGCTGGCCCTGGCGGGCACTGGCCTACCTGATCAGCACCGTGCCGATCGCCGGCATGCTCACCATCGGGCTGCTCGTCATCGGCGCACCCATGCTGGCCGCCGCCAACGCGTTCCGGCAGCACAACCGACCGCCGAGCATCGCGCTGATGCTGTTCCTGGCAGCCGGCAGCCTCATCCTGCTGGCGCTGGCCCCGATCGTGAGCTTCCCGGTGGCCGCCATCGAACGGTGGCGGCTGAGGCTCGTGGACGGCCGCCCACTGCCCGCGTCACCGTGGCCGGGCCTGGCCGCCCGCTACCGTGCCGCCGCGACCTGGCGGGAGGTGGCGTACCTGTTCTGGTTGGGCGGGTTCGCGCCGGTCGCGTACTGGGTCTTCCTACTGCTCGTACTGCTCGACCTCGGCATGGTCACGAGCCCCTGGCTGGCCGGGGACGCCAACCAGCCCGTCGTGATCTGGCGGACGGTGCACACCCCCGGTGAGGCCATTCCGTACGCGATCGTCGGCGTGCTGCTCATCCCGGTGCTCTGGTACGCGGCCGGGCTGCTCGCCGCCGTCCAGGCCGCCGTGGCCCGGTGGCTGCTGGCCCGGCCGGTGGACGCGGCGCTGCGCGAGGTCGCCCGGTCCCGGACCCGGCTGGTTGGCGCGTACGAGGCCGAACGGCGACGGATCGAGCGTGACCTGCACGACGGCGCACAACCCCGGCTGACCAGCCTCACCCTCCAGCTGGGCCTGGCCCGGCTGGACGTACCCGAGGACTCCCCCGCCGCCCGGCCCCTCGCCGTCGCGCACGACCAGGCCCGGGGCCTGATGGTGATGTTGCGGCAGTTGGTGCACGGCATCCGGCCGCAGAGCCTCACCGATCTCGGCCTGGCCGGCGCCGTACGCGAGCTGGCCGACGCGGCCACCATCCCGGTCACCGTGCACGCCGACCTCCACGGCGAGTTGCCGGAGATCGTGGAGACCACCGCCTACTTCGTGGTGTCCGAGGCGCTGGGCAACATCGCCCGGCACGCCGAGGCGACCCGCGCCGACGTACGCCTCACCCGGGCCGGCGGGGACCTCGTCGTCGAGGTGTCCGACGACGGCCACGGCGGTGCCGACCCGGCCCGGGGCACCGGTCTGACCGGCCTCGCCGACCGGGTCGCCGCCGCGGACGGCCGGCTGTTGCTCGCCAGCCCGCCCGGCGGGCCTACCCTGGTCCGGGTGGAGCTTCCGTGCCGTCGGTGACCCGGGTGGTGCTCGCGGAGGACGAGGTGCTGCTGCGCGAGGGCCTGGTGGCCTTGCTGACCCGCTTCGAGTTCGCGGTGTGCGCCGCCGTCGGCACCGCGCCCGAGCTGCTGGACGCGGCGCGCGAACACCAACCGGACCTGGTGCTGACCGACATCCGGATGCCGCCGGGCCGCCGCGACGACGGGCTGCGCGCGGCCGTCGCGTTGCGCGCCGAACGACCCCACCTGCCGGTCGTGGTGCTCAGCCAGTACGTACAGACCGGCTACGCGGCGGCGCTGCTGGACAGCGGCGACGGCCAGCGGGTGGGCTACCTGCTCAAGGACCGGGTGGCGGAGGTCACCGAGTTCGTCGACACGCTGCGCCGGGTCACCGCCGGCGGCACCGCCATCGACCCGGACGTGGTCCGGCAACTGCTACACCGGCCACGCGACCCGCTCGCCGCGCTCTCCACTCGGGAACGCGAGGTGCTGGCGCTGCTCGCGGAGGGCCGGTCCAACGCGTCGATCGCCGCCCGCCTGTACGTCAGCGAGGCGGCGGTCGGCAAGCACGTCGGCAACATCCTGCTGAAGCTCGACCTGCCGCCCAGCGACGACACCAACCGTCGGGTGCTCGCGGTACTCACGTACCTGCGCGCCGATCCGGCGAGCTGACCAGCGCCGGGCCGAGGTCGGGCAGGACCGCCCAGGGCGTAGATTTCCCTCAGCGGTACCGCCGTCACTCAGGGCGCGGACCGGGAAGACAGGGGTACGGCATGGCGGAGGCGCTGCGGGTCGGTCTGCTGGGGTACGGGTTGGCGGGCCGGGTGTTCCACGCACCGCTGATCGCCGCGACCGCCGGGCTACGGCTCGACGCCATCGTGACCCGCGATCCGCAGCGGCGCGAGCAGGCCCGGCAGCAGCACCCCGACGCCCGCCTGGTCGACGACGCCGACGAGCTGTGGCGTACGCCGGACGCGTTGGACCTGGTCGTGGTGGCGACGCCGAACCGGCAGCACGTGCCGATGGCCCGGGCGGCACTCGCCGCCGGCCTGCCGGTCGTCGTCGACAAGCCCCTCTCCCCGACCGCCGAGGAAGGCCGCGCGCTTGTCGACGAGGCGACCGAGCGTGGGGTGCCGTTGACGGTGTTCCAGAACCGGCGCTGGGATGGTGACTTCCTCACCGCCCGCCGGCTGGTCGAGCAGGGCGAGCTGGGGCAGGTGCTGCGCTTCGAGTCCCGGTTCGAGCGTTTCCGTCCGACGATCAAGCCGGGCTGGCGGGAGCTCGCCGGTCCGGACGAGGCCGGCGGTGCCCTCTTCGACCTCGGCGCACACCTCGTTGACCAGGCGGTGCAGCTGTTCGGCCGGGTCGATCGCGTCTACGCGGAGGTGGACCGTCGCCGCGCCGGTGCGGCTGTCGACGACGACGCCTTCGTGGCGTTGACCCACGCCAACGGGGTGCACTCCCACCTGTGGATGGGCGCGGTGACCGCTCAACTCGGGCCCCGGCTGCGGGTGCTGGGCGACCGGGCCGGCTACACGACGTACGGGCTGGACGTGCAGGAGGCGGCGCTGCACGACGGCGGCCGTCCGGGCCAGCCGGGCTGGGGCGAGGTCCCGCCGGAGCGCTACGGCATGCTCGGCGTCGACGGTGAGCTGCGGCCGGTGCCGACCGAGCCCGGCGCGTACCAGAGCTTCTACGCGCAGGTGGCGACGGCCTTGCGCGACGGCACGCCGATGCCCGTGGACCCGCGCGACTCGGTCGCCACGGTCGAGTTGATCGAGTTGGCACACCGGTCAGCGGCCGAGGGCGTCGTGCTGCCAGTCCCAACCGCCTAACCGCCCCACCCCCACCCCCGACCCGCGATCTTGCACTTACTGCCGCGACTTAGGGGACATTCCACGCATCTCGGCGACCGAAACTGCAAGATCGGCGGGGCGTTCCTGGAAGGGACCTGCGTGCAGGGATCTCGCCGGTTTGATTGACGCGCCTTTCACGACGCCGCTCAGGAGGCGTCCTGCTCGGAAGATTGCTCGGAGGGGGCGTCGTCCGGGACTCGGGCGTCCTCGTCGGTCAGCGCGTCGTCAGGCTGGCCGGAGAGGCTGGCGAGCTGCCGCTCGGCAGCCCGGACCTCCTCGTCGATCCTCGGGTTCTCCTCGTCACGACCCTGGGACATGAGCGACCTCCATCGAACGCCCCGGCGGATTACCCCGACTGACCCCGGGCACACGAGACGCAAGCAATCATGTCAACACGGCGGGTGTTCCCCTGGCGCGAACTCGACGCTCACGGGAGTCGGACTCTTGGCACGCCTTGGCGTGCAGGCGGATGCGTGGAGTGCAAGGGCCGCGACAACTGCTCGCGGCACGGCATGATTGGGCGTCGGCAGTTGTGGCAGATGCCGCGCCGTCATGTTTCAGGAGCGGTGACCTACGAGCGGTGGCAGGTAATGCCTGCGGCGGGGTGAGAACCGAGCGCCGGGCCGGCCGGGGAGCGCACCGGGCTGGAGCCCAGGAGCGTTGCCGGCCCGGCCCGGTGCCGGATCAGCGCTGCTTCAGCTCGCGCCAGGAAGGGTGAGTGCCGCGCCACGCGTCGGCGAGAATGGCCGCCGAGGCCCGGCTGGGGCACTGCTGCACCCGCTCACGACCCGACGCCCCACCGATCTGGGCGCGGACCTCCCAACCCTGCCCGTCAGTACGGATGTACACGTCCCGCCGTCCGCGCGGAGTCGTGTCTCCGTTCCACCAATGCTCCTCGACCTTCATTCGCCGACCGTATAGCAATTTTTGCGCCGAGGGTACGGCGCAGCTGGGTGGATACCAGGGCGATAGCCGTAATTCAGGCGCACTTCGACCTATGCGTTGACGGGGAGGAACCGCGACGGCGGCCCCTTCCCGTCCTGAGTAACGAATCAGGGTGCAATTCACATACCGTTGAGCACACCGGCGAGGGTGATCAGCGCGTCTGCTCCGAGGGCCTGCGGTGTGGCGAGCCGCACTCTGCGGTTTCTGGACGTCACCCAGGGTGAACGGGCTCACCCCTGCGTGGTGAGTAGGTAGTCGTCGGCTTCGGGGCTCCATCGAAGGTCGACCACTCCACCCGTGGCGGCGGCCTTGCAAAACTGGAGGAAGCTGCGATAGCCGAGCTTCTTCTCGCTGAAGTCGGGCCGCGCCCGGCGCAACTGGTTCTTCAACCCGGACAGCGCCACCGGGTTTCCGCTGCTGCCGAGATCCGCCACCACGCCACGGAGCAGGCCGAAGGCCACCTCCCGGTCGCCGTGCTCGGGCAGTGAGACCTCGGGGTCACCCTTCGCGGGGCCTTCGGCCAGCTCGATCACGTTGTGCTCGGCGAGGTGCCGCAGCAGCTCACCGAAGGTACGGAAACCGTAGTCGGACTCGCTGAACGTCGGGTCCTTGCGGAGCAGGGTGCGCTTGAGCCGGGACGCGGTGACCTCGCCGTTGGCGCTGCCCTGCAGCCCTGCCACCGTCTGGGCGACCAGCACGGCGAGTGCGTCCACGTCCCGTCCGGGCTCCTCGCCGGCGGGTCGCAGGTCGACCTCCGGCTCCCGCTCAAGCTCCTGCTCCGGCTCGGGCGGGCGCTGGTCCGGACCGGCCTGGCGGGTCGGGCGCCCGCGCCGGCTGCGGGTTGGCGGGATGTCGACACCCTCCAGCCGGTCGTAGTAGAGGAACTCGTCGCACGCCGGCGGGAGCAGCGCAGACGTCGACCCCTCGACTCCGACGCCGATGACCCGCTTGTTCAGCTCGCGAAGCTTGTGCACCAGGGGGGTGAAGTCGCTGTCTCCACTGCAGATCACGAACGTGGAGATGTAGTCGCGCTCGAACGCCAACTCGATCGCGTCGACGGCCATCTTGATGTCGGCGGCGTTCTTACGGGACGCGCCCATCCGTTGCGGGATCTCGATCAGCTCGACGTGGGACCGGGTGAGCATCCGGCGGTCCTCGTCGAAGTAGGACCAGTCGGCGTATGCCCGGCGGACCACCACCCGACCTCGTTCGGCCAGCGCGTCGGCGATGGGCCGGAAGTCGAAGGCCGCGCCGCCACGGTGGTCGCGCGCGCCCAACGCGAGGTTTTCGTAGTCGAGGAACAGGGCGATTCGGTCTTCTTGATCCACGCGGACCAGCCTACGCCGGCCGTGAGCGGCTGGGGGCAGGCGACGCGCGCCACCTCAACTCGACAACCGTCCATTTCTTGCGGCCTGATTGTCGGTTCTTTTCGCTGTTCGATTGTTGTCTTGCAACGCAGTGTTCGGTGCTGGCATCATGACGATCAATGTCGGGCGTCGGGGGCGCCGGGCGGACCTCCCACCACCACCCACCGAGGAGGGTCACCGATGTTTCGGACCATCATGCCGGCGCGGGGACGCCCAGGCCGGCCGGCCGCCACCACAGCCGCGCTCGCGACCGGCCTCACCCTGCTGGTCATCGGCCCCGCCGTGGCCGTCGCCGGCCCACCCGCGTCCTCCGGCGCGGCGCCGGTGGTCACCCGTGCCGCTCTCGACCCGGCGCTGGTCGCCGGGCGCGGCGCGGACGTCGACTTCGTCGAGCAGGAGGCCGAGAACGCCCGCACCACCGGCGAGATCATCGGGCCCGACCGGTCCGCCTACACGCTGCCGGCGGAGGCCTCCGGCCGCCGGGCGGTCCGGCTCACCCCCGGCGAGTACGTGGAGTTCGTCCTGCCCAGCGCGACGAACGCGATCACCGTGCGGTACAGCATCCCGGACGCGCCGCAGGGCGGTGGGATCACGGCGCCGCTGCGGGTCGCGGCCAACGGCAAGCACGTGCGCACCATGACGCTGACGTCGCAGTACTCGTGGCTCTACAACCAGTACCCGTTCTCGAACGACCCCCGGGCCGGGCTGCTGCACCCGGACTGGTGGATCACCGAGTGCCAGTGCGTGCCGTCGGCCACCACGCCGTTCCCGAGCATCAGCACGCCGTTCCGGCCCACCCACTTCTACGACGAGCAGCGACTCCTGCTTGGACGCACCTACCGGGCCGGTGACAAGATCCGGCTCACCGCGCCGCCCGGCAGCGCCGCCGCCTGGACCGTCATCGACCTGCTCGACTCCGAACTGGTCGCGCCGCCGCGCATCCGGTTGCTCGCGGCGAACGTGCTGGCCTTCGGCGCCGACCCCACCGGCCGGCGGGACTCCGCCGACGCACTGGACCGGGCCATCGCCTTCGCCCGGCGCACCCACCTGAAGGTGTACATCCCGCCAGGCACCTACCAGGTCAACCGGCACATCATCGTCGACGACGTGACCATCGAGGGCGCCGGCAACTGGTACACCATCATCAAGGGCCGCGAGGTCGCCCTGCCGACGCCCGCGCCGGACGGCTCGGTGCACACCGGCGTCGGGTTCTACGGCCGGGACGCCGCCGACGGCGGCAGCCGCAACGTCCACCTCTCCGGCTTCACCATCGCGGGAGACGTCCGGGAGCGCATCGACACCGACCAGGTCAACGCGGTCGGTGGTGCGATGAGCGACTCGACCATCGACGGGCTCTACGTGCAGCACACCAAGGCCGGTCTGTGGTTCGACGGGCCGATGCGGAACGTCCGGGTCACCAACAACATCATCGTCGACCAGATCGCCGACGCGCTCAACTTCCACACCGGTGTGACCGACTCCGTCGTGGCACACAACTTCGTCCGCAACACCGGCGACGACGGCCTGGCCATGTGGTCGGAGAAGACGGCCAATGCGCGGAACACCTTCGACCACAACACCGTGCAGTCACCGACCCTGGCCAACGGCATCGCCATCTACGGCGGCACGGACACCACCGTCTCGCACAACCTCATCGCCGATCCGGTTCGCGAGGGCAGCGGCATCCACGCCGGTTCCCGCTTCGGCGCGGAACCGTTCACCGGGCACCTGCGGATCACCAACAACACCACGGCCCGCGCCGGCACGTACGAGCTGAACTGGAACATCGGGCTGGGCGCGATCTGGATCTTCGCCTTGGACCGGAGCATCGACGCGAGCATCCAGGTGACCGGCGACGCATACCTCGACAGCACGTACAACGCGATCATGCTGGTCAGCGACTGGCCGGTGAAGGACCTCTACTCGATCAACAACGTGCAGTTCCGGGACATCCGGGTCGACGGCACCGGCACCTCGGTGGTCAGCGCCCGCTCGGCGGGGTCCGCCTCGTTCGCCAACGTGGACGCCCGCAACGTGGGAGCGGTCGGGGTCAACAACTGCGGTTCGTTCCACTTCACCCCGGCCGGTTCGGAATTCACCCTGACCGACCTGGGCGGTAACGACGGCGGATGGCTCGCTCCGTGGCTGCTGCCCAACACCATCACCTGCGACGACCGGCCACCCGTGTCGCCGCCCCCGCCTCCGGCGCAGTGGTGAACGCGGTGGGCGGTCCGAACCTTCGGGCCGCCCACCGCACACTCAAGGCACGCGCAGGTCAGAGCCTTTTGGCGTACGCCAGCGGCACGGTCGTCGGCTGACCGTCCCACCTGCCGCTCAGGGTGACCCCGGCTGCCCCGTCGGCCCCGGCGCCGGGCCGGCGGACGACGACCAGCTCGACGGAATCGGTGTCGATGAGCGTGCGATCCTCGTCGACCACCCGTCGCACGGCGCCGACCGGGGGCACGTCGAGGTCGCCAGCGCCGCTGACGACGACCGTCACCGTCGGCTCACGCAGTTCCCGCCGGCCGTCGACCTCGACGTACTGCTCGGCCTGGCCGCTGCCGGTGAGGATCGCGTGCGCGAGCGCGGCGACGTACACCGGGTCGACGCAGCCGTCGTACACCCAACGCGGGCCGAGCACCGAATGCTCGGTGGTGCCGACCAGCCAGTCGTCGGCACCGTCGAGCGGCGCGGCGCGGTAGGTGAGCGGAACCTGATGGACCGGCCCGTCCGCGACGCCGACCAGCATCGTCTCGATACCGACCTCGCCGGCCGGGTCGTCGAAGCGGTAAGCGGCCCGGCTCACCACATCGACGCCGGCCGGCGCTGCGGAGACGCCGGTCGGCCCGGCGAACCAGGGTCGGCCGGGCAGCCAGGCTGCCAGCAGATCGAGCTTCGTGGGGCGCAGGGTCGCGCGGTGCAGCAGTGCCATGACGGCAGCCTAGGTCAGAGGCCGGTACAGGGGTTACCGCTCACGGTGCAGGTCTCCGGTTCCCTGGCCTTCGGCCGGTTGTCGCGGACGTCGAAGCGGAACGTCTGCGACCCTCCGGCCGGCACGGCCGCCCCGGTGAAGGTGACCGTCTGCCCATTCTGTCGCCAGTCCGCGCCGTCGACGTCGTCGACAGTGCTGCCGTCGGCGAGGTTGACCACCACGACCCAGCCCCCCACGGGTGTGCCCGCGGGGTTGCCGACCACCACTTCGCCGGTGTAGCCGAACAGCCGGCTGGAGTCGGTGTCGTAGCTGGCGGTCAGCGGCAGCGGAGGCGGGGGCGGGGGCGCCGACTCGGGGGTGCGCGACGGCTTCGCCGACGGACTCCGGCTCGGTCGGGCGGTCGCCGACGCGGCCGTCCGTGAGGGGCGTACCGAGGTCGTCGCCGTCGGCGTGTCGATAGGCGCGGCGGCCGTCACGGAGGGCGACGGCGACGGCGACGCGGGCGGCGCGGCGCTCTGGTTCGTGTCACCCGGGAACGCGGCCCACGCGGCCAGTCCTCCGATGACCACCACCCCGGCCAGCACCGCGGCCATCCGGCGACGACGCCGACGCGCGCGGGCGGGGCCCTTGCCGAACGCCCCGATCAGCGGTAGTTCGGTGGTCATCCCGCCGTCGTCGCGGCGCAGGTCGACCTGCTGGAAGGCGACCCAGTCGAGAATGGCGGGCAGTCGCACGGTCAGCGCCTGCCGGAGTTGCTGCTCGCGTGGTTCGTGCTGCTCGGCGGACCACGCCCCGTGCGTGGTGACCTCCCGTACCTCCAGCCGGCAGCCCTGCTTCGTGGCCGTGACCGTGCAGGTCAGCTCGCTGAGCCGGCCGGCCTCGTCGCAGGCCAGCACGAGGAGTTCCGGCACCTGCCGCTCGGTCACCTCGACCTCGACGTTGGCTTCGAAGCCGGGCAGCCCGGCCGAGTGCAGCAGCAGCCGGTCCCGTACGCCCTCCACCATCTCGGCCTCGGCGAACCACCGGCCGAGCAACGTCCGATCGGTCAATGCGAGCCAGACCCGGTCGGGCGGGTGGGACAGGTCGACCTGCGCACCGATCTCGATCACGGCGAGACTCTAACGGGTTCCCCGCCCGGCCTGTCCCGCCCGCCCGGACCGGTTGCCGGCGCCCTGGTCATCCCCAGCGGGTCGATCGATCGAGCACTGCCGCCAGCGCGGCTCGGGCACCGGCACTCACCTCGGCGACCACCTCGGCCGCCGGCAGGTCCCGGGCCAGCGGGTGCGCCTGCCCGGCCCACAGGTTCGCGACCGACGCGTCCCCGTCGCGCCGCGCGGCGGCCAGCAGTGGACGCGTCAGGTGCAGCACCTGGGGGTAACCGGTCGGCGCCGCCACGTCGTGCTGGCGCAGGAAGTCGTTGGCCACGCCACGGGCCCGCTTGCCGGTGTACGCCCGCGTCAACGCGGTCGGCGCCGCACCGGCCACCGCCGCCCGGTGCATCGGCGAACTGCCCGCCTCCGGGCAGTGCAGGAACGCCGTGCCGAGCTGCGCGGCGGCGGCACCGGCAGCCAGCACAGCGGCCACTCCCGGGCCGTCGACGACGCCGCCCGCGGCCACCAGCGGCCGGTCGCAGCGGGCGGCGGCCAGCCGGAGCAGCGGCAGCAGCGCGTAGTCGTCGTCGTCCGGCAGACCGCCGCGATGCCCACCGGCCTCGGTGCCCTGCACCACCACCGCGTCCACACCCAGGTCGACAGCGGCCGTCACGGCGTCCGGGCGGGTGACCGTGGCCCACACCTCGGTGCCCCGCCCGCGCAGGGCGGCCACCGCTGCCCGATCGGGCAGCCCGAACACGAAGGACACGACCGGGACCGGGTCCGCGAGCAGCGCGGCCAGCTTCTCCGGGTACGCGTCGTCGCCGCCCACCGGCTCACCCAGGCTCACCCCGCGCTGGGCTGCCTGCGGGGCGAGCCGTTCGGCGTACGCCTGGATGGCGGCCTCGTCGACGCCGCCAGGGTCGGGCAGGAAGACGTTGACGCCGAACGGCCGGTCGGTACGCGCGCGGACATCGGCGATGTCGCCGACCAGCCGCTCGGTGTCGATCATGCCGGCGGCCAGGAAGCCCAGCCCGCCGGCCGCGGAGACGGCTCCCACGAGCGCTGGCGTGGACGGGCCGCCGGCCATCGGGGCGGCGATGATCGGGTGACGCAACGTGGACAGCACGGACATCCACCCATCCTGCCGCACCGCCCCGTTCGCTCACCGGCGCGCGGTGTGCCTCCACCGCAACACACCGGCCAACGCGAGCAGGGCCAGCAGCGTCCCGGCACCGGCGGCCAGCAGCCAGGTCCGGTCGCCCGCTCCGCCGACCTCCTCGGCGGCCGGAGGTGCCGCCGTGGGCGCCACCGCGTCAACGGAATCCGTCGGGCGTACGGCGGTGGCCGTCGCGGCCGTGGCCGGGTAGCGCAGGATCGTCGGACGGGTGCCCGCCGGCTGGTCGGCGGATTCGGAGACGGTGAGCAACGACCGGCCGTCGCGGCTGTAGGTGATCGACTCACCCTGGGGTTCGTCCGGCAACGGGGTGATCCGCGGGGTGCCGGAGGTCAACGCGGCGACCACATCACCATCGGGCACGTCGTACTCGAAAGCGTCGGCATAGCTGCGCAGCACCACCCGACGGCCGTCCGGTGCGCTCGCCGCACCGGTGATCACACCCCGGCCGAGGAACGAGAACGGGTTGCTGGTGTTGGTCGTCGGCAGGGTCACCTGGCCGACCGAGGCCAGCGCCGTCGTCGCGGTGGGCCGCAGCGCGACGGTCGGCGCGTACAGGAAGACGGTGCCGCTGCCGCCCTTGGTGATGATCAGGGGCCGGTCGTCCGCGTCGAGCAGCAACGCCTCCGCGTCGTGCGGGCGGTCCGGGTACGCCAGCCGGTACAGCACCGGCTTGTCCGTCCCCGGTGCGAGACGCCAGATGGCGACCGTCGGTCGGGAACGGTCGTTGTCGCCGATGTCGGCGACCCAGATGGTGCCGTCCCGGCCGATGGCCAGGTCCTCGGTGTCGCGGGGCCGCGACGGGTAGGAGAGCGTCCGGACCACCGCGCAGCGTTGGTCGAGGAAGAAGATCCGGCGGCGGGCCTCGTCGTCGGCGCCGTCGTTGACAACCACATACCCGTCATCGGTGGCGACCATCCCGGAGATCTCGCGGAGCCGGTCGTCGCGCACCTGGCACACCGGCGTCCCGGCCGCCGCCGTGCCCGCCGCCGCGCTCGGTGTCGGCAGCACGGCCGGTGGCACCACCCCGGCAAGCAGGGCAGCCAACGCCGCCCCCGCACGGGAACGCCGCCCCCAGGTCAACCGCCCGCGTACCCGCATCGCCCACCCTCCTCGTCGCGGCCGTGACCCGGCCACCCGCCCATCCTGGCCGATCCCGGCCACCGGCGGTGGTCATCGCGGGTACACGCCCACACCCCTCGTCGATGTACTGTCGCTCCGCCTGATTCTGGATCTGAAGGGTGGCCATGCCCGCGACCGACACGTCCGTGGCCCGTCGATTCGGGCGGCTACTGCGCGCCGGCCTCGGTCGCCCATCCAGGGGCGCCGCCGTCGCCTGGGTGCCGCTCGCCGCGGTCATCTGTGGCCTCTTCACCGGTGCGTTGGCCAGCCGGGCCGCCTGGGAGACCTCGCGACCGCAACCCGACCGGGCCGAGGCCGCCGCGATCCTGACCGAGGTCTTCCCTGGGCACGACCTCGGCGACATCGACACCCCGCCCGCGCTCTTCGTCGTCTACGGACACGCGCTGCGCCTGAACACCGTCAAGACCCTGGTGTTCGGTGACGGCGGCGAATATCAGGAGAGCGCCACCGGCGCCACCGCGTTCGGCGCGCCACCGGTGCCCGCCGAGCAGATCGTCGCGGTGGCCCAGGAACGCCTGACCGGTGCCGGCTGGCGGGTGTACGCCCCGCAGGTGTCCGGTGGCTTCACCTGCGCGGACAAGATGTGCGCCACGCCGCAGGCGATCACCAACACCACCGTGATCGCCCGACGTGGCGACACCATCCTGAACGCCTCGATCTCCACACAGACAGCCTTCGACGCCACCTATCTGTCGGTCGAGCTACATCGCGCGCCACCGCCCCTGGTGGTCCCCGCCGGGGTGCTCGGCACGCTGCTGGGCGCGGTGGCGGGTTGGTTGGTCTTCGGCTGGGTCAGCCGACGCGTCGAGGGACGCCGGCGTCGCAGCCCGGTGAACATACTGATCGGTGTGACCGTGGTGCTGTGGTGGCTGCCGGTGCTGCTCGCCGCACCGCAGCTGCTGCGGCACCACCTCGGCGAGCCGCACCCGGCCTGGCACCCGTTCTGGGAATGGTTGGGTCAGCCAGCGGCCTCGCTGCTCTTCCTGGTCGGCGCGGTGTGCACGGCACTGGCACTGGCCCTGGCCGTGCCCCGCTCGGCCAGCTCACCCACGGACTGACCAGCGCTGGGCGACGCTGCCGTTACAGGTCCAGAGCTGGACGGTCGTGCCGTTGGCCGTGCCGGCGGATGCCACATCGACGCACTTGCCGGCGGCGGTGAGCACGATCGCCCCGTCGGAACGGAAGGTGAAGCGCTGTGCGCCGCTGCCGTTGCAGGTCCAGATCTGCACTTTGGTGCCGTCGGCGCTCGCGCCGCCCGCCACGTCCAGGCACCGGTCACCGTAGACCCGCAACTCCCCTGCCGCCGTACGGGTCCAACGCTGGTTGGCGCCGCCGTGACAGTCCCAGATGATGACCTGGGCGCCGGCGGTGGTGCTGGCGCCGGAGACGTCCAGGCAGCGCCCCGAGCTCGGGTTGAGCAGGTTGACCGGGGTGCCCACCGGGGGCCCGCCCACCGGGACCAGGCTGCCGGGCACGGACCGCAGCGCGTCATACCAGCGGGCGGCCATCTTGTCGTACCCACCGGCGTTGGGGTGGACGCCGTCGGCCAGGTCGGCGGTCCCGAGCGCGGAGTGCATGTCGACCAGGTGCACCTGGCTGCCCTTCTGCGCCACGATGCCGGGGATCGCCGCGTTGAACGCCTGCACCCGCGCCTCCCGGGTCGCGTCGGATTCCGGGGTGATGGTGGCGACGAACACCTCGGCCGCCGGCACCGTCGACCTGATCTTGTCGATCAGCGCGGACAGCCGGGCCGGCGCGTTGGCCAGATCGTAGTTCTGGTTCACGTCGTTGGTGCCGATGTGCAGCAGCACCGTACGCGGATCGGTGGCCCGCAACCAGCCGACGATGTTGGCGTCGAGTTGGTCGATCCGCCACCCCGAGTGGCCCTGGTGATCGTGGTCGCCGAGGCTGGCCGGTCCGTTGAACTGCGAGCCGACGAAGTCGACGGTGTAGCCACCACCGGCCAGCCGCTGCCACAGGTTGATCCGGTATCCGCCGGGCACGTTGTACCCGTCGGTGATCGAGTCACCGAGCGGCATCACCCGTACCCCGCCGTTCGACTCGGCCTGCGCGGGCGCGACCTGGGCCAACGCCAGCACGGCGCCGAGGACGAGCCCGAAGCCCCCGGCGGCGACCCGTCGTACGTTCCATCGCATGGTTGATCCCTCTCCTCGCAGATCGTGGAAACATCCATTCATGCTTTGCGATGTATGGGCGGTCCGGACCCGGGCGGCACGGGCGCGAGCCGAACGCCGGGCTGGCTGCGCCGAGCGGTCCCGAAGACCACCCGGCACCGGACCCGTCCGGGCACCGTCGGAGCGGCTATCCGCGCAAGAACAGCATGGATGCGGATCGGATGCCTGAGTGTGTCGATGCCGGGTAGGCAGCGGCCCGGCGGCTTGTCGACACCCGTCGGGCAGGAGGCTGCGATGAGCACGTACCGGGACGACCAGGGTGATCCGATTCCTCCTCCGGAGGCGGATGCCCTCGAGCAACGGCAGGACGCCGTCGACTACGGGCCGCCGGACCGGGTGTCGGGTGACGTCGACCCCGAAGCATCCGAGGCGGACCTGGCCGAACAGGGCGCCCTGCCGGCGGGCACGCTCGAGGAGGTGACGTCGCTCCCGGAGGACGCCAACCCGGCGGACGCCCTCGAACAGCGCCAGGAGATCTCCACCCGCGACGAAGGCCGTCGGACCTGAGCGCGCCGGGCCGGGCGGGCGGTCCGCCCGGCCGGGCTGGGTCAACCGGCTGAGCCGGCCCGGCCGGCTCAGCTGGGTCAGCCGGCGACGATCTGCCAGAGCAGGAAGGCGTTGAGGGCGACCACCAGGATGGCCACCAGGGACGCAGCGGCGGTGGTGAGCGGGTGGTTGACCAGGTTGCCCATCAGGTCGCGACGGCGGGTGAAGGCGACCACCGGGATCAGCGCGAACGGGATACCGAAGCTGAGGATGACCTGGGACAGCACCAGGGCTCGGGTCGGGTCGAGGCCGATGGCGAGCACGGCCAGAGCGGGCAGCAGGGTGACCAGCCGGCGCAGCAGCAGCGGAATGCGCCGCCGCAGGAAGCCCTGCATGATCACCTCGCCGGCATAGGTGCCGACGCTCGTGGAGGCGAGCCCGGAGACCAACAGGGCGACGGCGAACCCGAACGCCGCGGCGGTGCCGATGGTCTGGCCGAGCCCGGCGTGCACCCCCTCCAGGCTGTCCGCGCCACCCGGGCCGCCACCACGGAAGCTGGCCGCCGCGATCAGCAGCATGGCGAGGTTGACCGCCCCGGCCGCGCTCAGCGCGAGCAGCACGTCGGTGCGCTGGCCGCGGAACAGGGTCCGACGCTCGGTGTCGTCGGCGGCGGGAATGCGGTCGCGGGTGAGCGCGGAGTGCACGTAGATGACGTGCGGCATGACGGTCGCGCCGAGGATGCCGGCGGCCAACAGCACGCTGTCCGTGCCCTGTAGGCGCGGCACCAGACCGGCCATGGCCGAGGCAGGGTCGGAGCCGGAGGCGAGCAGGTTGGCGGCGAAGGCCAGGACGATCACCCCGAGCAGGACGGCGATGACAACCTCGAAGGCGCGGTAGCCGCGCGAGCGCAGGGCGAGCACGGCGAACGCGGCCGTGCCGATGATGATCCCGCCGGGCAGCAGTGGGATGCCGAAGAGCAGGTACAGGGCGACCGCACCACCGATCACCTCGGCCAGGTCGGTGGCCATGGCGACCAACTCGGCCTGCACCCACATCAGCCGGTTCACCGGCCGAGGCATGCGTTCCCGGCAGAGCTCAGGAAGGCTGCGCCCGGTGGCGAGACCCAGTTTCGCGGTGAGTGTCTGCACCAGCATCGCCATCAGGTTGGCCACCACCACGACCCAGACCAACAGGTATCCGTAGCGGGCTCCGGCGGCGGAGTTGGTGGCGAAGTTGCCGGGGTCGACGTAGGCGACGGCGGCGACGAACGCCGGGCCGAGCAGGATCAGCCGCCCGCGGACCCGACCCCTGGCGCGGGCGGCCTGCAACGGCGTTGTCGTCGACGCCGTGAGTTCGTTGGTGACCATCGAACACCTCCTCGTCCGGATGGATCGCGTGCCGGTTTCCTTCCCGGCCCGCTGACCCGTCGGTGCCAACGGGTGGCCTTCCGGTGCCAACACCGCCGACCAGCCCGGGACCTCACCCGTTCGGGGCGATTCGCCGCGCCGCCCTTGACAGCGATCGGGCTCCCGATGAAGCTGTCTATTAGTCCTACTGTCGTAGGACAACAGGAAGGATCGTCTCGAGTGATCGAGTTTGTGCTGGACAGCCGGTCGAAGGTGAACACCTACATGCAGCTCGTGCAGCAGGTGAAACAGGCACTGCGGGTTGGCCTGCTGGTGCCGGGCGACCAGTTGCCGAAAGTCCGGGACGTCGCGCAGTCGCTGGCGATCAACCCGAACACGGTGCTGAAGGCGTACCGGGAGCTGGAGATCGAGGGTCTGGTCGGCGGCCGACCCGGGGTGGGCACGTTCGTCCGGCGCACCCTGGCCGGCGCGTCCCTGCCCAACCAGGCCGAGCTGCGCGACGACCTGGTCGCCTGGCTGCACCGGGCGCAGGCCGCAGGCCTCACGGCCGAGGACGTCATCGCCCTGGTGGAGACCACGCTGCGAGCCACCCTCGCCGACGACGCCCCCCAGAAGGAGCCCGCGTGAGCGGAACGAGAGGACAAGGGATGGACATGGTCTTGGAAGCAGACCGGCTCGGCAAGCGGTACGGCAGCACCTGGGCGTTGCGGGACTGCTCGCTGCATCTGCCGGCCGGCCGGATCGCCGCGCTGGTCGGGCCGAACGGCGCGGGCAAGAGCACGCTGCTGCACCTGGCCGTCGGGCTGCTCAAGCCCGACGCGGGCGCGGTCCGGGTGTTCGGCAGGTCGCCGTACGGCGACACGGAGGGCCTGGCCGACATCGGGTTCGTCGCCCAGGACACCCCGTTGTACCGGGATTTCACCGCAGCCGAGCTGGTCATTGCCGGCGGCAAGCTCAACCGGCGGTGGGACGCGGCGCTGGCCCGTACCCGGCTGGCGCAGCTCGGGATCCCGCCCGACCGGCCGGTCGGCAAGCTGTCCGGCGGGCAGCGGGCCCAGGTGGCGCTCGCCCTCGCGCTGGCCAAGCGGCCCCGGCTGCTGCTGCTCGACGAGCCGGTCGCCAGCCTCGACCCGCTCGCCCGACGGGAGTTCCTCCAGTCGCTGATGGGCAGCGTCGCGGAGTCAGGCACCACCGTCCTGCTCTCCTCGCACCTGCTGGCCGACCTGGAAAGGGTCTGCGACCACCTGATCGTGCTCAACGCCTCCCAGGTACAGCTCACCGGCGCGGTCGACGACCTGGTCGCCGAACACCGCCAACTGGTCGGCCCACGGCACGACGGCGGCGCTATCGGGGGCGTCGCCGCCGTGATCCGGGCCAGCCACACCGACCGGCAGTCCACAATGCTGGTCCGCACCGATGGCCCGATCACCGATCCCGGCTGGACGGTGCGCGAGGTCAGCCTGGAGGACGTCGTCCTGGCCTACCTGGCCGATGGCACCACGCAGACCAGTCACAGCGAGTGGGGGGTGCCAGCATGATCTGGTTGACCTGGCGGCAACACCGCAAGCAGGCGTTCTTCACCCTGCTGGGCTTCGCGGCGCTGGCCGCCCTGATGGTGCCGATCGGCCTGTCGATGCGGCACAGCTTCGCCGACCTCGGGCTGGCGGACTGCGCACGCCAGCTTGCCGGCACGAACGTGGCCGACGCGACCCGGGAGACCTGCGACGCGGGCTTCCGCCGATTCACCAACCGGTACGGCAGCCTGAACCTGGTGGCCGTACTGCTGCTCACCCTGCCGGTGCTGGTCGGCCTGTTCTGGGGTGCCCCTCTGGTCGCCCGCGAGGTGGAGCAGGGCACGCACCGGTTCGTCTGGACCCAGGGCGTCGGCCGTGCCCGCTGGGCGCTGGTGAAGTTCGGCCTGGTCGGCGCGGCGACGGTGCTCGCGGCGGTCTGCTACGGGCTGGGCATGTCGTGGTGGGTCGAGCCACTGACCCAGGCCGCGAGCGAGGGCCGGCTCGGCCTGATCGTGTTCGACCTGCAGGGCGTCGCCCCGATCGGCTACACCCTCTTCGCCGTGGCGCTCGGCATCTTCGCCGGCACCGTCTGGAAGCGGATGCTGCCCGCCATGGGCATCACCCTGGCCGGGTTCATCGGCGTACGGGCGGCCGTGGCGATCCTGGCCCGGCCGCACTACCAGTCCGCCAAGACCCTCACCTTCCCGACCGAGGGGGTCACGGAGGCCGCCATGAGGCGCGGCGACTGGGTCCTCAGCCAGGGCATCCGCAACCCCGACGGGACGATGATCGCGGAGGACACCCGGATCCAGTGCCCGCCGGGTGGCAAGGGACCCAACGGTGATGTCTGCGGCTCCGAGCTGGGCCTCGAACCGGGCGCGTACAACTGGCAGCTGTACCAGCCGGCGGACCGGTTCTGGCTGTTCCAGGGCATCGAGACGGGCATCTTCGTCGCCCTTGCCCTGCTCCTGCTCTACCTGGCCGTACGCCGGGTCCGCCGGATCGCGTAGCTCGACAACGGGTGATCGCCGGGGCCACGGGCCTGGCGATCACCCGTCAGCGCAGGCCCTCGGCGGTCAGCGAGAGCCAGGACGCGAGGTCGTGCAGCTCGTCATGCACGGCCCGGGTCAACTCCGAAGTGAAGGGCACGTCCTCATGGATGGCGTGCACGGTGAGCATGCCCCGCCGGCGGTCGGCCGTGGCGTCGACCTTCCCCACCAACCGGTCGCCGTGCAGGATCGGCAACGCGAAGTAGCCCCACCGTCGACTCGCCTTCGGTTTGTACATCTCCAGCACGTACTCGTACTCGAAAAGGTCCGCGAGGCGGACCCGGTCGTGCACCAGCCGGTCGAACGGCGACAACAGCGCGGTACGCCCGGTGAAGGGCTGCCCGAGCGCGGCCGGGTCCACTCGCCAGACCCCTGGCACGCCCTCGACGACCGCCGGCTCGCCAGCGTCACCGACCTCCGCCGGCTCGCCGGGCACCACCATCGCCCGCTCCCGTGCGATGCCCAGTGCGCGCAACCGGCGTTCGTTGCGGACCCGGTGCGCCTGCTCCAACGGGACCACCGGCGTACCCGCCGGATAGACCCTCTCGGACACGTCCCACAACCGCTGTCGGCCCTGCCGGCCAGCGACAGCGACCTCGCCGCGTAGGACCAGGAACTCCAGCATCTGCGTGACGTTGCGGTTGTTGGTCCAGCCCGACGACGGCCAGGGCACCGAACACGTGTCTGGGATGTCGCGGGAGAGCAGAGGCCCGGAGCGGCCGAGCAGGTCGAGCACGTCCCGCCGGAACGAGTCGTTGCCGCGCAGCCACTCGCGCTGCCGCTCGTGACTGGGCCAGGCCGCCATCGCCGCGAGGTAGAGACCGAGATCGTCCATCGGTCGCACCATCGCCTGGTGCTCGAAGAGCGTCCGGTCCTGTTCCAGTGCCTGCCGCAGGTGCGACGGCTGGTACGACGAGCCGAGCCGGCTCCAGCAGACCAGATCCGCGCTGGGCGCGACGGCCGCTGTCGGGTCGATCTGCACCAGCGTCAGCTGACGCACCACCGTGAGCAGGTCGGTCGGTCGCGGATCGGCCAGCAACTGGGCCCGCACGGCGATCCGTCGTGCCTGCACCCGATCGAGTTGGTGGGGAACCACGCCGCGAGCCTAACGGTCACCACCGACAGGGCGCCGACCAGCGGAGTCGGATTCCCGGCCCGTCGCCATCGCGACCGAAAGTGCCCACTCGAACACCATGAGTGCTCCGATGTGGGCCGCAGGGCTTGCGCCGGGCGGGCCACAGGGATGGGAGCGCACGCGTGAAGGTCAAGATTCCCGGCGACCTCGTCTGTGTCACCGGCGCCACCCGTAGCCAGGTGTGGGCGGACAACGCCGCCGGCCCGGGCCGGGTGCTGCGCCCGGCCGGCTGATCCGTGGCGCGCCCCGGTGGTCGGTCACCGGGGCGCGCCGCACGTCCGGACGAGGAGTTCCGCGCCTGCGCCTGCTCGGACGCCGGCAGGGGCAGCGGAGCGAACACCCGGGGGCCGCGCCTACGTCACCGACGTTCGGTGTCGGACCCCTCCGGCGGCAGGTCGAGCGGGGCATCAGTCGGGTCGGTGCGAGGCGGGCCGGCCGCGCCGGCGTACTCCCAGGCCCGGACGGCCCGGGGCAGTTCCGCCGCTCGCCCGCTGGCCTCGGCGAGCCGCTCGACGGCCGCCGAACGCGGCGCATGGGCGGCCAGCCGGACGGCGTCGGGCCAGGCGTCGGGCTCCGGCGCGAGCAGCTCCGCGCGGGGGGCGGCGAGCAGGTGCCGGGCCCGGGAAGCGGCGTCGGCCGCGAGCAGCCCGAGCGCCTCGGCGTCGACGCCGGGCGCGGAGTGTCCGGCGAGGATCGGGGCGAGCGCCAGCGGTACGCCGGGCAGCGGCGCGGGTGGGGCCGGTAGCGGGACCGGGGCCGCGGCCCAGGCTTGCTCCGCCGGGGTGCCGGCCGGCGGGGCGTCGTCCGCCACCGCGATCTGCCGCCGGGCGTTGCGGCGACGCAGTTCCTCGACCAGCTCGGCCTCGGCCCGCCCACGCATCAGCAGCAGCACGAACGGGTCGCGATCCAGCAGCCAGGACATCTGGTAGGCCAGCGCCACGGCGTGCCGGCAGGGCTGGTCCCAGGACGGGCAGTCGCACTCCGACTCCAGGTCGCCGTGGTCGGGCAGCAGGCGTACGCCGGCGTCCTCGGCGGTGTCGACCAGCTCAGGCGGCATCTCCCGATCGAGCAGCGCGGCGATGTGCCCGGCCTTCGCGGCGAGCGCGTCGAGCAGCCGGTCCCACTGGCGCTCGGAGAGCGGGCCGACGCGCACCACGGTGTCGTGCGGAAGGTCCGGGTCGCCATCGTGGACCGGGGCGGAGATCCGCCCCGGGCTCACGGTGATCGGGCCGACCTGACCGGCGAGCGCGTACCGGCGGCCCCGGCTCAGCTGCCCACGGTCGAACGCGGCCCGCTCCATGGCGTCGATCCAGGCGGTGCCCCACCAGGTGGCGGCGAACGTCCGGCCGATCCGGCGGTCCGGTGCGAAGGTCCGGAAGCTGCGGGCCCGTCCGTCGTCCCGCACCGGTTCGGCGTCGTCGTCCCACAGGTCGTCGAAATCCTCGTCGCCGGTCACGTCCCGTCCCCTCATTCCTGGTCGCCGAGCCGGACGAGCCGGAGCAGCTCGGCGTCGGACAGCTCGGTCAGGGCCGTCTCGCCGCCCGTGAGCACGGCGTCGGCCAGGGCCCGCTTGGCCTCCAGCAGGGCCGCGATGCGCTCCTCCAGGGTGCCCTGGGCGATCAGCCGGTGCACCTGCACCGGCTTGGTCTGCCCGATCCGGTGGGCCCGGTCGGTGGCCTGTTCCTCCACGGCCGGGTTCCACCAACGGTCGTAGTGGATGACATGGTCGGCCCGGGTCAGGGTCAGGCCGGCGCCGGCCGCCTTGAGCGACAGCAGGAAGACCGGCACCTCGCCGGCCTGGAACCGGCGGATCAACTCCTCGCGCTGCGGCACGGGAGTGCCGCCGTGCAGCAGCTGCGCCGGTACGCCCCGCTCGGCCAGGTGCCGGGCCAGCAGCCGGGCCATCCGCACGTACTGGGTGAAGACCAGCGCACCGCCGCCCTCGGCGAGGATGGTGTCCAACAGGTCGTCGAGGAGGTGCAGCTTCTCCGACCGGCCGCGCAGCGAACCGTGCGTCTCCTTCAGGTAGTGCGCCGGGTGGTTACAGACCTGCTTCAGCCCGACCAGCAGTTTGAGCACCAGGCCGCGCCGGGCGATGCCGGTGCCGCTGGCCCGGATCTCGGTCAGTACCTCGTCGACCACCTTCTCGTAGAGGGCGGTCTGCTCGGCGGTCAGCGGGACCAGGTGGTCGGTGACCGTCTTGGATGGCAGCTCCGGGGCGATGCCCGGGTCCGTCTTGCGGCGGCGCAGCAGGAAGGGGCGGACCAGGCGGGACAACCGGCCGACGCTCGCGGGGTCCCGGTCCACCTCGATCGGCCGGGCCCAGGTCGCGCGGAACTCCCCCGCCGCGCCCAGCAGGCCGGGCGTGGTCCAGTCGAGGATCGTCCACAGGTCAGTGAGGTCGTTCTCCACGGGGGTGCCGGTGAGCGCGACCCGGGCCGGGGCGGGGATCGTCCGCAGGGCCTTCGCGGTGCCACTGAGCCTGTTCTTCACGTACTGCGCCTCGTCGGCGACCACCAGCCCCCAACGCGCGGCGGCGAGGGTGTCGGCGTCGAGGCGCATGGTGCCGTAGCTGGTCAGCACGATCCCGTCGGCCAGCTCCGCGAGCGACCGGGCGCTGCCGTGGAAGCGGCGTACGGGCGTGCCAGGGGCGAACCGGCGGATCTCCCGCTCCCAGGTGCCGAGCACCGAGGCCGGGCAGATCACCAGGGTCGCGCCGGCGGTGGCCCGGTCGAGCTGGCGGCGCAGGTGCAGGGCCACGACGGTGACCGTCTTGCCCAGGCCCATGTCGTCGGCGAGACAGCCACCGAAACCGAGCGAGGTCATCCGCTCCAGCCAGCGCAGCCCACGCAACTGGTAGCCGCGCAGGCTGGTGCCGAGCGCGGCCGGCGGGGTCAGCGGCTCCGACCCGCCGTCGGGGTCCGCGAGCCGTTCGCACAACGCGCCCAACCACCCGTCGGCCACCACGTCGACCCGCTCGCCGACCACCTCGGTGCTGCCGGTCAGGGTGGCCGCCAGGGCCTCGTACGCCGGGCGCGGGGTGAGCCGGCGCTCGGCGGCCCGGCGGGCCAGCTCCGGTGGAACCGCAACCCACCCGTCGCGTAGCCGGACGATCGGCCGGGCGCCGGCGATCAGGTCCGCCTCTGCGTCGGTCAGTGGAACCCCGGCGAGGGTCAGCTGCCAGCTCAGCGGCACCGGCGCGGCGGAGCGGAAGAAGCCGGCCAGGTCTGCGGGCTGCTCCGGCGGGGAGCTGACCAACACCCGGGCGGCGAGCGCGCGGGAGAGCTGCGCCGGCCATTCGATGTCGACGCCGGCCGCGACCAGCCGTGCCTCGGCGCCGTCGAACAGGTCGACCAGGTCCTCGTCGAGCAGCTCCAACTCGACCGGCGCGGCCTCGTCGAGGAGGCGTTCCAGCGGCGGCCACAGCGCGGCCGCGCGTCGTACGGCGAGCATCGCCTCCACGGTGGCCCGGTCGCCGAGACCGTGCTGGTCACCCGCCCAGAGGGCGTCGGCGTCGCTGACCAGGGTGGGGTCGGCGAGACTGCGGAGCCGGACCACGGCGCGGGGCGCGGTGGTGGCGAGATCCCCCCGCATCTCCACTCGCAGCGCCACCCGCAGGCCCGTGTCCACCCCGGCGGAGACCTGCCCGGCCCAGTCGCGCAGTTCCTCGGCCGGCTGGGGTGCCGGGGCGGTGAATCGGGGATCGCCGGTGAGCCAGGGCGCGGCCGGGGTGCGCGGCAGCGTGTCGGCCACCGCGTCGAGGAAGGCGCGGACCAGTTCCTCCGGGTCAGGGAGGACCAGCCGTGGCGCCGTGGGGTCGAGCGGCACCGCGCGCGCCGTCGGGGGCATCGCGGAGGCCAACGCCCGGATGCGTCGCACGTCCTCGACGTCGAACGGGCCGGCCCGCCAGGCGTCGTATCCCTGCGGGGACACTCCGGGCAGGATTCGCCCTCGGGCGACGAGGTGGAGCCCGGTGACCGCGACCGCCGACCAGAACGCGGCGGCCGGGTCGACCTGGTCGGCGGTGCGCAACGCCACCAGCCGACGGACCGCGTCGCCCACGCCGATGGACCGGACCGGGACTTCGCACAGTTCCGGCCGGCCGTCGCGCGGAAGGACCAGCCCCAGTTCGCCGGCCTCGCCGAACCCGTCGAACTCCTCGGGCAGCGCGTCGCCGCTCGGATGGTGGACGTGCACCGCGCCGGTCCGCGGCGGGTCGCCCGGGGTGAAGACGACCACGAACGGCACTCTGCCTCCTGATGGATCGTCGGTGGGCGACCGCCCACCGACCCGACGATCGTGGCCTACGACGTTCGACAAGCCCCGGTTCAACCACTCAGCCGCCGGTAGCGGGCCACCGAGAGCGGCAGGAAGACGGCGACCAGCACGACTGGCCACGCGACGGCCAGCCAGGAGTACTGCTGGACCACCCAGGAGTCGCCGCCCCAGCCGGCGTTGCCGAAGAGCTCACGGGTCGCGCCGACGGTCACCGACAGGGGATTCCACTCGGCCACCGCCCCCAGCCAGGCGGGCATGGTGGACGGTGCGACGAACGCGTTGGACAGGAAGCCGAGCGGAAACTCCAGGATCTGCACCCCGGCGACCGCCTGCTGGCCCCGCATCACCAGGCCCAGGAAGATGCCGAGCCAGACCAGGGCGAACCGCAGGAGCAGGATCAGCCCCACTGCGGCGAGGGTGTCGCCGACACTGCCGTGCGCCCGCCACCCGAGCGCCAGACCGGCCAACAGCATCACCACGAGGGTGACCAACGCGAACAGCATGTCGGCCGCTGCCCGGCCCATGAGCGGGGCCAGCGGCGAGACGGGCATCGACCGGAAGCGGTCGGTCACCCCGCGGTCCAGATCGGTCGAGACGGCGATGGTGGTGAGGCTGATGCCGAACACCATGGTCATCACGAACATGCCGGGCAGCAGGAACTCCCGATAGCTTCCGCCCCCCGGCACCTCCAACGCTCCGCCGAAGAGGTAGACGAACATCAGCACGATCAGGATGTCGAAGCCGAGCGAGCCGATCAGCGGCCCGGGGTCGCGGCGCCAGTGGGCGAGGCCCCGCAAGGTCAGGGTGATGCTGTCGGCCAGCAGGGTGGGGCGGCCGGGCCGGTGGGCCGGCGATCCGGTGCCGGGCAGGGTCAGACTGGTCACGCCGAGACCTCCTCGCTGTCGGCGGGCACACCGACCGTGCGCGCCTCGGCGGGCTGCGGTCGATGTCCGGTGAGGTGCAGGAACACCTCGTCCAGGGTGGGGCGGCGCAGCGCCACGTCCGCCACCTGCACACCCTCCTCATCGAGCGCCCGTAGCACCGCGGTGAGTGTGGCGGCCCGGTCCCCGATCCGGGCGCTGAGCAACCGCCGGTCGTGGTCGACCGTCGGTTCGACCCCGACCACCTGCCGGAGCCGTGGCAGGGCGGTGACGAGATCGGAGCGGTCGCGGAGGACCAGGTCGAGGCGGTCGCCGCCGAGGCGGCCCTTGAGGTCGTCCGGGGTGCCCTCGGCCATCACCCGGCCGGCGTCGACCACGCAGACCCGGTCGGCCAACTGGTCTGCCTCGTCCAGGTACTGGGTGGTGAGCAGGACGGTGGTGCCGGCGCGTACCAACTCCCGGACCGACTCCCAGACCTCGTTGCGACCGCGCGGGTCCAGACCGGTGGTGGGTTCGTCGAGGAAGAGCACCGACGGGGTGAGGATCATCCCGACGGCGAGGTCCAGCCGCCGGCGCATGCCACCCGAGTACGCCTTCACCGGCTTCCCGCCGGCGTCGGCGAGGCCGAACCGTTCCAGCAGTTCGGTGGCGCGCCGCCGGGCCGCCTTCGCGCCGAGGTGGAACAGCCGGCCGAAGATGACGAGGTTCTCCTGGGCGCTGAGCATCTCGTCCAGCGCCGCCTGCTGCCCGACCAGCCCGATGCGGTAGCGCACCTGTTCGGGCTGGCGCGCCACGTCGAACCCGGCCACCTCGGCCCGCCCCTCGTCGAAGCGGAGCAGGGTGGACAGGATCCTCACGGCGGTGGTCTTACCGGCACCGTTCGGACCCAGCAGGCCGCACACGGTGCCGGCCCGGACCCGCAGGTCGAAGCCGTCCAACGCGTACCGGTCGCCATACCGTTTGCGCAGTCCCTGCGCGACTATCGCGTCCTCGCCGGTCGTCAACGTCGCTCTCCCTCGATGCCGTAGCCACCACTGTCGTACGTCGTACGGTAGCACGCACGGGAGTGGTGGACACGTGGCAGCGCCGTCTGTTGGTGACGGTCATGTGTTCGAGGTGATCGCTGGTCCTGACCAGCGTGGCGCGTCGGCCGCAGAGAACAGTTCCGGCTACGCCGGGTCGGCGGACCCCATCTGGCCGGCGACGCCGACGTTCAGCGGGTCGGCCAGCAGCTTGTCGAAGGCCAGCTCGGCGGCGCCGATCAGGACGGCGTCAGGGCCGAGCACCGCCGCCTCCAGGCGCAGGTGCTCTCGGGAGACCGCCAGCGGCATGGCGTCCAGCCGGCTGCGGACCGTGTCCGCCCCGGCGGTGAAGATGTCGCGCAGCGATCCACCGAACACCACAGCGTCCGGGTTGACCACGTTGACCAGGTTGGCGACGCCGAAGCCGAGCCAGTCGGCGACCCGCTCGACCGCCTCCCGGGCGGTCCGGTCGCCGGCCGCCGCCGCGCGCAGCACCTCGGCCACCGCCGCACGGTCGCCCGGGTCCCGGCCGGCGTGCCGCAACAGCGCGCTCTCACTGATCTCGGTCTCCCAGCAGCCGCGTGAGCCGCAACCGCAGGGCAGCCCGTTCGGGTTGACCACCATGTGGCCGACCTTGCCGCTGTGGCCCCGGTGCCCGATCACCAGTCGGCCACCCATGATGATGCCGGCGCTGATGCCCAGGCCGCCGTGCAGGTAGATGAGATCGTCGACGCCCACCGCCACGCCGCGGACGTGCTCGGCCAGGCCAGCGATGTCGGCCAGGTCGCCGGCCACGAAACCCGGGCCGGCGGAGAGTTCGGCATTGAGCGCGGCGCCCAGGCTTCCGTCGATGCCGACGATCCGGATCCTGTCGTCCGCGTCCCGGGTGGTGTCGGTGACCGCGACCGCTCCACCGACGAGCAGCGCGTCGGCGGCCACGCAGCGTTCCATGTCGCGGACGAGGTCGGCGAGCGGCCCGACGGCGTCGACCGCCGACATGCCGCTGGGGCGGGCGACCTCGCGCAGATCGAGGATGCGACCGCCGAGCCCGACCCGGGCCGCGCGCAGTCGGTCCGCGTCGATGCTCAGCGCCTGCGCGTAGACCCGGTCGGAGCGAGGGCTGACCACGAGCGAGGGGCGGCCGGCGCGACGGGCGGTGGTCGGCGCCTCCTCGGTGACGAGGCCGCTGGCCACCAGGTCGGCCGCGAGGGCGCCGATGGTGCTGCGGTTGAGGCCGAGCCGGCTGGTCAACTCGGCCCGGGACGTCGGCCCGTGCAGGTGGACGTAGCGCAGGACGGCACCGAGATTCTGCCGTCGAATCTCCTCCTGGCTGGCGCCGGGGACCGCCGGCAGCGGGGACTCGGGGTCGCGGCCGACGCCGGCTGACCTGGACCGTACGGGTGCTGCCACGGTCAGACCTCCTTCCGGGTCGGTGCCAGGGGTGCCAGGACGACGATGGGTCCCGGAAGAGGAGATCCGGGACCCATCGGCGTTGCTGCCTACCGTGCGGTGATTACTTGGTGAGCGGCGCGAGCTTCGGGTCGTTGGCGTACGCCTCAGCCGCGTTCGCCTTGGTGACGGCGACCGGCGGGAGCAGGAACGTGTCGACGACCTTGCTGCCGTTGTTGTAGGACTTGGTGTCGTTCACCTGCGGGGCGTTACCGGCCTGGAGAGCCTTGACCATGTTGATGGTCTCCTTCACCAGGTTGCGGGTGTCCTTGTTGATCGTCATGTACTGCTCGCCAGCCACGATCGACTTGACCGACTCAACCTCGGAGTCCTGACCGGTGACGACCGGGATCGGCTTGCCAGCACCCTTGACCGAGGTCAGGATCGCGCGGGCCAGCGTGTCGTTCGGGGAGAGGACGCCGTCCAGCTCCTTGTTGCCGTAGGTCGAGGTGAGCAGCTGGTCCATACGGGCCTGCGCACCCTCGGCCTTCCAGCCCTGGATGGCGGTCTGCTTCACGTCGGTCTGCTTCGAGGCGACGACCACGTTGCCCTTGTCGATCTCCGGCTTGAGCACGTCCATCGCACCGTTGAAGAAGACACCGGCGTTGTTGTCGTCCGGCGAGCCGGAGAACAGCTCGATGTTGTACGGGCCGTTCGGCTTCTTGGCCTTCATGCCGTCCAGCAGGGCCTGGCCCTGGAGCTGGCCGACCTTGAAGTTGTCGAACGCGACGTAGTAGTCGAGGTCCGGCGTGTTGGTGATGAGCCGGTCGTACGCGATGACCTTCACGCCCTGCTGGTGGGCAGCGGCGACCTGGGTCGACAGCTGCGCGGCGTCGGTCGCGCCGATGACGATGACCTTGGCGCCCTTGGTCACCATGGCGGTGATCTGCGCCTGCTGGTCGGCGACCGTGGTCGACGCGCCGGCGTACTGCACCTGGCCCTCGAAACCGGCCTCCTTGAGGCCGCTGGTGAACAGGTCACCGGCGAGGACCCAGTTCTCCGAGGTCTTGGCCGGGAGGGCCACGCCGATCAGCGAGTTCGCCGCGAAGCCCTTGGCGGCCTCGCCCTTGGTGTCGGAGTCGCCGTCGCGGCCGGAGCCGCAGCCCGCGAGGGTCAGCATGGCGGCGGCGCTGATGGCGACCACCGACGTGCCAAAGAATTTACGCATGTGAGGACTTGCCTTTCTGGAATTGGAACGGGTGGAGAGGTCGGTGGCCGTCAGCCGGACACCGCTGCCTTGGCGGGCTCGCGCTCCGCGTCCGGCGGTGAGGCGGGTGGGGCGGAGTCGTCGCGACGGAACGGCCGCATCAGACTCCCGATGATGGAGAACCGCCCCTGGCTCTTGTTGTAGACGTCGATCGCGACGGCCAGCAGCAGGACCAGGCCCTTGATGATCTGAACGCGGTCGGTCCCGACGCCCATCAGTTGCAGGCCGTTGTTGAGCACGGCCATGACGAGACCACCAACAATCGAGCCGCTGATGGTGCCGATACCGCCGGAGACGGCCGCGCCACCGATGAAGACCGCGGCGATGGCGTCCAGCTCCCAGCCGTTGCCGTCCTGCGGTCCGGAGGCCGCCGAACGGGCCACGAAGATCATGCCGGCCAGCGCGGCCAGGACGGACATGTTCATCATGACGAAGAAGTTGACCCGCTTGAGCTTCACACCGGACAGCTCGGCCGCCCGGGAGTTGCCGCCCACCGCGTAGATGTGCCGGCCACCGGCCGTGTTGCGGGTGTAGAAGGAGTACGCGATCACCAGGACCAGCAGGATGATGCCGGAGATCGGGAAGCTGGTACCGACGCGACCGCTGGCGAAGCGCAGCGACGCGAAGGCGATCACCCCGACCATGATGGCCATCCGCAGGATCGAGATCCACATGGGCGCCGGGTCGGCGTCCATCGCCCGCCGGGTCTTGCGGGCCTGGATCTCGCGCCACACCACTGCCACCGCCGCGGCCAGGCCGAGCAGCAGAGTGGCGTTGTTGTAGCCGGTGTTCGGGCCGAACTCGGGCAGGAAGCCGGCGCCGATCTCCCGGAAGCCCTCCGGCACCGGGATCGTGTTGGCGTTACCGATGTACTGGTTGCCACCGCGGAACAGCAGCATGCCGGCCAGGGTGACGATGAACGCCGGCACCCCGATGTAGGCCACCCAGAAGCCCTGCCAGGCTCCGATGAGCGCGCCGATCCCGAGGCCGAACAGGATGGCGACGGGCCAGGGCAGCGACCAGTCGGCCATCGACTTGGCCACCAGGATGCCCGCGAAGGCGGCGACAGAGCCGACTGAGAGGTCGATGTGCCCGGCGACGATCACCATGAGCATGCCGATGGCCAGAATCAGAATGTACGAGTTCTGCTGGAACAGCGCGATCAGGTTGTCCGACCGCAGGGTCAGGCCATCGGTCAGGATCTGGAACAGGACGACGATCGCCACCAGGGTGAAGATCATCCCGAACTGGCGAGCGTTGGAGGTGGTGCCTCCGAACAGGTTCTTCTGAAGGTCCTTCAATCGGCTCATCGTGTCAGCATCTTCTTCGTCGAGGTCATCTGCTTCATGAGGTTTTCCGGGGTGGCGTCCGCCCGGGCGATCTCGCCCGTGATGGCGCCTTCGAACACGGTGTAGATGCGGTCGCAGAGCCCGATCAGCTCAGGCAGCTCCGAGGAGATGACGACGACGCCCTTCCCCTGGTCGGCGAGCCGCTGGATGATGCCGTAGATCTCGTACTTGGCACCCACGTCGATGCCGCGCGTCGGCTCGTCGAGGATCAGCAGGTCCGGGTCGGTGAACATCCACTTCGCCAGGACGACCTTCTGCTGGTTGCCGCCGGAGAGCTTCGAGACGCTCTCGTCGACCGTCGGGGCCTTGGTCCGCAACTCCTTGCGGTACGCCTCAGCCGCCTGGTATTCCTCGACCTCGCTCAGGACGCCGTGGTGCGAGATCTTGGACAGCTTGGCCGCCACCGTCGACGACTTGATGTCGTCGAGCAGGTTGAGGCCGATCGCCTTGCGGTCCTCGCTGACGTACGCGAGCCCGTTGTCGATCGCGTCCGCGACCGACTTCAGGACGATCTCCTTGCCGTCCTTGATGATCGTGCCCGACTCGAACACCCCGTAGGAGCGGCCGAAGACACTCATCGCCAGCTCGGTGCGGCCCGCGCCCATCAGGCCGGCGAAGCCGACGATCTCGCCGCGGCGCACCACGAAGCTCTCGTTCTTGCAGACCTGCCGGTCGGCGGAGATCGGGTGCCGGACGTTCCAGTCGCGGACCTCGAAGAAGACCTCACCGATCTTCGGTGTGTGGTCCGGGAACCGGCTGCCCAGCTCACGGCCGACCATGCCCCGCACGATCCGGTCCTCGTCGACCCCGTCCGCCTTGACGTCCAGGGTCTCCACGGTCCGGCCGTCGCGCAGGATCGTGATCTGGTCGGCGATCGCCTCGATCTCGTTCAGCTTGTGCGAGATCATGATCGAGGTGATGCCGCGAGAGCGGAAACCACGCAGCAGGTCCAGCAGGTGCCGGGAGTCGGCCTCGTTCAGAGCCGCGGTCGGCTCGTCCAGGATGAGCAGCTTCACGTCCTTGGCGAACGCCTTGGCGATCTCCACGAGCTGCTGCTTGCCGACCCCGATGTCCTTGATCAGGGTGTCCGGGTCCTCCTGCAGACCGACCCGGGCCATCAGGTCCAGCGCCATCCGGTTCGCGGCCTTCCAGTCGATCGCGCCCCGCTTGCGCGGTTCGTTGCCGAGGAAGATGTTCTCGGCGATCGACATACCCGGAATGAGCGCGAGCTCCTGGTGGATGATCACGATCCCGGCACTCTCGCTCGCCCGGATGTCGGAGAACTTGCTCTCCGACCCCTGATAGACGATCTGGCCGTCATAGGTGCCGTGTGGGTAGACCCCACTGAGCACCTTCATCAGGGTGGACTTGCCCGCGCCGTTCTCGCCGCAGATGGCATGGATCTCGCCGGCGCGAACCACCAGGTTGACGTCGGAGAGGGCCTTGACTCCGGGGAACTCCTTGGTGATGGAGCGCATCTCAAGGAGGATGGGCACGTCGCTCATCGCTCGTACCACCTCGCCAACGTCATCGGTTGCCTCCGGAAGGTTTGACCTTCACTTGGTTTTGTTGTTGACGGCAACGTATTGCGGCGAGAGGCCCATCCGCAAGGCGAGGGGCTGTTGAAAATGTAACAATCCGGCAATATAGACGTGGCACAGTGTTCGCCCGGAACACCAGCCCCTGCACTCCCGGCGGTATCAGGCGACGCGGCCGGGCGGCATTATGTGTCGGGGCGTCCCGCTACCCTCTGCCGCATGGCAGATCCTTTCCGAGTACGCATCACCGTTCGCGGTTACGAGCTGGACACCCAGGGCCACCTGAACCAGGCCGTCTACCTCCAGTACGGCGAGCACGCCCGGTGGGAGTGCCTGCGAGCCGCCGGCATCGCGCAGGACCGGCTCCTGGCCGCCGGCGTGGGACCGGTCGCTCTGGAGGCCACCCTGAAGTACCTGCGGGAGCTGCGCGGCGGGGACGAGGTGGACGTGTCCTGCCAGTTCAACTGGAGCGAGGGCAAGGTGTTCCAGATCGAGCAGGACTACACCCTCGTGGACGGCACTCCGGTAGCCCGGCTGACCGGGGTGGGCGGGCTGCTGGACCTGTCGACGCGGCGGCTGGTGCCCGACCCGCGCGTACGGTTCCGGCAGTTGGCCACCGACCCGGGGCCGCTCAGCCTCTGAGGCTGGTGTTGACCGGAAGGGGCGGGTCGAAGTGCTCCGTCACGCCGCTTTCCGGCTCGTCGCTCACGGGTGCAGCACCGCCTTGATCACCCCGTGCTCACGGCGGTCGAAGCTGCGGTACAGCTCCGGCGCGTCGTCGAGGCTGCCGTGGTGGGTGACGATCATGCTGGGCCGGGCCCGGCCGGCGACGACCAGGTCCCGCAGCAGCACGGTGTAGCGGCGGTCGTGGGTGCGGCCGAACCGGACGGCGACGCCCTTGCTGAACAGCGTCCCCCACGGCGCGACCAGATTCTCATGGCCGTCCGCGCCGGGGCCGGGGTGCGGGTCCGTGTCCGGGTACACGCCGGCGACCGCGATCGCGCCAGCGGGGTTGACCAGCCGGGCCGCGTCGGAGATGACCTGGTCTGGGCGCTCCTGGTCGGGATGCTCCCGGTCGCGGGCCTGGAACCCGACCGCGTCGATGACCTTGTCGACTCCGCCCAGCTTCTCCTCACCGAGCGGCAACCCGGCCCGGGCCCGGTCGGCGCGGATCTGCTCGACCGGGTCATCACGGCGGAAGTCGATCGGCACGGCACCGATCTCGCCGGCCTTGTCGAGCCGGGCGTCGACGCAGTACACGATCCGGGCACCTCGGAGCAGCGCCGAGTAGGCGCCCAACAGGCCGATGGCGCCGGCACCGAACACGGCCACCGTGTCACCGGGCTCGACCCCGGCAAGGGTGGCGGCGGCGTGCCACCCCGTGACGAAAGCGTCGGCGAGCAGCACGAAGTCGTCCTCGTACGCGTCCCCCGGCTCGCCGGGCAGGGGTACGCAGTTGGCGTCGGCCCACGGCACCCGCAGCAGGTCTGCCTGGGCACCCCGGTACGGACCCATTCCGGCGTAGCCGTACGCCGCGCCCGGGCCCTCGGCCCGGGCCCGTAGACAGGCCGCGGAGAGGCCCCGGGCACACATCACGCACGTCCCGCAGAACAGGTGCGTGGGGATCACCACGCGGGTGCCGGGCTGCACGGTCTGCACCGCGCTGCCCACCTCCTGCACCACACCCAGCGGTTCGTGGCCGAGCACCAGCCCGGGTTCGGCCACGGTCCTTCCGTCGTACATGTGCAGGTCGGTGCCGCACAGGGCGGTGGAGGTGATCCGCACGATCGCGTCGGTCTCCGCCTCCAGCGTCGCGTCGGGCACCTCCCGGACTGCGACGGTCCGAACGCCCGCGTAGACGACGGCTCTCATCCGGGCTCTCCTGTTCGGCGGCGGAACGGCCGGTCTTCCCCCGACTGGGCCGTTCATGCCCCCGGGTCGGCAGACCACGCTCGCGGCGGTGGTATCTTAGGGTCCCTAAGTTAAATCCTAGTGAGTCAAAGGATCGGTATGCCACGGCAGGGTTTGACACGTGCGCGCGTTTCGGCCGCCGCAGCCGAACTGGCGGACTCGGTCGGCTTGTCGCGGTTGACCGTTGCCGCCGTCGCCCGGCACTTCGGGGTCACGGACGCCGCGCTGTACGTGCACGTCCGCAGTCGCGAAGCGTTGATCGAGCACGTCGCGGTCCAGGCGGCGGCGGCGTTCGCCGATCAACTCGCGATCGCCGTGGCTGGTCGAGCAGGCCACCAGGCCCTCGTCGGGTTCGCTGACGCCTGGCGCGCCTTCGCCGTCCAGCACCCGGGGCAGTACGCCGCGACCCAACTCCAGTTGCCACCCGAAGTCGGCACGAACTCGGCGGGGCACCTGCGCCTGATCGAGCTGAGCTACGCGATGCTGCGCGGGTATGGGCTCGACGAGCCGGCACTGACCGACGCGATGCGATTCGTCCGCAGCACCTTCCACGGCTTCGCGAGTCTCGAAGCCGTGGACGGTTTCGGGCATCCCCGCGATGTCGACGCGTCGTGGCGCTCGATCCTCGACGCGGTGCACACCACTCTGAGCAACTGGCCGACCGGAACACGGGAGCAGACGTGAGCAGCCACGATCAATACGTCGAGTCGGCCGACGGGACCCGCCTGGTGGTCCGGCGCCTGGGTGTCGGCGACCCCGTCGTCCTCGTGCACGGATCGGGTGGTGGGCTGCATTCCTGGGCCAGCGTCGCGGATCACCTCGCCCGCGACCACGAGGTCTGGATGCCCGCCCGGCGCGGATACGGTCCCAGCGACGTCCCGCCCGGCACCAAGTCCTTCGAGGACGAGACCGCCGACATGACTGCCGTCATCGCGGCGGCGCGCCGGCCCTCGGCCAAGCCGGTCCACCTCGTTGGAGCTTCCTACGGTGCGACCCTGGCGTTGCACACCACGTCGGCTGATCCGCGCAACATACGCTCGCTGGCCATCTTCGAGCCCCCGCTCTTCGCGGCCGGACCGGAGATCGCACCCCTGCTCGGCAGGTACCGGTCCGCCTTCGCGCGCGACGACGCCGAGGCGATGGCAGCGGTGTTGAACGACGTGACACGGGTTCCGGCGGAGATCGTCGCCGCATTCGCCGCCGCGGCGGGCGACCGGACGCCCGACCCGGTCGAGGCGCGGCGTTCGGCGATCGGCTGGCTGCACGATCTCGAGGCCCTCGCCGGGGACAGCACAGACGTCGCCCGGTGGTCCTCGATCTCCGTACCAACGCTCCTGCTGGCCGGTGCCGACACGTGGGAGCCGATGCCCACGACGATGAACACCCTCGCCACGACGATTCGGGCGGCACGCCACGTCGTCTGGCCGGGCCAGTCGCATTTCGTGACCATGACGGCACCAACCCTGGTCGCCGACGCTCTGCGGCAGTTCTTCGCCGAGGTCTCGGCGTAGCCGAACTCGCCGAGTTTTCGACGGCGTCGCCGACCTGGATGCCGACAGCCTGGGCGGTCAGCCCATCGAGTGCACCCGGCCAGGCTCGATGGTCAGGCCCAGCTTCTGCGGGTCTGAGATCGCCACCGCGACCCCGTGGTCAGTAACATCGGCGAGGCACGATATTCAGGCGGACCCCTCACCGACCGGATCGGGCCTTCGACATGACGACCGAGCAGACCACGTCTCCCTCACGTGCCAGCGTCGGCATCGCTGCCAATGGTCTGGGCCAGAGTGTGCGGGGCGGTCGCCAGATCCTGGACGCCATCTCGCTGGCCATCGCACCGGGCGAACTGGTGGCGATCATCGGCGCCAGCGGCGCCGGTAAGACCACCCTGCTGGAGATACTCGCCGGGGTACGGCGACCGACGGTGGGCGCCGTGACGTACGACGGCATCGCCGGAGCTGGCGCGATCGGTTTCGTCCCGCAGGACGACATCATCCACCGGGAGTTGCCTCTGGCCCGCACCCTGCGGTACGCCGCCCGACTGCGCCTCCCCTCCGCGACCGGGTCGATCGAGGTCAGTGCGCGGGTCGCGGAGGTGCTCGCCGAGCTGCGGCTCACCGAACGGGCCGCGGTGCCGGTGGGCCTGCTCAGCGGCGGTGAGCGCAAACGCGCCAGCATCGCCGTCGAGTTGCTCACCCGGCCCGGTGTGTTCTTCCTGGACGAGCCCACCTCCGGGCTGGACCCGGCGATCGCGGTGGAGTTGCTCCGGGTGCTGCGCACGCTCGCCGACGCGGGGACCACCGTCGTGCTCACCACCCATCAGATCACCGACGTGGACCGCTGCGACCGGGTCGTCGTGCTGACCCGCCAGGGCCGTTTGGCCTTCACCGGTACGCCTGCCGCCGCCCGGGAATTCTTCGGCCTGCGGTCCCTCGTCGAGGTGCACCTGCGGCTGGACGAGGCGACGCATCCGGCCGAGTGGCCCGATCGCTTCTCCGCGCAGCGCGACGCCGGCCCGACGGCACGTACCATCGACGATGGTGACATCACCGCGCCGGTGCCCGGTCAGGTCGGTCGGCTGCGCCAGTGGGCCGTCCTCACCGCGCGCAACGCGGAGATCGTCGTCCGCAATCGGCTGACCCTGGCGATCCTGCTGGGCTCGCCGCTGATGGTGCTCGGCATGTTCGCACTGCTGTTTCGTCCAGGGGCGTTCGAGCCGACACGACCGAGCCCGACGGTTACCGTGATGATCCTGTTCTGGATCGCGTTCGGCGGCTTCTTCTTCGGGCTGACCTACGGGTTACTGCAGATCTGCACCGAGCTACCGATCCTGCGTCGGGAGCGGCTTGCGGGCGTCCGGCTGGTGCCGTACCTGATGGGAAAGGTCGCGGTGCTGCTGCCGCTGCTGGCCCTGGTGGACCTGGCCCTGCTCGGGGTGTTGCGCGGAATCGACAGGCTGCCTCCGGTCGATGGTCCCGAGTTCGCCGCCGTGTACGCGACCTTGCTGCTCTCCTCGGCGGCAGCGCTCGCCCTCGGCCTGTTGTGTTCCGCGGCCGTGTCCGACGCGGCCCAAGCGACGCTCATGCTGCCGATGCTCTGCTTCCCGCAGGTGTTGTTCGTCGGCGCGATCCTGCCGGTGCCGGCCATGGCGGTCGGCGGGCAGTGGCTCAGCTACGCGATGTCGAACCGGTGGGCGTTCGAGGGCCTGGGGCACACCGCCGGGGTGGAACGGCTCTGGCGCGATGGCGGTTCCCCGCTCGGCCCGCCGCTGCTGGCCACGTACGGCGACACCTTCTCCCGGCCGGTGTGGGTGAACTGGCTGGTGCTCGGCGGCTTCGTGGTGCTCTTCCTGGGCGCCACCTGGGCGGTGCTGGTGCGGCGGGACTCCCATGGTGCGACCTGAGCCGGCCCCGCACACCTCCCCCACGGCGCTGCCGGGATACACCGCGACCGCCCGGATCGACGACCTGCGCGCCACCGAGTACCGACACCTCGACCGGGACGGGCAGGTGTACCTCGACTACGCCGGGGCCGGGGTTGCCGCACAGGCCCAGGTGCGCGAACATCACGACCGGCTGCTCGCCGGCATGTACAGCAACCCACACTCGGAGAACCCCACCAGTGCGGCGGCTGGTTCGCTGGTGGAGTCGGCGCGCCACGCGGTGCTCGACTTCTTCCACGCGGACCCGGCCGAGTACGCGGTCGTCTTCACTCCCAACGCCAGCGGCGCCTGCCGACTGGTCGGCGAGGCGTACGACTTCGGCCGGGCCTCGCCGTTCGTGCTGACCTGGGACAACCACAACTCGGTCAACGGCATCCGCGAGTACGCCCGGAGGTCCGGCGCGTCCGCACGCTACGTACCGCTGAGTGGGCCGGAGCTACGGGTCGCCGAGTCGGACCTGGTCACGGTGCTCGACGCCGGCCGGGGCGGGCTGACGGGGTGGTGGGGTCGGACGGGTCGTCGCGGCCTGTTCGCCTACCCGGCGCAGAGCAACTTCTCTGGCGTGCAGCACCCGCTGACCTGGGTGGAGCTGGCCCACCAGCGCGGATACGACGTGCTGCTCGACGCTGCCGCCTTCGCGCCGACGAACCGGTTGGACCTCAGCGTCGTCCGGCCGGAGTTCGTGTGCCTGAGCTGGTACAAGCTCTTCGGTTACCCCACTGGGGTCGGCGCGCTGCTGGCCCGCCGTGACGCGTTGGCCCGGCTGCGCCGTCCCTGGTTCGCCGGCGGCACGATCCGGGCGGTCAGCGTGCAGGGCGACTGGCACCGGTCGATGGACGACGAGTCGGCGTTCGAGGACGGCACGCTCAACTTCCTGAGCATCCCGGACGTGGAGTTCGGGCTGCGTTGGCTGGACTCGATCGGCGTGGACCTCGTCCACTCCCGGGTCGGCCTGCTCACCGAATGGCTGCTGGAGCGGTTGACCACGCTGCGGCACGACAGCGGCCGACCGCTGGTCCAGGTGTACGGGCCGACGACGGGCGCCGGGCGCGGCGGCACGGTGACGTTCAACCTCCGCCACCCGGACGGCACCGTGGTCGACGAGCGGCTCGTCGCGCGGGAGTCCGCGGCGGCGGGCTTCGCTCTGCGTACCGGTTGCTTCTGCAACCCGGGCGCGGCGGAGGGCGCCTTCGAGATCAGCCGGGCTTCGATCCGACGGCGACTGCTGGCGCGGGTCGACACGATCGACCAGTACCTCGCGGCGCTGCGGCTGCCGACGGGTGGTGCGGTCCGCGTGTCCTTCGGGCTGGCCTCCACGGCGACCGACGCGGAACGCCTCGTCGCCTTCGTCCAGTCGACCTATTTGAACCGTGGCGTCGGCACCGGCGCACCTCTGCCACCCCGGCAGCGCTGCTGATCTGCCCAGTCGTCGTGCGTCCGTCACGCCTGGGGGTGAGTGAGGATGTTCAGGACGTGGCCGCGTGCAGATCGGCGACCATCCGCTGGACGGCCACAGCCATTCCCGCCGGGACCTGCGGCTAGCTGACCTGGGCCACCGGCGCCGAGCGGTGCTTGATCTCCTCCATGAACGGGAACCGAGCGGTGAGCTCGGCGATCGTCATCCCGGCCTGCCAGGCCGCGGCCACCTGGGCGACCTGCACCAGGTCCATGACGTCGCCCCGCGCGAGGACCTCGCCCGCGATCCGAAGGTCGATCATGAAGTAGCGGGCCTGTGATCCCAGCCCCACGCAGACCACGCCCTGGTCGGAGTGCAGCTCGGCACAGGTGAACCGGCTCCGACCCTGCTCGGGGGCGGTCACCCGACCGACGTCGAGCCCGTGGCGGGTAGCGGTTTCGAGGAGCGCGGGGGCCAGACCACCCCGCTCGACCAGGTCCGGGTAGAGGCGCACACCCAGTGCCGCCGACGCGTCGCTCATGACTGACTCCCACTTCCTTGTGACAGAGACCAGCAGCGCGCAGGTTACGAGGACGTTTCCTGCACGCCTCGCCATCCTGTCCCGGGTGGACGCCCCACGGCAATAGGAAGGGTCGATTCGACCGCTATCGGGTGCTCGCCCGCGCGGCGCTGGCCACGTCCGACGAGCTCGCCCCCACGGCCGTCGCGTCCATCTCGGAGCCTCGACTGCACGGAGCGTGACGAGGGGGGTGCGGGAATTGGAAACACTCTTGACAGAAAGACCTTATATCGACATACTTCGTTACGGAGAGCGCTCTCTGACTCTCCGCACCTTCCGTCGCGCAGCCTCCGCCACCCCCCTGCTGAGGAGCTTCACGTGTTCACAACCCGCCCCCGCCTCCGCTTTCGCCCCCTCGCCCTCGCGGCGGTCGCCCTCGTCGCGACCGCCGCGGCGCTCGTCCTCCCAACGCACCCCGACCGGGCCGAGGCCGACATCGGCGCGATCAGCTGGCAGGACGAATTCAACTCCCCCGCCGGCACGCCCGTCGACCAGAACAAATGGCGGTTCGACATCGGCGGCAGCGGCTGGGGCAACAACGAGCGGCAGTACTACACGAACAGCACCAGCAACGCCGTCCACGACGGCCAGGGCAACCTGGTCATCACCGCCCGCCGGGACAACCCCGCCAACTACCAGTGCCACTACGGACGCTGCGAGTACACGTCCGCGCGGCTGCTGACGGCATCCACCTTCACCCAGACGTACGGCCGGTTCGAGTCCCGGATCAAGATCCCGCGCGGTCAGGGCATCTGGCCGGCGTTCTGGATGCTCGGCACCGGCGGCGGGTGGCCCGACGCCGGCGAGATCGATATCATGGAGAACGTCGGCAAGGAGCCCAACACCGTCTACGGCACCGTGCACGGGCCCGGCTATTCCGGCGGCGGAGGCATCACCGGCAGCCGCACCCTCGGCGGGCCGCTCGCCGACGGCTTCCACACCTACCGGGTGGACTGGGAACCCAACGTGATCACCTGGTACGTGGACGGGGTGCAGTACCACCGGGTCGATCCCGCCCGGCTCGGCGGCAACCGCTGGGTGTTCGACCATCCCTTCTTCATGATCCTCAACGTGGCGGTCGGCGGTAACTGGCCCGGCTACCCGGACGGCTCCACCCAGTTCCCGCAGCAGATGCTCGTCGACTACGTGCGGGTGTCCGGCTACACCCCGGGTGGTGGGGGCGACCCGGCTCCCGGCACCAGCCGGATCAGGGGCACGCAGAGCGGTCGCTGCATCGACATCCCCAGCGCCAACCCGGTCGACGGCGCCAAGCTGCAGATCTGGGACTGCAACACCACCGCCGCGCAGGCCTGGACCTTCGCCTCGGACGGAACCGTCCGCGCGATGGGCAAGTGCATGGACCCCGCCTGGGCCGGCACCGCGAACGGCACCGAGGTCAACCTGGTCACCTGCAATGGCAATCCGGCACAGCGCTTCACCCTCAACGGGGCCGGCGACCTGGTAAACCTCAACGCCAACAAGTGCGTGGACGTCCGGGAAGCCAACCCCAACAACGGCGGCAAGCTGCACCTGTGGGACTGCATTGGCGCGGCCAACCAGAAGTGGTCGCGCATCTGACGACGCTGGCATGAGCGGGTGGGCCGTCCGAGAAGCCTCGGGCGGCCCACCCCCGCGTGCCGCTGGTTCTCCGCCAGCGCAGGCGAGCCGGATTCGGCCGATGGCACGGAGAGCGGGCTTTTGCCCGGCTATGTTCGGATTCATCCAGAGATCCGGCATTTCCGGGAGTGAACTCATGTCGCACCACCTCGACACCCCCCTGGCCGCCCAGGGCGGCCAGCTCTACATCGACGACCTGTACGTCTTCAACGGCGACCGCGCCACGGTGTTCGTGATGGACGTCAACAGCTCGGTGACCAAGGCCGACATCAAGCGCGGCTTCCACGCCGAGGCGCGCTACGAGATCAAGATTCACTTCAACGGCGCGGAGATGGAGGATCTGACCTACCGATTCGCCTTCGGCGAGCCGGACGGCGACGGCAAGCAGGCCCTCCAGTTGTACGAGCTCACCGGGGCGGACGCCCGGGACGACGCCGCGATGGGCACTCCCATCGCCGAGGGGCGAACCGGCGACGTGTCGACCGGCGGCAACGTCCGGATCTGGGCCGGGCGGATCACCGACCCGTTCTTCGTCGACCTCGACGAACTCGCCACCATCAACGGCGCGGTCAAGAACGGTTCAACGGTGGATCGCTCCGCGTGGCGGGTCGACCAGGCCAAGAACAGCTTCGCTGGCACGACCGTCGAGTCGATCGTCCTCGAGGTCTCCCATGACGAGCCGCTGCTGCGCGACGGCACCGAGATCGGCGTGTGGTGTCGCACGCTGCTCGCCACCGACGCCGGCGGATGGCGCCAGATCAACCGTGCCGGCCACCCGATGATGTGGCCGATCTTCTGGCCCCACGACACCGACTTTTCGGACCCCGCCAACTTCCGACACCCCAGCAGGGACCTCGCCGAAGACGGAGAGGAGATCGCCACCGCGGTCGCGGGGGTCGTCGCGGCGAACGGCACCGCACCGGACCCCCCGGCGTACGGCTGGAGCGTCGCCCGGCAGCTCTACCCCGACGTGCTGTCGTACAAGGTCGGCACAGCCGCGAACTACGGCTTCGCGATCCGCAACGGGCGGACCATGGCCGACAACGCGCCCGAGGTGATGTTCTCCCTGGTCCTGAACACCGGCACCACCTCGGGCCTCACCTCGGACGTCACGAAGGCCGCGCGTGCCAACACGTTCCCGTACGTGGTCCCGGCCTGAACTGACCGGCCCAGCCAGGGGAGACGATCCCGAACATCAACGTCCTGTTCGCCAAGAAGCGGACTGACCTCCTCGGCCAGGCCGAAGAGGTCAGTCCGCAGGCAGCGGGGCGGTCAGCCCGCAATGTCACGGGGGTCGCGGCTACGCGGGTAGGTGTTCTTCTCCCCGATCGTGCCGTCCTGCTTCTTGATCACGTGTTCGACGCCACGGTCGGCCGCCATCTCGCGGCCCTGGGCCTGCGCGTCGGCCTTCACGTCATGCGTGCTGCTGGCGCGCTCGTTGCCCTCCGGCTTGTTCTTCCACTGCCCGTCTTCCTGGTACGTGTCGACGTCACCCTTGGCCATGGCCGGCTCCTCCCTGCGTCTGAATCTGTCCCCCGGATCAGTGCCCAGATCAGTGCCGGACAAACCGCCGTCCTCAGGAGACGGCCGGACGGCAGTTGTCGCTCGTCCGCTTGACCGTGTATTCGCGGTCGTCGGTGGTGATGCCCGACGGCACCCCGTCGAAGTGGGTCTCGACCTTGTCCCAGCCGCGCCGCTGCTCGTAGTGCAGATGTGGTGCGCCGGAGTTGCCGGTGCTGCCGAGCCGCCCGATCTGGTCACCCTGGGCGACCTGCTGACCGACCTCGACCAGCGGAGGTTCGAGCATGTGCAGGTACTGCGTCTCCCACTTGCCACCGTGGTCGATCTTCACCCAGTAACCCCCGCCACGCCCCCGTGGGCCGTCCGGGTTGTCCGGGGTACGGCCGCCCAGCGACCCGTTGATGCCCGCCTCGGTGACCGTGCCGGCGTACGACGCGAGCACCGGGCGACCCCACGCCTCGCCGTCAGTGGGAAAAAGATCGACGTCGAAGTCGTCATGGCCGGGGTAGGTGCCGAGTTGCCACGTCTCGCCGCAGCTGACCGGTAGCTGGAAGAGCGGGCGCGGCCCCGCCGGTCGCAGCATCGGTACGACGACCAGTGCGATGCCGAGGACGGCCGCCACCGCGACGAGCACGAGGAGGACGCGGGCGGTACGGCCCCGGGTGCGGCGGTGGGTGGGGACTCTGGTCGGGCGGCCGGTCGTCACCGGCCCGAGCATGGCAGATGCCGGCAACGCCTCGGCTCCGGGTCGCGCACCCGCAGGGTGACATTGCAGTCGCATCGTAAAGGCGCTACGGTGGGATGCAATGCAGTCGTATTGCTATGGAGGTAGGCCCCGATGCCCGTGAGAGACCCGAAGGCATCGACCAGGGCGCGCCTGTTCCCGCTGCTGCGCCGCGCGGCAGAGGCCGAGGCCGCGATGTGGCGCAGCCTGTACGTGTGGGCGCTGCGCAGGCCCCGGCCGCTGGCGCCTGGGGACGAGCCGTTCGGCTACCTCGGTGTGGTCAAGCCGATCCTCGGCATCTTCATCGGCCTGTCGATCGTGGAGATTCCGATCTTCGATGTCGTCGTCACACACGTGGTGCCATGGCGGCCTGCCCGCTGGATCGTGCTTGGCCTCGGCATCTGGGGTCTGCTCTGGATGATCGGGCTCTTCGCCAGCATGACGATCCATCCACACGTCGTGGGTGACCGGGGCCTACGCGTGCGCCTCAGCTCGGGCATCGACATCTGGATCCCCTGGACGGACATCGAGGCGCTACGCAAGCGCTACCGCTCGCTACCCTCCAGCAGATCGGTGCAGGTCGAGCAGGAGGGCGACCGTCGGGTGGTGTCCGTCTCGGTCGGCAGCCAGACGAGCATCGACGTCCTGCTCCGCCGGCCGCTCAGCTTCGACCTGCCGAGGGGCGGGTCCGCGCCGACGAACGAGCTGCGGCTGTACGCCGACGACCCGGACGGCCTCCTGCGCAGCGCCCGGGGCACCCCCGCGAGCACCACCGTCAGCCGGTAACCGCCGCCGCTGGCGACATGTCCGGGTCACCCACTGTGCAACGATCGAGGCCATGCCCAAGAAGGTCGATCACCAGGAGCGACGCACCCTCATCGCGGGCGCGTTGATGCGGGTTGCCGCGGATCAGGGCCTGGAGGGCGTCAGCCTCCGACACGTGGCTGCCGAGGCCGGTGTGTCGGCCGGGATGGTCCAGCACTACTTCCGCACCAAGGACGAGATGATGGCGTTCGCGTTGAGCGTGGTGCGGGAGCGCAGCCAGATCAGGGTCACCGAGGCGATCGCGCGACTGGGCGCGGACCCCCCGCCTCGGCTGCTGCTGCGTACGATGATCGGCGCACTGTTGCCCCTCGATGAGGGGACCCGCGACGACGGACGGGTGGCGCTCGCGTTCCTCGCCTACACGGCGGTGCGTCCGGCCGCCGCGTCCAGCCTCCGCGAGGGCACCAGGCAGCTCACCGAGTTCATCGCCAGCGTCCTACCCGACGGCCGTGGTGACGCCGCCGCGGCCGGCCTGCTGGCGCTGATGGAAGGGCTCGGTGTCTACCTGCTGGGCGGGCAGTACACCGCCGAGCAGGCGCTGGATGCGCTGGATGCCCACCTCGACCTGCTCTTCGGTGCGTCGGCGGAAGCGTGAGCGGCTGCACATATGAGGGCTTCTAAGATCGCTGTGTCCGGTTCCCGGCCAGCCGGTACTTCTTCAACCGGTCGCGCGCCCACCGCAGCTCCGGACACCCGTCTGGCCGGCAGCGCCGGCACGACGGCTGCACGCGGTGCTCCCTGATGGTCTGTCGGGCGAGCGTCGGCACCCACACCGACCGGGGCAACTCCCGCTCGATCACCTGCGGTGCGCCTTGAGCGTGTCCCGCGCCCACGTAAGCATCCCGCACCCGCCGGGTTGGCACTGCGTGCAGCGGCCCTTGGTCCGGTGCTCGCTCGGCGGCTCACGATGCTGAATGATCACCCGCTGAGCAGTCCAGACGACCAGCGCTGGCGTCAAGGGCCCGTCGTCCATAGCCACGGCTCCACCTCCAGAGGGGCAGGTCCGGCCACCGATCCCTGATCAAGTGGCCGGACCGCTATCCGTGCACCCCGTCAGTTGCCGACCGATAGGGGCGCTACCGGAAACCTGCCATGGCTATCCATCGGTAGTCAAGCACTCCCCATGGGTGATTGAGTGGAAGGCGCCGACCGATAGGGGAACACCAGTGCCGCCGCAGTACGCCTACCAGCGCGTTGCCGAGGACTTGACCAACAGGATCAAGTCCGGAGAATTTCCGCCGGGCTCGCGCCTGCCGAGCCGGGCGGAGCTGTGCGAGCAGTACGAAGTCTCAAGCTTCGTCGCTGACCGTGTCTTCCTGATCTTGAAGATGCAAGGGCTCACGGAGTCACTGCCCGGTTCCGGTGTGTACGTGAAGGAAAACGGCTGACGCTGAAGCGTCCCGGACCTGCCAGGGTCCGGGACGCTTCGCTGTACACAGCCAGGTGGGTGGCTGCCCGACGGGTCCGCGAGTCAGCAGCGCGGCACGTTCGGGATGTATCCGTCGTAGCCGGTCAGCAGGTAGGCGTCGGAGACGTAACGGTTGGTGCCGATCCGGTTCCAGATGGCGGTCGTGCCGTACGGGCCGGTGACCGCGCTCCCGACGGCCTGACAGTAGATGGCAGCGGTGGCGCCGTCCGCGACCGAGCCGACAACCGGGTAACTGGCACCCGGCCCGGAACGCACGTTGAGGTTGGCCGACTCGGTGTTCACCGTGCCGGAGCCGATGCCGGTGATTCCGTTCACCAGTTGCAGGTAGTAGGTCCAGTTCCAGTTCGGGCCGGGGTCGGTGTGGGTGGCGCCGGGGACCTCACGGTGCCCGATGATGTGCGCCCGGTCCTTGGGTATCCCGTACTTGGTGGCGAGGCTGCGGGTGAGCGCGGCGGAGGCGCGGTACATGGCGTCGGTGAACCAGGCGGCGTTGTCGACGTACCCCTCGTGCTCGATGCCGATCGACTCGGTGTTGTAGGTCCAGTTGCCGGCGTGCCAGGCGATGTCCTTCTCCCGTACCGACTGGGTGACGGCCCCGTCAGAGGATCGGAAGGTGTAGTGCGCGCTCGCCTTGGCGGCCGGGTTCTGGAACCAACTGATGGCACCGGCGTACGCGCCCTGCGTCATGTGGATGACGATGCGGTTCACCGGGTGGCTGCCCGGTCGACTGGCCACGGTGTAATTGCTCGTGCTGGCCGGCGCCCACGCGGCCGGCCCGTAGTCGGTGCTGAGGGTGCCGACCCCTCCAAGCACAGCGGCCCGCTCCAGGCCGCCCCTGCGTGGCGCGACCGGCCGGCCGACCACCGTTTCTCCGCGCGCCGAGGTGAATCCCACGCGCAGCAGGTCGTAGACGGTGTCCGCGTAGAGCCGGGCGACCGACGGATCGTGGGCGCCACCGTAGCGGGCGAGCGCCGCGTACCAACCGTTCACGTCGTCCCGGGCCGTGGCGCTGAGGCCGGCCTGATCGGCGTACGAGCGCAGCACGGCGGCCGCCCCGAGAACGTTCGCCGCGGGTGCGGTCCGCAGCGCGCCCGGACTGAGCCGGGTGAGCGCGGCCGCCTCGTCCAGGGTGCGCACGCCGGGGTTGTTCGCCAGGTGCATGAGCCCGTAGCCGCCCGCCGCGCTCGGCGCACTGGCGTGCATGTCCAGGCGCGACTCGGCGTATCCCAGTGCCACCAGCAGGTCGCGCGGGACGTCGTACCGCGCGGCGGCGGTGTCGAACGCGGCGGCCAGCGGGGCGGCCGGCACTGGCGTCCCACCGGGGTCGGCGACGGCTGGTGACGCGACCGCGACGACTCCGGTCAGGGCGGTGGTCAGGGCGAGCAGGAGCCGGCCTCGGTGGGAGGTGCGAACGGACATGAGCACTCCTTGCGGTGACTGAGGTTGGCGGCCGGTGAGCCGCCAACCTCTGCGGTCGAACTCGTCAGCACCAGCCGTTGATCGGACCGTTCACACCGGTCGACAGGTAGGCGTCGGACACCCAACTGCCGTCGCTCAACCGGTTCCAGAGCGCCGTGGTGCCGTACCGCCCGGTGTGGGAGGTGCCGTTGGCGGAGCAGGAGATGGTGACGGTGGCGCCGTCGGCCAGCGAGCCCAGTGCCCCGTAGCCGGTCCCCGGCCCGGCGCGTCGGGTCAGTGCCCCACCGCCGTTCGCGTCGACCACTCCCTGGTTGAAGCCGAGCGCGCCGTAGTTGTAGAGACCCGCCCCCGCACCGGCCCACGCCGACCCGTGCCGCGCCCCGCCCTGGTAGGCGGCGGCGCCGTTGGCCAGCACCCACTTGCCGATGTCGTGGCCGGCGATCGGCACGTACGCGCTGTTCTGCCGCAGCCCGAAGTGGACGTGCCGGCCGTAGGCGGCTCCACCGCAGGTGACGTCGGTGCCGGTGTTGCCCAGGACGGCACCCTGGCCGACGCTGGCGCCGTTGACGGAGATGCTGTTCCACAGGTGGTAGTAGTCGGTCGAGTAGCCCCGGTCGTGGATGACCCGGATCCATCCCTGACACATCGTGTACGCCGCGCCGGCCCGCGCCGCGCGCACCACCTGGTCACCACCGGCCAGGTCGACCGAGCTGTACGGCGACTCGCTTCCGCCCCAGCCGTGCGGCCCGCTGGTGAGCGTCCACGTCTGGCCCACACCGAACGGCAGGGCCATCCCGGTCCGGTAGTCGCCGCCCGCGTACATCGGGGTCGGCGTGGTGGTGAGCACGCTTCTCTCCTGGGCCGTCGTCAGCGGCGACTCGGCGGACAGTTCGCCGAAGGCGGCCTCGCCGTCGAACGCGATCCGCCACCCGGCGGGCTCGGACCGGGCGATGAAGATCGACCCGGTCGGGTGGGCGTCCTCCTGTCGGGGCGCGAGAGCGACGGCGGTGCCGAACGCCCACCGACCGCTGGTGCGGCTGACGGTGATCCGGGTGTCCCGTCGCGCGTCGGCCGTGGACAGCTCGGCGGAGCCGAGCAGCTTGGCGGTCACCGCGGCGGTGAGCGCGGGGGTGACGGCCGCGGCGACGGCGCTGGGCGCCGCCCCGATCAGGCTCGTGACCATCAACAGGGCCGCGGCTGCGCCGCCGGCCAATCGTCGACCGTGTCTCATCGTGCCCTCACTTTCGATGCGCGGCGTGCCCGCCGAAGCGGAGCTGATCGAGCGCTACAACGACAGGCGTAAATATTGATGCTGATTGTTATGTAGCAATCCGTCGAAGTCAACGCACTCATCGAAGGTTTTCTACATGCCCGATTTCGCGCGGCCCCTGCTCCGTGCAGCCGGTCGGCTCAGTTCGCCGTGGTACCAGCCCGCGCCTTCAGCCGGCGCAGCTCGTCGGCGGACATGAGCCAGGTGGAGTTCGTCGCCCCCAGGCCGAGAAGAACCTGGTCGAAGGCGTTTCCGTCGTTGTCGTCGGTATAGCAGACGCTCACCTCTCCCCAGGGAGACGCGGCGACGGCGATGTGCTCCTGGCGACCCGTCGTGGTCTGGCTCAGCGCCTGGGCGGCCAGCCGTCCGGCGAACGTACCGTCCGGGTTGAGGCCACGCGCCCACACGTCCGGGTTGGCGCCCGACACCGTCCAGCCCACCACGACGTTGTTCTGGTCGTCGATGCCGACACCCGGCGTGACGGCACCGGTCCCGGTGGAGACCTCGACCTCGCCGTGCCGCGCCGCGCCGGCCGCGGTGAACGATCGGGTCCAGACACCCCGGGTGCCGGTGTGGTCCGATTCCCACCCGACGGTGAAGTCACCGGCGAAGTTCGCCGCGACCGAGGCACGCCGCTGCTGCCCGCCGCTCTGCGCGTTGGCGGTCCGCCGGGACAGGACCACGGCACCGTTGGACCGGGCCAGCCGGGTCAGACCGATGTTGTACGAGGCGTTCGCGTCGGCGTCCTCGTCCCAGACCACCAGCGCCTCGCCGTCGGCGGACACCGCCACGTCGGGACGGTGGTGCGTTCCCGTCGTCTGCGAGGCCGTCACCTCGTACGCCTTCGTGGTGGCTGCGGTGAAGCCGGCGGCCTTGACGGTGGCGGGAGCCGTCCCCTGCACGTCCTCCCAGACCACGGTGAAACCGACGGCGGCGGCGTTGGTCGGCGCGCCATCCGGGTCGACAGCGACCTTCGGCCAGATCTGCTGCCCGGCGTCGCTGGCGTTGGCCTGCCCCGAGCCGAGTACCGCGCCACTCGGCGAGACCACCCGGTACTGGATGTTGTAGACGCCGTTGCCGTCGCCGTCGGCGGCCCAGACCACCACCGCGTTGCCCCGGTCGTCGAGCGCCACGTCGGGGCTGATGTGTCGCCAGGCGGCCCCGCTGGTTCCCCCACCGGAGAGCTTCAGCTCGTACGCGGGTGTGCCGTCGCGGAACAGCCGCAGGTAGATCTCGCTGTGGGTGTCGTCCTCGGGGGCGGTGCTGTCCCGGTCGTCCTCCCACACCACCGCGACGTGACCGTTGCGGTTCATGGCGATGGAGGGCAGGTCCTGGTCGCCGGTGGCGACGCTGTTCGCGGTGGTCCAGGTGACCGCCTCAGCGGTCATGGCGGTCGGGGCTGGCACCACGTTCGGGACCAGCAGGGACGCGGTGAGCAGTGCGGTCATTGCGGTCATGGTGGCTCTCTCCCTTACCCGGCCTGCAGGCCGGGCTGGCCGTCGAGGATGACGAACGAGCGCACCGTGGACGCCGCCGCGCCGTGCTCGGTCACCGTGTTCACCGCGCGGAAGTCCGCTCGGACCTGGCTGCGGCTGATCGTGGTACGCACGTAGCCGCGCCGGTCCGAGTGGAACTTCAGGTGCGGGTTGGTGGCCGCGTTCGGGATGGTCGTGCTGCCGCTGCCGTTGCCGGTCGAGCTGATCGAGGTGCAGACCAGCTCGGTACCGATCGTGGCGGAGGACGGGTTGGCGTAGTCGGCCTTGAGGTCGTTGGCCCACGCCTTGTGCACGTCGCCGGTGAGCACCAGCGGGTTGCGCACCCCGCGCTGCTGCCAGCCGGTCTGGATCCGGCTACGGGAGGCCCGGTAGCCGTCCCAGGCGTCCATGCTCGCCGCCCCGGCCGCGTCGAACTGGCGGGCGAAGAAGACCTGCTGCCCGAGGATGTCCCAGGTGCCGTAGCGCTGGGCCAGCCCGTCGAGCAGCCACGCCTCCTGGGTCGCGCCGGTCAGGGACCGGGAGGCCAGGTCCGCGTCCGCGCAGACCTTCCAACCGTCACCGCAGGCCTGGTCGTCGCGGAACTGCCGGGTGTCGAGCATGTGGAAGGTGGCGAGCTGTCCCCACCGCACGCGCCGGAACAGCGGGATGCTGTTGCCGTTCGCGGCGGAGGTCGGGCGCAGTGGCATGTTCTCGTAGTAGGCCCGGAACGCGGCGGTCCGTCGGGCGGTCCACTGTGCTGCCGTCAGCGTCGGGCTGCTGTCGTTGCGGACCATGTTGGCGTAGTTGTTCTCCACCTCGTGGTCGTCGGGCACCACCAGCCAGGGTGCCGCCGCGTGTGCCGCCTGCAGGTCCGGGTCGGACTTGTAGAGCGCGTATCGGCGGCGGTAGTCGGCCAGGGACACGATCTCGGCGCCGACGTGCTGCCGCACCGCGGAGGTGTTGACGCCACCCTCGTAGATGTAGTCGCCGAGATGCAGGATCAGTCCGGGGTTCTCCTCGGCCATCCGCCGGTACGCGGTGTAGTAGCCGGCCTCGTAGTGGGCGCAGGAGGCGAAAGCCATCACCAGGTCACGGCCGAAGGTGCCGGGCGCCGGGGCGGTCCGGGTACGCCCGACCGGGGAGATCTGACCCTGTGCCCGGAACCGGTAGTAGTAGTCGGAGTCGGCGGCGAGCCCGCCCGCGATCGCGTGTACGGAGTGCGCGTCGGCGTAACGGGCGACCACCGAGCCGGAGGCGGCCAGCGAGGTGAACCGGTCGGTGGTCGACACCTGCCACTCGACGGTCACGTCGGCGTTGGCCATGCCGCCCTGCCCGTCGGCGTTGAGCGGTGACGGTGCCAGCCGGGTCCAGAGGACCACACTGTCGGGTGCCGGATCACCGGACGCCACACCGAGCTTGAAGGGGTACGGCACCGCGGCGCGGGCACCCTGGCGGGGTGTCACCGCGGCGCCGGCGGCAACCAGTCCACTGAGGACGAAAATGCGACGGCTGAGCCTTGTCATGCGCCATACCCTCGGGAACGTCGATGAACGGCGATGGGTCTGGCGCGGAAGCCGACATGACGGGATGTTGTCCGCACCAAGGCAGTCAGGTGTCCTGACCCCCGAGTGGGTCTGGCCCTCAGGTGAGCGGCGACGGGGACTCCGCGCCGGGGATCGTCAGCTTCGGCGTACCGGAGCCGTCCGCCGGGACGCTCCAAACGTCGGGCTGGCCGTCGTCCTGGCGCAGCGTGTAGGCCAGCGTCCCCCCGTCCAGCCAGGCGGCCTGGTCGTCGACGCTGCGGGTCTCCGCCGTGGGCGTGACCCGCATGGTCGCCAGGTCGAGAACCGACAGGCGCCAGCCCTTCGCCGGGTCGGCGTCGATCGCCTCCTTGAACGCGACCCGGGTGCCGTCCGGTGACAGCGACGGGCACTCGACGTTCTCCTTCAGCGTCTCGACCGTACGGGCGGCGACGTCGCCCCGGACGAGGTACCTCCTGCCCCCGGTCGACATGGTCGCGTAGAAGCGGTTGTCGTCGGCGGTGACGGTGACGCCCCAGTAGTTGACGTCCGGGTTGCGGTAGCTCCGGCCGTCTCGCGTGATCGCGAACCCTTCGAGTGAGGCCACCGTGGCACCGGTGGTGACGTCGAGGATCCCCGTGCGGGTGGAGAAGCCGCTGGAGGTGTAGGAGTCGCCACCGACGAACGTCGTCCAGGAGACCATCCGGCCGGAGGCGGAGACCCGGGCCCGGTTCGGCAGACCCGGCACGCTGACCGCCCGCGTCTGGCGCAGCGCGGCGTCGAGCACGACGACCTGGTACGACCACGCCGTCTCCGGTTTCAGGCAGACACCGGTGCCGGCCGCGGCGTACACCCGGAGGCATTCCAGGCCGGAAACCGTACGTGGTCCGGCGGGGTCGGCCGTCGCGACGGTGGAGACGTGCCGGTCCGTTATCGCCAGCAGGCGCGGGCCGGGTGCCAGGGTGACCGCCTGGTCGCCGGTACTGGACGCCGGTGTGCGGGCAGGCTCCGCGGCCGTGGCCACGTAGCCGGCCGCCACACTGCCCAGCAACACGGCCGAGGCGACCACCACGCCGAGCTTCGCTCGGGTCGACATCGCGGTCATCGGGGCACCTTCCGAGTGCTGAGACGGGACGGAGAAACCAACAGGAGCAGCGTGCCGACCAGGACGCAGGCGACGGCACCGGCCGCCGCACGGATCGCGTTCTCCGGCCCCCACGCCTGCCAGGCGAGACCGAACAGAACGGAGGAGACGAGGTACGCCAGGGCCTGCCCGGTCTGGACCAGCGCGATTCCAGTGGTCCGCAGCCGCACTGGCAGCACCGGGCCGGCGAGCGCGATGAGCACGCCGTCGGTGGCCGCGTAGAACGAGCCGTACAGCGCCAGCGTCAGCGCGATCAGCGGCCAACCGTCGACCGGGCCGGCCAGCAGCAGGTACGTCGCTCCGAGGGCGGTGTAGCCGCCGAGCACCACGGGAAGCCGGCCGATCCGGTCGGCGAGAACGCCGAGCGGCGCGGCGAGCACCAGGTAGGCCAGGCTGGTCCCCACCGCGAGCAGCGGAAACCAGCGCAGGCCGAGATCCTCACGGCGTTGCAGGAGCAGGTAGACGAAGCCGTCACCGATGGTGGACAGACCGAGCAGCGCCGCCGCCAGCACCAGCCGACGGGCCGGCCCGCTGCGCAGCAGGCCGAACGCCTCGCGGACGGAGACCTTCGCGTCGTCCGGGCGGTCCGTCGGCTCGCCGGGCGCGTGCTCGCGGACGAAGAGCACGAGCACGACGACGGCCAGGGCGGCGATGCAGAAGCTGGTGACGAAGACCGCGTCGTACGACTGCCCGACGACCAGCAGGACCGCGAACGCGGCCAGCGGCCCGAGGAACGCGCCGACGCTGTCCATCGCCCGGTGCACCCCGAACGCGCGACCCAGCGCCTCGGGTGGTGTGGAGAGCGTGATCAGCGCGTCGCGGGGCGCGCTGCGCACGCCCTTGCCGAGCCGGTCGACGGCGATGACGGCGCCGATCGCCGGTATCGACCGGCCGGCGAGCAGCAGACCGAGCTTCGCGGCCGCCGAGAGTGTGTAGCCGATGCCGGCGATCAGCTTGCGCCGCCGGAACCGGTCGGCGGCGAACCCACCGACGACCCGCAGCAGCGCGGTGGCGCCGGTGTGGACGCCGTCGAGCACACCGAACGCCACCGGGCTGAGTTGCAGGCCCAGCACCAGATAGAGCGGCAGGACCGCGGCCACCATCTCGGCGGAGACGTCGGTGATCAGACTGACCGTGCCGAGCGCGACGACGTTGCCGCTGACCAGAGCGAACCGTCGGCGGCGTGGACCAGATTCGGGCGGGTCGGGGACCGGCCGAGAGACGGTCGACAGATACACGCGCATCTCCTCGGATCGGCGGCTGACGGTCAGCCATCGTCCGTACTCATCGGAGAGAGCACAACGGACCGCGTGTGGCAGCTGAGCGAGCGGCGAGTGAAAGGGCCCCCAACATCGAGGTGTTCGCCTGCCGGGACGCACTGTTCATCCACCCGTCGCCCACCGGCCCATCGACCTTCCTACATTCCTTGCGCTGCATACCCGCAAGATGAGGAGTCCTGAATGGACATTCGATTCCCCCGTCCGTCGGTGACGGTGGGGGCGGTCGCGGTGCTCGTCGCCGCCACCGCCACCGTCGTCGTTGGCGGCGCTGATGCCGCGTCGGCAGCGAGCGCGACGTTCACGCCGGTCGCCGACACCTACGTCCAGAGCGACGCGGCCTCCACCAACTACGGCACGTCCACCCAGGTCGTGGTCGACAACTCACCCGTGCGGCGCTCGTTCCTGCGCTTCACCGTGAGCGGGGTCAGTGGCACGGTGACCGGCGCCAAGCTGCGACTGCGCACGATCAGCGGCAACAGCGGCAGCGACGCCGGTGGCACGTTCCGCCGGATGTCCAACACGACGTGGTCGGAGACCGGCACCACCTGGAACAACCAGCCGACCATCGACGGGGCCACGCTCGGCACCATCGGCGCGGTCAGCGGCAACACCTGGTACGAGGTCGACGTCACGGCCGCCGTCACCGGCAACGGCACGTACAGCTTCGGTGCGACCTCGACCAGCGGTGACGGCGCCTACTACGACACCCGTGAGAGCGGAGCCGACGCCCCACAACTGGTGGTCACCACCGGCACCACGACGCCGCCACCGTCCGGGGACCCGGTGTTCGTCGGTGCTGGCGACATCGCCGACTCCGGCTCCGGCGACAGCGCCACCGCGACGCTGCTCGACTCCATCCCGGGCACGGTCTTCACCACCGGCGACAACGTCTACGACAGCGGCACCGCGTCGCAGTTCAACAGCTACTACGAGCCCACCTGGGGTCGCCACAAGTCACGCACCCGCCCGTCGCCGGGCAACCACGACTACAACACGTCGGGCGCGACCGGGTACTACAACTACTTCGGTACGACAGCCGGCCCGAGCGGCCGCGGCTACTACTCGTTCGACCTCGGCAACTGGCACGTCGTGTCGCTGAACTCGAACATCAGCATGTCGGCCGGCTCGACCCAGGAGGCGTGGCTGCGCGCGGACCTGGCCGCCAACAGCAAGCCGTGCACGCTGGCGTACTGGCACCACCCGCTGTTCACGTCCAGCTCCAACCACGCGCCGTCGACGTCGACGCGTCCCCTGTACCAGGCGCTCTACGACTACAACGCCGACGTCGTGGTGTGGGGGCACAACCACGTGTACGAGCGGTTCGGGCCGATGAACCCGGCCGGTGGCGCCGACGCCAGCCGGGGTATGCGCAGCTTCGTCGCCGGGATGGGCGGTGCGGGTCACTACAGCTTCGGCACCATCCAGCCCAACAGCGAGGCGCGTAACAGCTCGGCGTGGGGGGTGCTGAAGTTCACCCTGCACTCCGGCAGCTACGACTGGCAGTTCGTGCCGGTGGCGGGGCAGACCTACACCGACAGCGGCACCGGCAACTGCCACTGACCGCGTGATCCCGCTGCGTCGTCCGCGGCGCAGCGGGATCGTCTCCCGCCGCAGCCCTGCGACGCCACACGCGCCGATCCGCTACATCGCCAACGCGAGATCTTGGACAGTTTCCGTTTTCGCGGAACGGAAACTGTCCAAGATCTGCGGGCATCGCCCAAGGCGGGTCCGTGTGGCCGTCCGCGGCACTACTGAACGACCGGCACCGCCGAGCGACGCGTGGCCCCTGCCCGCGAGGCGGGCAGGGGCCACGGTCGTGCTGTCGCGACGTCAGCGGGCCGTACCGGCCCGGCGCTTGTTGTAGACGTCGAAGGCGACCGCGACGAGCAGGACGAGGCCCTTCACCACCGACTGGGTCGACTGGTCGATGCCCATCAGCTGCATGCCGTTGCTCATCACCGCCATGATCAGACCGCCGACCATCGCGCCCACCACGGTGCCCACCCCACCGGTGACCGCCGCGCCGCCGATGAAGGCCGCCGCGATGGCGTCCAGCTCGAACATGTTGCCGGCGGCAGGCTGGGCGCCGTTCGACCGCGAGGAGTAGATGACGCCCGCCACCGCGGCCAGGAAGCCCATGTTGACGAACATCCAGAAGTTGACGGTGCGGACCTTCACCCCGGACAGCGCCGCCGCCGACAGGTTGCCGCCGATCGCGTAGACCTGGCGACCGAACACGGTACGCCGGGTGAGCAGGCCGTACACCAGCACGAGGACCGCCAGAATGATCAGCACGATCGGCAGCCCTCGGGCGTGCGCCAACTGCCACGCGAAGTACATGAGGACGGCGCCGACCACCACGACCCGGGCGACGAACAACGGGAACGACTCGACGGGCTGCTGGTAGCGGATGCGCGCCACGCGGGTGCGGAAGCCGCTCACCGCGTACCCGGCCACGGCGAGGGCACCGATCAGCACCGTGAAGGCGTCGAAACCCTGCCCGCCGAGCAGCCCGTTGAGGAAGCCCGCCGCGACCTTCTGGTATTCGGCCGGGAACGGCGACAGCGAGATGTTGTCGAGCACCCGCAGGGTGAGGCCCCGGAACAGCAGCATGCCGGCCAGGGTCACGATGAAGGCGGGAATGCCCGCGTACGCCACCCAGAACCCGTGCCAGGCACCGACCGCGACGCCGACGGCCAGCGCGGCCAGGACGCCCACCCACCAGGGATAGCCCTGCTGGATCACCAGGACGGCGGACACCGCTCCGGTCAGCGCGACGACTGATCCGACCGACAGGTCGATGTGCCCGCCGATGATCAGGATGACCATCCCGATCGCGAGCACCAGGATGTACGAGTATTGAAGGACGATGTTGGTGATGTTGCCGGGGCTCAGCAACACCCCGTCGGTCAGGAGCGCGAAGAGCGCCACGATGACGACCAGGGCGACGTAGATCCCGCTCTGCCGCAGGTTGTTCAACACCAGCGCCCGCAGGTCGCTCGTCCCGCTGTGCAGGGCGGCGGCGGGTGTGCTGTCCGGGGGCGTCGGGCGCTCCGTCGAGGGGGTCTTGATGCTGGTCACGCGACGAGCTCCTTGTCCTTGGTCATCAGCTCCATGAGGCTCTCCTGGGTCGCCTCATCCACCGGCATCTCGCCGGTGATCCGGCCGGCGGAGAGGGTGTAGATGCGATCGCACATGCCCAGCAGCTCCGGCAGCTCGGAGGAGATCACGATCACCGCCTTGCCTGCGGCAACCAGCCGGTTGATGATCGTGTAGATCTCAAACTTTGCGCCGACGTCGATCCCCCGGGTGGGTTCGTCCAGGATCAGGACATCCGGGTCGGTGAACAGCCACTTCGACAGCACGACCTTCTGCTGGTTGCCGCCAGAGAGCTTGCCGACCACCGCCATGACGCTGGGCGTCCGGATGTTCATCTCCCGTCGGCTCGCCTCGGCGACCTTGATCTCCTCATTGCCGTTCACCCAGCCCAGGCGGGAAAGCCGGTCCAGGGCGGCGGCGGAGACGTTGCGCCGGACGTCGTCGATGAGGTTCAAGCCGTACCGCTTGCGGTCCTCGGTGACGTAGGCGATTCCGTTGTCGATCGCCTCGGCGACGGTGCGCGCGTGCACCTCACGCCCGTGCACGAAGAGCCGGCCACGGATGTCGCGCCCGTACGACCGACCGAACACGCTCATGGCCAACTCGGTCCGCCCGGCCCCCATCAGACCCGCGATGCCGACGACCTCACCGGCGCGTACGGACAGGCCGACGCCCTCGACGACCATCCGGTCCTGGACCGGGTGCCGCACCGTCCAGTCCTCGATCCGGAGGACCTCCTCGCCGGGGGACGACTCGCGGTCGGGGTAGAAGCTGTCCAGGTCGCGCCCGACCATGCCCCGGATGATCCGCTGCTGGGTCACCTCGTCGGATGTCATGTCGAGGGTCTCGACCGCGCGCCCGTCGCGGATGACGGTGGTCGAGTCGGCGATCGCGGTGATCTCGTTGAGCTTGTGCGAGATCATGATGCAGGTGATGCCCTGCTCTTTGAGTGCCCGCAACAGGTCGAGCAGGTGGGCCGAGTCGATGTCGTTGAGGGCGGCGGTCGGCTCGTCCAAAATGAGCAGACGCACCTTCTTCGACAGCGCCTTGGCGATCTCCACCAATTGCTGCTTGCCGACGCCGAGCTGGATGACCGGGGTGACGGGGTTCTCGTGCAGCCCGACGGACGCGAGCAACTGAGCCGCTTCGGCGTTGGCCAGGTTCCAGTCGATCAGCCCGCCGCGACCGCGCCGCTCGTTGCCGAGAAAGATGTTCTCCGCGATCGACAGGAACGGCACCAGGGCAAGCTCCTGGTGGATGATGACGATGCCGTTGGCCTCGCTGTCCCGGATGCCCCGGAACTGCATCGGCTTGCCGTCGAAGAGGATCTCGCCGTCGTACGAGCCGGACGGGTGGACGCCGGACAGCACCTTCATCAGGGTGGACTTGCCGGCGCCGTTCTCACCGCAGATGGCGTGGATCTCCCCGCGGCGTACGGCGAGGGTGACGTCCTCCAGCGCGGTCACGCCCGGGAACGTCTTGGTGATACGACGCATCTCGAGGATGGTGTCGTCCATGGTCACTGTCCTCCGTCAGGTCTGGACGTGGTACGCCCAGGCGTCGGGCCCGGCGGCGATCGCCGGGCCCGACGAGTGGGTTACTTCTTGGCCTGACCGGCGGCGACCTCTTCCGCCGTCCAGTAGCCGGAGTCGATCAGCGCGGTCTTGATGTCGTCCTTGTAGACCGTGACGATCGGCAGGAGGTACGCCGGGACGACCTTGACGCCGTTGTTGTACGTCTTCGTGTCGTTGGCCTGCGGCTCCTTCTTCTGCAGGAACGCCTCGGAAGCGTTCACGGCCTGGTCGGCCAGCAGGCGGGTGTCCTTGAAGACCGTGGAGCTCTGCACGCCGTCGTTGATCAGCTTGATCGAGGCGATCTCCGCGTCCTGGCCGGTCACCACCGGGATCTTCTTGCTCGCGGTGCCGTAGCCGGCGTTCTGCAGGGCGGTGATGATGCCGCGGGAGATGCCGTCGTACGGCGACAGCACGCCATCGACCTTCGAGCCGTCGTTGTAGCTGGAGGTGAGCAGGTTCTCCATCCGCTTCTGCGCGGTCTCCTGCTGCCACCGCAGGATGGCCACCTGCTCGATGGTGGTCTGCTTGGACTTGACCTTCAGGGTGCCGTCGTCGACGAACGGCTTCAACGTGTCCATCGCGCCGCCGAAGAAGTACTGGGTGTTGTTGTCGTCGAGCGAGCCCGCGAACAGCTCGACGTTCAACGGGCCCTTGGCCGTGCCCTTCGAGCCGTCCTTGTTCTGCAGACCGAGGCCGACGAGCAGCGAGGTGGCCTGGGCGACGCCGACCTTGTAGTTGTCGAAGCTGACGTAGAAGTCGACGTTCTTGCTGCCTCGGATCAGCCGGTCGTACGAGATGACCGGGATCTTCGCGTCGGCGGCAGCCTGCAGTTGGCTGCTGAGCGCCGTGCCGTCGATCGCCGCGATGACCAGGACATCCGCGCCCTGGGTGATCATCTGGTCGACCTGCTGGGACTGCGTGGGGATGTCGTCACCGGCGTACTGGAGGTCGACCTTGTAGCCCTTGGCCTCAAGCTTCGACTTCACCGCGTTGCCGTCGGCGATCCACCGCTCCGAGGTCTGGGTCGGCATCGACACACCGATGGTCAGGTCCCCGGGCTTGTCACCGCTGGTGTCGCCACCGCTGCCCGCACCCTCGCCACTGCATGCCGCCAAACTCAGCGCCAACACCGCGCCGCCGAGAGCAACCAGGAATTTCCTGCCCACGGGCTTCTCCTCTCTGGACTCCCCCGCCGACTGCCGGGGCCAACTGTCACCTTTCGGGTAGTGTTAGCGTTCACATAGACTGCGTCAACACCTGATCCGAAATACCGGTGTCACGGTCTCGTAACGGAGCCACGCAGGCGAGCGTAACCAGAGGGCGATCCTTCCGGAAGCACGAGATCGCCACGATTCCACCACCGTCGGCGGAGGCCCCACCGGCTGGCGCCCGCGAGCGACGGCTGTCGTCCACGGGCACCAGCACTGCGGGCCTGATCAGGTGGGCTGCCGCGACCTGGTCGGCCGGCGGACCCGGTCGGCTACCGCTGGGACCACCGCTGGTTCGCCGCCGCGGTGCAGGTCCAGAGGAGCACCGTGGTGCCGTTGACGGTGCCGTTGTTGTTGACGTCGAGGCAGAGCCCGGATTGCGCACCGCTGATCGTGCCGTTCGAGTTGATCGTCCACCGCTGGTTGGCCCCACCGTTGCAGTCCCAGATCTGCGCCCGGGCACCGGCCGTGGCGTTGAGGGGCGCGTCCAGGCACTTGCCGAGCGACTGCAGGGTCTGACCGCTGATGGTCCAGCGCTGGTTGGCAGCGCCGTTGCAGTCCCAGATCACCGGCTGGGTGCCGTTGGTGGTGTTGCTCGCCGGAACGTCGAGGCAGCGGCCGGAGGCGGCACTGGCGAACGCGCTCGACGTGGTCGGCGGCGGAGTCGTCGGCGGGGTCGTCCCGCCACCGCTGACCCGGAACACCACCGTGCCGTGCGCCGGAACGCTGGCGCTGATCGCCCCGCTGGTGGAGCTGGTGGCACCGGACCACGAGTCGACCAGCGTGAACGACGACCCGGACTTGCCGACGGCAGCGGCCGTGGTCGAGATCGTCGTCGTCGACGCGCCCTGGTTGAACAGCGCCACGGCGACGTCACCGTTGGCAAGCCGCTTGGCGAGCACCCGACGGGTGCCGTCGAACGAGACCTGCGTCCCCTGCAGTCCGAGCGAGTCCTGGTTGATCGTGATCAGGTTGCCGTTCTTGAGGATGGTCTGGGTGGCGGAATCCATGTTGCGCACGTCGTTGCCGGCGATCAGCGGCGACGCCATGATCGCCCACATCGCGAAGTGACTGCGCATCTCCGTGTCGTTCATGCCACCCCGGCCGATCTCCATCATGTCCGGGTCGTTGAAGCCGCCCGGCCGCGCGTACGACGCCAGCGGCACGGTCACGTTGATGATGTTCTGGATGCCCATCGGGTAACCGTTGGTCTGGCCGGTGTTCCACGCGTTGGTGATGTCCTCGGTGGTACGCCACATGTTGGCCACGTCGCCCCAGTTGCGCTGGGGGCCGGTCTTGGCGTGGATGCTGTTCGAGTTGATGCTGTAGACGATCGGTCGACCGGTGGCGGCCAGCGCGTCACGCATGCGGGCGAAGGTGGTGACCTGCTCGTCGATGCTGCCTTCCGGCGAGCACCAGTCGTACTTGAGGAAGTCGACGCCCCAGGCGGCGAACTGGCGGGCGTCCTGCGCCTCGTGTCCCCGACTGCCGGTCGCTCCCGGGTAGGAGCCGAAGTACTGTGCGCAGGTCTTGTCGACCGGCACCTGATAGAGGCCGAACTTCAGGCCCCGGGCGTGCAGGTAGTCGCCGAGCGCCTTCATCCCGCTGGGGAACCGACCCGGGTCACCCTGGATGTTGCCGGAGCCGTCCCGGTTCGGGTTGAACCAGCAGTCGTCGACCACGACGTACTGGTAACCCAGGTCCCTCATCCCGCTGCTGACGATCGCGTCCGCGGACTGCCGGATCAGCGCTTCGTTGATGTTGCAGCCAAATGAGTTCCACGAATTCCATCCCATGGGCGGCGTGCGGGCCACCCCGTTGTCCAGCGCCTGCGCCGCTGGGGCGCGGAGGCCAACCAGAGCGCCGGCGAGCAGCAGTCCGGCCGCCAGTACGCTCCCCCAGCGACGACCTCGAGTGATGCGGTTCATCGAGCCTCCTTGTCGGTGGCGCCCGCCCGTAACTACGATCTGGTTGCTGGGCCGATAGTTGGACGCCAATTTTTGTTAGCGTTAACAGAGACGTCCATCATGTTACGGCGACATTTCATGAGGTTCAATACCTTCCCGCCGTCACATTGCTCAGCATCGATCGGCCTTGCCGGACCTCGATTGAGATGCGTCTTATCAGCCGCGAGGGGCCAGAAAATTGACGCGGACTGATGGTGCGCCGCTGTCAGCGGCGCGGTGGCCCGACGCTCTCACGGGCGACCAGGGCCGGGGCGATGGTCTGCCGCAGCGCCCCACCGGTGCCCGACTCGATCTGGGTCAGGAGCATCTGCAGGCTTGCCCGCGCCACCGCGTCGAAGTCCGGACGGACGGTGGTCAGTGGCGGAATGAAGTACGCCGCCTCTGGCACGTCGTCGAAACCGACCACGCTGATGTCGTCCGGCACCCGCCGGCCGAACTCGTGCAACGCCCGCAGCACGCCCAGCGCGAGATGGTCGTTGGCCGTGAAGACGGCGGTGACCTCCGGCATCCGCGCCAACATCTGCCCAGACCGGTAACCCGAGGCTGCGGACCAGTCCCCCGGCATCAGCGGCGGTGGAACCACCCCAGCCGCCAGCAGTGCCTCGCGCCAACCGTCGATCCGGCCGACGGCGTCGAACCAGTCGGACGGCCCCGAGACATGCCAGACCGTGCGATGCCCCGCGTCGAGCAGATGCTGGGTCGCCGCCCGCGCGCCCGCCACCTGGTCGACCGTCACCAACGCAACCGGCCCACTCGGGTCACCGTCGACCGTGACCAGCGGGACGTCCTTGGGCAGTCGTTCCAGCGCCTCACCGGCCGACTCCACCGGTGCGATGACCACGATGCCGGCGACCCGGTGCGACAGGTGCCGCTCGACAGCGGCCGAGATGGATCGGTGGTCCAGGTTCCGGACGCTGCCGACACTGACCGCGAAACCCTCCGCGGCGGCGGTCTGCTCCAACGCGGCCAGCAATGACGCCGGACCGTAGAGCGTCGTGTTCTGCGCGACCACGCCGATGACCTGCGACCGACCGGTCACCAGGGCGCGAGCCGCGCCGTTCGGGCGGTAGCCGAGTTCGGCGATCGCCGCCCGTACCCTCAACCGGGTCTGCTCACGAACGTTGGGGTGCCCGTTGAGCACCCGCGACACCGTCTGATGGGAGACACCGGCCAGACGGGCGACGTCTGTCATCGCGGGACCGTGGACGGCCATTGCACTCCCCCCGCTACGTCTCCGGCCCGCGGCCCGTCGACGTCGACTGGAGCGGCCCGGCCCGATCCCCCTCGCTCAGCCACCACGCCGGTGCTGAATCCCAGGTGACCAGCGCTGGATCGCCGCCAGTCTACGCCAGCTAGCGCCCCGAACACGGCACGCCTCTGCCGGGACCGTGGGAGGTACCGATGCCACACAACGCGTTCCCCGCCGAGTACGCGGCCATGCCGGTGTGCGGCACGGGCCATGGTGGCACCCCGGCCTGTTCCACGCTCCCGGACAGAGCGTGGAACAGGCCGGCGAGGACATGACCGGTGGTGCGGGCCGTCGTGCCGGGTGGGCATGCGCCCGCCCGCGCCACCGGTCAGACCGGTCGCTGTGTGACTGGTGTCACGGTGTCGTCAGATCGAACCGGCGCACCGTGACCGCGCCGCCGAGCGCCTGGGTGGCGTGGTTGAAGATGGCGAATCGGTAGCCCATGAAGAACTGCCAATTGCTGTCCAGGGTCAGGGCGTTGCCGAACGAGGTGAAGGTGACCCCGTCCGTGCTGTACGAGAAGCGGGCCTGCCGGCCGGACCCGGGTCTGATGTCGGCGTTGGCGCGCAACCAGATCCGGCCACCGGAGACGGCGGTGCTCGCCACCTCGCTGCCGGTGCTGGTGGTGTTCCAGTTGCCGTCCATCGTGAGGCCGTTCTGCATGACCAGACGCGTGGACCCGTTGTCCCGCCGGACCCCGATCCAGGCGGACGAGTTGCGCAGCACCGCCAGGCCCGTGCGATCACCGTCGCGCATGGTGGAGTAGTCCAACTCGATGGTGGCCGTGGAGCTGGGCCCCTGGATCCGGTGCGTCAGCGTGTTACGCGCGCCGTACAGGTCGCCGGTGACGGTGGCGGTCTGCAGGCTCAGCCCGTTGTTCACCGACCATTTGCTGTTGTCCGGGTTGTGGTTCCACTCCCACTGCGGGCCGAGGGTGGTGCCGGCGAACGTGTCGGTGCCGGTGAGCGGCTTCACCGCCCGGGGCGGCGCGGGCAGGTTCGGCTTCGGGTACGAGCTGCCCCACGCGCCGTTGACCGTCTGCAACACGGGCCAGCCGTCGCTGGTCCAGCTGATCGGCGCCATGGCCGGCATCCGACCACCGGGGTACGCGTCGACGAAAGCCATGTAGTACCAGTCGCCGTTCTGGGTCTGCACCAGCCCACCCTGGTGCGGCACACCGCCGCCGGAGATCGGGCCGGGCAGGTTGAGCAGCACCTGACGCTGCTCGTACGGGCCGAAGGGCCCGTTGGTCGACTTCAGCACGTACTGGCCGTTGGCCGGGCGGGTGAGCCAGATGTAGTAGGCGCCGTTGCGCTTGTAGAACCGGGCCCCCTCCAGGGTGCCGATGCTCGACGGCGTGGTGTACACCTGCTGGGCACGGACCTGGGACCGCCCGTCGGCGGAGAGCTGGGCCACGCTGATGGCGCCGTTGCCGTACGCCACGTACATGGTGTCGTTGTCGTCGATCAGCATGCCGGCGTCGTAGTAGCAGTTGGGGATTGTCGTGTGCCGACTCCAGGTGCCGTCGACGGCGGACGCCGTGTAAATGTGGGTCTGCGCGAAGTCGATGCACCCCGCCCAGTAGAACGTCCGGTTGCTCGGCCGGTAGTTCAACGTCGAGGCCCAGATTCCGTCGACGTAGGCCCGGCCGCCGCTCATGTCGTATTTCGACCCGAAGTCCAGCCGGGGCACGGAGTGACCGGCGAACTCCCAGTTGACCAGGTCGTACGAGCGCAGCACCGGAGCGCCCGGTGAGTAGTGCATCGTGGACGCCGACATGTAGTAGACGTTATCCACCCGAATGATGTCGACGTCGGCGAAGTCCTGCCACACCGTCGGGTTCGAGTACGACGTGCCGGGGTTGCCGGGGTTGCTGCCGCCGACAGGGACGAGCTGCCACTGCTGGTTGTTGCCACCCCAGTCGTCGTACTGCACCACGTTGCCGCCATCGGCCGTCGAGGCGCTCTGCACCTCCACCGCCTTGTTGCTGTTGCGGTTGATCAGCCGCACGTAGCCGCCGGTCGAATCCGCCAACCGGAACTGCTGGTTGGTTCCGTTGCCGTCAGCCCACTGCACCACGGCGGCACCGTTCGCGGTGGAGAAGTTGTAGATGTCGAGAACCTTGCCCGAATGTCGCGACTTCAACCGGTAGTAGCCGCCACCGGAATCCACGAACTGCCACTGCTGCCACGCACCGTCGTTACGCGCCCACTGCGTGATCCGCGCACCGTCATTCGTCGCCTGGTTGTACACGTCCAGCGCCTTGCCGCTGTTGCGGTTCACCAACACGTACCACGCGTTGGTGTCCACCGTCGCCGCTGACGCGGCCGTCGGCGCGACCGCCGCCAAAGCGCTGCCGACCACCACCGCGACCGCGGCGGCGACGACCCGCGACAGCCACCCACGCCCCCGCGCGGATGGCGCTATCCAGGGAACCCGACCGATGGCAACCATGATCCTCCTTCGACTGCGAACCGAACGGTCTGGGTCGGCATCTGCGGCACCGGGCGGCGTGCCGAGCTGGCCGAATCGCCGAATGTGATCGTTAACATCGCTCCCCGTGGTTCGCGGCACTGATGTGTCGCGCACGGGGAAGAAGTGCGACCGCGGCCGGGCCAGCCACAGACATCGACCGTCTTAGCTATAGACTGTGAGCGATAACACGTCCTTAGTCAAGACGTAACCTGATCGGCTCATGGTCGTGCTAGGCGGGCACGCGAACGGGTGGCCGGCCCCTGCCCGAGGGATGCAGGCAGGGACGGACCACCCGTCATGGACGCGGCTCAGCCGCGCGGGTCAGAAGCCGCGGGCCAGGCGGTAGTAGGCCTGGTTCCAGCGGATCTCGTCGGCGAAGCGGCGGGGCTCCGTGTTGGCGTCGATGACGACGAGCTCGGTCCGGCTCATCTCCGCCAGGTCGTGCAGCTCCTCCACGCCCACCGCCTGCGACAGCACCGTGTGGTGCGGTGCGCCAGCGGTGATCCACGCCTCGGCCGAACCGGGCAGGTCGGGTCGCGGACGCCAGACGGCCCGCGCCACCGGCAGCCGGCGCAGCGGTTGCGGCGGAGACACCACGTCGATCTCGTTGGCCACGAGCCGGAAGCGCTCCCCCATGTCGGCCAGGCCGAGCACCACGGCCGGGCCGGGCGCGGCGTCGAACACGAGCCGGACCGGATCCTCCCGTCCGCCGATGCTCAGTGGGTGGATCTCCACGTTGGGTACGTCGGACGCGATGGTCGGGCAGACCTCGAGCATGTGGGCGCCGAGCACCAGTTCCGCACCCGGAGTGAGGTCGTAGGTGTAGTCCTCCATGAACGACGTGCCGCCGCTCACGCCCACCGACATCGCCTTGAGGGTGTGGACCAGGACCGAGGTCTTCCAGTCGCCCTCACCGCCGAAGCCGTAGCCGTCCGCCATCAGCCGCTGCACGGCGATGCCCGGCAGCTGACGCAGGCCGCCGAGATCCTCGAAGTTCGTCGTGAAGGCCCGGAACCCGCCCGTGTCCAGGAAGGTGCGCATGCCGATCTCCAGGCGCGCGGCGTACCGCAACGAGTCGTGCTGATCACCCCCGGGCAGCAGCTCGCCGACGATGCGGTAGGTGTCCTCGTACTCCTTGACCAGGTCGTCCACCTGCGCGTCGGTGACCTCGCCGACCACCTTGACCAGGTCGTTGACGCCGTAGGTGTTGACCGACACCCCGAAGCGCAGCTCCGCCTCGACCTTGTCTCCCTCGGTCACCGCGACGTCGCGCATGTTGTCGCCGAAGCGGGCCAGGCGCAGCGACCGCATCGCCGACCAGCCGAGCGCCGCGCGCGCCCACGCCCCGACCCGGGTGGTCACCCGCGGGTCGCTGACGTGCCCGGCCACCGTCTTACGGGCCACACCGAGACGGGTCTGGATGTACCCGAACTCGCGGTCGCCGTGAGCGGCCTGGTTCAGGTTCATGAAGTCCATGTCGATGTCGTTCCACGGCAGCAGAACGTTGGCCTGGGTGTGCAGGTGCAGCAGTGGCGTCTGCAGCGCGTCCAGACCGGCGATCCACATCTTCGCCGGAGAGAAGGTGTGCATCCAGGCAATGACCCCGATGGCGCCCTGGGCGGCGGCGTCCCGGCAGACCTGCAGGATCTCACTGCTGTTGGTCAGGACGGGCTTCCAGACCACTCGGGCGGGGATCTGCGGCGAGTCGTCGAGCGCGGCCGCGATCTGACGGGACTGCTCGGCGACCTGCCGGAGCGTCTCCTCGCCGTACATGCCTTGGCTGCCGGTGAGGAACCAGATCTCGGGTTCGGTGTGTGGTGCCATGGAGTTGCCTTCCACGAGAGGAGTGTTCACTTGTAACGGATTCCGATGAGGCGCTGCAGGAGGATGAACGCGAAGAGCAGACCGCCGATCACGATCTTCGTCCACCAGGAGTTGAGGCTCCCGTCGAAGGTGATGAGGGTCTGGATGACGCCCAGGACCAACACGCCCAGCACCGTGCCGAAGACGTAACCCGCGCCGCCGGTGAGCACGGTGCCCCCGATGACGACGGCGGCGATGACATCCAGCTCCATGCCCACGGCGATCAGTGGCGCGCCGGAAAGGGTGTAGAAGGACAGCAGGATCCCACCGATCGCGGAGCACAGGCCGCTGATCGTGTAGACGGCGATCCGGGTACGCCCCAACGGCAGACCCATCAGCAGTGCCGACTGCGAGTTGCCGCCGATGGCGTACACGTTGCGCCCCAGCCGGGTGTAGGCCAGCGTGTACGCGGCGATGGCGACCACGACGAAGGCGATCAGCACGCTGATCGACACGAAGTTGCCCTGGGGATTACCGATCCGCTCCTGCGACATCCTGGTCCAGAAGCCGTCGGTGATCGGGATGGACGCACCCGAGATCAACGTGCACATACCCCGGGCGAAGAACATCCCGGCGAGCGTGACGATGAACGGCTGGATCTCGAAGAAGTGGATGGCGCAGCCCATCAGCAGACCGAGCGTCGGGCCGATCAGCAGGGCGATGACGAGCACCAGTGCCGCCGGCAGCCCCTCCTGGAGCAGCCAGGCCGACACCATGGCCGTCATGGCGACGACCGACCCGACCGACAGGTCGATGCCGCCGGTGAGGATGACGAAGGTCATGCCCACCGCGACGACGAGCAGGAAGCTGTTGTCGATGAAGACGTTGAAGATGACCTGCACGTTGGAGAACGCCTGGTACTGCGACACCCCGATGCCGTACATGACCAGCAGCAGGACGAGCGTGGCCAGGACCGGTATCTGCCGCCTCGGCAGCCGGAACCTGGCACGGCCAGCGGTGAGCGATCCAGTGGTCATGCCGGCACCTGCTCCTTGGGCTTGTCGGCGATGGCGGCGGGCGGCGGGGTGTTACGCCTACGGCGGGTGAACCGGGCCCGGAAGGCTGGCGCCTGGATGAGGCAGACGGCGATCACGACGACCGCTTTGAACAGCAGCGACGTCTGCGGTGAGATGTTCATGGCGTACACCGACGTGGTCAGGGTCTGGATGATCAGCGCGCCGAGGATGGTGCCGCTGAGGAAGAACCGGCCGCCGGCGAGGGACGTACCGCCGATGACGACCGCGAGGATGGCGTCCAACTCCACCCAGAGGCCCACGGCGTTGCCGTCGGCACTGGAGACGTTGGCCGTCATCATGAAACCAGCGACCGCGGCGCAGACGGCGCTGAGGACGTACGCGAGGAAGATGACCCGGCCGGACCGGATGCCGGCGAGTCGGCTCGCCTCGGCGTTACCGCCCACCGATTCGACGATCATGCCGAGTGCGGTGCGGCGGGTGAACGCCGCGACGAGCAGTGCCGCGGCGAGGGCGATGAAGATGGCCAGCGGCAGGGTCAGCAGGTGGCCCAGCCCGATCGCCCGGAACGGCTCGGAGTTGATGGTGATGATCTGACCCTGGGTGATCAGCTGGGCGAGGCCCCGACCCGCCACCATCAGGATCAGGGTGGCGATGATCGGTTGGATCCCGATCACGGCCACCAGCACCCCGTTCCAGGCGCCGAGCACGAGCGCGACCCCCAACGCCATCGCCAGGGCGGTCAGCACCACGGCGAGGCTGTTCTGGTCGGTCTGCTTGCTGATGTACATGCAGGCGATCGCGCCGCTGATCGCGCACACCGAGCCGACCGACAGGTCGATGCCGCCGGTCGAGATGACCAGGGTCATGCCCAGTGCGACGAGGATCAGGGGCGCGCTCAGCCGCAGGATGTCGATCGGCGAGCCGTACAGGTGCCCGTCCTTGAGCTCGATGGACAGGAACCCGGGCCGGTAGATCGTGTTCGCGGCGAGCATGACGACAAGCACGGCGGTGGGCCAGAACAGCCGGTGACCGACCACCGTCCGGTAGCGGCCCATGGTGTCGTTCATCGGTCTGCCTCCTCCCGGTGGGATCCACTCGCGATGGTCTGCATGATGCGGTCGGCGTCGAGGCTCTCGTCGTTGGCGAGCTGCGCGACCATCTGTCGGTCCCGCATCACGGCCACCTTGTGACTGAGACGCAGCACCTCCTCCAGCTCGGCGGAGATGAACAGCACCGCCATGCCGCCGTCGGACAGTTGCGTCACGAGCTTCTGGATCTCGGTCTTCGCGCCGATGTCGATGCCCCGGGTCGGTTCGTCGAGGATCAACAGTCGTGGCTCGGTGATCAGCCACCGGGCCAGGAGCACCTTCTGCTGGTTGCCACCGGAGAGGTTGCGTACCGGCACCTCCGGGTCCGCGGGCCGGATGTTGAGTGCCTTGACGTACTTGTCGACCAGCTCGTCCTGGCGACGACGCGGGATGGGCCGCAGCCAGCCGCGGGCGGCCTGCATGGCCAGGATCATGTTCTCGCGGACCGACAGATCGGCGACGATGCCTTCGGCACGGCGGTTCTCCGAACAGAAGCCGAAGCCCTGGTCGATGGCTTGCGCAGGGGTGCGCAGGCTGCTCGCCGCGCCGTCGAGTGCGACCTGACCACCGTCCGTCCGGTCGGCCCCGAACAACAACCGCGCCACCTCGGTACGCCCGGAGCCCAGCAGCCCGGCCAGGCCGACCACCTCGCCGGCGTGGATGGTGAGGCTGAACGGCTCGACCGCCCCCGCCCGGCCGAAGTTCGACACCGCCACCAGGGGGGTGCCCTCCTCCAACGCGGCCAGATCCCGGCGGGAGTGCTCCTCGATGCCCTCCAGGACGTCGAGTTCCTTACCGATCATCTTCTCGACCAGGGAGAGCTGGGGCAGCTCGGCGGTCTGGTACTCGCCGACGAGCCCACCGTTGCGCAGCACGGTGATGCGGTCGGCGATCTCGTAGACCTGGTCGAGGAAGTGGGTCACGAACAGGATGGCGATGCCCTCGTCGCGCAGTTGCCGCATGATGCGGAACAACTGCGCCACCTCGCTGGCGTCGAGACTGGACGTCGGCTCGTCCAGGATCAGCACCCGGGCCTGGATGTCGATCGCGCGGGCGATGGCGACCATCTGCTGGATCGCCAGGGAGTATGAGCCGAGCGGCGCGCTCACGTCGAGGTCGAGGTCGAGGCGGGCCAGCAGCGTACGGGAGCGGCGGCGGACCTCACCCCAGCGGACGGCACCCAGCAACCGGGGCTCACGGCCGATGAAGATGTTCTCCGCCACCGACAGGTTGGTGCAGAGGTTGACTTCCTGGTAGACGGTGCTCACCCCGGCGGCGTTCGCCTGCATCGGCCCGGTGAAGGACACCGGCTCGCCGTCGAGGGTGATCGTGCCCTCGTCGGTGTCGTAGACGCCGGTCAGCACCTTGATGAGGGTCGACTTGCCGGCGCCGTTCTCGCCCATCAGGGCGTGCACCTCGCCGGGAAGGAGCTGAAAGTTGACGTTGTGGAGTGCGCGCACCCCGGAGAAGGACTTGCTGATCCCGGTCATCGTCAGGACCGGACGGCTATCCGTCATCCCATCAGACCTCTTCTGGGTTGTCGACACGGAAGGGCCGCTACGCTCCCGCGGCGCCCGCCCGGTCGTCCCTGCGGGTCGCTCGGGCGGGTGGAGTACGGGGTGGTCGCTGGCCATGCCCGGTCCGTTGCGGGTGATGGCGCGACGCAGCGGGGCCGCCACGCGAACGCGGCGACCCCCAGCGTCGATCAGTACTTGCGGTTGGGCAGAGCTTCCTTGGCCTGCTCAGACGTGAAGGTGGTCTCCTCGGTCTCGATCCGAGCAGGCACCTCCTCGCCGGCCTTGACCTTCTTCGCCAGATCCATCAGCTGTGGGCCGAGCAGCGGGCTGCACTCCGCGATGAAGTTGAACTTCCCGTCGGCGAGAGCCTGCATGCCGTCCTTGACAGCGTCGACCGTGATGATGGTGATGTCCTTACCCGGCACCTTGCCAGCGGCGGTGATCGCTTCGATCGCGCCCAGGCCCATGTCGTCGTTGTGCGCGAACAGCACGTCGATCTTCGGGTTGGCCTTGAGGAACTGCTCCATGACCTGCTTGCCGCCGGCCCGGGTGAAGTCGCCCGTCTGAGAGGCGATGATCTTCAGGTTCGGGTTGGCGGCGATCGCCTCGGCGAAGCCCTTCTTGCGGTCGTTCGCCGGTGCCGCGCCGGTGCTGCCCTGCAGCTCGACGATGTTCACCGGACCCGAGGCGGTCTTCTTCTGCTCGACCAGCCACTCACCCGCGAGCCGGCCCTCCTTGACGAAGTCCGAGCCGAGGAAGGTCTTGTAGAGGGTCTTGTCGGCCGAGTCGACCGAGCGGTCGGTCAGGATGACCGGGATCTTGGCGTCCTTGGCCTCCTTGAGCACGGTGTCCCACCCGGACTCCACCACCGGCGAGAAGGCGATCACGTCGACCTTCTGCTGGATGTAGTTGCGGATCGCCTTGATCTGGTTTTCCTGCTTCTGCTGCGCGTCGTCGAACTTCAGCTCGATCCCCGCCGCCGTGGCGGCTTCCTTGATCGAGATGGTGTTCGCGGTACGCCAGCCGCTCTCCGCGCCGACCTGCGAGAAGCCCATCGTGATCTTGCCGTCGTCCTTGGTGCCGCCGCCGCCGGTGTCGCTGTTGCCACAGGCCGCCACGCTGCCGACGAGCAGCACGCTGGCGAGGACCGCGGCAGCGCGCCACGGAGCGGACTGCGTTCGCATCTTTCTCATCAGATCTCCTTGGCTCGGTGTGGTGGGTGACCGCGCCAGACCGCCGAGGTGCAGGAGCGGCATACGCGGGTGGTGCGTGCTGCTACTTCGGTGGTGCAGACCGACGGGCTCCGGCATGGCCGGCAAGCGGTCAGGAACCCGCCGGTGGGACTGGTTGTTGACCGTAGACGTTCTGGTAGCGGTCATAAAGAGCGTCGATGTCTGCCTGCGCCATCGGCACCGGCTGCCCGAGTGCGCGAGCCAGGTGCGCCGTGCGGGCAACGTCCTCACACATGACCGCGGCCTTGACTGCCGCGCGGGCGTCCCGGCCGATGGTGAAGACGCCGTGGTTACGCATCAGCACCGCGGGTGAGCGGTGCCCGGCGAGCGTGCCGACGATGCCCTTTCCGATGTCGTCGCCGCCGATCAGGGCGAACGGACCCACCGGGATCTCCCCGCCGAACTCGTCGGCCTGGGCGGTGAGGTGGCAGGGAATCGCCTCCCCTCGCGCGGCCCAGGCGGTGGCGTACGAGCTGTGCGTGTGCACGACCCCACCGACCTCGGGCATGGCCCGGTAGACGTAGGCGTGGGCGGCGGTGTCGCTGGACGGGGCGAGATCCCCCTCGACGAGGACACCGTCGAGGTCACACACGACCATGGTTTCCGCGGTGAGATCGTCGTAGCCCACGCCACTCGGCTTGATCACCATGAGGTTCTGGCCGGGAACCCGCGCGGAGACGTTGCCGGCCGTCCAGGCGACCAGGCGGTACCGGGTGAGCTCGGCGTGCAGACGGGCGACCGTCTCGCGCAGATCGTCGATCTGTCGGGTCACCTGGGCGGTCACGCGACCACCTCCAGCGCGGGCTCGTGCGCGGCTGCGGTCTCGACCGCCGCGTTCCGGATCGCGCGCAGGCGGAGCATGACGTCGTTGCCGCCGCGACCGAAGTGATCGTGCAGCGTCCGGTACTCGGCGTACAGGGCGTCGTAGGCGCGTGCCCGCTCGGGATCCGGTCGGTAGACGGCCTCGTGCACCCGACCCATCACCTGCGACGCTTCCTGGATCGAGGGATATTCACCTGCGGCGACGGCGGCGTGGATCGCCGAGCCCAGTGCCGGTCCCTGCGCGGAGGCGATGATGTTCAGCGGCCGCTTGGTCACGTCGGCGTAGATCTGCATCAGCAGGTCGTTGTTGGTGAGACCCCCGGCGATCACCAGGTCGTTCACCGCGACCCCGGCCTCGACGAACGCATCGATGATCATCCGCGTGCCAAAGGCGGTTGACTCCAGCAGCGCCCGGTAGATGTCCTGCGGCTGGGTGGCCAGGGTCATTCCGACGATCATCCCGCTGAGGTCGTGGTTGACCAGCAGGGAGCGGTTGCCGTTCCACCAGTCCAGCGCGATCAGTCCGTGCGCGCCGACCGGTTGGCTCGCGGCCAACTCGGTGAGCTGTTCGTGCGAGGCGACGCCAGCCGGGGCGGCGTGCTTGACGAACCAGCCGAAGATGTCGCCGACACCGCTCTGGCCGGCCTCGTAACCCCATGCGCCGGGGCTGATGCCGCCGTCCACGACACCGCACATCCCGGCCACCTCGGCGAGCTGCGCGCCGTTGACCACGTGGCAGGTCGAGGTACCCATGATCGCGACGAGCCGACCAGGCTCGACGGCCTGCGCGGACGCCGCGGTGACGTGCGCGTCGACGTTGCCGGCGGCCACCGCGATCCCCTCCGGCAGGCCCGTCCACCCCGCGGCCCACGCGGTGAGCGTGCCGGCCCGGGCACCGAGGGGCAGCAACGGACCGTCCAGCTTGGCCACGAAGTCGCCAAAGCCCGGGTTGAGCGCGGTCAGGAAGCCCTCGGAAGGATACTGGCCGTCCTGCAGGATGCCCTTGTAACCGGCGGTGCAGACGTTGCGGGTCTCGGTGCCGCTGAGCTGCCAGACAATCCAGTCGGCTGCCTCGATGAAGCGCTCGGCCCGGTGGTAGACCTCGGGGTCCTCCTCCAGGATCTGGAGTCCCTTGGCGAACTGCCACTCGGCGGAGATCTTGCCGCCGTACCGACCGATCCACGGTTCTGCCCGTTCGTGGGCCAGCGCGTTGATCCGGTCGGCGTGCGGCTGCGCGGCGTGGTGCTTCCACAGCTTGACCCAGGCGTGCGGCCGGTCGCGCAGCTCGGGATCCTCGCACAGCGGAGTGCCCTCGGCGTCGGTCGGCAGCACCGTGCAGGCGGTGAAGTCGATGCCGATGCCGACGACCGCGGCGGGGTCCACCCCTGCGGCTGACAGTGCCGCCGGGACGGCGTACCGCAGCACGTCGCGGTAGTCCTCCGGGTTCTGCAGGGCCCAGTCCGGGGGCAGCGCTCGGCCTCCCGGAAGCGTCGTGCTGATGACGCCGTCGCAGTACTCGTGCACCGCGGTCCCCAACTCGGCACCATCGCCGACACGGACCACCAGAGCGCGCCCGGACAGGGTGCCGAAGTCGACACCGACGACGTAGCGGTCGTCAGCTCCGTCCACACGGTTCATGTTCACCTCCACCGTTAACGGGGATAGTGTTAACGCTCACATCAAGCCTCGTCAAGACATCTACCCGCAACAGCTCCGTAACGGAACGCAGAAGCCGGGGCCGGCTCGGGCGCGTCGATGTCGGACTGGTGCAAATTGCGCCATTCGGGAACCGACCGCCGTGTGCAGCGACGGAAGGAGTCGCCGATGGCCCCGCCGCCGACCCGACACCGCCTCGACAGGCGGCGCGAGCGGCCCTGCGTCCCACGCGGCGCTGGGGTGACCGTCCGATCACGACCGCTCGTCGGTCGGCGGGGATGTCAGCGATAACATCAACAGGGCTGCGCCACCCGGATGATCGGATCAACGGAACGGCAGTCGACCGCCACCGGGCTCAGGTCTGAGCGGTCCGGAGGCCGGCGGGCGTCGCACCCGGCCAGGCGCCAGGGTCGTGTTATCGATAACATTCGACGTCTGAAAGGTCGCCTCGGCGCGACTGCGCGCGTCGTGCACCGAGGCACGGACAACCGACGGCCCGGCCCACAGGGGCCGGGCCGCCGGTGCGTCGCGCTGGCGGGACGTCGAGCGCCTCTCGGGATCAGGCGGCCCGATTGCGGTTGTACAGGGACTTGGCCCAGAAGAAGCTGAGCACGGTGATGACGACGCACCAGACGACCGCGATGATCCCGTTGGCGCCGATCCCGGTGCCGAGGAGCAGGCCGCGAAGGGTCTCCATGACGGGCGTGAAGGGCTGGTAGTCGGCGAACCACCGCACCGGGGTCGGCATGGAGTCGGTGGGGACGAAGCCGCTGCCGAGGAACGGCAGGAGGATCAGCGGCATGGGGAGGTTGCTGGCCGTCTCGACACTGTCGCTCACCAGGCCGAGGGCCACCGACAGCCAGGTGAGCGCAAAGGTGATCATGGCGAGGACGCCGATGGCGGCGAGCCACTCGACCGGGTTGGCCGTGGGCCGGAACCCGACGAGCAGCGCCACGCCGGTGACGACCGCGAGGCTGAGCAGGGTCTGGATGAGGCTGCCCAGTACGTGCCCGGTGAGGACCGACGGTCGGAAGATCGCCATCGTTCGGAACCGGGCGATGATGCCCTCGGTCATGTCCATCGCGACCGAGATGGCGGTGCCCTGCGCCGCGCTGACCACCGTGATGAGCAGGATGCCGGGGGTGACGTAGTTGGCGTACTGGGAGCGGTCGCCGGACGGTCCGAGGCCGGCGCCGAGCGTGCCACCGAAGACGTAGACGAAGAGCAACAGAATGATGACCGGGATGCCGATGAGCAGGAAGGTCATCGACGGGTAGCGCCGCATGTGCAGGAGATTGCGCCGCAGCATGGTGCTCGAGTCGCGGACGGCGAGGGAGACGGTGCTCATCGCGCGGGAGCCCTTTCGTGGTCGGGTCGGCTGGCCTGGGTGTCGGGCTGGCCGGTGAGGGTGAGGAAGACGTCGTCGAGGTCGGGGGTGTGCACGGAGAGTCCGGCCACGCTGATCGAGGCGCGGTCGAGCTGGTCGAGCAGGGATCGCAGCGACCCGACCCCGCCGTCACTCGGCACCTGGAGGGTGAGTGCCGCGTCGTCGCGGGTGGCGGCCGCGAACGTCCGGGCCGCCGAGTCGAGCTCTTCCTGGTCGGCGAACTGCAACACGACGTGGCCGCCCGGAATGAGCCGCTTGAGCTCACGCGGGGTGCCCTCGGCGATCAGTCGGCCGTGGTCGAGGAACGCGACGCGGTCGGCGAGCTGATCGGCCTCCTCCAGGTACTGGGTGGTGAGCAGGATGGTCACGCCCTCAGCGGCGAGAGCGCGGATGATGTGCCACATGGCCCGGCGGCTGCGCGGGTCGAGGCCGGTGGTCGGCTCGTCGAGGAAGATGACGCGGGGCTCGCCGACCAGGGTCATCGCGAGGTCGAGTCGCCGGCGCATGCCGCCGGAGTACGTCGACACCGGCTTACCCGCCGCCTCGGTCAGGTCGAACTGGTCGAGCAGGTCGGCGATCCGTCGCCGGCCGGCCGCCTTGTCCAGATGGCACAGGTCGGCCATCAGGTTCAGGTTCTCCCGGCCGGTGAGCAGGTTGTCGACGGCGGAGAACTGGCCGGTCACGCCGATCAGTTCGCGTACCGCGTTGGGCTCTCGCGTCAGGTCGTGGCCGAAGATCCGGGCGTTACCGCCGTCGGCGTTGATCAGGGTGGAGAGGATCTGCACGGTGGTGGTCTTGCCGGCGCCGTTGGGGCCGAGCAACGCGAAGATCGTGCCCTCGGTGATCATGAGGTCGATGCCGTCCAGGACGACCTTGTCACCGTAGGACTTCCGGAGGTCGGTGGCGACGATCGCGGGCTTCATGGGGCTGGTCATGGTCTCCTCTTCAATGGTCTCTGGTCGCGGATCAGGCGCGGCGGATCAAGATGTCGCCGTAGGCGGTGTTCGCCCGGACCTCGACCGTCTCGTCGGTCTGCGCCGGACTGTCGGTCGTCTCGAGGGCGTTGTGCACGCGGCCGTGCTTGGAACTGACGTCGAGCCAGGCCGCGGTCCCGCGACGGATGCCGACCTCGATGGCCCCGTACGAGGTGTTCAGGTCGACCGACCCCCGGACGGCCTCGCCCAGCCGGACGTTGCCGTAGGCGGTGCGCGCCGTCACCGAGGCCAGCGCCGCGTCGACGGTGATGTCGCCGTACGCGGTGTTGACCCGGACGTCTCCGCCGCTCTGGCCGATCCAGCAGTCGCCGGAGGAATTCTTGATCTCGGTGGGGCCGTCGACCGTGCCGATGCGCACCTTGCCGGACGACGCCTTCACCCGGGCGGAACCGGTGACGCGCTCCACCGCGACCTCGCCGTGGCTGCTGTCGATGTCCAACGGCCCGGTCTCGTCGAGCCGGATCCCACTCCCGGTCTTGATCCGGCATTCGCCGAGCCGCCCCTCGCAGCGGAACGCCGCCCACGACGACTCGGCGTGCACCCGCGACCCGCTCGGTAGCTCGATCAGGACATCGACCGACGGCCCGGGGCCGAAGCCGTAGCGGCGCCAACTCTTCGGCACCCTGATCACCAGTTGCCCGGCGGCGTACTCGACGGTTGTCTGCTCAGCGGCACTCACGTCGGCCTTGCTCGACGGGTCGCGGGGCCGCACCGTCACCACCGTGTCGGTGCGGTCGGTCGCGCTGATCCAGGCATCCCCGACGGGCAGCTCGACCTGGACGGTAATGGGCTCTGGCGTTTCGTAAATAGGCATGGTGGTCTCCCGGAAGGTGGTCGGCGAATGTCGCCGCTGGTCAGCGGCGTGAAGGAAGAGGGGGTACGGGGAGTTAGCGGGCCCAGCCGGTGAAGTGCTGGCCGGAGCGCGGCTCTGCCCGGCGGGGCGGACGCCGCTCCGTTTCGCCTGCCCCGATGGCACCGGCGACAGCTCGCACCAGCCATGCGTTGACCGAAAGGCCGGCGCGCCCAGCGGCCTCCTCGACGCTGGCCTTCAGGTGGTCGGGGAGCCGGAGGTTGATCCGCGAGGTGCCGCCGTCGTCACCGTCGGGCGCGAGCACCGGCACCGACAGCGTCGGCGGGCCGCTGGCCTCGCCCACCTCCTCATTGACCGGCGGGCTGGCCGGCGCCACCACGAAGTCCGGCTCGCGCCCACGCAACCGGACGTGCACCGAACCCGGCGCGAGTTCGCGTGTGATCTCGTCAGCCGCGTCAGACAGCGCCTCGAGCAACGTGAGACGGGTTGCCGACTCCAGCTGCGCGAAGAGCCGTTCGGCCAGCATGCGGGCCTCCGGATCGACGCCCTCCGCAGCCACGGCGAACTCGTTACGCAGGTTCTCGACGTATGACCTCAGCTCCATGGCACCATCATGGCACCATTTTGGCTCAGGTTGCAACCCCCATGGCTCATGGCGGTGCCAAAGGTCAGTCCTGCTGCGGATCGGAGGGCACTCGCAGGGCACCGAACGTGCGCCGGACCAGGCGATTCGCCTCCTCCTGAGTCAGCCCGGAGGCCACCAACAGGTCGCTGACAGTCGTACGGACCTGCGCCACCACGACGGCACCGGAGAAGCCGACCCCCTCCCGGTACGCATGACCGGCCGTCTGGACCGCCCGCAGCGCCTGCTCCCGTGCCCGCTCCGGCTCGGTACCGGCGGCGAACTGCCGCTTCAGCAACCGGACGGCCTCGGCAAGATCGGCCACCGCCCTCGGCAACGGCTCCGGAACCGGTTCGTCGTCCTCAATCAACGTCACCGACCGACGGATCAGGGTTCCGCTGTTACGCATCGCCCGGTCGATCGGCTCGGCCGCCTGCGCGTACCGGCCCACCGGCCCGTGCCGATCGTGCCAGTGCACCGGCGACAGGGTGCTGGCCTCCCGGGCGCCCTGAGTCGCCTCGACGAACCCTGTCAGCGCGCCCTTGCTCTGCCACAGCTCGCCCCGGGCGGTACGCGCACGAGCGGCATCACGCTCGGCCAGCGCGTCGGCGGTCGCGTCGAGCTGGGCGCCGATGAGATCGAAAACGGGCCGCGCGGCGCGGTTGAGCACCCGCAGCGGGTTCAGCGGTAGCAGCACGGCGGTGACCAGCAGTGCCACCCCTCCCCCGACGAGCGCGCCCAGGAACCGAGGGGTCTCCAGATCACTGATGGACGGGCTGAGCGTGGCGATGAGCACCGCCGTCGCACCAGCCTGGATCACCACCGCCGCACTGCCCGCGAGGAACAACGCGACCACGATCGCCAGCACGACGATCAGGGCGAGTTGCCACCACCCGGTGCCGATCACCAGGAGCAACAGATCGCCGATCAGCACCCCGACGGTGACACCGATGATCAGCTCGACGGTACGGCGCAGCCGTTGACCAACAGACGCGGCGAGAGTGGAGACGGCGGAGATCGGCGCGAAGACCGGCTGCGATATGTGCAACAGCTGGTGCGCCACCACCCAGGCCAGCGCCGCGGCAAGGCCAGCCTGCACGGCGAGGCCGCCGATGGCCCGTACCCGACGGAACCGATCGCGCAGCGTGTCCACCACGCGGTCCCCGAGCCGGACAACGGCCGAAGCGCCCCCGTGTGCTCCGCGCCGACCGGCAGCGACCATGGCGGAAGCTACCCCGCCATGGTCGGATCAGTCCTCCCCACCGCCGACGGACCGACAGAGCCGGCACCGGCACGAGCACGGCGGCGCCGTACGCGCCTGGCTCTACAAGATCGCCGAACCGGTGCCTCACCATGATCCCGTCCTTCGCCGACTGCCGAGCGATGCCGACCGCGAGCAGGACCCCGTGGTCTTCGACTGGCCGTAGGCGGACCACGGGTCGTACGGGCGCCGCGCGAACTGCGGGTCGTCGAAATAAGGGCTGGCGAGGGCAGCCCAGATCGGCGTACGCCACGGTTGAGGCCGTCCGATTCGGGTAGACCGCGGTCTGCCGCCGTCGGGTGGCGGCACCGGCACCTGATGGCGGGGTTGGCCTCGGGCGGATCGCGGGTTAAGGGGCTGGCGGCACGCCCCGGGGGGACGTCGGATGGATCAACGCGGTTGAGCGGGCCAGACACCTCCGGCGAGGTCGTCGAGCTGCGGGTGCACGGGGTGTCCGGCGCGAGCGCCGGAGAGGTGCTGGGCCTGCAGCAGACGGCGCAGGTCGCGGGTGACCGCAGTGGGGGCTTCTACCGGCCGCGCCCCCGGTGTTCGGAGACCACCGGGGCGCATGGGGTGACGCTGGAGGCGTACCGCTGGGGTGACCTGCCATCCGGAAGCGCGGCCCGCACCCTCGCGGTGGTTTTCCTGCTGCCGTTCATGCTGGTCAACGTAGCGATCTGGATGCGCCCGGCGAATCCCGGCTCCGCGGCCACGGTCAAGTCTCTGTGCCGGGTGCTGGCGCTCACGCTCACCGTGCTGTACGTGCTCGCCATCGCCGGTGTCGCCCTGGATCTGATCGGCTGGAAGTGCCTGTCCTCGCCGCGCTGCCCGACCGGGCGCAGTTGGTTGTCCTGGTTGAACGAACGGCCGGTCGGACCGCGCCTGGCGGTGCTCGCGCTGGTCCCGGCCACCGCGATCGGCCTGATCTGGCGGATCAGCAACCGCCCGGGGCGGACGTTCGACGCGTTCCGCGCGCCCGATCAGTCCGGCTCCGTGTCTCGACTCGGCACGGTCGGTCAGTGGAACGCCGAACCGCTGGTGGGCCGGTTGCGCTCCATCCACGTCGCCGCCGCGTTCGCGACGCTGGACCTCACGCTGCTCCTGGCCCGGGCCGCCGGCGGCGCCACGGCGGCCACGATCGCGTTGACGGTGGCCACCGGGGTGACATTGACGGGCTGCGTGGGCCTGCTCTGCACGCCCCCGCTGATCGATCGGGCCCCTGACGATCGACGGCTCGACGGAATCACCCGTACGCTCCGGACCGCTGCCATCGTCCTGACCATCGTCGTCCTGGCCTACCTGCTGGCCAGCCCACAGCCGTGGCACGAGGGGCGCGGGCTGCCCGGCTACGACGCGACCCTGGCCGGGTTGTTCATCGCCCAGACGACGTTGTTGGTCGCCCTGTCCGTGGTGCTGCTCTGGCGCCGGAACCGGGAGCGAGGCGCCACCCCGCTGTTCGGGCTGGGCGCGCTCGTGATCGCGGCCGCCGGGGTCAGCCTGGCGGTGGCGTACTCCGCCGAGTTGGTCTACCGGATGGCGGACTTCCTGGATCGCGACGTGCCGACCGGGGAGGGCATCGCCACCGGTCCGCCCCGGGCATACACCTGGGCGATCTTCGGCTTCTTCCGCGCGGTGCTGGTCACGCTGATCGTCGCGGGCCTCGTCATCCTGATCTCCCGCCGCGGTCGGCGCCGGGCTGCGGCGGCGATCGTCGCGTGCGACTACCCGGACCCACCGGCGGAGGCCAGGCCCCGACTGCGGCAGGTCCGAGATGCGATAGCGCGGGCTCGGTTCACGGAGAAACTGGTGCCGCTGGCCGTGCTCTACGGCTGCCTCTCCGGGCTCGGCACGGCCACCACCACCATTGGCCTCCTGGGGCACTTCCCGGGCGACGTCATCGAGCGGAACGCGGGGTTGCCGGCGGACGCGGTCACCTTCGGCATCGCGTTCGGCAGTTGGGTGATCGCGGCCATCATCCTGGGCCTGATCATCGGTGGTGTCTTCGCCTACCGGACCGTCCCGTACCGGCGGCACGTCGGCGTCCTCTGGGACCTTGGCACCTTCTGGCCTCGGGCCGCCCACCCTTTCGCACCAACCTGCTACGCCGAACGCGCCGTGCCGGAGCTGACCCGCCGAATCACCTACCTCGTCGAGAGCGGCCATCCGGTGCTGCTCACCGGACACAGCCACGGCTCGGTCCTGCTCGCCGCCACGGTGCTCCAGTTGCCGCCGCAGGTCGCCAGTCGGGTCGCCCTGCTCACCCACGGGTCACCCCTGCGCCGGCTCTACGCGCGACTCTTCCCCGCCTACGTCGACGACGCCGCACTGCACGAGATCGGCCGCCGGGTCGGTTGGCGCTGGGTGAACCTGTGGCGCGACTCCGACCCCATCGGCGGCTGGATCTTCTCCGCCCACCGGTCACCCGCGCCGGCCACCACCAGCGACCCGGCCGCCATTGTGGATCGCCGACAGCGCGATCCCGACGACGTCGTGACGCCAGCCAGCGACAGCGTCCCCCCGCCCATCCACGGGCACTGGCCGGACGAATCCGACGAGCCGTTCACCGAGATGGTGCGGGAGTTGGTGCAGCGCCTCGGTGAACGAGCCGATCCGCCTGTCACACCGACGTAGCGGGTTGGGTCACTTACCGCGGCTCGCCCGCGTACGCCAGTCGTCGAGGCGCGTACCGGCGATGCGCGCGCCGTCGGCCGGGACGAGCGAGCGTTCGCCCACCGTGGCACCGAAATACCGGGCGCCGGGGTCGGCCTGCACCGAACGAGGGTCCTGCTGGGCCCCGAGGATGGACCGGCCCAGTTCGTCGAGGCGGAACTGCTCCGGGCCAGCGACCTCGACCACAGCGTTCGTCGGCGCGCCGACCACGACCTCGGCCACCGCGGCGGCGACGTCGTCCGCGGCCATCGGCTGGATCAGCACCGGCGCGAGGTGCACGGTGTCGCCGTCCGTGGCGGCGTCGATGATGCCCTGGACGAACTCGAAGAACTGCGTGGCGTGCACCAGCGAATACGGGATCCCGGACGCGCGGATCAGCTTCTCCTGGGCGACCTTCGCCCGCATGTAGCCGCTGTCCGGAAGCCGGTCGGAGCCCACGACAGAGAGCGCCACGTAGTGGCCCACCCCGGCGTCCGCCGCAGCGGCGAGGAGGTTTCGGGTGGACGTCTCGAAGAACTTCAGCACGGCGGCGTCCTCGAACGACGGCGAGTTCGACACGTCGACGACGACGTCGGCACCGGTCAGCGCTTCGGCCACTCCCTCACCGGTCAGTGTGTTCACGCCGGTCTTCGGCGATGCCGGCACCGCCTCGTGGCCCTGCGCACCGAGGCTGTTCACGAGCTTGGAACCGATGAGGCCACTGCCCCCGATGACGACGATCTTCATGGTCGAACCACGTCCTGTCTGCACTGGGTTGAGTCGTGCTGCCAACCAGTAAGACGGAATCCGTGCGCTGATGCGGGACAATCGCCGCAGAACAGTTCGACGAGATGACCCCAACCCCCGGAGGTCGACGTGGCCGCGGTATCCCACCCGGTGTTCGCCAGGGTCTACGAGCGGCTCAGCGTCGCCATGGACCGCGCCGGCACCGCGGAGTTTCGGCGGGACCTGGTCGCCGGCCTGTCCGGCCGGGTGATCGAGATCGGCGCGGGCAACGGGCGGATGTTCTCCCACTACCCGCCGGGAGTGACCGAGGTCGTCGCGGTCGAGCCGGAACGACGTCTACGTGCCGCCGCCGAGCGCGTGGCGCCGACCGCGCCGGTTCCGATCACGGTCATCGACGGTCTGGCCGAGACGCTGCCCGCCGGGGACGGCGAGTTCGACGCGGCCGTGGTCGCGTTGGTGTTGTGCACCGTGTCCGATCAGGCGGGTGCGCTGGCCGAGGTCAGCCGGGTGCTGCGCCCCGGCGGCCAGCTACGTTTCTTCGAGCACGTCGCCGCCGAGAGGCCCAGCGGTCTGCACCGAACCCAACGACTTGTCGACGCGACACTGTGGCCGAAGTTCTTCGCCGGTTGCCACACCAACCGCGACACCGTCGCGGCGATCAGGGTGGAAGGGTTCGTGATCGAGGACCTGCGCCGGTTCCGTTTCCCGGCCTCCAGCAACAGCCCGTCCTCGCCCTGCGTTCTTGGACGGGCAATCAGACCGACCCCGACTGCCCTGCGATAGGGACTGGGGCCACCCGGCCGTTCAGGCCGGTCCGCTGCCGCAACTCCCCCCGAATGCAGGAAACGCGAAACCAGCGAACAGGAACGCGAAGAGCCGTCCTTTTTGCATCGACGGGTTCCCGGATTGTCCCGTTTTGGCCCCATATGCATGGCCGGCGTGATGTGGTGGTCACCACGCTTCTCGGCGTCATATAGGACGTGTCGCGCAGGACACGGCTCGCGAGACGTTTTCCTGCGAGTAGTACCCACGGAGGGTGTTCTGTGACAGCTAAACCCAATCTTCGTCTACGGCGGCGAGCGGTCATGCCGGCGCTCGCGGCGGCCGCAGCGGCCGCCATGGCGGCCAGCTTGCTGCTCTTCAACTCCACTGCGGCCAGCGCTGCGGACGCACCGGTCAACCTGGGGACGGCCGCTGACTTCTCCGTCCTGGCCGGAGCCGAACCCACGAACACCGGTCCCAGCTTCCTGGCCCAGAGCCTTGGGCGGTTCCCGGGCAACACCGCGTCGGGCTTCGGAACGGCAACCATCGGCGGCGAGGTCCACCTCGGCGACGCGGTCGCTCTCCAGGCCCAGAGCGACCTGACCATCGCCTTCAACGACGCCGCCGGTCGGACTCCGTTCACCAACCTTCCCGCGGAACTCGGTGGCAACACGCTCAACGCCGGGGTCTATCGGATCGGGGCCGCCCAGCTGACCGGGGCATTGACGCTCAACGGTCAGGGCGACCCGGCGGCCGTGTTCATCTTCCAGGTCGACTCCTCGCTGACGACGGCGTCGAACAGCAGCGTCGTCCTGACCAACGGTGCTTCGGCCTGCAACGTGTTCTGGAAGATCGGCAGCTCGGCGACGATCGGCACGGGAACCACCTTCGTGGGCACCATCATGGCTCAGGCAGCGATCACGCTGGCCACGGGCGCGACCCTCCAGGGCCGCGCGCTGGCACGAACCGCCGCCGTCACGCTCGACACCAACGTCATCACCGCACCGGTGTGCGCTGGGCCGACCGGCCCGCCCGGACCGACGGGTCCTCCCGGGCCCACCGGCCCAGCCGGACCGTCCGGTCCGCCCGGCAGCCCCGGCGCACCGGGCAGCCCTGGAGCGCCCGGTAGCCCCGGAGCACCGGGCAGCCCCGGAGCACCCGGCAGCCCCGGAGCACCTGGCAGCCCAGGCGCACCAGGCAGCCCCGGCGCACCGGGAGCACCCGGTAGCCCTGGCGCACCCGGTAGCCCCGGCGCACCTGGTAGCCCCGGAGCGCCTGGTAGCCCCGGAGCGCCCGGTAGCCCCGGAGCGCCCGGTAGCCCCGGAGCGCCCGGTAGCCCCGGAGCGCCCGGTAGCCCCGGAGCGCCCGGTAGCCCTGGCGCACCCGGTAGCCCGGGCGGCAAGACCCCCATCCTGCCGGTGACCGGCGGTGGCGTGGTCCCGGCCATGACAGGCACGGGAGGTGTCATGGTCGCGCTGGGCGCGCTCGTGTTCTTCCTCGCCCGGCGTCGACGTCAGGAGTCCTGATCGGTGGCCCGGCCGGTGACCATGCCGGCCGGGCCACTCCAGGACCGACCATCGGTCCGCCGTCGGCCCACCCCCAGCAGGGGTGGGCCGACGGCGTGTGCGCCAGGTCGCGCGGCTTCAGCTACGGGGCAGGGCGGCCAGCCAGTCGTCGAGGTCCGCCGGGGAGCGCAGTAACACCACGGGCGGCGCGGACGGGTCGGCCTGCCAGGCCCGCATCCGCCGTCGAGCCCGGCCGAACGCGGTGATGTGCCACACCAGGATCGAGTCCCGGGACAGCACGCTGCTCAGTGATTCGCGGTTGCCGTTGCAGATCTCCTCGCGTGTCACCACCCGGCGGACGGTGCGCCGTAGCAACCGTCCGTAGGAACACCACCGTGGATAGTCGAGGCCGACGACGAGGTCGGCACGAGCCATCGGTACGTCCCGCCAGCCGTGGTACGCCCCGTCGATGATCCAGCGGTCCCGTCGGCAGATCCCCTCGATCCGGCTGCGCTGCTGGGCGACCGGCACCTCGACCCAGCCCGGCTGCCAGAGCAGATCGTCCACCGGATACCAGGGCAGTCCGAGGTGTTCGGCCAAGCGCGCCGCGAGGGTGGACTTGCCGGAGCCGTACACGCCGTAGACGAGGATGCGACGCGGTGCGCTCATCGCGGCAGCGTACGTCGCGAGGAAAAATCGCTTGTCGTTCCCGACGTGCTCCGCGAGAGTGACGTCCATGACGTACTGACGGACACCACCCCTGCTCCGCGCCCCCGAGTGACGCCTCCCCGGGGCCGCGCCGCCGTCCGTTCCTGCGTTCTCAGCGAGAAGTGAGCAACCTTGTCCCCGCACCACGCCCCTCGTAAGCCCCTGCCCACGTCCACCCCAGCCACGGTCACGGTGTTCGCCTCGCCCGCGAGCTGGATCGAGTCCGATGCGCTCGCGCAGTGTCAGCAGGTAGCCGCCCTCGACGGCATGATCCACGTTGCCGCGATGCCGGACCTGCACCCCGGCAAGGGTGCGCCCATCGGTGCGGCCTTGGCGTCGACGGTGTTGTACCCGTTCCTGGTGGGCTCCGACATCGGCTGCGGCATCGCCGTGTTCCCCGTCAAGCTCAAGCGTGCCGTACCGGAGCGGCTCGCCTCCCGGTTCCCCGACCTCGACCGCGCCCTGGACCCGGAGCAGGATGCCGACGACCCCGCCTGGTCCGTCGTCCAGGATGACGTTCCGGCCGGTCACCTGGACGGCCTCGGGACGGTCGGCCGAGGCAACCACTTCGTCGAGCTGGCACGCGTCGACACGATCGTCGACTCGACCCATGCGAGTCGACTCGGGCTCGACGCCGGCGATCTCGTGCTCATCGTCCACAGCGGTTCCCGCGGTCTGGGCGAGCGGATCCTGCGGGCGCACACCGAGGTCCACGGCGCCGGCGCCGCCCCCGATCCCGCCGCCTACCTGACGATGCACGACGACGCCGTGCGCTGGGGATCGCTCAACCGCCGGGTGCTGGCCGCCCGGGTCGCGTACGCCCTGGGGGCCGAGCCCACCCCACCGATCGTCGATCAGTGCCACAACCTGGTCGAGGTGCGCGACGGGGTCTACCTGCACCGCAAGGGCGCCGCGCCGGGTGACGGCCGCGACGTCCTCGTCGCCGGCACAAGGGGCACGTCGTCCTACCTGGTGGCCGCCCACGCCGGTCCGGACGCCAACTATTCCGTGGCGCATGGCGCTGGCCGCAAGATGTCTCGCGCCGACGCCCTGCGACGGGGCCGGGCCAAGCACACGGTCGAGGAGCTACGCCGCACGCCGGTGGGCTCGCTGGTGGTGTGCGGCGACCGTCAACTGCTCTTCGAGGAGGCGCCCACGGCGTACAAGCGCATCGAGCAGGTGATCGCCGACCTCGTCGAGCACCAGTTGGCCACGCCGGTGGTCAGCACGACTCCTCTGGTCACCTACAAGACGCCCGAGCTCGGGTCCACACCACGCCCGGAGCGGCGGGGCCACCGCGGCGGGCGAGGCCGGTCGTGAGCGCGCTCCTGCTGTTGTCCGCCGGCCGTGGCCCGCAGGAATGCGCCTGGGCCCTGGCCCAACTGCTGCACCGCTTGAACGGAGACGGCACCCGACGAGGTCTGACGATCGAACAGGTCCAGGTGGTGCCCGGTGACCGCTCCGGCACGTACCGATCGGCGCTCATCGAGATAACCGGAGCCGACGCCGAGGCGTTCGCCGCCTCGTGGACCGGAACGTTGTGCTGGCAGGCCCCCAGCCCGTACCGGGCGAGCACGGGCCGGAAGAACTGGTACGTCACCGCCCAGCCGCCCCAACGCGACGCCCAGTCGACGACGTTCGCCGAGGCGGACGTCGACATCGTCGCCTGCCGTACCGGCGGGCCGGGTGGCCAGCACCGGAACAAGGCCAGCACGGCGGTACGGGCGACGCACCGCCCCTCGGGCATCGTCGTCGTGGTGGACGAGGAGCGGCAGTTCAGCCTCAACCGCCGTATCGCCCTGCAACTGCTGCGGCAACGGATCGAGCACGGCGACGAGGCGGCGCGGCGTGCCGTCACCACCGCCCGGTGGCACATCCACGACGAGCTCGTACGCGGCGACCCCGTGCGGGTGGAACGTCCGGAGCCCCAGCGGCCGGGCCGCCGAGGCTAGCGGGCCGGGTCAGACCTCCAGCACCGCGTCCGCGAATGCCTGGGATGCCTCCTGCGGCAGGTTGTGCCCGACACCGCCACCGACGGTCCGGTGCTCGTACTGCCCGGCGAACTGCTTGCCGTAGACGGTGGGCTCCAGGTGGGGCGCACCGTTGGCATCTCCTTCCAGGGAGATGCTGGGCACCGTGATCTTCGGTTTCGCGGCCAGGCGCTTCTCCACCTCGTCGTACTGTGGCTCGCCGGCGGCGAGGGCCAGCCGCCACCGGTAGTTGTGGATCACGATGTCGACGTGGTCGGGGTTGTCGAACGCTGCCGCGCTGCGGTCGAACGTCGCGTCGTCGAACATCCACCTGGGCGACGCGGTGTGCCAGATCAGCCTGGCGAAGTCGCGCCGGTTCTTGTCGTAGCCTTCCCGCCCGCGTTCGGTGGCGAAGTAGTACTGGTACCACCACGCGAATTCCGCCTTCGGCGGCAACGGCACCTTGCCTGATTCCTGGCCGTCGATCAGGTAGCCGCTGACCGAGACCAGCCCTCGGCAGCGCTCGGGCCACAGCGCGGCCACGACATCGGCCGTACGCGCACCCCAGTCGAAACCGGCCAGCTTCGCTGTGTCGATTTTCAGCGCGTCCATGAGGGCGATGAGGTCGAGCCCCATGGCCGCCGGTTCGCCGTTTCGCATGGTGTCGTCGGACCGGAATCGGGTCGTGCCGTAGCCCCGCAGGTACGGCACGACGACCCGGTAGCCGGCCTTGGTGAGCAGCGGTACGACGTCGACGAAGCTGTGAATGTCGTACGGCCAGCCGTGCAGGAGGATCGCGGCGGGGCCGTCGGGTGGCCCGGCGTCCACGTACCCGATGTTCAGAACTCCGGCGTCGATCTGTCGCACATCCGCGAACGACGCCCCTGCACCAGCCTTCGCCATTGACCTCTCCTTGCGTCCCGCACCGCTCGGATGTGCTGGCAGGCATGAATGTAGAGGCCTGCCACGGACCTTGATCGCGCTTTGCGCAACGCCCGCTCGGCCTCTCGCGAGCTGGCTATGATGCCCGCCTCGTTAGCGCCGCCGGTGACGGTCGCTACCCCGCCCACCGCGCCCCTGGGCGAGAAACGACCGTAGGGTGATGGCATGGCTGAGCGACCTCTGACCCTGATGGCGGTGCACGCCCACCCCGACGACGAGGCGACGAGCACCGGTGGCGTCCTTGCCCGCTATGCCGCCGAGGGGATCACGACGGTGCTCGTGACCTGCACCGACGGGCGGTGCGGTGACGGCCCCGGTGGGGTCAAGCCGGGTGACGCGGGGCACGACCCGGCCGCTGTCGTGGCGATGCGCCAGGCCGAGCTGGAGGCGAGCTGCGCGGTGTTGAAGGTCAGCCACCTGGAGACCCTTGGTTACGCCGACTCCGGGATGATGGGCTGGCCGACCAACGACCAGCCCGGAGCGTTCTGGACGACGCCGGTCACGGAGGCGGCGGGCCGGCTCGCGGAGCTGATCCGGCAGTACCAACCAGACGTCATCGTCACGTACGACGAGAACGGTTTCTACGGCCACCCGGACCACATCCAGGCTCATCGGATCACCATGGCCGCCGTCGAGATGACGGACATTCCGGCGAAGGTGTATTGGACCACCGTGCCGAGCACGGCGTTCGAGGAGTTCGGCCGGATCATGCGGGAACTCGGCGTCGACTGGGCCGAGCCGGACGAGGCGGCGGAGCCGGTGCCGCAGCTCGGCCTGCCCGACGACGAGATCACCACCTGGGTGGACACGAGCAGCTACGGCGCACAGAAGTTCGACGCGCTGGCCACTCATGCCAGTCAGACCGAGAACATCTTCTTCCTGCAACTGGGCCGGGATCGGTTCACCGAGCTGATGGGTGTGGAGACCTTCGTCCGGGTCGGTGACCGGACCGGCGCGCCGACACCCGAGGACGACCTCTTCGCTGGTCTGCGCTGATCGGCTTGGATCAGTCTCCGTAGCGACGCCAGGCATCGTCGGCCACCGTGTCGACGCCAGAGCGGCGTGGTCGGAGAACCGGTGCCGAGGCACGTCCCTGCGGTGGACTTCGAGATGACGTCACCGTGGGCGAGCGTGTGATGCAGGCGCTCGCCGTTGACGACAAACGGAACGACCCGGCTGCCGCGATCGACCCTCGAAAGTTTCGCGGGCAGCGCGCGAGGGGTTCCGCAGCTCATATGACCAATTTCCGGAAGTTTTCAGCGTTGACGCCGAGACATCGACACCTTTAACGTTTCGAGCAAGTTTCCGGTTTCCGGCCGGAACTACCGGCCCGCCCACCATCAGCCACAACCCGGGCGCCCGATCCCGCTCCCCACCCGCCAGCAGCCGGACCCGCAACTTTTTGATCGACAAATGTCTATCGATGATGTGGAAAGGAAGGCAGATGAAGCTGAGACAGTGGACGACCGTCGGCGTGGTCGCCGTCGCGACCGTTGCGGCGCTGAACACCGTGCCGGCCACCGCGAGTCGGCCGTACGACCCCACGGCGCAGAGCCTCGCCGCCCTCGGTCAGCGCCACGGCCTCCAGATCGGCACCGCCGTGAGCGGTGAGGCGCTCAACGACGCCAGCGACCCGCAGTACCGCAAGCTGGCCTCCTCCGAGTTCTCCTCGGTCACGGCCGAGAATGCGATGAAGTGGGAGAGCCTGGAGCCGACCCGCGGCACCTACGACTGGGCGGCGGCCGACCAGCTCGTCGAGTTTGCCAAGCGCAACCGGCAGAGCGTGCGCGGTCACGTGCTGGTCTGGCACAACCAGCTGCCCGGCTGGCTGACCAGTGGCGTCGCCGACGGTTCCATCAGCAAGCAGGAGCTGCGCGAGTTGCTGCGCAAGCACATCACGACCGTCGTCAACCGCTACAAGGGCAAGATCTGGCAGTGGGACGTGGTCAACGAGGCGGTCAGCGACCCGTGGGACACCCCGTCGACCCTGCACTACAAGGGCTTCTGGGCGCAGAACCTCGGGCCCGGCTACATCGCCGACTCGTTCCGCTGGGCGCGGGCCGCCGACCCCAGGGCACTGCTGTTCTACAACGACTACAACATCGAGGCGTTCGGCTCCGGCAACCCGGCGGACGACAAGACCCAGTTCGTCTACGACATGACCAAGGGACTGCGCGCCCAGGGCGTCCCGATCGACGGCGTCGGCTCCCAGGGGCACCTGGGCACCCAGTACGGCAACTACGACACCCTCCAGGTGACCGCCGCGCTGAAGAAGTTCAGCGGGCTCGGCGTCGCCACCGCGTTCACCGAGGTCGACGTCCGCAGCCAGATGACGGAGGGCGTCCAGTCCGGCAACTCGGAGGAGATCAACCCTCGGCTGCAGGCGTCGGCAGCCAACTTCAGCGTGCTGATGAAGGCGTGCCTCGCCGTACGAAGCTGCCTGTCGTACACGGTCTGGGGTTTCAGCGACAATCACTCCTGGGTGCCGGACTGGTTCGACGACCCGCCGGAGGGCCTGGCCACCATCTACGACGAGAACTACCAACCCAAGCGGGCGTACCACGAGCTGAAGTCTGACCTGATCTTCGCTGGACCGCCGTACGTCCTGCCGCGCATCGCACCCAAACCCCGGCGCTGACCCGCGGGCTCGGCTGATCCGACGGCGCGGACACAGCCGTGAGGCCGTGTGGGGCTTCGCGAAGCCCCACACGGCCTGTTCATCACCACAGACGTCGACGTTCGACTCACGTTCGGTCGTCTCGCGCAGCCGTACGGACGCCATCGGATTACTGGTGCCGGTTCTACCGGCATATCGATGCAGTTGGTGTAACTATGGCAGGCGTGGGAACTGCGAAAACTGCCATGCCTGCGATTTCGCCGCTGACCGGCGATCCAATCAAGCGGGCCGATGCCGAGCGACTCGCGGGGGTGCTGAAGGCATTCGCCGATCCGGCTCGACTCCGGCTGCTCAGCCTGATCCAGTCCGCGCCGGAAGGTGAGGCGTCCGTCAGCGACCTCACCGCGGCGCTCAACCTCTCCCAGCCGACCGTGAGTCATCACCTTCGGATCCTCACCGAGGCCGGCCTGCTCGAGCGCGACAAGCGCGGGGTCTGGGCGTATTACCGCCTGGTGCCCTCCGCGATCGCGCAGATCGCCGACCTGTTGACGCCGCCCCGAAAGCGGGCCACGAAGAAGGCCCGCTGAGCGAGCGTCGGCTGACACCTCACATGCGCTCAAGGGTTCGGATGCCGAGCAGGTGCAGCCCCTGCCGCAGGGTCCGTGCCGTCAGCTCGGCCAGCAGCAGCCGGCTCTCCCGCAGCTCGTCCGGGGCACGCAACACCGGGCAGCGCTCGTAGAACGCATTGAACGTGGTCGCGAGCCGGTGCAGGTAACCGGCGAGTTGGTGGAACTCGAGGCTCCGCTCCACCTCGCCGACCACCCCGCCGAAGCCGAGCAGCTCGACCGCCAGCGCCCGCTCCACCGGCTGCGCGAGCACGATGGGCGTGTCCTGCCGCGCGGCCGTTCCGGCGCGCCGGAACACCGACCGGATACGGGCATACGCGTACTGGAGGTAGGGCGCGGTGTTGCCGTCCAGGGAGAGCATCCGCTCCCAGTCCAGGACATAGTCCTTCGTCCGATCGGTGGACAGGTCGGCGTATTTGATCGCGCCGATGCCCACGGCGCGACCGATCTCGGCGGCGGCCTCGGCGTCCAGTTCCGGGTTTCTGCTCCGGGCCAGCTCGGTGGCGCGGGCGACCGCTTCCTCCAGGAGCCCGACCAGCTTCACCGACCCGCCGGCACGGCTGCGCAGCATCCGCCCGTCGGCGCCGAGGATCGAACCGAAGCCCAGATGCTCGGCCCGGGCCGGCGGGCACAGCCAACCGGCCGCCTGGGCAACGGCGAACACCATCGCGAAGTGCTGCCGCTGCGGCAGCCCGACGACGTACAAGAGCCGGGTCGCGCCCAACTCGCCGACGCGCTGGCGCAGCGCGGCCAGGTCGGTGGCCGGGTAGCCGTACCCACCGTCGCTCTTGCGCACGATCAGCGGCAACGGCTCGCCGTCCCGGCCGGTGAACCCGGCCGGAAAGACACAGTCGGCCCCGCCGCTGGGCATCAGCAGACCCAACCGGTCCAGGTCGTCGACGACGCCCGCGAGCAGGTCGTTGTAGGCGCTCTCGCCCCGAAAGTCGTCCCTGGACAACGTCACGTCGAGCAGGTCGTACACGGTCAGGAAGTACCGCTCGGACTGCGCCACCAGCAGCCGCCACAGCCGCAGCGTCCGCTCGTCGCCACCCTGCAACGCGACCACCCGCAGCCGCGACCGTTCCCGGAACGCCTCGTCGGCGTCGAACTTCACCCGGGCCGCCCGATAGAAGGTGTCCAGGTCGCCCATCGACAACTCGTGCGCGGCCCCGGCCTCGCCGAGGTCGGCCAGGTGCTCGATCAGCATGCCGAACGGTGTCCCCCAGTCGCCCAGGTGGTTGACCCGGACCACGCGGTGCCCCAGCCAGTCCAGCAGCCGTACCGCCGCATCGCCGATGACGGTGGAGCGGAGATGCCCGACGTGCATCTCCTTCGCCACGTTCGGCGCTGAATAGTCGACCACCACGGTCTGCGGCGCCGCCGTCGACGGCACCCCGAGCCGGGCGTCGCCAGCCAGCCCGGAGACCAGGTCGGCCAGTGTCCGGTCGGCAACGGTCAGATTGAGGAAGCCCGGTCCGGAGACCTCCGCCGACACGCAGACGTCGTCGAGCACCGCATGCTCCAGCACCGCGGCGGCGATGTCGCGCGGCGGACGACCGAGCCGCCGGGCCAGCGCCAGCGCCGCGTCGGACTGGAAATCCGCGCGCGGTGACCGCCGCACGAGCGGGTCGACCGGGCCGCCCGCCACCGCCGCGAACGCCGGCGCCAACCGGTCGGACAACAACCTTTCAAGATCCATGAGTACGCCGATCTCACTCGGACCCACGCTGTCACGTGAGCCGTTGAATGGGGGAGATGCGAGCGGACCGAGGACGACCAGTGACTGACCGGCGGCTCGATCCGCCGGTCGCAGGAAACAGGTCAGCGCGGGCGGGCGACGGATCGCCGGCGTCGCCGTGCACCGACCTGGACGTCACACGACGGTCCGGTGCACTGGGCGATCACGCTGGTCATGCGGGGCAGCCTAGCGGCCCGGCCGGTGTGGCGACACCCCGATTCCCGGGGTCCGGTCGGCCTCCGCCGGCTGCGCGTGTCCGTTTCGGACGGCGCGTCGTAGGGAACTGTTTCGGCACAGCCGAGGGGTGATCATGAGCCGATACCGACCGCTACCGCCCGCCCGTACGCGAAGGGTGCTTGCGCTGATTCCGCTGGTCGGCGGCATCGCATTTGCCGCCGCCTGCACCACTACTGAGGACCCACCCGGCTCGGCCCCGTCGACTGCGGGACCGACGACCGCATCGGCATCAGCGAACCCGACAGACCGACCACCGGCGAGCACGAGCACCCCGGCGACCATCCCGACGTCGGCCTTCGTCGAGTTGCCGCCCGAGTTGCGGAAGTCTCCCCGACGGACGACGCCTGTCGAGGACGCCCTGCCGAAGCTGTGTGCCAACGAGTTCGGCACCGGAGGCCGACAGGTCACCGCGAGCGCCGCGATGACCGTCACCTACAAGTCGGCCGAGGACACGGCTGCCAACGTGCCGCAGGGGATGATCCACCAAACCATCTTCACCTTCGATGGCGACGGCGCCTCGGCGTACATGGCACGTCTGCGCACCGCCGTGCAAGCGTGCCCCTCCTTTGACCAGTCCGGGAACCCGGTCACCGTCAAGGTGCAAGCTCTGCCGGGCGTCGGCGACGAGACCCTGCTGCTGGGCCGGACGTGGGCCGAGACGAGCCTGAACGGGGAACGCACCGGCGGCAAGGCGTCCAGCCAGATCGCCGTGGCGCGCGTCGACACCACGGTGACGGTGTTCGACGACCAGGGCTGGGAGGGCGCCAGCGGCAACCCCGCCATCATGGACCGGGTCGTCCGCGACGGCGTACGAACCATCGACGCCTGGCAGCGGTAGTCCGCGACGCCTCGGCCTGGTCGAGCCCAGTCCGGTGGAGCGGCTGTTCGTCAACCCGCCCTGCCTCGCCGATCATGGAGTTGTGGTGGGCGACAAAGCAGCCGCCATAGCACCAAAATGGGCACCACACCTCCATGATCGACGGGGGTTCTGGGTCGGATCATGGACAACGGGGCGTGGGCCGCGCTCACACCCGGAGACTGAGTTGACGTGGGCCGCTAGCCACCGCAACCACAGCACCTCGCGATGTAGGAGGTCATCATGTCGGACGGTCAAGGGGCGAAGACGTCGCGGCTTCCGCCGCGCTGGTTCATCCGTCTGGCCTGGTCAGTGCATCGAAGCCTCTACCGGGTCTCTGGCGGCCGGGTCGGCCTGTGGCGACCGCGCACGACCGGCTGGGGCACGCTGCGGCTGACCACTACCGGCCGCCGCACCGGTCAGCAACGCAGCGTCATCCTCGGGTACCTGGAGGATGGCCCGAACCTGTTCTCGTTGGCGATGAACGGGTGGGGTGAGGGTGAGCCGGCCTGGTGGCTCAACCTGCGGGCACATCCGGACGCGTCCGTCGATCTGGTCGGCGGGAGGCGGCTGGTACGCGGTCGCGCCGCCACCGGCGACGAGCGGTTGCGACTGTGGGCACGCTGGCGCGAGGTCGAGACGAACCTCGACGTCCACGCGGCGCGAAGGCCGTCCGAAACCGCGGTGGTGGTGCTGGAGCCCAGACCGGGTGGCAGTTCCCCGATGCAATGATGCGACTCGTGACTTCCTCGCCTGCCGATGCGCTCGACTTCCGTGGCGTGCGACGTGCCTACGACACGGTGGCCGAGGACTACGCCACCTACCTGCCGGACACGCGCGCCGAGGCACCCCTCGACCTCGCCATGATCGACGCGTTCGTCGAGGCGGTGACGTCGGGAGGCGACCTGCGGGTTCTCGACGCCGGATGCGGCCCTGGCCGGATGAGCAGGTATCTCACCGAGCGCGGGTGTCTGGTGCGGGGAGTCGATCTGTCTCCGGGCATGGTCGCCAGGGCCCGACGGGACCACCGCGACCTGATGTTCACCGCGGGCTCGTTGACCGCCCTCCCCTACCCGGACGACCAGTTCGCCGGCGTGCTGCTGTGGTATTCCACCATCCACACACCTCCCGCCGGGCAGGCGCGCGTCTTCGCGGAGGCGGCCCGCGTCCTTCGCCCATCCGGCCACCTGCTCGTCGGATTTCAGGCCGGCGAAGGCACCCGCGACGTGTCGCCGGCGTACCGCCGGTTCGGCCACGAGATCCAGCTTGAGCGCTATCGCTACACGGCGGACCAGGTCGCCTCCGAGATCGAGGCCGCCGGCCTGCGCGAAGAGTGCCGCCTGGTGCGGCGTGCTCGGGGCACGGAGCGGGACGACCAGGCGTTCCTGCTGGCCAAAGCCCCCTGAGTCAACGGCTGAGGGCGACCCACAGGCCCAAGCCGAAGTTCACGACCAGAATGATCGCGCCGACGACGGCGAACCACCGCTGCCATGCCGTCCACCGGACCGTCCTCTGTGACTCGACGATGCCCGCCTCCTCCACCCGGACGGCAGCGATCCTCTCCCGCTCGCTGTCGTCCCGGCGATCCGAGGTCACAGTGGCGCTGAACAAGGCGACGTTGGCACGCAACTCCTCGGTGAGGGCATGCAGCGCCCTGGTCATCGAGTCGATCGAACCGTTGATCTGCCGCAGGTGTTCATCGTGCCCCTGCAGACGCTGCTCGATGCGTCCCGCGCCGAGGCCACGGTTGTAGGCAGCCAAGTTCTCGGCGTCTTCCGGGCGCGTCACGACGGTCTCCCCGGCCCCGGCGATGAGGCATCGAACCCGAACACCGGCGTGACGGTCGTGGCGGTCATCCGGACAGGTCGGTGCAGGGACGTGGTGCTGGTGAGACACATGGCCCCGTACCTCCTACTGACCACCGCGCCAACCGGTCGGTCGATGCTTCAGTCGTACCACTCGGAGACCGGGAATGCCACTGCTCGATTCTGACAAAGCCGCAGGTCAGAGCCGTATTACGGCCAGCAGTTGCCCTTCCCCCTTGCGTCGTTCCTCAACGAGAGGTCGGGGTGTCCTGGTGCGGAGGCTGGGGGTGCTCGACGGGGTTGGCGTCGTAGCCGGCGGCCTGGAGGGCGAACAACTCGGCGTACCGGCCACCGGTGGCGACGAGGTCGTCGTGGGTGCCGGCCTCCACCAGCCGTCCGTGGTGAAGGACGAAGATCCGGTCAGCGTGGCGGACGTTCGCGAGCCGGTGGGTGATGAGGATCGTGGTGGCTCGACCCCTACGATCGCGGATGGCCTGGAACAGGGCGTCCTCGGCGCGGGGGTCGAGCGCGGACGACGGCTCGTCCATGATCAGCAGTTCGGCGTCGCGCAGGAACCCGCGGGCGGCGGTGATGCGCTGCCACTGCCCGCCGGAGAGGTCCTGTCCTCGCGCGAAGGTCCGGTCGAGCAGCGTCTCGTACCCGTGCGGAAGCTCGTTGATCATGTCGTGCGCGACCGCGCGGGCGGCGGCGGCCTCGATGAGGTCCTGCCGGGCCTCGGTGTCGACGTCACCGATGGCGATGTTCGTCGCCGCGGTGAACGGCCATTTGTGGTATTCCTGCGTCACCACCGCGGTCCGGGCCCGCAGCCCGTTGACGTCCCAGTCCGACAACGGTCGGCCGTTCCATTCGATGCTGCCCTCGGTGGGGGCGCGGAGGCTGGCGATCATCGCGGCGAGGGTCGTCTTCCCCGAGCCGTTCTCCCCGACGAAGGCGACCGTCTGCCCGGCGGTGATCGTCAACGTGACGCCGTCGACGGCCGGGTTGTCCCGGTCGGGGTAGCGCAGGCTCACCTCGCTGACGGTCAACTCGCGCAGCCGTTCGGGACTGGCAGTGGCCGCGGGTCGTGCGGTGTCCGGCAGGTAGGCGTCGGCCCTGGTCATGAAGCCCGTGTAGTCACCGAAGTGCTGGCCCTGGGTGTAGACGTGGTCGACCTGGAAGGTGGCGATGGCCAGGGACCGCTGCGCGGACTGCACCGCGATGACGCAGGTCGCCGCGGCGGCGAGCGGAATCTGCCCGTCCAGGAGCAGCAGCCCGAGCAGGGCGTAGACGGTGCCCGTGGCAATGCCACCGATGATCGCCCCGACCGTGGTTGTCGTGGTGACCCGGCGGGCGAGCGCGAGTTGGATGTCGGTCTCCACCTGCATCACCCGGTCGTACTGATCGAGCAGGAACCCGCGCAGCCCGTACGAGCGCAACTCCGGGGCCGAGGCACGTTCGGCCATCAGCTTGTGCAGCAACCACAGTCGACGCCTGCGCACCGACCCGGTGGTGTACGTCTGGTATCGCAGGTGCCCGGCCCGCAACGATGCCCACGCGTTGGGCACCGTGGCGACCAGCAGGGCCAGCAGCAGCAGCGGGTGAATGATGATGACGGCGGCCGCCACGGCGAGCAGCCCGGCCAGCCCGGCGAGCAGGTTCATCGACGCCTGCACCAGCGCGATCGTCGACTCGGTGCCCCGGGAGGCGCGTTCCATGTCGTCGGCGAACGCGTCGGCGTCGAACGCCTCCAGGCGCACCGCCGTGGACACTTCGAACAGACCCCGCTCCACCTCGCGGCTCACCCTCGGCGTCAAACCGTTCTGCGCGTACCCCGTGGCGATGCCCATCCCCGCGCGTAGCGCGACCGCCGCCGCCAGCACGGCCAGTGCGGGCAGCGCCGCCCGCACCTTGTCCGCCGTCGGCCCGCCAGCGAACAACTCCACCAGAACCCGCTGCGTGGCCAGCAACCCGAAGGCCGCCATCACCCCCGCCCCGACCGTCGCGGCGGCCACCACGCCGGTACGGAGTCGGTCCGCGCGCCAACTGATGCCCAGCGCTGTCCGCACGAGCCCGGGCAGCTCCGCGAACACGGCGAAGACACCGGCCTCCGCCCGCGCCCGCACACCCGTCTCCCACCACATCTCCCGCAGCTCCGGCAACACCGACTCCGTCCGGCCAGCGCCGGGTTGGTGTGGTGGAGTGCGGCCGGCCTCTGCCGTGGCAGTCTCGATCATGGACGTACCTCCAGGGGTGGTGGAGCCGTCGCCACCTCACCTGCGGGCAGACAGCGGCGGGTTTCTGGAGGATTGGACCACCCGACGGTAGCTCTAGGCAATCACTTGCACACTCGCAGTCATGAGATTGAGGTTGGCCGGGAGGTGCCCTGTGATCACTCCTTGCGCAGGACGTCCAGGTGCGCTCTCAACGCTGCGGCGATCTCGCCCGCCGCCAGGACCTGCTCCGGCGAGAGGGCGTCGACGAAGAACTCCCGAATGGCGCGCAGGTGCGGGAAAGTGGCTCCCCCGAACGCCTCGGCCCCGGCCGGCGTGAGCAGCACCTCCGACCCTCGGGGAACGGTTGCGCACTCCTGGCGGCGGACGAGGCCGCGCCGCTCCATCCGCCCCAGATGGTGGGAGAGCCGGCTCCGCTCCCAACCAATGCGTGACGCGAGTTCGGACGAACGCATCGCCTTGTCCTGCGCCTCACTGAGGGCGAGCAGCACGGCGTAGTCCCCCGTCGAGAGCGCGGAGTCGCCTTGCAGGCGGGACTCGAGCCGTGCACCCAGCGCCTGCGTCGTCTCGATGAAGTCCCGCCAGATCCGTAGCTCCTCCGCGGTAGGGAGTTGGCGTCCTCCGCGCCGACCGGGTGTGGTCTCCGTCATGTCACTCTCCCGGGAATTGACGTGTCAATCGCCAAGTTAGCATCATTGACACGTCAACCGGTAGGGCCGCTCGCGGGTCGCCGGCGGGGAGCACGAGGAGGAGACGATGACAGCAGCGGGCTTCGAACTGGGGCTCAACTCGTTCGGGGAGGTGGCCACCGACGGCGGCCGGGTCCTGAGCGACGCTGAGACCGTACGGCTGCTCGTGGACGAGGCGCGGCTCGCCGAGTCGGTCGGACTCGACGTGTTCAGCCTCGGTGAGCACTACCGGGAGGGCCACAACGACTCGGCGACACCCGTGTTGCTCGCGGCAGCCGCGACGGCGACCGAGCGGATCCGCCTCGGCACCTCGGTCACCGTGCTCAGCACGAATGATCCGGTACGCCTCTACCACGAGTTCGCCACCCTCGACGCCGTGTCCAACGGGCGCGCCCAGATGGTTCTCGGACGCGCGTCGGCGACCGAGTCGTTCCCACTGTTCGGCTACGACCTGACCGACTACGAGCGGTTGTTCGAGGAGAAGCTGGACCTCTTCCTGCGGCTTCAGCGGGACGAACCGGTCACCTGGTCCGGCACCGTGCGAAGTGCCCTGGTCGAGCAGCGCCTGCATCCACGGATGCAGCCGGGCGGCATCCCGACGTGGATCGGCGTCGGGGGAAGCCCGAACTCGGTGGTCCGCGCCGCCCGGCACGGACTTCCGCTCATGCTCGCGATCATCGGCGGGCGACCCCAGCGGTTCGCCGGCCACGTCGAGCTCTACACCAAGGCGCTCGAACAGTTCGGGCATACCCCGCAGCCAATCGGGCAGCACTCTCTCGGCCTTGTCGCAGACACCGACGAGGAGGCGGTGGAGACGTGGTGGCGATACTGGCAGCCGGTCGTGGCGGCGCTCGCCGAGGAACGCGGCTTCTACAAACCGGACCGCACACGCTACGAGGCCGAAATCGACCACGGGGCGCTCTTCGTCGGGTCACCCGAGACGGTGGCGCAGAAGATCGCCACGGTCGCCCGCGACCTGCGGCTGAACCGCTTCGACCTGAAGTACGACATCATGCACCTGCCCCGCGAGGCACGCGCGCGCACCATCGAACTGCTGGGCAGTGAGGTCGCGCCGCGGGTCCGGGAGCTGCTGGCGAAGGAGCCCACCCATGTCTGACCTCTTGTTCGGCCTCGACACGTTCGGCGACGTACCGGAGGACGATGCCGGCAAGCTCGTTTCCCACGCCGCCGCGATCCGGCAGGTCGTCGACGAGGCGGTGCTCGCCGACCAGCTCGGCGTCGACGTCATCGCCCTAGGCGAGCACCACCGGCCGGAGTACTCGGTGTCGACGCCGGAGACGGTGCTGGCCGGCATCGCCACCCGTACGTCGCGGATCCGGCTGGCCTCCGGCGTGACGGTGCTGAGTTCGGACGACCCGGTCCGGGTGTTCCAGCGCTTCGCCACCGTGGACGCGCTGTCGAACGGTCGGGCCGAGGTCATCCTCGGTCGCGGCTCGTTCACCGAGTCGTTCCCCCTCTTCGGCTACGACCTGCGTGACTACGACACGCTGTTCGAGGAGAAGATCGAGCTGTTCGTGAAGTTGCTCGACGAGAAGCCGGTCACCTGGAGCGGCACCCTGCGTGCCCCACTGGAGAACGCCGACGTCTTCCCCAAGACGGAGTCGGGTCACCTGAGCACCTGGGTCGGCGTGGGTGGCTCACCGCAGTCGGTCGTCCGCACCGCCCAGTACGGCCTTCCGCTCATGCTCGCCATCATCGGCGGCGCGCCCGAGCGCTTCGCGCCCTACATGGACCTCTATCGGAGGGCCGCCGAGCAGCTCGGTACGACCGCGCACCCGGTCGGGATGCACTCGCCCGGCTTCATCGCCGACACCGACGAGGAGGCCAAGGAGGTGTACTGGCCGCACTACCGCGTCATGCGCAACCGGATCGGCGCACTGCGGGGCTGGCCCCCGATCCGCCGCCAGGAGTTCGACTCCGAGGTGGAGAACGGCTCGCTCTACATCGGCTCACCGGAGACCGTGGCCCGGCGGATGGCCCGCGCGATCCGCAGCCTCGGCGTCGGTCGGTTCGACCTCATCTACTCGGCCGGAGCGCAACCGGTGAGCGCCCGGATGCGTGCCGTGGAACTGTACGGCTCCAAGGTGATCCCCATGGTCCGCGACATCCTGGCCGCCTGACCAGCGCATACGGGCGCACTTCAAGACCAGGACCGAAAGGACGACATGAACGACAACGACCGGAGCCGGCCCCAGACCCTCGGTGTCCTCGGGGCCGGCAAGGTGGGCACGGTGCTCGCCCGACTCGCCGTCGCCGCCGGCTACCGGGTGTTGGTCGCCGGCTCCGGCGACCCGGCGAAGATCGCCCTCACCGTCGAGGTGCTCGCCCCCGGGGCAGCAGCCACCACGACGGTCGACGCGGCAGCCGACGCCGACATCGTCATCCTCGCCCTTCCACTGGGCAAGTACCGCAGCGTTCCCGCCGACGCACTGCACGGCAAGCTCGTCGTCGACGCCATGAACTACTGGTGGGAGATCGACGGTATCCGCGACGACCTCACCGACCCGAGTACCTCGTCCAGCGAGATCGTCCAGGCATTCCTGTCTGGCTCGCGCGTCGTCAAGGCGTTCAACCACATGGGTTACCACGACCTTGAGGACGAGTCGCGGCCAGCGGGAACACCGGGCCGCAAGGCCATTGCGATCGCTGGCGACAGCGCCACTGATCTCACCACAGTCGCGACCCTTGTGGACGCGCTCGGCTTCGATCCGGTCGTCGCCGGCCTTCTCGCCGAGGGCATCCGGCTCGAACCGGGCAGCGAGTTGTTCGGCGCCAACGTGAGCGCTGACGAGGTGCGTGCCATGCTCGACCGCTTTCCCGAGTCCGAGCGTGGACGGACCATCGCCTCTGCCCGAGCCTCGACAGCACACGAGGCGGCCTAGATCCAGGGGCGAAATCCGGCCGTCGCGTCAGCGCCGATCGTCAGTGAAGGCCGCACGCGGTTCGAGGAGCTGACCTTCTGCGTACGCCTCGCCGCGCCTCGTTGAGGGCGATGCTCTCCCGGTACAGATCCCGGGCGCCGAGCAGATCGCCAGACATGCGCGCGACGGCGGCCAGCACATGCCTCGGCCGTTCCTCCAGGCTGCGGTCACCGGAGCGCAGTGCGACCTCAAGGGCCTCCCGGGCTCGGGCGTCTCCGCCCGGCAGGTCGCCGCCGCGGATGGCGACCCTGGCAAGGCTGTACCTGGCCTCCACCTCGCCCGCCGGGTCGCCGGCCGCCTGGGCACGCTCGATCTCGGCCTCGCTCATGCGCACCACGGCGTCGGTCTCGCCGCGCCGAAACGCCGAGCGCACGTTCGCACTGAAGTTCATGGGCCCTCTCCCCCACCAGCGTCCGCGCCGGCCGCGATGCCATCCCGCACCGCTGCGCGGGCGGTGCCGCGCTCGGCGTACCAGCCCTTCGGGGTCACCCGGCAGAGGATCTCGATGGCGTCGAAGTACGCCGCAGCAAGTCGCGGGGGTGGAAGAACCAAGGCCGAGACCCTCCCCGGACCGGTCAGGAATCAAGAAGCTCGGGGGTGTCGTCCGGCCTAGCCTTGTCCCAGGTAGCCGGCGTTGCGCCGGACCTGATCAACGAGAGGGAGCCCGAGAATGCCCGCGAAGACCTCCACGACCGAGTCCGACGGTTTCAGCCCCGAGGAGCGCGCCGCGATGAAGGAGCGCGCCACCGAACTGCGCGCCGAGGGCAAGAAGGGTGCCAAGAAGGCCGACGGGCTGCAGGCGATCCTCGACAGGATCGCGCAGATGGAGCCGGAGGATCGTGCGCTCGCCGAGCGCGTCCACGTGGCGGTGACCGCTGCCGCTCCGGATCTGTCGCCGAAGACCTGGTACGGAATGCCCGCCTACGCGAACGCGGACGGCAAGATCGTGGTGTTCTTCCAGGACTCCGGCAAATTCAACTACCGGTATTCGACCCTGGGCTTCCAGGACGCGGCCAACCTCGACGACGGGGACCTGTGGCCGGTGGCGTACGCGCTGCAGACGTGGAGCCCCACGGTGGAGAAGAAGGTCATCGAACTGGTGCGGGCTGCGGTGTCCTGAGCGCGGCTCCTATGGTTCGTGCATGTCGATCACAGACCATGCACTGGCCATCGAAGCGGCGGAAGCCGGAGCCGCAGTTGTCCGCTCTCAATACGGAACGTCGCTGACGCGCTTCATGAAGACCGCTGGCGACTTCGCCACCACCGCCGACGTCGAGGCTGAGAAGGCCGTCCTCGACGTCCTGCGCGCGGCGCGTCCCGACGACGTCGTGCTGGGTGAGGAGAGCGGGCGGACAGGCACCGGCGGCAACGGACGTATGTGGCTGGTCGACCCGCTGTGCGGGACGTTGAACTATGCCGCGCGGACCATGCTGGCCTCCGTCAACGTCGCCCTGCGAACCGGGACACCCGTCACCGTGGCCGCCTCGGCGGACCCGTTCACCAACGAGGTGTTCTGGACCGACGGCATCGCCGCGTTTGTCCGGCGCGCCGGGGAGGACGAGCGACTCGCCCCGTCGGCCGAGTCGACGCTGATCGACGTCAATCTTGACCCGCCGTTCCCCAACAGGAGCGTCTTCCTGGCCGCCCACCTGCTGGCTGACGACGGCTTCATCGAACAGTTCCGACCGCGCGTGGTCTCCACCAGCCTGGCCGTGGCCTGGGTCGCCGCCGGTCGCCGCGCCGCCTACGTCACGGATGGCCACCACCTGCGCGACAGTGTCCACTTCGCGGCCGGAATCGCCCTCTGTCAGGCGGCCGGTTGTGTGGTCACCGGGATCGACGGCCAGCCGCTGCACGCGGGTGGGGACGGACTCGTCGTGGCCGCGGACGAGCGGACGCATGCCGCGCTGCTGACTCTCATCCGCAAACAGCGCGCCAGGAGGGATTGAGGCCCGCCGTCCGACCACCAGAGCAGCTGGCACACGCGGCGGCCAGGACCGGATACTGGCCGCTGTGACGACCAAGGCGCTGATCCTCGACTTCGACGGTCTGCTGATGGACACGGAGACCACGCTGCTGGAGAGCTGGCGTTGGGAGTGGCGGCGGCACGGCCTGCAGCTCGACCCGACGGGTTTCTTCGCCGACCACGGCGGCGACGCGAACGAGGCTCGGTACACGGCGCTCCAAGCGGCGGTCGGGCCGGCCTACGACCGCACGTCCAGCCATGCGCTGCGGATGGCGTACCGAGCGGAACTGAACTCGGCGCTGAAGCCCGCTCCCGGCATTGTCGGGTGGTTGGACCGGGCCACGGAGCTGGGGCTGCGGCTCGCGGTGGCGAGCAGCTCCCCGATCACCCACGTCGGTGCCCTGCTGGTCCGGGCGGGGCTGCGGGCGCGGTTCGAGGTGCTGGCCACCGGCGAGGAGGTGCCCGCGCACAAGCCGGATCCAGCGGTCTACCTGTTGGCGCTGGATCGGCTCGGGCTGCCCGCGGATCAGGCGGTCGCGTTCGAGGACACCGCTCACGGCGTGGCGGCGGCGCAGGCCGCTGGGCTTCGCTGCGTCGCGGTGCCGAACCCCCACGCGGACCACGCCCGCTTCACGGCCGCGGACCTTGTGCTGCGCAGCGCGGCGGATCTCTCCCTGGACACACTCCTGGCCAGACTGGCTCGGCACGCGCAGTCTCGCTGAATGAGCATGAGTCAGCGGTCGCGGCGCTTGACATGAAGTGCGGTTCAGGTCCTAGCGTCCCGTTGTGGATCACGTAGCGGCTCGGGAGACGGACCGGCAGCCGAGCTGTCACGCCCAGAAGCTCGTCACCTCAGCACTGTTCTCGGAAGGATTCTGATGTACCTGCCACGCGTTCTCCGCCCGCGCACCGTTGTGAGCGCACACTGCGATCTCCCCTGCGGCGTCTACGACCCGGCGCAGGCCCGCATCGAGGCCGAGTCAATCAAGGCGATCTCTGAGAAGTACCAGGCCAGCAACGATCCGGAGTTCCGGACCCGATCGCTGCTCATCAAGGAGCAGCGCGCCGAGCTGGTCAAGCACCACCTCTGGGTCCTGTGGACCGACTACTTCAAGGCACCGCACTTCGAGAAGTACCCCCAGCTGCACGGCCTCTTCAACGAGGCCACCAAGCTGGCCGGCGCCGGCGGCGCGAAGGGATCCGCCGACCCGGCGGTCGCGGAGCGACTTCTCGAGAAGATCGAGGAGATCTCGAAGATCTTCTGGGAGACGAAGCAGAGCTGATCCGCGGAACCGGCTGGTGCGTGCCGCCCGGTTCGGCACACCGCGTTTCAAAAGGACCGCATGGCATCGCGCACGCGGGCGGGAGCGACAGTGTCTGCCGCTCCCGCCCGCGCCGGCTGCTAGCTGGCGTACGTCTCGAACTCACCGACTCGTGGCGAACCGCCGGAGCTGTCGATCTTGAAGGTGATCTTGGTCAGCGACGTCGCGGAGAAGCTGATGGAGCCCGCGCCACTACCGGAGGCCAGGACGCCCCCGGTGTCGTGGTTGACGAGCTGCCAGGACCCGATGGAACCCTGGGTTCCCGACGGCTCGCGGATGATCACTCGGGACACCCGGGTGGCGGAGCCCCACTTGATCGAGATCGATCCGGTCGATCCGGCCGGCGACCAGTAGGTGCTGAGGCTGCCGTCCTTCACGTTGCCGTAGCTCGTCCCGCTGGCCTTGCTGGAGCCGTCGGCACCGGCGCTGAGACTGAGGTTGGTCCCACTGGGCGGCGGGGTGGTCGTCGGCGGTGGCGTGGTGGGCGGGGGCGTGGTCGGCGGGGGCGTGGTGGGCGGCGGGGTCTGCGGCGAGCAACTGCCGTTCGAAACCTTCAGGCCCGTGTTGGCGCCCACCGTCTGACGAACGATGTCCGGCACGCAGCTCGCCCCGTCGAGGGTGTACGAGTACGGGATGCTGACGGTGGTGTTGGACGTCGGGTTGGGGCCGGCAGGGTAGTTCTCACTGCCGGCGGTGGACCAGGTCACGTTGTCGAAGACGTTGCCGCTGACCTGCCAGTAGCCGCGCTCGTTGGTGTAGAAGGTGCCGAGGACGTCCTTGGAGTCGCGGAAGTAGTTGTTCTCCACCTTGGCCTTGGCCCCGGCCCGGGAGTTGATGCCGGACTCGTGCAGGCTCACGTAGTGGTTGTTGTAGATGTGGGCCGTGCCGCCGCGTAGCAGCGGCGTACGGGAGTCGATGTTCTCGTAGAGGTTGTGGTGGTACGTGATGAAGCCGTTCGAGAGGTCGCTCTCGCTGGACCCGACGAGGCCGCCGCGACCAGAGTTGCGCAGGATGCTGTAGGACAGCGTCACGTACTGGGTGTTGTCCTTCATGTCGAAGAGGCCGTCGTACCCCTCCGACTCCCCGCCAGAGGCCTCCAGGGTGACGTGATCGACCCAGACGTTGCGGACCGTGCTCTCCATACCGATGGCGTCCCCACCGTTGGAGGTGGGCGAGCCCGACTTCTTGACGTTCCGGACGGTCACGTTCTGGATGATGATGTTGCTGGAGTCGCGGATGTGGATGCCGAGCTGGTCGAAGACGGCTCCACTGCCGACCCCGATGATGGTGACGTTGCTGATCTGCTTGAGCTCGATCACGCCCGCTGCGGTGTTACAGCTCGAACCCGACACCTTGCTGGTGTTGCCGTGGTTGATGGTCCCGGTGACCTCGATGGTGATCGGGGTGCTGCTGCTGGCCCGACCGCACAGCGCCGCATGGATCGCTGTTCCGGTGGTGGCCCGTACCGTCTGCCCGCCCGCGCCGCCGGTGGTCCCGCCGTTCTGGGTGGCGTAGCCGGTGGCGCTGCCGGCCGCCGCCGACGCCTGGGGGGTCGGCAGGGCCACCCCGATCGCGATCCCAACGGCTGCCGTGCCCAGTGCTGCCTGAAGTCGCAACGCGACTGGTCGTCTCATCTCGCCTCACCTTCGCATTCGAAAGGTCGTTTGCCTGTGGCGGTCCTTGCGACCGCACGCCTGATCGGTCGGGAACACTCTCGACCACTCAGGAATTGACGCTCATCAATCGCCGAAAATCTCCCGGCATCTCTCTCGCCCTGGTAGGCGCAGGGATTCGCCACGCAGGCGGCCCGCCCCCGGCGGCGTTGCTCGATGTGCGATCGCCCGGCTCGTGAATGAAACATCGATGTAACGCAATGGTAGGAAAGCGGTTTCCCCGAAGGCAAGGGTTAGCGCTTGCAGGTTTTTTGCAGTGCTCACGGGACAGTCAGTGCATCCCACTGAAGCCGGGCAGGGCCGTCCGGGGACCCGTACGCCAGGTTTCCGGCCTGTTGCCGGTTCGGTATTGACACGGCCGGACCCGCCATCGATGCTCTGCTAAATCAGTTTAGCGACCGCCCCGACCCTCCCCCGGAGATCGCTGACTGAGCGACCGTCCCGAGAAAGGACTCGCATGAGACTGCGAAAAGGACTGACTCCGCTCGTCGCCGCCCTCGTTCTGGCCGGCGCCTCCGGCACGGCCTACGGCAGCGCGAACGGCAGCCAGGGCACTGGCGACGGCATCCGCAGCATCACCCCGATCACCACCGTCTACACGTACGGTCAGAAGGTCTCCGCGGTGGCGATCGAGTACGGCACGGCGGTCAATCCCCGCACCCTCGACACCGCCACGTTCTCGGTGACCGACACCATCTACAACTTCCGATTCAACCCCATCGAGGACCTGCCGAAGCTCGCCGACCGGACCATCACACACACCTACACCAACGGCGTACCGGGCACGCGCACCGACCATCGGTCGGCACCGGGCAGGTACGTCATCGTGGAGCTCGACCCCGCCGACACGGGCGGCTCGACGGTCATCGTCTCCAAGTGCCCGACCTTCCTCTGCACCGTGAAGGTCAATCCCGAGCTGCCGACCCGGGTGGTGCAACGCAAGGACGTTCACGGCCAGCCCGGCCGCGGGTCCGGCAAGGGGCCGGTGCTCGCCAGGGCCACCCCACGCGAGTCCCGTCCGGTCACCGAGAAGCCCGTCAACCAACTGGTCGACGAGTTCACCTACGGCTCATTCCTCAGTGGCGGGATGGTGCTGCCGTACCACTACCACCTGCCGAAGAACTACCAGCCCGGCCGCAAGTACCCGCTCATGGTCGTGCTCCCCGGCCACGGGATGGGCTGGGACGGCGACAACCTCGGTGTCCAACTCGCCGCCGACATCCCGGCGACCGCATGGCTCCAACCACGCTGGACCGGCACCTCCGAGGACGTGATCGTCCTGGCGCCCCAGCATCAGCGTGTCGGTGGGGCCGCCGAGGCCGACCTGCTGATCAAGCTGCTCGACCAGTTCGTCGGCCAGTTCGCCGTGGACACCGACCGGGTGTACGCGACCACGGTGTCGTACGGCTCCCAGCTGCTGTGGGCGGCGTTCGCCAAGCGGCCGGACCTGTTCGCCGGCGGGCTGGTGACCGGCGGCTTCCCGGTCAACGCCACGCAGGCAACCGCCATCGCGACGGCGGAAGTGCCGGTCTGGATCACGCACGGCGAACACGATCACCTCCTCAACGTCTCGGGCGCGAGGAACTCCACGACACTGCTGCGGCAGGCGTACGAGGCCCGGGGCAAGAGCCCGGAGCAGGCCGCTGACCTCGTTCGCTACACCGAGTACGCCGACGGGGCGTTCTCGTCGCCGGACTACCACGCGGCGTTCGGCCCGACCTACGAGGACAGCAGCATCCTGCGCTGGCTGCTCGGCCAGACGAAGCCCTGACGCCGCAGCACACGGTGCGGGGCCGGGCGACGCATCGCCTCGATCCGGCGGCGCGATCTCATCGCGCTGACGGGTTACCGGCGAGCGTCGCCCGAGTCGGGCTCACCACCGGCGGGCCGCCTCGGTGATCATGAAGTTATTGCCGTGACACGCCGTGATCGATGGCAATAGCTTCATGATCACCGGGGCGGCACTGGCCTGGGGGCCTGCGGGGCCGGGCCTGCGGGGCCTGGCCTCTCTCAGGCGTCGAGGCAGGTGCTGACGGCGGCGGTGAGCCGGTTGGCGCGCTCGTCGCCCATTCCGCGCATCTGGTTGACCACGTAGCCGAATCCCACCTCATGCTGGGCGTCAGCGAAGGCCAGGTTCCCGCCAGCGCCATCGTGGCCGAAGCTGCGCTCGCCCAGCAGTGGCCGGGCCGGCGGCGAGTGCAGCAGAAAGCCGCTGCCCCAGCGCTGCCCGGTGTCCGGGGGGCCATGTCGCTGCTGGCCGCGCGAACGGACGACGACCGCGTCGTCCACCGATGCGGCCGCCAGCAGGGGCCCACCCTGGATGTCGGACACGCAGGCCGCATAGAGGCGGGCCAGGCCCTCCGCGGTGCTCACCGCGCCCGCGCCGGGGACGCCGGCGGCCCGGATGGCGGGGTCGTTGAAACTGACCAGGCCCTCGCTGTCGGCGGGAAAGGCGAAGGCGCCGCCCATGGTGATTCCTCGTTCGGCGACCGGGTCCACGAACGGGTCGGCGTCCGGAGGTGGCGCCAGGTTCCATGCGACGGTGTCGCTCTCGGCGGCGGGGAGCCCGAGCCAGGTGTGCAGGCCGAGCGGGTCCGCGACGGTGTCCCGGAAGAACTCGCCGGGTAGCTGGCCGGTGATGCGGCGAATCACCTCTCCGATCAGCCAGCCGTAGGTCATCGAGTGGTAGCCGTGCGCGGTGCCCGGCTGCCACAACGGTGCCTGCGCCTCGATGGCTTTGATGACCGGGTCCCAGGCCAGGACCTCGTCGAGGGTCAGGGGTCGGTCCAGCGCGGGCAGGCCGGCCTGGTGCGTGAGCAGCCAGCGGACGGGGATGTCCCCCTTGCCGTGCTGTCCGAATTCCGGCCAGTAGCGCGTCACGGGAGCGTCGAGGTCGAGCCGGCCCTGCTGGACCAGCAGGTAGGCGCAGATCGCCAGGATTCCCTTGGTACAGGAGAAGACGACGACCGGCGTGTGCACGTCCCAGGGCCGCCCGGTGCGGGTGTCGGCGACCCCGCCGTACAGGTCGACGACCTTGCGGCCCCGTACGTAGACGGTGACCGCGGCGCCGACCTCTCCCCCAGAGGTGAAGTTGTCGCGGAAGACGTCGGCGACGGGCCCGTAGCGTTCGTCGACGTCGCCGTGGATCTGCGGCTCGGTAACCACTGCCTACCCCTTCACTGATCCCTGGATCAGGGCCTTGATGAACTGTCGCTGGAAGATCAGGAACACGATGAGGGTGGGGGTGAGGATCAGCAGCGACCCGGCGCACAGCAGCACCAGGTCGGTGCCCCACTGGCCCTGGAACGCCCCGAGCGCCCCGGCCATGGTGCGTTTGGTGGCGTCGTCGACGAGGACGATGGCGAGGAGGAACTGGTTCCACGTCCAGAGGAACATGAGAATCGTCAGCGAGGCGATCGCCGGCCGGGCGAGTGGCACCTGGACCCGCCAGAACAGCTGCCACGTGCTGCTGCCGTCCACCCGGGCCGCCTCGGACAACTCAACCGGCACATTGGTGAAGTGCGCCCGCATCCAGAACACCGCGAACGGCATGTACAGGCCGATCAGCGGCAGGATGATGGCCCAGCGGGTGTTGAGGAGGCCAAAATCCTGCATCTGGTAATAGAGCGGCGTGACCACGGCCTCGAAGGGCAGGGTCAACCCGAGCAGGAGAAGGCCGAAGACGAGTCGGCCGCCGGGCACCCGCAGCTGACCGAGCCCGAACCCGGCCATGGTGGCGATGAGCACCGACACCGGCACGACACCGGCCACGATGAGCAGGCTGGAGCGCAGCAGCGCACCCATGTTGGCGGCCGTGAAGGCGTCGGCGAAGTTTCCCCATTGCGGGTCGGACGGCCAGGCCAAGCCGCTGGGCACGGTGCCTCGGGGCTGCAACGCCGCCGAGAGCATGCTCACGAACGGCAGCAGGGTGACGAGGATCAGGGCGATCAGGAAGACCCGGCCGGTCACCTGTTCACGTCGGCTCAGGTTCACGGCTTCTCCCCTCGGAAGAGTCGCTGGATCGGCAGCACGCACGCCAGCACCAGCAGCATGAGCACGACGGCGAGCGCCGAGGCGAGCCCGACCTGACGCTGCGAGAAGGCCAGTCGGTAGATCTCCAGACCAGGCACGGTGGTCTGGAGGCCGGGGCCGCCGCTGGTGGAGATGTAGACGATGTCGAAGCTGGCCAGCGCGGCGATGATCGTCACGGTGAGACAGACCCCGATCTCCTGGCGCAGGCTGGGCAGGGTGACGGCGAGGAACTCGCGCACTGGTCCGGCACCGTCCAGGCGAGCGGCCTCGTAGAGCGCCGGATCAATCTTGCTCATACCGGTGACCAGCAGGATCGTGCAGAGGCCGAGCAGGACCCAGGCCCCGATCACACCCACGGCAGGCAGCGCCGTGTCGAAGTCGCCGAGCCACGCACGGGCCACGCCGCCCAGGCCCACCGCGCGCAGCACCTGGTTGATCAGGCCGTTCGACGAGAGCAACCAGCTCCACGCGATGCCTGCCGCCACCAGAGGGATGACCTGCGGCAGGAACAGGATGGTTCGGACGACGGTCCCGAACGCGCCGGTGGTGATCCGGCGAACCATGCTCGCCACCAACAGCCCAAGTGCGACAGGGATGAAGCTGAAAAAGATGATCAGGATGACCGCGTTGCCGATGATTTTCAGCAGGTCGCTGTCGGTGAACACGGTGAGGTAGTTGTCCAGGCCCGCCCAGCGGGCCACCCCGATCCCGTTCCAGTCGTAGAACGAGTACTGAATGGTCATCGCGAGGGGGCGTAGGACGAACACCGCGTACATCACCAGGGCGGGCAGGACGTACAACCAGCCGGTCCCGGCCGCGCGGGCCCACCGAAGTCGGTGAGCCCGCGCGGGGATCGGACGGGCGGGACGATCCGCTGACGACACCCGATCGTCACGCCCGGTTGGTGCGCTGCCGAGGGCAGACGTCATCGGGACAGTTCCTTCGCGTACTCGGCCTGGACCGCCTTCACGTACCCCTCGGGCGTCTGCTGGCCGGCGACCAGCTTCTGCAGTTCCGGCGTGATCGCGGCGGCGAAGATGCCACCGGTCGCGTTCGCGGTGAAGTCCACCGCACCGTTCTCGGCCCCGAGCTGCTGCGACGCCTTCAGGGTCTCCGCCAGGACAGTGTTCGGGGCGGCGGCCGGCACCGGCAGATCACTCGGGCCGCCCGGGCTGGAGCCTCCGACCGTGACCGCGATCTCGCGCGCCTTGGCGTTGGTGTGGACCCAGTTCAGGAAGAAGGCGGCGGCGTCCGGGTTCTTGGCCTTCGCGGAGACGCCGAAGGTGTTGGGGGCGGACATCGCCACGTGCTTGCCGCCGGCGGACTCGGTGGGGAAGAGGAAGAAGCCCACGTTGCCGGACATCGCCTTGTCGAGGTTGGCCGACTCCCAGTCGCCGTTGAACATGAACAGGCCGTTGCCCTTCTGGAACTCACCCACCATGCCCGCGTAGTCCAGCGCGTTGGCGTCCTTCGGGAAGTAGCCGGCCTGGGCCCACTTCTGGATGGCCTGGGTCGCCTTCAGAGCGGCCGGGGTGTCGAACGTGGCCCCCGGCTTCTGGAAGATCCAGTCGGCGACCTGGGTCGGGTCGCCGAACTGGTTCTGCAGCGCCTGGTGCGGGAAGTTGATGCCCGCGGTGTTCTTGTTGAACTGCATGATCGGCTGGACGCCGGCGGTCTTCGCCTTCGCCAGCAGTTGCTCGAACTCGGCGACGGTGGCCGGCGGCTGGGTCATGCCGATCTGAGTGGCCAGCTTCTTGTTGTAGAACACGCCGGTGACGCTGTAGCCGAGCCCCATCCCGTACAGCGAACCGGTGCCCCGGGTGTTGTCACCGACGCGCAGCTGCATGAGCTGCGAGGCCGGGAACTTGTCCCAGCCGTACGCGGTGAAGTACGGGTCGAGGTTCTTGAGCAGGTCGTCCTTGACCAGGTCGACCATGGTGGGTAGCCGGATGATGTCGGGCGAGTTGTCCGACGCCATCACGCGCGGCGCGTTCTCCACGATCACCGTGAACTGGTCCTCACGGATGTTGAAGGTGACGTTCGAGTGCTGCTTGGAGAACTCGTCCGCCAGCGCCTTGGCCAGGGGGAAGCCGGTCTCGGCGTACATCTCCAGCGTGACCGGAGCGGTCCCGAGGTCGGTCTTGACGGCGGCGTCGGACTCCGGGTTGGACGACCGGTCCTCCCCCGGCGCGCTGCAGGCCGTCGCGGTCATCCCGATCGCCAGCAGCGATGCGAGGATCACCGTTCTCCGTCGCGGGAACTTTGTCAGCATTTCTGCCATTTCATGACTCCTTGACATCTCCGCGCGTCCCGCGACCCATGGCCGCGCGACGGCTCCACCGGGCCACCGCGATCGGGTGACAGCCACGACACGTACGTCGTGACCAGTCGCCCGAGCGCCGCACCCGTACCGTCATCACAACGAACCCGGCACGGCCACCGAAGGCGCCTGTGGATGCGCCAGAAGTGGTCGCTAAACTGATTTAGCAGAGCATGCGCGTGGCGCGGGAAGCTGTCAAGGACAACTTGGCAACGGTGCGGAAACGTCGGGTTCACACCACGCCCGGCGTGACCGGCGCTGGACCTCCGGCGGCGACGCCTCATGATGGGCGGGAGCGGCGCCTCTGGCACCGCGCCTGATTCGGAGGACTGATGGGCCGCAACAGAGCAACCCTGGCCGATGTCGCGCGGAGAGCCGGGCTGTCCAAGACCGCCGCCTCGATGGTGCTCAACGGCAGGGAGGGCACCCGGCTCTCGGCCGAAGCACACCAGCGCGTGTTCGCCGCCGCCGAGGAGCTCGGCTACCGGCCCAACCTCGCCGCGCGCAGCCTTCGCACCCGCAAGACGGCCACCATCGCGTTCGTCTCCGACATCGTCGCCACCACCCGGTTCGCCGGCGACCTCATTCGTGGTGCCCTCGACGCGGCCCGCGAACGAGACCACGTACTCCTCATCACCGAGACGCAGGGCGACGCCACCTTCGAGCAGTACGCCATCGAGGCCGTGCTCGACCGACAGGTCGACGGGGTGATCTACGCGGCGATGGCCACCCGACGGCTGACGGTGCCCCCGGCCATCCTCGGCGGCCCGGTGGTGCTGCTCAACGCCACGAGTGACGACGGCCTGCCAAGCGTGCTGCCCGACGACGAACGGGCCGGCCGCGCCGTTGCCAGCGCCCTGGTCGAACTTGGCCACCGCGACGCGATCGCGCTCATCGGCCGTAACCGGCTCAAGGAAGACGACCCGGAGGTCTCCCTCGCCGCCCGGGCACGTCTGCACGGCATCCAGCAGGCGCTGGGCGAAGCTGACGTCACCCTCCTGGCCGAGTGCTTCTGCACCGAGTGGTTGCCCGAGCACGGCTACGCCGCCATGCGCAGTCTGCTGAACAGGCCGACGCGACCCAGCGCGATCATCTGCATGAACGACCGGCTGGCGTTTGGCGCCTACCAGGCGCTCGGCGAGGCGGGGCTGACCGTCCCGGAGGACATCTCGGTGATCTCGTTCGACGACGACCCGATCGCCGCCTGGCTGCGTCCCAGCCTGGCCACCACGGCGCTGCCGCACGAGCAGATGGGACGACGTGCCGTCGAACTGCTCCTGGACGGCGGCGCCACCGAGTCGTCGCTCGTTCCGATGCCCCTGCGCCGACGCCGGTCCCTGGCACCTCCGGCCGGGTGACCACAGGCTGAGGAACCGTCCCGGCGGGGCCGGCCTTGTCCGCCGCTAAAACGGTTTAGTGCTAGGTTTCCGGCCATGCTTCGCCTACCCGACCACTGGGTGTGGGACAGCTGGTACGCGCGGGACGAAAACGGCCTCTGGCACGTGTTCTTCCTGCGCGCGTCCCGCGCCCTGCACGACCCGCACCGCCGCCACCGCCGCGCCACGATCGGCCACGCCGTCTCGACGGACCTGCACTCGTGGCGCCTGGTCGCCGACGCCGTGGTCCCCGCCGACGCTCCCAGTTGGGACGACCTGGCGACCTGGACAGGCTGCACGGTCCGCGGGCCGGACGGACGGTGGTACCTGTTCTACACCGGCGTCGGCCGCGCCGAGGACGGTCTCGTCCAGCGCATCGGCCTCGCCGTCTCCGACGACCTGACCACCTGGCAGCGGCACGGCACCGAGCCAATCGTCCAGGCCGACCCGACCTGGTACGAACTGCTCGACAAGGACCAGTGGTACGAACAGGCCTGGCGTGATCCGTGGGTGTTCCCCGATCCCGACGGCGAGGGCTGGCACATGCTCATCACCGCGCGCGCCAACACGGGGCCGGCGAACACCCGTGGCGTCGTCGGCCACGCCACCTCCCCAGATCTCGTCACCTGGACCGTCCAGCCACCGCTGTCGACACCGGCCGGGTTCGGCCACCTCGAGGTGCCCCAGGTCGCGGTCATCGACGGCCAGCCCCTGCTGCTGTTCTCCACCGACGCCACCGGCAGCGCCCGGCGCGACGACCACCGGATCTGGGTGGCGCCCGGCGACACCGTCCTCGGCCCGTGGGACATCGCGTCCGCCCGGCCGTTCACGCACCCACACCTGTACGCGCCCCGGCTGGTCCCCGGACCCGCTGACGGCTGGTCACTCATCGGCTTCCTCGACCATGTCGACCAGAGGTTCGTCGGCGAACTCACCGATCCCATTCCGGTCCGCTACGAGGCCTCGACCGGGTTGGTCGTGGACACGGCGAGGGCGGTCGAGGAGCAGTAACCGCGCAGGTCCGGGCTGAGGCGATTCGCCCCGGCCCGGACCTGTCGGTGTCCAGCTCCCAGGTCAGCTACGCAGCTGCCACTGCTGGTTCGTGCCGCCGTTGCAGGCCCAGAGGATCAACTTCGTACCGTTCGCCGTCCCGGCGCCGTTCGCGTCGAGGCAGAGACCCGACTGCGCGCCCGTGATGGTGCCGTTGGCGTTGATGTTCCACTGCTGGTTGGCCTGACCGTTGCAGTCCCAGATCACCACCGTGGTGCCGTTGCTGGTGCCCTGGCCGGAGGCGTCCAGGCACTTGGTGCCGTAGACCATGAGCTGCCGGCTGGCGGTGGAGGTCCACCGCTGGTTGGTGGCGCCGAGGCAGTCCCAGATCTGGGCCTGCGTGCCGTTGGTCTGACTGGATCCGCCGATCTCGGCGCAACGACCCGACTGGACGCCCACGATCTGCACGTTCTGCGGGTTGGTGCTGCCGCCGCTCTGGACGCCGGCGGCGTTGATGACCGTCTGCGCACCCGACGGCCAGTTGCCTCCTGCGACCGTCACGTTGCCGGAGACGACGTTGCCGCGATCGCCGTTGGTCACGTTCGTGCTGCCGTTGGTCGACCAGTTGTTGGTGACGGTGAAGTTGCCCATGTTCTCCGCGTACCAGTAGTTGGCGGTGGCCCAGGTGCCGGTGGAGGAGAACACGTTGTTACGGGCGGTGTAGTAGCGGGAGCCCTCGTCGAAGTAGAGCCCGAACCAGCCGTTGGTCCGCAGGCAGTAGTTCTCGTTGACGGCCCCGCCCGGGTTCGCCGACAGCGTGTAGATGCACCCGCCGTCGGTCATCTGCTGCATGACGTCGTGCACGTAGTTGCCGATGACCTGGTTGTTGGCCGCGGTGGTCGCCGTCGAGTACCGCGGCTGGTAGTTGTACAGGCCGCGGTTCGCGTAGTGGTTGCTGCCACCGGCGTCGTTGGCGCCCCAGCCGTAGCCGACCGACAGGCCGGTGTACGGCATGTTGTAGACCTCGTTGTGCGAGATCAGCGCGGTGTTCACGTAGGTGGTCAGGATCGAGACGACGCCCCGGTACTCCAGGCCGAGATCGTGCACCCGGTTGTTGCTCACGGTGATGTTCCGGTTGACCATCCGCTGGTCGCTGGGGTGGTGGGCGTCGGCGCGTACGCCGCCGACCACGATGCCACCGGCGGAGTTGCGGGCGATCTCGGAGCGGGTGACGGTGATGTTGCTGGTGCCCAGGCCGACGCCGCTGGCGTGGGCGTTGGCGTCGTTGCCGATGCCGATGGCCGTCTGCCCGAGGTTGACGAACTGGGAGTCACTGAAGGTGATGGTGTTGGCCGCGGAGACCTGCACGGCGGCGGGCATCTGGGTCCAGTTCGGCCGGGTGGCCTCGAACTGCGGGCAGCCTTCCTGGCAGGAGGTCAGCGCGTCCGACGGACGGGCCCACGTGCCGGTGATGTGGGCACCGGTCTGCTGGTCGGCGAAGCCGTTGCTGCTGCTGGGGCCGAGCCAACTGGTGCCGGTGAAGGTGATCCCGCTGAACGAGATGTGGTGCGCGGGCGCGTCGTAGGTGCCGCCGACGTTGACCAGGGACTGCAGCTGCGGCAACTCCACGCTGACGGTGCTCATGTTCTGCCCCGCGAGCGGGATGTAGTTGAGCTGGCCGTTGCCGGGGTTGACGTACCACTCCCCCGGTGAGTCCAGGAACTCGTACGCGTTGGTCAGGTAGAAGGGACCCGCGCGGTGAGGGCTGGAGAGCGTGTCGAACCCGAAGGTGTTGTTGTTCCACGCGGGCTGCTGCATCGTGAGGAGGTTCCCGCTGATGCTCTGCACCGGCGAGTACCGATCGGTGAACGAGCCAACGCTCTCCACCTCGACCCGGTTCTGGTTACCGAGGTTGTTGAGGTAGTTCAGAGCGCTGTTGCTGAACCGCATGCCGGTCGTGGAGAAGGTGAAGTCGGACCGGTTCACGGCGGTGCGCGCCCGCGTGGCGATGACCCCGTTGACGTAGAGCTGACGACTGTCGAGCCCGGCTCCGACGTTGGCTCGCCAGATGTTCTTCCCGGAGTCGACCAGCGACCACCCGGTGACCGCCCGGGCGCCGGTGATCGTCGGACGGGCGGAGGCGGCGGCCCGCCAGATCACCTGGTAGCCGTTGTTGCCCGAGTCGGCGGCGGTCAGTCGCAGCGGCGACGAGAGGCGGTACACGCCGTCGGCCAGTTCCACGACGATGTCACCGGACATCGCGCTGTTACTCGCCCGCACCGCGGCGTGGGCGGCGGTCAGGGAGCACGGTTGGCTGGCGGAGCAACTGGTGCCGGTGCCGGAGGGCGACGCGTAGAGGGTGGTGGTGGCCGCGAGGGCCGGGGACGCCGAGCCGGTCACCGCGACCAGAGCGGTCAACGCTGTCGCGGCGGCGCCGGCCAGCATTCGGCGCAGCGGCGGAATGGACGAGACGGACACGGGACGGTGCTCCTCACATGAGAGAGGGGTGGGGGTGGGCGGAACGCCTCGACGAGGCGGAGGTGCTGCCCGCTGCTGTCACCCGAGGATCTCCCGGAGATAGCGCAGGCCGTCCGTGGCGAGACGGTCCTGCGAGGGGGCCAACGGACGCCAGATCGCCGCGGCGGTGGCGATGGTCTCGTTCTCCGCGGTGAACGACTCGATGCAGATCGCGCCCTGGTAGCCGGTGTCCCGCAGGAAGGTGAAGAAGCGGGGCCAGTCGAAGTGGTCGGCACCGGGAGCGCCCCGGTTGGTGCCGCTGACCTGGACGTGCTTGATGTGCCGGCCAGCGACGGAGAGTGCCGCGTAGGGGTCGGCCTCCTCGATGTTCATGTGATACGTGTCGATCATGATGCCGACGCTCGGAGGCAGACCGTCGATCAGCTCGACCGTCTGCTCGATCGTGTTGACGACGCTCGTCTCGTAGCGGTTCAACGCCTCGACACCGATGCTCACGCCCGACTCGCCCGCCTGCTCGGCCACCGGCGTCAAGGCCCGCCGGAAGTCCGCGTAGCAGGCCGCGCGAGCCGCCGGTGACATCCGCCAGGTGCGGCCGACCGAGGCGTACACCGGACCGCCGACGCACGGCGCGCCCACGGCCGCCGCGCTCGCCACACACCCCATGAGGTACGCGACGGTCGACTCCACGACGGCCGGTGCGGCGTTCACCAGGTCCCGTCCGGGCGGGGTGACCGCGCAGACGCCGGCGGCGACGAGGCCGTGGGCCGCCAGCAGGTCCCGGGTGCGGACCGGGTCCCAGTCACCGGGCTGCTCGATCGGCAGCTCGACCGCGTCGAAGCCGAACGAGGCGATCCGTGGGATCAGCTCGGTCAGGGCCTCGTCGTCGACTGGCGAGGCCCACACCCAGGGGTTGACGCCGATGGCGTACACCGGACCCTACTTCCAGCGCTGCGGATAACCCGGCAGGTCGGTGCAGCCGCACATCGCGTAGTGCAGCGGCGGCATGCTCGGATCGAGGTACTGGTCCAGGTTGTCCTGGCTGACGGTCGGCTGCGGCAGCTTCCACGGGTTGGACACCTGCTGGCCGTCGAGGATCCGCAGCGCGGCGATGATCGGCGTACGCCACTGGTAGGTCGGGTAGGTCGGCGCGATCGCGGTGAGGTTCTTGTCCTTCCAGATCTTCAGGAAGTCGAGCTGGTCCTCGCCGTTCATCGGCGGAACAGGCTTGCCCGCGTCCTGGAACGCCTCGACCGCCGCGACGGCCACCGCTCCGGCGTCCATCCAGACACCGTCGATCGTGCCGTACCGCTGGATGTAGTCGTCGACGATCTTCTTGGTCTTGGCCGGATCGCCGTCGGTGAACTCGACCCCCACGACGTCGACCTTCGCCTTGTCGAACGCCACCTTCGCCGCCGACCAGCGGGTCTCCAGGACGTCCACACCGGGCAGGATCCGCAGGGCGAGGACCTTACCGCCGGGCTTCATCTTCTGGCTGACGAACTCGGCTCCGACGTGACCGAACCCGTAACCCCCGATGGGGTTGATGAACGTCACCGGGCACTTCGTGTTGACACCACGGTCGAAGACGACGACCGGCAGCCCCGCCTTACAGGCCGCCTCCACAGCCGGGGTCAGCGTGGCGGTGGTGTTCGGCGAGACGATGAGCGCGTCACAGCCCTTGCCGAGCAGGTCGTTGATGTCCGCGATCTGCTTCTGGTCCTTGCCTTCGGCGTCGACGTGCACAAATTCCTTGATGCGACTGCGCTGCGCCTCGACCTCGGCCTGCATGGTCTTGAACCCGACCTGTCGCCAGGGGTTGTTCAGCGCCGCATTGGAGAAGCAGATCTTGTGCGGACCGCTCTTCTTGAACGTGGCGGTGTCCACCATCGTCGGGTTGAGCACCTGCTCCCACGGCTTGTCGGCCGGACCCGTCGGGGCGGCATCGAGCAGCGCGAGCTCGGCGTCGTAGTCGGCCTGCACAAAGAACTTCGACTGGTCACCGGTGCCCGACCCAGCGGCGGGGGCACTGCCCGAGGGGCTCGCAGCGGGATCATCGGTGGCACAGGCGGCAAGGGACAGCAGGGTGACAGCGGCCAGTGCCGCCATGAAACGTCGCACTATGGTTCCCCTTTATCTCGATGAAGAACGCGTTGCCGAGACCGCCACGGCGAGCAGGATGATGCCGCCCTGGACGGTCGACCTGAGGGCGCCGGAGACGCCGTAGAAATTCATGAGGGCGAACAGCAGTTCGAGGGTCAGCGCACCGAGCATCGCGCCGACGACCGAGCCGCGACCCCCGCCCAGCGCGACGCCACCCAGGACGACCGCGGTGATCGCACCGAACTCCAGGCCCGCGCCGGCCTGGAACGAGACGCCGCTGTAGCCGCCCAGGAGGATCGCCGCCACCGCCGCCGCGAGCCCGCTGAGGATGAAGGCGATCGTCCGGGTACGCCAGACGCGCACCCCGCTCATCTCGGCGGTGCGCGGATTGTCGCCGACGGCGACCAGCGTCCGACCGAAGTCGGACCGCATCAGCAGCACGGCCACCGCCGCCAGGACCACCAGGACCACCAGCGCGTACGGCACGCGGCCGAGCAGCGGCACGTCCTCGAAGGCCCGCCGACCGAACCGCCGGAACTCCTCGGAGAGCCCACCCTTCGGGGCGCCGTCGGACCACAGGTAGACCGCGCCGACGAGGATCAGGAACATGCCGAGGGTGGTGATGAACGACGGCACCCGCAGGCGGGTCGTGATCAGCCCATTGACCAGCCCGACGAGCGCTCCGAAGGCGAGCAGGAGCACCACCACCGGCCAGGTGCGCGTCGGATCGCCGTCGATCAGCCGGGCGGCGACGACCACCTGCGCGGTGACCAGGGAACCGACGGAGAGATCGAACTCACCGGAGACGATCACGAAGTACTGGCCGGCGGCGAGCAGGATGACCGGCGCCGAACGACCGAGGAAGGACATCAGCGACGGCGGGGCGAGGAAGTCGGGCTGCCGAACGCCGACGAGCACCACCAGCACCGCGAGAATCAGGAGGATCGGCAGGACGCCACCGGGGCGGACCCGCGGGAGACGCAGCGGCAGCGAACGGCGCTGAACGGTCTGCATGGCTAGGCAGCCGCCTTTCGCGTGGCCCTGCGGGCGTAGACGGCGACCGCGGCGATGATGATGGCGCCCCGGATCACCTGCTTGAAGAAGGCGTCGACCTCGAGCTGGTTGAAGATGGCGTCGATGCTGGCGAGCAGCAGCACCCCACCGACCGTGCCGATGACGCCGCCGCGCCCACCGGCGAGGGCAGTCCCCCCGATCACCACCGCGGCGATCGACTCCAGGTCGTAGAGGCCCTCGGTGCCCACCCGGGGCGCGCCCGAGCCGAGCCGACTGGCGAGGTAGATGCCGGCGAGCCCGGCGCACATCGAGCACAACACGTGGGCGGTGACGAGGATCCGGTCGTTGCGGACGCCGGAGAGCCGGGCCACCTCCGGGTCACCGCCGACGGCGACAAGATGGTGACCGAAGCGGGTTCGCGTGAGCGCGAACCAGGCCGCCGCGGTCACGGCGACCAGCAGCAGGAACGACAGCGGCACCGGGCCGACGCGCTGGTAGCCGAGAGACTGCACGAGCGTGGGTGAGGTGGTGCCGGCCGGGCCGTCGTAGCCGTTGTCGAGGTATCCCTTGAGGAGCAGCCCGACACCGAGGGTCGCGATGAACGCGTTGACCCGGAGCTTGGTGACGAGGAGCCCGTTGAGCAGCCCGACGCCGGCGCTGACGGCGAGCGCCAGGCCGATCGCCGGCAGCAGCGCGCCGTCGCTGCCGTTCATCGTCTCGGCCGCGACGAGAGTGCTGAGGCTGATCACGTACGCCACGGAGAGGTCGAGCGAGCCACCCAGGATGACCAGGGTCTGACCGACGGCGACGAGCCCGAGGCCGGCGGCGACGTGCAGCAGACTCACCGTCGTGGACTGGTTGAAGAGCTGACCGCCGTCGACCAGGACGACCAGCCAGCCGATCGCCAGGGTGAGGGTCAGGGCCACGAACACGCCCGGTACGGGTCGGCGGGCCGGCAGCAGCGACAGGGCGCTCACTGGGCCATCTCCGATCGCGCCTGCGGGGCTCGCAAACCCGGCTCACTCCTCGCGCTCACTGGGCGGCCTCCCGCACGGTCCCGACCGCCAGGGCCATGACGTCCTCCTCGGTCGCGCCGGCGGGCAACTCTCCCGCGATGCGGCCGTCGCGCAGGACGACGATCCGGTCGCTCATCCCCAACAGCTCCGGCAGATCGGACGAGATCATCAGCACGGCCGCGCCGTCGCGGGCGAGGCGGCGGACGAGGTCGTGGATGGCTGACTTCGCGCCCACGTCGATGCCCCGGGTCGGTTCGTCGAAGAGCAGGATCCGTGGGTTGAGCGCGAGCCATCGGGCCAGCACGACCTTCTGCTGGTTGCCGCCGGACAGGAAGCGGATCTCCTGATCGTCGCCTGCGCCGCGGACCTCCACGGCGGCGAGCAACTCGCGCGCCCGGACGGTCCGGGCGGCACGGCCGGACCGAGCAGCGAACACGGCCCGGCTGGCGAGCAGCGCGTTGTCGAGCACCGACTGTCGGGGAACGATCCCCTCGCCCTTGCGGTCCTCGGTGACGTAGGCGATGCCGGCTCGCATCGCGGTGCGTGGCGAACGCAGCCGGACCGGCCGGTCGTCGAGCGTGACGTCGCCGGTCGTGAACGGGGACACCCCGAAGAGCGCACGGGCCAGCGCCGAGCGCCCGGAGCCCTGTAGGCCGCCGACACCGAGCACCTCGCCGGCGCGCAACTGAAGGCTCACGTCCCGCAGCTTCCGGTTTCCCGCGTCGCGGAGGGTGAGCCGCACCGGACCGCGGTCCTCGGGGGCGGCCCGGTCCGGGTAGTAGCTGGACAGTTCACGGCCGACCATGTGCCGCACCAACTCGTCAGCGGTGGTGTCCACGGTGTCGACGGTGGTGACCCGACGGCCGTCCTTGAGGACCGTGATCCGGCCGGACAGGTCGAAGACCTCCGCGAGCCGGTGTGAGACGTACAGCAGGCCGATGCCGCGATCCTGGAGCCGGCGCACCAACCCGTAGAGCAGCTCGACCTCGTGGTCGGCCAGCGCGGCGGTCGGCTCGTCCATGATGAGCAGCCGCGCGTCCAGGGCGAGCGCCTTCGCGATCTCGACAACCTGCTGCTGTGCGACACCGAGCTGCCCCACCCGGGCGTCGGCCGGCAACGTGGTCTCCCCGATCGAGGCGAGCAGCCGCCTGGTGCGGTCGAGCATGCCCCGACGGTCGACAAGTCCGCGGCGGACCGGCTCGTGCCCCAGGTAGACGTTCTCCGCGACGGTGCGCTCCGGGAGCAGGTTGAACTCCTGGTGGATGATGCCGACGCCGGCCCGCTGCGCGTCGCGCGGACCACGGAACGCGCGCGGTGCACCGGCGAACTCGACGGTGCCCTCGTCCGGGGCGTACCCGCCCGAGACGATTTTCATGAGGGTGGACTTCCCGGCGCCGTTCTCACCGACGACGGCGTGCACCTCGCCCGGCGCGACATCGAGGTCGACACCGTCGAGAACGCGTACGCCGAGGAAGGACTTGCCGATGCCCCGAAGGGTGAGAAGCGGCGTCGGCGGTGGATCTGACATCCCGAGAGCCCTCACAGACAGTAGTCATAGACACATTTAAATGCCACACTACGGCGGCTTTGAGGCGCTGGACATCAAACTTTCGTAGGAACAGCGGCGACTTACGTTCGCGCGTCGAAAACATTCTCTTGACACCCATGAAACATCACACGTATGAAGATAGATGTTTGGATGCGGGTCCGCAATGCTCGATCAAGCCTGACTGCCAGGTCGGGCCGGGATCGACAGGCGGTGCCGCAGCGAGGGAGCCGGGCACGGACGCCGTCCACCGGGCAGGACGTCGGACGTTAGTTCACGAATTGACAGTCATCGATTGCTAGCTCATCCTGACCTCGTGGACCACGGGACGAGAACCACAGCCACCATCACGCTGTGTGACGTCCCGCAGGTCTGACTGCCGTTGCGGCGAACGGCATGAGGACAGACCAGCGCGCCCGTGTCCCCGCGCGTGTCCAGGGTCAACCTGACGCGTCGTAGGCCCGTGGTCGCAATCCCTACGCCCGCCCAACCTAGGAGACGGCATGCGTCGCAACACATTGCTCATCTCGGTGATCGCCGGCCTGTTACTGGCGCTCGGACTCGCACCGCCAGCGTCAGCCGCTCCGGCCTTCCGGGCCCTGTTGTTCACCAAGACCGCCGGCTACCGGCACGACTCGATCCCCGCCGGGATCTCGATGTTCCAGCAACAGGCGGCAGCGAACAACTTCGAACTGGTGCAGACCGAGGACGCGAGCGTCTTCACCGCCGCCAACCTGGCGACCTTCGACGTCATCATCATGTTCCAGACCTCAGGCATGGTCTGGACCTCGGCAGCCCAACGCCAGGCGGTGGAGGGTTACCTCGCCAGCGGCAAGGGCATCGTCGGCGTCCACAACGCCACCGACATGGGCATCGAGGCCGAGTACCCGTGGTGGGACCAGACCGTCAACGGCGGCGCCCACATGCCTGAGCACTCCCCCGGTGTGCTGGCCGGCACCGCCATCGTCGCCGACAAGCAGCACCCGTCGACGGCCGGCCTGCCGGATCGCTGGACCCGCAGCGAGGAGTGGTACAACTTCGACACCAACCCACGCGGCAACGTGCACGTGCTGGTGACCGCCGACGAGCGCACGTACAACCCGGGGTCCCGGGCGATGGGCCCGGACCATCCGATTTCCTGGTGTCGCAACGCGGGCGGCGGGCGGGTGTGGGCCACCGCGATGGGCCACGCGATCGATTCCTACAGCGAGACGAACTTCCGCAACCACGTCCTGGGTGGCGTCCGGTGGGCCGCCGGCAACGTCGCTGGCGACTGCGGTGGCACCGTCTGGGGCAACTTCGAGAAGCGCACCCTCGACGACAACACCGTCGACCCGATGGCGATGGCCGTGGCCCCGGACGGGCGGGTGCTCTACGTCCAGCGCGGCGGGCAGGTGAAGATCTTCAAGCCCTCCACCAACAGCACCGTGACCGCCGCCACGCTGAGTGTCTACACCGGAGGCGAGGACGGCCTCACCGGCATGGCGCTGGACCCCAACTTCGCCACCAACGGGTACGTGTACCTGTACCACTCACCGGCGAGCAGTTCGACCGACGTCAACCGCGTCTCTCGCTACACCCTCAGCGGTGACACGCTGAACATGTCCAGCGGTGTGACGATCATCGACATCCCTGCGTACCGTGACCGGACGTTCCCGGAGCCCGGTCACACCGGTGGTTACATCGACTTCGGTCCGGACGGCAACCTCTACATCGGCACCGGTGACGACACACCGCCGAACCTCGACCCCAACTGGCAGGGCTACGCGCCGCTGGACTGGCGGTCGGGCAAGGCCAACCTCGACGCCGCCCGGACCGCTGGCAACACCAACGACCTACGCGGGAAGCTGCTGCGCATCCGCCCCGGAGCCAGCGGCAGCTACACCATCCCGACGGGCAACCTCTACGCCCAGGGCACCGCGCAGACCCGCCCGGAGATCTACGCGATGGGCTTCCGCAACCCGTTCCGGTTCTCGATCGACCCGGCCAACGGCTGGGTCTACCTGGCCGACTACGGGCCGGACCGCAACCCGCCCACCACCAACCGGGGCCCCGAAGGCCTGGTCGAGCTCAACGTGATCAAGTCGGCCGGCAACTACGGTTGGCCGTTCTGCCACGGTGACAACCAGCCCTACGCGCCGTTCAACCCGGACACCGGCGTCGTCGGCGCGAAGTTCAACTGCAACGCACCGGTCAACAACTCGCCCAACAACACCGGCCTGACCAGCCTGCGGCCCGTCGTCGCACCCAACATGTGGTACGGCTACGGCACCTCGCCGACCTTCCCGGAGCTCGGCTCCGGCGGCTCGGCGCCGATGGGCGGCCCGGTCTACCGGTACGACGCGTCGAACCCGTCCGCGACGAAGTTCCCGCCCTACTACGACGGCGTGCACTTCTTCTACGAGTGGTCGCGCAGCTTCGTCAAGGAGGTGCACTTCGACTCCTCCTCGGCGGTGACCCGCACCAACCCGTTCCTACCCGGTGGCGGGTTCAACAAGCCCATGGACATGGAGTTCGGCAAGGACGGCTCGCTCTACCTGCTGGAGTGGGGCACCAACTTCGGCGGCGGCAACAGCGATTCCGGGCTCTACCGGATCGACTATATCCAGGGCGGTCGGTCGCCGATCGCCAAGGCCGTCGGCACGCCCACCAGTGGCACCGCCCCGCTCACCGTCCAGTTCAGCAGTGCGGGCACGGCCGACCCGGACCCAGGCAACACCCTCAGCTACCAGTGGACGTTCGGCGACGGCACCACCTCCACGGCGGCCAACCCGTCGCACGTCTACACGGCCAACGGCAACTACACCGCGCAGTTGAAGGTCACCGACAACACCGGCAAGACGGGCTTCGCCAACGTCCAGATCACCGTCGGCAACAGCGCACCGGTGGTCACCATCACCACACCGTCCAACGGAGGCATGCTCACCTTCGGCGACCAGGTGTCGTACTCGATCAGTGTCTCCGACCCCGACGGCGGGACGATCGACTGCAGCAAGGTGGTCCTCAACCCGGCGCTGGGTCACGACGACCACGCACACGAGACCACCGAGTACCCGGGCTGCTCGGGCACCATCTCCACCGACCTGCTCGGCGGGCACCCCGACGGCGCCAACCTGTTCTACGTGTTGAACGCGCGATACACCGACGGTGGCGGTGCGGGGGGCTCGGCCCCGCTCACCGGCACGTCGCAGGTCATCCTCCAACCGAAGCACAAGCAGGCCGAGTACTACAGCAGCCAGTCCGGCACCCGGGTCGTCGAGCAGTCCGGAGCGGAGAGCGGCAAGCGCGTCGGCGACATCGCCAACAACGACTGGATCGCGTTCAGCCCGATGAGCCTGTCGGGCATCACGACCGTCAGCTACCGCCTGTCGTCGCCGTCCGGTGGGGGCTCGATCGAGCTGCGAGCCGGCTCGCCGAGCGGGACGCTGCTGGCCACGACAACCGTGCCCAGCACCGGTGGTTGGGACAACTACCAGTCCACGACACCGGTGAGTGTCGCCGCCCTGTCCGGGACGCAGACGCTCTACATGGTGTTCAAGGGCAGCTCGACCAACTGGTTCGATCTCGACTCGCACACCTTCGGCGGTGCCGGCGTCGGCGTACCCGCCACCGGCGGTGGCCTAGCGGGAAAGACCTGGACGGTCACGGCGCTGCACAGCGGCAAGCTGATGGACGTCAGCGGTGTCTCCACCGCCGACGGCGCCCAGATCACCCAGTGGGCGGCCACCGGGGGCAACAACCAGAAGTGGCAGGCCGTCGACGCCGGAAGCGGTGCGGTCTACCTCAAGGCCGTGCACAGCGGCAAGTGTGTCGAGGTGATCGGCAGCTCGACGGCGGCGGGTGCCTTCCTCCAGCAGGCCACCTGCAACAACGGCAACCAGCAGAAGTTCACCGCGACCGCGACGGGAACCTCCGGGGTCTACACGGTGCGCAATGTGCTGAGCGGGCTCTGCGTCGACGTCAACGGCGCCGCCACCACCGACGGCGCCCGACTGTTGCAGTGGACCTGCCACAGTGCGGCCAACCAGCAGTGGCGGTTCACCGCGGTGTGACCCGCGGCTGTCGCCGTAGCGAATGACGTCCCCGGTCGGGACCGGTATCCGATGAGCGGAGCCGGTCCCGGCCGGGACGTCGTCGTGAGGCAGAGAAGGAGAGCCTCGTCCTAGGGCACCGTGGCGAGCAGCCCCGCCGCCGCCAGCGCGTCCCAGAGTTCCTCCGCCACGACAGCCTCCGAGCGTCGCACCGCCTCGGCGACCTGGGACCCGTTGCGTACGCCGACCACCGTCGACACCACGGCCGGATGCCGGCGGACGAAGGCCAGTGCCGCCTGCGGCAGGGTCACGCCGTACGTCTCGCAGACCGTCGCGATCCGCCGCGCCCGCTCGATCAGCTCCGCCGGGGCCTGCTGGTAGTTGTAGAGGGCGTCAGCCGACGGCCGGTCCCGCGACAGCAGCCCCGAGTTGTAGACGCCCGCGATGACCACGCCCACCCCGCGACTCTCGGCAACGGGCAGCAGGTCAGTTGCCGCACCCTGCTCCAGCAGGGTGTACCGCCCGGCGCACATCATCACGTCGACGTCGGCTTCCCGCACGAACCGGGCCAGCATCTCCGACTGGTTCATGCCGGCGCCGATGGCACCCACCACGCCCTGGTCACGCAGGTCGACCAGGGTCGGCACGGCTTCACTGACGGCCCGCTCCCAGTGGTCGTCTGGGTCGTGGAGGTAGACGATGTCGATCCGGTCCAGCCCGGTCCGGTCCAGGCTGGCCTCGATCGAGCGAAGGACGCCGTCCCGGCTGAAGTCCCACACCCGCCGGTGGCTCGCGGGAACATCGAACCCGTCGGAGTCCCGCAGGTGGGCGTCCTGCGGCGACGGCACCAGGAGTCGCCCGACCTTCGTCGACACGACGTACTCGTCGCGCGGACGGTGCCGCAACGCGGCGCCGAGCCGGCGCTCGGACAGACCGAGCCCGTAGTGCGGCGCGGTGTCGTAGTACCGCACGCCCGCCTCCCACGCGGTGTCAACCGCCGACGCGAACTCCTCGTCCGTCATGGCCCGGTACAGGTTGCCGCCCTGGGCCGCGCCGAAGCCCAGCTCGGTGAGACGCACCTCAGGACGACGCGGCAGTGCTCGCACCCTCACGACGCCTCCAACCGATAGACGCGGCGTGCCGTGTCTCCCCAGAGCAGCGCCTGGTCGGCCTCGTCGTGGTCGCCCAGCAACTCCGCCAGCGCCTCGACCCATCGCCGGTACGAGCTGGCGAGCAGGCAGACCGGCCAGTCCGAGCCGTACATCAGTCGGTCCGGTCCGAACGTGTCGAGCGCGCCCTCGACGGCCGGTCGGAGGTCCCCCGTCGTCCAGGCCGACCGCTCCACTTCCGTCACCAGTCCGGAGAGCTTCGCCGTCGTGTTGGGCGAGGCCGCCAACGCCCGCAGCCCGCGAGCCCACTCGGCCATCTCCGGACGGCCCAGCGCGGGCTTGCCCAGGTGGTCGAGGACGAAGCTCACCTCGGGAAGGTCACGGGCCAGACGGGCGGCCATGGGTAGCTGGTGCTGGCGGACCAACAGGTCGAAGACCAGGCCGGCGGCTCCCACCGCCGCGATCCCCCGACGGACGTCCGGCCGGTCCAGGTACGCCGGGTCGGTCTCGCCCTGCACGAGGTGGCGGATGCCGACGAGGCGTTCCCCGCCCCGCGCGGCCCGCAGACGTCGGATGCGGTTGGCGACGTCGGCGGCGGTCAGGTCGACCCAGCCGACGACGCCGCGGACGAGGGTGTCCTCGGCCGCCATGGTCAGCAGGTCCACCGTCTCCGCCTCCGAGGCGATGGACTGCACCACCACGGTCGCGCTGACCCCGGCCGCGCGGGCCAGGGGCGCGAGATCGGCAGGTTCGAAGTCCGCGTCGATGGCCGCCATGGTCACGGGGTCGATCCATGGCTGTGGGTGCCGTGCGCGGACCCAGAGGTGGTGGTGTGCGTCGACGATCCCGGCCCGCCCGGGCGCTTGTTCGCCCGTCATCGGCCCAGCCAGCCGCCGTCGACGGGCAGCACGATTCCGTTGACGTAGTCCGACGCGGCCGACGCCAGGAACACCGTGGCACCCCCCAGATCGTCGGCGCGGCCCCAGCGGCCGGCCGGGATCCGGGTGAGGATCGCCTGGTTGCGGTCGGGGTCGTCGCGCAGCGCCTGCGTGTTGTCGGTGGCGATGTAACCGGGGGCGATGGCGTTGACGTTCACCCCGTGGGCCGCCCACTCGTTCGCCAGCGCCTTGGTGAGCCCGGCCACGCCCGATTTCGACGCGGCGTAGCCGGGAACGGTGACGCCGCCCTGGAAACTCAACAGCGACGCGGTGAAGATGATTTTCCCTTGGCCACGCTCGACCATCGTTCGGCCGATCTCGCGGCTCAGGACGAACTGGCTGCTGAGGTTCACCTCGATCACGTGGTCCCACATCTCGTCCGGGTGCTCCGCGGCCGGCGTACGGGCGATCGTGCCGCCGTTGTTGACCAGGATGTCGACGGGCCCGAGAGCGATGAGGTCCCCGGCCAACCGGTGCACGGCGGCCCGGTCGCCGAGATCGGCCCGCAGCCCGGTGAACCGGCGGCCGGCGGCCCGCACCCGGCGTTCGACCTCGCTTCCATCCGGTTCGAGCTGGGCGGAGACGCCGACGATGTCGGCACCGGCCAGGGCCAGGGCCTCGGCCATGGCGAGGCCGATACCGCGCCGGGCCCCGGTCACGACGGCGGTACGTCCGGACAGGTCGAACAGGGCCGTCACTGGTTGCCCTCCCGCAGATCGAGCAGCACCTTCATCACGCCGCCACCCTCGAGTGCCGTGAAGGCGGCGGCGGCCGCCTCGACCGGCTCGACCCGGGAGATGAGCTGTCGCGCCGGGATCGCACCCGAGGCGACCAGCCGGATCGCCTCGACCATGTCGTCGCGCTGGTACAGCCGGGCGCCGAGGAGTTCCAGCTCGCGCCAGAAGAACCGGTGCAGGTTGACCTCCCGGGGCTTGGGGTGGATCGCCACCATCACCAGCCGGCCGCGGGTGGTGAGCACGTCGACCGCCGTGGTGACACCGGCGGCGGAGCCGGACACCTCGAAGGCGATGTCCGCGCCCGCACCGTCGGTGCGCTCGTCGACCAGCGCCACGACATCGGTTGATCCCGGGTCGACGACGTCGATCCCGATCCCGCCCGCCACCTCGCGTCGGAACGGGTCCGGCTCGACGAGGAGGACCCGCGCGCCGCGACCCTGCGCGACGGTGGCGATGAGGACGCCGACCGGCCCACCGCCGACCACGACCACCTGGTCGTCGGCGGTCACGTTCCCTCGCCGGACGTCGTGTACGGCGACCGCGACCGGCTCGACGAGCGCCGCGTGGTCGAGCGGCAGTTCCTCGGGGAGCGGCAGGACCAGTTCCGCCGGCACGTTCCAGTAGGACTGCATGGCGCCCGGCGCGTCGATACCGAGGAAGGTCATGGCATGGCAGATGTGGGAGTTCCCGCGCTGGCAGGCAGCGCACTGTCCACACGGTCGGGTCGGCATCACGGTGACGGCCTGGCCGACGCTCCAACCGGTGACGTCCTCGCCAACGGCCGCGATCCGCCCGGACATCTCGTGCCCGATGATGGCGGAGTCGCCGACCCGGGCATCCATGTCCCCGTGGTAGATGTGCAGGTCGGTGCCGCAGATCCCGGTGTAGGCCACCTCGATCCGCACCTGGCCAGGACCCGGCGGCACCGGGTCGTGCTCTTCAATCCCGAGGTGTCGTGCCCCCCGGTAGACGACTGCCTTCATCGATCCTCCGTCTCGACGGTCGGCACATCGGTCGTGCCGACCGGGCATGGTCGTGGGTGCACCGCCGTGGCGGTGCACCCGCGCTTCCGATGGTGCTGGCGGTCAGCTCGCGCTGCTGTCTCAGTGCCGCGCGGTGGGCGACACGTCGTTGTGGGAGTTCAGCGCCACGACGGGCACCTGCCGGGCGGGGATGACCCCGTCGACCCCGGCCAGCAACCGCCGTCCGGCCCGCTCCGGCCGGACGTTGGGGCTCTCGGCGGTCTGCGCCTGCGGGCTCGGTGTCCGGATGCGCTCCTCGTCGATCCGGACACCGAGCCCGGGTGCGTCGCCGAGGATGAAGGCGCCGTCCTCGACGTGCAGGTCGATGGAGACACCGACCGGTGGATGCAGGTCCTGCAGCTCGCTGGTCAGGTGGTTCGGCACCGAGGTCGCGGCGTGCAACAGCCCCACCGGGCTGTTGCCGATCGGACTGACCGGCAGGTCGTGGGCGTGAGCCAGGGCGGACGCCCGCAGGAAGTGGGTGACCCCCCAGACGGCAGCCATCTGGACGACGTCGATCGCGCCGGCGGCGATCAGCGGACGGTACTGTTCGAGCCCGGTGAGGTTCTCCCCGGTGGCGACCGACGCGTTCACTCCTCGGCTGACGGCGGCAAGGCCCTCGGCATCCCAGCGCCGGACGGGCTCCTCGATCCAGATGAGGTCCAGGGTGCGTTCGAGTTCGCAGACGTGCCGGACGGCCTGCTTGCGGGTCCATACCTCGTTCACGTCGAGCATCAGACCCGGCCGCCGACCGTGCCCGGCCTCGGTCAGGACCTCCTTGACCAGGCTGAGGCGGTGCCGGTCGCGCTCGATGTCGAGGCCGCCCTTGAGTTTGGCGGCCCGCAGGCCGTGGCTGGCGTAGACCTCGTACTCCGAGACGAGCTCATCGTCGGTCAGCCCGATGTCCAGGCCGGAGGCGTAGGCGGAAACCCGCCGGTCACGACCGCCCAGCAGCCGCCACAGCGGCTCACCGGCAGCCTGCGCCTTGATGTCCCAGAGTGCGGTGTCCAGGGCGCCGATGGTGCCGAACACCGGGCCCGCGTGGCCGGCCTTGAAGGTGTGCCGCAACATGCGGTCGTACAGGGTCGTCACGGCGCGGGGGTCCTCGCCCTCGATGGCCGCGAAGATCCGCTCGATCTCGACGTGCGGCCCGAGGCCGACTCCCGAGATGCCCTCGTCGGTGTCGACGATGACGATCGACACCGGGACCACCCCGTCGGAGAACACTCCGTTGGCATCGCCGACGGGACGCCCCCATTCCTGGACTGTGGTGAGCGTCCGATATCCCGTGATCCGCATGTCAACCCTTCGTGGAACCGGCGGCGACGCCGTCGGCAATTTGGCGCTGGAGGAACAGGTAGACCAACAGGACGGGTATCGCGGCGATCAGCACCCCGGAGGCGAAGGTGGGGATGTTGTCGGAGTACTGCCCCCGCAACGAGGTCACGCCGACCATGAGCGTCCGGTGATCGGCAGAGGGCATCATCACCAGCGCCATGAGGACGTCGTTCCAGCAGAACAGGGCGTTGAGGATGCCGACCGACAGCAGCGCCGGGGTGCCCAGGGGCAGCATGATCCGGCGATACACGCCGTACACGGTGTTGCCGTCGATCCGGGCGGCGTCGATGATCTCCGGCGGGATGCCCTTGTAGTAACTCGTCATCAGGAAGACGGTGAAGGGCAGGAACTGGGCCACATAGACCAGGACCAGGCCGGGGTACGTGTCGATGAGCGCGGTGTCGGCCATTATCCGGGCGAGCGGCACCATGATCACCTGAAACGGGATGAAGAGTCCCGCGAGGCAGCCCAGGAACAACGCCGACGAGCCCCGGAACCGCAGCTGGCTCAGGGCGAAGCCGGCCATCGACCCGAGCAGCAGCAGCAGAACCACCGACGACGTCACCACGAGCAGCGAGTTGACGAAGTAGCGGCCCATGCCGACGCTGTTCCACGCCGTGCTGATGTTCTCCCAGCGCAGAGTGTCGGCCAGGGAGAACCGGTCGAGGATGTAGTCACGGCGCGTCTTCATCGCGACGTTGGCGGTGAACAGCAGGGGGTAGATCGTCGCCAGCGCGAGCAGTGACATCGGGATGGCGACCAACCACCAGCCCAGACGGACGCGAGACATCAATCCTCCCTTCCCGATCGTTCGAGAAGTTTGATCTGCAGCAGTCCCACCACGAGCATGATCACGAAGAGGATCGTCGACGCGGCCGACGCGAGCGCGGGCCGGTTCATCTGGCCCTGCTGAATCCAGATGTAGTACTCCGGCAGGTACGTCGATCCCTCCGGGCCGCCGCTGGTCATGACGAAGAGGAGCCCGAACATCGAGGTCAGCATCCCGATCATCGTGGTGACGAAGACGAACTGGATGGTGCGCGAGAGGCTCGGGATGATCACATGCCAGACGACCTGGCGTAGCGACGCCCCGTCCACCCGGGCAGCGTCCAGGAGCGCGGCGTCCAGAGTGGCGAAGCCGGCGAGGAACACCACCAGGGCCATTCCGAAGGTGGCCCAGATGTGCACACCCACCACGATGAACATCGCGACGTCCGGGTCACCGAGCCAGTCCACCGGGCTGACGCCGACCGACCCGAGGACGGCGTTGACCGGGCCGTCGAAGGCGAGCAACAGGTTGAAGATCGCACCGACGATCACCGGCGAGAGCACCGCGGGAAAGAAGTAGACGCTGCGGTAGAAGCGGTGGCCGGGCACCCGGAGGTAGATGAACGTCGCGAGCAGACCAGGGATCGCCACGGCCACCGGAAGCAGCAGCACCAGCAGCCCGACGTTGCCCAGTGCGGTCCGGAACAGCGGATCCGCGAACAGCTCACGGTAGTTGCCGAATCCGACCGCCGTCCCGTTCTGCTCACCGTCGCCGGTGAAGGAGAAGTTGACTCCGAGGAGCAGCGGGTAGAGCCGCAGCGCCACGATGATCAGGACGGCCGGAGCGACCAGGACGTAGGGGGCGAAGCGTTCGGCCCGCAGGCCGTTGCCGGCGCGACGGGGACGTGCGCCTCCCCGGTGTACGGAGAATGTGGCCGCCGCCCCGCCGGCCCGTCCGGCCTGAGCCGGACGGACCGACGGTTGCGTGTTTCCGATCGGCACGAGGTCAGCCCGCCTGGTCGGAGGCGGCCAACTGCTTCACCACCTCGTCGACGGTGATCGAACCGCTGAGTAGTTGCTGGGAGAGCCGGCCCATCAGGTCCAGCGTCTTCGAGGACAGCGCCACGTGCAGCGCCGGCTTACCGCCCTTGAGATCGGAGACGATCGTGGCGACAGCCGTGCCGCCCTGTGACACGTCGATCGTGGTGTCGGCGGCGATCGCGCCAGCATCGGCGTAGAAGGCCTTCAGCGCGTCGGTCGAGGTCAGGGAGCGCACCAGGTCGGCGGCCACCTTCGGGTCCTTCGTCCACTTGGCGACCCCGTAGCCGATGCCACCGTCGTACGGGAGGCTCGGGGTGGTGCCGGCGGTGACGACCGGAGCCTTCATGACGCCAAGCTTGTCGCCGGGCAGGAACTCGTTGAATGCCTTCCAGTGCCCCACGTCCGACATGAGACCCATGACGTGGGCGGCCTTACCGGACTGGAAGAGCGCGAACGAGTCGTTGAACATCGCGGTCGAGTTGGCCCCGTCGCTGTTCATGCCCTTGTCGCCGGCTTCCTTCCACAGCTGGAAGATCCGCTTGACGTGGGGCGAGTTCCAGTCGCGCTTGCCGGCGATCCAGGCGTCGTACTCCTGGGCAGTGAGGGTGGCCGACGCCAGGCTCGAGAGCCAGAACTGAATGCCGACACCCTCCTTGTTGCCGAGGGCGAAGCACTTGGCGCCGGCCTTGGCGATGGCGGCGCAGTCGGCGACGAACTTGTCCCACGTGGTGGCCGGGCTCGCCGGGTCGAGTCCGGCCCTCTCGTAGATCGCCTTGTTGTAGTAGATGGGGTGACCCTGCAACGTCACCGGGCCGGCGTAGACCTTGCCGTCCTTGGTGAACGCGTCCCAACCAGCCAAGCGCTGCTTGTCGTCGGCCACGTAGTCGTCGAGCGGCACCAGCGCGTCCACCCGGTCACGGATCTGGCCACCGCCGTTGAACAGCATGACGTCCGGGCCCTTGCCGGACTGGATCGCCGCACCGAGCAGCGTGTAGTACTGGTCGAAGGGCTGCGCGACGAACTCGACCGCGACGTCGGGGTGCTTTTTCTTGAAGTCGGCCTTCGCCTTGTCCAGATACGATGCCGCGAATGCCTCACCGGACTTCCAGTCCCACACCACCAACTTGCCGTCCGACCCGCTCGACGAGCCCGAGCCGGTGGCACTTCCACAGCCGGCCAAGGCCAGTCCCACAACGAGGACGGCCGACCATCTAGCGCGCTGTCTCATCAGTTGTCACCTCTGAAAGTGGGGTGGCCGACGGACATGCCGTCTCGCCAATGTTGATCGGAACGTAACTCGTATGACGTGTGACGTCAATAGTCGGCCGTACACTGAGCCAGACGTCGTGCCACGGCGAGCCTTTCGGAGGGGGACATGACGCCATCGCAGGAGGCAGCCCTGAACAGCCCGGTCGCCCCGGAGTGGGTGCGTCGACCGACCAACCTCGCCAGGGCGGTCACCGCCGAACTGGTGGAGCGCATCGTCCGCGGCGTACACCCGTCCGGGACCTCCCTGCCCCCCGAGCCGATCCTCTGCGAGACCTTCTCCGTGAGCCGGACCGTCGTCCGAGAAGCAGTGAAGATCCTTCAGGAGAAGGGGCTGGTGCAGGTCCGCCAGGGTGCCGGCACCATGGTCACTCCACCGTCGAACTGGGACATGCTCGATGAGCTCGTCCTCGCGGCCACCATCGCCGAGGACGACAGCCTCGCCATCCTCGACGACCTCGTCGTCACCCGGCGGGTGCTGGAGTCCGACATGGCGAACGTCGCTGCCCGCCTCGCCGACGCGGAGACCATCGACCGGCTGAGCGCCATGGTCGACCGGATGGACGAACTCGTCGACGACCACGTCACCTACCACGAGCACGACCGGGCCTTTCACGACGCGGTCATGCAGGCGTCCGGCAACCGCATCGCCCGCGGCGTCGTACGGGCGCTGGAGAGCCAGGTCATCAACACCGCCCGCTACATGGGCCGCACCGAACGCTCGCTGTGCGTGGCGTCCAACAAGGGCCACCGGCGCATCTACGAGCGCATCGCCGCCCATGACTCCGACGGCGCCGCCGAGGCGATGTTCACCCACATCACCGAGGCCTGGCTGGTCCGCCGCAGCGGTTCGGGCAAGCCGGTACGCCTGCAACGCTGACGGGCCGCAGCGCCCACCCCAGGTGCGGGAGCAGGCGCTGCGGCCCGGCGTCAGCGCCGGCGACGGGGGTCAGGAGAACTGCGCGAAGAACCTCCAGATCTCACCCTTGGTCCAGGTCGTGATGCCGCTCTCGGCATAGGTGCCGTCCACCGGACCGGGCATGTGCCCGTTGTCGTACGCGGCCCACTGCACCGGGTACCCGGACCGGCAGCCCGAGTAGGTGGTCGTGATATGCGCGCGGCTACCCGCCCCCGGCTCGGGCGGGTTCTGGGCGGTGCAACCGTTGTTCCGGACGAAGGTGTCGCGCAACGCCCTCCCCTGGGAAATGCTCAGGACGTTGTCCGAGATGCCGTGCAGCCCGAAGTACGCGATGGGCTGCGTACCACCGCTGCACCCGCTGATCTGCCCTCCGGAGATGACCGCGACGGCCCGGAAGACGTTGGCCCGCGCGCAGGCGACGGCGTAGCTCATGCCACCGCCCCAGCTGAAGCCGAGGGCGAACCGCTGCGCCGGGTTGACACAGAGGCCGCCCTCGATCTGTTTGATCATGTCGTCGACGAAGGTGATGTCCTCACCGCCGGCATTACCCCACCCGTTACCGAACCCCTGGGGCGCGACCAGGATCGCGCTGTTGTTCGACTGCTCCTGCTGCCCGTAGTAGGACCACGCGGTCCCGCTGGTGCCACCGGAGGAGATCTCCTGCATGGTGCCGCCTCGCCAGTGGAACGCGAAGATCAGCCGGTACGGGTTGCTGTTGTTGTAGTTGGCGGGCACCCGCAGGATGAAGGAGCGACTCTTGCCGTTGCTCTGAATCGTGTGCGTGCCGCTGGACAGCGTCGGCGCCTTGCCGCACCCGTTCCCACCCGACGGCGGCGGGTTACCGCCGTCCGTGCGGGCGAGTTGCCACTGCTGGTTGGTGCCGTTCCAGTCGGAATACTGCACGATGTTTCCGCCGTCGGCGGTGGAGGCTCCCTGCACCTCCACGACCTTGCCGCTGTGTCGGCTGATCAGCCGGACGTGGCCACCGTCCGAGTCGGCCAGCCGGAACTGCTGGTTCGTTCCGTTGAGGTCGGCCCACTGCACGATCGCGCCACCGTCGGCGGTCGAGAAGTTGCTGACGTCGAGGACCTTGCCCGAGTGCCGGGACTTCAGCCGGTAGTAGCCACCCCCCGAGTCCACGAACTGCCACTGCTGGTTGGCGCCGTTGTTGCGCGTCCACTGGCTGATCCGTGCGCCGTCGTTGGTGGCCGAGCCGTACAGGTCCAGCGCCTTGCCGCTGTTCCGGTTCACCAGGACGTACCAGGCGTTGGTGTCCACGGTTGCCGCCGCCGCAGGCGCCGCGTTGACCGCGACCAGTGTGCCGGCTGCCATGACCGCGGCCGCCGCCGCGGCCAACCCCGACCGCCAGCGACGTCTCGGTGGAGAGGCGGGACGAGCCTCACCGATGGCCTTCATGGTCCACTCCTTCGATCGGGGTCACCCACGAGCAGAACGCACGTGCGTGCCCTGGCGTGTGTGCCGGCGTCTGGTGGTGGCGTCAGCACGTTGGGGTGTTGTGCGGGCGAGATGCGGCCACCGGAGTGCTATCCGATGCGGACGAGTTGCCACTGTTGGTTGCTGCCACCCCAGTCGGTGTACTGAACGATGTTTCCCCCGTCGGCGGTGGACGCGCCCTGCACCTCGACGGCCTTGCCGCTGTTGCGGTTGATCAGTCGCAGGTAACCGTCGGCCGACGTGGCGACCCGGAACTGTTGGTTCGTGCCGTTGCCATCGCTCCACTGCACGATCGCCGCGCCGTCAGCGGTGGAGAAGTTGTAGACGTCCAACACCTTGCCGGAGTGCCGGGACTTCAGCCGGTAGTAGCCACCCCCCGAGTCCACGAACTGCCACTGCTGGTTGGCGCCGTTGTTGCGCGTCCACTGGCTGATCCGCGCGCCGTCATTTGTCGCCTGGTTGTTCAGGTCCAGCGCCTTGGCACTGTTCCGGTTCAGCAGCACGTACCAGGCGCTGGTGTCCACCGGAGTGCCCGGCGGGGGCGTGGTGGGCGGGTTGGAGCCGGAGTTGAGGGCATTGAGGACCGAGGTGTACGCGGCCTTCTTGTTGCCCGAACGATCGAAGAGCAGGGCGTCGTCGGATCCACGCCAGGAGTCGCTGTCACGCACACCCCACACCGTGATGCCGGTGCACCGCGAGACGGCCAGGCACGCGCGGGTGACCGAGGCGTAGATGGTGGCCTGATTGCCGCCGGTCATCACGTCCAACTCGGTGATCTGCACATCGACGCCAAGATCAGCGAAACGCTGCAGATTCGCCTGATAATCCCCCGCCAGCGACGTGCCCAGATGCGACTGGAACCCCACACAGTCAATCGGCACACCACGAGACCTGAAATCCCGCACCATGTTGTAGATACCGGTCGACTTCGCGTTGACCCCATCAGTGTTGTAGTCGTTGTAACACAACTTCGCACCCGGATCAGCCGCCCGCGCCGCACGGAACGCCGCCTCGATCCAGTCATTACCGGTGCGCTGCAGGTTCGAATCACGCCGCCCGCCACCACCCCCGTCAGCGAACGCCTCATTCACCACATCCCAGGCATAGATCTGCCCCCGAAAATGCGTCGCCACCTGAGTAACATGATTGATCGCCGCGTTACGCAACGCACTACCGGACATACCCTGCGCCCAACCCGGCTGCTGCGCATGCCACAACAACGCATGACCCCGCACACTCATGCCATTGGCCCGAGCGTGACTCACCAGTCGATCACCGCCGGTGTAACTGAACCGGCTCTGCTGCGGCTCGGTCGCGTCCCACTTCATCTCGTTCTCGGGCACGACGCTGTTGAACTCGCTGTTGAGGATTCCGACGTACTGGCTGTCGGAGAGCTTGCCCGTCGCGACGGCGGCGCCGAAGTAGCGCCCCTTCTCGGCCGCCGACGCCTTCAGGGTCGTTCCGGCACTGGCCATGGGGGCCAACGCCACCGTCATGCCCGCGGTGAGTGCGACGGCGAGGGTCGCGGTCGCTAGCAGAGTTCTCTTGGGTTTCATGTGGTTCCTTTTCAGTGGTTGCATCGGTGGTGGTGATGTGCCACTTCGCTCAGGACAAACCGTTCGGGACGGCCGGCGCCGACGTGGCCGAGGATTCCGGGACGGTCATCCTGGGCCCGCACACGGCGCACGCAGTCCAGCAGGCTGTCGCCTGCATCTGCGGGAAGTCCTGAGGCGACGTCCGCATGCCCTGGGGGAACGCCGCGATCCGAGGTGCGACCGGTGGGGCTCGCCCGGTGAGCCACAGGAGCCGTCGTCCTCTCCATCGAGAGTGAGCGATAACATGCCGTTCGTCAAGACGTAACGAACCACCCACACCACGACGGTCTTGTTATCGTTCACAGTCAATGTCCGAGAGTGATCGCCGGCTCACGAACACCCGTCGGCGGAACCGCCCTGCCCCTGCTCGGCTCGGCTCACGTCGGTGCGACTCCGGCGAGGATGTCGGCGGTGGTGTGGGCCTCGATGCCCGGCTGCGCGCCGTCGGCACAGCGCGCGACGACGGCCCGGACGTGTCGCTCGGCGGGCGCGGCGAGGCCGTCGTAGACGGCCTCGAACAGCTCTCGTGCTGGCCGCCTGAGCCATCCCTCCGGGAGGAGTTCCACGGGCAGCTGCGGATCGAGGACGGGGAAGCGCCGGAAGGTGTCCATGATCTCGGTACGCGCCCGCACCGCGGCTGCTCCATCGACCTGCCCGGATGCCACCCGGGGCAACAGCGGTCTCCAGCGCTGGAGGAACGCCTCGTAGCTCCGGCTGATCGCCTCGATGTCCCAGGCCTCGATCGGGGCACGGTGGCTGGTCGAGTCGAGGTCAGCCTGTCGTCCGCGGAACACCGTGACCGCACCGAGGGTGAGCTGGTCGAGCTGCGCCCGAGCCGGAGGGGTCAGCTCGTGCGGCGAGATCCACAGCCCGTCGTACAACGGCGCGTATCCGAGCCAGCGGAGCTGAGCCCGCAGGGCCCGTCGCTGCGTACTGTGGTCCTGGGGCAGCGAGAACGCGACAATCGTCCAGCACCCGTCCCACCGCGCCGGCGAGGTGGTGGAGACGAGGATCCAGTTGCCCCCGGCGGAGAGGTTGGCGGCGGCGGCGCGGCTGAGCCGGTAGGAACTACGCCGTCCAACTCGGCCGCCTTCCAGTACGCCACGGCGGGCCAGCCGGCTGATCGCGGTACGCGCGCCGGCCGCAGTCACCCCGGTTTCCGCAAGCAGCGCGACGATGGCAGCGGACGGAAGGTCGGCACGAGTCCGCAGGGTGTAGTCCGCCAGCAGGGTCACCGCGACACCCTGCGGCGAGTTGCCGACCTGCCGCCGGGGCAGCCGGAGCGGGTGGTCTCCGTCGTCCGGATATATCTCGTCGATGTCGAACGGGCTTGCCACAGGCGCTCCGTGCTCCTCAGGGACGGTGTGACGACTGTAGACGGACCGCCGACGAGCCGGCCTCGCCGAGGCGGGGAACGCCGGCCAGTCAATAGAACGTCTTCGATTGACACTTGTCGGGCCGAGGGGAACACTAACTGCTACGCGATGCGACACGGAGCCGGGCAGGGCGAGCCACAGGTAGCGGGCATTGCGCGATCACCGCGGGAGTCGGGCGCACCCGCGACCGGATCGCGCGACCAATCCCAGCCTGCACAGGCAATCGAAGGAGTCGTCCGTTGAGAATCAGAAGGAAACTGCTGCTCGCCCTGGCTGCGTCACTGGCGACACTCGGCCTGGTGGTCCCCACGTTCAAACCTGCGTACGCGGCGTCGCTGACCGAGGTGACCAGCTTCGGCGACAACCCCGGCCGGATGCGCATGCACGTCTACGTGCCGGACAACCGCCCGGCCAGGCCGGCAACCGTGGTGGCCATGCACGGATGCGGAGGGTCGGGCCCCGGCTTCTACTCCGGTAGCGAGTTCGCCAGCCTGGCCGACCGGTACGGATTCATCGTGATCTACCCATCCGCGACCCAGCAGGCCGGTTTCGGCAACTGCTTCGACGTCTGGTCGGACGCCGCCAAGCGCCGCGGCGGTGGCAGCGACCCCGTGTCGATCGTCTCCATGATCCAATACGTTCAGCGGCAGTATGCCGCCGACCCGGACCGGGTCTACGCCACCGGCAGTTCCTCCGGCGGCATGATGACCAACCACATGCTGGCCCTCTATCCCGACCTGTTCAAGGCCGGTGCCGCGTTCATGGGAGTGCCGTACAACTGCTTCGCCAACGCGGCGGACTACCCACCGACCAGCAGCCAGTGCACTGGCGGAAACATGAACCGGACCCCGCAGCAGTGGGGCGACGCGGTCCGCCAGGCATACCCCGGCTACTCCGGTCCTCGCCCGCGCGTGCAGGTCTGGCACGGCTCCAACGACACGCTCGTGCCGTACTCGTTGTTGCAGGAGACGATCGAGCAGTGGACCAACGTGTTCGGGCTGAGCCAGACACCCACCTCCACCGACACGCCCCAGGCGAACTGGAACCGGCGCAGGTACGCCGACACCAGCGGCACCGTTCAGGTCGAGGCGTACAGCATCCAGGGCGCCGGGCACAGTCTGCCCGGCAGCGGCATGGCCGCGTCCGCCATCGCGTTCTTCGGACTGACCAACCCGACGACGCCACCGCCGACCACCCCGCCTCCGACCACCCCGCCCCCCACGACGCCACCGCCGACCACCCCGCCCCCGACCACCCCACCGCCGGCTTCCGGCGCCTGCCGGGTGACGGTCGACGTCAACGCCTGGAACACCGGGTTGACCGAGAACATCACCGTCACGAACACCGGCACCAGTGCCGTCAACGGCTGGTCCCTGGTCTTCACCCTGCCGGGCGGCCAGACCATCACCTCGGGCTGGAACGCCTCGTACTCGCCGAACTCGGGGCAGGTGACGGCCCGGAACGTCTCCTACAACGCCGGCATTCCCGCCAACGGATCGGTGAGCATCGGCTTCCAGGCCACCCACACCGGTAACAACGCGCGGCCGAGCGCGTTCACCCTCAACGGCGCGTCCTGCACGGTCGCCTGACCGGGCCGACGTCCACGCGAGTCGTGCGCCGGTCCCCACGAGGTGGTGACCGGCGCACGACTCGTTCGGGCGTTGCCGGGGTCAGCGGTAACCGGCGATCACCACGTTGGCCTGTACGGCGTTCTCGGTCGCGTCGGACGGGTAGCCGGCGACCATGGCCCCCTCGTAGAAGGTGCCGGCGCTCAGGTTCGCGCCGCCGTCGGGCTTGCAGCAGTCACCACCACTGCCCAGGATGATCGCGCCCTGCTTCCTCATCGGGCTGTATCCCGGCGGAAGCGAGCCGTCCCACAGCGTGTAGAGGCTGCCGGACTGGGCGTTGCTCCCCTTGATGGCGAAGCGGCTCGTGCCGTTGTTCTTGAGTGTCGCGGTGACAAACTTGCTGGTGAAGGATCGCTGGTTCGTGTTCCAGGTCTGGCTGCCACCGGGGAAGAGGCCCCACTCGAGGTCTGCCTGCACCCAGGGCCCAGTGCCGGAGCAGCCGCCGAACCAACACTGTGTGCCGAAGTTGATGGCGTCCATCGCCCCGGCGGCGTCGGCCTTCCTCGTCGTCTCGCTGTTGCCATAGTCGAAGCAGCAGCCGTTGTTGACGTGGGTGCCGCTGGTCACCATGTACATACCCTCGGGAGCGGCCCCGGTCGGCACGCCGGTGAGGTGCCCGTCGCGCCAGTAGCTGTTGCCGGGGTTGATGTAGAGCGAGTACGCCTTGGCGCCGCCCACGGTCAGAGACTCCGACGTCGCGGTCGCCGGCCTGCTCTGCGGGGAGCCTGGAACCACGCTCGATCCCTGGTACCAGAGGTCGTTTCCGCGCCCGGACTGGTCGAAGACGACCGTGATCACGCAGGTCGTGCCGGCACAGAAGGAATCCTGCGTCACCGCGTTGGCGGTGCCGCCCGCGCCGGAGAGCCCGATGTTGCGGGTCGTGTTGTCCGACGAGCGTCGGACCTGGTAGAGATTTCCGGCGTACGCCGCATAGAGCGCCCGCGTCGTGCTGTGCGCTGCTACGCACGGGGTGCCGCCAGAGGCGTAGATGTCGCACGGGCGCGTACCGGTCGGCGGCGGGGTGGTCGGTGAGGTCCACTGCTGGTTCGTGCCCCCGTGGCACGCCCACAGGTGGACCTTGGTGCCGTTCGCGGTGCCGTAGGCGCTGGCGTCGAGGCACAGCCCGGACTGCACGCCGGTGATGGTGCCATTGCTGTTGACGTTCCACTGCTGGTTGGTCTGGCCGTTGCAGTCCCAGATGATCGCCAGGGTGCCGTTGGCGCTGCCCTGGCCGGAGGCGTCCAGGCACTTGTTGCCGTACACCGTGAGCTGCTTGCTCGATGTCCAGGTCCAGGTCTGGCCGGCACTGCCGTTGCAGTCCCACAGGTGCGTCTGGGTGCCGTTGACGGTGCTGGAGTTGGGGACCTCGAGGCAGCGACCGGATGGCGTACCGACGATCGGGGCGCTCTGCCCCGGCACGATGGCAGCCGCCACCAGCGGTGCCGCGACGGTGGCCTCGGCGGCGGTGGACGGGGAACCGGGTGTGGCGCCGACGCCAACGAGAACGCCGACCAGCGCGCCAGCCAGGAGGGCCAGACGCCGGACGTGATGGCGTCTCGGGAAGAGATGGCGGGCTTTTCCTGGCCCAGGGGACGGAGTTCGCACGAGGTGGCTCCTCGGAGTCGACGTTCGATGAATGGGATTACGGCGGGGCGCGGTGCTGGCCGGCGGGCGGACGGCCAACGCCACGGTCCCTCGCGACGCCTATCGCCCCAGGACCCGCCACGTCTGGTTGAGGGGGCTGCCCTGGCCGGCCGCGATGCAGGTCCACTGGTGGACCGGCGCCCGTGCCGCCGTGGAGACCGTGCTGACGTCGACACACTTGCCGCTGTGCCGGGCCACGAGTTGGTAGTCGTGCGAGTCGTTGCCGGCGTACGTCACCTTGCGGAGGGTGAACTGCTGGTTGAGGCCGTTCAGGCAGGCCCACTGGTGCACGGCCGCGCCGTCCGCGGTGGACACACCGTTGACGTCGAGGCACTTGCCGCTCTGCTGGTTGACCACCGTGTACGTGTTGGCCACGCCCGCGACCGGGCGGAAGTTCCAGAGCTGCTGGTCACCGCCGTCGCAGTAGTTCTGCTGCTGGACGTTGCCGTCGGCGGTGCTCAGGCCGGGGTTGTCCAGGCACTGCTGGGAGTGCTGGGCCACCGCGACCGACTGGAAGCCACCGTCCGACGGTGGCAGCAGGGTGACGGTGTAGGTGTCGGTCTGATTGGCGTACGCCAGGGTCACGGTGGCGTTGTTGTTGGACACGCCGACCACGCTGTTCGAGACCGTGATCGGCCCCTGCACGGCGCCGCCCCCGTTGTGGGGGATGCGTTGGGTGAGCACCCGCACCTGGTTGTTCTGCACGATGCCGCTGGTCGTGTCCAGGCGTTGCAGGTTGACGGTCAGGTTCCCGGTGGTACGCCCGCCACCGACCAGGACCTTCGCCGTGCCGGTCGCCTTGGTGGCGAAGGCGTCGTACGACGGACTGGCCGTCACCGCCACCACCTGCCCGGTCTGGGAGGCGTAGTACCGGTAGGCCCACCACTCGCCCTTCGGCTGGTGCTGGCCGGCCGAGTTGCGGATCAACAGGTTGCCGAGGTCGTTGTGCAGGCTGCCGCCGCTGGCCCAGTTGGCCCGTAGGCCGTCCGCCCGGGCCCGCTCCAGACGCGCGATGTACCAGGCGCCGTCGGCCGGGTTCTGCTCGTCGGGCGCGCCGTACTCGTTGATCTGGTACGGACGGGGGTGAGCGATGCCGCGCGAATCGAGGGTGGCGTTGGCGGCGGCAACGTTGGCGACCGGGTCACCCGGCAGGGAGTGCCAGCTGATGATGTCCGGGACCGTGTTGGTCGAGCGGATGAAGTCCAGGTACTGGTTCCAGAAGGTGTGCGTGGTCGACGGTACGCAGGCGCAGCTCGGCCCGACGATGAGCTGGTTGGGGAACTCGGCTCGGATGCGCTGGTGGGTGCGGCGCCACAGTTCGAGGTACTGGGAGATCGGGCGGTTCCAGAACGGGGTGATGTTGGGCTCGTTCCAGATGTCCCACTGCACGGACAGCCCGGACGCCCGGACGTCGTTGATGAGGCGGGTCAGGAAGTTGTCGTAGTCGGTCCAGTTGCCGTTGTCGCCGGGGAAGCGGGAGATGCCGGCACCGTCCGCGCCCCACAGGTCGTGCGGCAGCAGGATGAACTGACCGCCGAGAGCGGTGGTCCGGCGCGCCTGGGCGAGGGTGGAGTTCCAGCGGCGGTCGTAGGTTCCGCCGACCCAGCCACTCCCCGCGAGCTGCGCGCCGCCGGCGCGCATGTACTGGAACTTGACGTCCCGGTAGAAGTGGTCAGCCGGGCCGCTGGCGTTCTCGGTCATGCCGTAGATCCAGCCGGACGCGCGGTAGGTCGGCGTACCGCTGGTCGTGGAGAAGTTGACGCTGATCGACTCGTCGGCGGCCTGGGCCGGAGACGCGGCGACGGTTACGGCGGCAGCGGCGGCGAGCAGGCCGACCGTGAGTCGGGTGACGAGCGGGCGGGCTCGTCCTGACCTGCCGCGGGACGGGGTTTTCACGGGCGGCTCCTTGGTGGGGCGTGGGGGACGCTCTCCGGAGGCGGCGCTTGCGAATCGATTCGCACGGATCGTAGGACCGGAAAGTCAACCGTGTCAATGGAGTGACGACACGATGAAGTCCGTGTTTCCCAGCAAGACCATCGGCTTGGCCGACCATCCCTTGACCGGCGAGCATGGACGGACCTATCTTCGGGCGAACCGGTTCGTCGAATCGATTCGCCTCATGGTCGGACCGCATCCGGCCCGCGACGGTCAACCCGCACATCCCCACCTGACGATCGACTGAAGTGAGGCAACACATGACAGGACTCAGTCGTCGGCGGCGCCTGGCCGCCGTCGCCGTGATAGCGCTCGCCGCAGCGGCAGGCAGTGCCTGCTCATCGTCCGCCGACGGCCCCACCGGCGGCGGCGCCTACCTCGTCTGGGACCCGTACCCGCAGTTCGCGGACGACTCCGAATGGGTCGCACTGCTCAAGAAGTGCGGCACCTCCGCGGGGGTGACCGTCGAGCGGACCGGCTACGACACCACGGACCTGACCAACAAGGCGCTGCTCGCCGCGCAGCAGGGAAACTCGCCCGACGTACTGATCGTGGACAACCCGGTCATCTCGACACTGGCCGAGGCCGGCGCGCTCACCACCACCGACGACAACAAGCTGGACGTCTCGGCCATGGAGAAGAACCTACTCGGCGCCGGCCAGAGCGCGGGCAAGACGTACGGGGTGCCGATCGGGGCGAACACCCTCGCCCTCTACTACAACAAGGATCTGCTGACGGCTGCCGGCGTCGACCCGGTCACGATCAAGGACTGGACCTCCCTGACCGGGGCGCTGACCAAGGTCAAGGCCGCGGGGAAGAAGGGCATCACCTTCTCCGCGATCGGCACCGAGGAGGGCAGCTTCCAGTTCCTGCCCTGGTTCTGGGGATCGGGAGCCCAACTGACCAGTCTGGACTCGCCGCAGGCGGTGTCCGCGCTGGCGCTCTGGACGGACTGGCTCAAGCAGGGCCACGCCCCGAACTCCGTCATCAACAACACCCAGACCACGAGCTGGCAGGAGTTCGCCACGGGCGACTACGCGTTCGCCGAGAACGGCACCTGGCAACTGGCCAACGCGGAGAAGCTCCGCTTCCCGTACGGCACCATCGCGATCCCGGCCAGCGCGGGCGGCCCGGCGCCGGCGCCCACCGGCGGTGAGTTCGTCTCCATCCCCGTGCAGAAGAACACTGGCCGGTACGACACGTCGCAGAAGCTCGTCGCCTGTCTGACCAACGCCGAGAACCTGCTCACCACCGACACCACGCTGTCCTACGTCGCACCCGTCGCCGCCGTCCAGGAGCGGCAGGCGGCTGCGGACCCCAAGCTCAAGGTCTGGGTGGAGGCGGTCCGGGCAGCCAAGGGCCGCACCGGCGACAACCTCGGCACGAAGTACCCGAAGATCTCCGAGTCCCTGTGGACCGCGGTGCAGGCAGCCCTCAGCGGTGGGAAGTCACCGCGCGAGGCGCTGACCGCAGCGCAGACCGCAGCGACGACCAGGTAAGCGCGCCCCACCGCCACCATGCCGTCCACGACACAGACTTCCACCACCGCACGAGACCAGGGTGGGGCGGCGACGGCCGCCCCACCCGGGCCTCCCCCGTCCCGCGTACGCCGGCCCGGCCGATGGCTTGCGTGGGGCTTCCTGGCACCCGTGACCGTCTACCTGACGGCCTTCTACGCCTACCCGCTCTACCGCAACGTCGAGTTGAGCCTGCGCGAGTACACCGTTCGCTCGTTCGTACAGGGCGACGCGCCCTTCGCCGGCCTCGACAACTACCGGACGGTCCTGACCGACCCGGCCTTCGGGCCGACGCTGGCGCACACCCTGATCTTCACCGCCGCGTCGCTCGCCTTCCAGTTCAGCATCGGCATGGCCCTCGCGCTCTTCTTCCACCAGCACTTCCCGCTGTCGCGCACGCTGCGGGCGCTCATCCTCATACCGTGGCTGCTGCCGCTGATCGTCTCGGCGTCGACCTGGTCGTGGCTGCTCAACAGCGACTCCGGTCTGGTCAACGCGGCGCTCGGCGTCGTGGGGATCAGCCCGGTCAACTGGCTCACCTCGCCGGGCTGGTCGCTCACCTCGGTGATCATCGCGAACGTCTGGATCGGCATCCCGTTCAACCTGGTGGTGCTGTACAGCGGACTGCAGGCGATCCCCGCCGAGATGTACGAGGCGTCCGCGCTCGACGGCGCGACGGGATGGCAACGGTTCTGGTCGATCACTTTCCCGTTGCTGCGTCCCGTCTCCACGATCACGCTGCTGCTGGGGCTGATCTACACGCTGAAGGTCTTCGACATCATCTGGATCATGACCAGGGGTGGCCCGATCGGCTCCTCGGCAACGCTCGCCACCTGGTCGTACCGGCTCGGCTTCGGCAACCTGCTGCCCGAGTTCGGCCCGGGTGCGGCCATCGGCAACCTGCTCATCGTAATGGCCCTCATCGCCGGGCTCGTCTACATCCGGATCGAGCGGAGGCAGCACCTACGATGACCACCTCAACGCCTCGGGCCTGGTGGAAGACCGGCATCGGCCTGGTGCTGACCGGGCTGATGCTCTTTCCGGTCTATTGGATGATCAACGTGTCGTTCACCCGGGACCAGGACATGCGGGCCAGTCCCCCGCACCTGATTCCGACCAACGGCACGTTGGACGGCTACCGCGCGGTGCTCGACCAACAACTGCCGTACCTCGGCACCAGCTTTCTGGTCGGCCTCGGCACGGTGGCGCTGACCGTGGCGCTGGCGGCCCCCGCCGGATACGCGCTGGCGAAGCTCCGGCCGCCCGGCGGCCCGGCGCTGAGCTTCATGCTGCTGATCGCGCAGATGATCCCGGGGATCATCATGGCGATGGGCTTCTACGCCATCTATCTCAATCTCGGCGTCCTGAACACGCTGCCCGGCCTGATCCTGGCCGACACGACACTGGCGGTGCCGTTCGGCGTGTTGATCTTCACGGCGTTCATGTCCGGAATTCCCGACGAGCTGCTCCAGGCCGCCGTGGTCGACGGCGCCGGTCGGCTGCGGACCTTCTGGTCGGTCGTGCTGCCGGTCAGCCGCAACTCGATCGTCACGGTGTCGCTGTTCGCGTTCCTCTGGTCCTGGTCGGACTTCATCTTCGCCTCGACCCTCGCCGGCGGCGGCGACCATCAGCCGATCACTCTCGGCATCTACCACTACATCGGCAACAACAACCAGCAGTGGAACGCCATCATGGCCACCGCTGTCGTCGCCTCCATTCCCGCCGCCGTGCTGCTGATCCTGGCCCAGCGGTACGTCTCGATGGGCGTGACCGCCGGCGCCATCAAGGACTGACCACCCGTACGACAGAAAGGCACCCGCCACCCATGACCGTCTCCCCGTCCGGTCCGGAGTTTCCCATCCAGGACATCCCGTTCAGCTACCGAGGATCCTGGTTCAACATCTCTCCGGTGGTTGCCGAGAAGACGTACGCCGACGATCTGCACCTGGTCTCCCACCAGACCGGGCTGCATCCCGTACTGCGCCTCACCCCCACGGTCGCCGGTACCACAGTCGTCGCCACGCCCGCGCTGCTGACCTGGCGCAGTGGCACCGACCGGATCGAGGCCGTCTACGACGGGCCGGACACCCTGCGGATCCGGGGCCGACGGCTCGGCCTGCGGGTGGCCGCAGCCGCGAGCACCCTCACCCCGTTCAGCGGCACCTACCTGTACGTCGACCCGGTCGACGGGTCACACGTGTTCACCTCGTACGAGACCGGTCGCCGCTACCGGATCACGGTGCTCACCGGTGCTCTTCAGCGGACCGACGGCGCGGAGGCGCTCGGCACCGCCGACCGGTCCCTGGACCTCCCCGGGGACCAACCCTGGGAGATCGCGATCGAGGAGTACGCCACCGCCCGCCGCCCGTACACCGGATCGGTCACCTTCGAGCAGTTGTGCCGCGACCGGATCACCGAGTTCACCGCGTTCGTCGACGCGATCGCGCCGTGGCGCGGCGCGGACACCCCGGCCGCCGAGCTGGCCGCGTACGTCCTGTGGTCGGCCACCGTCGCTCCGGCGGGCTTCGTCACCCGCCCGGCCGTCCTCATGTCCAAGCACTGGATGGACAAGGTGTGGAGCTGGGACCACTGCTTCAACGCGATCGCCCTGGCCAGCGGCGAGCCGGAGCTGGCCTGGCACCAGTTCCACCTGCCCTTCGACCACCAGGATGAGTCCGGCGCCCTACCCGACTCGATCGCCCACTCCGAGGTCCTGCACAACTACGTCAAGCCCCCCATTCACGGCTGGGCTCTACGACACCTGCGCCGACGCCTTCCTCAGCCGCTGGACCGGGCGGCGCTGGCGCAGACGTACGACCGGCTCGCCCGGTGGACCAGGTTCTGGCTCGACGCGCGCCGAGCCCCCGGCCACGATCTGCCCCACTACCAGCACGGCAACGACAGCGGCTGGGACAACGCGACCACCTTCGACGGCGACCGGGTTCTCCAGACGGCCGACCTCGCCGCGTTCCTGGTCTCGCAGCTTCGCTGCCTGGCGGACCTCGCCGCCGAGCTGGGCGAACCCGCCGACCAGTGGTCCCGGGAGGCCGACCGGATCCAGGGCGCCATGCTCCGGGACCTGTGGGACGGCGAACGTTTCACCGCCCGCAACCCTCGCACCGGGCATCGGCGGGCGAGCCGCAGCCTGCTCGACCTGATGCCCGTCGCCCTCGGGGCCGGCCTGCCCACCCCGGTCGCCGCCGCTCTGGCCCGGGGCGCCGAGACGCACCTGACCACGCACGGGCTGGCCACCGAGCCGACGGACTCGGCCCACTACGTGGCCGACGGCTACTGGCGTGGCCCGATCTGGGCACCCTCCACCGTTCTGGTCGAGGACGGTCTGCGCCGGGCCGGGCAGACCAGGATCGCCGACGACATCAGCCGACGATTCCTCGCCTTGTGTGAGAAGTCCGGCTTCGCGGAGAACTTCGACGCCGAAACCGGCGCTGGGCTCAGGGACCGCGCGTACACCTGGACTGCCAGCAGCTATCTCATCCTCGCTGCCGCCCAGGAGGAGCGGCGAGTCGCGGGTGGGTAGCCGCACGGGCTCAGCGGCCCCGGACCGGACCGGTGCTGGAGCGCAACGAGATGGGCGGGTTGTACAGCCGGTGGCGGGGCACCGCTCCGGGCGCGGCGATGATCTCCAGCAGCAACGACACCGCCTCGGCGCCCATCTCGACCATCGGCACATCCGCAGCGGTCAACGGCGGCCGGAAATCCTCCGCCCAGTGCTGGGCGGCGACGCCGGTGACGGAGAAGTCGCCCGGCACTGACAGCCCGGCACTGGTCAGTGCGCGCTGCATTCCGGGCAGCGCGGCCTCGTTGATGGTGGCCACCGCCGTGACGTCCGGATGTGTCGCCAGCAGTTCTTCCACGCACGCCTCGCCGGAGACCGTGTCGTCGCCGCAGCAGACCTCCACGCCGGTCACGCCCCGCTCCATCGCCGCCGCCCGGAAACCCGCCAGCGCCCGATGGCTGGGGCCGTAACCCGCGGCCACCAACTCCGCGGAGCGGTTCACGAGTGCCACATGCCGGTGCCCCAGATCGGCCAGGTGGTGCACGCACCTGGCGATCAGCCCGGCGTAGTCGATGTCGATCCAGCTCATCCCGTGCGGCTCGGCGGTCCGCCCGATCGTGACGAACGGCAGGCCGGCCTTGGTCAACCGAGTCACCCGGTCGTCCTTCAACCGGATCTCCATGAGGACCACACCGTCCACCCGACGCCCGGTGACGATCCGCTCGAACGACCGGTCATGGTCGCCGCCGGACGGAGAGAGCAGCACATCGAGGTCATGGCGGGCGGCCGCCTCGACGACGCTGGCGACGAAGCCCAACTGCATGTCGGTCAACCGCTGGCTGGCCGGAGGGATCACCAGCCCGAGGGTGCGGGTGCGTCCCTCCTTCAGAGCGCGGGCGCTGGCGTTCGGTCGGTAGTCCAGCTCGTCGATGACCGCCTGGATCCGCTGCCGGGTCGCCTCGGACACGGTCCGCTTCCCGCTCAGCACGTAGGACACGGTGCTGCGGGACACCCCCGCCCGGCGGGCGATCTCCCCGATGTTCATAGACCGCCCTCGAATCGATTCTTGCCCCGACACGGGGACGCGCCATGCCCGCTGACGAGCATATCCGTCCTGAATCTGGCCCTTGGATCCGTCATGGCTCCACAGCCGTTACAGGTAGCGCGAAGACATGGACCACCGTTAATGTCATTGGTACGACGTATGACGTTGCTCGCAAGCTCTGACCCACCCCACCACCACCGCATGTCGGAGAGGATTCGATGAACGTGAAGAGAAGGCTGAGCCGCCTCTTGGCCGCCGCGGGGACCCTGTTGGTCCTCGTCGTCGGCGCTGGCATCTACGTGGTCTCGGACACGCCGGGCGTCGCCCACGCCGCCGGCACGGGACCGTGTGACATCTACGCCTCGGGTGGCACGCCCTGCGTAGCCGCGCACAGCACCACCCGCGCGCTGTACGGCGCGTACAACGGCCCGCTCTACCAGGTCCGACGCTCGTCGAACAATGCCACCCAGGACATCGGTGTGTTGAGCGCGGGAGGGCTCGCCAACGCCGCCGCACAGGACTCGTTCTGTGCCAACACAAGCTGCGTCATCACCGTCATCTACGACCAGTCCGGTCGGAACAACCGCCTCACCCAGGCGCCTCCCGGCGGCTTCTCCGGCCCCGCTCCCGGCGGATTCGACAACCTCGCCGACGCGAAGGCGGCCCCGATCACGATCGGCGGTCAGAAGGCCTACGGCGTCTACATCGCGCCCGGCACCGGCTACCGCAACAACAACACCAACGGCGTCGCGACCGGCGACCAACCCGAGGGCATCTACGCGGTCGTCGACGGCACGCACTACAACCAGTGGTGCTGCTTCGACTATGGCAACGCCCAGACGAACGGCCTCGCCGACGAGCGCGCCATCATGGAGACCGTCTACTTCGGCGCCAACAAGCAGTGGGGCTACGGTGCGGGTAGCGGCCCCTGGATCATGGCTGACCTGGAGTGGGGGCTGTTCTCCGGGGTGAACGCGGGTTACAACAACATCGCGTCCATCAACCACCGCTTCGTCACAGCCATGGTCAAGGGCGAGCCGAACCACTGGGCGATCCGGGGCGGGAACGCGCAGTCGGGCAGCCTGACGACCTACTTCGACGGGCCGCGCCCCAACGGCTACCACCCCATGAAGAAGGAGGGTGCCATCCTCCTCGGCATCGGTGGCGACAACAGCATCACCGGCCGCGGCACCTTCTTCGAGGGCGTGTTGACCTCCGGCTACCCGTCGGCGGCCACCGAGAACGCCGTCCAAGCCAACATCAACGCCGCCGCGTACGCCCCAGCCAGCGGCGGCAACCCGCAGCAGAACGTCCAGGTCGTGGGCGGACAGTCCGGCCGCTGCATCGACGTACCGAACGGCACCACCACCAACGGCACCCAGGTGCAACTGTGGGACTGCACCGGCGGCACACCACAACGCTGGACCTACACCGCCACCAGACAACTCCAGACGTCCGGCAACAAGTGCCTCGACGCCAACGGCCAAGGCACCACCAACGGCACCCAGGCGATCATCTGGGACTGCCACAGCGGCACCAACCAACAATGGAACCTCAACGCCAACGGCACCATCACCGGCGTCCAATCCGGGCTCTGCCTCGACGCCAACGGCGCCGCCACCGTGAACGGCACCAAACTCATCCTCTGGGCCTGCAACGGACAACAGAACCAGCAGTGGTCCACCCGTAGCTGATCACGCCGTACCACCAGGTCGTTCGTGCCGGCTCCGCCAGGCCCGCGGAGCCGGCACGAACGGCGATCGCCTGAAGGACCGATGCCATCGCCGCTGCTCCCGAGGTGCGCCCGACACAGGCCGCACAGACAACTCGCTACCGGCTAGTCGCGTCCGATCACCGTCGCGACCTCGCTCAAGTCGTTGTCCAGCTGGTGATCGCGGCCGGGCAGCCGGTGCAGTTGTGCCTGCGGAATGACGCCGGCGTACAGGTCCGCGTGCGACGGTGGAGCAGTTTCGTCCTGGAGTCCATGGAACACGTGCACCGGCACACCTCGCGGCAGCGTCGCGCCGAGGTCGTACGGCGACTCGAACCCGTCGCCGGGCCAGCCGCCCGCACCGACGAACGGGGCGGCGATCAGCACGATGGCCGTGAGCTCCCGCTCCGGTGGCCGCTCAGCGAGCGCGTTGACGAGGATCGTCCCGCCCACTGAATGGCCCACGACGACCGCCCCGTCGGCCACCGCCGCGATCTCCCGCCGGATGGCCGCGCTCCACGTGGCGTAGCTCGGGTCGTCCTCGTCGGGCATGCGCGGGTAGCGGACCTCGTACCCGTCCCCGAGCTCCCGCCTCAAGCTGTCGACCAGCTTGTTGTCCCACTCGTCGTAGGTGCCGGCGCCGGCGCCCTGGATGAACAAGATCTGCGGAGTTCCCGCCACGACGATCCTCCTGTGCAGCCTGCGATGATTCCCGGATCATCGGGCCTGGGACCTTGTCCCGGCTGTCGATCTGCAGCCGCCCCGGCTCGTCGTGATAGTAGAGACCACCGCAGAGGGGCCGGCAACCGATGGGGTATGAGATATGGCCAAGTACCTGGTCCTCATCTACGGCGACGAGCAGCAGTGAGCTCGTATAGTTCGGCGGTGAACAGGGAGAAGGTCCGGCAGGCATACGGGTCCATGGCAGAGCTCTACATTGGGCATTTCGGCACCACCGAGCAGGTAGATCCCGACGACCTCGCCTTCATCAGGCGACATCTGGCGAGTCGGCCCGGCACGGTGCTGGATCTCGGGTGCGGGCCTGGCCATCTCACCGGTTACCTTCGTTCGCTCGGCGTCGACGCCACAGGGATCGACCTGGTCCCCGAGTTCATCGCCCATGCACGGGCGGCCCACCCGAACGTCGAGTACCACCTCGGGTCGTTGGAACGCCTGGACGTCCCCGACAACTCCGTCGACGGCATCCTGGCCTGGTACTCGTTGATCCATCTGCCGCCGCAGGAACTCGACGGCGTGCTCATCGAGTTCCGGCGAGCGATGGCTCCGGCCGGAACATTGGTGCTGGGCGTCTTCGAGGCCGACGAGGTCGCCGCCTTCGACCACAAGGTCGTGACCGCCTACCGCTGGCCCATCGACGAGATCTCCGAGCGACTCGGCCGGGCCGGTTTCCTGGAGGTCGAACGCCTACCGCGTCCCAGCGACGGCATTCATCGGCCGCATGCCGCCATCGCGGCGGTCGCAGTGGACGGGGCGAGGTGAGCGCGGACCGCTCGGATCACGGCAGATCCGTGCATCTGTCATGGCCAGGGATGATGCCGCAGAGACCGCTCCGGCGGACCGAACACAACCGCGCCGACCGGCCACAGGGGGCCGGTCACTCATCCTGCGCCTGCTCGCAGGGAGCCTGCGGGCAGGCCGGCCGTCTCGTTCGGCAGCCGCCGGACGTCGGTCACGGCCGTTTGGCATTCCCGATATCCAACGCTTCCCACCGGATCTAATGGCACCCTGAACGCGGCGAGTACGGTCGGGAGCCCAGGAGAGGCGGCATCGGGATCACGGTGAACGGCTTCTGATGCGTACCGCGTTGATCGTGTTGGCCGCGCTGGCGGCAGCCGTGGTCGTGGACCTGGTCTCCGGCGTGCTGGTCCGCCGGGGTGCCCGTGGCCGCTATAGGTGGCTGCTGGAGCCGCTGTGGCACGCCTGCCGCCGCCCGGCGGCCGCGTTCCTGCTGGTCGGGGCGCTGTACTACGCGCTGCCGCCCGGACCGGCCGAGTGGCAGCGTTATCTGCGGCACGCCATCCTGCTGGTCCTGGTCGTCGCCGGTGCGTGGCTGGTGGTCAAGGCATTGCACGTCGCCGAGGCGGTCGCGTTCAGCCGCCTGCCGAGCGATCCGGTCACGAGCCGGCGGGTCCGGCGGGCCCGGACCCAGATCCGCCCCGTGCGGCGGCTCACCGTCGCCGTGGTTACGATCGTCGCGATCGGCCTGATCCTGATCACCTTCCGGCCGGTACGCCTCTTCGGCATCTCCATTCTGACCTCGGCCGGGGTGGTCGGCGCGGTGATCGGCCTCTCCGCCCGAACCGCGCTCGGCAACGCGTTCTCCGGCATCCAGGTCGCCTTCGCCGACGGGCTGCACGTCGGCGACGTGCTGGTGGTGGACGGTGAATGGGGCCGGGTCGAGGAGGTGAAGCTGACCAACGTGGTGATCCGGCTCTGGGATGACCGGATGCTCATCCTGCCGACCACCTACTTCACCGAGCGGCCGTTCCAAAACTGGACCCGGAACGAGTCGCGGGTGATTGGCAAGATCCAGTTACATGTCGACCACACCGCCGACCTGGACGACCTGCGCCGGGAGGCACACCGACTGGTCGAGTCCTCACCGCTGTGGGATCGAAACCGGTGGGTGCTCCAGATGGTCGACGCCACCCCGCAGGCGGTGGTCATCCAGGTGCAGGCCTCGGCCGCGGACGGCGCCAGCGCCTGGGACCTGCGCTGCGACCTACGCGAGGGACTGATCCGCTACCTGCGCGACAAGCACCCCCAATGGCTGCCCCGCACCCGCAGCCAGTACCAGCCCTGACCGTCGGTTCCGGCGTGGCCGCCGGGTCCGCGACGAGCACACCGGTGAGCTGCCGCCGATGAATGAGTCGGCGCCTAGCGGGGACTAGCTGGACCAGAGCGAAAGGGACGGGAGGCAGCGATGGGCGTCGACCGGGACTGCACCGAGGTAGGGGACGACTTCGTCCGGGTCACCCGTACCGTCAACGCTCCCATCGGCCAGGTTTTCGAGTACGTCATCGACGTCGACCTGAGCCACAACTTTTCCAGATTTGGACACTCGCCGGCAATCGTGACCAGCAGCGCCATCACCGGCTGGAACACCCCAGGCGTGCGCCGGACGAACACCTCTATCGAGTGGACGTACGCCCTGAACCCGGTGGACGAGCCGGCCCGGGGCGGCCATCAAGAAGGATCTGCTGCCGCTCTACATCGAGCGGCTGAAGATGGCGATGAGCATCCTGAAGGACGACCTCGAGTGTTGACGACGGCGCCACGGACCGGCGCCACGCCCGGGGGAGCGGCCGGGCCGGCTCCGGGAGTGTGGTGACCGGGCGCGGGTCCGTCGTCGTGGGTGTCGTGGCCGCCCCCGGGGCCGCGGCCGACTTGGCGCGGGAGGCCGCTGCGGAGCTCGCCGACCGGCTCCGCAGCCGCGTCCCGGAGGTCGACTGGGCGGTACGCCTCCAGGTGGCACGGCTCGTCGAAGGGCCGGCCGACCTCGGTCAGCTCATCGAGGCAACCCGGCGCCGGATGCTGGACGAGGGCTGGAGTCTGGTCCTCTGTGTGACGGACCTGCCATTGCAGACCGCGCGGCGGCCCGTGGTCGCGCACGCCAGCACCACCCACGGCGTCGCGGTCCTTTCCATGCCCGCGCTCGGCCCCGTCGCCATGGCCCGGCGGATGGCCGAGGCCGGGGACCGGCTCCTCGCGGCACTGCTCGGCGATACCGACGCGGTCGGCGAGCCGGTACGGGCCGGCCCGCGCCGCCGGAGCCTGGCCACCGGACGGCGGGCCAAGGAACTCGGCGCGCGCGTGAACCACCAGGCGTCCGGCATCGGCCTGCTGGCCGGGGTGATCGGCGGCAACCTGCGGCTGCTGCTCGGCATGCTCCGGGCGAACCGGCCGTGGCGGCTGGCCGTCCGGCTCTCCCGGCTGCTGGTCGGTGCATTCGCGACCGCCGTCCTCGCCCTGGTGAGCGCCGATATTTGGCAGCTGTCGGCGGCCTTGGGCAACCTGCGGCTCGCCCTGCTCGCGGCCGGCTCCGTCCTGGCGGTGGTGCTGACCATGGTGCTCGGCGCGCGCCTCTGGGAGCGGGTTCCGCGCGACCCGGGTGCCCGGGAGCAGGTCGTCCTCTTCAACGTGGTCACCGTGCTCACCGTGGTGATCGGCGTCCTCGCGCTGTACGTGGCGCTCGCCGCGCTGACTATCATCGGGGCGATCACCCTCGTCCCCTGGGACCTGCTCGCTGCATCCACCGGCCGACCGGTCGGCGTCGCCCACCAGGTCAAGCTGGGCTGGCTGGCCAGCTCGCTGGCGATGGTCGGCGGCGCGCTCGGCGCCGGACTAGAGTCCGACTCGGCGGTACGGGAAGCGGCGTACCGCTATCATCCCGACGCGGAGCTGACCGGCGAGCAGGGTGGGCCGGAACCGACCGGCAAGGCCAGACCGGGACCGAGCGGCGAGTCCGGGTCACCGCGCAGAGACAGGTCTGAGCCGGAGCGGAACCACGAAGCCGGCTGACGGCCCTGGTCAGCGCTGGGATCAGGACCCGGTCGCGGTTGCCCTCGGCGGCGCGGATCGCCAGCAGGGCGATGTCATCGGTGGGCTGGTCCACGCGGTGAGGCTGGCCATCACGGTGGCGCAGACCACCGCGGGCCGGGACGGGGCGTGGGTGCACGCCCAACGGAGTAACAAACCGCGACGCACGCCGACGGGCGGTGGCGAACGACGGCGGACTTCGACCGGGCGTTCGTCTACCCAGCGAACCGCCGCTGACCTGGTGCGGACGGTCGCCGAGCGGGAGCCGCGGACCCCGGCGCCGTGGCGCCGCTACCCGCGGTCGATCCGGAGCTGCTGAACCTCGCTGGCCTTTGGTACTGGGGGCCGGCCCCTCCGTCCTGCGGCCGCTGGCCGCCGAGGGCTCCGCGAACCAGCGACGCCTCGCCCGATCGGACGGCTGAAGGCGATGATCGGCTTTTTCCATGTGCGACGGGTACCCCGCGACACCTAGGAAGGAGCCATGACCAACGAGGTGACCGTTCCCCTGCTGCCCTGCGCGTCCATCGACGACATCGCCACCTTCTACGAGGTTCTCGGATTCAACGCCACGCACAAGCAGCGCAAGCCCAGCCCGTACGTGGCGTTGCGACGCGAAGATCTGCATCTGCACTTCTTCGAGATCGCCGGGTTCGACCCGGAGCAGTCCTACGGCTCCTGCCTCGTACTCACCTCGGACATCGGGGCACTGCACCGGGCGTTCGCTGAGGGCATGCGGACCGCGTACGGCAAGGTGCTGGTGTCCGGGACCCCGCGGATGACGCGACCCCGGGCGCGAAAGAACTACGACGGAGTGGGCGGATTCAGCATCATCGACCCGGGCGGCAATTGGATCCGCGTCGTTCAGAAGGCCGCCACCACGCGTACGCCGGCGACGACGTCTGCCGGGCGGCTCGCCAAAGCCCTGGCGAACGCCGTCGTGCAGGGCGACTCCAGGGGTGACGTCCAGCAGGCCGTCCGAATCCTCGACAGCGCGCTGGCCCGACCGCAAGCGGACGACGACCCGGTCGAACAGGTGGAGGTCCTCGTCTACCGCGCCGAACTGGCCATGGTCCTGCACGACCACGAGACTGCAACGGAAATGCTGGCCCGCGTCGATAGTGTCGCGCTCAGCGCGGACGAGACCGAACGGGCAGCGCCCACGTTCGAAACCGCCGCCGACCTCGCAGCGGCACTGCGCTGAGCCGACGCGGCGTGGCCGAGCCGCCGTCGGACGGCTCGGCCGCGCTTCCGGTTCGTCAGGGAGTCACCCGGGTAGCCGGGCTGTCGCCCGGCAAGCCCGCCATGTCGGCCTCGACCGGCGGCAACGGGGTGGTTCCGAGGACACCGCCGTCCTTGGAGTACGCGGTGAGGGTGGCCGGCCGGTCCGGCGGTATCCGGATGGTGCCGGCGTTCGACGCGTCGAGGGTGACGGTGGCCGGGGGTGCGCTGCCGGCCGTGACCGTGACGCGCGCCGCGTCCGGAGGGGCGATCACCCGCACCTGGTCCGTCGGCGTGCGGGTGCCGTCGTCGGCCCGGATCCGCCAGCCGATCGGTCGCTGGTCGACGCCCTTGGCCGGCAGCAGCAGTCGCAGGTCGGTCCACCAGCCGGTCCGCTCGTCACCGTGCACGGCGTACGCGATCACCCCGCCGTCGGCAGGCTGCACGGTGAGCAGCGCGGCGGCGTGGCCGTGCTCCCTGCCCGACCACCGCACCCGTGCTGTCGTCCCGGCCGCCGGGAGGCGACTGTCGAGCAGTGCCAATTCGATGTAGCTGCGCAGATTGGCGTCGTCCAGTGGCGTACCTCGGGCACCCCGGCGGGCGGCAGTGAGCAGGGCGTCCATCTCCGGCCCGGTGGGATCGATCCCGGCGTACGGGCCACCGCCCAGACCGCCCAGGAAAAGCACCTGGTTGCCACGGCTGACCCGGACGACGGGTTCGCTCCGAAGCGGCGCGGGGGGCAGGACGGCAAAACCGACCCCACTGCCGTCCGCCCTGGCGAGGTTCTGGTACTCCAGGGTGCCCTTCGGCGTGTACCGAGGGTCACCACTGATCATCACGGTCGATTCGGCCGGCCCGACGACGACCGCGAATCCGCCCCGGTCGGACTCGGCCTGCATCAGGGTCATCACCGGGCTGTCGACACCCTCGCTGTGCCCGCCGTAACGCATCTGTTGGGCGCCGGCCCCGGCCGGACCCACGTACCAGACCAGCATCTCCCTGGTCAGCAGGCCGGACCGCAGCGGCACCGCGACCAGCGCGACCCGTTGGCCCGGCTGGTCACTGCCGTAGAGCAGACGAATCCGGTCGCGATCGGCGACCTTCCAGATCCCGTCCGGGATCCAGCCACCCAACGGGTTGTCGGTACCTATTGGCGGATCGGTGCTGATCCGCGCCCGCAGCGTGTCCAGCCAGGCATGGTCGCCGGCCAGCGTGCCCCGGGGCGGCGCGTCGAGCAGCGCAGTCGGGGCGGCGGCGACCGCGATGCCCGGCGCCCACCCGGGCAGGGGCACCACGTTGGTCTGGACCCCGACGAGCGTCACCGCGACCACGGCGGCCATCGCCGCCCGGATCAGCCGCGTCCGCCGGTGCCGTCGCTCGCGCCGGGCGAACCCCGACCACGGGTCCTCGGGTACGTCGACACCATGCGCGGCCTGCCGCAGCGCAGGGCTGAGCGTCGAATGCGCGAAGCTCTCGCTCATGCCAGTTCCTCCTCGAGCCGTACCGGGGACTGCGGGGCGGTCGGGGCGAACTCGACCCGCAGCCGGGCCAGCCCGCGCGAGGCCTGGCTCTTCACCGAGCCGATGGAGCAGCCGAGAACCTGGGCGGTGTCCGCCTCGCTGAGGTCCTCGAAGTAGCGCAGCACCAGAACCGCCTGGGTCCGGGGTGGTAACCGCCGCAGCGCGGCGAGGAGCAGTTGCCGCTCCTCCACCTGCGCGTACGCGTCCGACGTCGGCGCGCTGTCGGAGGTCAGCAGCGGCACCTCCAGTGGCCTCCGCCGACGCCGCCAGGAGATCGCCGTGTTGACCATCACCCGGCGTACGTAGACCTCAGGGGCGTCCCTGCGCAGTATCCGCCCCCAGCGCCGATGGGTCTTCTCCAACGCCGACTGCGCCAGGTCCTCGGCTGTCCCCCGGTCGCCGGTCAGCAGGTAGGCGGTTCGGAGCAACGACCCCCACTGTCGTTGCACGAACAGCCGGAACTCGTCGTCGTCGTACCGGCTCACGCCACCTCCAGGTCACGTCCGCCTCGGGTTCACGGGCGGATGCAGAGTGAGACGCGATCTGCGGCGCTCGGGTTGAGTGGGCACCTTGGTCGGACAGCGTTCCGTCTATGCTCCACCAGCAGCGCGACCGTGACGGAGGACGCAAGTGATAAACGCGATCTTCTTCGATGTCGGCGGGACGATTCTCGACGAGTCCCGCGAGTTCGAGGCCTGGGCAGACTGGCTCGGCGTTCCACGACACACGCTTTCGGCGGTGTTCGGCGCGGTGATCGCCAGAGGTCTGGACTATCAGGAGACGTTCCGGGCTTTCCGGCCCGACTTCGACCTCGCGGTCGAGCTTGAGCGTCGAGCCGCCGCTGACAAGCCGGAATCGTTCGGCGAGGAGGACCTCTATCCCGACGCGCGGCCGTGCCTGACGTCCTTGAAGGATCAGGGCCTGGTCGTGGGCTTGGCCGGCAACCAGCCAGCTCATGCCGAGACGATCCTCCGCGCTCTGGACCTTCCCGTGGACGTGATCGGCACGTCGCACGGTTGGGGCGTGGCGAAGCCGTCGCCGGCCTTCTTCGAGCGGGTCGTCCGCGAAGGCGGTGGCGTTGCGTCCTCGATCCTCTACGTCGGCGATCGGCCCGACAACGATGCGCGCCCGGCCCGGGAGGCCGGTATGAAGACGTGCCTGATCCGGCGCAGTCCCTGGGGTCACATCCTCGACATCCCCGCCGTGTCCGAGCAGTGCCTGTTCCGCATCGACTCGCTGGACGAACTCCCGGGCCTGGTGGCGAAGCACAACGCGGCGAGCGGCTAGCCGAGTGGTGGCCCGTCGCGTTCCGGCACTCGACGCGGGTGGCCGGCGCAGACGAGTACGCCGCCGGCCACCCGCGTCGGGGTGCCGTCAGTTCAGTCGAATGCCTTCACCTCCAGCAGTCCGACCGACCCCGCGCCGCTCTGGAGCACCACCCGCAAACGCGTCGTGCTCAGGCTCGGAAAGGTGACCTGGTTGTACTGGTTGATCGTGGTCGGGTAGCCGCTGGTGCCGGGTACGTCGGCGTAGACGCTGCCGGTCCAGTACTGCAGTTTCCAGGAGGCGGGCAGGCGTACCCCGCCGTTGTCGTCGAAGAAGTAGACCTGCGCCGACGTGATGGTCTGCGCCGACGGCCAGGTCAACAGCGCCCACTGTTCACCGGTGTTGGGCCAGGTGCCCCACCGGGGGTTGACGGTGTCGTTCGACGACGGTGGCTCAGCGCCGTCGTTGATTGCCGCGACACTCTCCCAGCCAGAGGTGTACGAGGCGGTCGGCACGGCGGCACCGGCCAGGTTGCCGCCCGGATCGGGATCAGGATTGGGGTTGGTGCCGCCCCGGTTGTAGACCTTGATCTCGGTCAGGCCGGTCCTGTACCCGGCGGCGTGGGTGAACTGCACCCGCAGCCGTTGGGTGTTGACCGCGGTGAACTGGACCCGGTTGTAGTTGGCCTGGGCGACGCTGGGAGTCCTGGCCTGGGCGGCGGCGTTCACCCAGGCCGTGCCGTTCCAGTACTGCACGGTGTAGGACGCGGGTGCTCGGTACCGGTTGGTGGCACGGTCGTTGCGGAAGTAGATCCGCGCTTCGTCGACCGCCCGCGACTGGCCGAAGTTGATCTCGTACCAGTCGGAGCTGTTCGGTGAGCCGTAGCTGCCCCAGAGGGGCTCGTTGATCGGGAATCCATCCAGCGCCGCGCCGGTGGAGGTGCCGGAGGCGGTGTACGAGGCGGTCCCGGTCGCGCCCTGGGCCAGGTTGGGGATGGTCGCGGTGAGATCGGCGCCAGCCTTGGCGAACATGTCCACCATGCGGGCGCTGTTCTGGTTCACCTGCTGCGGCAGTTGCAGGCCGGACACCGCGGCGCTGTAGGTGACCGTGCCCGCACCGCTCGGGAACGTGACCGCGCCGGTCGCCGGGTTGTAGAGCACCCGGGTCAGCCGGTCGACGGTGAAGGCCCGGATGCCGTTGAGGTAGACCGAGTAGCCCTGCGGGACGCCGGCGTAACGGGTCACCCCGTCGGCCGGGTCATCCCAGACGACACTGAGGTCGGTGTTGCGGTAGCGCAGGTTGTTGACCGCGAAGTGGGTCCAGCCGATGTTGATCGGGGACAACTCGATCTGGGCATCGGTACGCGGGCGCAGGCCGGCGACGTCCTCGATCACCGTCCAGTTGCTGCTGCCCAGGATGTTGTGGTGGATCCAGGACCGGTAGTCGATGGTGCGGCTGCCGGAGTTCCAGTCGGCCCAGAACTCGTTGGCGTCCGGCCACTGGGTGTTGCCCCCGACGTACTGGGCCCAGGTGTTCCAGTAGAGCAGCTTCTTGTAGTCCTCCGCCGACATCCACTGGTTGGGATAGTTGCGCAGCACCGAGGAGTAGAGCCGGAACTGCACGGTGGAGTTGATGGTCGAGAAGTTGTTGCTGCCGGGCTGCCCGGCGGCAGCCGCCGCGGCCTTGTCCCGCTGGTTCGCGGTGAAGAACGGGAAGATCGGATACTCGGCCGGGTCGTCGTAGAGCCGCAGCGCCTCCCGGTACTGGGCGGTGTTCGGCATCAGACCCACGGAGTACGGGTAGTAGTTGTTGATCTCCTTCCACGGGACGTGGGTGTTGGTGGAGACATGTTTGTGCTCCAGCAGCTGCCGGTTCGGATTCCAGAGCACGTTGATCACGCCGTTTCGGACCCGGTCGGCGAGGGCCTGCATCTCGTTCGCCTTCGTCGTGTTACCCAGCAGCGTGTACGCCTGCACTGCCGCCATCGCACCGCTGTAGACGTACGCCGACTCAGCCCGGTCGAGGTTGCCGGCACGCCAGTGGAACGACACCGCGTCGGCGTCGTTGCCGGTCATCGCGCCCCAGTCGTACTCGATCAGGCCGTTGTTGTTGGTGTCGTAGGTCGCCAACTGCCCCTTGACGTCACCCTCGGCATAGCGGGCCAGGTTGCCGGCGATGGCCGGCTGCCCACCGTGGATCTGGTACGACCGCCACGCCGCCTCGGCGATGTACTGGGTGTAGCTGTTGGACCAGTTCTCCGGGTCGCCGGGGTTGTCCATGAACCGGCCGTTACGCGACGACTGCCCGACCGACAACCACGGCCCGTACGAGTAGATCGGGTTCCGCAGATACTTCAGGTCGTCGATGTGCATCGGCTGGGTCAGCGCGATCGCGTTGTTGTAGCCGGTGACCCCCTCGATCGACACCGGGAACTGGTAGTCCTGCCCGGGGATGTCGACGTCGAGGTAGTTGTACCGCATCAGCCACCAGCGGTAGTAGATGTTCTTCTTGATCGCCGGATCGGGCACGTCGATGTAGGGGATGTTCTCCGCCCACCACCGGTTGTAGTCGCGGACGTGCGTGGCGAACGCGGTCGACGGGGCGTATCCCCGGTAGGTGTTGTACTCGGTCAGCGACTCGGGGATCTCGTTCGTCACGAAGCCCATCACCACCTTGGTGGTGAGGCTCTGCCCGGCGGCGAGGGTCACCGACCGGTTCAGCCCACCGCTGCTGACGGTGAACCCGTCCCCGGCCAGCCGGGGGTAGATCGTGGTGAGCTTGTTCTTCACCTGCCGGCTGCCGGTCAACTCGCCACCGCTGCCGGCGGTGGCGTACGGCGAGGTGGCCCGCAGTTGCAGGGTCGAGCTGGCCGAGCCGTTGTTGACGAGCGTCAGGTTGGTCACCGCGACGTTGTTGTGGGTGATGAACTTCGACATCTCCACCCGGATGGACCCGCTGGTGAAGACTCCCCTCCAGTGGCTGGGCGACTGCCACCGGCCGCTCACCTGCTCGGCGAAGGTGCCCGGCGTGATGGCCACCGAGTAGGCGTTCTGACTGCTGATGTTGTCCCAGTAGGCGACCTGACCGCCGAAGCCGATCACCGACGGGGTGTGCGTGGTCATGAACAGCCCGCGACCCCGGGTCATCAGCCAGGTGCCCGCCGGGTCGTTGCCGGGGCGGGCGAGCAGCCGGTCCATCCAGAAGTCGGTGCCGCCGGCCTCGGCGTTGTAGATGGACTGCATGGTGTTGCCGGTGCTGTAGCCGACCGGCGGCGCGGGGACCGCCGGGCCGGAGAAGGTGGGATAGCCGATGGTCTGCGCGGCGACCGCCGGGGTCGCGGGTACGGAGAGCAGCGTGGCGGCGAGGACGGTGGTGACGGCGAACGCCAGCGGTCTGCGGCGGCGCGTGGGGACGGGTGACACTTCGACACCTCCAGGGGACGGTGGGGACGGGGGCGGCCGGCTAGGCCTGGAAGGCCATCCACTCCAGGACGCCGGTGGAGAATCCAGTCCTCGACGTGAAGGTCAGTCGCAGCCGGGTCGTACTGACCGAGGTGAACGTCGTGACGTTGTACGCGTTGCCGGCGACCCCGCAGCCGGACTGGTTCGGCGCGTTGACGTAGGCGCTGCCGTTCCAGTACTGCACCTGGCAGGAGGCGGGCACGTCGATGCCCTGGTTGTCGTCGAACCAGTAGGCGGCGGTCCGGTTCACCGTCCGGGCCGACGGCCACTGGTACTCGATCCACTGGGTGCCCTGCTCGGGCCAGTTGCCGTACGCCAGGTTGCTTCGGTCCTGCGAGTTGGCCGGCACTCCGCCGTTGTTGATCGCGGCGAGGTTCTCCCAGGTCGACACGTACGACGTGGAGCGGGTCGCGGACGACGCCAGGTTCGTGCCGGTCGGCGGCTGGCCGGGTGGCGGCGTGGTCGGACCGCCACCGCCGGGGTTCGGGGGCGGACCGGTGGTGGTCTGGGTGACCTGCTGGATGGTGCCGTCGGCGTTGAAGAACAGCCGGTCCACCGCGACAGAGCGGCGGAAGTTGCCGCCACCGGGGGCGTTGGCGTTGTGGTAGACGATGTACCACTCACCGTTGAACTGGACGATGCCGGCGTGGTTGGTGGTCGAGGACACCTGCCCGAGCACGACGCCCCGGTGCGTCCACGGACCCATCGGGTTGGTCGCGGTGGCGTAGCGCTGGCAGGCGTAGCTCGACGAGGTGACGCAGCCGCCGGTGTCGTTGGCCGCGTACATCATGTAGTAGAGGCCGTTGCGCTTGAACATCCACGGCGCCTCCCAGTAGTTGGTGAGGCCGCTCGGGGTGACCACCGGGCCATCTAGCTCGATCATGTTCGACGTGAGCCGGGCCGCTCGCACACCCCAGTAACCGCCCCAGTAGATGTACGCCTGGCCGTCGTCGTCGACGAAGACCGTCGGGTCGATGTTGAGCCCGGAGGAGTTGGCGGTGCTGTCGCTGATCAGCGGCCCACCCTTGGCGTCGGTGAACGGGCCGAGCGGGCTGTCGCCGACCGCGACTCCGATGTCCATCCAGCCGGGCCCGTTGCCGTTGATCGAGGTGTACCAGTAGTACCTGCCGTTGCGCGGCTCGACCTCGCCGGCCCAGGCGTCCGCGCCCGCCCACGCGAAGGTGCCGATGTTCGCCCGCGCGCCGTTGTCGGTCCAGGTGGCGGCGTTGGTCGAGGAGAGCACCCGCCACTCGCGCATGACGAAGTTGTTGTTGCCGGCCGCCGCCTCGTCCCGACCGGCGTAGATGTACATGGTGTTGCCGACGACGAGCGGGGCCGGGTCGGCGGTGTAGATGTTGGTGATGATCGGGTTGGCGGCGTGGGCGACCGGGGTCAGCGCGACCCCGGTCAGCACGGTGGCGACGGTCGCCGCGGCGATGGCGGCAAACCAGCGTCTTCTGGACATGGCTCCTCCGGGTGGGGTGGTGGGTGAGAGGGATGGGGGCGGGACCGGGTTACTGGCCGGTCGTGTGCAGGTTCGCCACCTCACCGGCGGTCAGGGCACGGCTGTAGATCCGAAAGCTGTCCACCGCGGCGTCCAGGTAGGGGTCCCCGCCGTACTGGGAGCGGCCGATCCAGTTCTGGCCGGTGCTGCCGAGGCCGGCCGGGCGCAGGGTCAGGGCGGCGTTGCGGGCCACCTCGACCCCGTTGACGTAGAGCACGCCGAGGTTGCCGGTCTGGGTGACCGCCAGGTGGGTCCAGGCGCCGACCGGCAGCGCCGCCGGGGCGTCGATGCGTTGCTCCGCACCGGCGCCGCCGCTGGTGATGGCGTACCGGGCGGTGCCGGAGCCGCTGCGCGGGGTCAGGAAGAGGTACGCCCCGGTCCCGGTGCCGAAGTCGAACAGCCGCGCCCAGTTCGCCGCGGCGTCCAGCCGTACCCAGGTCGTCAGGGTGAACGCGGTCGCTCCGGCCAGGATGCCGGCCGGCACCGCGACGTACGCGCCGGTGCCGTTGAGGTTGACCGCGTTGCCGGTACGGCCGGTGGTCCAGTTCGCACCGCCGGCCAGGGTGGCGGTACGGCCGTTGCCGGTGGCATCGGCGGCGCTGGCGCCGGACGTCTCGTTGAACAGGTAGTGGGCGACGAATGGCACCGGCGGTGGTACGTCGAGCACGCTCCAGTAGACGGTGTAGCGCTGGCCGTGGGTCTGGTAGAAGGGCAGCAGGGTCACCGCGCCGGCGCTCGCGGTCGCGGTGTACTGCAACGGTGTGCCGGTCGCGGTGAGGCTGGCCGGGTTGAGCGTGGGCAGGCTGCTGAGGTTGGTGGTGCCGTACTGCCCGGCGAGCACGATCGGCCCGTACCGGACCGCCTGCACGCTGGCGTTGTCCGGCGTTGGTTCCCGGGTCAGGGCCATCGGCAGGGTGAGGTCGACGACGTCGCCGGAGGCCCAGGTCCGGCTGATCTGGGCGTAGCTGCCCGGGGTGGCCGTGACACCGGAGGCGGCGCCGTTGATCCGCAACTGCGCTCCGGTGGCCCAGGACGGGATCCGGATCCGCAGGTCGATGACGCCCGAGCCGGTGACGGTCAGTCGGGTCGACGCGGCCTGCGGGAACGTGGTGTCCTGCCGGACGGTGATGCCGCGCCCCGGCCAGGTCAGCTCGGCGGCGATGAACAGGTTGACGTAGAGCGTCATGCCGGAATGGAAGAAGATGCTGTTGCCGTGTTTGGTGTTGGTCTCCATGCCGGTGCCGTGGCAACAGGTGAAGTCGTTGTAGTCGTTGCTGTACGTCTTGATGCCGCCGGCGCGCAACGGCGTGTAGTAGCTGTGGTGGCCGTTCGCCGAGTTTGGGTTCTGCGCACCCAGCAGGTGGTTGAACAGGGCCTTCTCGTAGAAGTCGAAGTAGTCGGCCCGGCCGGGGCTGGTGAAGAAGAGCTGTCGGGTCAGTTTCAGCATGTTGTAGGAGTTGCAGCATTCGCAGGTGCTGTCGGACAGTTCGCTGGCGATCCGGTTGGGCAGCTTGAAGTACTCGCCGTTGGAGTTGCCGCCGATGGCGTAGCTGTGCCGGTTGACCACCATGTTCCAGAAGTTGACAGCGATGTCGCGGTACCGGGTGGTGCCGGTGGCGTGGTACTCGCGGATGGCCGCAATGACCTTCGGGATCTGGGTGTTGGCGTGGTAGTTGTTGAGCGCGTCGGTGTTGGCGGCCAAGGGGTCGAGCACCTCGGCGTGGTCGAAGTACTGCGCGGCGGTCAGGTGGCTCGGATCGTTTGTCACCTGGTAGAGGTTGGTCATGGTCTCGCCGATGCCACCGAACTCGGTGTCGAGCATGTTCTGCCGTGTCGCGTAGCTGAGTCGGCCGTTGCGCAGGTTCACCCAGGCCGCCTTGCGCAGCAGCACCTGGAGCGCCTGCGCGTTGCCAGCGAGCTGGTACATGTCGAGCAGCCCCGCCACGATCTTGTGCAGCGTGTAGTACGGAGCCCAGACCTGCTGGCGGGCCTCGACCCGGTCGATGAAGCTCTCCGGGTACGCCGACAGGTAGCCGGGATTGAATCCGGCGGACGACGCCCGGTCCTGACAGGTGGCCAGCTCGGCGACCAGGTAGTCGCCCTTGGTCTTGAACGCGGTGTCGCCGGTGCTCGCGTACGCCTGGGCGAGCGCCGTGAGCACGTGACCGATCGAGTGCCCGCGCAGCTCCGTGGTGGGTGACTCCCAGCCGCCGCACGGGGTGGCCGACGAGGGCAGCCCGACAGTGAGGCGGAACATGTGCAGCAGCCGGTCGGCGTTGAGGAACTTCAGGTAGGTGTGGGTGCGGGCGGTGTTGGCCTGGAACGGGCCGCTGAGCAGCCGTACCGCCGACAGTGGGAACGCGTACGCGGAGACGCCGGTGTCGGCGCGGTCGGCGGCGGCGGGCCGCGCGGGGAGTGCGCCGGCCGTGGCGAGACCGGCGGCGATGGCGGCTCCGCTCTGGAGCAGGCTGCGACGGGAGACGGGGGGTGTGGGCATTCGCGTCACCTTCTCGTGGGCAAAGATCGAGAATGATCGATTTACTGAGGTAGGGTCCGCCCCTTCCGAGTGGGAGCGGGTGCCTGATCAGCCCTTGAGTGCGCCGGAGACGAAGCCCCGGACGTAACTGCGCTGCATGAAGCCGAAGAGCAGCAGGCACGGCACCGCCATCACGACCACGCCGGCCTCCAACGCCGCGTAGTCGATGGAGCCGTGACTGGCCGTACGCATGTTGACCACCGCAAGCATGGTGGTGAACCGGTCGGTGGAGTTGAGCAGGATGAGCGGGGCGAAGAACTCGCTCCAGGAGGTGAGGAAGGCGAAGAGACCAACGGTGATCAGACCCGGTCGGACCGCCGGCAGCATGATTCGGATCAGCGCCTGGAAGCTGTTGCAGCCGTCGATCGCAGCCGACTCGGCCAGCTCGTTCGGCACCGCCTCGAAGGAGTTGCGCATCATGAAGATGGAGAACGGAAGCTGGAACATGATCAGCACCAGACTCAGCCCGACCAGCGAGTCCTCCAGACCGATCCAACCGAGCAGCACGTAGAGCGCGATCAGAATCGTCGCGTACGGCACCATCAGGATCCCCAGCGTCAGCAGGAAGAGCACGTCCCGCCCGGGAAACCGGAACCGCCCGAAGGCGTACCCGCCCAGCGTGGCGACGAGGAGGGTGCCGGCGACCGTCAGCGCGCTCACCGCCACGCTGTTGAACACGTGCTGCGGGCGGATGCCGTTGTCCGAGGTGAAGAGCCGGTCGTAGTTCTCGAGGCTGAAGCCGCTGTCGGTGCGCAGAGAGGCCCACCCGCTCCACAGCAGCGGAAACAGGAACAGGATGGCCAGCGCCGTGCCGGTGACGTAGTAACCCCACCGCGAGGTGGTGCTTGAGCCGATCATCGCTGGCCTCTCGCTCATTGGGACCGGCGGCGCAGGACGCCGAGCTGGATGACGTTGAAGACGACGAGCACCGCGAGCAGCGCCACCGAGATCCCCGCCGCCGACCCGAGGTCGAACCGGATGAACGCCTCGCGGTAGATCACCATCACCAGCGAGGTGGTGCTGTTGTCCGGGCCGCCCCGGGTGAGGATCCAGAACTGGTCGAAGGCGAGCAGCGATCCCGTCGTCATCATGGTGAGCACCAGGGCGATGGTGGGTCGCATGAGCGGCAGGGTGATCCGGTGGAAGGTCTGCCACCGATTCGCCCCGTCGATCCTGGCCGCCTCGTACACCTCGTTCGGGATCGCCTGCAACCCGGTCAACAGGATGAGCATGTTGAACCCGGCGAACCGCCACAGCACGAGCACGATGGCCGAGCCCAGGGCCGAGCCGGCACTGCCGCTGGTCCAGGAGACGTAGCCGTCGATCAACCCGAGCCGGGACAGGATGGTGTTGACCGGACCGATCTCGTCGCTGAGCAGCCCGAGGAAGAGCAGCGAGGCGCTGGCGAAACCGACTGCCATCGGCATGAAGAACGCGGTACGGAAGAAGCCGACCCCGGGCCGGCGGTGCTGCACGAGCAGCGCCAGCCCGAGTGCGACGGCGAACAGCAGCACCGTCATGCAGACCGTGTACCTGACGGTGAACCAGATGGCGTCGCGGATCAGGTCGTTGTCGGCGATGTCGGTGAAGTTCTCCGGGGCGTTCAGCGACGGCGCCCCGAGCAACGGCCACCGGTGCAGCGACATCCAGATCACCAGCACCAACGGCACGACGAAGAACAGGCTGACCATCAGCGCGTTGGGGGCGGCGTAGAGGGCACCGACGAGCGCCAGTCGCCGCCTGCGTCGCCGACTGGGCGGTCGGGACGTGGAGCCCGGTGCGCCGGTGCCGACGTCCGGCCGGTTGATCACCGTCGTGGCCATCTGTTCCTCCGGTCGGGTGGTGGCCCGGTCGTCGCGGGGCGTCGGCCGGGCCACCGGTGGTCAGCTCTGCTGAAGGGACTTGGTGATCGCCGAGTTCCCCTCGGTCAGGGCACTCGCGGCCGAACCGAACAGCGCCCCGCGGACGGTTGCCAGCCAGGGGCTCTGCGGATCGTTGAAGGACGCGTTGAAGTTCTGCGCGTACGGTGTCTTGCCCTTGGCCATCAGGTTGTTGATCATCACGATCCGGGGATCGGCCGAGGAGTACTTGTTGGCCGCGAGATCGGTACGGGTCGGCACGCCCTTGTTCTTCGCGATCACCTCGACCTGCGCCTCGTCGGACATCGTCCACTGGAGGAAGTGCCAGGCTTGGGCGGCCTTCTTGCTGCTGGCGCTGATGCCGATGGCGTCACCGCCGACGAACGTCGACTCACCGCCGGCGATACCACTGATCGGCGCGACCCCCATCTTGACCCCGGCGGACTCGATCAGGCCGAGCCAGACCGACGGGCCGGGGGCGATACCGACCTTCCCGTTCTGTAGTGCGCCGAGCCAGGTGGGGCCGGCCTCGTCCTTGGACGCCGGCGCGGCCACCCCCTCGTCGTACAGCTTGCGGTAGAGGGCGAAGACGTCCGCCATCTCCTTGGAGTCGACCTTCGCGTTGCGGCCCTCGGCGTCGATCACCTCGCCACCCGCGGCCCAGACCGACGGCCAGAAGGTGAACTCGACGCACCCACCGCAGTTGCCGCCGAAGTAGGTGCCGTTGATGTCACCTCCCAGCTTGTCGATCTTCCTGGCGTGTTCGGCGTACTCGGCGAGGGTGGTCGGGCCGCGCTCCGGATCGAGGCCGGCCCGCTGGTAGAGATCCTTGTTGTAGAGCAGCACCGACATGTCGATGGTGTGCGGCACCGCGTAGTTCTTTCCCTTCCAGGTCGCGGCGTCGACGTGCGCCGGTGCCACCTTGCCCTTGAAACCGGAGGCGGCGAACCGGTCGGTGACGTCCTGCCACAGCCCCTGCGAGGCGTACTGGGCGGAGAAGACCACGTCGGCGGCGAACAGGTCGGGCAACGCCCGCGCGCCGGCCGCCGAGGCCAGCTTCGCCGGGTACTCCTCCCCCGGGTACGCCGTCACCTCGATCTTGTTCTGATGCGTCTTGTTGTACGCCTCGGCGTAGGCCTTCGACACCGACTCGGTGGCCGCGCGGGTCCAGAGCGTGAGTGTGCTGCCGTCGTCCACCCCCGCCGGGCCGCCCGCAGCCGGGTCCTGGTCATCACCGCCGCTGTTGCAGGCGGCCATCGCGACGACCAGGAACGCCGCGGTGACGACACGTGCCGTCCGGACTCCAATTCTTCGCTGCACAGGATTCTCCTTGGCTGACAGTCAGGTGGTGTGGTTGTCCCTCGGCAGCCAGACCCGCATGGTGGACGAACCCCGGCGGGCCCAGCGGTGGTAAGGCACCAGGCGCACCGACCCGGGGTCGGCTGCGCCTGACACCGGACGATCGGATGCGTAGGGCCAGGTGTCCGAAACGGGCGGCTCGGTGTAGCCGGCGACGACAGCGCCGTCGGCCACCTCCTGCGGCTCGGTCGAGGTGTCGACGCGGAGCAGGTCCAGATCGGCCTGGTCCTGATCGACGGACTCGGCGCAGAGCACCACCGGTCCGCGTTCCACCGCCACACAGCCGCGTACCCCGTCGATACGGGGATCGGGAAACGTCCATCTCGGACGCATTGGCAACTCCAGCCGGAACTCGTCGCCGACCTCGAACACCCGGGTCACCTCGACGGTGCCCGGAGCGGCCGGACGACGCTGATCGCCGTCGACGAGCACCGCGCCGTCGGCCCAGCGCGGCACCCGCATCGTGATGGCGAACGGGCCGCCGTCGGTTTCGGTGACACGCACGGAGACGATGCCGTCGTCGGGATACCGGGTCTGCATCCGGATGCCGATCCGACGACCGTCGGCCAGGCAGGTACGCACGTCGGCGTCGGCGTACTGGTGCAGTTGCAGCCCGCGCTCGTCGGCGCTGGCCAGATAGGTCGCCAACGTGGCGAGGATGCGGCCCAGGTTGCCCAGGCAGCAGGACACCTCGAACCAGGGCGCGCGCGGACCGCCCGCGAAGTCGAGCTGCTCCTGGTCCGGCGGAAGGTTCCGGGTCGGTGTTCGCTGGTGCAGGGTGTGGGCGTAGAAGAAGGAGGTGCCGTCGTCGCTGATCGCGGTGGCGAGCACGTTGTAGAGGATCCGTTCGATCAGGTCGCCGTAGCGCGGCGCACCGGTGGCGAGCAGCAGGCGCCAGGCGACCATGACGGCGGCCACGCCGGCACAGGTCTCCGAGTAGGCCCGGTCGGCGGGCAGGACGAAGTCGTCGCCAAACGCCTCGTCCGCGTGCCGTGACCCCATCCCACCGGTCAGGTACGTACGCCGAGAGACGGTTCGGTCGAACTGCCGGATCACCGCGTCGAGCAGTTCCCGGTCGCCGGTCTCGACGGCCACGTCCACCGCGCCGCTCGTCAGGTAGAGGGAGCGGACCGCGTGCCCACGAAGCACCTCGGCCTCCCGCACCGGGATGTCGTCGCTGGAATAGGACCAGCCGAACTGCTGCATGGGCAGGCTGCGGTGACCCCGCCGCTGCAGAAACAACGCGGCCTGGTCGAGGTAGCGCTGTTCACCGGTGAGCCGCGCCAACTCGACCAGGGCCGGCTCGATCTGTGGGTGCCCGCAGAGCCCCCACACACCGTCCGACCCGAAGGTGTCGCAGACCTGGTCGGCTGCGCGGCGGGCGATCCCGAGCAGATCATCCGGTCCGGTGGTGCGGGTCCGCGCGACGGCGGCCTGCACCAGATGCCCGGTGCAGTACAACTCGTGCCCCGAGCCCAGGTCGCTGTAGCGGGGGCGTTGGCCGGGCTGGCCGAAGGCGGTGTTGAGGTAGCCGTCCGATGCCTGGGCCGCGGCGAGCATCGCGGTGAGCTCGACCACCTCACGGTCGCGGGACCGGTCTGCGCCCCGGCCGACCTCCCAGGACATCGCCTCGATGAGCTTGTAGACCTCGGAGTCGGAGAATTCGCGGCCGCGTCGCTCCTGCGACCCCCGGCCGTCCTTGGCGGTGGTGAAGTTTCCGGTCCAGCCGAGCTTGTCCATCCACGATCTGCCGTGGTCGAGCGTTGTGCCGCCGTTCACCTGCTGCCGGAGGGCCCAGGACCCACCGATGATCCGCGCCTCGCCCAGACCGAGCGGGCGCAGCGATCCTCGCGACGGGATCACGGGACGGCCACCCGTGGGGTCAGCGGCGGCAGACGTGACTGACATGTAGCTCCTTCGCCGGTGAGTCGACGTGGGCGGAAGCACTCCTGTGTGCACTCACCCTGGTCTACGAAAAGGTTTTCGGCAAGATGCCAAAGTCGTTACATATCGACGACATCCGCCACCCATGACGGCGTTCCGGCGAGCCGTTAGACTGCCCGTTGCAGGCGTCCGGATCTCAATAGGTTTCGAAAGGCTTTCGTGGGCAGGCGACGATCAGAGTCAGTGACCCTCAGCGACGTGGCCAGCCGGGCGGGCGTCTCGGTGGCCACCGCGTCGAAGGCGCTCAACCAACGTGGCGAGGTCGCACCCGCCACCCGGGAACGGGTGCTGCGTGCCGCAACCGAGCTGTCGTTCCAACCCAATGTGCTCGCACGCGGGCTGATCTCCGGCAGCACCCGCACCATCGGGCTGCTCACCGACGAACTCGGCGGCCGGTTCTCCATCCCGATCCTCCTGGGGGTGGAGAACGCACTCGGCAACGAACAGATGTCGGTACTGCTCTGCGACGCCCGGGGCGACGCGATCCGCCGCCAGCACTACATCCGTACGCTGCTGGCCCGGCAGGTCGACGGGTTCATCATCCTGGGCGACAGCAACGACTTCCGGCCCTCGATAACCCGGGACATTCCCGTCCCGGTGGTCTACGTCTACGCCGAGTCCACCGACCCCGACGACCTCTCGCTCATCGCCGACGACGAGGGCGGCGCCCGACTCGCCGCCGAGCACCTGGTCTCACTCAACCGGCGTCGGATCGGGCACATCACCGGTCCGGAGAGCTACCGGGCCGCCCGCGACCGGGTGACCGGCCTGCGCCGGGTGCTGGACGAATCAGGGCTTCCCCTCATCGGCGGCGGCCCCCGCCACGGCGAGTGGTCCCAGCGCTGGGGTCGTCAGGCCACCCGGATGCTGCTCGCCGCCGACCCGGACGTCGACGCGATCTTCTGCGGCAACGACCAGATCGCGACCGGGGCGGTCGAGACGCTGCTCGAGCACGGGCGTCGCATCCCCGACGACGTGGCCGTCGTCGGCTACGACAACTGGGAGGACTTCGCCGCCGACTGCCGGATCCCGCTCACCACGGTCGACCTCAACCTGCAACAACTCGGCGCCACCGCCGTGGCGCACCTGTTCGCGGCACTCGGCGGCGAACGCCCCTCCGGTGTGCTGCGCCAACCGTGCCGCATGGTCATCCGCGAATCCACCGGCCCGGTGCCGGCGAGTCAGGAGCGCGCGGCCTCCTGAGCTGGCAAATCAGCACCGTTTCAGCCCCGCTTCAGGTTGCTGAATACGTTCGCGCCATGACACCAAAACGACCCTCGCGTACGAGGTGCGGGGCTGCTGTCGTGGCGATGATCGCGGTCACGGCGGCAAGCGCACTCGTCGCCGCACCCGCGGCGGCCAGTCCCGTTTCCATCCCCCAGGCGACGCTCACCGAACGGGCCTTCGGCCAGGTAACCGAGATCCACATCCGGGGTGCCGATCGGATCAAGACCGCAGTGCTGTCGGCCGAGTTCGTCCAGTGGCACCGGCTGCACCCGAACGCCACGGCCGAACAGGCACAGACCCAGCTCACGGCGCGCAAGCAACTGCTCGACAGCTCGTTGACCGCGTTCGACCTGCTGGTGCCCGAGCAGGACCTGGTGCTCAAATCCGTCGACGTCCTCATCGGCGCGCCCGGCGGCGACACCCGGACCTCGCCGGAGATCAACGGCCTGATCGGCGCCGTGATCGGCAAGGCGGTCGAGCCATGGGACACCCGCGAAGAGCTCGCGTCCGGCGCGCTGCGCACCGCCCAGTGGCTGCGCGGCCGCGACGACGCGCTCACCGGGGTGTGGTCCGCGGTCCGCCAGGCCGGGGCAGCCAGCGCACCGATCGCCACCGCCTGGAACGCCGTGCTCGGCGCGCCGTTCGGCGTCGACGTGACCAGCACCTACGACGAACTCAAGGGCGACCCCGGGCTGTCGCTCGTGGACCTCGACGCGATCCTCGCGCTCCAGGGCGACCCGGTTGCGTACGTCGCGGCGGCCAAGCAGCAGCTCGGGTCTCTGCACGCGCAGTTGCTCGGCCTGAGCGTGGAGATCCGTCTCGAAATCGGCGACAACAACCGCAAGTGTCCACCCGAGGGCCCACCGAGCGCCGAGTGCACCGCGGCGGCCAAGAAGGCCGCCGAGGATCGCGACAAGGGGCGGCAGCAGACGATCTCCGACATCAAAGCCGGGGTGGGCATGGTCTCCACCATCATCGGGTTCGCCGACCCCGACGCCGGCAAGAAGTCCAAGGTGATCGGCGAGGCGGTCCTCACCACGATCAGCGCGATCTCCAAGTACGCGGCGGCGATCACGGGCCGGGGCCTGGCGGGCTCGATCTTCAGCACCGCGACGTTGGCGATGACCGGCAACGTCTTCGGTGCGGTGATGTCGATCGTCGGGCTCTTCGGCAGCAGCGCCCCGTCGCTGGACCAGCAGATCCTTGCCCAGGTCAAGGCGCTGCGCGACGAAGTGCGCGCCCTCGGCAACGAGATGCGCGCCAGCTTCGCGCGGGTCGAGGCTCAGATCAACACGGTGTACGCGAACATGATGGCCCAGTTCGACAAGCTGAACGCGGCCATCGCCGGCAACACGGCGCAGATCACCCTCGTCCAGCAGCAGGTCGCTCAGCTCGGCCTGCGCCTGGAGGACATCGCCGCCACCGTGCTGGCCGCGATCGGCGACGCCACCCTGCACGACGCCCGCGCCGACATCAACCAGTACATCGGCTACCAGGAGAACTTCGGCCAGCCGATCCCGACGTACAGCGAGTTCGTGGGTCCGGAGAACGAGTTTCACCTGACCTCCACGCAGTTGGCCAGCGGCGCCGCTTTCGTGGTGCCCAAGACCGACGCGGACAACCCGGCGCTCGACCCGACCACCGTGCTCAACAGCTTCGGCGAAGCCCGGTCGATCAACTACCTGGCCCGCCTCGCCAGCGGACGCGACCCTTCGATGGTCGAACCGGCGACGCCGGTCGGCAACCCGACGGTGTGGAACCTCGGCGCGCAGGCGTACTCCATGCTGATGCTGCAGAACCCGACCTACGCCGCCCAGGTCAGCGTCGGCCGCCCGGCGCAGATCGAGGCCGAGGGCACGCGCATCGCCGACCTCGCGGCCAGCTTCGGTCAGCCGGTCGACGGCAACGCCAACAGCCTGATCACGGGGCTGCTCAACGAGTACGTCGCGGCAACCAACGAGTTGTCGAGCGCGCTGGCCGCCTTCCGGACCAACGAGGTCCAGGTCCGCTGGGAGCCGGACGCCAACGGCGTACAGGTGAAGACGCCCAAGACCTACGACCTGTTCTGGGACACGGACAAGCCGCTCGCCGCAGCGCCCGCGAAGGCCGACGAGGCGACGGTGGTCTCCTGTAGCGGCACCAGGCAGATCGACCGGCCCAGCAACGTTCGCTACGACCTGATGTCGAACGTGGTGCGGGCACTCCAGTACGCGTACACACCGCGTGCTGGCGAGCCACCGGCGGGCGTACGGGAGTTGCCCGAGGTCGGCTACTGCTACACGCCGAGTTGGGTCCACACCCGCACGACCGGCTATGACACCGGGGTGATCCGCTACTACGGCAAGCTGCGGCTCCAGATCCACAGCCGGTTCCGGCTGAACTCCACCGCAGCGTGGCAGAACTCGCGGACCGCCGACTACACCTGGCCCACCGAGCAGGTCTACCAGATCGACTGCGAGCAGTTCAACTGCGACAGCGAGACCACGCCCGAGCAGGGCCTGACCCAGAAGTGGCCGTCCGGACGATCCACCTTCGCGATCGCCGCGACGGCCGTGGACAACACGGCGCTGGACGCCTCACTGACGCCCACCCTGCGCGGTTTCCTCCAGACCCGGCAGAAGTCCATGTACGACCGGGTTCGGGACGTCAGCACCCAGGTCAGCGGGCCGGTGCCCAGCGCGCTCAAGAAGATGAACACGTCGGCGCGACTGCTCCAGGCGTACACCCGGCTGGGCCTGCCCAACGCACTGGACTCGGACGATGTGTTGTCCGCGAACCTGTTCGGGCAGTACCAGATTCCGGTGAACATGCCGACGGATGCCAAGGTGGGCAACGCCTACGCGAAGGCGGGCGGAAACTACGCGCTCTGCGAGAGCGCGCCGTGCTCACCCGACCCCAGCCGTCCACTGCGCGACCAGGTCAGCCTCAAGCTGCCCTGCGAGCCCGCGGTCGACTCGTCGAACCTGCCCGGTGACCCCCTCGGGGACTGCCTGGTCACCAGTGCGCGGTCCCGCGCCGCCGCGCTGCTCCAGCGGTACGAGGTCTGGGCGGACCAGATGACCGCAGGGCTCCACCGCGAGCGGGTGCCCTGGATGAACGACACCATCACCGGGCTGCGCATCACCACGCGCCTCACCCACGCCAACTGACACCCGCGGTGCCGGTGCCTCCGGGCGCCGGCACCGCATTCGTGGCAATGCGTGAATGGCCCTGATTCTTCACTTCGATGTCACCGCTCGATCTCACAGGTGACGTGTCGGTGACTGTCCGCAGGAGTTGGCTGTCAAACGTCGCACTTGTCCTGACCAGGAGCTGATCCCCGTGCCTTCCTCTCGTCGTACCTTCCTCGCTGGTGGCGCCGCCGCCGGCGTGGGCCTTGCCGTCGCCGGCGGCCTGCCGTCCCTGGCCCAGGCCAGCCCGGGCCGGCCGCACCCGCCGGTCAAGGCCGGCCCCGTGCCCTTCCCGCCGCTCGTTGACGACCCCGCTGGGATCCTGGCCCTGCCCAAGGGCTTCAGCTACACCGTGGTTACCCGGACCGGCGTCACCCGGCTCGACCGCGGCCAGGGCACGACCCCGTCGGACCACGACGGCATGGCCGTCTACGACGCCGGCCACGGCCGTTACACCCTGATCCAGAACCACGAGATCGACCCGGGAGCCGAGTTCGGCGTACCGCACGTCAAGGGAACGGTCTACGACGCGGGCGCCGTCGACGCCGGCGGTTGCACCGTGATCAAGACGGACCGTGCGGGCCGGAACCTGGGTGAGTTCGTCGCCCTCTCCGGCACCATCTCCAACTGCGCCGGCGGGCCGACCCCCTGGGGGACCTGGCTCACCTGCGAGGAGACCGAGGACCGGGCCGGCGACACCTGGGAAGAGGACGGCCGCTCCGGCGTCTACCAGAAGGACCACGGCTACGTCTTCGAGGTGTGGGCCGACGGCAGCGCCGACCCGAGGCCGATCAAGTGCCTGGGCCGCTATTCCCACGAAGCTCTGGCGGTCGACAAGGACCGCACCAGGGTCTACCTCTCCGAGGACGCCGACGAGCCCAACGGCCTCTTCTACCGCTGGACGGCGCCGCGCGGCGTCAAGCTGGGTCCCGGGGTGCTCACCCACCTCGCACCGAACGCCGGTGTCCTCGCCGCGATGCAGATCATCATGGAAGACGGCTCGGTGCTGCCGGACGTCGCCTACCTGACCTCGGCCCAGCTGGGCCGCCCCTTCCCCGTACGGTGGATCGAGGTGCCTGACCGCGACGCGCGGACCAGGTCCGTGCGCGAGCAGTTCACCGACGGCCAGGTCACCCGCGGACGCAAGTTCGAGGGCGTGTGGGGCACCGACGACGGCGTGTACGTCGTCAACTCCTACGCCTGGGACGAGGGTGACCTGCCGACGGACGCGGCCCCGCACGACGGCATGGTCTGGTTCTACAACTACGAGGCCCAGACCATCCAGCTGGTGACCTACTTCCCGCACCAGGCCGCCGCCGAGGAGGGGACGCCGGTCAAGTACAACGACCTCACCTTCGACGGCCCGGACAACGTGACCGTCACCCCGTGGGGAAGCCTCGTGCTCGCCGAGGACGGCGCGGGCGCCTCCCACGTGCTCAGCACGGTGCCGGGCGGCCCAACGTACGCGATCGCCCGCAACCAGCTCAACGACTCGGAGTTCTGCGGGCCGACCTTCAGCGCCGACGGCACGGTGCTCTTCGTCAACATGCAGGACCCCGGCCTCACCCTGGCCATCACCGGCCCGTGGGAGAAGCACCTCGGCTGACACAGAACCAGATCGACCGGTGGGGGTAGGCAATCCGCCTGCCCCCCACCCTCCTCAGTCGAGACAGAACTCGTTGCCCTCGATGTCCTGCATCACGAGGCACGACTCGTTGTCGTCATCGGCAAGCAGTAGTCGCACGCGTGCCGCGCCGAGCGGGACCAGTCGTGCGCATTCGGCCTCAAGCACGGCCAGGCGCTCGTCGCCCACGAGCCCAGTGCCGACCCGCACGTCAAGATGCAGCCGATTCTTGACGACCTTGCCTTCGGGAACCCGCTGGAAGAACAGCCGCGGACCCACACCGGTGGGATCGATGCAGGCGAACGCCGCGCCCTGTTGCTCAGGCGGCAGGGCGCGATCAAAATCGTCCCAGGTAGCAAAACCGCTCGGTGGCGGCGGTACGACATAACCCAACACCTCGCACCAGAAGCGAGCGACGCGCTCAGGTTCTGCGCAGTCGAAAGTGACTTGGACCTGCTTGACCGACGCCATCGGTCCACCATAGAGGTCGTCGTGGGTGCGGGTGAGTCCCGTTCTGCGCCGTTGAGCGCTGACTACGCGGCCGGGCGCCGGCAGCGCCTTTGTGCTCTGGCTGCCGGCCACCGACGGCACTGACGACGACTCACCACCGACAAGTCAGTCGGTGATCACCGGCCAGGCATAGGCGAGCAGGGCGCAGGCGGCACCCAGAAGCGCGAACGAGACACCCCGGGTCGGCAGTGGCAGGGCGGCGAGCACGATCAGGATGACGGCGATGACGTAGAGAAATGCCTGGACCGACACGGGGGGCTCCTCGATCAGGGGATTGATGGCGGTTGACTGTATCCGCCGGGATGCTGCCGCGCTCGTTGCGCGGGCTGTCCACCTGGCCTACTGCAGCCACCGCAGTGCGGCTTCGGCAGTGTCCTCGGGGCTGCTATTGAATGCGATGGCCGCCCCGGGAGCATGCTGCCGAACAAGGTTGACCACCTTCTCGAAGAACTCGAGCAACGGCTCATGCTTGCGGATACCGCCCCCCACCACCACGCAGGCGTAGTCCTGCCTGGTCAGCGCCTCGACGATCGCTTCCTCGGCGTTGTCGTCGGGTACCACCAAGCACATGTCGGCCTCTATGTGATGATCGTCAAACCGAGCCTGACCACGCGCGATCGCCGCTACGACCGGCTCAGGATCCCAGCCAGGGATTCTGACGGGATCGAGACCGATCACCAGGACTCGCCCCCGTGCCATGCGTCCTCCTTCTTTGCGCAAAGGGTCTGGCCCAGCACGCGGCGCCAGATCCGCCGAACACCATCACTTCGTCGGTAGGGCGTGTCAGACGACCCCGATGCTGCCATAGGGATACCAGATTGCTCGGTTCCTGCCACCGCAACCGAGCAGTACGGCCACGGGTTGCTCGGCGTGCTGATGGAGCCCAGGAACGCACCGGGTCGCGAACCAGCCCTCGAAGAGCGGCGAACCGGCTCTCGCCGACAGAACCCGGGCGGACTGTCCTCGACATGAGCGAGCGTCGCCTGCCTTTTGACGGGCGTCTCGGTGAGCAGGCCAGGGGGACAGGGCCGGTGGCTTATGGTGATAAACCGGGCGGCACTCTCGTCGCGTGTTGTGTGGGACGGGTGTCCGGCCCAGGCCCGTAGGGTCTTCACGTTGTCCAGCTGGAGGGTGGACCGATGACCGAGAGCACCTCGGCGCGCCCGGTGTCGACGGCCGGCAGCGGCTGTTCGGCTGTTCACACCCGCCTACGTGCGCGGCTGACCGAGGCCGACGTCGGGAGGGCTGGCGTCCGCGGCACCTGCGCCGCCGTACCGACTGCAAACGCCCGCGACGTCAACCACTGCTGAGATGGACTGGGCCGGATGGGCGTTGTTCGGGTTGGTCGCCACCGCGGCGCTCACCGCGGCGATGATAACCGCTCAACTGGCCGGCCTCACTCGGCTCGACCTTCCCCTGGTGCTCGGGACCCTCGTCACCGAGGACCCGGATCGGGCCCGAGTCGTCGGGTTCCTCCTTCACCTCTGCGTCGGTCAGGGTTTCGCCCTCGGTTACGCGGCCGCGTTCGCCCTGTTGCACCGCGCCACCTGGTGGATCGGAGGGTTGTTCGGGATGCTGCACGTCGGGATTGCGCTGACGGTGATTCTGCCGCTGCTTCCAGGTGTCCACCCGCGCATGGCCTCGCAGCGGGCGGGGCCGGCCAGCACGGCCGTGTTGGAGCCGCCCGGCCTGTTCGCCCTCAACTACGGCATCCAGACCCCCGTGGTCACGGCTGTCGTCCACGTCATCTACGGGGTCTGTCTCGGACTGCTCCTCCAAGCCAAGTGACCCGCACCTCACTGGTATCCCCGCCTGATGGGCTGTGTTCACCAGTGCGACTCGTTGGGAAGCGATCTCCATGACCGGTGCGCCCGACACGACGTCTCCCCGGCCCTCGGCGCCGATCAGCGACTACGGCCTGCTGGGTGACACACGCACCGCTGCCCTGGTCGCGAGTGACGGCGGGATGGACTGGCTCTGCGTGCCCCGCTTCGACGGCGAGCCCCTGTTCGGCCGGCTGGTCGGAGGCCCGCAGGCGGGAACGTTCCGGGTTGGACCCTCCCGGCCAGCAGTGGTCGTCGAGCGACGTTACCGGCAGCACACCGCCACCCTGGAGACCACCTGGGCGGTGGGCAGCGGCCGGCTCAGCCTCACCGAGGCCATGGTGGCCGAGGTCAGCGGCCGCCTGCTGCCCACGACACTGATCGTGCGGCGTCTGTCGGCCGAGCAAGCAGCGGTCGACGTCGTCGTGGAGTTCGACCCCCGCCTCGGCGCACGGCACCGCAGGCCCCGAGTCCACCACCGGCGCCAGGCCCTCGTGTGTGAGTGGGGGCCGCTCGCGGTTTCGCTGGGCAGCACGCCCGAACTCAGCATCGAACCGGGTCGGCCCACCTCGATCACGGTCATACCAGGCCGTCCCGTCACCCTCGTACTGGCCGTGGCCCACCGCGAACCGCTCATCCACGTCGAGCCGGGAGCCGTCTGGGAACTGCTCAGCGAGGACGAAGCCCGATGGCGGGCCTGGGCCGCGGAAATCGACGAGACGCTGCCTTTCCGCGAACACGTCGTACGAAGCCTGCTCACCTTGCGTCTGCTGACGTACTCGCCCTCGCGAGCCCCGGTTGCCGCACCCACCACGTCATTGCCCGAGGATCTCGGCGGGGTACGAAACTGGGACTACCGCTATGTCTGGCCCCGCGACGCCAGCATCGGCGTCAGCGCCTTCCTCAGCCTCGGCAAGACAGACGAGGCCCGCGGGTTCCTCGCGTGGCTGTTGCACGCCAGCCGGCTGCAGCGGCCACGCCTACCGGCACTGCTCACCCTGCACGGCCGCCGCGTACCAGCGGAGCGGGAACTAACCAACTGGCCCGGCTATCTCGACAGCCTGCCGGTACGGATCGGCAACGGCGCCGCCAGCCAACACCAGCTCGACGGCTACGGCTGGGTGATCGACGCCGCCTGGGCGTTCGCTCAGGCCGGACACCGCCTTTACGCCGAGACGTGGCGGTCGGTGCGCGGTTTCGCCGACGTGGTCGCCGGCTGTTGGCAGGAGCCCGACGCCGGTATCTGGGAGGTCCGCGAACCCGCCCAACACGTCCATTCCAAGCTCATGGGCTGGCTCGCCCTGGACCGTGCCCTGGCCATCGCCGACACTCACCCCCTGCGGGACCGCCAGCGCCGACGCTGGCAGAAATCCCGTGACGCCATCGCCGCCGAGGTTCGGACTCACGGCTTCGACCCGACGGCGGCCAGCTACGTCCGTAGCTACGGCTCCCAGGATCTCGACGCGGCCCTGCTCGTCCTGCCGCTGCTCGGCATGGACAACATCGGGTCGCCCCGGGTACGCGGCACCATCGACGCCATTCGGGACAGGCTCTCCGCCGGTGGTCCGCTCCTCTACCGCTACCCGCCGGGACGAGACGGCCTACCCGGCACCGAAGGCGCGTTCCTGCCCTGCTCATTCTGGCTCGTTCAGGGCCTCGCACGCACCGGGCGCCGCATCGAGGCCGTCGAACTGTTCCAGGCCATGCTCGACTACGCCAGCCCACTCGGCCTCTACGCCGAAGAGGTGGACCCCGCGACGGGGGGCCACCTCGGCAACTACCCGCAGACGCTGACCCACGCCGCGCTCATCCAAGCCGCACTCGCCATCCGAGACTCCCCCGACCACTGATCCGGTATCCGCCTGGCCGCCGACCAACGCGGCCCGGCGCTGGTGATCGTGCGTATTCTCAACAGGCCGTTGGGAGCAGGAAAGGCGGTCCACGCATGTTCAACACGGCGCGCCTGCAGGTTGTGCTGGAGATCGCCCGGCACGGGACCATCGTCGCCGCCGCCGAGCAGCTCCGGCTCAGCCCGTCCGCCGTCTCCCACCAGCTCGCCGCTCTGGAGCAGGAGGCCGGGGTGGCGCTGGTGGACCGAGGGCCGCGAAGCCTGCGGCTCACCGTGGCGGGTCAGCGGCTGGCCGACTACGCGCAGCAGATCATCGATCTGATGTCAGCCGCCCGCGACGAGCTGTCGGCCCATGGGGACGGCCGGCGGGGCCTGCTGCGGATCGGCTTCTTCGCCACCGCCGGCACGGAGTTGCTGCCGCGCGCTCTGTCCAGCTTCACCGCCGACCACCCTCAGGTCGAGTTGGCGTTGATCCTGGGGCAGCCGTCCGACCTGCTCCCCCAGCTCAACCAGGGCGAGCTTGACCTCGTGGTGGTGTTCGACCATCCGCTGAGTCCCGCCCCGGAGATTTCCCCCGGCGCCAAGGTCTCTTCACTGATGATTGATCCACAACTGGTGGTACTCCCGGCCGGCCACCCGCTCGCCGGGCGGCGGCTGCGGCTCACCGACCTGGCCGACGAGCCGTGGATCACCACGCTCGGTGTGCAGGGCGAGGTCTCCGTGCTGGAGTTGGCGGCGCGCGCCGAGGGATTCCAGCCCCGGATCCGCTGCCGCAGCGACCACTACGAGGTGGTGCTGGGCCTGGTCCGGGCCGGTGTCGGCGTCGCGTTGGTGCCGTCGCTGGGTCTGCGCGACCCCGGCGAGGTGGCGGTCCAGCCGCTCGCCCACGCCAACCTGCACCGGGAGATCGGGGTGGCGCTGCGCCCCGGCAACCCGAACCCGGTGGTCGGCAGTTTCGTGGACCGGCTGACCGACGCCGCGGCAGGGCTCAGTCAGGAGCTCATGGAGCGGTGGCCGCGGGTGCCGGCGAGCCGGTCTACGGCCGTGCCCCACCGCCGCAGCTCCCCCACCGCGGCCCGTTCCGCGCCGGACGGGAAGGCCGCGACCACGGCGTAGACGACGGTGCGCCGGCCGACGACGATGCCGGCGTCGGCGCGTACCCCGGTGTCGGTGCCGGTCTTGTTCATCACCTGGACGCCGGCGACCGACCAGGGGTCGTGGCGGATGGTGTCGGCGACGAGCGTGCGGTCGGTGTTCTGCGCGAGCCACCCGCGCAGCAGTCCGGACGCCCGCTGACCCTGCCAGGTTCCGGTCGCCACGTCCGCGAGGAGAGCGCAGAGGTCGTGGGCGGTGCCGGTTGCGAACGTCGGTGGTACGTCCGGGCCGCGGGTGGCCCGGATCCGGTCGTGCACAGTGGTGTCCCGAAGGCCGCTGCGGCGGGCCAGGTCCTGCACGGCGTCGAGGGTCACCAGCCGCAGCAGGGCGTTCGTGGCCGCGTTGTCGCTCACCGTGGCTACCGCGGTGGTGAGGTCGGCGACGGTCCACCGTCGCGGCGAGAGCAGGCCGAGCAGGCCGGTTCCGCCGAGTGCCCGGTCGTCGTCGAGCAGGTCGACCGGATGGTCGGGGGCGAGGGTCCCGTCGGCGAGGCGGCGGGCCACCTCGCCGAGTAGCAGCAGCTTGCCGACACTGGCGAGCGGCAGGACGAGGTCCGGGTCGAGCGAGAGGATGCGCCCGTCGTCCAGCCGTCGCACCATCGCACCGACGCGCGTGGGGGCGGCCGGGCCGTCGGCGGTCACGTCCGCCTCGGCGTGGCAGGCGCGCGGTCCGCTACGGCCAGCACCCGACCCGGTCGGGCCTCGGTGACCCGGTCGCCGTCCACGACGACCCGGCCGTCGACCACGACGTAGCGGACGCCACGCGGCGGCGCGAGCGGGTCGTCGTAGGTCGCGCCGTCGGCGGCCTCGGCGGGGTCGAGGACGACCAGGTCCGCCGCGTACCCGTCGGCGAGCAGACCCCGCCCGGTCAGGCCGAAACGGTGGGCGGGCATCCCGGTCATCTTGTGCACGGCCTCGGTCAGGCTCAGCAGGCCCACGTCACGGACGTAGTGGCCGAGCACCCGGGCGAAGCTGCCCGCCCAGCGCGGATGGGGCCGCCCCGGCTTGGGCACGCCGTCGGAGCAGAGCATGGCCAGCGGGCTGGCGAGTACCCGCCGCACGTCGTCCTCCCGCATCGAGTGGCTGAGGATGGTCACGTTGCCGGCCTCGGCCGCGAGCAGGTCGCAGACCCAGTCGACGGGGTCGACGCCGCGGGCGGCGGCGAGGTCGGCGATGGTGTGCCCCTCGACCTCCGGGCTGGTCGGGGCGGACGCAACCCTGATCAGGTCCCAGCCGCCGTTGCCGACGGTGTTCTCCCAACCGGGCAGCCCGGCGGCCAGGTCCGCGCGGATGCGGTCCCGGACCGTCGCCTCTCGGACGGCGGTGAGCATCGCCGGCACGCCATCGGCGATGACCCAGGGCGGGAGCAGGGCGTGCAGTGCCGTGCTCCCGGCGGTGTACGGGTAGACGTCGCAGAGGACGTCCAGCCCTTCGGCCCGTGCCCGCTCGAGTCGGGCCAGGGTGCGCACCGTCGCGCCCCAGGAACGTCGCCCGGCCGTCTTGTGGTGCGACACCTGCAACGCCGCCCCGGCCGCGGTGGCGATCTCGATCGCTTCTTCCAGCGCCGACTCGACCTGCGACATCTCGTCGCGCAGGTGCGTCACGTACGGCTTGCCGTGCGCGGCGGCGACCCGGGCGAGCGCGATGACCTCGTCGGTGCCCGCGTTCACCCCCGGCGAGTAGATCAGGCCGGTGGAGAGTCCGGCCGCGCCAGCGGTGAGCGCCTCGTCGAGCAGCGCGCACATGTGCCGGAGCTCGTCGGCGGTGGCCCGGCGCTGCGCGAAGCCGACGACCGCGGCGCGGAGCGTGCCGTGGCCCACCAGGGTGGCGAGGTGATTGCGCCGAGCCGCGCCCTGCGCAGCGGCGAACTCCGCGAAGGACGCGTAGGTCGCCGCAGGCGGGCCGAACGTCGCGGCGACCAGGTCTCGCACCATCTCGGCCTGCCCTGCCGGGACCGGGAAGGGACTGATCCCGCAGTTGCCACAGATCTCGGTGGTGACGCCCTGGCGCAGCGGCGCGAGGCGCAGCGTCTCTCGCTGCTCGTCGTCGCCGGCGAGCAGGTCGGAGTGGGTGTGCACGTCGATGAAGCCCGGGGTGACGACCAGGCCGCGGGCGTTCACGACCGTGGCGGCGCTGCGGCTGCCCGGTGGCAGCAGCAGCAACCGGCCGTCCCGCACCCCCACGTCGACGCTGCGGGCGGGCGAGCCGCTGCCGTCGATGACTTCACCGTCGGTGACCAGCAGGTCGAGCTCCATCACAGCACCTTGGACAGGAACGCGCGGGTCCGTTCGTGCGCCGGCGCGGCGAGAACATCCCGCGGCGGGCCCTCCTCGACGATCAGGCCGTCGTCCATGAAGACCAGGTGGTCGCCGACCTCGCGGGCGAAGCCCATCTCGTGGGTCACCACGATCATCGTCATGCCGCTCGCCGCCAGGTCCTTCATCACCTCCAACACCTCGCCGACCAGTTCGGGATCGAGCGCCGAGGTCGGCTCGTCGAAGAGCATCAGCTTCGGCGACATCGCCAGGGACCGCGCGATGGCCACCCGCTGCTGCTGCCCGCCGGAGAGCTGCGCCGGGTAGTGGTGCGCCCGGTCGGCGAGCCCGACCCGGTCGAGCAGGTCACCGGCGCGCTTGCGGGCGTCGGCCACCCGGACGCCCTTCACGGCGATCAGGCCCTCCATCACGTTCCCCAGCGCGGTGCGGTGTGGGAAGAGGTGAAACCGCTGGAACACCATGCCGATCGACTCGCGCTGCCGGCGCAACCGGGCGTCCGGCAGCGGTCGCAGCCGCCCGCCGCGCTCCTCGTACCCGATCAGTTCGTCATCGACGTAGATCCGGCCCGCCTGCGGCTCCTCAAGGTGGTTGAGGCAGCGCAGCAGGGTGGACTTGCCGGACCCGGAGGGGCCGACCACGCAGACCACCTGGCCGCGCTCGATGACCAGGTCGATGCCGCGCAGCACCTCGAGGGGGCCGAAGCTCTTGCGTACCTGCCGGCACCGCACCATCGGCGCGGTCATCGCGCGCTCCCGGTGAAGCGCAGGTTGCGGCCGATGCGTCCGCGCAGCGTGCTGGGGACGGTGGTCCCGAAGCCCCGGCTGAACCGGCGTTCCAGGAAGTACTGGCCGACGCTGGCAACGGTGGTGAGGACCAGGTACCAGATGGACGCGACGATGAGCAGGGCGATCACCTCGAAGTTGGTCAGGTAGAGCCGTTGGGCGACAGTGAGCAGGTCAGCACCGGCGATCACCGAGACCAGCGAGGTGGTCTTGAGCATCGAGATGAACTGGTTGCCGGTGGGCGGGACGATGATCCGCATCGCCTGTGGCAGCACCACTCGCCTCATGATCTTCGGGCGGGACATGCCGAGGGCCGCGGCGGCCTCCTGCTGGCCGGGATCGACGGCGCGGAGTCCGGCACGGACGATCTCGCTCATGTAGGCGCCCTCGTTGATGCTGAGCCCGAGCAGCGCCGCGACGAAGCCCGTGACAAGGGCGTTCGTCTCCCAGGTCACCAGCTTCGGGCCGCCGAACGGAACGCCGAGACCGATCTCCGGGAAGATCAGCGCGATGTTGAACCAGAAGATCAGCTGGACCAGGAGTGGCGTGCCCCGGAAGAACCAGACGTAGGCCGTGGCCCCGGTGCGCAGGATCCGGCTGTCGGAGATCTGCATCAGGGCCACCGCCACGCCGAGGACCACGCCGATCAGCATCGACACGACCGTGAGTTGGATGGTGACCCACAGCCCTTCCAGGATGACCCGGTCGAACTGGTAGTCGACGACGATGTCCCAGTGCAGGTTGGGGTTGACGGCGATGGACCACCCCAGCCAGACCAGGACGAGTGCGACCACCCCGGCGGCCAGCCATCGCCCCGGTCGGACCGGGTGGCTTATCCGGTTGGCCTGCGGGGTGTCCGGCCCTGCGGGCGCCGGGTCCGCGGCGCGTACCCGCTCGTCAGCCGTACGGTCCAGGGGCGTGCTCACTTCTGGCCGTTGACGGTGGCCGCCTGGATGGCGCTGCCCGTCACGCCCCACGTCTCCAGGATTTTCGTGTACTCACCGCTGTCGATCAGCTCCTGGAGCGCCCGCTGCACCGCGTCGCGCAACTGGCTGTCCTTCTTGTCGATCGCGATGCCCCACGGTCCGGCCTCGTACTGGGCCTCCAGCACCTCGTACTTGCCGCTCTCCTGGGCGAGCATCTTGGCGACCGGGTAGTCGACGATGGTGGCGACGGCCCTGCCGGCATCGATCTGGAGCAGGCCGGTGGGCGCGTCCTCGCTCTGCGAGATCGTCATCTTCTTGGCGGACGTGGCGTTCTGACCCTCGCCGATGGCGAGGTTGGAGCTGCCCTTGGCCAGCACGACGGTGCGGCCGCACAGGTCGGCGAGGTCCTTGACGCCGGCGGGGTTGCCCTTGGCCACCATGATCGAGCCACCGGCCTGGAAGTAGTCGACGAAGTCGACCGCCTTGCGCCGCTCCTCGGTGTCACTCATCGAGGACATCGCCAGGTCCCAGCGGTCGGCCTGTAGGCCGGGGATGAGACCGGGGAAGCTGGCGTTGGTCATTTCCAGCTTCAGGCCGAGCCTCCCGGCGACGGCCGCCGCCAGTTCCGGGTCGACGCCGATCAGATCCTGGGTGCCCTTCTTGTACATCTCCATCGGTGGGTAGCCCTCGGCGGTGGCGACCCGGAGGGCACCCCTCGCCTTGATGGTGGCCGGCACGAGGTCGGCGGCCTTCGCGTCGGCAGCGACGGACGCGGTGCCGCCGGACTGCGGGGTCTGCCCGCTCGTCGAGCGGCCACAACCCGTGGAAGCGATCGAGATGGTGACGAGGCCGATGACGACGTGGAGCGCACGCTTCCTGAGCACGGCAAACCTCCTGGCTGGGCGACTGGCGGGACCCTATCCGGGATCAGCCAGCGTGAACAGCCTGAGTGCTCTGCATGGTAAGCATCGAAAAAGTCGGTGCTGGGTCAGCCCTCCAGGTCCCGCTTCGCCAGTCCTGCGGCAGCAACGATCACCGCACGCTGCCGCACGCCCATCGCCCAACCCATCCCGAGCCTGCCGGATCCACCGACTACTCGTCCTCGTCGTAGCCTTCTGCCGGACACGCTCGCGTCAACCCATCGGGCCGCGACCGGCGGTGCTGACGACCGCCATCGTGATCAGGGTGCGCTGCCGCCGTCGACTCATCAGCGCGAAGCAGGCAGTGAGCGCCACCAGTTCCACCTCGGCCCATTCGCCGGTGACGTCGACGCGGATCGGCCCGCCGAGTCGGCCGGGGAGGCGCACCCCGAGCCGGTGCCCGTCGCGTACCAAATCACCACCGCAGCGACCGGGCGCCCAGCGCGCCACCCCGCCGGGCCCCGGCACGTGCGACCGGCGCGGGTCGAGCCGCACCGCGGTGCCGTGCTCGGCCGTGGCGGTGAACCCGATGCGTCGGCGGTCGGTCGGCTCGACCGTCCAGAGGCCCGCGTCGGTGCGGATCTCGCCGCACCGCCAGGTCCAGCCGGTACGCAGCGAGGCGCGAGGCCCGGCACCGGAGTCGAGGACGAAGGCCCCGTCCTGCTTGCGTATGGTCAGCGCGGTCATCGGTTCAGCCCTTCCGGGCGCGGCCGGGGCAGGCCGAGGATGAGGACGACGCCGACGCTCAGGTGTAGCAGCACGAGAGTCGCCTTCGCTCCCCCGCCGACGCCGCTCGGTGGCCCGACCAGGAACGACAGCAGCAGAACCACGACCGCGATCGAGGTCCACCAGACGCGGGCCCGGTTGGTGAGGCGTTCCAGCACCGCGAGCAGCGCCCAACCGGCCAGTGCCGCGACCGCGGCGGCCACGACGACCGCGGCCACCGTGATCTGCTGGATCGAGTTTCCGGTGCCGACCGCGAGGTCGACGCCGGCCGCCGAGTGCAGGATCGCGAACTCGGCCGCCGCCACCAGGATCGCACCGGCCGCCACCGCGGCTCGGCGCAGGAGAAGGTTGTTCGTCATGCCCCGAGTTTGTGGACCGGCCCGGGTCGGGCGCGTCGGTCCGGACGCCGCGGTGCGTACATCCGTCGGCGGCGCCGCGTACTACCAAAGGAGGTGGTCCGGCCCCACGCGAGCCCAGTAGCCTGCGCTTGTGGATGCGGCGACGTGCGACGTGGACCCGCCGCGGGCGTGGCGTTCCGTCCCGGTGGGAGTGGCGACCGTGGCGATGGGCGTGCTCATCGCGACCGTGCTGTGGTCTGCCACCCGCTCCGAGTCGACCGCCCTGGTCCGCGCCGATGTCGCGCTGGCGGTGGCCGCCCTGGCCCTCGTCCCGGTGGTCGTCCGCCGCCCGGAGGTCGCTGGCGTGCTGGCGGGCCTGCTGGTGGCGCTGTCGCCGGTGGCCACCCCGGTGGCGAGCTTCGCGGTGCTGTTCACCGCCCGCAACCGGCCGTTCCGGCAGGCCGCGGTGGTGGCGGCGGTCGGCGTGGCGGGCGAGGCGGTGCAGGCGGTGTGGCGGCCGATGCCCAGCCTGCCGTACGGGTGGCGGCTGGTGCTGATGACGGCCGCGTACGCGGCCCTGCTGGGCTGGGGCACCTGGGCGCAGGCCCGGCACGCCCTGCTGGCGGCGCTGCGGGACCGGGCCTGGCGGGCTGAGCAGGAGCAGGAACGGCGGGTCGTCGAGGCGCGGGCCGCCGAGCGCAGCCGGATCGCCCGGGAGATGCACGACGTGCTGGCCCACCGGCTGTCGCTGCTGGCAGCGGCCGCCGGCGCAATGGAATACCGGCCGGACGCGCCGCCCGAGCGGCTCAGCGCCGCCGCCGGGGTGATCCGCGCCAGCGCACACCACGCCCTCGACGAGCTGCGCGAGGTCATCACGTTGCTGCGCAGCGACGATGCCGAGTCGTCGGCGGACGCACCACCCGGGCAGACTCTCGCCGACCTGCCGCGCCTGGTCGAGGAGGCGCGGGCCGCCGGGCAGCAGATCGAGGTCGACGACCCGCTCGGCCCGCCGGTCGAGGTTTCCCCGACGGTCGGCCGCACCGCTTACCGAATCGCGCAGGAGGCGCTGACCAACGCCCGCAAGCACGCCGCCGGGCAGCCAGTCCGGCTCGCTGTCGGTGGCGCGCCCGGCTCCGGCCTGAGCATCGCGGTAAGCAACCCGACCACGCCCGACAGCGGTGCGACCGGGGACGGCGGCGCCGGCCTGATCGGTCTCGCCGAACGGGCCGCCCTCACCGGCGGTCGCGTCACCCACCACATCGACGCCTCGGGTCGGTTCCACCTCACCGCGTGGCTGCCGTGGCCGACGTGACGGGTACGGTCCGGGTCGTCATCGTCGACGACGATCCCCTCGTACGGGGAATGCTGACGATGATGCTCGACGGCGCCGACGGGATCGTCGTCGTGGGCGAGGCCGCCGACGGCGGTGCGGCGATCACCGCGGTGGACCGGCACATGCCCGACGTGGTGCTGATGGACATCCGGATGCCCGGCGTCAACGGCATCACCGCCACCGAGCGCCTGCGCCGCCGCCCCCGGCCACCCGAGATCATCGTGCTCACCACGTTCGACACCGACGAGCACGTGGTACGGGCCCTGCGGGCCGGCGCCAGCGGTTTCCTACTCAAGGACACCCCGCCGGAGCGGATCAGCCAGGCGGTCCGCTCCGTCGCGGCCGGCAACCCGATGCTGTCGCCGGGCGTGACACGCCGCCTCATGCAGCGGGTGGCGTCCGGGGCCGAGTCCTACGAGCAGGCGCGCACCCGGCTGGCCCTGCTCACACCCCGGGAACGCGACGTCGTGCTGGCCATCGCGCACGGACGCTCCAACGCCGACATCGCCACCGAGCTGCTGATGAGCGTGACCACGGTGAAGGCCCACGTCTCGCACATCCTGACCAAGCTGGACCTCGACAACCGCACCCAGATCGCCCTGCTCGCCCACGACGGCCGGCTCGCTTGACCAAATCCCCGGTGCTCCGCCCATTCGCGGGGTAGATGATGGGCCGGGCCTCGCGGCCCGGCCCATCAGGGTTGTGCGTCAGGTCGACGCGGTGAGCGGTTCGATCAGCGCAGCTGCTGGGCGAGACCGGTGGTGGCGCCGCCGCGCTCGTACGAGACGAGCAGCGACGAGCCGGCGGGAAGGGCCCCGTTCAGCGGCAGGACGAGGGTGCGGTCCTTGCTCAGGCTGGCCGTGGTCTGCGCCACGACCCGTTCCCCGTCCCAGATGAAGACCCGGGCGGTGCCGGACTGCTTCACCTTGAGCTCCACCGAGACCTTCGAGCTGGTCTGGGTGACCTTCTTGATCTTTACGGTGTTGTCCGCCAGCGCCGCGTAACCACCCGGTGCCACCCCGTCCGAGGCGGACTGCAGGATGGTCTGCGGCGAGTCGACGCTCTGCGCAGCGGTGTCGGGCATGATCGGAGCCTTGGGCGCCGACGGCCGCGCCGTCAGACCTGGCAGGGTCGCCACGCCCCAGCGCCACGGGTCGGCCCGCACTCCGCTCCAGGTCGACCAACCAACCCGGGTCTGCGCGGACAGGTCCTGCGTGTCCGAGTCGTTGACCAGGATGTTCATCCCCATCCGGCTCGGGTCGATGGTGTCCGGCAGCACGCTGAACGGAACCTTGACCTCGATCCGGTACCCCGTGTAGGGGTTGTTGGTGACGACAGAGGCGATCTCAAGACCCGGTGCGGTCTCCGGTCCGCCCTGGTGGTTGTCCCGCTCCCGGGCGAAGCACGGCGGGTTGCCGTTGGCCGGGTCGTTGGTGGCCGGGAAGAGCGCCACGTTGAACACGGTGGAGGTGTTGGCCGAGTTGCCGCGCGGGTCGATGCCGAACTCGATGTTGTCGTTACGGCGCGGGCGCTTGCAGTCCTCCGCGGGCAGGAGGGTCCCGAGTACGTCATCGGTGATGTTGAAGACGGCGTACAGGGCGTCGTCGGTGTAGGTGAGCTGGGCGGTGCCGGAGATGTCCGACGCCGGAGCGGCGGTGCCCTCCCAGCGCGTCGAGATGTCGACGACCTCGCCGGTGTACTCACCCGGGGAGGCCGTGCCGTCGACCGACGGCGCGGTGCTGGCCCTCGGAATGGTGGTGACCGGCACCAGGTTGAACACACCCGGCTCGGTGGCGCTGCCACCGTTGTAGCTGGTCTCGATCCCCACCCGGTACGCGCCGTTGTCCGGCGCCCGGTTGGCGGTCGGCAGCGACGTGTCGGTGTTGGTGACCGTGAAGGTCACCGAGCTGCGGGCGCCCGGCTGCAGTCCGCTGTACGGCAGCTGCTGCTCGGCCGCCGAGAAGCCGGCCGGCAGGTTCAGCTTGACGGCGCCGGACTGTGCCCGGCTGCTGTGGTTGGTCAGGTTGACCTTGACGCTGCGGGTGCCACCGCTGGGGATGTTCAGCAGGGACTCGATGAGAGCGTCGAGCTGCTGGGTCTTGTTACGTACGGCCCACTCGCGGAAGTCGGCGATCTCCTCCAGCGGTTCGAGCGTGCCCCGCACCGGAGCGGTCGCCTGCACCAGCCCGCTGCTGGTGCCACTGCCGTCCTTCTTGCTGGTCAGCGTGGCGTTGATCCGGAATCGCGTACCCACCTCGAGCTGCGCGGGCGGGGTGACCGTGAAGCTCTTCACGACCTCCTTGTGCGGGGTGAGCGTGCCAACGTTGCCGTTGCCGCTGACCTTCCAGCCGGCCGGAACCTGCAAGGAGACGGTGGCGCCGGGGATGGCCTTTTCGGCGTAGAGAACCGTGTCGACGCGGATGGTCTGTCCGGCGAGGACCTCCCAGTTCTGCGGACGCACGTGGATCTCGGTGCCGAGCGGCAGTCCACCGGGGGCACGGAGGTTGGCACCCTGGAGCGCACCGGTGCCGGCGCCCACGTTCGGGTCCGGGTACGGGGTGCGGGTGTCGATCAGGCTCAACCGGTTGCAGCCGATGCTGGCCGGGTTGGTCGTCGGGAAGGAGCTGTTGCCCCAGCCCTGCGACGCGTACTCCCGGCGGGCCCAGGTCTGGACCGTGTTCCACCGGTTGCCGTCGTGACGCGCCGACTCGTAGCCCTGCCAGGTGCCGAAGATGACGCTGCTGGCCTCACCCGGCGTGAACGTGGTCTCGCAGGCGGGGCCGTTGGTGCCGGTGGTGCCGCTGCCACCGGTCTGGAAGATCCGGGAGACCCGCCAGGGCTTGAGCCCTTCCTTCTTGATCTGCTCCGGGAACGCCTTCGGGTCGGCCGCGGCGTAGAAGGCCTCGACGGCCAGCATGGCCGCCTTCTGGTGGTTACCGTGGTTGCCCTGGGTAGCCGAGGGGTTCATCGTGAGGATGACCTCGGGCTTGGTGGTCCGCAGCACCCGCACGATGCGGGAGAGGGTCTCCTGGTAGCCCCAGACCTCCTCGGTCAGGGGAGCGCTGGCGGTGTACCAGAAGTCGAGGGCGTCCAAGTTGTAGACGTTTTCGACGCCGGCCCAGCCCACCGCCCGGCGCTCCTCAGCCTCCCGGAGGATGCCGAGTTCGGGGCCCTCCTCCAGGCCGGTGGCGTTACCGCCGCCCTCGCCGCGGGTGGTGGTGATGACGCCGGCCTTCATGCCGTGATACTCGTTCCAGTATCCCAACGTGCCGAGTTGGCCGGCCTCGTCGTCGGGGTGCGCGCCGATGAACATGATGTCCAGGTCGACCGGCTTGATCGGCTTCTCGGACGGCTTCTTGGGGGATGTGTGCTTGGGCGATGAGCCCTTGGAGCCGGCCTGGACGGGACTGGCCAGGCCTAGCGAGAGCAGACCGCACAGGGCGATCGACGCCGTGGTGCGCCATTTCATGGCATACCTCTTCGTGTGGGGGCGGGTGCTGCTGGGGGACGGTTGCAGGCCCGGCAGAGATCTCCTGGCAGTTGGCTCTGCCGGGCCTGAAGCGTGAACAGCTGTCCACTGGAGGCCGGAAACGGCCTCCACGCGTGCGGGTCGCTCGACAGCGGGGGTAGTGGTGCCTGCCCACCGTCACTTAGTGAGCGGTACGCACAGTGGTAGGGGTGGATCCACCGAAGGCCTTCGGCCGGTAACGCTAGGGATCTTGTCGGCGGCAAGTCAATAGTCCGGGGCGACTTTCTTCCTTCTTTGAAGAAACAATGTGGCCTGTTCAGGCCCCATGGACTCGCGCTCCACTTTGGCAATCGGTGCTGTTTGTCCACCTTCGGGGCGCGCGACTTCTGCCCTGAGGCCGGATTAGTCCGATCGGACGGAGACCACGTCGCCGTTGTCCCTTGTGGATCTACGTTTTCCCTCGCCGGAGGCCGAGATGATCTCGTTACTTGACGCCACCGTTTTTTCTCAGTAGGAAATAACTGTGTCCGACAAAGCACCGACCAGCCCGGTCAGCCGTGAACGGTCCCGTGAGATCAAGCGTCTCTCGGTGATCCTGGCTGCCCGGCAGGCGCGATTGCTGTCCCGCGTGGATTTCGCCGAGATGACAGGACTCCCGGCGGCCACGGTGACCGCGCTCGTGCGGGAGCTCATCGCCGAGGGTTACCTCATCGAACGAGGACCGGGTGCCCCCACCACCGGCCGTCCCCGCGAGATGCTCGAGTTCAATCCGCGTGCCGAACTCGTCGCCGCGGTCTCGCTCGAACCATCCCGGATCAGTTGCGAGATCGCCGACAGCGAGGGTGCGCTCATCGCGCATCGCACCGCGCGGTTCAGTGGCGATGTGGTCGAGACCATCTGCGCGTTCGTCCTGGACCTGGTCGGCGACAACCTGCCGTCACTGCGTGGCGTCGCCATTGCGGTGCCGGGTGTCTCCACCAATGGTGCGGTACGCCTCGCGCCATCGGTGGGGCTGGTCGAGGCGTGGCCGATCGGCGAGTCGGTTCAGCAGCGACTCGGCGTGCCTGTCGTCGTCGACAACGACGTCAACCTGATGGCCGCCGGTGAGTGTGTCGCCGGTGCCGGCGCGGACGTCGCCAACCTGTTGCTGATCCACGTCGCGGACGGCATCGGCGCCGGGCTCGTACTCGACGGCAAGGTCCGCCGGGGCGCCAGCGGAGCGGCGGGCGAAGTGGGTTTCCTGCCACTGGACGCCGCACCAAAGCGCAGCTACAGCGGCGTGGGCGAGTTCGAGGCCCGATGGTCGGTGAACGCCATCGCCGAGCGGGTGGTCGCCCTGCACCCAGGGCGGCGACCCGAGTCGCCGGTACGGGAGCTGATCCAGCTCGCCGTCGCGTCGCGTCCGGCCCGCGACTACCTCGACGAGGTTCTCGACGCCTGGGCCCGACTCATCCTCTCCTGCGTCTGCGTGATCGACCCGGGGATGGTGCTGCTCAGCGGCGCCGCCGCCGAGCTCGACGACGCCGCGCTCGAACAGCTCCAGGGACTGCTCTCGGCCAAGACCCCGGCCCCCACCGAGGTACGCCGGGCCACCCTCGGCGACCAGGCGGTGCTGCACGGAGCGATCAGCTACGCACTGTCAGCCGCGGTTCCCCTGCCCTCACTGCCCTGACCACCACCACCGACCAACGACCAACGACCCCGCACCGCCCCCGCCCCCCGACCACCCTCATCCGCCGCCTGTCGCGGCGCCCTGCGTCCGTACCCCGAACAACCGGCTGCGGCGCGCCGCGACGCATCCCGCTCCGGCGGAACCCCCGAACCCCGCTCCGGGCACGGCCCGATCTCCGACGCCGTATCCGGACCGGCGAACCACCGCATTTCGGCACAACGAGTTCGATCCAAGAACTTCTATCAGAACCTTCCCGTAGATCCCCCCTGAGTGGAGGTACCAATGAGACGTCCCTGGGTCATGGCGATCGCGCTTGGCGCGATGCTGGCTGCCACCGCCGGCTGCGGCAGCAGCGACGACGGCGACACCGGCTCGTCCGCGAACGCGTCGGCCGAGAAGTTCGTCATCTACAGCGCCCGCGACAAGTCGGTCACCGACTACGTCGTCGAGCAGTTCACCGCGAAGAACCCCGAGTACAAGGGCAAGGTCGAGGTGCTCAACATGGGCGCCCAGGAGGTGCTGGAGCGGGTCCGTGCCGAGAAGGCCAACCCGCAGGCCTCGGTGTGGTGGGGCGGCACCCAGCAGGGTCTCGCCTCCGGCGCCACGGAAGACCTGCTGGCCTCCTGGCAGCCCTCGTTCGCCGCGAAGATGGACGCACGGTACAAGGACGCGCAGGGCCGTTGGTTCGGTGAGATCCTGCTGCCCGAGGTCATCATGTACAACAACAAGGCGCTGACCGCGGAGCAGGCGCCGAAGGACTGGGACGACCTGATCGACCCGGCGTGGAAAGACAAGATCATCATCCGGGACGTGGCTGCCTCCGGCACCATGCGCTCGATCTACTCCTCGATGATCCAGCGCCTCTCGGCCGACGGGTCCAACCCGCAGCCCGGCTACGACTGGCTGCGCAAGCTCGACACCAACACCGTCGAGTACGCCGCCAACCCCGCCGACCTGTACCTGAAGATGTCGCGTGAGCAGGGTGTGGTCAGCGCCTGGAACCTGCAGGACGTTCTGCTGCAGGCCGACAAGAAGATGCCGTTCGGCTACGTCATGCCGGCCTCGGGCGCCCCGGTGCTCGTCGACGGGGTGGCCGCGGTCAAGGGCGGCAACAAGGCCGGTGCCGAGAAGTTCCTCGAGTTCCTCTTCGACGACTCGCTGCGGGCCACCCTCGCCAAGGACTACTTCCAGATCCCTGCGGTGGAAATCTCCCAGCAGCCGGAGTGGCTGGCCCAGCTCAACCTCAAGCCGATGGACGTCGACTGGGACGTGATCGGCAAGAACGAGACGGCCTGGATCAACCACTGGAACGCGGAGATCAAGGACAAGGGCTGATTTGACAGGGACCGGGTCGTGCCACGGCACGACCCGGCTCCGTCCTGGAAGGACCCAGAAACATGATCGATGTCCGGCTGGCGACCGTCAGCAAGCGCTTCGACACGTCGAGCGACGCAGCGGCGGTCGACAACGTCACCATCACTATCGGAGCTGGTGAGTTCTTCACCCTCCTCGGACCGAGCGGATGCGGCAAGACCACAACCCTACGGATGGTGGCGGGGTTCTATTTCCCGACCTCCGGGCACATCCACTTCGGCGACGACGACGTGACGCGCTGGTCGCCGAACAGACGGGACACCGGCATGGTGTTCCAGAACTATGCGCTCTTTCCGCACATGTCGGTGGCGCAGAACGTCGCGTACGGGCTGAAGGTCCGCCGGGTCCCCCGCGCGGACCGGGCCCGCCGGGTCGAGGAGGCGCTCGCCCAGGTGCACCTCACCGGGTACGGCGACCGGCGCATCGACGCGCTCTCCGGCGGTCAACAGCAGCGGGTCGCGTTGGCCCGGGCGCTGGTCATCCGGCCCCGCACCCTGCTGCTCGACGAACCGCTGTCCAATCTCGACGCCAAGCTCCGCGAGGAGACACGTACCGAGATCCGCCGGATCCAGCGGGAAAGCGGCATCACCAGCCTCTACGTGACGCACGACCAAGCCGAGGCGATGGCGATGTCGGACCGGATCGCCGTCATGCAGTCCGGCCGGGTCCAGCAGGTCGGCTCTCCGCACGAGATCTACTACCAGCCAGCGAACGCGTTCGTGGCGCGCTTCATCGGACGCAGCAACGTACTGAGCCTGCCGGTGGTCGGCGCCGGGGAGACCCGGGTGGAGGTACGCCTCCCCAGCGGCGTGACGCTCGACGTGGGCGCCGCCGTGGGGCACCGCCTCGCCGAGGGAGACACCGCGCTGGTGTCGGCCCGGCCGGAGCACATCGCGATCGCCGGCCCGGACGAGGAGTCGGCACTTCGCGGCCGGATCAGCCACATCGAGTTCACCGGAATGGCAACTCATCTCAGCGTCGACGTCGACGGTACCGAGGTGATGGCGGCGGTGATCGACGCACCGGTCGGCATCCAGCTCGGCGACGTCGTGGGCCTGCGTCTCGTACCCGAACGGCTCTGGGTGGTCCAACCGTGACCGTTCGTTCCCTACCCGCCCCCGGCTGGCTGGTCGGACTCGGCCGGCGCCTGGGCGGCGGCGCCAGTTCACGGTGGTTCCCCTACCTGCTCGTGCTGCCCCTCGTCCTGGTGCTCTGGGGCTATGTCGTACAACCGATGTTCGCCACCTTCGCCGAGAGCATCAGTGCCGACGGTACGAAGAACTACCTCCAATTCCTCCGCTCCTCCGGGGTGGCCCGGCAGTCCCTGTTCACCTCGCTGTTCATCTCGGCGGGGAGCGTGCTGCTCTGCGGCGTCGTCGGGGTCTCGATGGCCTTCCTGCTCAAGCGGTTCACCTTCCGTGGCCGTCGGCTCCTCGAGGCGTTCATCCTGGTGCCGGCGGCCCTGCCGCCGCTGATCGGCGCCGTGTCGTTCCAACTGCTCTACAGCAACATCGGCATCCTGCCGCGTGGGTTGCAGGCGCTCTTCGGCACTGACAAGCCGATCCTCGCCTTCGACGGGATCGCCGGGGTGCTCGTGGTGCACACGTTCACCATGTACCCGTTCTTCTACCTGGCCGCCGCCGCGGCGCTGGCCGGGATGGACCCCTCGGTCGAGGAGGCGGCGTACAACCTCGGCGCCGGCCGGGTGCGGGTCTGGCGGACCGTCATGCTGCCGATGCTCACCCCGGCGTTGGTCTCGGCGTCGCTGCTGGTCTTCATGACCTCGCTGGCGTCCTACACCGCGCCGCTGCTGTTCAACGTCAGCCAGACCATGACGATGCAGATCTACATCAACCGCACCAACGGCGACCTGCCGATGGCCTCGGCGTACGCCTCCGTGCTGGGAATCGTCTCCATCATCTTCCTGCTGGCGATGCGTTGGTACGAGGGTCGGCGCAGCTACCAGTCGCAGTCGAAGGGGATCTCGGCGACCCGGCGGGAGATCAACAATCCGATCGGTCGCTGGTTGGCCCCGCTCGCCTCGGTGCTTGCCACGATCATCCTGCTCGCACCGGTCGCCACGATCGCACTCGTGGCCTTCTCGGAGGACCGCTCCTGGACGACCCAGGTGTTGCCGACGACGTACACGCTCGACAACTTCGTCACGATCTTCTCCGACCCCAAGGCGTTCCAGCCGATCCTCAACTCGGTGCAGATGAGCCTGATCGCGGTCATCGGCTGCGTCGGGATCGGCGTACTCCTCGCGTACGCGGTACGACGGCTGCGGTTCGTCGGGCGGGGTCTGCTCGACGTGGCGGTGATGATCGCGTGGGCGTTGCCCGGGACGGTCGTCGCGATCAACCTGATCTCGGCATTCAGCACCGGCAACGCGTTCAGTCTTGGGCAGGTCCTGGTGGGTACCTTCTGGATCCTGCCGCTGGCCTACTTCGTGCGATTCCTGCCGATCGTCTTCCGGTCCAGCTCGGCGGCGCTGGCGCTGATCGACCCGTCGCTGGAGGAGGCCGCCCGCAACCTCGGTGCCTCCTGGCTGCGGGCCTTCTACACCGTCACCCTACGGCTGATGCTGCCCGGCGTTCTCGCCGGCGGACTGCTGGCGTTCGTGCACGGTGTCGGCGAGTTCGTCGCCTCGGTACTGATCTACACCTCGTCGACGGTGCCGATCTCGGTGGCGATCAACAACCGGATGTACTCCTTCGAACTCGGTACCGCGGCGGCGTACGGAATGCTCCAGGTGCTGCTCATCTTCGTGGTGATGTGGTTCTCCGGCCGGCTGGAGAGCAGCCGCACCGCGACCAGGAAGGCCGTCCAGTGGACGAACTGATCGAACGCTGGCGGGCCGAGGGCGGGCTGCTGCCGATCACCCGGGTCCCCGGCCACGCGTTAGCCAACGTGGCCGAGGCGGCAGACCTCGCGGTGCTGCCGGTCGGCGCCGTCGAGTGGCACGGCCCGCATCTGCCACTCGGCACCGACCTGCTCCTCGCCGAGGGGTTCGCCGGGGAGTTGGCCACCGGGTCCGCCCGGGCCGTGCTCTTCCCGGCCGCACCGTACGCCGCCTGCCCTGGCCAGACCCGGCCCTGGCCGGGCACGGTGGCGCTGCGACCCGAGATCGCCGTCGGGTACCTCAGCGACGTGCTCGCCGGCATCGTCGAGGCAGGCTTCCCCCGGCTCCTCGTGGTCAACGGTCACGACGCCAACCTCTCCACGGTCCGTGCCGCGATGGAGTGGGTCTCCGGCCGGCACCTGGCGAGCCTGCTGCTCGCCAACTGGTTCCAGCTGGTCAGCCCGGACGAGACAGGCGAGATCTTCGGCGCCCTGCCGGCCCGGGGGCACGGCGGAGCGTACGAGACCTCGGCCGTGCTCGGCTTCGACCCCGCGACGGTGCACCTGGGCGCCACGCCGGACCTGCCGCCGAAGCCGAAGCTGGCCACCACCTACCCGTACGTGCTGGTGGAGTCGCGGCCCGACCCGTGGCAGGGCTGGTCGGGTCATGTCTCGCTGGCCAACGAGTCGGCCGGGCAACGGATCCGCCAGCTTGCCGGCGCACGGCTGCGTGAGGTGATCGAGGCGTGGCTGGCCGCGCCGCTACCCGGCCCGCCCGGGGCGGACCGGCCCGCCTCGTCGGACCAGGCCGCCTGGTCCGACCGGCCTGACGGGACCGGTCGGACCAGGCTTTCGGATGACCCCGCTCGCCACCTGTAGGACAACGCACCGCCTTGGGAGACCGTGATGACCCCAGCACTGACCATCTACCAGCAGCATCACCTTCGCGTCGTGTTCGAGCATCACGTCGCCCACCTGTACCCCGCGATGGTCAAGGCGAGCCAGGCCCACGTCGTCATGCTCGCCGAGCAGCGGCTGATCCCCGCCGACTCCGCCGCAATGATGCTGCGCGGGCTGCTCATCCTCGCCGAGGACCGGCCCGACGACCTCGACTATGACGGCAGCGTCGAGGACGTCTACTACACGCTGGAGAAGCGCCTCGCCGCCGCCTGCGAGGTCGAGGTGTCCCAGCTCAGCGTGCAGCTCGCCCGCAGCCGTAACGATCTCGACGCCGGGGTCTTCCGGATGGTGCTGCGCGATCAGCTCCTTCAGGTGCTCGACTCGGTGCTGGCGGCCGGCCGGACGGTGCTGGACCGGGCCGACCGGCACGCCGATGTGGTGATCACCGGCTACACCCACCGTCGCCCCGCCCAGCCGACGAGCATCGGGCATGTCTTCGCCGGCTACGCCGAGGCGCTGGCCGGCGAGGGGGTCGCCTACGCCGACCTGCTGGACGAGATGAACCGTTCGCCCCTGGGCTCCTGCGCCTTCGCCGGAACCGACCTGGACATCTCGCCCCGCCGCCTGGCGGACCTGCTCGGCTTCGAGCGGCTCATCGTCAACTCGTACGAGGCGGTGGCCGGTGCCGACCACCTCGTCCGGGTCGCCACCCTCAACGCGCAGGCGCTCGCCACGGGCGCCCGGCTCGCCCGCACCCTGATGGACTGGCTGAGCTGGGGCTGGGTCGTCACCCCCGGCTCGTTCACCCAGGGCAGCAGCATCATGCCGCAAAAGCGCAACCCGGTCGTGCTGGAACACCTCGTCTCGATGGCCGGCGCCGCGGCGGCCGACGCCGTCAGCGTGCTCAACAACGTTGGCGCCGCCTGGTGGGAGGACTCCAACAACGCCACCACCGACGTGCAGGCCCGGCTCTGGGATGGCGACGACCGGGCGTACCGGTTCTTCTCCCTGCTCGGCGGGCTGATCGCGGAGCTGGATCCGCTGCGTCCGCCGACCGGCGAGGAGATCGTCGCCTCGGGCGCCACCACGACGGCCGCGGCCGACGCGCTGGCCCGCCACGGCGTACCGTTCCGGGGCGCCCACTCGCTGCTCGGCCGCCTGGTGCGGACCGGTCCGCCGGCCACCTGGACCGAACAGGACGTCCGGTCGACCGCCGCCGACCTCGGTCTGGCCGACCAGCTCGGCGAGGCCGCGATCCGGGACCTGCTGGCCGCCGCGGTCCGCCCGGAATTCGTGCTCCGCCGGGCCCAGGCCGACGGGCCGGGAGAAGCGGCCGTACGGGAACAGGTGGCGCAGTTGCGTACCATCTTGGCCGAGGTAACGGTGCGGGTGGATGCGTTCCGAGACCGGTTGGTCCGTGCCGACGAGGCGCTGGCGGAGGCTGTCGCGGCGAGGGTGGGCCGGTGACTGGGCAACAGACACAGCACCGTGTGAACGAGAATGTTGTGTCGCCGCGACCGCGGCACAACCTGGACCGACGGCCCGAAGGGCGATCTGACATCACCATGGAACAATCGGCAAACCCGCGGCTGCTCGGCGTCGATTTCGGCGGCACGAAGATGGCGATCGGTGTGGGCGACGCCGAGGGTCGCCTGCTCGTCTCCGAGCGACTGCCCACGCACGCCGAGCAGGGCGCGCAGCAGGCCCTCACCCGGGCTCTCGACCGGGCGCGGGAACTCGTGGACCTGACCGGCGGCACGCTCGTGGCGGCCGGCATCGCCTCCCCCGGGGTGGTCCACGACCATGACATCGAACTGGCGCCGAACGTACCCGGCTGGGAGCAGCTGCGGTTGGGCGACGCGGTCCGCTCCCATCTCGGGCTGACCGCCGTACGGGTGTCGAACGACCTCAACGCGGCCGCCTACGCCGAGCTGCGCCTCGGGGCGCTGCGAGGCATCGATCCGGGCCTGGTGATCGGCATCGGGACCGGGGTGGCAGCGGCGGTGACGGTCGGCGGCGAGGTGATGGCCGGTTACCACGGCGCGGCCGGGGAGATCGCCTACGGTCTGACCGACAACAGTTGGCCCCCGGGCCTGGAGCCGATGCTGGAGACGACCTTCTCCGGTCGAGCCCTGGACGAGCTGGCGCAGCGGCTGGGGCTGTCCGGCCAGGCCGCCGCGCTCTGCGCCGCCGCGGCGCAGCCCGGCCGGGCCCGGGAGGAGTTGCGTCAGCGCGTCGATGAGTTGGCCCGCCAACTCGTCACCTGCTGTCTCCTGCTCGACCCACAGCGGATCGTGCTGGTAGGAAGCGTCGCGGGCAACGAGGTGGTGCGGGAGTTGCTCATCGAGCGGCTCACCCACGCGCTGCCGTACCGGCCGGAGATCGTCCTGTCGGCCTTCGCGCAGGACGCCGCGCTGCTCGGTTCGCTCGCCATGGCCATGGAGGCCCTGCCCGCGCCCGTCTGAGCGCCGCCGGTCGTTCCCATCCCGGGGTCTGCTCCTGACCGAAATGTTCCCGGGGCCGGTGCGGTGCTCCCGTCGTTGGCGAGGGCGGGTGTCCGTCGGTCGTCGGACACCCGCTCTCGGCGCTGCCCTCGCAGGTTTGGGCCCGCACTAGAGCCCGCACGGTCACCGCGCCTGGTCAGCGGCATGAGCGTGCACCGGACCGCGCGGGTTCAACAGGCCGGAGGCGTCAGGGCTGCCTAACGGGTATGTCCTTGGTGAGGCAGGTGGTTCCGTCAGGGCTGGCGAGTGGCACCGACTGGTATCCCTCGCTGTGGTAAAGGTCGATGTTACGCAGGCTTTTGGCGCCGGTGACCAGCAGGAGGCGACGGCAATCGGGGTCGGCGGCGGCTTCGGCGGTGCGCAGCAGCCACCGGCCGAGCCCCTGGCCCCGCAGGTCAGGCACGACGGCGAGCCGACCCACGTGCCAGTCGGTGTCGACGCGACGCGTTCGAACCATGCCCAGTAGTCGGCCGTCCAGCCAGATGCCCGTGGTGTGCCAGGTCGCCAGCCACTCGCGCACCTCCTCCGGCGACTCGTGCAGGGCCGGTATGGCCATGGTGTCGTTGACGATGGCCTCGTCCACCCAGCAGCACCGCTGCAGCACCGTGACCTGGGGCGCGTCGTCGGGGGTCAGCCGTCTCGTGTAGGACGCTGGCAGCGGGCCGGGCAGGGCACCGGCTTGTGCGCGTTCGCGCAGTGGCCGTAGGGCGTTGGCGACCCGGACCAGTTCGTCCAGCAGGCCGATACCCGCCGTGTCGCGGGCGGCGTCGGGCCGCAGTCGCCCATTCTCCGTTGCGTCACCAATGCGGATCGCGACCGTGGCGCCCAACGGAACCAGACGCAGCGTGGTCACCACCTGCTTGGCGTGCTGAACCGACCGGGTGCCCGCCGACGTGTTGCCGTAGCTGACGAAACCGATCGGTTTCCATGCCCATTCGCGGCCGAGGTAGTCCAGCGCGTTCTTCAGGGTCGCTGGCATCCCGTAGTTGTATTCCGGCGTGACCGCGATGAACCCGTCCGCCGCGTCGACGATCGCGCTCCACCGACGCGTGTGCTCGTGCTGGTAGACACCCGACGACGGGTGTTCCTCTTCGTCCAGGAACGGCAGGTTCAGATCGCCGAGGGCCACCGGTACAACCTCGACGCCGAGTTCCGCGGCACGAGGGGTGATCGTTTCGGTCAGCCACTGTGCCACCAGAGGACCGAGGGCGCCTGGGCGGGTGCTGCACACCAGTACAAGGACACGGACCGGTTTCGTTAACATGGAAACGAAGTGTAGGTGCTAGATTGTTTACATGTCAACGAGACCGCTGACCGGGACCACACGCTGGTTGAACCCTGACGAGGAACGAGCGTGGCGGGCGTTCCTGCGCGTAGTGGTCGCCGTCCAGACCGGCACGGCGCGCGACCTGGCCACGATCGGGCTCTCCGAACCCGACTACGAGGTTCTGAGCACCCTGTCGGAGCGGACCGACCACACCAGCAGCCTGGGCGAGCAGGCCGACAAGATGGGCTGGTCACGCAGTCGGCTGTCCCGGCACGCCACCCGGATGGAGGCGCGCGGTCTCTTGAGGCGCACACCAGACCCGGCCGACGGCAGAGGTTGCTTCCTCGTACTCACCGCGCAAGGGCTGGACGCACTCGAGAACGCCGCACCGGCCCACGTCGAGTCGGTACGACGCCACTTCATCGACCGGCTCGCCCCAGAAGACCTCATCGCCATCGAACAGATCGCCCGGAAGCTGGAAGAACCCCAAGCCGGCGACGACCTACCACCCAAACGGCAACCGGTCGACATGATCGTCGATGGGTAAACACGCTCATCTCGGCAGCCTTTGCTGCCTTAGACGAGAGTGACGGCAGCCCCAGGTTCACGACCTGCTCGCCCTGATGACGCGTCTGCAGCCTCGTTGCGTGGCGTTCTAATTGCACCAGATCAAGTAATTTCTGCAGGCTTGATACGCAGGTTCAGCAGCATGTCCTCGAAGGTCTGGGGTCCGAATCGCGCCGCCACTATGTGCACCGGTGAACACGCCATGTCCAGCGCCACACCGTCCACGGGGCGCCTCTCGACGCCGGTCACCACCAGAGTCATTTCCCGCACGGTCACGTCCTCGATCGTGACGTCGTAGCCCAGGACAGGGCGGGTCCCTACCGAGAGCATGATGACTGTCTCATGTGCGAGGTCTACCAGCGGCGGTGGTGGGACAGGCAGCCTTCCCGCATTGATCGATGCCCAATGCTGAGCCCATAAACCCGATCGGCGAATCAGGAACAGGCCGTAACTCGATGCGGCGCCAGTTGCGGCCTGCCCGTGGTACAGGGTGCGGAAGTTCCCGGCCTGTCCGGAAGATCTACTCACGCGCTGACCCTACCGGCACTGACCCTCGGGAAAGCGCTGCCTCTTTCCGCACGAATGGCTGTCGCATTCCAACGTTTGGTGGCACAAAGGCACCCCTCCGTCATCAGTCGCGCCAATGCCTCGGACTTCAGCCGGACGGACAGGCCAGGCGCGCACTATTCGCGGCAAAGTCGCACGACCGCGCGGCCGATGAGGATGGGTGACCTTGGCGCGCACTGGCAAGTGGGGCGATGTCAGCTGGCCCCAAGCAGGTCCCACCGGTTGCCGGCGATGTCGAGGAAGACCGCGACCCGACCATAGGGCTCGGTCCGCGGTTCCCGGACGAAGGTGACACCGGCCTCGACCATCCGCCGGTAAGCGGCGTCGAAGTCGTCGACGCGGAGAAAGAACCCGACCCGGCCGGCTACCTGGTTACCGATTGCGACGCGTTGGTGTTCTCCGTCGGCGCGAGCGAGCAGGATCCCGGTCTGGCCGCTCGGCGGTCGGACGACGACCCACCGCTTGGGTCGACCGTCATTGGTCAGCGATGGGGAGTCCTCGACGAGGTCGAAGCCGAGTACCTCGGTGAAGAACGCGATCGCCGGGTCGTACTCGTCGACGATCAGGGCGACCAAGTCGATCTGCACCACGGCAGCGTACGCGGGAAAGCGTCCTGCTGGCCGCCTTGCGACACAGGGGGGTGCCTACTTGTTTCGGACGCCGCCGGGCCAAAAAGAGCGAGCCAGGGTGCTGCCGTCTTTGGGTCGGCCTGCGGACATCGGGAGCCGTGTGCTGACAAAGGGCTCCACCAACGGATCAGCCGCTTCGCCGGTTACCCCATTGGCGCGGGCTCTGGACCGAGCCCCGGCCGCCGAGGTGCTGACCCTTTCCATACGGCTGAGGCGAGGCGACCTTGCCCTTTGCACGTCGGGCAGCCCGATTTGCGGGAACGGCAGGCGAGTCGGTCTCGGCCGTGGTTGAGGTGTCGGCATCCGCCGAGTGGGCGTCTTGAACGGGCTCAGGCTCCGGCATCGGTATCTCCCTGGATTCGTGGGGCGCCCTACGGACCATCGACCGCTTACGCACGCGGACTACTCGACGCCGGTGTGGGCACCTTGACGGTATCGCAACGCCGAGCCCGTCCGATCGACGGTCCGTAGCCCGCGTGAGGGTAGCAACCGTCGGTGGCAGCCGATACGCGACCGAGAGCTGATCGGAAGGGCCATCCCAACCGCCCGACCGACGTTGAGCTGCCGAGCGCACGGCCCGTCTGTTCCGACCCAAGAATCGAAGCTGAGGATCCTCGCCGCCAGAACCCAGCTCCGCCTCGCCCGCGCCCACCTGCGCCGCCCCTGGGAGAGACGGGCTACCGCCACTCGTTGAGAGTGGCCCGGCTCGTGATGCGACCATCGCTCGGTGGATGACGAGCGGGCCCAGGTGCTGGCGCATGACGGGAATACGGCGGTAACTCACCTGGCGGGCCGCGCCTTCCCGGGGATACACGTCCAGGGCGACACGTTTGCCGAGATGCAGCGTCAACTCGCCGCGGCGGCCAGCACATTGCGGCTTAGCGAGGGCGGTGGTGAGGCGCTGGACGATCTCGATTACGTGGTCGAGGAGTTAACGCAGATCCTTCGTTTCTACGAAGCCGTCCTCGTCGAGCGCGGAATCCAGCTCCCGTACCCCGGGGAGCGATCGTCTGGACCGACCGGAGAGGGCACTTGAGTGGACTCCGCAACGTTGCACTGGGCGGCGCGCCGCTATTGACGGAGCGATACGAAGAACTCCGGCGGGAGTACTGCCAACTGCCCAACGGTGGCCGCCGAGCCGATGGGTACCACTACACCAGCCAGGCGAAGCGCGTCCTCCCCCGCTACAACGTCGTGGACGCCATGCTCATAGAGGTTGCGCGGCCGATAGACGAACTCATCTCGGCTACTTGTCAGCGCGTCTCCGGCGCTCGGGTTCACCGGCTGCATCCTGGTCGACTGAGCGCCCCGGCATCCCGCCATGCGGACTGTTGACGATGAGCGGCACGCTGTCCGGTGACAGGAAATGGTGGCCCTCGAAGTACTCCAGGTGAACGTGGCCACCGTCGTCCATGTCGGCTACATCGCGTAGCAGGTCGGCGAGAAGCGACCGACTCTCCGCTCCACCATGGATGGTGAGATACCCGCGATCGTCGACACGGATTGCGACGGGGCCCGGTGTCTCATCGATGAGGACACCCCGTAGGCGCCGCGGCTGAGCGGACGGTGCAAGGCTCAGCTCGCCTCCGCTTGCCACCAGGTCAGCGAGGTGACAGAGGTCTGCCCGGTCACTCGCGATGTCGACGCCTTCGGCGGCGGAGTAGTAGTCAAGCCTCATCCCGCAACCGTAGGCTCCCCCGCTTGTCCAGCAACTTTCAGCTTTGAGCGTCGGAGTCGGCGCCGAGCCCCGTGCCGGCGAGGCGCAACCCGGGCCGCGGCCACTGTCGACCGCGTCGCATCCGCATGACTCAGAAGAAGATCTTTCCAACATCAATGTTTAGTGATATCTATTTCGCACCGAACCTCCTACCACCACCGGAGCACGACGTGCGGAGATCCCGTCTGGCAACCCTCGCCCTAGGCCTGGTCACGGCCCTGGGCGCCACCCTCACTCTGGCAGCGCCTGCCCAGGCTGCTCCCGGCGACCATTACGTCGCCCTCGGCGACTCCTACTCTTCCGGGGTGGGCGCTGGCAGCTACACCGCCGAGAGCGGTTCCTGTCAGCGCAGCACCAACGCCTACCCGGCGCTGTACGCCACCAATGTGCGGCCCGCGTCGTACCGCTCGGTTGCCTGCTCTGGCGCCACCACCGCGAGTGTGATCAACACGCAGCTCGGCGCGCTCAGTGCCACCACGACCCTGGTCAGCGTCACGGTCGGCGGCAACGATGTCGGATTCGCCAACATCATGACCACCTGCGTGCTCTACGGGACCACCGACTGCGTGACCGCCGTGCAGGCCGCCGAGGACAAGGCCAGGGCCGACCTCACCAACCTGCTGCGCACCGTTTACAACGGAATTCGCACCCGAGCGCCCTCTGCCCGGGTCGTGGTCGTCGGCTACCCGGTCTTCTACCAACTGGGCACGACGTGTGTCGGGCTCAGTGCCACCTCGCGAGCGAAGATCAACGAGGGTATCAACCTGGTGGATGACATCACCCGAAGTGCCGCCGTGGCCGCCGGCTTCACCTTCGCTGACGTCCGGTCGCAGTTCGTCGGACATCAGCTGTGCAGCTACGGCGCGAAGTGGTTGCACGCCCTAAACTTCGCCAACCTCGGCATCTCCTACCACCCGACCGCAGCCGGTCAATCCAGCGGCTACTACCCGGCCTTCCGCTCCGTCGCCGGCTGACGTCCGGGGGCGCGCGGGGCATTGCCCCGCGCGCCCGGCACCTTCCGTCGACCCTCACCGGGTATCCGCCCGGTCCGGTTCCGGTCGGCGACGAGAGCGCCGACCGCCGCTTAGTCCATTGAGGAGCTGCTCCAGGCCGGCAAAGGCCAGGTCGGCCTGGAGCACTACCACGTCCGCGGTGGGTCTGGCTGGCACCGCTTCATCACCCTGGCCATGCTCGCCGCCCAGCAGCCCGGCTCCGCACCGGAGATCAAGTCACGTTGGAGTACTACCCGGCGCTGGTCTGACCCGGCAGGTCGCTGGCCAGCACGCCACCAGCCAGGCCGACGCGGGCCGAGCCCGATCAGGCTGTCGGCACCGGCGCCAAGGCTGCCGCGAGGGCCTCGGCGTTCTTCTTGTCCACCCGAGGGAACGTCAGAGTGACGCCGTCTCCCGCACCGTCGAAGGCGAGGCGCAGCAGGCTCACAACGCCGATCTTCGCCTCGGCGAGCGCGACGTGTTCCCGGGACACCTCGCCGAGAACACCTGTACCGGGCCCGCCGAGGAAGGTCTGCGGCAGAAAGATCAGTCGCCGGTCGGTGAGCACGAGGAACTGCTTCTTGGTCCGCGCCAGCGCGGCGCCCGTCGCTCCGGCAGCCGCCTGGATCAGCCCCTGCCTGACGACCGTCCCGAGCCGACTGGCCGAGAAGCTCCCGACCATCGCTCGGGTCGCCGTGATCGGCCGTTCCCCCGGCTGCAGGGTCGGCGCCACCCGCTCGAACGCGCGGGCCTGGAGCTTCTGGTTCATGGTGTCCCCCGTCTTTGATCGTGATCGCCGCTGACTCTACGAAGCAGGCCACCGCGGGCCATCCGTCGATCAGACGCTTGATGATGACAGTCGGCCATGATCAGCATCGGGTCACCCGGAACAAATGTCCCAGCCAACCGACCATGTCCTCCAGCATCTGGACCTGCTTGCGGTGCAGGTCTTCGCTGCCCGGCCGCACGGCTGTGGCCGACGACGACGGTGAACGCACCGTGAGTGATGTCGACAGCGGCCACCACCCCCGTGCTGGCGGCGCGTCTAGGTTGACGACTTGACGTCGACCCTTGCGTACTCGCAGCAGAGCTGACCTCGCTCCGACGAGGGAACCGGTCGGGGTGGGCGTTCGTCTCATCTCGACCGGATGTTATTTCCTTAATGCCCGATTGGCGGCTCTTCCGGTGGCCGTCCGAGGAGGTCTGACCCATGCCCCGTCGCCTGGTCCCACTGCTGCTGGCGCTCGCTGCCTGCACCGCCGCCACCGCCGCGCCGACGACGCCCTTACAGCCCCCACGCCCAACGGCCACACCTTGGCCGGGCCTGCCCGAATGGCCGGGCCAACAGGAGGTGATGGATGCCGCCACGGTGGTCGGCAACGCGGCCTCGTTGCGCTGGCCCAGGGCCTACGCCGGGGTCGCCGTCGACCTGCCCGCCCGACTCCTGCTGGTGCAGCGCATCCCCACCCCTGGCTTGGACGCCGCCGTCCGCGCGCTGGTGCCCGCCGTGGCGGTGCGGTTCACCGACGCCCGGTACTCCAAGGTGGCTCTCGACGAGTGGGTGGCGGACATCGGCGTCGACTTCGACTACTGGCAGCGGCGAGGCGTCCAGCTGCGCAACGTCGGCGCGGAGCCCGGCCAGTACGTGGAAGTGGGCACCGACGACCCGCAGCGCGACGCCGGGAAGATCCGGGCCCACTACCCGCACATGACCCTGCACCTGGTGCAGGGCGTTATCGCGGTGCCGGTCACCGCAGGCTGACGACGTGACTCGACCCGGACAGCGGTGAACCCCGAGAGGCGTACCGCCGTCCGGCCGTCGCCTGCCCGACCGGTTGCCACCGGTCACCGCCGGCCCGGCCCGGCGCGAAGAGGGGTCCTCCGCGCCGGGCCGCGGCATCGGGGTGGGTCAGCCGGTCACGCAGGTGGCCATCACGCCCGGGCCGGTGCCGGTGCCCTGGAAGCCGAAGTTGGTCGACTGCCGGCCGAGGACCCGTCCGTTGTAGCTCGCGTTGGTGAACTGGACGGTTCCGCCGGTGCCTCTGGCCTGGGCGTTCCAGGTGCCGGTGACTGCCGCGCCGCTGGGCAGGGTGACGGTCACGGTCCAGCCGTTGATGTCCGACTTTCCGGCGGTGACCGTCACGCTCGCGGTGAAGCCGCCGGCCCACTGGTTGACCGCGACGTCCGCGTAGCAGCCGTCACCGGTCGGCGGCGAGGTGTTCGGCGGAGCAACGGTCGGCGGCGTGGTCGTCGGCGGGGTCGTGGTAGGGGGAGCGGTGGTCGGCGGCGCGGTCGTCGGCGGCGCGGTCGTCGGCGGGGTCGTCGTGGGCGGATTGGGCGCGCCGTTGGCCAGGCTGTAGGCCAGGTCGGGCTGGAACGAACCGGCCGTGTAGCGGCAGCCGTCCGCCTCCCCCGGCGGCTTCACCCACAGGTACGCGTCGATGTTGCTGTCGCCGGTGTTGGTCGTCGGGTACTGCCCGATCCGCCGGTCGGTGTTGTCGTCGGCGCACCAGTCGCCGCTGGCGCCCCCGTTGCGGCTGGTGTCGATGACCTGGCGCTTGCCCGAGATGCCCATGCCGTTGAGGGCGGAGATGACCGCCCGGCCGAAGTTCGCCTCGCCGGAGGTGGAGTTGAAGTTCGACACGTTGGTGAAGAAGCCGTCGGCGTACTGCACGCCGGCCGCGCGGAGCCGGTTGGCCGTCTCACCCGCGCTGTTCCAGGTGGAGTGGCCGCCGTCGAGGTACACCTTGGCGTTGGGGTTGCCCGACTTGATGGTCTGGGTGGCCGTCGTGATCGCCTGGTTGCGCGCGCTGATCTCACCGCCGCTCAGGCACGTCAGCAGGGCGAGCGAGTCGGTTTCCAGGATGATGATGACGGTCTGGTTGCCCAGGCCGCGGGCGAAGTTGGACACCCACGTCTGGTATTGGTTGAGGTCCGGGGCCCCACCCGCGCTGGCCCCGCCGCAGTCCCGGTTGGTGATCTCGTACACCGAGAGCACCGGGATCTGCTGCGCCGCGTTGGCGGTGCCGATGAACCCGGAGACCTCGGACTGCACGGTCGAGGGGTTGAAGTTGGCGAACCAGCGGGCCTGCGGCTGACTCGCGACCTTGTCGCGGATGACGGCGGTACGCGAGTCGCCGGGGTTGGCGGCGACCCAGCGGACGACGGCCGAACTCGGGTCGCGGTAGAGCGATCCGGACAGCGTGCCGGCGGCGGCGCTGCCGACGGTGAGGCAGAAGCCGACGGCGGTGGCGGCCGCGACGGCCGCCACGCTGATGGCCGCCGATCTGCGGCGGAGCGAGGAGAGGGTAGGCACGACGTGTTGCCTCCAGATCACATAGATGTATCTAAGTTCATGGGAGCGTTCCCATGGACGGTAGCGGAGGCGCGCGCCGCTGCCAAGATGTGAAGACTCGCGCATCTCCACCTGGTCGCAGGTCCGCCACGGCCGCGCGGTCACGCCTCGGAGTCGCGAACGTCGGATGCCTCCCGCCCGATCGGCGAGGCGGGAACCTCCAGCGGCTGTCCCCAACTCCGCAGCGCGTCGAGCAGCGCGACCAGGGCCAGCACTCCGGCCACCACGCTCAGCCCGACCATCGGCGCCCAGCGGGCCAACGCCGGCGTGAACAGCAGCAGGGCCACCAATCCGATCATGCGGGAACGGGAGACGCGGCCAAAGATCTCGTACTCCAGCCGCATACGGGCGACGAGGAAGAGCATCGGACCGCCTACCACGAACAGAAGCCAACTGGGCCGCGGCTGCCCAAACGGATGATCGATCACCAGCTCGTATCCGACCGACGTGACGAGCACGCTGAGCACGATCAGCAGATGCGTCCGTTCCGACGCGGCACCCAGCCGGCCGGGCATAACCGCCCGATCCAACGCATCGCTCAGCAGCAGACCTGCGCGGTGGAAGTAGATCCGCCAGAGCAGCGCGCTGGTGGCGAACGCGACCGCGAAGGCGGCCGCCCGCCCGGCGGAATAGTCCGCACCGCTGAAAACGACGCCGATGACCAGAATCGACTCACCGAGTGCAATCAGAAACATCTGCTGCAGGCGAAGTCGGTCCGGACCCAACGCGCCGGCCAGCCACAGAGGCACGCTCGCCGACGCCCACGCGGCAAGCCGGAACGGCACCAGCCGTCGCGGGTGGCCACGCAGCGCGGCGGCGACCACCAGCGGCCGCACCACCATCACCATCAAGTATGCGGCCGTGAACGGCAGCGCTCGTTCCTCCATAGCGCGTGGCAGCGTCACCGCCATAATCAGGCCGGCGAACATGGTGCCGACCACGACGGCCTGGATGATCGGCCGCTCTGGTTCGTAGCGACTGGTGATCCAGGCGGTGTGCGACCAGATCAGCCAGAGCGCCAGAAAGAGCAGGAGGGTACGTCCGAACCCTGTGACGAGCGCCCAGCCAGTGTCATCGCTCAAGCCGGCGAATCGTTGTGAGACCCGGGTGAGGGCCACCACGAAGGCCAGATCGAAGAAGAGCTCCAGGAACGTCGCGCGGCCCGAACTGGTGGGAGGACGCAGCAGTTCGGCACCCTGCCCCGCCGCCATCGTCCGCCTCCGTCCGCCCCTTGTTGCACCAACGAGCCGGCCGCCAGAGGAGTTGTGTCAGCTCTGATTCCGGTTACGCCGCCCGCGTCGCCGGACGCACGGCGTTGGCTCAGTGGCCACGGAACGCCTCCTCCAGCCACCATGAGCCGCGCGCGGCGCAGACCTTGGCGTCGACCACCAACGGCCGGGTACGGGGACCATCGAGCCAGCGGCGTACCGGCCCGAGATCGTCGACGGTCCGGACGGTCAACCCTTCGCAGCCGTAACCACGGGCGATCGCGGCCAGGTCGGTCTCGGGGAAGGTGACCGTCTCCAACGGGTGCCCGTCCGGGCCGAAGTGGTGCACCTCGGCGCCGTACGCCGCGTCGTCGTAGATCACCACGAGGAGGGGTAACGCCAGCCGGACGGCGGTGACCAGTTCGGTCGCGGACATGACGAAGCCACCGTCGCCGACCGCGGCGACGGTGAGCCGGTCCGGCCGGGCGACCGCCGCGCCGAGCGCACTGGCCAGGCCGAGCCCGACCGACTGGAACGCCTGGGTGAAACAGAATCCGGCCACGTCCGGCACGTCGAGCCACATTGACGGGTAACCCATGAAGTTGCCGGAGTCGACCACCACCGTCCGGTCCGGCGGCAGCAGGTCGTCCAGGACGGCCGAGAGCGTCCTCGGGTCGATCGTCGCCGGGGCGCCGGCCCGCGCCGACCCACCCTCGTCCCGGTACGGGACCGTCCGCCACCGGCCGTGGTCGCGAATCCGTTGTGCCAGCTCCGGGGTACGCCAGCCGCCGGCCCTGGCGTCCACGGGCCCCGCGGAGCCGGCGCCCAGCCGACCGAGCACCGCCTCGGCGACCGCAGCCACCTCGCCGGCCACCGTCAGGTCAACCGGGCGGTTCACCCCGAACGCGGCCGGGTCGTGGTCTACCTGGACGACGACGGCGGAGGGCGGGATCAGTTCGCCGTGCCGCGTGGTCCACATGTTCAGCGTGCTGCCCCACGCGACGACCAGGTCCGCCGCGCCGATCAGCTCGGCGGCGAGCGGGGTGGCGAAGCCGCCGGCCACGTCGATGTTCCACGGGTCCCCGGCGAACAGTCCCTTCGCCGCAGCCGAGACCGCGAGCAGCGCGCCGCACGCGTCGGCGAGCCGGGTCAGCGGTTCCCGGGCCGCCCGGGCACCCCGACCCGCGATGAAGACCGGTCGACGTGCGGCCTGGAGCGCGGCCAGCAACGGCTCGACCTGCGGGGCGGTGGCCGAGGTCGGCACGACCGCAGGGACCATGCCGGACCACGGTTCGATCACGGTGCGCTGCACCTCCAACGGGAGGCCCAGCACCACCGTCGCGCCCCGGGCGGCGGCCCGGTACGCCGCGCCCGCGTCCTCGGCCGCGTGCGTCGTGCGTACCCGATGGAAGTCGGCCCCGACCGCGGCGGCGAGCGCCGGCAGGTCGATGAAGAAGTTCGATCGGGGCGCGGTCGCCTCCGGGGCCAGGACCACCATCGGGGTACGGCTCTTCGCGGCCTCGGTGAGGCCGGTCAGCGCGTTGGTGACGCCCGGACCCTGGTGCACCGAGAGCAGGCCCACCGTCCCGGAGGTGCGGGCGTACCCGTCCGCCATGCTCGCCGCGCCGCCCTCGTGGGCCGCCGCCACGAACCGGGCGCCGGCTCCCACAAGCGCGTTCGTGACATGGAAGTTGCCGCTGCCGACCACCCCGAAGACGCACCGTGCGCCGTGTCCGTACAGAACCCGCCCGACCACCTCGGCTACCCGCATCTGTGGCCCGGTCCTACCGTTCGACCAGCGCGAGGACCCGGCACGGGCTGCCGGACCCGGAGACGATCGGCAGTGGTCCGGCGATCACCACCGCGCCGGTCGCCGGCAACCGCGCCAGGTTACGTAGCTGGGTCAGGCCGTACTTCTCCTGGCCGAGCAGGAACGAGTGGCACGGGAACGGCGGGTCGAACGAATGCGCGGCGCCCGCGTCGGTGCCGACCGTCTCCACCCCGACGCCCTGGATCGGCGACTCCTCGGCCAGCCAGCGGGCGCACTCGACGGAGATGCCCGGGGTACGCCCGGCGTTGGCGTACCGCTCCGGGTCGTCGCCGTACGCGTCCCAGCCGGTGCGGTAGAGCAGCCAGCCACCGGCGGGCAGGGCACCGTGTTCCGCCTCCCACGCCTTGACGTGCTCGATTTCGAGCAGGAAGTCAGGGTCGCCGGCGGCATCGGCGGCGTGGTCGATCACCACCGCCGGGGCGATCAGCTGGCTCACCGGGACCTGTGACACGTCCGCGCCCTGTTGACCGGTGGCCCAGTGCACCGGGGCGTCGAAATGGGTGCCCGTGTGCTCGCCGGTGGAGAAGTTGTTCCAATACCAGGCCGGACCGCGGTCGTCGTACCGGCTGATCTCGCTGAGCCGGAACGGCCAGGTCTGGCCGAACTGCTCGGGCAGACCCAGGATCGGGGTCTGGTCCGAGAGCGGAGCGGTGAGGTCGACAACCTGGATCCGGCCGCTGGAAAGAGCGGCGACAAACTCCTGCAGCACCGTCATGCGGCGACGGTACACCGCGCTTTCACTCCACGATGGACCCTCGAACGGGGCGTGTCATCGGCGCTGACCGCCGCGACGGGTGAGACTCTGCCGGTACTCAAGGGCCTCGGGGCTCTCGTCGTACTGCAGCAAGTTTCAGCAGTTGGTCCAGCGCGCCGGGCGCAGTCGAGAGCCGTTGGTGGAGCCCACGACGAGCCCGTTGTCGGCGATTGCCCAGCCGAAGGTGTCCAGGACACCGGGGATAGCGCCGCCCAGGGCGACGAGCCGGTCGCCGTGGTCGACGGCTCGGTCGCCGAGCACTGTGCCCCGGATGTTGACGCCCTGCATCGATACCAGCGCCGGGTTCACTGCGGTCGCCACGCCGGTCCGCAGGTCCCAGCGCACCATTGCGCTGTCCCCGCCGCCGGTACCGATGTGGCCAACCACCCAGGTCCCCTGGGCCGCGGAGACCCCTGACCACTGGGCGCCGGGCGCGGTGAGCCGGTCGATCCTTGCGTCAGGATGGCGTACCCAGCCGAAGTCGGCGGCGTTGCCGACGATCGTGCCGTCATCCAAGATCTCCCGCGCGCTGGCATAGGCCGGGGCGTCGATCACCTCGACGGTGCCCGGCCGGTCGGCGGGCCAGAGCAGCGCCAGGGTCGTCTCGGTCTGCTCGACGGCGCCTTGGCCGACGATGTCGCCGCGAGCGTTGATTCCCAGCGCCCAGGTGCCGGAGACCATCGTCGGGACGGGTAGCCACTCCAAGTGGCCGTTGCGGTAGCGCCAGGGGCGGTAGGAGTTGTCGACGACAGCGTTGCCGACGACAACGCCGTACCGGTTGATGTCTCTGACTTCCTGCGCCGCTCCCATGGCGACGACGGTGAGGCGAGGTTCGTTCCAGACCCCCGGCGCGGATCGGATCGGCGGTGCGGCCCAGAGCAGCAGTAGTGGCTGGAAGTCGTCGTCGGTGATTCGGTAGCCGAGGCCGACGACGAACCGGCCGGTCGGGTCGACCGCCTCGGCTCGACCGTCCATGTCCGCCGGTAAGGGCAGTGAACGTAGCGCGCATACCGGGGCGCTCCGGTGCTTCGGCGCGGCCGTGGCGACGCCGGGCAGGCCCAGCGACGCGGTGAGGGCGCCGGCGGTGAGGCCGGCCAGGAATCTGCTCCGAACGATCCTGGTCATCGCTGCTCCCAGTGGTGCGCGGTGGTGGTGTATCTACCGAAGCACGCTGACGTCCCCACCGGAAGTGCTCTGTCGGCGGTTGCCCGGTGACGATTGCCGTCACTGGGCAGCCGCCATGGTGCCGAGGGGAAACCCTGGTGCAGCACCGTGCCTCGGAGATGGTCCAGCGCAGCATCGCGGGCTGCGGCATCGCCGAACTCCGACGCGTGCAGATGCGCCGGGGTGTCGATCGCTCGGCCGTACGCGTGCCGCCGCCCCCACCGGTCAACCGTCATCATGGGTCCCGTAGCTGGGTTAGAGGGCCGGCCCGCCGTATGGGTCGTGGCTGATCTGCTGAATGCCGCCCTGCGGGGGCCTGCCGTATGGGCCGGGGAACCCGTCGGCCGTCGGCCTCGTGTACAGCACCGCGGTCGGTGCGTCGCTCATACCCGCTCCGGCCGGTGGCGTCAGCTGAGTCGCCGCGTGCGGAGCCGGCTCGTCCGGCGTGTTCCGGCGGCGGTTCACCATCAGGGCCAGTACGCCCAGGCCGGCGGCGACCAGCAGGCCGCCCAGGATGTACGGCAGCGAACCGCTGCTCTCGTCGCTGACAGGTTTGAGGGCGGGGGTTGCCGCCGCGGCTACGCTGGCCTCCGGCTCGGGAGCCTCGTCCGCTGCCGCCGGTGCGGTGGGCGAGGGCGGGGTCGTGGCGGGCGCGGCCACGGCGGCCAAGGTCAGCCGCACGCTCGCGGTATCACCGGCGGAGCCCCGCACGGTCGTGCGAGTGGTGCGATAGCCGTCCAGGGCCGCGACGACCGTGATCGGGCCCTCGGCGATCGTCTTGCCGGCGCCCGACTTGATCGAGAACCGGCCGCTCCGGTCGCTCGTCGTACGGTATTCGTGCCCGGCGCTGTCCCGGACGGTCAGGGCCACGCCGCCGATCGCCTTGCCGCTGCTGTCGCGGACCTGGCCGGACACCCCGTCCACCTCGGACGAGGGCTTGTCCGCACCGGGTTGTGACGTGCCCGACCCGTGAATGTAGACCATCTTGTAGTCGAAGCTGTTCTGCCCGCCGAGCCGTACGGCGACCGAGATGTTGAGACCGAGGGTCTCGCCCGCGTTCACCTGGGGCGCGACAACGGTGGCCTGGAAGTCCTGGCTCTGACCGGGTTTGAGCTTCGGCTCCGCCCGGCAGCCGGTGGTGCATTGCAGGCCGCCACCAACCACCACGATGGCCGTTTCGGCCCTGCTCGCGTTGTTCGTGACGCGGAACTGAACGCGCACCTTGTCGCCGGGCTTCACGTTCTCCGCCGACACGCTCAGGATGTTGATGGGCACCGGGGCGCCCGCCACGGGTGCCGCGGACACCGCGAGCGTCCCCCCGGTCAGCGCGATCAATGCGGCGGCCCGGGCCCATCGGGCACGTAAGCGCGTCGTCACTTCCTACCACCCTCTCCACGGGCAGCGACATCGGCCGATGACGCCGCGGGACACTATGCCCTGCCGGGGGTGAGTTGCGCGACTCGCGGGCCCTCTACCCGGCCTCTCGCAGGGGGACCCACTCTGAACCGATACCCCGATCCGTCGCTGACAGTTGTGTGCGGCTTTTAGCCTGATCTTGCAGGTCAGCCGGGGTGCACAGGGCGCTGGTGATCAATACGGGCGAGGCTCCGGGTAGGACAGCAAATCAACCACAACCCGATGCCCCGACCAGGAGCCTCGCCTGTGCTGGCCGGCGCGATCCGGTCGGCCTCGGCGAGGGCGCGGACGGCCCGCAGAGGTCACCGACCTGGAGGTACGCCTGTGCGGTGTCGATCAGTTGTGCGGCCTGATGCTCAACAGGCCACTGCCGCCATCCCGTCCGACCTGACCGCCTCCTGGTGTCGGGCGACCGCCTCGCCACCGTCGCCCTGGTCTGTCGGGGCTCATCTCTACACTGCCGCGCATGATTTTCACGTACTCGCAAAAGTTCATCGATCCGTTCCGCGCCAAGGCGGCCGAGCAGGGCATCCCGCCAGCCGATGTCGAACGATGGATTAGCGGCCTTCGCCCGTTTGCGACGCTCCTCCCTTGGGGAGACGGGCCGGTGGCGGGCCGGTGGGGTGGCAACCCGTGGCTTCCGGCCGACGTGCCCCACCCACCGTTCACTCTTGTCGCCTCGATCGATTGCGCGGCCCTGCCTGCCGAGGCGACAGACCTGCCCCTGCCCTCCGACGGTCAGCTGCTGCTGTTCTCCAACGACGACGGCGACGCGTGTTGCGACTTCAGAGGCACAGTGGTGTATGTCCCCGCCGGAGCAGCCGTCGCCGAGCGACCCTGGATCGATGAAGACGATGACGAGAACGAAGACGATGACGACGATGAAGACGAAGATGGCCCGTGGCCCGTGGAGAGTCTGCGTCTGACGATCGTCCCCTATCACCCCCTCCACCCTGCCTACGACAGCAACACCCCCGAGCATCCGCACGGCAAGGACCTGGCCAGGGCGTGGGAAGACTCGCAGGAATACCCGCTCGGCGAAAGAGGGGTGCAGTTGGGCGGCTTTCCCATCGAGCTCAACAACGGTCCCATTGACGCAGCCTTAGGGGCCGCCGATCCGACGGCTTCCCACGGCGGCGCACGGCCGCCGGTCCCCGGCACGGAACCACCGAAGGACGAGGACTGGGTTCTGCTGGCCTCGGCGGATGGCACCGACATGGTCAACGGCGGGGAGCAGAACCTCATCAGCTGGGTGATTCCGCGCCAGGATCTGGCCGAACTGCGCTTCGACCGGGTCTACGTCCACCTGGACGGAGCGTGATCTGACGCGGCCGGCGGCGCACGTCACCGCACTCCCCAACTTCCCGGGATCTGTAAACAAGCCTTGATATTAAACGTCACGAACGTCAATATGTGGAGGTCGCGGGTCGTCGAAGCCTGGGGAGTGAGCCATGAGAAGCCGTCGGATTTTCGCAGTGATCGCCGGGGCGGCGATGACCGTCACGGCCGCCGTCGCCTTCGTCCCCAGCAGCATGGCGGCCGTGCCCTCGGCCAACGCCGTCCCGATGGTCGCCTGCACCGCCCCGGCCTGGGCTGAGGGCCCCACCTACCAGGCGGGTGCCCAGGTCACCTACGGCGGCCGGCTCTACCAAGCTCTGGTCACCCACACCGCGCACCCCGGCGCCGGCTGGAACCCCGCCGCGACCCCGTCGCTGTGGCGTGACCTCGGCGCGTGCTCGGGAAGCACTCCGCCGCCCACCACGCCGCCGCCGACGACCCCGCCGCCCACCACGCCTCCGCCCACCACGCCACCACCGACCACACCGCCGCCCACCGGTGGGACCTGCGCGGTGAAGTCGCGGCCCACCGGCAAGGTGTTGCAGGGCTACTGGGAGAACTGGGACGGCGCCTCCAACGGCGTACACCCCGGACTCGGCTGGATCCCGATCACCGACAGCCGGCTCAACCAGCACGGCTACAACGTGATCAACGCGGCGTTCCCGGTGATCCGCTCGGACGGCACTGTCCTCTGGGAGAACGGCATGGACGCTGGCGTGAAGGTGGCCACCCCGGCCGAGATGTGCCAGGCCAAAGCGGCCGGCGCCACCATCCTGATGTCGATCGGCGGGGCCGCCGCGGGCATCGACCTGAGCTCCACCGCGGTCGCCGACCGGTTCATCGCGACGATCGTGCCGATCCTGACGGCCTACCACTTCGACGGCATCGACATCGACATCGAGACCGGCCTGACCGGCAGCGGCAACATCAACACCCTGTCGACGTCGCAGGCCAACCTGATCCGGATCATCGACGGCGTGCTGGCCCGGATGCCGTCGAACTTCGGCCTGACCATGGCACCGGAGACGGCCTACGTCACCGGCGGCAGCGTGGTCTACGGCTCGATCTGGGGCTCGTACCTGCCGATCATCAAGAAGTACGTGGACAACGGCCGGCTCTGGTGGCTGAACATGCAGTACTACAACGGCAGCATGTACGGCTGCGCCGGCGACTCGTACCCGGCAGGCACCGTTCAGGGCTTCACCGTGCAGACGCAGTGCCTGAACAACGGCCTCACCATCCAGGGCACGACCATCCGCGTGCCGTACGACAAGCAGGTCCCGGGCCTGCCCGCGCAGAACGGGGCGGGCGGCGGCTACATGTCGACGTCGCTGGTCACGCAAGCATGGAATTCCGTGCCCGGCCTCAAGGGCCTGATGACCTGGTCGGCGAACTGGGACGGGTCGAAGGGGTGGACCTTCGGCGACAACGTGAAGCGCCTGCAGGGCCGCTGACGGATGATGACGCCGGGAGTGGCGTCAGCCACTCCCGGCAGGCCGGTCAGACGTTGAAGCGGAACTGCGAGCCGTCATCGGCCCACCAGTGGGAACTGCGCTCGGCACCTGCTCACAGGGCCTCGCGGGCTGCCAGGGCTACTCACTGATCGACAACGTTTGACAGTGTCTCGTGCTCTCCTGTGTGCCCCAGACAGCCGCGCGCCACCAGGCGGTGACCGACCGACCTGGCAGGCGTTCGTGAGGTGCCATGTCGTCGGTCAGCAGGAGGACCAGGTCCTTGTCGTTAGCACTGCTCCCGACCACGTGGAAGCCGAGGACGGAGCCACTCAGTTCCGGGTCCGCCCGAACCAGCTAGAGCGGGTGAACTGGTCCTGATCCAACTGAACTGTCAGCTTGGGAATCCGGCTGAGTCACGGCCGGCGTGCGCTCCCTTACGCCGCGCGGGCTCGTGGCCGCGCGGCCCGGCCGGCTGCTGGCCCACCACCCCCTACCGCGGTTACCACCCTGTCGTTCTGCGACGGCCGTCGAGGACCGCCTCAAGCCGACGCATAGATCATTGTGGTACGGAGCGTGTCCCCGGAAGGAAGGCGGGGGCAACGTCCCCTTCGGTCGGGAAGGCCGTCCCTCCTGGATGCCCGCTCGGTACATCGTCTGGATGCGCGGGCTTGTCAGTTGACGTGTATAAGTAATCGAATGGTTGAAAGTGCCTCATGTTCCGGCCTGTCACCCGCCGCACCCGACGGCGCTGACGTGGCCGCGCTGCGCTACTTGCAGCAGGTCCACGGCCCGGTGCTGCTCAACTTTCTGACCCGGCTGACCAACGGGGACGTTCACCGGGCCGAGGACATCGTGCAGGAGGCGCTGCTGCGGGCCTGGCGCAACCCGGAAGCCCGCAACGCCGACGGACGGTGGAGCCGCGCCTGGATCTTCACGGTGGCGAAGCGCATCTTCATCGACGAGATTCGAGCCGCGCAGGCGCGGCCCGCCGAGCTCTCGGACGAGCACATCGACGCCCACGCCCACGCCGAGGACCCGATCGAGCGGGCGCTGGACGCACAGGAGGTGCGTGCGGCGCTCAACTCGCTGCCCGAGCGGCTGCGGATCACGCTCGTCGAGATCTACTTCCAGGAACGGTCGGTGGCCGAGGTCGCCGAGATCCTGGACGTTCCCGCCGGAACGGTGAAATCCCGCACCTTCTACGCGCTCCGGGCACTGCGCGAGGCTCTCGCCGGACGTGGTTTCATGATCCGTCCGGACGACAGCTCGATGCGCGCGGATGCCGCAAAGAAGCCCACCGAATCGTGAACCGGCGACGACCGGGATCCGTCTTCGTTGCGCACGAACCTCTGATGCAGGCTCAACCGAGCAGATGGGTGGACCGATGACTCAACGCGCTGCCTTACGGTCGCGATGGCGGCGGGTGATGGCGACGACCCGGGGCCAAGCGGAAGTGGTGGCCTTGACGCTCACCATCGTCCTCTGTGGCGCACTGGCTTTCGATGTCGTCCCGGCGGTTGCCGACAACGAGAAGCTGGTGGGGCGCCCGGTAGCCGACGAGGACGTGCCGTCCCTCGTCGCCGCCGCCCTGTCCTGCCCGGCACTGACACCGCCGAAGGTAGCGGCCCAGGTGATGGCCGCTACCGCGTTCGGCTCCGACGGCGCCAACAAGGGCCTGGCCGGGATGGACGACGCGACGTGGTCGAAGTGGCGGCCGTCGGCCGACGCCAGTCGCACCGACCCTGCGGCAAGTGTCCTGGCCATGGCGCACCGCACATGCGAGGTCGTTGGCCAGTTGCGGGCGGCGGACGTCGACGGCGACCTCTGGGCCGCTGCCATGGCCGCGGACAAGGTGGGGCTGCAGGCAGTGATCAAGGCGAAGGGCGTGCCGAAGGCCGCCGAGGCCCACGTCGACAAGGTCACCGCCTACACCAACTGGTACGCCGATCAGCCGCAGTTCCGCCTCGGCAGGGCCGCCGTGGTGGCGGTCTCCCCGTCGACCGATCAACCCATGGCCGTACCGGCCACACTGGTCAGCGCCGTCAACGCGGCCGGGCGGGTCTGCCCCACCGTCACCCCCGCCCGGATCGCCGCGCAGCTACGCGCCCTGTCCGGCTTCAACACGAACTTGCGCTCGCCCACCGGCGCTGCCGGAATCGCCCAGTTCTCCGACAGCATGTGGGATCAGTACAAGCCGGGTTCGGCGGCCTCCCGCTGGAACCCGGACGACGCGATCCTCGCCATGGGCGCCGCCATGTGCGACATGACCAACCAGTTCGTCGGGCTCAGCGGCGGGGACGCGTACACGCTGGCACTCGGGGCGTACCAGTGGGGCATCGACGTGATCCGGCGGGCCAACGGCCTGCCCCGCGCCAACGTCCCGCAGCTGGCCGACGAGGTCGCCACCTACATCAGCGTGTACGAGAAGGACACTCGGCTGACCACCACTGTGAGCAGGCCGACGCCGAGCGTCTCGCCCAGCAAGCCGTCGCCCTCGGCCTCGCCGTCGGCGTCCGCGTCGGCATCGGCACCCGCGCCGAAGGTGACCACGAAGGCGCCGGCGAAGCCCGCGACGTTCCCGTTCGATCCGAATGCCCGCTACCAGATCCGCAGTGCCTGGGCAGCAGCCACGCTCGATCTGCCGGGCGACGATGTTAAGCCGAATTCCGGGACCCGGATTCAGCTCTGGAACAATCGGAACACGAAGGACCAGTACTGGCGAATCGAGAAGGCGAAGACCGACGGGTATGTCATGTTCATCAATGACCTCACCCGACAGGCGCTCGCCATCGAGAACGGGTCCACGGACAACTACGCGAAGGTGGTCGTCGCCACCAAGGACCCCAACTCCACGACGCAGCAGTGGAAGATCGCCGACGCCGGCGACGGCAAGGTGTCCATCGAGAACCGGAAGTCCGGCAGGGTGATGGAGCTGCTCGGCGACGATCTCGGCCCGCAGAACGCCGGCACCTGGAACGGTTACTACGTCGAACAGTACGACCGGATGCCGACAGTCAACCGAGACCAGTTCTGGATGCTCGTCAAGTAATCGCCCGGAGGGAGGGATGACGGTGTCGGACGAACACGTCGGGGACGATCTCCTCGGCTTGCATCACCTGGGTGAACTGGACCCGGCGCAGAGCGACGTCATCCATCGCCACCTGGCGGCATGCGCCGAGTGCCGGGCCAAGGCGGACGGGGTCGTCGAGACCCTGGCCGCCCTGGCCCTGCTCGGTGACGTCGTCGGCGGGGCTCCGGTCCCCGCCGACGACCGATCGACGGCTCACGTCGTTGCCCGGCCGCACCCGACCGGCGGCGACCGGAGTGCCGTCCCGCCGGATGCGCGCCCGCGGGCCGGTCCGAAAGGCCGGGCAGCCGCCCTGGCAGGCCGCGGACGGCCTCACGCCGGCTGCGGCTGATCCGCGCGAGCGGCCTGCTCGTTCTCGTGCTGGTCCTCGCCGGGCTCGGGCTCGGCGCGATCGTGCGCGGTCCCGAGACAGACGACGCGACGGCCGTGGCGACAGTCGCGGCCAAGGCCAGCGACACGAGATCCGGCGCGTCGGCGTCGGTTTTTCTCACCGAACACGAGGACGGTGTCACGATCCGGGCCACGGTCAGCGGGCTGGGCTCCGGCACGCGGTACGTGCTCTATGCGGTCACCTCCGACGGGGACAGCCGACCGGTGGGCCGCTGGACGGGCACCTCGCCCGTGCACGAGGTCACCGGCGAGCTGAGCGGCGTACGTCTGAAGGAGCTGTCGTTCTTCACGGTCTCGCCGGAGGCCGGCGGGGTGGTGGTGTCGGTCTACCTGCCCGGCGTCGCCGGCGCCCCGGTCTCCGGGCAGCCCGACTGAACCGCCGACCCGCCGGTGACCGGCAAGTGGGTCGGAAGCGCCGTCGCCAGTGCTGTAGATGCCGAAATTGCATAGGTACGCCCCGGAAGATGAGCCGGTCCCTGAGATGCCCGGCGACACCATCCGGTTCAATCCCGGACGGCTACGACAAAGGTGAGACGCATGTCCTTGATCACTCGATCGGCACTTCGTGCGGGCTTGGCCGTGAGCGCGGTGGTAGCGCTGCTCAGCCTCACCGCGACCGCCGCGCACGCCGACGAGGATTACGTGAAGTACTACACGGTGACCTCGTCGCAGAACGGCGCGAAGGAGAACCTCAGCGAGATCGCCGAGCGCTTTGTCGGCGACAGTGCCCGCTCCCCCGAGTTGTTCAACCTCAACTCCGGACGGCCACAGCCCGACGGCGGCGTACTCGTGGACCCGGCGAGGCTCAACGCCGGCTGGATCCTGATCCTGCCCTGGGACGCCGTCGGCGGCGGCGTGCAGTACGGCGTACTGCCCGACAAGTCGCCGACGGCCACAGTGATCCCCAAGCCGGGGGTGACGCCCACGCCATCGGCATCCCGTAAGGCCCCCCCGGCCGGCGGGACCGCGACGGGGACCACCACGCCCACGCCGGCCAAGAGCCCGTCGAAAGGCGGCCAGACGAGCAAGAACGGCAAGGGAGGGCCGTGTGCGACCGCTGCCGCGTCCAGCAGCACCTCCAGCTGGGCCCAGCTACGGCTCGCCGCCGACCAGGCCTGGCCGCAGAGCCGGGGCAAGGGTCAGCTCGTCGCGGTTGTCGATTCCGGCGCGGACGGCAGCCTGCCGCAGCTGACCGGGCACGTCGCCGTCGGCTCGGACATCGTCACCGGTAGCGGCCGTGGTGACACTGACTGTCTCGGCACCGGGACCGCCATGGCCGGGCTCATCGCCGCACAGCCCGGCTCCGGTGGCGGTATCACAGGGGTTGCGCCGGACTCCACGGTCCTGCCGATCCGGATAGCGGACACCAGCACGAAGGTGCGGGCCGCCGACGCCGCCGCCGGAATCAACGCGGCCATCGGGGCCGGCGCCACAGTCATCGCGCTCGGACCCTACGTGGACGCCGCCGACAAGGGCGTCGCGGACGCCATCGCGGACGCGCTGAAGCACGACGTCGTCGTCGTACTCGGCGCCGCCCGCCGTTCGACCCCGGCTGAGGCGGACGCCGCGACCGGCGACGGCCGACTGCGCGTCGGCGGGGTGGGCGTGGACGGCCAGGGCGCCGACGACTACCGCAAGGGCGGCGTGGACGTCGTGGCGCCGGGCGTCAACGTCACCAGCACCGGCATCACCGGTACCGGCTCGATGACGGGCAGCGGCACCCACTACGCCGTGGCCTTCGTCGCGGGCACCGCCGCACTCGTCCGGAGCGCGTACCCGGAGTTGACCGCTCAGCAGGTCGCCCACCGGCTCCAGGCGACCGCCGACAAGATCGGCAGCGGAACCGCCCTCGACGGCCGCTTCGGCGCGGGAATGATCAATCCGGCCGAGTCGGTGACCAAGGTGCTGCCGGAGGAGGCCGTGTCCCCCGAATCCGACGAGCAGAGTCTCGCCCGGATCACCTCCGGAGCCACCGGCGGCCGGTCAGCCCTGCTCATCGTGGTGACGCTTGTCGCCCTTGCCGCGGCAGTCCTGCTGGTCGTCCGCATCCGCCGGCTGCTGCGGGACGAGGCGGTGCCCGAGGAGGAGGCCGTCGAGCCGCCGGCCGGCGACGACACTCCGCCGCCTGCCACGCGTCCGCCAGCGGTCAGGCCGAGCGCCCAGCGGGACACGGCCCACATCACCCCGGGAGCACGGCCGGGTACGAGGGACGGCGACCCCGCGATGCCGACCTCACCAACTCCGACCTCGTTCAATCCCGAGGCGAAGGCCGGCGTCCCGGTCTCGCCCGGTTCGTCCGAGCGGGGCACGGGCACTCCACAAGCGTCGACGGCGGACCGCGAGGCATCGGTGGGAGCGAAGTCGGACAAGAGCGCGGAATGACGACCGCCATGCCTGGAGGCCCACGACAGGCAGTAAGCGAACCGTGGATGTGAGGCGGGTGGTCGACGATGCCGGGCACGTCGAGGAGTTGCTGGGCCTTTATCACCTCGACGTGCTCGACGAGACGTTCTCCGCGCGGGTACGTGAGCACCTCGACGCGTGCGCCGCGTGCCGCGTCGAGGCGGACCGGCTGTGCGAGGTGCTCGGTGTGCTGGCGCTGCTGACCGACGAGCGGGAGACGCTTGTCAACGCGTACGGGGCCCTCGGCACCGCAACACCGCCGGCGTTCCCGGAGCACTTCGCGCCGATCGAGGAACCGGGGGACGAGTCCCGTCGCCCGCGGCGTCTGCCCTGGACGCACCGGCTCGGTCGCGTCGAGGCGGCGGACACACCTGCCGCAAGCCCTCCAGCCGTCGCCGCTGCGCCCGAAGCGCGGTCCGCTACCGCACCGGCCGGTTCGCCTGTGGCGCCGGGACACCGTGCGGCGACAGGATCCCCGCACAGCACGTCGACGCCGCCGCCTTCCGCGCCTGCCCCCGAACCGACCGGGCGCCACGGCTCTGCCACGCCGCCTGCCCGATCCGCCCCGCCGGCTGCTGGCCTGCCCGCCTCGTCACCTGGCCTGCCCGCACCATCACCGGGCCGACCTGCCCCATCGCCTGCCGGCATGCCCGCCGCGCCTCCCCTGCCGTCAGCTGCCGTTGCCGCGCGCCCGGCACCGAGCCCGACCGCCCCGGCGACGCGTGTGTCGCGGCCCCGGCCGTCGCTTCCGGCCGTTGGGCCCGCGCCCGCCGCGACTGTCGCTCCGGGTGCGCGGCCCGCGCCTGTGGTCGACGCTGCTCCCGCCGCCGAGTCGCCTGCGCCCGCTACACCCACGCCCGCGGTGGTCGGTCAGCCCCGGCCAGCCGGGCGTACGCGAGCGTTGGTGACCTCCATCGGGATGCTGGCCACCACTGTGACGCTGGGGGGTCTGGCCGTGGGGGCGCTGCTGCGCGACGGCAATGAGTCGACCGCACCCGGCGTGCCGATCGTCGTCAGCGCCGCGGCATCGGCGACGGATGTGGACAGTCACGCCGAGTTGGCGGTATCGCTTACCCAGGTGAACGGGTCGGTGCAGGTGCGGGCGACAGTGACCGGCCTGCAGAAGGATGTCGGCTACCGGCTGTACGGCTACAGCCTCGACGGCACTCGGTGGCCCGTGGTCAACTGGACTGGCGGGGCCGGCAAGGTGCAGGAGGTCGCCGGCACGGCGCCAGTCGCGATCGCCGACGTCTCGCACTTCGTGGTGCTACGCAGTGACCGCACCACAGTGGTGACGGTGTACCTGTCGAAGAGCGAGGGCGCGAACCTCGGGCCGAACGGCAGCTGACCGGGGTCCGAGCCGCAGCGTGACGGCCCGGACCCCGCCGATCAACAGTCGTAGACAGCTCCGAGGACACGTTCGAGCTGCTGCGCCTCGCCCGCCTTCCCGGCGCTACCCAGATCCTTGATGACGTCGCCCAGCGCGTCGACCCAGGTGCGCTTCATCGTGGCGTCGAGGCGTGGCTTGTTCTCGGCGACCCACGCCGCGACGTTGGTGAACTGCCCGGCACGGGCCAGGTCGACAGCCTTGAGCAGTGCCGAGGTGAAGTCGAACTGGTTACGCGCGCTGACGTCGGTCGCGCCGCGGCCGGTAGCCTCGACGAGCGTCTGGAACTTCTCGGTGATCGGGACGTCGGCCTTGACCCCCGCATCTGCCAACTCGTAGACGCTCGAGATCACCGCCTTCGGGCGTTCCTCCATGGTCGCCTCGTGGTAGCGCGGCACCACGTCGGTCTCGGCACCGAACGTCAGCAGCGGGTCCACGATGCCGGCTCGCATGCTGGTCTTGACCCGCTGCGCCATCCCCTCGGCCAGCGCCTTGTTGGCCTGGGTGAGATAGGTCGCGGGTGCCGACCGGAGACGGTCGTACTGTTCGCGTACGGACAGGCCACCCCAGACGAACTCGCCGAACTCCTCGTCGGCGCGTGGGATCCCCGGGTCCCGGTGCAGCTTCGCGACGGCTCCCGCCAGCTTGTCGTCGAGCTTGGGGCTGGGCTGGTCGGGGCGCTGGCTACGGGGCACCGTGCGATCCGCGGGCTGGACGTGCCAGGGATTGTCCAGGCTGACGCTGAGCCCACCGGCGGCGGCCGGCGCCGAGTTGACCAGTGCGCCGCCGTAGGGTGCGATCGCATCGAGCAGCTCGTCGCTGACCACGCCCTTCGTGAAGACCGTGACCTGGGTGCGGCCCTGCGCGAACTGTTCGAGCACCTCATTGAGTTCGGTGATCTGCGTCGATGTGGGGGCCTGGCGGGCCGTTGTGCTGAGCCAGAAGTAGACCTGCCCCGGATTGTTCTCGGCCAGTTTGAGCAGATCTCGGGGCGGCGCGCCCTTGGCGACCAGGGCGCCGGTGTCGCTGACCAGGTTCGCCGGGGCATTCTGCGGGTGCGGCATCTTCTCCTGGGCGTCAACCAGCCAGTTCGGCTTGGCATCCAGGTCGGACTCGTGGAAAGAGGAGCCGAGGCTGCCCTGCGCCGACGCGGGCGAACCCGGCACGGCGACAGTGAGCTCTTCGAACCACACCCGGGTCTGCCGGTGGAGGGCGTCGTCGTCGAGACCAGCGTCCTGCTTCAGCAGGCCGTCGGGCAGCTTCGAGGCGTCCAACCGCGAGCCGCGGGTCGACGCCGAGGCGACCAGATCCTCGGCGTTGGGCAGCTGGTCGGCCTGCCCCGGGTGCAGGTAGCGGAAGCGGCCGAGCGCTTCGCCCAACATGGTTACGAGCGGCGCACGTACCGCCTCGGCACGCGTCAGACCGGCGCCGACGGCCTGCTCCGGTAGGCCGTTGAGCTTGTCGATTCCGGCTCGCAGCGCGTTGTGGCCGTTGCTCCCACCCTCTACGTGGATCTTCAGGGGAACGCGCGGCCCGTAGGTGCGCGACAGATCCGCGGCCTTCCACGCGACGTTGTCGACGAATTGCCGCAGCGCCCCCGAGTTCAGCGTCGGCTCGAGTTTGCGCGCCCCGAAGTCGACGGCGAGCGCCGCGGGCGGCTCGAACGTGAAGGGCTTGAGCCACTGCTGGTTGCGCTCCAACTCGGCTCTGAGGCTGAACTCGTCGCTGTCGAGCCGGCCGGTCGGCGAGAAGGCGTGCGCCCACTCCCACGTTCCGTCCTCGGAATGCACGAACAGGTAGTGGTACTTGTCCGCCCACGGTTTGTGCCACGTTCCGTCCACCCGCGTGCTCTGTCCGACGCTTCCGGTGTCGGGGTCGCGTACCGTTTCGATGTAGTGGTCGTTACCGATCACCCGGTCGCGCCAGGTCTCCCTGGGCACGAACGCGCCCGCGTCCGGCTCCTGCGGCGTGAAACGCGTGCCGGCGAGAGTGCCCCAGAGGTTGGTGCCGTGCACGTTGATCTTCACGTAGGGCGCATCCGGCTTCGACTTCGACGCCTTGTAAGCGAGAATCGACCGTCCACGCGCGTCGGTCTGCGGCACCGAGGCGGGTATGGCCTCGTCCGGCACCAGGGCGGTGGAGGTCGACGGAACGATCTTGTCGGCCGGGTTCCGGTTGCCGATCACGTCCAGAATGACATTGCGCAGGTCCTCACCGTCGATCTTCACGGCGGGTTTCGGCGGGAACAGGGTGAACACCACGCCAAGGCCGAGCTGGACGGCGAAGTCGGTGCCGATGTTGATCAGGCCCATCAACTCCGGCTCGCCCTTGGCGGCGGTGACGATCTGCTGGACGGTGCCGACGTTCTTGAGCTTCAGCTTGAGTTCGTTACGTAGCTCCGTCCAGAGCCGATCGCCGAGCCGGCGGTAGATCTCCTTTTCCGGGATCGTCGCCCCGTGCTGAGCCGCCTTCATCTCGGCGATCTGCTTCTCGAGCATCTTGGCGCGTTCCTCGAAGAAGCCCTTGAAGATCTTGGTGAGACCTGCGGAGATCACCGGCCAGCCCGGGACGTAGGCGCCGGCGAAGCCCGCCGCCGCCAGGAAGAGCTCGAAGCCCCTCTGGTACGAGGCGGCGATGGATTTCGCCATGAGGGCAGGCTGGATGTCCGCCAGCAGGAGCGCTTTCGTGCTGCTGTTCTTCTTCTGGAACTCGTTCGCCTGGTACTTCTCGAACTCCCGCAGGGCGATGATGCCGGCACCCTTGCCGACGAAACCGACCGCCGCCGGCACCGCGGCCAGTCCGGTGGGCACGAAGACGCTGGCGGTCCATCCAAGCGAGCCCTCGACCATGCCGATCACCTGTTCCAGGGCCTTCCTGGTGTTGCTGGCCTCGCCTCGCACGGCGGCCTTCACCGCAGCGTCGGTGACGAGTTCGCGCATGTGCTTCGCGATCTCCTCCGCGACGTGCGCGTAGCCCTCGATCGCTCCGGCGATGTCCGCGGCCCGTTCCTCGGCCGCCCGCTGGTCCAGCACCGGGTTGACGGTGGCGCCGGTGCGGGGAGCGGGAATGCTCGCGAGCGCCCCGCGCAGGCCGCTGATCGCACGGTGCAGTTCAATGCGGTGTTTGCGCACATGCAGGCGGTCGTCCAGCGTCGCCTTGACGAAGCCCAGCTTGCCGAGGTTCTTCAGGGAGCCGGCAAGGTGCTCACCGTGGTCGATCTGCCGCTCCAGCAGCGCGCGCAGGTCGCGGTTGAAGACACTGTTGTCGTCGACCAGCGGCCGGGCTCGCTTCAAGCCCGGCTTCGGGTCCTCCAACCCGATGGTCGTCAAGGTCCGTACGATCTGGTCGACCGGGGACTGCGACGGGCCGAGGTGCAGCGCGACGCCCGAGGGCAACTGGTGGAAGGCCCGCGATGCCTCCACCGCACGGGCCATCTCCTCCCTGGTCGGCACGCCGGTGCCCGGCAGATAGTGGCCGAGCGCCTCCGGTTCCGCGTCGGGCGACATGCCCGGTCGGTAGGCCCGGAACTGGTTCGCGCCGGTCTGCACCAGCTGGGGCCGTCCGTCCACCCAGACGGTCTCGGCCGTGAAAACCTTCGCCGGCGCGGTGGAGCCCTCCGGCGCCTGCACGACGAAAACCTCGGTGTCGGCACCCACGACTGTCATCTCGGGCCGTTGCCGGAACAGCTCCCGCAGCGTCCCGGTGCTGACGATCTCGCAGGCGATGATGTCGGCCGCGGCCGTGCCCGCCGGGATCTGCGCGCTGATCGTGCCGGCCGTGGCGTAGGCGGTGCCACTGCTGCGGATGCCGCCACGAACGGTGTCGCCGGCATCGTTGCGGTAGCCCTCTCCGAGGACGACGAAACCGCCCTCCGGCAGCCGCACATCCGACAGTTCCCGAACGATTTCCGACCCGGGCACACCGAACACCACTCCGTTGCCCTGCGCCAGAGGTGTCGTGGTGGGCTCGCCGATCAGCGGCTCCAACGTGGTGACCGGGGCGGCGAGGTGCTTGACGAAGTAATTGCCGCTCTTGCCGACCTTGAAGAGCTGCCACTGATTGCTCCCGCTCTCGCGCAGCTGATAATAGTTGCTCCTGCCCAGGATCGGCCGATAACGCCGACCGGGACGGTCGGGGCGGGTGTAAGTCTGCTCCCACGCGTTCGCCTGCGGGCCGCGGGCGACCCAGTTGTCGCCGACGTAGTAGTCGCGGCCCCGGACATACTGCGGCGCCGGGGCCTGGGGGGCCTGTTGAGTGGCGACAGGCCCGGTCGTGGCGGTACCGCCGTGCTCGGAGCTGGTGTCGGAACCGGCGACATACCCGGTGTCGGCCGTCGTGTCTCGCACGCTCGACGGCTCCGACACCTGGCGCGGCGACGCGGTGACCGGCTGCGCCGTCATGCGCAGGCCGGAAGAGGCGGTGGTCACCGGCCCGCGACCGGCGCTGACGGGGGTAGCCGGGAAGGCCCGGGCGTAGCCGGAGCCGTTACCGGTAGCGGAGCCCGAGCCGGAAGCGCTGCCGAACCGGGCCGCCCCCATGGCTGACGACTCCGCCTGTTGGCCATCAAGGACCAGGCGGATCCGGGCAGCCTGTGCGCTGGTGGCCCATCGAGACTCCATCTGGCCGGTGGTGCCGACCACGTGCTGGTAGTACTGGCCCTCCCACTCGTACCAGCGGATACCGTCGACCTCGTAGAAGTCGGTGAGCTGCCGCTCGAACCGCTCCTGGGCGGCGATCTCGGACGCGCTCGGGGCGGGACGGTAGGCCAGGGTGGTGCTCAGCCCTCCCTGGGCCACCGGGGCGGCGGTGGTGTCCTCCCGCAGCGCCGTCGGCGTCCGCCGCTCGACGTCGGGAAGGTCGCCCCAGAGCCGGGTGGCCGAGGTCCCCGAGAGGCCGAGTTCGGCACTCTTGCCGGCCTGGGCGGCCTTGACGCCCCAGGCCTTCATCTGGGCCAGAATCTGCCTCATCGCCGGCGTGACGTTCTTGGGCTTGCGGCGCGTCGAATCATTGCGCCATTCGCTCGGGATCACGTCCCGCAGTTCCTGCCAGAGTGCTTCCTCGACGGCGGGCGTGAGGTCACCGCCGGAAGCCTGGAGCAGCCGCTCAGCCTGCTTGGCGTGCTTGGAGACGGTGGCCTCACTGATCCCGGGCGTGTACTCGCTGATCGCCCGGGCGTTCTCCAGACGTGTGTTGAGCCGCCGGACGATCTCGGTCCATTCGCGCGGTAGCTGGGTGTTCGTCTTGCGGGTGGCCACATACTGCTCGCTCAGCTCCCTGAGCCGCAGCGCGTCCGGGTCGTTGCGCAGGTCCTGGCGTACGGTGCGGATGTCACCGGCCATGGTCGGCTCGAAATCCACGAACGTGCGCTCGTCACCGCTTGTCGACGGGGTCTCGTAGTTGCGGCGGTCGTGTGGCCGCTCCCCCACGCTCTGTAGGCCGTACTGCGGTTCGGGGCCTTGGACGGACCCCTCCGGCGCCTGCTCGTTGGACCAGGCGGAGTAGTTGGTCCGGAAGTCCCCGCCGAGCATTTCCTCGAGCCGGCTCAGCACCCAGTGCCCCTGCGCCTGCGGCTGATGTGGATCGGTGGCGACCTGTGGCCGGTGACGCAGCAAGCTCTCGAAGGCCGCATCGTAGGCCGCACCCGGATTGGTGTTGTGCTGGACGCCGTGCGTGCCGTTCAGGTGCTCCAAGCCGAGCAGGCAGGCGAGACAGGGCCGCATACGCCCATGGATCGCGAAGTCGCCACGGATCGTCTCGCGGGTCAGCCCGGATCGGTCGACAGCGACCATGAGCTTCTGTTCAGCGTGCATGTTGGGCTCGGGGCTGTGCCGGAGGAGAATGATCGCGTTCCGGAAGTCCGGCGAGGTGAGCGCGTTTCGGACCGCCTCGCGGTCCGACGCGTCCACCGTCACCGTCCGCCCCTCGGAGGAGAGGATGTCGGTGACCGCGTTCGCGGGGCGCGAACCTGCCACGTCGGCGGACCCGTCGAGCTTGCCGACCGCGTCGGTGAGACGGCGTTGCGCCTCGATGCGCTCCTGTCCCTTGTAACGGGCCCGACCACGTTCGTGGATCAGGGTGCGGATCGGGTGTCGGGGCAGGCTGCTGGCCCGCTCGCCCAGCAGCCGCGTCGTCGTGTCGCTGTTCGAGGCGATGACCAGCCGGCCGTTGATGATCATCGACTGCATTTCGAAGTCGCGGTCGCTGGACGCGATGGTGGCCCTGTTCGCGTCGCGCAGTTGTTGTCCGGCGTCGTAGAGCGCCAGTGACAGGTGCCGCAGCGACTGGCCAACCGCATCGGCTGCGGAGTTCTTGTAGGAGCGGGCATACCGGAAGTTCACCTGGTCCGTCGAGCGACCCTGCTGCGGCAGCCTGCCGAAGTCCAGGGAGAAGCGGGTCAGAATGGTCCGGATCTGCGCCATGACATTGGCGTCGACTGTCGCCGGACGCTTGGTGGGGGCCTTCTGCCCGTCGCTGTCGGACTCGTGCCGCCGCTTGTTACGGTCACCGCCGCCGTTGTCTTCCCGGCCACCGCTGCCGCTGCTCTTGCCGTGTTTCGTCGACTGCCGGCCCGCGTAACGGACGCCGTCGGGGCCGACGAGGCCGGAGTCGACCAGCGCCCGCACCGTCGACGCCGACTCCACCGCGGTCGCGACAGCGGTGACCTGTCCGTTGCCGTCCACGAGCAGCATGCGCGCGTCGACGAGGTCGCTGGCGACCTCGTCGGCGGGACGGACCCTGCCCACCTCACCGGCCCGAAAATCGACAGCGCGCAGACCGTCGGCGGTGTCTCGGAAGGCCACCGCGTGGCCGATCGAGCCGGGACGCCCCACCAGGGCGAACACCGTCGCTCCCCGGCTCCCCGTCGGCGCGCCGCGCAGTGCCTGCGACACGGTCGACAGCGAGTCGAACGCGCCCCACTGCCTGTCGGTCACCGCGGCGAAGGGGTCGGGCGACGGGTCGGGGGAACGGGTCAGCGTGCCGGGGAGCGTGGCCAGGTCGTCGGCAGCCTGCCCGGTGCGGACACTGCCGTACAGATCACGGGCGAGGTTGCGGACGCCGGTGACGCAGGCGGCGAGGTCGGCCAGGTTGATCGGCGGCAGCTGCGCGACAAGCGTGGCGAGGCTGGCCGCCGAACGGCCGAGCTGCCCCGGCATGGTGACTGTCATCGTGTCGAAGGTGCGGGGAAGCGGCTCGGCGGTAGCGGTCCCGCCGGAGAACCGCAGCACGGACAGGCCGTCAGCGGCCGCGATCACGTGGTAGGCCTGCGGCGGCGCCCCGGCTGCGGAGGTCACGTCCACGACGGCCCGCTCCCCCGGCCGCAGCGTCTCGAGGTGGGTGAGCAGGGCCGGGAAGCTGGTGACCCGGCCGGTCTCGCCGGTGGGGGGTACCTCGGTGAGGTCGGCGTGGCGGGGGTTCACCATCGCGGCAGGTAGGCCGATCCAGGCGACGTCGCCGTCGAAGCGCAGTTGCCCGGACATCGCGGGGTGAACCGGCCCGACACCGGTGCGGACCGCAGTGGTGAGGGTATCCGCGAGGTGCTGCTTCGGCAGCACGACCACGCCCGTCGCGAGGAGCGGATCCGTCACCCCGCCGGCGGCGTCGACCGGCAGCACGTACTGATCGGCTGGATCGAGCAGGTCCGTACGGCCGGGCAGCCGCACGGGGAGCCCGAGCCCCGTCCAGGCGTCGACCCCGGCACGGGTGACCGACCTCGTCACATCCGGGGCGAGGGTCTGCACCATCCGGGCGATAGTCCCCACGTGCTCCCGGGCCAGGGCGTCACCGATGCGGGTGGCGCCCAGGGAACCGTCACCGAGGTGCACCTGGACGATGCCGGGCAGCTCCGGCGCTTCGAGCACCCGGGTGGGAACCTCGGCGGTGGGGTCGATGCCGAGGTGCAGGCCCGAGGGGACGGGGGTGTAGCCCTCGAGACAGATCGCCGGAATGTTGCCAGCCATCAGGCGTACTCCTGCCAAAGGTCGTGGTGCCGGATCCGTGTGTCAGTAGCAGGTGGCGATGTCCTCAAGGAGGTGCCTGAGGTCTTCCTGCGCGGAGGCCGGGACACGCGGCTGCACCTCCTGCTTGATGATGTAGTGCCAGCCGACCCGGTCCTGGCCGGTCAGGCAGTCGATAGCGGTGACCAGGTCGTGCGGCGAGACGCCGCCGCCCCAGCGATCCGGGTCGATGGTGCGCAGGAGCGCCTCGGTGACGGTGGCGTGCGCGCGGTACAACTCGGGTGCGCCCGGCTTACGCGCGGCCCGCTCCCCCTCCAGCTCGCCCTTGCCGGCCAGCACGTCGAGGACGGCGCCGGGGGCGAGCCGGGTGACGCCCTCGTCGAGCATCGCCTGGACGAGCTGACGCAGCCACAGCAGACCGTCCTGGAAGGGGCCCTGCGACCCGAGCACCGGCCGGTTGCTGAGATAGCCGAAGAGCAGCGACTCGTCAGTGGGCGTCGCCTGCGGCACCCGCTCGGCCAGCAGCGAAGGGTCCGTCGGGGCGATCGGCGCGGCATGGAGGTCGGTGGACGCGCGCGATGCCACCTCCAGTACGACGCCGAACGCCGGCAGCGCTCGATCCGGCACGAAGAACGGGTGGTCCTTGAGCAGGAGACCGTCGGGGCCGACGGCCGTGGCCCGCGTCCGGTACGTGTCGACAAGCGCCCGCATGGCGTCGAGCGACTCCGGCATCAGCAGCTCGACCCGGTTCTCCCGGATGTAGCGTTCGGCGTCCGGCCAGCTCGGCGACGCGAGAAATTCGCGCAGCGCCTGAGGCGCCTGCGCCACGGGCGTCCTGGAGGCAAGCTGACCTGCGTGGTCGAGGGCGCCGCTGGACAACACCGAGTAGTGCTCCGGCAGGCCCTCGCCGTGCACCGTCCAGCCCTCGAGATCGCCGAGCTTGTTGGTGCTCGGCACGACCGTCACACCGCCGTACTGGTTGCGGACCAACCACATGAGGTCGTCGTTGTGCTCGGTCGCCACCACGACCGGGGGTCCGGCGGAACGCTTCAGCGACTCGTTCAGTGCCGTCTTCAGCTCGCCGTCCAGAGTGGATCGTCCGTCGAGGGGCCGCCCTCGACGTACGTCCACGGCGATAACCGGACCGTCGTAGCCGCCGACCACCTCAAGGATCTGCCGGCGGATGGCCGTGCGGGCGCCCTCCGGCCAGGCGCCGACGAGCAGCGACTCCCCCTGCGGCCGGGCGTGCATGGAGACGAGCGGTGCGGTCTCGGTCGCGGCCTCGAGCACCGGCATGTACGGGTTGCCGAGATTGTCGACCAGCAGCGCCGTGGACTGCTGTCGCTCCAGGATCGCGGTGTGCTCGTTCAGAGAGCCGTCCGGGTGGGCGGGCAGGAGAGTTCCGTGCGTCAGCGGGTCCGCCCAGTACATCTGCCCGTCGGCCGGAGAGCGGACGAGCCAGAAGGCGCGCGGGTGCGCGTCGCCGTCAGCCCAGCCGTTGATCAGCGCCGCGGCGGCGCGTCCCTCGGCCACCTCGGACCACACCGTGTCCGCGCCCAGGTGCGTCAGCCGGCTCTGCAGCAGGTCCTCGAGCATGCCGAGCGAGACCGGGCGGGGCGAGTCCAGCAGCCGATCGATCTCGCCGCCGGGCAGCGCGTCGAAGAGGGCGTAGTGGGCGGCGGCGACAGTGGAGAGGTCGCCCGGCCAGGAGCCGGCAGGTGCCGGATTGTTCGCCAGCCACTCCCCCAACCGCTCGATCGACGCCGGGACCAGCGACGTCTCCAGGTTCTCCAGGGCGGTCCGCTGAGCCGTGGTGCTTTCCGGCATGAGCCGGTAGGTCTCGGCAAACGCGCCGACCGGGGCCTCCCGGCCGTCCGGACCGGACGCGAAGATCCGCTCCTCCGGCAACCGGCCCAGCGCGACGGCGTCCAGCGGCGCGTGCAGCGCCACACCGAGGTCACTCTGCACGTTGAGCAGCGTCTCGGGGTCGGTGACCAGCGTCGCGGTCCCAGAATCGACCAACGCCACCACCACGTCCAAGCCCTTGTTCACAAGGCCGCGCAGGTGATCGCGTACGCCGGCCGACGGCGCCTGGTCGATCGGCAGAAAGACCGACACATCGCCGGAGGTCACCGTCGTTGCGATCAGGTCGGTCAGTCGCGCGTCCAGCGGCGCCGCCGCCGAGCCGGTCCGTAGCAGCACCTTGCCCGGACCCGCGACGTTGAAGAACTGGAGACAGTCTTCGAGCACACCCATGCCGGTCTTCCCCTCCGCTGCCCTTCTTTCGCCGCTACTGGCCGAGCACCGAGAGCGCCTCGGTCAGTTGACCCATTCGCTGCTCAGTCAGTTGGCGCAGCTGCGCACCGGCGTCCTTGAGGGCCTCCAGCACGAGTTCCTCGATCTCCTCGTGGCCGCCGCGCTCCAGCAGGTCGGGGGCGAGCCGAACGTTGCGGAACTCGGCATTCGCGGTCATGGTCACGGCCACCGCACCGTCATGGGAGGTGCCGACGACCTCACTTTCGGTCAGGCGGTCCCGCATGCTCGCCATCTGCTCCGAGACTGTCCGCGCCCGCTCAAGCATCAGATCCAGCTCGTTCGACGCCATCACGTTCCTCCTTCGGCAAGGTTCACGGCACGCTCCCACGAGACGCGGGATCAGCTGCCAGGTCCCCGAAGGGGGACATGCGAAGGCCGCCGCCGGATCCCGGCGGCGGCCTCGCGTCGGGCTCAGTTTTTCCAGGTACGCACGTTGGCCCACTCGCTGTCGGCGTAGTTGTTCCACGACACGTTCATCGCCGCGGCGATCTGACCCAGCACGCCGGTCGGGCCGAAGAGGCCGTCCGCGGCAACGTTCCACTCGTTCTGCAGGCCCTGGTAGTACGACTGCGCGGGGCCCTCCCAGGTGTCCTGCAGGGGTACCAGCTTGCCGATGAGAGAATCCAGCTGACCGACGATCTCAGTCGCCTTGGTGTTGAGCTGCTGGCCGGCGAGCTCAAGCTCCGCGGGGACGCGAAGGTTGCTGGTGGTGGGGTCTGCCATGGTTCGCTCCTGATCCTGGGTCTTTAGAGGCGGGCGCCGGGGATGTCGCCGTTGACCGCGACCAGGCTGGCGACGTTGGCCTGCTCCGCGTCGACGTAGTTGGTGAAGTTGCCACGCAGGCCGGACGCGATGTCGGTGAGCGCGTCGTGCAGCATCTTGCCGAACACGTCGAAGTCGTGCATCAGGATGTTGAACTGATCCGACGCCACACCGTGCCAGGTCGCTTGGAGGTTCACGACGTACGAGCGCAGCGCCGCCAACTCGCCATCGATGTCGGAAGCGGTGCTGTCGCAGCTCACCGCCGCGTCGGAAATCATCTCCGGTGTTACGAGAATGTGGTCCATTGCCATTCCTTCCGTCGGCTCTTGTCTGTCAGGACTTGGTGTTCGTCATGTTCTGGGTGTTCGTTCCCTCGGCGCCGACGTAGTTGTCGTACGACTTCTGCATCGCCAGGATCGCGTCGTCCAGTAGGCCCTTGGTGTCGGTCGTCAACTTGCCCATGTCCTTGACGAGTTCCTGGTACTTGGCTCCGGACGGGCTCACCCAGACGGTGCCGATCATGTCCTCGAAGAACGACTTCAGGGTTTTGAGATTGCTCTCGATGAGGTCCCGCTCCCCCGCGATCGTCTTGATCGCGGCGCCGAGCTTCGGGATCTCGATGGCGTAGTCCGCCCGCTCCCCGTTGACGATCTGGTAGATCGGCTTGCCGTCCTTGTCGGTACCAACCACGGTGCCGTCGCCGAACTTCGACTCGATGATCCCGTCGGCCTTGTACGTGATGTCGACCGTGTTGCCCTTGCCGTCGTACCCGTGCGTCGGGCGACCGCCAGCGTCGAACTCGTCGTAGGTCCAGCCGTTCGACTGCATCGTCTTCACATCGCCGTTGGCGTCGCGGGTGACGATCGTGCCGTCACTGTAGGTCCACACGCCGGTGCCGTCCTGCGCGTAGACGATCTTCACCGTGTTGCCGCTGTCGTCCTCCTTGCCCGCGGTCGGCCGGCCCTGCGAGTCGAAGGCGGCGAACGTCCAACCGCCGGACTGCATCAACGTCACGTCACCCGCGCCGTTGCGCTTGAGAATCGTGCCGTCACCGTACTTCCAGGTGCTCGACCCGTCCGGGGCATAGATGACGGACACCTCTTGCGCCGGCTGGCCGTCCCTGGCCGGGACCGTGCCGTGGACCGGCCGCCCGTCGGCGTCGAAACTGTCGTACGTCGTCCCGTCGGCCAGGATCTGCTTCGTGACGTTGCCGTCGGGATCGCGGTGGACCCTGGTGCCGTCGCCCTCGTACGTCCAGATGCTGGTGCCGTCGTTCGCGTAGCTGATGCTGACGGCCTGGCCGCCGACGGTGCCGTGGGTCGGCTTGCCGCCGGAGTTGAACTGGTCGTAGACCGAGCCGTCGGCCAACTCCTGCCGGACGACAGTTCCGTCCGGGCTCCGAAAGACCTTGGCGCCGTCACCCGCGTACGTCCAGATGCTGCTGCCGTCGCCGTTGTAGGCGATGTCGACGGCCTGGCCGTCCACCGTGCCGTGCGTCGGCTTCCCATCCGCGGTGAACCGATCGAACACCGCACCATCAGCCGTCACCTGACGCACCACGTCACCGTCGGCATTACGGCTCACCGTGGTGCCATCACCGTACGTCCAGACGCTGCCACCATCACCGTCGTAGGCGATGTCAACGGCCTGGCCGTCCACCGTGCCGTGCGTCGGCTTCCCATCCGCGGTGAACCGATCGAACACCGCACCATCAGCCGTCACCTGACGCACCACGTCACCGTCGGCATTACGGGTCACCGTGGTGCCATCACCGTACGTCCAGACGCTGCCACCATCACCGTCGTAAACGACATCGACGGCCTGACCACCCACCGTGCCGTGCGTCGGCTTCCCATCCACGGTAAACCGATCGAACACCGCACCATCAGCCGTCACCTGACGCACCACGTCACCGTCGGCATTACGGGTCACCGTGGTGCCATCACCGTACGTCCAGACGCTGCCACCATCACCGTCATAAACGACATCGACGGCCTGACCACCCACCGTGCCGTGCGTCGGCTTCCCATCCACGGTAAACCGATCGAACACCGCCCCCTCGGGGGTGGTCATCCGCAGTACGTCACCGTCGGCGTTGCGATCGACGCTGCTGCCGTCGTCGAACCGGTAGGTGCTGGAACCGTCACCGTTGTAGGAAATGTCGACGTCCTGGGGCGTACCGCCACCGGCACCCGGCATGGTGCCGTGCGTCGGCCTGCCGTCAGACGTGAACTTGTCGAACACCGCGCCGTCTGCCGTGCGCTGCCGGATCAGGTCACCGTTCGCGTTGCGCTCCACCGCGGACCCGTCGGCGAAGTTGTAGATGCTGGAACCGTCACCGTTGTACGTGATGTCGACGGCCTGGCCGCCCACCGTGCCCTGGATCGGCTTCCCGTCCGCGTCGAACCGCTCGAACACCGCGCCGTCGGCGGTCGTCTGCCGCACGACGTCACCGTCGGGGTTGCGCTGGATCGTGCTGCCGTCGTCGTAGGTCCAGGTGCTGGCGCCGTCGGCCGCATACGAGATGTCGACCGACTGGCCGCCGACCGTACCGTGCGTCGGCCGGGCCTGATCGTTGAAGCGGTCGAAGACCGCGCCGTCCGCCGTCGTCTGGCGAACCGGATCTCCGTCGGCATTCTGCAAGGAGACCGTGCCGTCGGCATAGCTCCAGGTGCTCGTGCCGTCAGCGTTGTAAGCGATGTTGACCTCTTGCCCACCGACGGTGCCATGGATGGGCCTGCCATCAGCGGTGAAGGCGTCGAACGAGGCACCGTCGGCGGAGGTCTGACGGAGCGGGTCGCCGTCCGCATCCTGGACCGAGCTCGTCCCATCAGCGTAGGTCCAGGTGCTCGTGCCATCGGCGTTGTAGCTGATGGTTACCTGCTGGCCGTTGACCGTCCCGTGCGTCGGCCTACCGTCTCCGCTGAACGCGTCGAAGACCGCGCCATCCGACGTCACCTGCCCAACCACACCACCATCAGCACTACGCGAAACAATCGTCCCGTCGGCATAGCTCCAGGTGCTGCCACCATCACCGTTATACGAGATAGAAACCTGCTGCGCACCGGCACCATCACCACCCGGGAGGGTGCCATGCGTCGGCTTGCCATCAGAAGTGAACGCGTCGAAGACAGCACCATCCGCGGTCACCTGACCGACGACACCACCGTCAGCACTACGGGAAACAATCGTCCCGTCCGCATAGCTCCACGTGCTGCCACCATCACCGTTGTACGAGATGGAAACCTGCTGCGCACCGGCACCATCACCACCCGGGAGGGTGCCATGCGTCGGCTTGCCATCAGAAGTGAACGCGTCGAAGACCGCACCATCCGACGTGACCTGACCAACCACACCACCATCAGCACTACGCGAAACAATCGTCCCGTCGGCATAGCTCCACGTGCTGCCACCATCACCGTTATACGAGATAGAAACCTGCTGCGCACCGGCACCATCACCACCCGGGAGGGTGCCATGCGTCGGCTTGCCATCAGAAGTGAACGCGTCGAAGACAGCACCATCCGCGGTCACCTGACCGACGACACCACCGTCAGCACTACGGGAAACAATCGTCCCGTCCGCATAGCTCCACGTGCTGCCACCATCACCGTTGTACGAAATCGACACCTGACCCGCGTCGGGCAACGTCCCATGCGTCGGCTTGCCATCAGAGGTGAACGCGTCGAAGACCGCACCATCCGACGTGACCTGACCAACCACACCACCATCAGCACTACGCGAAACAATCGTCCCGTCGGCATAGCTCCACGTGCTGCCACCATCACCGTTATACGAGATAGAAACCTGCTGCGCACCGGCACCATCACCACCCGGGAGGGTGCCATGCGTCGGCTTGCCATCAGAAGTGAACGCGTCAAAAACCGCACCATCCGCGGTCACCTGACCAACCACACCACCATCAGCACTACGCGAAACAATCGTCCCGTCCGCATAGCTCCACGTGCTACCACCATCACCGTTATACGAGATAGAAACCTGCTGCGCACCGGCACCATCACCACCCGGGAGGGTGCCATGCGTCGGCTTGCCATCAGAAGTGAACGCGTCGAAGACAGCACCATCCGCGGTCACCTGACCGACGACACCACCGTCAGCACTACGGGAAACAATCGTCCCGTCCGCATAGCTCCACGTGCTGCCACCATCACCGTTGTACGAAATCGACACCTGACCCGCGTCGGGCAACGTCCCATGCGTCGGCTTGCCATCAGAGGTGAAACGGTCGAAGACCGCACCATCCGACGTGACCTGACCAACCACACCACCATCAGCACTACGCGAAACAATCGTCCCGTCGGCATAGCTCCACGTGCTGCCACCATCACCGTTATACGAGATAGAAACCTGCTGCGCACCGGCACCATCACCACCCGGGAGGGTGCCATGCGTCGGCTTGCCATCAGAAGTGAACGCGTCAAAAACCGCACCATCCGCGGTCACCTGACCAACCACACCACCATCAGCACTACGCGAAACAATCGTCCCGTCGGCATAGCTCCACGTGCTGCCACCATCACCGTCGTACGAAATCGACACCTGACCCGCGTCGGGCAACGTCCCATGCGTCGGCTTGCCATCAGAAGTGAACGCGTCAAAAACCGCACCATCCGCGGTCACCTGACCAACCACACCACCATCAGCACTACGCGAAACAATCGTCCCGTCCGCATAGCTCCACGTGCTACCACCATCACCGCCGTACGAAATCGACACCTGACCCGCGTCCGGCAACGTCCCATGCGTCGGCTTGCCATCAGAGGTGAAACGGTCGAAGACCGTGCCGTCGGGGAGCTCCTGGCGGACGAGGCGGCCCTCGGCGTCGTATTCCACAACGGTGCCGTCGGCGAGGTTCTGGGTGGGCACCGGCACACTCCTGCGGTCGACCGTCCGGACAGCGACAGAGGCTATGAGCCGGCCGGGAACGGGAACAAGACATCCGTTCGGGGACGTCCGACATTTGTCGCCGGCGTCCTCGAACCGAGAGGCCCTCGCGTACGTCTCAGGGGAGATCTCCGGTGACACACCGGGGAAGTGCGTGGAGGAGCCCCGTGTACAAAGTCGCTGTGGTGGCGGAGCAGCCGATCTGGCGCGCCGGTCTCGAGAAGCTGGCCGGGGACGACCCGGACCGGATGGTGGAGGTCGCGGTGGCCGACGTCGAGGAGCTGGTGGGCAGTTTCGACCTGGTGGTGCTGGATGTGGCACGGCCGGAGCCCACGGTGAGCAAGCTGATCACCCGGACAATGGCGCACGGCCCGGTGCTGGTCTGCGCGGAATGGCCGGGGCGCACCGGCCTGATGGAGTCGATTCTCGCGGGCGTGCGCGGCTGCGTGAGTCGGCAAGCGGATCAGGACGCCGTGCGTGAGGCGATGCGGGTGACCATCCAGGGTGGGTTCTACCTGTGCCGACGTCTCGCGGATCGGCTGCCGGATGAGCTTTCCCAGGTGTCGGCGGAGGAGCCGGGCGCGTTGGCGCCACGCGAGGCGGAGACGCTGCGGTGGATCGCTTCGGGCTACACCCATTCACAGATCGCGACGCGGATGGGGTTGTCGCAGGCGACGGTGAACACGTACGCGAAGCGCATCCGCGCGAAACTGAACGCCGGCAACAAGGCGGAGCTGACCCGCCGCGCGATCGAACTCGGCCACCTCCTGCCCGTGGACCGCTGAGCATCGGGACGGAACTTCTCAGAACAGCGTCCGGCCCACCATTACCAGGTGGCCGAAGGCGCCGAAGACGCCGATCGTGAGGGGTGCGATCGCCATCGCAGCCCCGGCGCCGACGACCTCCGAGCGGCTGCGGCGGATCGGCGGTTTCGGGCCGGAACCGGTGTGCCGCTTGCGCGGCGGGACCAGCACGCTCATGCCGATGCCGAACAGCACTGCCGTGAGCCCGACGCCCACGAGCACCGCCGACGCGGCGGCGCCGCCCATCGACATGACGAGCGCGGCCAGCAGGCCGAAACCACCGGCGGCGGTCGCAACGCCGAGCATCCACAGCTCGGCGGTGAAGGCGGCGCTCCGGCCGCGGGCGAACAGGGCCAGGCAACAGATCCCCGAAAGGAGGACAGCAAGAGTACGCCCGGAGAGCGCCAAGAGCGGCAACGTGACGCAGAGCGCGACAACCGGCCCGCCCATGACGACCGCGGTGATCCAGGCGGAACGGTCCACGAGCCCGGTGGTGGCCTCGGCGAAAGACTGTCGGCCGCGTGGCAACTTCTGGCCCCAGGCGGTGACGGTGGCGGCCAGCCGACGCGACACCGCCAGCATGCCGATGGCGAAGGCCGCGACGACGGCACTGGATTCGACGGCGTCGGCTCCGAGGCCCATGGTCAGCGCCACGAGGCCGCCTCCGGCGGCGAAAGAGAGCTCGATCGCCACGAGGAGGACGTCGCCGAGCATGGCGATGGCCATGAGCATCGCGGTGTTGGCGCCGATCGCGGCGCCGGCCCAGCCGGAGAAGGTGAGGCCTTGCGCGATGAGGGCGCCGGCGGCGCTCATGGCCGGTACCGCGGTCAGCGCCATGAGCTGGACGAGCAGCGGCGGCGTGGCCGATTCCTTCTGGCGCACGCCCCACGCCATTCCGAGCAGCACGAGCCCGCCCGTGGTGAGCCCGATCGCCGCCCCGGTGTCGGCGTTGTAGCGCAGGCCGACCAGCACCGCCGCGGCCAGCAGGAACAGCAGGCCGATGCCGATGACCACCGGACCGGGATGCGCCGAGCGCAGCCGCAGTTCCTCGGTCTCCTCGGCAACGATCTCCTCGATGTCCTTGACGATCGGGGCGTCGACCGGGTTACCCGCCAGGTCGTAGAGGTAGAGCACCTCACCGTCAACGACGCCGGCCTGCAACAGGCTGGTGTCCAGGGCGAGTGGACCGGCGTCGGGGCGCGACAGGGTCCAGACGGGTGGGAGCTGGTCGTTGCTGTCCTGGCCGCACACCTCGGCGAGCCGCGCGGTGAACTCGCCGAGCGGGCTCAGCGACGGGAGGGCGACGTCGGCGCTGCGGTAGGTGCCGACCACGGTGACGCGGGTCTGTTCGTTGGCCATGACGGGTCTACCCCTGGGTGGTTTCGGTGACTGCGATCTGGACGAGGCGGTTGGGCTGGCCCCGGCGTACGAGCACGCCGCGGCCCGGGGGCCGTTGCGCCGCGCGTTCGTCGCCGAGGACGACGCCCTCTTTGGGGTCGCCGGAGAGGATGAGGCCACCGCACCCCATGTCGCGGATGCGGGTGGTGAGCGTGTCGGACATGCCGGTGCGGACCATTCCGGCGACGCGGCGGGCGAGGACCAGGTGCAGGCCCACCTCGCGGGCCTGCGGGATGAACGGCAGGAACGGCGTGAGCACGCTCTGCGGGCCGACGATCAGGTCGTAGTCGTCGACGACGACATAGATCTCGGTGCCCTCCCACCAGTCGCGCGCCTTCAGCTGCGCGGGGGTGATGCCCGGCGGGGGTACGCGTTCCTTGAGCTTCTCCACCACCTGCTGCACGTACACCTGGGCGGTTCCGGCGTCACCGGCGTACGCCCCGAGGTGCTCCTCCGGCACGGCGTCCATGAGCGCGTGCCGGTAGTCGAAGAGCACGACGCGCATGTCGTACGGCGAGGTCCGCTCGGTGAGCCCGGTGAGCCAGGTGCGCAGCAGTGAGCTCTTGCCCGACCCGGCGTCGCCGTAGATGAGGAAGTGCGGATCGCTGCCCATGAGGTCGAGCCCGACCGGGGAGAGGTCGTGCTCGGCGAGGCCGATCGGCACGGCGTCACCGGCCAGCGGCGGCAACTCGTCGACCAGCACGCGCTGCGGCAGCAGTCGGACGGGCGGCGCCACCGGGCCGTTCCAGTGCTGGGAGATCTTGGCGAGCGCCTCGTCCTGCGCCTCCCGCAGCCCGTCGACGGAGTCGATGCCGTCGAGGCGGGGCAGGACAAGGTGGAAGAAGACGCCGGGCGCGCTGACTCCGCGACCGGCCATGTTGGCCGGGATCTTCGCGGCGAGCCGGCGGTTGACGTCCGACTCGGTGGGGTCGTTGAGCCGCAGCTCGATGCGGGTGCCGATGCTGTCGCGCAGGGCGGGCCGGATGTCGTTCCAGCGCCCGGACGTCAGCACCAGGTGCACGCCGGCGCCGAGGCCACGCGCGGCGATCTCGGTGATGTACGCCTCCGCGCTCTCGAACTCGGCCCGCAGCGCCCCCCAGTTGTCGATCATCAGGAAGACGTCGGCCATGCGCAGCCCGTCGGGCAACAGCCCCGCCTGGCGGCGCTCGCGCAGTTCGGCGATCGACTCGACGCCGAGCTCGCGCATTTCCCGCTCGCGCTGCACGATCAGCCCGCGGATCTCGGCGAACATGCGATTGACCAGCTCGGGTTCGTTGCGCCCGGCCACGCTGCCGACGTGCGGCGCGGCGGCGTACGGGTGCAGCGTGCCACCGCCGAAGTCGATGCAGTAGAACTGCAGCTCGTCCGGGGTGTGGGTGAGCATCCCGGACATCATGACGGTGCGCAGGAACGTGCTGCGGCCGGTACGCGGAGCGCCGACCGCGGCCAGGTGCCCGTGCACGCCGCCGAAGTCCATGACCAGCGTCTCCTGGTCCTGCTTGAGTGGCAGGTCGATGAGGCCGATCGGCACGGCGAGACGCCCGGCGAGCGGCCACACGCGGGCGGCGTAGCCGCGGCCGGCCTTGGGTGCCGGCCGCCCGATGAGGTGGTCGAGGGCCAGGGCGGCGGGCAGCGGCGGCAGCCACACCTGGTGCGCGGGGCTGGCGATCGACTGCAGCCGGTCGGCGAGGACCTGCAACTCGGTGGGGCCGGGCCGGGCGGCCAGCCGCGCAAGCTCGTCGCTCTCACGCTCGACGACGACCGCGTCGGAGCGCAGGTCGAACGGCACGATGGAGGTGTCGCCCGCGGTCATGCTGGCGAGGCGGTCCTCCGCGCTGACGTAGGGCGCGGAGACGTGGGCGACGCGGAACCGCTGGTAGACCGATTCATCAACCTTCAGGTACGCGGACCCGGGGACCGGCGGCAGCTTGTACGCGTCGGTCGTCCCGATCACCGTCCGGCTCTCGGCCGCCGAGAACGTGCGCAGGCAGATCCGGTACGACAGGTGCGAATCGAGGCCGCGCAGCTTGCCCTCCTCGAGCCGCTGGGTGGCCATGAGCAGATGCATGCCCAGCGACCGGCCGACCCGGCCGATCTGCACGAACAGCTCGGCGAACTCGGGACGCCCGGAGAGCAGCTCGCCGAACTCGTCGACCACGATGAGCAACGTGGGCAGCGGTTCGAGGGTTTCCCCATCAGGGCCGGCGGCGCCCGCGGCGCGGCGGATCTGGTATTCGCGTACCGTGTCGAAGTTTCCCGCGTCGCGCAGGATGCGCTGACGGCGCTGCTGCTCCCCCATGAGGGCGGCCAGGACGCGATCGATCATCGCCGCGTCGTCGGCGAGGTTGGTGATCAGGCCCGAGACGTGCGGGAGCTCCTTGAGGGGCGCGAACGCCGCACCGCCCTTGAAGTCGATCAGGACGAACGAGAGCAGCTCCGGCGAGTGGGTGAGCGCCAGGCCGGTGACGAGCGTACGGAGGAGCTCCGACTTGCCGGAGCCGGTTGCACCCACGATGAGCCCGTGGGGTCCGGAACCGCCCTGGCCGGACTCCTTGATGTCCAGTACGACTGTCTGGCCGTCGCCGTCGGTGCCGATCGGGACGCGCAGCATGCGCGGGTCGCCCGCCTTGACCCAGCGGCTGGTCAGGTCGGCGCGGCCGGGGTCGGTGCCCAGCACCATCTCGCTGAGTGAGCGGGTACGGGTCAGCACCTGCTCCCGTTCGTCGCTGAGCCGCAGCGGGGCGAGGTTGCGGGCGATGAGCTCGGCGAACTGCGGGGTGAGATGGTCGGGCTTGCACCGGTGCGCGGGCGTGACCACCGTGTCGGGGTGCCCCTCGGTCACGATGTTGCCCTCGTCGTCGAAGCGGATCCGCAGGTCGACGCGGCTCGGCTCGTCCCGGTCCTTCTCGCTGAGGAAGACCAGGGTGATGCCGAGTTGCGGGCCGGCAGCCTGCAGCAGGGCGTTCATCAGGTCTGAGCGGCCCCAGTCGGAGAAGGGCGCGAACCCGGTGAAGAGCACGACCAGGCGGCGCTGCTTGGCGTCCCCGAGGCGCTCGCTGCTGAGCATGTTGCGCCGGCTCATCACCTGCTCATTGCGCCTGGCCAGCTCACCGGCGAGGAAGGCGCCGAGCACCTCGGGGTCCTCGGCGACCAGCGACACTGTGCCGCTCTCGCCCTTCGCGTCGGGCTCGAAGGTGTGGGGCAGCCACTTGGTCCACTCCCAGTGCTCGGCACCGGAGGTCTCGACGGCGATGGTGACGTCGTCCGGCGCGTGCAGCACCCCGATCTGGGTGAGCATGGCGCGGGCGAGCGTGTCGGTCCGCGTCGGGTCGCCCACGACGCTGATGACGCCGGCACGGCCCACGTCGATGATCATCGGCTGCTTCTCGACGTGGCCCATCCGGTCGATGAGCCGGTGCGCGGCCTGCAACGAGTCCCAGTCGTAGTCGCCGAGCGGATCCATTCCGGGGTCCAGGCCCATCGGCGTGGCCAGCCGGACCGTGCCGTGGCCGACGCGTACCCGTAGGAAGTCCTTGTCGCTCTGCCGCCGCTCCCACACCCGGTGCCGGTTGGCGCTGATCGACCAGAGCCGGTGCGGGTCGGGGTCGGCGAGCATCGAAACCGCGCGCTGGGCGTTCGCGACCTCGCGCGCCTCGTCGCGGGCCAGGGCGAGGTGGCGCCGGTAGCGGACACGGGCCCTGCGGGCCTGCTTGCCGTTGGCGCTGCGCTGCGACATCCGCATGCCGATGACCGCGCCGGTGGAGGTCAAGAAGAACAGCACGCCGATGATGATCAGGGCGGGTCTGCCGAACGTCACCATGTAGGCGGCCATGCCGACGCTGGACAGCAGCGGCAGCACGACGCTCCACGCGTTGTTGCCCGGGTTCTCCTTGGGAGGCTCCGGCGGGTTCGGGAGGGTGACCTGCTGGGAGGGAAGCTGCGGCAGCAGCATCCGGGCGGGCCGGTGGAACGCCAGGCGGCTCATCGGGCTCCTCAGCCTCTGACGTCGAATGCGACGTCGGTCAGGTCGGCGGCCTCCAGGGTGCTCAGCTGCTCGTCGCTCGGGTCGTCGAGCTCGGCGATGCGGCCGGCGTGGTTCTCGGTCATCTCCTGGAAGACCTTGCGGGCGAAGCGGCCGTTGCCGAAGCCCTCACCGCGGTCGACGGTCTTGAAGTATTCGGTCAGGCGCGCGCGAGCCTCGTCCGACAGCCGGTAGTCGTGGTCCCCCGCGTGCTTGTCGACGATCTGCACGAGCTCTGTCTCGTTGTAGTCGGCGAACGTCAGCGTGCGGGAGAACCGCGAGGACAGACCGGGGTTGACGCCGATGAAGCGGCCCATCTGGTCGGGGTAGCCGGCCACGATGACCACGACCTCCTCGCGGTGGTCCTCCATCAGCTTCACGAGCGTCGAGATTGCCTCGTTGCCGAAGTCGCTGCTCTGTCCCTCGGACACCAGGGCGTAAGCCTCGTCGATGAAGAGGACACCGCCGAGCGCACGCTGGAACGCGGCCTGCGTCTTGGGGGCGGTGTGGCCGACGTACTCGCCGACCAGCGTGCCCCGGTCGACTTCGACGAGATGGCCGCTGGTGAGCATGCCCAGCGCCGCCAGCAACTGGCCGTAGAGGCGGGCGACGGTCGTCTTGCCCGTGCCGGGATTGCCGGCGAAGACCAGGTGGCGGGACATGGGCGGCGGCGCCAGCCCGGCTTCGCGGCGGCGCTTCACCAGATGCATCAGCTTGACCATGGTGCCCACGTCCCGCTTGACGCTGACCAGACCGATGAGCTCGTCCAGCTGACCGAGGAGCGGCTTCAGCGTGTCCTCCGACGCCTCGGCCTCCGGCGGGGTGCCGGCCCCGGGTGCCTTTCGCGGGGTCTGCGGTGCGGCGGGCATTGGTTCCGCGGTCGCCGGCCACACCGCCGAACCGACCCGCTCGCTGTGACACTGCTCGAAGACGGGCTCGGCGTCCTCACCCAGGCTGACGTCCTCGTCGCAGTCGAGCACGACGCAGCGGCGCAGGACGGGGTCCGCCGCGTCGCCGACGTAGAGCGCCGGGTAACCCGTACGCGAAATCGTCACGTCCTCCGCCTCGCCGTGCCCACCGGGCCCGAAGTAGAGGCCGTTCTTCTTGACGTCGGCGATCGTCACCCGTCGCAGCGTGGGGCGGGCGCCCGTCCACACCGCGAGACCGCTGCCGCCGATCGTCTCGATCCGGCAGTCGTCGAGCACCGGCTCGGCGTCGACGTCCACGAAGACGCCCGCGGCCCCACAGCTCGCCACAGTGGTACGCACCAGCGTGGGCGCCGAACCGGTCGCGATCTCCACGCCGGTCAGGGCGATGTCGCGCACGGTGCAGTCGGCGAGCAGAGGGCGGTGCGGTGTGTCCACGCGAACACCTGTGCGGCAGTTGGTGACTGTCACGTCGCGCAGGACCGCGTCGGCCACGTCGTCGACCTGCACGCCGGTGAGGTCGGCGCGGTCGATGCCGGTGCCCTTCGCGTAGAGCACCGAACGGCCGGAGGCACGGATGCCGAGCTCGGCGGTCGTGGCGACAGCGACGCCCAGCAGCGTCACCGACGCACTCCCGGTGAGATGGACAGCTGTGAAGCCGCTCTCGCGCACCTCCGCGTCGCGCAACTGCAGGTGGCTGTCGCCGACCGCGAAGACGCCGTTGGCCTTCGAACCGGTCAGCGAGCCGCCACGCCATCGCACCTGGGCGCTGTCGCGCAGCGCCACGCCGGTCTGGGTGCTGTTGGTGACGCGCACCGAGCGAGCCACCACCCGGCTGTCGTGCGCGGCCAGCACACCCGCGCTGCCGGCTCGGTCGATCAGCGTGTCGTCGACGAGTGTCACCGACTCGCCACCTGTCACGAGGCCGGCGGCTCCGGTGCGGCGGATCTCGCACCGCCGCACCACGACTCCCCCGGTCGTGCCCGGCTCGGCGGGAGTCAGGTCGTCGGGCCGGCCGGGGTGCAGCTCGGGCCACCAGTCGGCGCCGAAGCCGGCGCTGCCCAGGACGCGTACACCGTCGCCCTCGATGTCGTGGATGTGGCTGTCGAGCAGGCGCAGGCCCGCGCTTTCGCGAACCTCCACGCCCGCGTCCTCGGCCGAGCCGATGTCGCAGCGCTCCAGCACAGCCGTGGCGGTCTCGCCGACGCGCACGCCGACACCCCGCATGCCGTTGAGCACCGCGCCGGACAGCGCCAGGTACGACGAGCCGCCCGCCGCCACCGCGACGCCGGAGACGTTGGTGACGCGCAGGTCGTAGGCCTCCAGCCGGGCGCCGTCTGCCACGTTGAGCGCACACGTCGAGGTTTCCTCGACCGTGCAGCCGTTGAGCCTGGCCGCCGAACTGCCGGCCACGTGGACGAATCCGCCGCTGACCCGGCTGTCCGTCAGCTCAAGGCGGCCGGCCGAGACCACCACGGCGGCGGTTCCCGTCCGGCTGCCGCGAATCGTGAGGCCACGCAGAGTGGCTGAACCGCCGCGGAGCTGCACCGCGGGTCCCTCCGGCGCGATCAGCTCGACCGTTGCCGACTCGTCCTCGGCCACGATGGTGACGTCGCGGTCCAGGACCAGGCACTCCCGATACGTGCCCGGGGAGACCGCGACCACCGCACCGGGCTTGGCGGCCCGCACGGCCGCGCCGATCGTCTTGTGCCGACTCCACGCACGTGTGGAAACCCGTTCAATCTTGCCGGTCATGGGCGAACGGGCGGCGGCTCCCGCGGCGAGGGACTCAGGACCCACAGCTCACCCGCGCCTGTCCGAACACCACACGGGCGTTGCTCGCACCAGAGGTGTTCGAGGCGTCGAGGCTGACCGCGAGCTGGTTCTGGTGCACGGGATAGGTCCCCGCGTCGAACCATTTGCCGGCGTTCGCCTCCTGATCGAGGGTGAAACTCGCGAACGGCGTGCCCGTCGCGCCGGCTCCGACCGTGTACGTCGCCTTACTGACCAGCGCCGAGCCGGTCTTCGGCAGGTAGACGCTGACGGCGCAGGATCGGATGTTCGGGCCGGGGGTGAACCACCAGGTCGCCGACTGCCCGGTGGCCGCACGGCCGTCCCTGCTGCCGGGCTGCGGCAGCGTCACGGCGGTGCCGTGGCAGCCGCCCTGCGACCAGCCACCCTTGCCGATCGTGCGCCACACCCCGGTTCGGCCACGGGCATCGAACCCGCGGTCCGCCGCTGCCTCGCAGTCCCAGCCGGCCACCGCGTCGAACATGCCGGTCGGCCGGACGCTGGGTGCGACCGTGGTGCCCTTCGCCGCCGCCTTCTGCTGCGGGGTCATCGGCCGGATGAGGTGCCAGAACACGCCGACGACGAGCGCGCCGACCGCCACTGCGGCGGTCACGGTGATCAGGGTGGGCAGGCGTACGGTCACCCGCTCGCTCGCCGGGCGTTCCGCGGCATGCTCCACGAACGCGCGAACGAACTCGCGCCGCTGGCTGACCTCTGCCGACGCCCGATGCTCCGGTGCAGGCGGCGCCGCCACCGTCGCCCGGCGCACCGGCTGCTCGGCCGCGGGATCCGTGCTCACAGGTCCAGTCATGTTGGTCTTTCGCGCTTCGCTCGGCGTCCGTGACGCACTGAGACGGCTCGCGGGGCATGGGGGTTCACACCCATCCGATTTTTCTCCGCTCCCGTACCGCTACGCGGCGCCGACCTCCTCGGCCGGCTCGACCTTCCGTGGCAGGAACAGGCACGACAGCGCGCGGTGCAGCCCGACGGCACCCGCCTCGGCCGCCACGAAGCCGGCCTCGCGGGCGTGCGTGAGCAGCCCTTCGTCCGGCGCGATGCCGTGCTCGCGCAGGTAGTAGGCGACGGCGTCGGTCCAGATCCAGGTGCCGTCGGTGCGGAAGTTTGCCGGTACGACGGGACCGCGCTGCGGGTCCACAACATCGTCCTGGGTCTGCGGCGTCAGCAACAACGTCTGGCCGCTCTCGAGGAACCCGAGCGCCGCGTCGCGCTCAGGGCCCTCCAGCCGCGGATGCCCCTGGTCGAAGTACGGCCCGGCATACGGGTCGACGCCGTCGAAAACCCGCGCCACCTGGACCGGCTGGTCGGCGTCGAACGCCCACAGCAGCGCGGAGGAGCCGAGCGCCGCGTGGGCCGCCGGGGGCGCCGGGTCGCCGGTCGCGAATTCGATCAGCAGGGTGGTGTCAGGGCCTGCCTCGGCCAGTGCCGAACGCACCGCCGCGGCGGCGGCTTCCGGTTCCTCCGCCTCAAGCACGTAGACGCGGGTCCCAGGACCGCCGGCCGCGTCGGCGGCGAAACGCCACGAGCGCCAGATCGCGGACGTGCCCGGGGCGGCGAGCACCGCCGCCACCGCAGCCTCGTCGTAGTCGTCGGTGGCGGCGGCCCACAGCGGCCCGGCCGCGGCCGTGAGGTCCAGCACGGGTGGCATCACCTCGCCCAGGGCCGGGACGTCCGTCCGCAGCGCTCGATGGACGTGGGCGCCGTCGTCGATGCTGTCCATGTTCCTCGTCCCCCTCGGGTGCCGGTCCGGTGAACGGGCCCGCGCATCGTCGCGCGGCCCGTGGGGGCGCGGCCAACCCCCGCGAACGGGGGACCCGGCGGTACGCCCTCGCGGGCTCCCCCTTCACCGGCAGTCGAAAACCAGCTCGGCGAAGCGGGCCAGCACCGCAGGGTTCTCGCTCGTCGGGCCCGCGAGGGACAGGAGGGCGTTCATCAGCGGGGTCTTCGTCCCGGCCGACAGGCCATTCGCCGCGCCTAGGACCCGGGCGGCCGGCACCGGCTCGCCGCGCAGCGCCGTCTGGGCGTAACCGAGGACCGCCGCCAGCGCCACATCGGAGCGATCCGGGTTCGCCAGGCCGAGATGGAGCTCCGGCAGGACCCCGCGGACGGCGTCGCCCGCACCGAGCAGGTCGAGCAGTATCAGGTCGCGCGCCGTCGCGTCCGGCTCGGCCAGGAACGCTGCCGCGGCGTCCCCGTAACCCGCGACCCGGAGCGTGGCCAGGGCGTCGTGAGCCGGACCGGCGTGCGTGTCGACTGTCGGTACGCCGGACAGCCCACCCGACGTCGCGTCCAGCTCCGGCGCGCTCTCGAGCATCGGCACGGCCGGACGCCGCACCTCGGGGAGCGGGCTGAGCCACTGCACCCCCTGCCGCCCCGGCTCGACCGGAAGGCGCTCGATGAGGTCGAGACCGGCCCGCGCGACGGCCTCGGGGACTGGGACGCCGGGTACGCCGACAACTATCGACGCGTCCCCACCCTCGGAACCCGAGCGGACCCGTGTGGCGAGTTCCGGATCGGGCGACCCGGCGGGCCGTGCCCACACCCGCTGCGGCAGGTCTTCCAGCACCCAGCCCTCGGGCAGCTCGAACAGCCCGGAGCGGCTGCCCTGCCGGAGCCCGTACGGCGGCGGGGACTCCTGGGTGGCCGGGCGGACGAGCCAGTGTTCCGCCCAGCGCTGCAGGGTCGGCGTACCGTCCGCGGTGACCGGCACCGCCCGACGGGCCTGCCGCGCGTCGGTCGGCCGCTCGGTGTACGCGACAGTGACGCCGTAGCGGTTGCCCAGCGTCCAGAGCACCGCCTCGGGCACCGTCGGGGCATGCACAACGATCTTGGCACGCTGTGCGGGGTCGGTGACACGGCCGGTGACCTCGGTGAGGAACCCGGCGAGGTCGGCGCCGGGAGCCACGATGACACGCTGCTCCCCCGGAATCGGGACGAAGGAGTCCGCGACCATGGCCATCCCGTTCACCGGCGGGGCGCCCGGCTGGCGCAGCAACAGGCCCGAACCGACAGCCGCGGAACCGCCGGGCAGCGTCGCGGCCGCGTCGAGCAGCGCCTTACGCAGGGCGGCCGGGCTGAGCAGGTCGTGGTTCGGCAGCTCGATGCGCACCCGTTCTGCGAGATCCCGCAGGCCGGTCTCGGTCGCGGCGGCCTCACCCTGGCTCGTTCCGCCCCGGAAGAGCCTGTCGTAGCGGGTCAGCCATTCGTGCGCGAAGGCGACCGACAGCGTCGCGACCACGCTCGACGGCAACGCGTCACGGGTGGCCAGCAGGCCCTCGAAGGCACGTTCGGCGTGGTGCAGCTCGGCGCCGACCTGCGCATGGTGCAGGAGACGGGCGGGCACCGACTCGGCGAGGCCTGCCGTACGCTCGGCCAACTCGGCGACGGCCGCCGCGACCGCGATCTCGGTGTTGCCGCCCCGCTCGGCGCGCGTTCGGGCCGCGGTGCCCGCCTCGTGCAGCACCGCCTCGATCTCGCCGGCGATGCGATCGCGGACGTCGGCCGGGACATCCCGGCCGTCGCGGTGCAGCGCCGCCGACACCCCGGCGCGTACGGCTTCGAGGATCGGTCCCGCCGCACTGTCGTAGGCGGTCCCGGGTGTCCCCGCCGACTCGGACACGGCCGGGACGCCCGGGTCGGCATCGGCCGTCGCGGCGCGGGCGGCGTACTCGCGCAGTTTCTCGTCGTCGAAATAGCGCGCGATATCCCGCTCGATCTCAGCGGCGACGGCGTCCCAGTGTGCGGCCTGACTCTTCGCGAACGGGTCGAGCTGCTCCTTCACCGTCGCACGCAGCTTCGCCTCAGCGGCGTCGAGGAACTCTTCCCGGGCTGTCGCGTAGGCCGACTCCGGCAGCGGATCCCGGCCGGCATCCGCGGACGCCGCCCGGTGGTTCGCCACCGCGGCGTCCAACGCGGCGTCGTGCCGGTGCGACTGCAGGTGCACGAAGGCTTCCTGACGGATGCTGGTGCGCAGGTGCTCGTACTGGTGGCGCCACTGGGCCTCGGCGTCGACGAAGAGCGCGTCGTACCCGCGCACACCCGCCGTGACCGCTGGGCCGAACACCTCCTCGAACCATCGCCGGCCGGTGGTGACGAAGTCCGCCCGGAACGCGTCGAGCACTCCCGGGCGCAGCCCGTCGAGCGTCGCCACGCCGGTGCGCTCGGTTTCCGCCACGGCCTCGGCGAGCACGGTGTCGAAGTCACCGACCAGGTCCGGGCGGTGCCGCTCGGCCAGCCGGGCCGTCTCCAGGCGGTGGGCGTACTGCGCCTGCAGGGAACTCGTCTCCTGCTGCCAGCGCCTCGCCCGCTCGGCGTCGGTCAGCGCCGCGATCTCGTCCACCGGGTGCAGCAGCGGGTCCAGTCGCTCCTGGAACGCCTGGTGCTGTAGGTCCTCCAAGCCGTAGAAGTGATTCCCGTGCAGGGCGAGTTGCTCGGCGGCGAACCGCTCGCCGAGGGCGCGCAGGGACACGTCCGACAGGTCCCGATTCAGCGCGTCCGCCGTGCCGACGCCGACCAGTCGGTGGAACTGCTCCGCCGCGCTCTGCGCCGCCGTCCAGGCCTTCCCCGCCAGGCTCACGTCGGCCTTGATGCTCGTGAACTGCCGGTCCTGGTACGCCTCCCACACCGCCTCGCGGCCGCCGTCCTCGGCGAAGCGTGCGTCGTCGCCCTGGTACCGGATGACGTCGTGGTGGTGCAGGACATCCGCGACGACTGTGCGGCGCATCCCTTCCAGCACGCTTGTGGGCAGGTCCAGGCCGTGGTCGTAGTCCACCACCTGCACCGCACGGGTAAAGAGGTCGTCGGCCATTTCGGCCGCTTCCAGTTCCCGGGCGAATCGCGCCGGGTCGCCAATCCACCGGTCCCGCAACAGGTCGCGGACCGCGGACGGGATCGACTCCGGGTCCCGCACCGCGTTCAGCGTGACAGAGAACTCCGCGTCGGCGACAGTCACGACCGGCTCGTCCACGTCGACGGTCGCGGTCGGCACGCCCCCGTTGACGGCCTGCGCGATGATCTGCGGCAGAGCGGCTGCCACCGCGGCGACGTGAGGGCGCCACGAGTCGGCCTCCGGCTTGTCGCGCCAGGCATCGACGATGCGGGCGTCATATTCGGCTCGGACGGCGTCCACGTCGAAGCGCGCCTCAGGATTGGCCGTACGGAACTCAGCCACCCCGGCCCGGAATCGGCTGTCCGGGTCGAGGCCGGCCGCGTGCAGGTCGCGCTCAGCCGCGGCGGCAGCGAGGTTCCGGTCCTCAATGTTCTTCTCGGCCTGCTCGACCGGCGTCGGTGAATCCGTCCCGCGCCGCGGCGGATCATCAGGCACGTCAGCACGACTCGCGGTCGCCGGCGTGGTGTTCGGGTCGCGAGGCTGCGGCTTCGCCATGAGGAGGCCGTCGTCCGGCCCCTCCGGCAGGATGCTCTCGGGCCGGGTCTGCTTGCCGGGCAGCGGCTTGACGTCCTCCGCGTTCATCCGTGCGGTGAGGTCGTCCATCACCTTGCCGAAGGCGCCCCGGTTCACCTCGGTCTGCTGGATCGCCCGCGCAGCCAGTTCGTCGGCGTGCTGCTTCGCCGTGATTTCAGAAATCTTCTCCGCGATGTCCAGGTGCACCTGGCCGGCCGCGTCCGGGTCGCCCGAGCGGTACGCCTCCGCCAGCCTGGCCCGGGCGCTGTTCACGAAGTCATCGGCGAGGTTGTAGCCGTTCGGCATCGTGAGGTCGGCGAGCCGGTCGCCCAGGCTCTTCGTCTCCTGCTCCGACCTGAGCTCGGCGCGGAAGCCCGCCCGAGCCAGCTCACGCAGCTCGGCGTCACCGCCGACGAGGTCCTGGGTGCGCACCTTGTTCGGTGTGAGGTCGTAGCGGCCGTACATCTCCTCGACCAGCGTCCTGCGCGCCGCGGCGGCGCTGGTGTCGTCCAGGACCGACGAGCCCCACCGGTCCTCGATGTTTCTCAGCAGCTGCGTGGTGGCGGCGTCGTCGAGCCCCGCGTCCTCGGCCAGCCCTTTGCCGAAGGTTCGCAGCGAGTCGAGCCTCTCAACGTTGTTCGGCACCGTGGGCAGCACCGGAAGCTCGGACACGTCTGCCGGCGGCGTCAACTCTTGCACCTGCCGCTGCTGCTCCTCGTCCCGCGCCCGGATCTCCGGGTCTGTGATCTCGTCGGTGCGGCCCATGCGGTCCGAGACGGACGGCTCGGACCGCGGACCGGGCGAGGGCTTGAGCGTGGTGCCGGCGTGCAGCTCGGGCAGCACGTCCCGGCGGAACGCCTCCTGCACGGTAGCCAGGGCCTCGAGTTCTTCAGGCGTACGGGTCGCCGCAGACGTCGTCGTGGGCTCCACCGGTTCGACCTTCGCCGCCGTTGCGGGCCGCTCGCTGGGCTTCCCCAGCGCCTCGAGCCGCCCTTGGAGATCCTCTTGCTCCTGGTCCCGGATCCGGGTCGCACGCTGGTCCGCGACGGTCCGCGCTTCGTCCAGCGGGTCGGTGACCTCCCTGACCCCGGCCTCGTCCCCCTGCCGCAACCCGAGCGTCAGTCGCTCCCGCGCCGCGTCGTCGAACGGCAGCCCGAAGCGCCGGAAGTCGTCGTCGAGCAGCCGCACATAGCGGTCGATGAGGTGGTTGCCGTTCGCCAGCTTCGCCAGTTCGTCGCCGTAGACCTGCCGCGCGTGGCGACCACTGATGCCACCGTCGATGTCGCGCGCGGCGAGCGTCGCCGCACGATCCGGGTCCATTCCCGCCCGTACGGCGGTGTTCTCCAGCAGCGTCCGCTTCGCCTCGTCCAGCGAAAGGGTTTCGCGGTAGCGCGCCTGAATGTCCGCGCGGATCTGGGTGATCTCAGCGGGCGACAGCCCGGCCTTGGCACCGAGGTCATCGGCCGAGGCCAGCAGCTCGTCGAACTCCCGCTGATGCGGTGGCGTCTCGAGCTGGAGCTCCGGTTCACCGCCCTGCGGGTCCCGCTGGTACTGCGACCACTCCTTTTCGGAGGCCACGATGTCGTCGTGTCGCTGCCGCACCGGCGGTTCGACCCGGGTCGGCTCCGCAGGCGAGCGGAGGTTCATGGCCTTCGCCGGGCTCGCGCCATCCGCGGCGCCGACACGATACTTGAGTTCGGCGAGCGGTCCCTCGCGGAAGTCCTGGGTGAATTTCTGTTGGGCGGCCTTCTCCGCGGCGGCGTCCGAGGCGGCGATGGCCTCCCGGTCCGCGCGCCACTGAGTGAGCTCCTTCACCCGGCCCTCCAGGTCCGCCACGGACTTGTCGCGCGTCGCCTCCGCCATGGTTGTGCGGGCCTCGACGGCGCGGTCGAGGTCACCGGTGATCTTGGCTGATGTCGCGTCGTCGCCGGCCCGCAGTGCCTGGGTCAGCTCCTTACGGATGCCCTGCGTCATCGTGACGCCGACGTCCTCGGCCCGTCCGACACGCATGTTGACCAGACGTTCGATCATCCGGTTGTCATCCGCGAACGCCCTGATCTCGGCTCGGAACTCGGCGCGGGACACCTGCGCGGTGGCGGTGTTCGGTGATGTCGCACGCTCGGCGAAGCCGCGGGCCACGCTCGGGTCCATCCCCGCCCGTACGCCGATGTCCTTGATCAGCTCACGGGTCGCGGCCTCATCGGTGCCCTTGCTCAGCACCCTGTCGCCGTACCTGGCATCCAGGTTCGTCAGCAGCTCGTCGATCTCCTGCCGCGGCAACCCGGCCGCTTTGCCGAAGTCTTCGACGAGCTCTCGGTGCCTTTCCGTGCCGGTCGGCACAGCCGGGAACTCCGGCAGCTCGGCGTCCTTCGGCGCGGTCTTCGGGACCTGGAGCTCCTCGCTTCGCAACGCAGTCAACGCGTCCGGCGTCGACATCGAACTCCGGCCATCGCTGCCCGGCGCGGGACCGGGGTCATCCGCCCGGAGGTCCGCGGTCCGGCCGGCGCCCAGCGCCTCCAAGCGCTGCTCCAACCCACTGATCGACGCCGAATCCGAATCCTTCGACCCCTTCGACCCAGGACCACCCAACGCCTCGAACCGCTCCTCCAACGACTTGCCCTGCCCGGCACCCGGGCCATGCGCCGGGACGTCCGGGAACCGGCCAGCACCCAGCGCCTCCAAACGCTGCTCCAACCCACTGATCGACGCCGAATCCGAACCCTTCGACCCCTTCGACCCAGGACCACCCAACGCCTCGAACCGCTCCTCCAACGACTTGCCCTGCCCGGCACCCGGGCCATGCGCCGGGACGTCCGGGAACCGGCCAGCACCCAACGCCTCCAAACGCTGCTCCAACCCACTGATCGACGCCGAATCCGAACCCTTCGACCCCTTCGACCCAGGACCACCCAACGCCTCGAACCGCTCCTCCAACGACTTGCCCTGCCCGGCATCGACCCGCGCCGTCGCCGACGACTCCGACACCGGGGGCTCCGCCACCGACCGACGGGGCGGTTTCCCGGTCGGAACCTCGGCCGTGCCGGGCCGCGACGACGGCTCGACCGGGCGCCCGGTCGACGCCTCGACGTCGGCCGGTCGGGGCGCGCTGACGTGCGGGCCGGAGCCGGCGCGTCCGGTCGGCGTCCTGGCATCGGCCGGACGCGCCGCGCTGGCGTCCGGACCGGAGTCGACGGGCCGCACCGTGGACAGGCCGACGTCGGTGGCGCGTTGCGGGCTGCCCGTGCGCGGCGATGCCGCGGTCGACGTCAGGTCCGTGCTGCTGCGCGGGGTGGCGGAGGCATCCGCCGGCCGCGGCGCATCGGTGCCGGCGGGAATGTCGCGGGCCGGAACGACCTCGCCGGCCCGCGCGGTGCCGGGTGCGAAGGTGCCGGCCTCGCGCGGTGGCGCGGTCGCGTGCCCGGCGTTCATGCCCGTGGTGTTGCCGGGCGTCGACGACACCGCATCGCGGACCGGGGCCGGGCCGCGACCGGGATCGTGCGCGGGGGCGTCCGGGAACCGGCCCGGCGTGGCCGACGGCAGATGCTCGGCACCGACCACGCGCGCGGGCGGCGCGGTGAAGTGGGTGCCGGCGGGCAGGTCCGGGAGCGCACCGGGGCGCATCGCGGGCGGCAGGTTGACGCCGTGCGGCACAGCCGCGGGCCGCTCGTCGCCGTGTAGTGCAGTCCGCGGCCCTGCCCGGTTGTCGCCCCTTCGGCAGTCGACCCGCCGCGCGCCGCATGCGCGCCGGCAGCCGCCTCGTGCTCCGGCACCGTGGGCGGCGTGGCGTTGACCGCGCCGGGCCGGGGGCCGTGCCCGCGGGCACGTTCTCGGACAGATGCGGCGAGGTGAGGGTCGTGTCGGAGGCACCCGGGCGGCCGGTGGCCGGGTTGACGACGTTCCCGCCGGTGGACGTGGCGGGCACGTCGGTCACCGCATCCCGGCCGCCCGCGATGGCCGCCGCGCGGTTGTCCGGCGTGACAGTACGGCCCGGCCCGTGCGTGTCGACTGACGAGGCGGCGACGTCGGCGCCCGCGAAGCTCGTCTTCGGCTGCGGCGTCGCGGTCAGGTCGCCGTGCCCGGAGATGGTGAGGTCGACACTGCCGGGACGGGACGGCACGGGCGTGAGCGGCGAGACCTGCCCCAGGTCCATGCTGCCGCGGCCGCCCGCCGACGCGACCGGGGGGACCTCGCCACCAGTGGAGACCCGCGGCGGCACCCGGTCCAGGTTGGCGCCGCGATCGAGGTTGGCAACTGGCGGGGTGTCGGCTCCCGACACCGTGGGCGGCCGACTTGCGACGGTGCCGGGAGGGGCGGTCTGCACCTCGAAGGTGCCGGCCTTCCCCGGACCGGGTGGCGCGCTGATGGCCTTGCCGGTGGTGGCGCCACCGGGCGCGGCGGCGGTGGTCTGCGGCATCGGCGTCGCCGGGGTGGTGATGGTCTCTCCGGTGCGGGGGGCGGCCTGCGGGTTGGCGTGCTCGACCGTACGCCCGGCGCTGCCCACCGAACCTGCGCCGGAGTGGACCCGCTGGTCCCCCACGCCGGTGACGGGGGCGCCGCGGCCGGCGCCGGGGATGACCGGCGGGGCGATGTTGGTAGCGCTCGCGCCAACCCCGTCGATGCTCACCGCGGTGCTGTCCACGGTGGTGTTCGGGTACGGCTTCGGCCCGGTGACCAGCGTGCCGTTCGTGGACACGTCGGTGCTGGAGCCGCCCTTGGGTGTGGGTGCGGGATTGGGGATCGGACCGGGCTTGGCGCCGGCGCCCGGGCCCTTGACCGGCACGTTGTTGACGCCCCGGATGGAGAAGAGACCGCCCATGACACCGGCGATGACGGTGCTGATCGCGATGCTGGCGGTGTACTCGGCGGGCACGCCCATGATGCTGGAGACCACTGCCGTCGTGCCGAACTCCATGGCGACCTGCAGCGAGCCCCAGACAAGCATGCCGATGGCGACGTCGATGACCGCGGTGACGATCTTGCCGAGGACCTGGCTCATGGCGGAGAGCAGGCCGGCCAGCAGGCGGCCGAGGGCCGCGAGCATGGGGCCGAGGACAGCGCCGAGACCCATGGTCAGGATGCCCAGAATGGCCAGCACGATCTCGATGATCGTACGGGCCTTCTCCTTGTCGATCTGCTCCTGAACCTTGTCCGCGTACTCGTCGAGGAACTTCGCGAACTCGTGTGCCGCCTCCTTCATCTTGCGCAGCTTGACGTCGACGATGTTCGTCGCGATGTCCGCGGACAGGCTGGCGAACCCGGTCCACTTGACGTCGTTGTAGGCGGCCAGCACGTTGTCGCCGAGGGTTTCCAGACAGTCGCCCTCCGCCCGCCAGTCCTTGGCGAGCTGGCGCAGCGCCGCGGGATCCGGACGTCCGTCCTTCGAATCGCCCACGGATCAGCTCTGCTCCGGCTTGTGCCACGGGTAGGGGTTGGCGGAGTAGTCCGCCTTGATCGGGTCGAGGGTGGTGTCCTCGCTCGGCGGCGGCGCGCTCTCACCAGTGCTTTCAGCCTCCTGCCGCATCTGGGCGCAGAAGGCGTCCCACATGTCGGTGACGGAGTGCTCGGCGTTGTTGTAGTTCGCCGCTGCGACGACGACCCCGGAGCGCACCTTGTCGAGCAGGCCCGGCGTCTCGACGGTCTGCCCGTCGGCGCTCGGCACGCCGAACAGCCGCTCCTGGATGTCCTTGAGCCGGGCGTTGAACTCGTCAGCGGCCTCGGCGCTGTCGCCGATCCAGCCGAGCTTGAGGCTCTCCCAGGTCTTGCCGACGGCGTCCCAGTGCTCGACGAGGTTGGTCATGACGACCTTCATGTGCTGCGCGGCGTACCGGTGCATCGTCTGCGGTGACACGTTGATCTCGGTCGACGTCAGGTTGTAATCGGCCAACTCGTCACCCCTGCTGCGTCCTGGTCCACCCCGTCGCCGAGACGCTAGCCGCGCATGCGGCCAGTCTTCGAGGCCCCACTTCAGGGACGTTGAACCTGTCCGCACCCGCGCGCAACAGTGCGGTATGGAAACCAACGCCGTGCCCGTCGATCTCACGCAGACCTGGCAGGAGGCCCGCAGCGTCGACGGCAAGGACTCCTCGATCGTCTTCACGCCGCCGAAGTCGGACGGAAAGGGCGGCTACGTCGACTCGGAAGGCAATCCGGTCGACCAGTACGGCCGCGACATCCCGCAGTCCGACGGTAAGGGTGGATGGGTCAACAGCGACGGCAAGCCCGTCACCGAGGAGGGCGCGCCGCTGCCGGCCGCCGACGGCTCGGTACCCGAGCCTGACCTCAGCGACTGGCAGGTCAGCACCGGCGATCTCCACGACGCCGAGAACAGAATCCTCAAGCTGACGCAGACCGAGATCGACGAGTTCGAGAAGTTCCGCGACAGCGTCATGCAGCGGGCCAGTTGGATCTTCTACGCCCCGAGCTATGCGGCCACTCAGGTCTCCAAGCACGCCGGTGACCCCATCGGGGGCAACCACTACGCCGCGTGGTCCCCCGGCCCGGACGAGTACTACGCGAGCGTCAAGGACCCGCACCCCGAGCAGACCGAGCAGATCCAGTACAACCAGTACCAGCTGCTACAGGGCGTCGGTGGCGTGCTCGAGCTGGTCGGCCAGTACGTCGCCAAGCTCAACAACACCGCCCAGATCTACGCCGCGGCCGACATCAACTCCGCACCGCCCACGGACTGACCCGCTCGGCAGCACTTTTCTGCCCCCGGCGTGAACCGCGACCCGACATCGTCCGTCTTAGGGCGGCCGCGCGACAGCGCGGGCGTAGCCGAGTCGAAGGAGCCCGGGGTGTTCGAAGTCGCCGTCGTGTCGGAGCAGCCCGTTTCCCTGGCCGGCCTGGAGAAGCTCGCGTCCGACGCCGCCGACATGCGCGTCACCGCCGCCGTCGCGACGGTCGAGGAGCTCCTGGAGATGGCTGGGCTATACGACGTCGTGGTCCTGGACCTGCCGGAGTACGCCGACGCCGCGGAGATCTCCCTGGCCGCGTCGCTGGGCTCGCCGCTGGTCAGCGCCGGCTGGCGGCGCACCGGCCTGTTGACAGCGGTACGCGCCGGAGCACGCGGCTGCGTTGGCCACCGCACCGAGCAGCGGGACATCCGCGAGGCGTTGCACGTCATCGCGGGCGGCGGGTTCTACGTCTGCCCCCGGCTGGTCGGCCGCTTCCAGGAGGAGCTGGCCCGCGGCGGTGGCGAGGAGCCGAGTGGCCTGGCGCCACGCGAGATCGAGACGCTGCGCTTGATCGCCTCCGGCTTCACGCACGCGCAGATCGCCACCCGTATGGGGCTGTCACCGGCGACCGTCAACACGTACGCCAAGCGGATTCGCGCGAAGCTCAACGTCAGCAACAAGGCCGAGTTGACGCGTGCCGCGATCGAGCTGGGCCATTACCAACAGAAGCAGCCCCTGAGCCGGGCCGCCGCCTGAGGTCCGCCAGAACGGCTCTGTTGCATTGGGGGACGGCATCACCGAGCGGCTCTGACCAGCGTTGAGACACGCCTTAAGTGCGGGTCGGGCTGCAGCACCGTGCCCGCTTCGAGGCCATGATCGTGCCGGACCTGAATCACCCGGACCGCCCGTCAGTCGTCGAGCTACCTGATCGCGGGGGGTTCTGCCGGTCAGGGGTAAGTGCTGCCGTCAGTCCTCGGGGTGTCCGTCGTAGGCGCGGAGCTTGTACTCGGTGGTCTCCAGCGCGAGGCTGAGTTCGCGCAGGTATCGCCGGATGCGGTCGCGCTGCTCGATCATTATTCGCCGCCGTTCGGGGATGGTGCTCGCGCCCTACTCGAGGAGCCCGATGTAGCGGTTGAGATCCTGCATGGTCATCCCGGACAGGCGCATCCGGGCGAGGAAGACAAGGCGTCGCAAGTCGGCGGTGGAGTACTCGCGGTGGCCCGAGGAGTTGCGGGCGGGGAGCACGAGGCCTCGCTGTTCGTAGTAGCGAAGGGTGTGCGTGGAGAGGCCGACGAAGTCGGCGGCTTCGGCGACGCTCTTCGGCGCCGCCGACGCGTCGATCGTGGAGTTGTCCAGAAGCCCGTGGACCGCATCGATCACCGACGTGGAGGGATCGTCGACGGTGGTAAGGATGCGTTTGACCAGCGCTTCAGTTGCCATGGGTGACATGGTAGGGCGGTTAGAACGCACGGACGGCCGGGGGCATGCCGGGGAAGTCCGTTGACCTGCTCACCGCAGCCCATCGCTGGAGGTCGTCCAGCGCGCGCTGGTAGACGCGCGTGAGGTTGCTGACCGCCTCCGCCCCGAGAGGCAGCCGCAGTGGCGCATCCGCGGCTTCGAGCACGTCGCGGATCGCGGCGGCGGCGCTGTCGGGGTCGCCTTCCTGGATGCCGTCGGCCCCGGTCATGTTCTCACGCACCGCACCGATCACCTCGTCGTACGCCGCGTGCTGTCGCGCGGCGCGGAGCACGCCGGATGCGTTGAACTCGGTGCGGAAGCGGCTCGGTTCCACGATCAACACCCTGATACCGAACGGCGCGACCTCACTTGCGAGGGCTTCGGACCAGCCCTCCAATGCGAACTTGCCGGCCGAGTAGCTGCCGACAGCGGCGAATGACATCCGTCCGCCCTGGCTGCTCATCTGCACGATCGCGCCCGAGCGGTTGTCCCGCATGTGCGGGAGCGCTGCTCGCACGTAGGCGGCCGGGCCCAACAAGTGCTGTTCGAGCATGTCCCGCAGCTCGCCATCGGTGACCTCTTCGGCAGCCCCGACCTGGCCGGCACCGGCGTTGTTGACGAGCACGTCGATGCGCCCGAAGGTGTCGATCGCGCGCTGCACGACCCCGGCAGCCGCTTCGGTGTCTCGCACGTCGTGTTCGACCGCGATCAATCGATCTCCATAGCGCGCTTTCAGCGCATCGAACCGATCCACTCGCCGCGCCGTCCCGAGCACCTGCTCGCCCCCCTGCAGAGCAGCCTCGGTCAGCGCTAGGCCGAGGCCCGAGCTCGCCCCGGTGATGATCCATGTCTTGGTTCCACTTGCCGTGTTCATGACCCGGACGTTACGGATTCGAGCGCGCTCGAAGGCAAGCCAAAACTTAGCCACTCAACCTCGCGAGAGCTCACCGTAAACAACCAGCCTTACGCGCGATCGACACCGCGAGTGTTCGGTCGCTGCGCTACGAACTGGCGGTAACCCGGGCCATCGGCCGGCATCCGCCCGCAGTCCTGTGGCCGGCAGGCCAGCATCGGCCGGGAAGAACTGGCCCACGAAGCCTGGCTTACCGGGGCCGCCGGAGCCGTGATCTCACTCCGCGCTGGTACTCGCCCGCCGAGGTCGCCGTCCTTCTTGGCTTTGGCATGTCCAAGGTCAAGATGAAGATCGCTACCGGCGAGCTGCGCTCTATCAAGGACGGCAAGTACCGTCGCATCCTCCCCGAATGGGTCGACGACTACGTCCGCGAGCAGGTCGAGCGTCAGGAGGCTGCCTGATGTCCGGACGTGCACGAGCCAACGGCGAAGGCTCCATCTTCCCCTACCGCAACGGCTTCGCCGCGTACGTCTGGGTCACCAAGCCCGACGGTCGACGTGACCGCAAGTACGTCTACGGCAAGACCCGCGAGACCGTCCACGACAAGTGGATCGAACTTCATGAGCAGGCCAAGGCCGGGCCGGTGGCGACCAGCGTTCCGACGGTTGGCAGCTTCCTCACCTACTGGCTGTCGGAGATCACCGGGCCGAACCGCACGCCGTTGACCTATGCGACCTACGAGGCGTTCGTCCGCCGCTAGATTGCTCCCGGCCTCGGGTCGAAGCGGCTGGACCGGCTCCAGTCACGGGACGTGTAGACCTGGATCAACCAGGTGGCCCGCACCCGCATCGCTGTGCCCAGGGCAAGGACGCCGCCCGAACGACATGCCCCTCGACCCGACGCAGGTGAGGTTGGGATTATCGAAGACCGGTCGGATCGCATCAGAAGGTCTCACTTACGAGGTGTCCCTTCTGGGCAGTGGGGCGTTGACGACGCAATCGACATCCTGCCTGCTCAGGAGCGGCATTCTCGTTATATGCCAAGCGCACCGCAGCGGTCAGCACCGGTGGATCAGGGCTCAGCTAGCGAGAATTCCGAAGAGCCCGGCGCCGGCTGACGGCCGATGGTTCCCAGTAGCGCGAGTTTGCTCTCGGACTCGCTGCCAGGTTCGGCGGTGTATATCATGATCCGCAGGTCATGGCGTTGGGTGCTAAGAATGTCGCAATCCAAGTCAAGGGTCCCGACCTCCGAATGAACAACCCTTCTGATGGTCGGGCCGTGTTCGTCGATCTCATGACGCAACCAGAGTTCACGAAACTGTGTGCTTGTTTCATTCAGCCGGACGACGAGTTGTTGTAGCTGGGGATCGTCGGGGTAACGCCCCGCACTGCGGCGCAGGTCGGCGACCAGGGAGGCGTCGAGGGTTTCGGCGCTCCCGGGGCCGTGCAGGTGGCAGTCGGAAGGGCTGGTGAAGTGCAGCCACAACAGGTTGCGGTCAGCTTCGCGCACCGGGGAGGGGTCACCTGGCAACGCCGCCCATAAGGAATTCCAGAGCAGAAGGTTCCACATCGCGTCGAAGACGGCCACGGGGCGTTCGCTGGTGCGCTCCACCAGTCGGCGAATACTCGCGGGCACTATCTGGCTAATTCGTCCGCCGCCGGTGGCGTGCCCGGCAAGACGGAACAAGTGTTCCTGTTCGGTGTCGCTGAGCTGCAACGCCCGGGCGATCGAGACACACACCTGCGCTGAAGGTGCGGAGGAGCGTCCCTGCTCCAGGCGCACGATGTAGTCGACGGACACAGACGCCAGCACGGCGAGCTCTTCGCGGCGCAGTCCTTTGGTCCGCCGGGAGGCGGCCGCCGGCATACCTGCCATCTGCGGTGAGAGACGTTCCCGCCACACCCGCAGAATCGCTGCCAGCTCTCCTGATGCACTCATCAAGCCCATTGTCGCAGTCGACGGATGGAAGCGACTGGTACTCCCGCTCACAGGATGTTCCGCCCCTGGTCCCAGCCGAACGAGCGCCCTACGTTCGTGGAGCATGACCACCAGGTCGAACTGCCGGTCCCCGAGGCCGAGATCCAAGACCGGGCCCGCACTCCTTGGCGGAAACCCAGCGGGCGAGGCGCTCAGCAGGTCCGTGCTGGACACAGTCTGAAGAGCAACGTCATCGCTTCCGACTGCACCAACTGGTTCGGCGAGAGCGAATCGAACCTGGTTGCCATGTGTGCCATCCCACTACCAGAAGGAACCCAATCATGATTGCCGTAACCGGAGCCGCAGGCCAGCTCGGACACCAGGTCATCAACCACCTGCTCCTCCAGGGAGTACCCGCCGGTCAGATTGTTGCCGTCGACCTAGAGTCCGCCAAGGCAGCAGCGATGGCCACCCTGGGAGTTGATGTCCGATTCGCGGACTACGACCAGCCCGAGACCCTGCGGCCAGCCTTCGCGGGCGCTGACAAGGTTCTGCTGGTGTCCGCTCCCACAGGTCCAGATGCCACGCGTACTCGGCAGCACCAGGCGGTGATCGACGCGGCAATCGAGTCCGGAGTAGGCCTCCTCGCCTACACATCAGTGACTCACGCCCCCACCAACACCATGGGATTGGCACCCGTCCACCGGGTCACCGAGCAGGCCATCGCCGCATCCGGACTGCCCGCTGCCATCCTGCGGAACGGCTGGTACGCCGAGAATCACACGGCCGCACTCCGCAATGCCATCAATAGCGGCACCCTCGTCGGCAGCGCGGGCAATGGCCGGATGGCCGCGGCAAGCCGAGCGGACCTTGCCGAAGCCGCAGCCATCATCTTGACCCGCGACGATCAGGCCGGGAAGGTCTATGACCTCACCGGCGATACCGCCTGGACCCTCTCCGAACTCGCAGCCGAGGCAGCAGCGCAGTCGGGCACACCGCTCACCTACACCGACCTTCCCGCCGAGCAGTACCGACAGGTCCTGCAGCAGGCAGGATTGCCCGAACCCGTGGTAGAGCTCATCGTCGACGCTGATGTCGCGATCTCTCACGGCACCTTGGACTACATCACGAGCGACTTGTCCACCCTCCTGGGTCGACCCACCACTCCCATGTCCTCCAACGTCGCATCGGCTCTGCAGGCCTAGCCGCTCTTCGGAGTTCTCGGACGGTGAACATCGCGGAATTGAGGGGTTTACTGGCCAGGTGCGCGACTCGGACCTACGCCAGGCCGTCGCGGCCCCTGCTGTCCGCCGAACCCGCCTCAGCCGGGCAGGTAGCAGCGAAGAGAACCGATGCGCAGCGACTGGACCGCTCTGCCGGAGAGTGTCACGGCAGGGATCGCCGGACGGGTCGGCGGAAACTTCGACGTCACCCCGGCTTCCAGTGGCAACCACGCCGAGATCGCCTGGGCGGTGACCGGACCCGCCGGGTGGATCTTCGTCAAGGCGGCCTCCGGCGAGTTGAGCGTTCGGTCGCTGCAGTACGAACTGGCGGCAACCCAGACCATCGACCGGCACCCGCCGCAGTCCTGTGGCAGTTCGAATCCGATGGCTGGCTGGTGGTGGGGACCGAGCATCTTGCCGGTCCCCACCCCGACCTGTCACCCGGCAGCACGGACCTCGATCTACTCCTAGCCACACTGCCAACACTTCGAGAGATGCCAGCGCCCGGCGAGACGTGGTTCACCCCAGCAGCCCACTCTGACCTGCGGCAACGTGGAGCCGCAGGCAGGGGTGGGTGCAGTTGAGGCGTTCGATGCCGGTGGACGCAGTTCAACGCCGTTCAGGACACCCGGTTGCTCCCACCCTGCTCCCCCGATCCCGGGGCGGTGGCCCTGGCGTCGCCCAGGCGGCCTTGGGGCTCCGCTTCGGCACGTCTTCATCGAGCAGTGCGAGGCCGACGTTTAGTCAACGCGACCGGGGCGCCGAGGCTCAGCGCGCACGGTCGGCGGCAGATGCGGTAACGAACTCACGGGCCCGGGCGGTCAACATCGGTGCCATACCGCGCAACCATGGTGCGGACGGCTTCGTCCACAACCGCGGTCGTGCGGGCAGGGGTCACCGTCCAGTCCGGGAGCACCAGACTCGGCCAGAACAGATAGTTGGAGATCATCCCGAGGAACTGCGTAGCGGCCATCTCCGGATCAGCGATGTCCGCAGCCCCCGCGTCGCGCTCGGTCAAGAGGTAGATCCGGACGGACTCGAAGTATGGCAGTTTGCCGCGTGAGAAATGCGCCTTGGCCAGTTCGGGAAAGCGTGGCAGTTCGGCGATGACGATGCGGAACAGGTCCGTCATCTCCGGCTGGCTCAACAGCGTCGCGTAGCGCCGGCCGAGCACCGTCAGGCCGGCCGTCAGGTCACCGGCGGGCGGCACGTCTGCGACGTCGTTCTCGGCCCACGAGTCGATGACGATGGCATCGAACAATGCCGCCTTAGTCGGGAACTGCTTGAAAAGCGTCGCTTTCGACACCCCGGCGCTCTCGGCAACACGCGCTAGTGATGCCCGGTCGTAGCCCAACTCGAGGAAAAGCTCAGTAGCGGCTTGCACGATGAGCGCGCGCTTCTCCTGCGCCACGCGCTGGTGATAAGCCGACGGCGCTGGGGTCATACGCCCATCATAGCGAGGTGAGTGGGTTGACTCACTACTCCCGGCGGCGTAGCTTCGGCGTGGTGAGTCGCGCGACTCACCACCCGGTTCTACGGGTTGTCGTCCCTCGTACGTACTCGGAGGATCAGATGCGCCGCTTCGCCAATCAGAGCGTTCTCGTGACTGGCGGCACCGGTGGGCAGGGAGCCAGCCACGTTCGCGCCTTGCACGCCGAGGGCGCCAACGTCGTCATCGGCGACATCGATGCCGAGCGCGGCGCCGGCCTCGCTGCCGAGCTGGGAGGCGGGGCGCGTTTCGTCCGCCTCGACGTCTCCCAGGAGGAGTCGTGGGCCGCCGCCATCGCGGAGACCGAGAAGGCCTTCGGTGCGCTCACTGTCCTGGTCAACAACGCCGGGGTGCAGAACCCGCCGGCCCTCATCGAGTCCACCGACCGGGCTACGTGGGCTCGCATCCTCGACATCAATCTCACCGGCACCTTCCTCGGCATCAAGGCGGCCGCACCGGCGCTGCGGCGCGCGGGGGGAGGAGTAATCGTCAACATCGCCTCCACCATGGGCATCGGCGGCACTGCCTTCTACGCGCCCTATGTCGCCAGCAAGTGGGCGGTCCGAGGGCTCACTCAGACCGCTGCCCTTGAGTTGGGCCGCGACAACATCCGCGTCAATGCCATCCACCCCGGCGTTGTCGCCACCCCGTTCATCACCGAGCCGGCGGCCGGCAGCGCCGCCCCGATCGCCGACTTCTACTCGCCCGAGCCGTTCGCCGTCCCGCGACTGGGGCAGCCCGCCGACATCACTGCGCTGCTGTTGTTCCTCATTTCGCCGCACGCGGCCTTCATCACCGGCGCCGAGTATGTCATCGACGGCGGACTGCTCCTCGGCCCCGCTTTACAGAAAGAAGCCGCATGAAATTTGCAGACCAGCGTGGTGAGCGCGGCGCGCCTGATCCACTTGCGCACCTGCCGCCCGAGATCAGGCGCGCCATCGAGATCACACCCGCGGCCGGAACCCGCGAACGAATCGTGGACATCACCACCACCGGGCGGCGTACCGGACGATCCCACCGCATTGAAATCTTCTTCTATCGCGCCAACGGCGCAACCTATCTTTGCAGCGGAGCGGGCGGAGGCGCGACCGGCTGGTACGCGAACCTTCAGGCCGACCCGATTGGAGGACTGGGCCGCCAGCAGGCTGATGCGAATCGACTTCGACTGAGCCGCCCCGCATGCGGTGAGGCAGCGCCGCACTGTCGTCGGCCCTGAGCGGTCAATGGCGCTGTTCAGCCTGGCTCAGACGATTCAAAGATCGCCGGTGACGGTGTAGAAGCTGCTTTCGCGTCCGAATGCCTGTAACCAGCGGGCAGCGTCACTCACCCCGGCAGATCCGCCCAACCCGGCAGCAGCCAGCTGGGCCGGTTTCCAGCCGGAGGCCAGCAGCTCCGTCCACTGGCGGCCGTCGAGGGTCAACACTCGCAGCGCAGGGAACGTCGCGATCACGTCGATGTCCGACACCGCGGCCCCCGAGAGATCTAGACGGACCAGGTTCGGCAGGGTGGCCAGCTCGGCGACCGGCGTCGGCTCGTCGTTGCCGCTCAAGGTGAGGTCAATGAGGCTCGGCGGCAGCGCGCCAAGTTCCCATCGGGCCGCCTCCACGTGCAGGCGCTCGATCTGCAGCACGGCGGCACGAGTCAGGTCGACGCGTGGGACCTTTCCACGTATCACTAAAGATCGAAGGTTGGTGAAGGGCTCGAACTCAGCCAAGGAGACCGGGGCTTCCGTGCGGAGCACAACGCCCTGCGCCGTCACCGGCAGGTCTGCGGTCTTGTCCGCCCTGATCTCGGGGTCGGGCGGTGAGGGGCGCTCGTTGTCAAGAGTCGCGATCGCGCGGCGGAGCAGGTCGGTGACCGAGGCGGCGACGTATTCGACCGGCGCCCACACGTCTCGCCCGTGCGTGACCACCTGACCGATGCGGCCCAGCGGTCCCGGATCGAGATCGACGGCCGCGAAGTTCATGCCGTAGTCGCGGGCGAACGTCACCCAGCCGTTGCTCGAGGACACGCGCCGCACATGCCCGGCCGGCATGCAGTCGAAGATCATCGCGTCGTCGAACGGACCGTCGTGGTAACCGGGGTAGTTCTTCCGGTTCCACTCGACGAGCACGTCCAAGGGTGCGAGAACGAACGGGTCGAGCAGTCCCGACTCGCCGCTGTCGTCATGGATCAGCCGGTAGAGGGCCCGCAGATCCTCCGGCAGCCGTAGCCCGAGGTGCTGTTCGGCGGCGAGGATCTCCTGCTCGGAGTAGCCGGTTGCGTACCCCTGCGAATGATGCCGTGCGGTGAACTCGCCGACCAGCCGCTCGACCTCGGCAAGGACCGCCGGATCGGTGACGCCGGTATCGGTGGTGCCAGGTTCACGGGCTGGCGGCAGTTCATGTCCGGGCAGACGGTAGTCCTCGTCGAGGACGATCCGGGCCGGCAACGACGGTACGTCCCGCGACCAGTGGATTGTGTAGGGCCCGCTCGGATCACCGATCATCTCGACGACCAGTCCCCCACCGGCAACCCCGGGCAGCGCCGCCTTGGCATTGTTGAGGTCCAGGTTGTTCCAGCGGCCGAGCAACGCCGGTTCACCGGCCATGGTGTAGGTCTGACTCTGACTGCCATGCCGGTGCACGGTGGTTAGCTGGTAGCCGGGCTCCGTCAGGCCCGCCACGAACGCCTTACCCAGATGGTGCAGAACCTCGTCGATCTGGGTCACGCCGGGATTATGTCAGCTGCGCGCGACCAAGATCGTGGCGCCCATGCAGGTAGGCACGGACAGATGCGTTCACGCCCAAGGGCCGCGCGCCAACCGCCCCAACCCATCCAAACTCAGGCAAGTCACCCTGCGGGTGCTGCTCACGCAGCTCGTCGAGGGCAGCGCACGCGACGGTCTCACGAGCGGCGATGAGATCGAGGATGGTGGTCGTTTTCAACGCTGTTCACCGCCAGGACGGCGTGCTGGTGCCGGTCAGCCAGCGGATCAGGTTGGCCGCCGAGGCCCACCGGGTGCGCGACACCGACGACTTCGGCCGGCTTTCGTACTCACGGGTCAGGCGCCGGTGCAGCATCAACGTGCCGTTGACCTGCTCGACTACCCACCGCTTCGCGACCGGCACGAACCCGGGCTTGGTGTCGGAGCGCTTGACCACCTCGACGCCGACACCGAGCAGGGCGCCGTGGATGCCCAAGTCGTGCTTGAACCCCGGCGTCCACCCAGGCCCGGGTGACCGTCGGGGTGTGTTCGACGACCTTGTCCAGCAGGCGGACGCCGATCACGGTGTCGGTGACGCTCGCGGCGGTCACCACCACCGCGATGATCAACCCGAGCGCGTCGACGGCCGTGCCGGTTGAACACGTTGATCGTGACGAATCGGGGGTGAACCCGCTTAATTCCGAAGATCCCTTTCCCATACCGGCTCACCGGCCTGGCTGCGGGTGCGGGTGCGGGTCGTCGAGCACATCGGCCGCCGGTGGCATACATGACCGCCGGCACGAGGTTGTGTCCAAAAACACATTGGTGCCTGTGTATGCAGGTCGCACTGATTCGATCTCTCTCGGTAGCTCCTCGCGTACTTACGGCACATGGAATGGCATAGATGCAGAACGATTCCTTCGGTACCTTCACCTCTCGATGGCAGCCGTCGCCGAGCGGCATGAAGACGGCTTCGAGAGCACCGGAAACGGTTGCTGAACAGGGGGAGTCAGCCGGATGGATTCGTCAAGCAAAATCCGTTGTCCGAGAAGCCTGAGACGCCTGGGGGCCGCCGCACTGGCTGCGGCCGTCGCAACAATCGCCTTACTCACCGCTCCCGCGGGCGCTCCCGCCGGGGCGAACCCCTCGCCGGCTCGGATCAGCGGCTCCGATCTGAGCACCAGCAGTGCGCCTGCCCCGGTGCGGCTGCCGGGCGACAAAGCGGTGCGCAACTACACGCCCACACAGTTGAAGTCGTTCGATCGCACCGGCGGAGACCCCGAGGTGCTGGCGTACTGGACGCCGGAACGGATGAAGGCAGCCAAGCCGCTGGATGCCCCCGGAGATGCGGAATGGGTCGAGAACAAGGCCCGCGCCGTGGCCAGCAAGACGGCCGCCGTCGCGGCGAAGCCGGTGGCCGCCCAGATCTCGCAGAGCGTGACCAACGCCCCGCCACCGGTGACGAACTTCTCGATCACCAATGGCAAGTTGTTCATCGGTGGCTACGAGAGTGGCTCGTGGTGCTCGGCGTCAGCAATCAACACCTCGTCCAAGCGGGTGCTGATCACCGCCGGTCACTGTGTCCATGACGGACAGGGCGGCACCTGGCTGCAGAACCTCGTCTTCGTGCCGGGATACAACGCCTTCAACACCGACCACGACCCGGTCGGCCGCTTCCAGGCGTACTGGCTGCGGACCTTCAACGAGTGGATCAACAACAGCAACCTCAACCGGGACGTCGGCTTCGTGACCACCTACTCCGGCGGCGACTGGAACACGACAGTCGTCAACACCATCGGCGGGCACGGCCTGGTCTACAACGGTGGCACCGAGTTCGACACGTCGATCTTCGGATATCCGAGCAACCGTGACGGCGGCAACGTCATGTGGGCTTGCTGGGGCACTGCCACCGACAACAGCATCTTGGACAACAAATCCAAAATCACCTGCAACTTCGGAGGTGGCTCCTCGGGCGGACCGTGGACCTGGAACTACGACAACGCCAGCGGACTCGGCTCGGTCCGCTCGGTCATGTCCACGGTGAACAGCGAAGGCGTCAACAAGGGGCCATACTTCGACCAGGCTGTCGTCGACGCGATGAACGCCGCCAACGCTGATTGGTAAGTTGAACCGATGAGAATGCGGCCACCACTTCCACTGGCTGCCTGGCTGCTGGCTGTGGTGGCCGCACTGAGCGCCTGCGGCTCCGCAGCCGAGCCCGGCAGCGACACGTCAGGCGTCCGAGCGCCGACCGGACCGACACGGCCGGAAGCGTTGCCGACCCGGAGCGACCTAATCGACGCGCAGGTTGTTCAGTGGCGCGATTGGCGCAGTGTCGACGATCGAACCCTCGAGGTCACCGTGACGGCCGGACCCGCCACCTGTTACGGCGCCGAGCCGGAAGTGACAGAGAGTGAAACGGCGGTGCGCCTCCGGATCCGCGTCGGACTGCTACCCGAGGCGGCCGGCAAGGAGTGCCCAGCAATCGCCAAGGAGTCGGTGGTCCCGGTGCGACTCACCTCCGCCCTGGGCAACCGCAAGGTCGAACCTCTGAGCTGACGCCAGCTCGGCAGGCGACCAGCCGTCGCCGGCCGAGTTGTACCACACGTCACGCAGCTCGATCGGCTCGATGTGCTCAGTCCGTGCAGGGGGAGATCGTCGAGCCGATGCTGCCGCTGCCCAAGTGGATGGGCCGGCCGTTCAAGCAAGACCTGCGTCCTGTCAACGCCCGATGCATCACCGGCCCCACAGACCAATGGGTCCTACTGCCCGACCGGGACTACTGGGCCAGCAAAACAGTGTGATGACGCCCGGACCGATGAGGCACTGCCTCGCCAGGTCGGTCGGCATGAAGCCCAAATGCCGGGTGATGGAAGACCGTCGGCAACCACGCCGCTGACGGTAGCTACCGGCGAAATTGCACCCCCATGGTGCCGTGATCAGCCGCCCGCTCGTCGCAAGATCAAGTGCGCCGTCATCGACAATTGAGTGCATCGTCGGCGCCGGTGCGACCCACGACGGTGACGCCTTCGGGCCTGCCGAAGAGGTCACCGTCCAGGAAGCCCTGCTCAGAGGTTCGACAGTGGGATCTGGGTCTCAGCTCGCGGGATCCCTACCGACGCCACCGCGACGACCGCCAGTGGCGTGCGTCGATGCGGGCTGGCCTCGTGATTGGCGCCGGCAGGCTCAGTTCAACAGCCGGCACCAGCCAGTCGGGAGGTTGGAGGCTTGACCTCTTCGGTATCCACTGGGAGGTCACGCCGCACCGCTCGATCTCCATCACCGCAGGTCAAAGCACTCGTCTCTGTCCGGCATCGGTGAGCACTTCGGGCGCGGAGATCTCTTCGCCAACCTGCACCCAATCTGCTCCCAGATGCAAGGCCAGACCAACCAATGGCTCCTTACCGCCTTGACCTGCGCACACTCCCCTGCCAGGCGACATAGAGCCTTGTCGACCGCTACACAGAACTGCGGAGCACTCCGCGGTGAAACAGGACGCTGCACCGGCTCTGACCTGCGGAGATGAGAAGCCGCAGGCAGGGGTGGGTGCAGTTGCGGGCCGTCGGGTGCAGTTCGGTGCAGTTGAAGGCCGTTCAGTGCACCCTGTTGCTCCCCATCTGCTCCCCCGATCCCCGGCTCGTAACTGGGCTGCGGCGGTCGACCGGCGGTGGATAGTCCCGCAGTCGTTCCTCGTCAGATCGCGGACGCTGGCCTGAGCTACGGCAATCGGAGCCGCCACCTCCCCGCAGCTTCGGCCATGGCTGACGGCCGGGCCAACCGGAATGGGGAGCAGGAACAACCGGCGAGGTATACGAACTCCCCTACCAGGGCTTGGACGCACTAACCTCGGAGGCCGGCCTGCCCAACGTGCGGTGCCGGTACCGCACGTCACTGATCCAGAGATGGCAGCACCGTTCGAGCCGGGCCAGGCTCCGGGGAGCCCGCTCATCGTGAGTGGGCTCCCGAAACGGCTCAACCGAGGCCCAACAGTTCAGCTGCAGTCGCGCGGATCGCGGCATGAGCGTGCGCCTGCAGGCGGAGGTGCGAACAAGGCCCACCGTGATTTTGCTCCACGAAGCGGCGTCGTAGCCCACACCACCCGACTTTGGGGCATCCTGGTTTCCCATGTTCGTGGACCAGCGGCAGTTCCCTTTCCTAGCCGACCTTCGGGCACGGTGGGATGGCATTCGAGATGAATGCCTTGCTCTCCCGCTTGAGACCTACCAGCCGTGGGTCCAACGCGAGATGTACGGCCAGGGCTGGAGTGTCTACGGACTTGTCGCCTTCGGTGAGCGGATCGAGGAGGCGCTGGAGGCATGCCCGAACACTGCCTCCGCGTTGACGAAGGTCCCTCACCTGACGACCGCTGGGTTTTCCCGGATGGCTCCTGGCACCCACATCAAGCCACATCAGGGATGGGTTACCACCGTTTACCGCGCGCATCTCGGACTCGTCGTGCCGCAGGACTGCGCGCTGCGAGTGGGCGACGAGACTCGACAGTGGCGCGAGGGTGAAACCTTCGTCTTCGACGACACCGTCACGCATGAGGCGTGGAACTACGGCACCAGTGACCGCGTTGTGCTCCTGTTTGACTTCGTCCGTCCCGGCTGCGAGGACATGCCGCAGGATGAACTTCCGGCCTCGGTGGCCGGCTTCGTACGGCGCGGCGGATGAGCCAGGCAACACCAGAGCACTCCACGGCCCCGTCTCATCCTCCCGTCCCGTCCCGGGAACCCCTCCGACTGCCGTGCGGGCGCTGCAGCACCCCCTGGGCATCACGCTCGATGCAGCGCAGTGTGCGGCATGAGCATGTGGTTCAGGCGAGGGCGGGAGGCGGGCGATGCTGGCGTGGCCGAAAGCGATGCTGGTGGTGAGGGTGCCAAATCACCGAGAAGGTTGGATGAGCACCACGGGGATGTCTCTCGCGGTCGCCTTCTCGTACTCCCGGTAGGACGGCATCATCGCAATCATCAGCTGCCACAGTCTCGGCCTTTGCTCGGCCGTGGCGGTCCGCGCCCGCGCTGGAAAGGCCTGCGCCCCGACCTGCACGGTGACGTCGGGATCGGCGACGAGATTGAGGTACCAGGCAGGGTGCCGGTCGGCTCCCGCGTTGGACGCGGCGACAACGTAGCAATCATCGTCTCGTGCGTAGACCAGCACGGTCCGGCGCAGCTTTCCTGACCTGCGGCCACGCGTGGTCAGCAACAGGTCGTTCATGCCGGTCCGGGCGTTGCCGTTGGTCTCCACGAAACGGCGGATGTGTTCGGCCACCCAGGGGTTCGGGCTGTCAGAGATATCCTCGGCCATCAGGCGGCCTCGACGCCCAGGTGCGTCCGGTGGTGCGTGGGGGTATCGACCTCGTCGATCAGCGCGACGGCGAAGTCAGCGTACGAGACCCGACTGGCCGCGTCGGCCATCGCCGTACGGTACCGCTCGAAGCGTTTGCCGCCGTGGTCGAAGTCGCCGGCAGGGCTGACGACCAGCCAGTCCACCCCGGTGGCCGCGGTACGCAGCACCTGCGTGCCGGCGGCGTGGGCGAGGTAGAACGAGCGATATTCCTGCGGATAGCCGGGCGTATCCATGAGCGCCACACCGTGCTTGGTCTTGAGCACCGATGCCAGGCCGACCACCAGTAGCCGCGCCACCTCGGCGCGGGCCAGTCCGTCGAGCAGGGCGCGGGCGGCGACGGTGTAGAAGGTGTCGGGCTGCGCCGCGGCGTCATAGACGGCGCTGATCGCGGCATCGTGTCCAGCGGCGACCCGGGCGACACTGTCCCCGTCGGTCACGTCACCGGCCACCAGCTGCACGCCGTCGGCCGATGAGCCGCCGTGCCTGCTTGGGTCGCGGACCACTGCGGTGACCTGGTGACCACGTCGGCGCGCCTCGGCGACGGCCGCCCGTCCGGCCCGGCCGCCCGCACCGAAAACCACGATCTTGCTCATCCGATACCTCGCCTCCCTGGGCCGGCCCGATCGCCGACGCCGCCGCAGACCGTATCCGGGCACGCGGTTACCGATCGGATACCGACTACCGTGGGGCCGTGGCAACGCCCCTGGACCCCGAAATGTTCGACCCGGTCTGCCCCTCCGATCTGTCGCCGATCCGAATCGGCGACAAGTGGGCCGGCATGATCGTCCGGTGCCTGGAGCGCGGGCCGCAGCGCTTCTCCGAGCTTCGAGTTCCCCTGCGTGGCATCACCGCGAAAGCGCTCACCAAGTCACTACGGACACTGGAACGCGACGGCCTGATCAAGCGCACCAGCCACCCCGAGCCGGTGCGTCGCGTCGAGTACGAACTGACCACGCTGGGCCGCAGCCTCCTCCAGCCGATGTCGGCCGCATGCGCCTGGGCTCAGGAACACTGGGAGGAACTCCTCGACGCACGCGAAGCATCGGCTCACGGGTAACGCTTCTTCTCGGCACCAAGCATCCGCAACTCGGCATGAGCGGACGCCGCTCGACTGACGACGGGAGCAAATTGGCTGACCTCTTCGGGCTCACCGAAGAGGTCGCCTGCCTGAAGGGACTGGTCAGGACGTTGCCCGTGGGATCGGCGTCTCATATGAGAGAACTACGGCGGCTCCAGCGAGCTCACCCACAACGCTTCACATCGGCCTGCAGCACACCTGCAGGCGTGGCGTTAGGTGACCCGAGACGCCGGCCGGCGCCAGCCATCCCGGGAGCAGCGACGCCTGACCACTTCGACCTCTACTGGGAGGTCACGCCGCACCGCTCGACCGCATCACCACAGGTCAAAGCCCTAGTCTCTGTCCGGCGTCGATGAGCACTTCGGGCGTGGAGACCTCTTCGCCAACCTGCACCCAATCTGCTCCCAGTTGCAAGGCCGGGCCAACCACCGGCTCCTTACCGTCTTGACCTGCGCACACTCCCCTGCCAGGCGACATAGGGCGCAGTCGACTGCCGCGCAGAACCGGGGAGCACTCCGCGGTGAAACAGGACGCCGCACCGACTCTGACCTGCGACAACGTGAAGCCGCAGGCAGGGGTGGGTGCAGTTGAGCGCCGTTCGATGCCGTTGCACGCCGTTCAAGGCCATTCAGGGCGCCCCGCTGCTCCCAACCTGCTCCCCAAACCGGGCTCGCACCGGGCCGCCGACGGATCGCGAGTTGCCGGCCCAGTGGTTGGCACCAGCGAGGCTAGGTGGAGAGGTCAACGGGCATTTTGCGGTGCCGGCGCGGCTGACCTTCACTTGCCAGCCGAGTCCGGCAGAAGCCTGATCGCCACTATGCGACGCCGGGGGTGGGGACACCGGTCCGAACCGCCTCGATGAAGCCATCAGGTGGCAGGTAGCGATGCTCTTCAACGTAGTGGCCGACCAGCGCCGGTGCAGCGAAGTTCGTCCCGTCCACACCGGTGAGCCAGATTTCGCCATTCCCGCGCGCAACATCGGGAGCTTCGTAGAGCCGAATGTCGGCCCGAATCACGCGCGGAGGCTCGACCGCTGCTCGGCAGAACTGGCAGTAGTGGTAGCCACGCATGAGCCGCGCTGGTTTTGCGCCGAGCCTCACCAAGCGATCTCGAACGTCTCGCGGGCAGGCTCCTGCAATAAAGGGCATGCTCGAATCCAGCCAACCAATGGCAATGGCGTCCGGGGCGCCCGGGTAGTAGTCGTAGGGCGCCAGGTACGGGATTTACGTCACGCGTCGATCATCGCAGTCAGGCGCGGGCCGTGCGAACCAAAAAAACGACGGTGCGGGCCGCCTCTGGGCGGCCCGCACCGTTATCGAACGCCGGGCGCGTTACGCCCGTCTGCCGGAATGCTGGTGGGTGGGAGCTCCCGGCCTACAGATCGGCCTTCGTCACACGGGAGGATTCGTACGTCGTGGAGGACTCGGGAAGGCCCGGCACGGTGGAGACGCCCTTGACCAGCATGCCGGTCTTGGCATCGATGGTCAGCACCTCGGCGGCATCGCCGCCGAACACCTCGGGGCCGGCGGTGATCGTCAGCGTGGCCTTGCCGTGGGTGGTCGAGTCCTTGACGCTGACCGCGGAGATGGTGGACAGCAGACGCAGCACACCGGCCCGGACCTGCGTGTTGCCGTCGCCGGCGGACAGCGCTTGGGTGCTGTACGTCCACAGGGCGTTGTCGAAGTGCCGCTGAACGGCCTGAGGGCTGTACGGCTTCGGCTCGGCGTTGCCGCCCTTCTGCTTGATAATCACCTGGGCGGCCGCCTGCTGCTTGTCCCACACCGCCTTCTGCGCTGCGGGGTCGAGGCCCACCAGCGGATCCTTGGCTGCCTTGAGCATCTGGGTCCGGCCGTCGGCCGGGCTGCTGTCCGCCGCGGCGACGGCAGCCTTGAGGAGCGGAGCGTAGCCGCCGTCCGTCATCTGGTCCTGGTGACGGGCGATCGCACGCTTGATGTCCTTCACGCTGTTGCCCGTATAGATCGCGTGACCGTCGGTGTACAGCGTGTAGACGACCTGCATGGTCTTGGTGCCGTGGACCTGCGTCGCCTTCACCAGCCACGCGTCGCCCGCCGACGGGGTGACCGTCTTGATGGACCCGGCCAGGGTCATCAGCGGCGCGCGCTCGGCGGACCCGTCGACGGTGGTCGAGCCCGAGGTGGCGCCCGACGAATCCTTGCCGGCCTCGATGCCCCCGGTCGCCGGCGAGTTGAGCACCACAGCGACGACTGCCGCCGCGGCGGCAACCCCCACCCCGGCGCCGATGCCCAGTCGGCCCGCGATACCGATCCGGCGGCGGCGCTGAATCGCCGGGCTGGATTCGTGGTCCCGCGTGGTTGTCGTCGTTTCCATGGTTGAAGTCGCCTCCATAGTCGTGTCCTCCGCTGATATCGCGCCCAGCAGCCGCACGGTTCCGGGGTCGGCCATAGCCGCCCGCAGCACCGCCCGCGCCCGCTGATACGCCTCCGGGCGCAGTGGTTCTGCGCTGCCCAACGCACCGACCAGATCGAGCTCGTCGGTCATCGGTGTCTCTCCTTCGTGCTGTTGCGGTCCTTCAGAAGCGCGGACACCCCCGGCGCGTCGCGCAATGCCGTCCTGGCCTGGCTCAGCAGCCGCCGCGCGGTGCCGGCCGGTATGCCGAGTGCCCGCGCGGCGTCGGCTGCCGTCAGGTCCTCCCAGGCGACGAGCCTCAGGACCTCCCGCTCTTCGGGTTTGAGCCGCGTCAGGGCCGACCGGAGCACCGCCCGGGCGTCCACGCCGAGGTCCACCGCCGACCACGGATCCCATCCAGTAGCCACGTCCGGCACGTCCGCGACCAGGTCTTCGGCCGGCCGGGACCGCCAGTAGCGCCGCAAGCGATTCAATGCCACCCCGTACAGCCACGGCCGCGCATCGTTGTACGACCGGTCGTACGATCGCCGCGACTCGAACGCCGCAACCCAAACCTCACCCAGGAGGTCCTCAGCCGCATCCCGCCCCGCCCGGCGAACGAGGTACGAACCGACGGCGGCCTCATGACGCTCGACCACCTCTACGAAGGCGTCGACATCGCCATCCAGCGACCGACCTATCAAATCTGCATCCGAAGCCATGGCCCTCCTCGGCAAAGTCCGCGCTTCACCCTGACATTGCCGATCAGGCGGGGAAGTGTTCAGGCGCCGAGGTCCGACGGCAAGCGGTCGCCCAATAGCGACCTCTCAGAGGCGATCTGCGGCTGCGGCTGCGGGCCCAGCTTCGGCTGACGCGGGACCAGGTCGCCGTTTAGCTCGGCATGGGCTGCAACCCTTCACGCCAACGGTGAATAACTCCGCCAGGTGTTACCGCCTACGCCGGCCCGAGGACCCGAATGCGTCGCTCAGTCCCCACCCAACCCCAGAGAGAGCGCCACCGAAGGGTCCGCACTCTCCACCAGCGGCCCGTGCTCGCGACGCAGCCGGTCCTGCTCGGTGGGAGCGCTGTCGACCGCTGCGTAGAACCGCGGAGCACTCCGCGGTGAAACAGGACGCCGCACCGACTCTGACCTGCGGCAACCTGGAGCCGCAGGGCAAGGGTCGGGGCAGTTGAGGAAACCTTGGACGCCGTTGGGCGCAGCTCAAGTCCGTTCAGGGCGCCGCGCTGCTCCCAAACTGCTCCCCCGATCCACGATTCGCACCGGCCAGTCGAAGCCGCGATGGTCACGGCCCGTAGCGAAGCCCTCGATCCTTGAGTAGCAGGACGGGCCCCCACCCGACACTCGGCGACGCCCCCTTCCACAACGTGCACTGGAAGGGCGACATCGACCTCAGTCTGGACTGCTTCATTGCCGACGGACCGGCCGCACCACCCGGCTGACACACGGTGCTGAACACGGCACCTGCTCCGGCGATAGCAGGACCGGCCAGCACCCGGCGGCTGCACGGATCTCAGCGTTCGACCACACCTCCGAGCGTGAACGAACGATCCTGCGCACCATCGTGGACTACCGGTGGGCACCCTTCCACGACGCCGATCGGAACCATCCGTCGGTCGCATTGACCCGCACTCCATGGGTGCGACTGCACCTCGGCTACCTCTGCCCGGAATCGGTCCGGTCGGGGACGTTCTCGACGCAGACCAATCTTCGCCGCCCGCAGACCGACACCTGCGAGCACTGCGCGGCACCCGTCGTCCAGTCACGACGCGCCTCGCATCCAGCTCCAGACCTCGGGCTCGGTGCTCGTCGGCCCACTAACTGATCCCACCCGTTCGACCGGGGCTGGTAGCGTGCGCCGAACATGAAGATCATGGGGGAAACATCGATGAACCGAACTCGACTCGTCCTGACTGGCATGGCCGTTGCGGCGGCGATCGCGATGTCCGGCTGCGATCCGCAGCCCGAATCGGAGGGCACCGCAACCTCGCCGTCCCCGGCGGCCTCGAGCGCCGCCCCGACCGGCGGTGCGGCCACCACCGCGACCAGCACCGCGGCCAACGACGCGGCCACAGTGAAGGCCTGCGCCGACATCAAGAAGGACATCAAGGACAACGCGGCTAAGGTCACCAAGGCCGAGAAGATCGGTCCGCCAGCCGGGCACTTCGCGGTCAGTGCCCAGTGGGCCGCCGGCTCGGTCGCGATCCTGGCGCACTCGATGGGCGCCAACGAGGCAGTCACCGCCGCCTCCGAAAAAATCCAGAACGAGATGATGGGCCTGAGCGACGCGTACAACAAGTCCGCCGACGCCAAGCCCAGCAAGAAGGCCCTGGAAGCCGCCATCAAGGAGCTGGACACCGCCTGCTCGGACGCCTGACCGGTTCGACCACGCAATCGGCGGTGACCCTCACCCGGACGGTCACCGCCGATTCGCATGTCCGTGCGGCCCGACACCACGGTGGCCGGGTACGGCATCGGCGGCTGGAGCGGGTGGTCGGCTTGATCCAACTGTGGGTGGCGCCGTTCGTGGCGCTCAACGGCCAGCGAATTGCCAGCTACTGGGACTGTTACCACCGTCGGTGCTACCCACGTTGATCGACTACCCCGGGCACGCCACTATGGCAGCGCTGCGGGCGGCGGCAAAGCGGCACGACGTCTCGCACGGTGATGCAAGGTGGCCGATCTCCCGCGCCCCACCGCGCTGTCGCACGCAGTCGGCATCAACGATGATCGCGTGCAGGTGATCACGGCATCGGAACCGGAGTGGATCTGTCCGTTCACAGGGCTTCGTCCGGCCCCGCGCTGGCTGCCTCCCAACGAGCCCGGTCGGCGGTAGAAGCGCCGACGCCCGGCAGATAGTGGGCCACCCACGCAAGTTCGCTGGGTCCTTTCCAGGGGCTGGGGTAGATACCACCTGTCGAGAATCGCTCGTACCCAAGGGGTAAGGCGGCTACTCGGTAGCCGATGTGTCACTCGGCCCGGCGTTGGAGCGGAACTGGAGTACGTCCATGGCCTGGGGCAGCAGGATCGGCGGATCCGCTTCTCGCATCGCGAGGAGACCAGGTATCACTCCACGAGTGAGGGCCGCATCGATCGCACGCTGCGTCTCTGGCGGAAGCGACTCCCAGGTGGCCTTGGCAGCACAGAGGTAGCAGCGCTCATCGGCGTGTTCTGGTAGAGAGGTCGCACAGCGCTGGCCGCAGCCCGAGCATCGGTAGTCGATCATGGCGTAATTGTCGTCCCTGCGGGTGTTTTCGCTAGCTGATTTAGGCGCCAACTCCCGCCGGTCCGTCAGCCCTCCGCGGCGAGCCGCTCTCCCTGGAGGCTGAGCCCACAGCGGTCGTAGGTCCCGCGCGGGCCACCGACCTGGTCCGCAGTGTCGGCGAGCCGGCTGAGCGCAGCCGCCAGGTCCCGCAGAGGAGCGGGCCGGAGCGCGTAGATACGGCGCTGGCCGGTGCGCTGGGACGTGACGACGCCAGCGCGCTCGAGGGTCTGCAGGTGCTTGGTCGTCTGCGGCTGGCGCGCCTCGGCAAGCTGGGCGAGGACGCCGACCGAGCGGGGCCGCTCGGCCAAAAGGCTCACGAGCCGCCAGCGAGCCGGGTCGGCCAGTGTGGTGAGGAGTGCGTCCATAGGAAGAAGTATTCCCGAAAAGGAATATTCTTCTCAAGGAATACTATGGATCAGTAGGGCCCGCGCTCGTGCCGCAGACAAGGCGCGCTGCGCGTCGCGCGGCTGTGACTGTCGGGTAACGCCGCCCCAGTCGGTGGTCTACTTGCCGATGTCGGCCCAGGCCCGGCATCGCTGTGGAAGCCGACGCCCGCCGACCTTGAGGGCAGGACGATCTGAAATGTCACCGGCGAATCGACTTGTTTGGTGGGGTGCCGGGTACGCGTCAGCGTGGCGGCGAGGCCTCCTCCAGTGGACGTCCATGGGCTCGGGTCGTGTCAGAGACGGCAACGCCGAGCAGGACCGCGACTGCTGCTGCAGCGACCCCGAGGGGCGGTAGGCCGACCATGATCGGTGCCATGGCCGCGAGGACGAGGATCCCGATCGGCCGCGGCCAGGACACTCGGGCGAAGGCCACGTACTCGAATACTGAGCGCCCGGCGAGGTAGAGCGCAGGCCCTCCGAGGATGGCTCCGACCCAGGCGGGTTTGGCGTCTCCGGATGGATCTATGAGGACGAGTTCGGAGCCGGCTGAGCTGGCGAGGATGCCGGACACCATGAGCAGGTGTGCGAACTCGGCCAACCGACCGAGCCGGCCGGGGTCGGCGGATGCCGCGATGGCCTCGCCCAGGATTTGGCCGGCTCGATAGAAGTAGATCCGCCACAGCAACACCGTGGTGAGGAACGACAAGGTAAGGGCCATCGTTCGTTCAGCCACGATCGGACCGCGGAGAAGACTCGATCCGGAGGTCAGGATCGTCTCGCCTAGCGCGACAATGACAAGCTGCCAGTAGCGCTCGGCCAAGTGCTCGCCCGCGACGGCCCACGGGGACACCCGCGAGCGACCCAGCCCCGGTACCGGCCAGCCGAGTCTGGCCCCCAGGTAGTCGATTGCCAGAGCCACCGTCCACAGCGAGTTGCGCGTCACCTCGGGAGCGAAGGCTCCGGCGAGCCACGGTACGGCCGACGCGCCGAACCAAATGAGCGCCAACATATTGACGCGGCGCAGATTATGACCGCGCACGATGCCTACGAAGAAGAGGGTGCGGCCCACCTGGATCGCGACATAGGTGCTCGCGAAGAGCAGGCCAGTCTCGGCGAGAGCCCCTGAAATCGCGACCGCCAGGAGCAGGCTCCCGTACATCGTCGCTACGACAACGAACTGGATCGGCGGCTGGAACGGATCGAATCTGCTGGTCACCCATGCCGTCTGGGTCCAGATCCACCAGAGGGCCAAAAGCAGCAGCAGAGTCTCGCCGTTCTCCGCAAGGGAGGTGGTCAACCGCTCCGCGACGTGACCCCTGGTGTAGTCCAACACCAACTCGTGCACAATCCGGGTGAGCGCGAAGACGTAGACGAGATCGAAGAACAGTTCCAGGAAGGTCGGCCGCTGCGGACTCTCACGCCTGCGCAGCAGATTGGCCACTCTATTCCTCGTCACCCGGCCCGCTCGCTTCGTCGGCTAGTCGCTGAAGCAGTCGTACCACGTTGCCGCGGCGCCCACGGATAAGACGCACCCGCGATGACTAAATGGCCTGACGGCCGACGAGGGCTGCCACCGCGCCCAGTACCGTCCTCTCCCGAAAAGCCGACGGCTGGCTGACCGACGTGCTACGCGGCTTCCAGGCAGGGCCCATAGGCGGCGGGCAACGACTACAGGGCGCGGCAGCACCGGCGGGCCCGACCTTCTCGATCACTTGGGTGACGTCGCTGAAGCGGCCTCGCTCCCGCCGGTTGCGCAGCCAGTCCCGCAGTACCACCACAGCCCGGCGGAGCCGGGCGCCGTCGCGAGCGCAGCGGCGATTACGGAGCCGTCGCCCCCGCCCATCCGTTGCTCCGAAAGTGCAACGGGAAGTCTGCCGATCGAATGGTGACGCCGAGGCGGCATCGGGCACCATGGCGACCAACTCTGCGCCTTCCAGCTGATACAGCATGCCGCGTGACCGTGTCTCGCGTTGATCCGAAGGCGGGCCTGTTCGGCGCGCGGCGGCGGCCTCTTGGGCGCGGCGGTCTACTCGGTGCTGCGCGAAGGCCGCTCGGCTGGCGTCGCAACCCCTCAGATAGCTGGTGAGGTGCTGGGCCAGGATCGCCGGATCCCGAACGAGTGTTATGTGGCGGTACCAGGCGTCGTACCGACGGACCTGGTAATGATCCAGACCTACCTCGGCTTTGGCGGTCTGGAAGCACTCCTCGACCGCCCAGCGGGTTCCGGCGATGCGGATCAGGTCCTCGTCCTGGGTGCCGGCGGGGCCGAAGCACAGGTAGTAAGCCAGGTCCGTGGGGTCGGTGATGCTGCGGCGGATCAGCAGCCAGTGGCCGTATCCGTCGGCGGTGCCGGGCAGGGAGGCCACGGCCCAGTCGTAGAGCCGTGGCCCTTTGGCGCCGTCGCCGCAGCTACGGCGCTTCCACGCCAGGGCCGGCGCATTCGCGGCGAGGACGTCCGGCGGTGATGGCGCGTTGAATCATCCGCAGGCCCAGCGCGGGTTTCGTGGCGAACTCGACGGTCGCGGCGATGCCGGCTTCGGTGCGGCGGACGAGGTCGTCGCACCAGCCGCGGGGCAGATACAACTCCCGGTCGATCAGCGTGCGCCCGGCCGGGCTGGCATAGGCCAGGAACACCCCGAGCTGGCAGTTCTCCGTCCGCCCGGCCGTGCCCGAGTACTGACGCTGCACCCCGGCCGACTTGATGCCCTTCTTCAGGAAGCCGGTCTCGTCGACGATCAGCACCCCGTCGTCATGGCCGAGGTGCTCGGTCACGTAGGCGAACAGGTCGTCGCGAACAGCGTCCGGGTCCCACGCGGACCGGTTGAGCAGTCGTTGCATCCGGTCCGGCGTGGTATCTCCGGCGGCCTCGGCCAGGGTCCAGCCGTTCTTGCTGGCCAGCGGCGACAGCAACCCGACCAAGTATGTCAGCGCCTGGCGGCGCGGTTCTGCACGCCCGAACCGGTGCGCGAACCGCGCCAACAGATCATCCAGACCTGCCCGCCAGCCCACAATTTCATCGATCAACACAAGCACGGGAGCCTGCCCGCGCTGCGACCAGCCACAACAGACAGACGGTGCGATCACGTCACCCACCTGCCGATAGCATCGACACCCACAGCTACGCGGCCGGCACAACTCGACCGTCGCTCATGCCGGTGAGCTGCCGAAACTCCGGATCAGGCATCTGCGGCTGGAGTATTAGTACTGCAACGGCAGTTGGTCAGGGGTAGCCGTGTCGTCGGTAGTGGCAGGTTCGGGCTTGTTGTTGGCGTCGAAGGCGCCAGTGGGACCAGGCCCAGACGTGCTCTGGTGGGTGGGCTGATCGCACTACGAGTGCGGTGAGCAGTCTTCGGATCTCCGGTACGGTGTAGCCGATCATCATGTCGTCGCCGGGACTGGATCCCCTTATGCCGTAAGGGATCGGGCCACCGACAGCCAGGCGTGGGCGTCCATGGACAGGGTGATGTGGGCGTACAGGCTCGCCAGTCGCGGACCTGGTATTCGTCGAGGCCGGCTTCGTTCTTGGCCGGCTGGAAGCACTCCTCGATCGCCCACCGCGCCCCCGCGATGCGGTGACCTGCGCGGGGGTGCCCCAGCCCTGAGAGGGGCGTTGCTGGAACAGTCCGAGGCTGTCGAGGTCGTTGGGCTCGGTGTAGTTGTGCAGGCTGCTTTCGGTGATCGCGGTGGTGATGGCGATGAGCGCCGCCCGCTTGTCCAGGCCACGGCCCCGGGTGATGTCGGCGATGGCCCTGGCGCAGAGGACGTGGTAGCTGTTGAGCGCCCCGTCTTTGAGGTAGCCGTTCATTTGGGATCGGAGCTGACTGGCGTTGGTGTTGTCCGCTGAGCTGGGCCCGGTCGCGCGCCGAACGCCGGTCAGAGCAGTGTCAGCTCGAAGCACCCCCACCCGTCGCCGGCCTGCGCGACGAGCTTCCACGTTCCGGCGGCCGGCAACGGGATGCCGCTGGGGTACATCGCCTGCCCGGCGTCGTTGGTCGCCAGCGAGCCGGCGCTGTAGGTCTCGGTGCGGCCGCCGGAGGTCGCGGTCACGGTGAGCGCGGCGTTGAGCTGGGGGCGGGCCGGCAGCCAGAACAGCTTGCCCAGGTCGGGGCCGAGGTCAGGATGCCATTGCCTGCGGTACTCCACGAAGTCCCCGGCGATGAAGTCGCCCGAGCGCACCAGCGTGGCGTCGCCGGGCACCGCGACGCACTCGCGCCGGGCGCTGCCGGGCAGGCTCTGCTGGAAGGCCGGCACCGGCGGCGACGCGGCCGGCGACGACGGCACCGGCGCCGACCCGGCCGGCGAGGCCGGGCCGGCGGCGGGCGGGGCTGGTGCAGTACACCCGCAGAGCACCAGTGCCACGACGAACAGCGGGATTGCTCGCACAGCGTTGCCTCTCTCCTCAGGCGGCCGGGTTCCAGATCGAGACCCGGCCGCTCCAACAGGCCATGAGCGTCGCGGTCGTGATGCATTTCGTCGGCGGGGAGGCGGCCCGGCCCAGCACGTGCACCGCTCCGGTCGCGGGGTCGAGCGCGCCGATCAGCGGCGTCCGGGCGGCGGTGACCAGGAGGTCACCGGCGGCGGTACTGCCGAGCACCGACCAGCCGTCGAAGCGCACGTCGACCCGCCCGGTCGCGGCGTCGAGAACCAGGCCGCCCGGCGTGGACCGGGTGGCGAGCATGCGGCCGTCGCCGAGCGGGCCCAGCGCGGTCCAGCCGGCCAGCCGCCACCGCACGCCGCCGGTGTCCGGGTCCAGCGCGGTGACGCCGTCGGCGCCGGTGCGGCACACCAGGCCGCCGCCGCACCACTGGAGCTGAACACCGTCCGGCTCGGCCGGGTGCTGCCACAGCTGCCGGCCGGTCGTCAGGTCGAACACGGCGCTGCCCACCAGCTGCCCCTGGTCGGCCCGGTACGCCAGCACCCGCTCCGCGGCAACGTCGAAACCGTCGACCTTCCCGGGCCGCTCAAGCGTGACGGTCCGCACGAGCGCGCCGGTGTCGGCGCGATGCACCCGCAGTACCCCTTTGGCGTCGAGCTCGGCGATCGTGACGCGCAGGTCGGCCGCGTCGGAGCCGACCGGGGCGATGGCCCGGGTGGTGCCGGGCGCCGCTGGCAGGGTCCAGCGCACCGTACCGGTGCGGATGTCGATGCCGGCCAGGTCAGGCCGGTCGGCACGGGTGCCGCGGAGGTCGGCGACGACGACACCGTCGGCGCCGGTCGTGCCGTGCAGGACCGGTGCGTAGCCGCCGACCTGCCACACCGGCGCGCCGGTGCCGGCGTCCAGCGCGGTGAGCGTGGCCGGCTCGGCCTCGGCGATCACCACCCGGCCCCGTTCGGCGGCGACGAGCTGCGCGGCGCCGGTGACCGGTACGGCCCACCGCTGCCGGCCGCCGTGCACCTCGTAGGCAGCGACGACGGACGGGGCCGCACGAAGACGGTGTGGCCGTCGGAGCGGACGTCGACGGTACCGTCGGGCGGCAGGACCAGCGAAGGCTTCAACGGTGCCGCAGCTTCGGCCCCGCCCGCGAACGCCAGCACGCCGACGGCCACCAGGGCCGGGAGCCAGCGCCTCGTCCCGGGCGGGGCAGAGTCGGCGGTGGCGTCCAGGTCGATCACGGCGGCGGACGGCATGCGGTCAGCGTCTCACGAACCGAATGCGAGTCGTTCAAGCGCCGGAACGCCTCGTCCCGCGCGACGAGGCCGTGGTGGGGATGCGGCGCGCGCATCACGGCAGGCCCCCGCCTACCGGCAACGCCGGCCTGAGGGATCGCAGAGGCTCCGGGGTCAAGTGCGGCTCGTGACACCTTCGGGCTCTACGCATCGTGGACTGGGCGTGGGCAACCAAGGCCGCCGCATGGGTCGAACTCGCGTTGCTCGTCCCATGGCGGATCGGTAGCGGCCACAGCGCCGAGCAGGCAGAACAGTGGATAGCGCAGCTCCCCACCTGGACTGCGACTGACCGTCAGGTCTTGGACGACTTCGCGTCTAAGAACGCGACGAAGTGGGCGGCCAAGTCCCGGCGGAACACCGAGCGCTGGGTACGCGACCTCGCAATGTGGACCGGCGAGTGGGCGGATCACCGGACCGACGGCCAGCAGTCAGCCCGTGAGCCACAGCGCGGCAGCTCCCTCTCGTGATGTGGGCGCCAGCCAGCAGGCCCGCGCGGGACCGCAAATCAGCTCACTCAGCCGGGCAGGTCCATGGCCGCCCGAACCCAGAACCAGCCGCGTTGCTCCCAATCTGCTCCCAATCTGCTCCCAATCTAAGCCGCACAAACGGCAGAGCCCGTTACCGACCACTCCGGTAACGGGCTTCTGACCTGCAGAGACTGAGAGTGGGCGATGCTGGTATCGAACCAGCGACCTCTTCGGTGTGAAACAGGACGCTGCACCGGCTCTGACCTCCGGCAACGTGGAGCCGCAGGTAGGGGTGGGTGCAGCTACGCGCCGTTGGGTGCCGTTCGGTGCAGTTGGAGGCCGTTCAGTGCACCCTGTTGCTCCCCATCTGCTCCCCGACCCCGGGCTCGTGACCGGGCTGGGCGCAACGGCTGGACGCTTGCCGAGCAGGCCGGTCATGTGTCGCTCCGTGGTCAGCCGTTTCGCGGCGAAGCCAGGGTCGAAAAGGCCGGCCACGTGGCACGTTCCTATCGGTTGAGCGCCTGGCGCCATGCGGGCACCAGGCGCTCAATTCGAACGCGGAAACCGGCCAACCCACTGCAGTTGTCGGCTGCCTCTGACAGGCACGCACCGGTCACCTGAATTGCTTTCTCAGCACCGAACTCGTGTCATCAGTTGTTGATGTCGACTAGGGACCAGATCTGCCAGTCCCCGCTGTTGCAGCCGAGGGTGTAACCGGTGAGGTGGTTGGCGTCCAGGCAAAGGCCGGTGGCCTTGTTGACGATCTTGTACGCGTTGTAGGTATGACCGTGTTTGTTACGCTTCGTGCCCAGGAAGTCGAAGTGCCACCGCTGATAGTCGCCGTTGTTGCAGCGCATCGCGTAGAGGTCACCGGCACGGTTGCTGTCGAGGCAGCGGTAGGGTTCCCGGTACTCCCGGATCGTGTGCCCATTGGGGGGATTGTCCCACACCGTCCACTCCCCGTAACCGATGTCCGGGCCGTCCTGCCGGACATCACCGTAATTGCCGTCTCGGCCCAGAGCCACGAGATGGCTTTCGGGTGCGCCGTAGTTGCTGAGATTCGAGTCGCTGGCATAGACCTGCACGAACTGAGCCTGGGCGGGCGCCGCCGTGACCACCAGCGCGGCACCGAGTGTCACCACCGTCAACGCCAACTGGGCAGTTACTCGCCTGAACGTATTCATCTTCATGTGCTTCGATCCTCCGTTTCCGAAATCTCGATGACCCTTGCACTTAAACGCGGGTCAGGCCGGTGTCAGCCGTAAACTTGAGGAACTCTTGAGCTTTTCTCACGTTCCTGGCCGGTACCAGCAGGGGCCGCCCGACGCCGACTAGTTAAGCCGATTGAAGCAGCGTTCCAACGACGTTGCGCTTGCGGTAGGTCACCTTGTCGAAGGCTGGTTATCGCCCCCTGGCCCTGCCCTTGGCGGCCCGGCGGTCGACCTGGTCCGATCGTTTGGGGGATCACGTGCCGGATCCCCCGCTCGCGCAACTCCCGGCTGGTGGAGTCGTCGGCGTAGCCCTTATCCGCGATCAGGACGCCGGGGCGTTTGCGAGGCCGACCAGTTCCGGGTTCGTTGACCCCCATCTGGTTCAGCAACGCCAGGAGCTGGGGGTTGTCGCCGGCTTCGCCGGGGCAGGGGCCACAGCGGGCGACCGCAGCCGCCGACAGCGATGTGGATCTTCGTGCTCAGTCCGCCTCGAGACCGGCCGGTGGCCTCGCCAACTTGCGCACCACCAGGCGTCGCCGCACTTGTCGGTGAGCCCCCTTTTTACGGGCACCAGCAGAAGGCCGGTCTGCCGTGAGTCGAGCGGCGGGGTCAACGAGACATTGTCTAGAGGGTCAGCGCAGCCAGCGACGGCGCATCGACGACTTCGCCAGCCAACACCATGGCACGGATCTGCGCGTCGGTGAACGACCGGTGCACCATGTCCTGCTCGGTCGCCTCGCGGTCCGGCTCTCCCTCGGTCAACCCGCTGGCCAGGTAGACGTCGAAGCCCTGGGTGGAAAAGCCGTACGCCTCGTACGGGTGCCCCAGATGGGTGACCGTCTCCGCACGCAATCCGGTCTCCTCGGCCAACTCCTGACGAGCCAGCGCGGAGGCGCCGCCCCTGACTTCGTGTCCCCAACTGCCCTGAGGGAACTCCCAGGCTCGCCGGCCAACTGGGTAGCGGAACTGCTCGACCAGCCAAAAGCCCTCAGCCCAGCGGGGCAGGACCAGCGCGAATCCGGCTTCTCCACCACCCCCTTAAGTGCCAGCCGGGCCGTCTGGCCGGCGAATGCGATCCTCCCGGACGGTCATCCAGGCGTTGGTGTAGACGGTCCGACTATCCAAGCGCTCCATCGCACGATGCTCGCAGATCAACTGCATCGGTCGAACCTGGTCCCCAAGCCGCGCCCCCTAGCTGTCCCGGGCAATAAGCAGATTCAGTGGGCCGGGTAGCAGATAGTTGGTCCGCCGCCGCCAATCTCACTGGGACTCCGCAGCCCCACCGGGACAGGACACACATGTCCTGGCTCCGTGAGACTGGCAAAGGTTCAACTCTCCGAACTGGGGTTCGCCAGTTGCGCTGAGCACGATCTCGACTCCTGGGCTCTGCCTTTCTGACAAGTGCAGAATAGACGTGGGAGACGGCCCGTAAACGGCCCCAGGGCGGCGGGATGGCTAAACGTCGGCTGGGTCGTGGCAGCGATGCGTCTCCGTGGATGACCTCTCGGATCATGAGGTGTTTCTTGTTTCTTGCTTCAAGAGGCCATCGTCGCGAAGGCGCTAGTCCTCAAGCGCCTGACCGCGTACCTCGGTTATGCGTAGTGTCGCGTGTCTGAATTGATTTGACGGTTGTGGTGGGCGACAATGAGGCATGTCTGTCGCAGTTGCGCTGGTTCTTCGTCCCGGTGATGGTGCGCGCCTGCGGGAGTTGACGCGCTCGTCTGCTGCGCCGGCCGGGCATGTGCAGCGGGCTCGGATGATGTTGCTGGCTGCCGAGGGACTACCGAATGCGGAGATCGGACGGCGGGTCGGGATGACGCGGCAGACGGTAATCGCTTGGCGGGCGCGGTATGAGGCCGGCGGCATCGTCGCGCTGGCCGATCTGCCACGCTCAGGCCGGCCGGGCCGCATCGACGAGGCGGCCGTGATCGCATCGACGCTGAACCCGCCACCGTCGCAGCTGGCGGTGACGCATTGGTCGGCGCGGCTGCTCGCGGACCAGTTGAGCAGGGCGGGGATGCCGGTCAGCTTCGCTGAGGTGGCCCGGATCTGGCGGGCCTGGGGATTACAGCCGCACCGCGTGGAGACGTTCAAGTTTTCCACCGACCCGCAGCTGGAAGCCAAGATCCGCGACGTGGTCGGCCTGTATCTCGACCCGCCGACTAACGCGGTCGTGGTCTGCGTAGACGAGAAATCGCAGATCCAGGCGTTGGACCGGACCGCGCCGCTGCTGCCGATGCGCTTCGACGCCGCGGAACGCCGTACCCACGATTACCGCAGGCACGGCACCACTACCCTGTTCGCGGCGCTGGAGGTCGCCACCGGGAAGATCACCGCGGACGCCGGCTACGAACGGCACTCCAGCTCCGAGTTCCTGGCCTTCCTCAAACAGGTCGCCAAGGCCCACCCACGGGTAAAACTGCACGTCGTGTGCGACAACTACGCCACACACAACCACCCGAACGTCAAAGCCTGGCTGGCCAAGCACCCCCGGATCACCCTGCACTTCACCCCGACCAGCGCCTCCTGGATGAACATGGTCGAGATCTTCTTCGGGATCATCAGCCGGCAGGCCATCCGCCGCGGCAGTTTCACCAGCGTCACCGACCTGATCGCCGCGATCCGCGCGTTCATCGACGGCTACAACGAACGCTGCCAACCGTTGCGCTGGACCAAGACCGCCGACGAGATTCTCGCGAAGTCCACACGTAGCCCGTCCGCATGACGTCAGAGATCACGCCACACATGCGGCTCCTGGTAGGCATGCCAGCCGCGAAAGAACCAGTCCGCCAAGTCCCGCAGCCGCTCCAGGCAGTCCTGGTAATACTCCGCCGGCTCCGGCCGAGGGAAGTTCGGGTGGCTGGTCCACTCCGCCACGAAATGTGAGACCTCATAGAACCCCTCCGCCATCCAGCGCGGCACCTCGTCATGGCCTTCGTGCTGCTGACAGGCCATCCGCATCGCCTGCTCCAGCCGGCTGAACGCTGCCCGGTCCCAGACAAGAGCATCGCCCCGCAGGCGCAGCAGGAAGCTGCCCTCAACGGCCTCGAACTCTCTCCCCAGCACGGTCAACGCGTCGTCCACGTTCGCACTCTGGCAGCCCGGTACGACAACGTCCGTACGTCAAACTACTTCAGACACGCGACAGTAGCTGGCGCACGTCGCGCGGGGGACGCTGCCCGCCACCGAGGAGGACCGTGACCGCGACGTCGATCAGGTCATCCGCCTGCTCACGGCCTCGGACGCCGGTCAGGAGCGGGTGGGCCCGTAGCGGTCATGTGGTGCCACGAGGCTTTCCCTGGTGACCGGTCCGTATGATCCGGCGATGATCAGCGAGCCGTTGCGCCCCGGCCCGGCGGCCACCGGGCGGCGACCGCCCAGCATCAGCGCCAGCGTGCTGCTGTTCGCGCTCTGGTGGTGTACGTGCTTGCCGTTGACATCGCGCTCCTGGCCGAGGTCGGCGGCGCCGGGAACTGGCTCGCCCTGGGTGGCTGCACGGTGGCCGTCGGTGTCCTGCTCCGTGGCCTCCGGCGCGGGGGCCCGACCGCGTGGCGGGTGGCCCAGCGATTCGCCGTGGGCGTCGGGCTCGCCTTTCTCGGTGGTGCCGGGACGATGCTGCTGTTCGGGCCGCGCCTCGGGTCGCTGATCACGCCGCCGGTCGAACCCGTTGTCGTCGTGGGGATCCTGGGCGGGCTGCTGGCGGTGCTGGCCCTGCTCGTCAGCGGGCTGCTGCTCCGCACCGCTTCAACCCGGGCCTGGTGCGGTCGCTGATCGCTCATCGACCAGGATGGCGCCATGCACTCGATCTTCACCGGCCGGCTCCTGCTGCCCCTGCTGTCCCCGCTCCGGCGTACTGCCGCGGTCACCCTGGGGGACGGAACTCCGGTGGCGGTGCTGCGCCGGAAGTTCGTGTCCAAGCGGCATCAGTTCGACGTTCTTGATGCTGGAGCTACGACGCTGCTCGCCACCGGTGCCGCCACCAGCTTCGCGAACGACCATCACCAGCTGGTCGGACCGCGTTCCGAGGTCATCCTGGAATATGATGCCGAACCTTTTCCGAACCACGAAGGTCATTCCAGAACACGCGATACCACCCCTGGGCGAAAACCCTCGTGGGACGCCTGATGACCCGATCTACCCGGTGACCAGCCGACCACCGAATCGGCGCAAAATTCTCGCTATCGCCAGGCACGCTCATCTCGGCTACTTGTTTCATTGACCTGCGACCGTGGCCCAGCCAGGCTTCGGTCGAGGCGCTCGGGCTGTCGCTCTCATTTCGGCTGCCCACGCTGGTCGTGTGGCTCTCATTTGGCCTGCGCGGCCCGGGCGTCGCCCCAGAGCGGGGAGAGGCTCAAGAGGGGTTTGCACTGCTCAAAGTAGCGTTGCCCTCCCGGCTCGACATCCCAGGTGGATCGAGCATCGGAGGAAGCGTTGAGTGGCACGTCAGATCGTGTGGTCATCGGGATGGACCCGCACAAGCGCTCTGCCACAATCGAGGTCATGACCAGCGACGAGACCATCGTCGGCGGCGGCCGGTTCGACACCGACCGCGGCGAAGAAGAGTCTGTCCGCCGCCCAGGCCAAGACACTGCTGGCCACTGTTCGGCCCCGTGACGTGGTCGGCAAGACCCAGCGCCGGGTCGCCGCGGAGCTGATCGGTGACCTCGAACGCGTCTACCGGCGTTCCAAGGAAGCCAACAAGGAACTGAAAGAACTCGTGGCTTCCACCGGGACCACGCTGATGGACCTGCACGGCATCGGACCCTCCGGCGCCGCCCGGCTGTTGGTCGAAGTCGGTGATGTCACCCGGTTCCCGAACCGGGCCCACTTCGCCTCCTGGAACGGCACCGCTCCCATCACCCCAGCGTCCAGTGGCAACCACGCCGAGATCGCCTCGACGGTCACCGGACCGGCCGGACCGATCTTCGTCAAGGCGGCCTCCGGCGAGTTGAGCGTTCGGTCGCTGCGCTACGAACTGGCGGCAACCCAGGCCATCGACCGGCACCCGCCCGCAGTCCTGTGGCAGTTCGAATCCGATGGCTGGCTGGTGGTGGGGACCGAGCATCTTCCCGGTCCCCACCCCGACCTGTCTCCCGGCAGCACGGACCTCAATCTGCTCCTAGCCGCACTGACAGCACTTCAAGAGACGCCGGCACCCGGCGAGACATGGTTCACCCCAGCAGCCCGGCTCGAGTTCGCACACCCCGCGATGGACGGCGAGACACTTATCCATTCCGACCTCAACCCGGCGAACTTGATCGTGACCCCACTCGGCCTACGCATCGTGGACTGGGCGTGGGCAACCAAGGCCGCCGCATGGGTCGAACTCGCGTTGCTCGTCCCATGGCTGATTGGTAGCGGCCACACCGCCGAGCAGGCAGAATAGTGGCTCACCCAGCTTCCCGCATGGACCGCGACTGACCGTCAGGTCTTGGACGACTTCGCGTCAAAGAACGCAACGAAGTGGGCGGCCAAGTCCCGGCAGAACACCGAGCGTTGGGTACGCGACCTCGCAATGTGGACCGGCGAGTGGGCGGATCACCGGACCGACGGCCATCAGTCCGCCCGTGAGCCACAGCGCGGGGGCACCCTCTCGTGATGTGGGCGCCGGTGCTCCTCAACCAGCCAGCAGGCCCGCTCGGGACCGCAAATCAGCTCACTCAGCCGGGCGGTCCAGGGCGGCCCGAACCGAGAACCAGCCGCGCTGCTCCCAATCTGCTCCCAATGTAAGCAGCACATACCGCGAGGCCCGTTACCGATGACTCCGGTAACGGGCTTCTGACCTGCGAAAACTAAGGGTGGGCGATGCTGGTATCGAACCAGCGACCTCTTCGGTGTGAAACAGGACGCCGCACCGACTCTGACCTGCGGCAACGTGGAGCCGCAGGCAGGGGTGGGTGCAGTTGAGCGCCGTTCATTGCCGTTGGATGCAGTTCAAGGCCGTTCAGGGCACCCTGTTGCTCCCCACCTGCCCCCTAACCGGGCTCACACTGGACCGCCGACCGCCGACCGCCGATCGGTCGTGAGCTGACGGCCCAGTGCCTTGATTGGCAGCAGGGCTGGCTCCCGCAGCTGCATCGGTCGATCGGGGTGCACACCCATGATCGCCGCGCTTTGTCAGCGGCAGATGCGTGCACCCGATCACCATCGAAAGTTGCAAATGGATAGTGGTGGCCTTGGTCTCGCCGCCTCAGGGGACATCTTGACCTCAACCAGGCTTCAGCTTGAACACTGGCCAGGACACTGTCTCACGTTAGGGATGCTGCACATGCGCGCAATCCAGGTGGCCGTGTTCGGCGGCCCGGAGGTGCTGTCCCCCGCGGATCTGCCCGACCCGGTGCCCGGACCCGGCCAGGTCGTCGTCGGCATGGCTGCGGCGGACGTCATTCTCCTCGACACCCTGCTACGCAGCGGCTGGGGCCAGGACTTCTTCCCGCGGACATTGCCGTACGTGCCAGGTGGCGGAGGGGCGGGCGCGGTCGTGGAGACCGGCAAAGGGGTGGACCCGGCATGGATCGGTCGGCGTGTGGTCGTACGGACCAGCACCGGTTACGCCGAACGGGTCGCCGCGGACGTCGAGGAGATCATGCCGGTGCCCGACGGGCTGGCCATCGAGGCGGCGGCCGCGCTGGTGCACGACGGCGTGACCGCGCTCAGCCTGAACCGGCTGGGCGCGCCGGAGAAGGTAGAATGGGTGCTTGTCTCAGCGGCTGCCGGCGGAGCCGGATCGCTGCTGGTGCAGCTGGCCGCCGAAGCCGGCGCCCGGGTGGTCGCCGCCGCATCCAGCGACGTCAAACTGGCACTGGCCCGCGAGCTGGGCGCGGAGGTTGGCGTCGACTACACCCGGTCGGACTGGATCCGCCAGGTGCGGGAGGTGACCGGTGGCGGCGCCGCGCTGGCCTACGACGGGGCGGGTGGCTCGCTCGGCACGGCCACCTTTGACGCGGTGGCCGACGGCGGCCGCTTCGTCACCTACGGCACCGCCGACGGCTTCGCCGCACCGGACCCCGAGTCGGCCGCGCGCCGCGACATTTCGGTGCTCGCTCCGCTACTGGACGGCCCACCGAACCAGGAGACCGTGCGCGAACTGCTAGGCCTGGCACTGCAACGCGCCGCGGAGGGACGGCTGCGGCCGGCGATCGGCGCCACCTACCCGCTGGAGCAGGCCACTGACGCCCACCGTGCACTTGCCGCGCGCACGACGGTGGGCAAGTCCCTGTTGCTGGTCGGTGACCGAACGGCCAGCTGATGACTGCCGTCGATGCCGATGGCGCTGGAACCGATTCGCCGCTGCTTCAGTGCTGGGGGACTGTGGATCTAAAGGTGTTTCCGGCCTGACCTGCCAGGCGTTGTGCCTGGTGAGGAGGGTGCCGTGATGACCGCGACACAGAACGATCAGGCTGGACGGAAGAAGCGGGTGGAGCCGTCGGCGGAGGCGAAGGCCGCCACCGAGCTGGTCCGGGCGGCCAAGGAACAAGGTCTGTCCTTGACCGGTCCGGATGGGCTGCTCAGGCAGTTGACCAAGACGGTCTTGGAGACCGCGTTGAACGAGGAGATGTCCGAGCACCTCGGTTATGCCAAACACGAACCCGACGGCGCCGGCTCGGGCAACATCCGCAACGGCAGCCGGTCGAAGACGGTGCTGACCGACACCACCGGGCCGGTGCAGATTGACGTGCCACGGGATCGGGCTGGCACGTTCGAGCCCCAGATCGTGCGGAATCGGCAGCGCCGGTTGTCGGGGGTCGACGAGGTCGTGTTGTCGTTGTATGCCAAGGGTTTTGACGACCGGGGAGATCTCAGCGCATTTTGCCGAGATTTACGGCGCTTCGGTCAGTAAGGAGACGATCTCGCGGATCACCGACAAGGTGATCGAGGAGATGACCGACTGGTCGCACCGCCCGTTGGATGAGATCTATGCGGCGGTGTTCATCGACGCGATCGTGGTCAAAGTTCGGGATGGGCAGATCGCGAACCGGCCGTTCTACGCCGCGATCGGGGTCACCCTCGACGGGGAAAAGGACATCCTCGGCCTGTGGGCCGGCACCGGTGGTGAGGGCGCGAAGTTCTGGATGAGTGTGTTGACCGACCTGCGCAATCGGGGCGTGAAGGACGTGTTCTTCCTCGTCTGCGACGGCCTCAAAGGCCTCCCCGACGTGGTGACGAACGTGTGGCCGCGATCGTGCAGACCTGCATCATCCATCTGATCCGCAACACGTTCCGGCTCACCTCGCGCAGGTACTGGGACGAGTTGAAACACGACATCAAGCCGATCTACACCGCCGTCAACGCGGCTGCGCCCCGGGCGGCGTTCGAGGACCTGGCGGAGAAGTGGGGCGGACGGTATCCGGCGGTGATCCGCCTGGGGGACAACGCGTGGGCCGAGTTCATCCCGTTCCTCGACTACGACGTGGAGATCCGCACCGTCATCTGCTCCACTAACCTCGGTCTTTCATTTGAATGTTGGTTAGTCGGCGATGTTCGATGAGGTCGGGTTTTCGCGGCTGTGCTCGTTGGAAAGCATGTCGAGGGCCCGGCGCGGGGACCGGGTTCCTACGGGTAGCTGGTTGGGGCGGGGTTGCTCGGGTCAGCCGCAGGCTCGCGTATCGCCGACGTGCGGCGGTGTTGCCGCAGTTCGTGAGGGCGCTGACTCGGCACGGCTGGTCGTGAGTGGTCGGCGCGTAGGGCCATGGCGAAGGTGATCGCGCCGAGGGCAGCCAGGGTTGCTATCGCGGCGAAGACTGTGCGTGGCCCGCTGAGTTGTATCGCCGGTCCGGCGGCGGTGTATCCGACGAATGCCCCCAGGTTTTCGGTGGTCGTCACGGCGGTCATCACATGAGGTCGGATAGGTGCCGGGGTGCGTAGGGTGACGCGTGTGTTGATCGTTGCGGCCAGCATCGGCGTGGCCAGTCCTACCAGGAACAGTCCGCTGGCCATGACGATTGTCTGGTCGATGAGTAGTAGCCACAGCGGGGCGCATTGCAGCATGGCGGCGCCGGTGAGGGCGGTGTTGTTCATCCGGCCCAGGCCGGTGACGGCTACCAGGCTTCCGATGGCGAGGCCAGCGCCGTTTGCCGCGATGAGTAGCCCTAGCGTTCGAGGGTCGCCTCCCAGATCATTCAGGACCAGCACTGGTAGGCAGATGAATATGGCGGGGACCGAGATGGTCACCAACGTCAGGGCGAGCACGAAGCGCCGAAGTGCTCGGTGGCGCAGCGTGTGGTGTAGGCCCGTGAACGTGGAGGCCTGCTCGTGGCTTGTACGAGAGGACGCCCTGTCCGTGCCTGCCACAACGGTGGCGGGTGGCCGGACGAAGGCGGCCAGGATGACGAAGGAGACGAGGTACGTGCCGGCGTCGATCCAGAGGACCTGGGCTGGTCCGAGCAGGGCGATGAGCAGGCCGCCGAGGGCGGGTCCGGCGAGTGCGGCGATTCTGGTCGCACCGTCGATCAGGCTGTTGGCGCGGGCGAGGAGTTTTTCGTCGGTACCCCGTATCGGGCCGAGGAGGTCGGCCAGGATGAGCCGCTGCGAGGAGACATAAGGCGCAGTGAACACACCGAGACTGAACGAGACCGCCAGCAAGACCGGCAGACTCAGCCATCCCGTCTGATGCAGCAGCGGGATCAGCGCCATCAAAGGTACGCGCGCCCCGTCGCAAATCAGCATCGTGTGCCGCACACCGAGCCGGGCCACGACCTTGCCGCTGGGCAGACCCAGTGTCACGACGCCGAGGAACTCTGCGGCCATAACCGCGCTCATCTTCACCGGCGAGCCGGTGGTCACCAGAACGAACCACGGCAGCGCCAGGAGGGTGAGCCAGGAACCGAAGGTGGACAGCAGCTTCGCGACGAACAGGGCGAGCAGTCCCGGTGTGTGCAGCATCAGCTCGGGCCGTCGTACGTGGGGACGGCGTATCCGAAGAAGGCGACGCGGCGGGTGTTCGCCTTGCGGGGCCGTGCGGCAGCGGTGTACTCACCGATGAGGGCTTTGATGCGCTCGGTTACCTCGACAAGCTCGTCGGGGTCGAGGTAACCGATGTCTTCGCCGACCCAGGCCGCCTCCTGCCAGGCGGTGTCGAAGTCGTCCTGGTGGCGTTGGTAGGCGTCCAGTGCGGCGAGTCGCTGAGCGATGAACTGCTCTCGCAGCGCCCGAGAGGCGGCGGTGAACTCTGGTGAGCCGTCACCGGTCGCTGTCCAGGTGATCCCTCGGCTGGTTGCTCGCCACGGCCGTTCGCGTCCTTCAGCCAGGTCGGGTGCGGGCTCGACGAGACCCCATTTGGCCAGCTGGCCGATGTGATAGCTGATGGATGCCGTGGACTCGCCGGTCCGATCTGCCAGTTTTCGCCCGGAGGCCGGACCGTCGACGGTGAGCAGTTCGAGCAGCTTGAGACGGATGGGATGAGCGAGCGCGCGTAGCGCCTGCGGGTCGGTGAGTTGCTTCCTCTGGCCGGACGACATTGAGCCAACATAGCTTGGCCAACACTTCTTGGCCAAGCTATGTTTTCGGAGTACCACCGAGCCGGAGCGACTGCGCCCAAGATGGGGCCGCCAAGGGCACCGGCGAACTCGTGATGATGCCGTCCGTTGCGCATCCTCAGCCGAGTTCGGCGCGCTCATCTCGACTACTTGTTTCATTGACCTGCGATCGTGGCCCGGCCAGGCTTCGGTCGAGGCGCCCGGGCTGTCGCTCTCGTTTCGGCTGCCCACGCTGGTCGTGTGGCTCCGCCAGGGCCGCAGCGCCGCCGAACTCCAAGCCAAGTCCCGCCACCGACACCTCGCCTACTCTGGGCATCTACGTCCGGGTCGGTGAGGAGACCTCCGCACGCATCACCGCCGAGAACGACGAGCACCACCGCCGACACCGGCGCTGACCTCCCTTCCCACGTACCGGGATCACGGAAAACGCCGAAACGCGTCCGGCAACCCAGCCGTCCTGAGGTAGTTACTCCAGGTGCGGGCCTAGATCAACTGCTCACCGTTGTTTTGGTCTGGAAACTACGGGCGGCCCTCGAGGTGAAGGCCATCACACGCACGCCCGTAGCTAGCCTTTGGCGACAGAACGTCGTAATGTTCGCGACAGGCCGTCGCATAAAGGAGTAAGACGCCGTGACGAAGCAGGCAATGAACACGGGTACGGGCGGCGAAACCCAGAAGCTAGTCGTCGTGACCGGAGCCTCCACGGGCATGGGCGCGGCAGCCGCCCACGAACTGGCTCGCCGGGGATTCCACGTCCTGGCTGGCGTGCGACGCGATCGTGATGGCGACGCCATCCGGGCGGCCGGCGTCGAACCGGTCATCCTTGACATCACCGAGTCCGAGCACGTGAACGCACTCGCCGCCCGGGTCGCCGCAGACCCTCGCGAGTTGCACGCGCTTGTCAACAACGCCGGCATCCAGGTGAACGGGCCGGTCGAAGCTTTGCCCATGGAGCAGTGGCGGTGGGTGTTCGAGGTCAACCTGTTCGGCCACATCGCCGTCACCCAGGCGCTCCTGCCAGCCCTGTTGCGCAGCAAGGGCCGAGTGATCAATATCAGCTCGATCGGCGGCCGGGCCGCCATGGCCACCTACGGCGCGTACGCCGGCGCGAAGTTCGCCCTAGAGGCGGTCAGCGACTCATTGCGTCGGGAGGTCGCGCCGCTGGGCGTACACGTGGTCGTGGTCGAGCCCGGCGGCGTCCGCACGGAGATGGCCACCCGCGGGGTCGCCACGGCGAACGACTTGGCCGCGCGGATGACACCAGAGCAGGTCGAGCGCTACGGCAGTCTGGTCCAGGCGAACAACGCCTTGATGACCTCGGGCACTGCATCGGGCCTGACCGCCGATGCCGCCGCCCGAATCATCGTGAAGGCCGTGATGACCCGCAGACCGCGTGCCCGCTACACCGCCGGCCGGGATGCCGCCATGATCATCCCCCTGACCCGGATACTGTCCGACCGCACGCTCGACCGCATTCTCGCCGCCAACCTGCGCCGCCATTACCCGAAGCAAGCCACCGCGTAGTCACCGACCTCCCTTGCTCAGAGGGCACGGCACGCTCGGGGCGGGCACGGGACCCCATCGAAGGAGGATGATCGGATGCCGCGTATCCGGGGAGTCAACCTCGAGGAGCACCACGAACTGGTGTGGGCCGACCTCGCCGAGGCGATACGGCAATTGCTGCACGAACGCGACTACGAATCGATCAACATGGGCCACATCGCCGCCCGGGCCGGGCTCGCGCGCAACACTCTGTACAACTATGCGACCGACAAAAGCGCCCTGGTCCAGGCGTTGACCGAGCGTAGAGGCCGGCCCACGGTCCAGCGGGTGACCGCAATCGCCGCGCGTTCCGCGGAGCCGGCAGCGCAGCGCATGCTGGAAATCATCCAGGAGGTCTTGGAGGCGTTCACGGACCCGGCCATGCACTTGATGTTCCGGCCGGGCACCCGCATGCCGGCCGCCGAAGTGCCCAAGGGGCCGGACAACCCGTTCCACGCCATCGTGGTCGAGGTGGAACACGTTGTCCGAGACGGGATGGCGCGCGGCGAATTCCGCAACGTCGGCGACCCGCACCTCGCAGTGGAGTTGCTGTCCGGTGTCATGCGCGCTGGCGCGGAACGTATCGGCCGGGACCCGGCCGCCTTCGCGGCTACGGTCCGAGCAGCGCGAGAAATAATCCTTGCTTCCCTGACTGCTTAGTGCGTCGTTTCTTAAATGGGTGACTACCGATCAAAGCCGCTTTCCCGTGACGATTGATGTAGCTGGGCGTCGTCGTGGTAAGGCGGTTGCCAACCACACTCCAGCACGTGAGCGGCGTGCACGCTCATCGACATAAGAGGACGCCGCCCGACTGACGACCGGGAACACCATGGCTGACATCTTCGGGTCCGCCGAAGAGGTCACCGTTCAGGAAGCCCTGCTCAGAGGTTCGCCAGTGGGATCTGGGTCTCAGCTCGCGGGATCCGTACCGACGGCACCGCGACGACAGCCAGAGCCGTGCATCGAAGCGGGCTGGCCTCGTGATTGGCGCCGGCAGGCCTCAGTTCAACAGCCGGCACCAGCCAGTCGGGAGGCTGGAGGCTTGACCTCTTCGGTGTGAACTCTCGGCAAGCCGGTCGGATCGGGCTTGATGCGAGGTCGGACGGCCTGCTGACGCGCTTCTCGGCTCGATTCGGCTGGCGCGGTTGCTGTACTTCGCTGCTGTACCACTGGCCTCAGACGAGGCGCTGAATCCGCACCTTCGGGTGCACGTTTCTCAGGTGTCCTTGCTTGTGTTGGCGGACCTGTTCGTCCCAGACCTCCTGGTCGTAATCCGGGTCCGGTGGGATCCACTTGTGAGAGCCGTCGCTGTAGTGGAACTTCTGGTCGCCAGGCCGCAGGATGCTCACCGAAGCCAGCCGAGGAAGCGTCTGTGCAGCGCCCCCGCCGGCACCCAGGTCAGATCCTCAGATGCCCGCACCAGCTGCGCACCTAGGTACAGAGCCAGGGATATCGGAGCATCGTCGAACTCCGCGCGTAGCTCGCGCTGCCGTGTGCGGCAGGGCCAGGGAGCATCGCAGCCGCCGCAACTCCAGATCGGCAGCACCGGGCCGTGCGTGGTCATGCGCGGCCTCCGAGCAGCGCCGCCGTCATCGACCGCGCCTGCCGGCTGGTCGCCCAGTCCACCTGCCAGCACGGGTACGGCGTGAGCCGCGACCACCACGCCCGGCAACCGGTGCACAGGCCGTCCTTAGCGAGGAGGTGTACGACCAGGATTTGCCGCTCCGCGTCGTTGCTCACTGCTCCTCCATGGCGGGCCAGTGCCCCCGATTGATCGGAATGCGGTGTCGGCTACGGCAGGGCAAGTCGGCCCCACAGCGGCAGATCCACCTCCACTTCGGCCACGACCATGCCGGGCGGTGTCGTCGTGCCAGGGTCATCGCGGCAGCGATCAGGTACTGGTCGTAGGTCACTCGTCGCCATGGTGGTGTCCTGTCCCGCATCACTGGCTCCCTCCGCCGGGCAGCGCTCCATAACCGACCCCGAACCACGGGACCGGATCTGGAACGTTCGGTAACTGCGACGCTACGATCACGACGACGGCGGTTGGACTCACCCGCAGTACGAGTGAGCAGGCCAGATGAGCTGCCGCAGCGTTGGTTTCACGGCGGAACGTCGACCACGGGTCAACGTAGGGATGACGCATGAAAGGTCACGGACGATCAGCACCAAATCGCGGCGAGGTGACCGGCTACCTGTTCAAGCTGATCCGGGAGTCCATCCCGCTCACGCAGGAGCAGCTCGCCGCCGACCTGGACGTCGATCGCGTGACCGTGCAGAGCTGGGAATCCGGGCGCCGGCCATTCACCGCGGTACCGCTCGGGCAGGCGATCGCCGTCCGACGCCGGCTCGGACGGCTCGGCGCGAACACACTGCTGCTCGCAGCACTTGACGACGCCGCCGAGGCGGATCTCATCCTCGCGGCCGTCCTCAAGGAACATGTGGGCCGCTGCGACATCGCCGAACAGCCGCTGGGCTGGTCCGTACTCACCCACCGTCTGAACGACTTGATCCTCTGGGCCGTCCTCGGGCAGACACCGACCTTCGCCAGAGGGCTACCCATCGCCCATCTCCGGCGGGGTCCAGTCGCGTCCGGGCCGACCCTGCCCGTCGACGAGCAACGTGCGTTCTTCGCTCACCTTCACGTGCTCGCCGATCGCGCCGCAGCCGGACGGCATCGGAACGTGCTGCTGCACCGGCAAGCCTGCTTCCTTGCCGGCATGGACCCCACCAAGGCAGCAGCAGGTTGGCTCACCCAGGCCACCGCCCGAGCACGCCGCACGACCACCTTTCGCACCTGGTCACCGCTGTGGCCCGACGCCCGCTCCGTCGTCACGTCCCTCGCTAACCAGGGCGACCCGGAACCGTTACGAGACTTCATCGCTCGCGCACACCCCGACGACGCCTGCGAGCGAGCAGCCCTCAACTATTCGGCCTACTGGGTGGGCGAGATCCCGTACCGCCACCGCGACGACTCCTTCATGCCCGAAGCGCTCGCTGACTGGCATGGCTCAATCCTTCTTCGGCACCTGGTCCATCGCCTCTATCCAGAGCATCCCTTCGTCGACCTCAACATCCACAACGTCTGGGCTCTGCTGGCCGCACGACGCGGTCTCGCTCTCGACAACCCTGCCGCGACTCGGGCGCTCCTCGACCGCAGTGTCCCGCTCCTGGAGAGCGACCGGATCTCCGCGCAGTCGCGGCAGGAACTAACCTCTATCGTTTACAGCATGCGGGCGGACGGACTCACCGGCACAGGGACGGGCAGATGACCGACGATCACGACGCCGCCGGAGCGATGAACTTCATCTTCGAAGCTGGCGTCCTCAAACGCGCCGCCCGGACCGGCTGGTGGTTCGCCGGCGTCAAGCAACCCGAGTCCATCGCCGAGCACTCCTTCCGAACGGCGCTCATCGGAATGATGCTCGCCGCCATGGAGGGCGCCGATGCAGCCCGAGTGTCAATGCTCTGCGTCCTGCACGACACCCAGGAAACCCGAATCACCGATATCCCACACATCGCCAAGCGCTATCTCACCGCCGTACCCAACACCGCCGTCACCGCCGACCAGGTCGCCGCCTGTCCCCCAGCCGTCGCCGAAGTCATCACCGCCGCAGTCGCCGAGTACGAAGCTGGCGAGACACTAGAAGCTGTCGTCGCTCGTGACGCTGACAAGCTGGAATGCCTCGTCCAAGCCGTCGAGTACCGCCACCAAGGCGTCGACAACGTGCAGCGCTGGATCGACAGCTCACGAGCCGCTCTAAAGACCGCCAGCGCCCACCGTCTTGCCGACGCCGCCCTCAGCGGACAACCCCTGGCCTGGCTCATACCCCCGCCGCAGGACTAAGCGGACGTCTGATTCACGTATTTTGCGTGTGTTGTGGTTTTAGTCGTCTCGCCAGGTTGGGGTGGTTTCGGTGGTGAGGCGTATAGCGAGGTTGTCGATCATGGCGATGGTGATCATACTGGCGGAGTTGTCGGGTCGGGTTTCGTAGTCGCGCACGAGTCGTCGGTGGTGCATGAGCCAGCCGATGGTGCGTTCGACGACCCATCGGCGTTTGACGACGCTGAAGCCCTTGACGTGCGGGTCTTTGGTGACGATCTCGACGTCGACGCCGAGTGTGGCGCCGTGTTCGACGACGCGGTTTTTGAATCCTGCGTCGGCCCAGGTCTTGGTCAGGGTGGGGTAGGTGGCGGTGGCCCGGTCGAGTAGGTCCATGCCGATGGTGTTGTCGCTGGCGCTGGCGGCGGTGACGATGACGGCGAGGAGCAGGCCGAGGGTGTCGGTGATGATGCCGCGTTTGCGGCCGACGATCTTCTTTCCGGCGTCGATGCCCTGGGTGGTCAGGGGGACGTTGGTGGAGGTCTTCACGCTTTGGCTGTCCATGATGGACGCGGTGGGTTCGATGGTGCGGCCGTGGTGGTCGCGGACGAGTCCGGTGAGCTGGTAGTTCAGTTCGGTGAAGATGCCTTCCTTGCTCCAGGCGGCGAAGTAGCCGTAGACGGTCCGGTAGGGCGGGAAGTCGTGGGGCAGGTAGCGCCAGGCGATGCCGGTGCGGTTGACGTACAGGATGGCGTTGAAGATGTCGCGCAGGTCGTGGGTGGGGGCGCGGCCGCTGACGCCGGCGTCGGTGCGGGCCTGTCGCCAGGCGGTCAGACGGGGTGCGATCAGGGTCCATCGGGCGTCGGACAGGTCGGACGGATAGGGTCGCCGTGTGGTCATGGCTCAGGCGTACGGCGGCGGGGCGCGGGCGTGATGGACTTCATGTCCGTCGATGTCAGGGTAAAAGTGAGCCAGACACGATCGCCCTGCGGAATGCTCTGATTCCGGTCAGGGCTGAATCGGCCGGGATGCATCCTTTCTCGGTCAGGTCGGACACCTTGCGCCCGTCGAGGCCGACACGCAAATCGGCTGCTACTGACGCGAAGATAAAGCAAACGTCCAGTCAGACAACGATGGAACTCACGCCGGAACGCCGCCAGCCGCCCGACCTCATCGGTCAACCCAGCATCATGCACACTGATCACCAGACAGCCCTTGGTTTGCGATCTTCTTCCCTAGACAAGAGGAATGATCGATCAAGGGCTGTCCCCATGATTAGCCGGGGTCGATGCCACCGCCCCGCAGGTTAAAAACCAAGCTAGGCCGTGTTTCAGAAGTGGGCAGGGTTGACCGCCCGAATTTGATCAACCGGCGTGTCGGTGATCGATAGACAGCGAGGTCTCCGGTAGATCGTTCTTCGACCAAGAAGATGTGAACACCGGAGACCTCGTGGCCAGCGTAGCGGCAACGAGGCGGCACGACCTGACCGACGTGCCGTGGGCGGCGTTGGAGCCGTTACTGCCCAAGGGTAAGAAGTCGGGTCGGCCGCCGAAGTGGAGTAAACGGCTGCTCATTACTCAGCTGATCCGTGCGCGGATCGTCAAGCACTCGGCGCGCATCGTCAACGACTTGCTGACCGCCGGTCGGTACCCTGGTCCCAACAGGACGATGGGCGGTATTTCTGACCAAGGGCTCGCGGACAGGAAAGGACAGTTGCGTGAAGGTTCACAAAACTCAAATCTCTGGGGCTAGTAGGGTCCGGCGGGTGCTGCGGGCGATGCTGGTGTTGATGACTGCGGTGGTGATGGCGTCGGCGCTTGCCACACCCGCGCAGGCCGGGACGGACGCCACCGCATGCACGTATTACGGATGCTACAACGGCCAAGGCTGGGGCTCCGGCTATGGGGAATGGAACCACTCTGGCGATGTGATGTGGGTTTGTGACGCCTACTCGGACGGCTGGTCCGTGGTCGTCATAGCCTGGTTGGACGGCGTCCGAGCCCCAAATAAGTGGGACACGAGCGGGGCGGGGGATGGTTGCACGCAGCGATCCTACGGAGACCTCCCAGAGGGCACCGAGGTTAAGTTCCAGGCATGCCTCGGCGACTACAGCGAGACGATCATTCGGAGCTGCGGATACACGAGTTGGGCATACGCGTGACACCTTGGGCAGACCGCGTCCGTTGAGTCACGGAAGCTGGCCGGGAGCCCCTCCGTGATGGGCCCCGAGAAGCCGTCGGCCACCCTGAACCTCTACACCCGCCGCTTTGACCGACGGATCAACGACGGGTTCGCTGACGATCCGCTGAGTCCCAACGACGACTAACGCTGCAATCAGCAAGAGGCATCCTCTCGCGAGGGTGCCTCTTCTGCGCTTGTACGGTGGTGGACGAGGCAGGTTCAGCTGGTCGTAGCATTTGATCTTGCTGGCTCGGTGGGACAGGATGTTACGCCGTGCGCGCAATGTTGACCTTGACTGACTGTGACGAGATATCCCGTGGCCTGGCCGAAGGCCTGGAGCACAAGCAGATCGGGGTCTTGATCAGCCGGAACCCGTCGGTGGTCTCGCGGGAGGTCGCCCGGCACGGCGGCCGGGCCGCGGCGGGGAGCCGACACCACATGAGCGAGCACACACCGCAGCACGATCCCCGCAATCCCGCATCCACCTCCGACACCGGGCGCAGCATCGGCGTCCGGCTCGCCGCCCGCCTGGTCGCCGCCTACGGCCGGGCCGGGCGAGGCGGTCGTCGACGTCACCGACGGCCACTCACTCGCCGAGGCGTGCGGGGCCGGGGGCCCGGCGGCACCACCCGGCGTGGTTCACCGACGCCGCCAGCGGCGCCGGTGGGTGCGGCACCGCCACCGCACCCGGCGTTCGCCGGTCCGGGCAGCCGCCCGGCGCCGGAACCTGGGACACCGACCAGCTCGACATCGCCGCCACCATCGTCGACGTCGGCGTCGCCAAAGGCGTACCCCGCTGGGGTTGTGTCATCGCCCTCGCCACCGCCATGCAGGAATCCCGCTGCGCAACCTGCCGTACCGCGGCCACCACAACGACCACGACTCGATCGGTACTTCGCCCACGATGTCTGGGCGAACTAGGGCATCCACTAACAGTGAGGATGGACGAGAGAGTCCTCCCGGTCCGGTCTGACCCGCCCCCTAACTGACTTCGGGTCTTGAACGGGATCTGTCGGCCGTGGCCGGGAGGACTGCTCGTGCACTCACCTGACGTGGCCGTGACCTGATAGGAGCCTGGCCAGAGGCCCCATCACTTAGCGAGACAGGCCCGATCCTGCACTCCGAAGGTCCCAGCGACGGGGAGTGGCTTGACCGCTTCTACGTCAGCATCATCGAAGGCGGAGAAGGTGGCGGAGGGGCTGGCGGTGAGTTTCCCACTAGGGCAGGCCGCCGGTGGTCGACGCCGGCCAGTGGGCGCCTCAGTGTGCAGATGAACCCGATGTACAAGCCGGGCGACACCGGGCCGGTGCCGGGCGGCGGGCGTATCAGCGCGAGCCTGCAGGGCGCCGGCATGGTCCTGGAATCGTCAGCATGATCATCTGCGGGGCAAACATCGGCGACGACAAGCCGGCCGCCCAGAGTCAGCCTCAACTGTCCACGTCGGCTCAGGTTCAGCGCATCACCGCCACGAACGCCGACACCAACGACCCCGTGCCGATGCTGCGACCCACCGCCGTCGCTGTCGCGCCCACCAAGACGGCGCCGGCCCGGAAACCGGCACCCCAGCCGTTGCGCACCAGTAGTCCACCCAAAACGCCGTACTACAAAAATTGTGACGCGGTACGAGACGCCGGAGCCGATCCCCTCTACCCGGGTGAGCCCGGCTTCCGACCCGAACTGGACCGGGACGGGGAGGCGTGCGAACCGGACGGCGGCAACGGCGACACTGGCCCAGCCCCGGACGGCGACGTGTACTACGCCAACTGCACAGAGGTTCGGGAGGCAGGCGCCGACCCGATCCACAAGGGCGACCCGGGCTACTCGCGGAAACTGGACCGGGACGGCGACGGCATCGGCAGCGAGTAGCGCCATGGCGCGACGAAGCTCCGACCAACCAAAATGTCGGGGCTTCCTTCTGTCCGGTGCCCGGACGGCACTACCGGACGCCGGAAAGGATCGATGCCCAACTTGTCGCAGCCCTCATGATGCTGCTGGCATCCTGGACGAAGCGGTCGAACGATCGGGGCATCGGACTGCCCTGTCACCGCCCGCGGGACTAACCAACCAGAGCCGCTGCTCCCAACCTGCTCCCAATGTAAGCGGCACATACGGCGAAGCTCGTTACCGACTAATGCGGTAACGAGCTTCTGACCTGCACAAACTGAGAGTGGGCGATGCTGGTATCGAACCAGCGACCTCTTCGGTGTGAACTCTCGGCAGCGTGATCGGATCGGGCTTGATGCGAGGTCAGACGGTTTGCTGGCGCGCTTATCAGCTCGGTTCGGCTGGCACGGTTGCTGTACTTCGCTGCTGTACTGCTGGCGTCAGACGAGGCGCTGGATGCGGACCTTCGGGCGCTCGTTCCTGAGGTGGCCGTGCTTGTGTTGGCGGACCTGTTCGTCCCAGACCTCTTGGTCGTAGTCCGGGTCCGGTGGGATCCATTTGTGGGAGCCGTCGCTGTAGTGGAACTTCTCGTCACCGGGACGCAGGATGCTCATCGGGTCCAGCCAAGGAAGCGGTAATGCAGGTGGCCGGCGGGGACGTGGGACAGGTCCTGGGCGGCGTCGACGAGTTGGGCGGCCAGGTAGAGGGCTAGTGACACCGGGGCTCGGTCGTACTCGGCTCGCAGCTCTTGGCGTCGGGTCTGGCATGGCCACTCCCGCGCACAGCCGCCGCACGTCCAGGCTGGCTTGATCGGGTGGTGCGTGGTCACTGCGGGCCGTCCTGGTTGGGCCAGTGGCCGCGGTTGATCGGGATGCGGTGGCGGCTTCGGCACGGCAGATTGCCTCCGCAGTGGCAGATGCGCCGCCAGTGTCGCCAGGACCAGACCGGCCGGTGACGGCGAGCGAGAGTGAGTGCCACTGCCAGCACGTACTCGTCGTACGAAACTCGCTTCACCGGCCCGCCGCTCCCGTTCGCGTCATGGTCTGCCGTGCTGCCCGATTCGAAGGGAGGACTGCCGCCTCCTCGTGCCGCAGCAATCCGGAGGCGTGGATGCCCGAACGCGGGGGACGCGCCGAACATCCACGCCTGCGAGGACGGCCCACAGCGCCAACCGAGGGAATCGACCTCCTTGGCAACCTCCCACAGGTACCGTTGGGTAGTCAAGGGCTGACGTAGGTGGTCTACTCGTGTTGCCAACCGAGGAGAGCCACGTGCCACCGCGTTACCGCTACGAGCAGATCGCCGACGACCTCTCCGAACGCATCAAGTCCGGCGAGTTCCAGCCCGGCTCCAAGCTGCCCAGTCGGCGTGAGTTGATCGAGCATTACGGGGTCACCGAGCCGGTGATCGACCGCGCCATGCAGGTACTACGGATCAAAGGGATGACCGAAACGCTTCCCGGCGTTGGCGTCTTCGTCGCCGAGTAGATCCCTCCGCAGAGCCAGCCGCCGCAACCGCGATCCCTCGCTTGGAAGCTCTGTGCACTACGCGTCCGCGCTCGTCTGCGAGTGGATCTGCACACGAAGCAGCGTCCCTCTCCGTGCCCGTCTCGACATCGCTGTTCGGGATCGTTGCTGTCGGAGTCGGAGTCGGCGACGGCGGGCGTCAGGCAATGTTGCCACCGCCGCAGGCAACCCGGCACGATCGGTTCGTGACTCCCGAAGAAGCCCACCTCCGCTGCGAAGCAGTTTCGTGGATCAGCCACGACTTCCCGGGCTGGCTGCGGGTACGCCTCGTCGACGTCAACAACACGTCGTGGTACTTCGTCGACAAGGTCCCGGTCTTCACCGCTGACAATTCGCGCCTTGAGGCTCGCCTGCCTGCACCTGTCCACATCCTGTGCAGCATCGTCAACCGAGATGACGGTGCACTCGTCGTCTCAACCGCACCGCACGGGGTCGAAGCCGAGGACGGACAATGCCTGTTCCGGGTGCATCCGGGCCAGCTCGACCGATACACGGTTTAGGAAGGCAGTTGCGCTGCGTTGAGCAAAGATGCCTTGAGCAGCGAAAAGGCCAGTCAGCCATTCCCTGACCCCCTAGATCGTTCGGCGCATAGTCCGGATCTTGGCCATGGATCCCTGACCACCCCTTTCGATACGAAGATCACGGCGGCAGTATGTCCATGTGGCATCGACAGAGACAGGACAGCAGGCCCTTCAAGCGCGGGCGGCTCTAATTTTGGCAGCTCGCCGTCGCTCGCTGGTGACGTACAAGGAGCTGGGTCTAGCGATCGGCATGACGGGAGTGGCCCTCAGCACCCATATGGGCCGCGTGCTGGACAAGCTTTCGGACCTGTGTATCGAGGCCGGCGAACCGTCGCTCGCAGCCCTCGTTGTCAACTCGACAACCGGGGCCCCGGGCAAAGGCTACGACGACGGCGGGGTCCCCTGGCACACCGCGGTGCAGGAGGTCTTTCGCCACTGGGCCAAGCAGTAAGCTCGCGGCGGGCACGGGGAACTCTCGCTAGCACAGCGCCGAACCCGGACGACTCGCTTACAAGCTCTGTGCACCGCGTCCGTACATGTCCGGGAACGGCCGCAAGCTCGGAACGTCGTCCGTGTCCGCCTTCGCCAGCGTGCGGCCGTCCGGGACAGTTGCTGTCAGCGTTGCTGTCGACAGCCATTGCGCTGGCGACCCGGCTATGGTCACCCCTCCGGCCCGGGCGGTAACCCCGCGACCTCGACAGGTCGCCACCAACGCGTAGATCGACTCAGCGGGGGACAATGGAACCCGACGAGGGAGGTCGGCGATGGGTGAGGATCGAGGGCACACCGAACGGTCAACGGACGAGGAGTTCGCCCACCTGCGGCACGTCAGGTTCGGCGAGCTGCCCGCCCGAGTCACGCCGGCCGAGGACCTGGTCGAGACCGTAGACACAGATCCCCCGCACGAGGATCCGCCGCAGCCTCCAGTGCGCCGCGAGTGGGGGGCGTAGGAGCTGCAGCGAGCACGAACCGTGGAAAGGGACGACCCCCGCCGGGGGGAGCCTGGTCGCGGTAGTCGGTCAGTGTCAGCAGACATCGTCAGGTGAACTCACGCGCGCTCGCTCTGTCGCTCCTTCCGTCCGTCATCGCCGCGCAGCAGACTGTTTGCTGACTCCGCACGACCGTGGCTGGTGAAGCCCACGCCCAACTCCTGGTCCTGGTCGTGGTCCTAGACCTATAGATTGCCGGCGCGGCGGTTGCGGATGGCTCCATGCGCAGGTTACAAGCCCCGGCTCGTCGGTCTGAGGCTGCAGCGGTCTGGTAGCAAGTCCGACAGCCGGTTGAGATACTGCCCGCTCAACCGGGCGCAGCGACGAGGAGGACGAGCTCATGATTCCGTTCAGGGTGCGGCTCGCCGCGGTCGTCATCGTGGGCTTGACCCTCGGTGGAGTGCTGAGCTGGACGGCCGGCTTGTGGCCCGGTGACCAGCCGCGGGCCACTGTGGACCATTGCTACGTCACCTACGACCGGTTGGAGGTTATGCACAGCCGCTGCATCGGCAACTGGACTCGCGGCGGCCACGGGCATCAAGGGCCGATCTACGGAGTCGATGTCAAGGAGTCCTGGAAGGCCATCGACGAAGAACCGAACAGCGCCTACGAATGGGAGGTCGCCATTCCGGAGTCGGTCAAGCAACCCCGGGTGCTCGCCGACGGTCAGCAGTCCGCGACGCTTTCGACGCTTGCCCTGCCGTGGGGAACTATTCCCGCCGCCATCGCGGCCCTGCTGGTCGCGCTGGCCTGGTCGATGACCGCGACACTCAAGGCGCGCAAGCCGATGCGGAGCGCCCCGGCCGAGCTGGCCGACTCGGCCGCCACACCAACCTGACCCGATCCGGAGACAGCCCAGAGTGCACCCTGTGGGCTGGACAGGAACGGCCGCATGTTGCTGCGGGTAGCGATCCTTCTCATGCAGTTCACTAACTACAGGTAGGGCGGACCCGGCCGGGCTGGTGATCGGGCCGAACACGTCCTGCTACCTGGACAGATGTCCTCACCAGTGGTGATCGTTGGTCACTCACGATCGACCTCCGACGGCCTGGTGACGGCCTGGCCCTGGTCCTCGTCGACCTGCCCCGAGCCGGGCCGGCGCGCTACGACCGAGGTCCGTGGGATCATGAGCTCATGTCGACAACCCGAAAGAGCCGTGCCTCGTAGATCATCAGGGCAGATCCGGGCAGGCCTACGTCGGCAACCACGGCCCGGAGAACGGATCGCAGTCGTTCCTGGCATTCCTCGCCGAGGTCAGTCCGACATTGCCGAGGTCGAGCGGTCACGCCTACACCCTGGCGCGGTCGCCGAGGCCCTACAGGGCTGGAAGCTGTACGTTCGCGCATCTCGGCAGCAGAGGTCAGAGACGCGAGGTTGTGGCCAGCCGTCATGCTGTCCAGACCCCCTCGATCATCGTCGGGTCCTGGACCTCGCCATGCGTGCCTTGCCACCGGTCGCAGCCAGAGTGCTCCGACGACGTGTCGAACAGCTAGATGCGCTCATCGCAGACCCGAACGAGCTACCGGACCCGTAACGTGGGCCGCCGTCAGGGCGGGTGCCACGCCCGCAGCACCGTCAGCCGTGTCAGACGTTAAAGCGGAACTAAGAGCCGCTATCCCGCTACCAGCGGCGACACCGTCCGACACCTGCTCAACCGGCGTCTCAGGCTGTCATGGTTGTTCGCTGATTGACGACATTTCACGGCGTCTTGTGCCCCCTGTGTGCCCCGGGACCCCGGCTACCACCTTCGGCGCCATTCGAGGGGACCTCGATGCGCCATAGCCGGGGCGTCCCCTCGCTGGACGTACAGCACCTCGTCCTCAACTCACCAGGACGAACCTTTCGACCGCGATGAGGGTGGGCTCGCGAGGGTCGGAACGAAGTCGTCACCGAGCACGATCAGCCCGTCTAAGGCCGTCACCTGGATGTCGCATACCGGCACGGGCTCCGCCACGGTTATGGCCGAGATGGACAGGGTTGAACGACCCTTCCCGCCGTCCAGTGCCTTGACGCGATCACGCTTGCGGGCCAGCCGAAACGGCGCGAAGGGATCGGTACGCACGGGCGTGAAGAAGACCCGAAACTTTTCGCCGCAGTCCCTGCCTGCCAGAGTTGCGCGACCCGTGCGCAGCGTGGCGCGCCACCCCAGCGATCGGGCGAGTTGCAAGACTGCGCTGGCCAGGTGAGCGTTCATGGAGCAGAACTCCACCTGGCCCCGAGTCGCGTTCACCGTGCCGTCGGTGTCCAGCAGTCCCTGCAGCAGCGCCTCCCGTTGCCTGCTGCCGGCCGAGAGGTAGGCATCCGGCACGTGCTTGTTGCGGCGGAGCCTGAGCTCGGTGAGGCGGCCCATGAAGGACCGGCCCTGACGGCCCTTCCCGCCTGTGCAGGTGATGCCGATCCTGCGGGTGTCCGGCGTTCCGCCACCTGGACGTACGGTTGGCATGAACCCGGCCGCGCCGATGACCGCTACCCAGTGGGGAACGTCGGCAATGTGCGCGGTCAGGGATGCACTGGACGAGTTGCCGTCACCGAGCCAAGCGCCGAGCAGGTACGGGTCTAGGGGCAGCGCTCCGTCGTCAGACACCAGCGCCCTCTGATCTGGCAGCACATACCGGTATTCGTTGGTGGCGTACTGCTTGCCGTCCGTCACCGAGGTCCGTCCGCCACCGACGTAGCGCGACAAGCCTGATTCGACCAACTCCCGTGTCGATAGCACCCGCTTCTCGAACCACTTTCGCGTTGCCCCTCGGGGACCCAGGGAACGTGCCGCCCTCTTGTCGGTCACCTCCCAGAGGTGATCGCCGTCCACGATGACAGCGCGCCCGTCGGTCGTCGCTACTCGGTAGCAGTCGCGGTCGTCCTGCACCTGGCCGACCGCTGTGACGTCGATCGCCACTCCCGAGGGGTGGAAGACCTGGTCGCCTACCCGCAGGCCCTGCAGTGTCGCCCACCCCCGGTTTGCGGTGAGGACGCGGTTCGCCGCACTCATTGCCATATGCGGCAGGCTAGGGCCTGACGGCGACAAATCCGGGACTCACGGCGGCCGGTCGCGCTCGCAAGGTACCGCCAGCCTGACAGACAGGGAGCCACCCCGCTGAGGGAGGTTGACCCCTTCGTCCCGAACGCGGGTACACCTCATTGTTGGATGGCATCCGACGCCGTCCTTTACCGCCGAGCATGGCCTACACACTGATGGCTGCGGCGTTCCGTCATCTGCTGTTGACCGTCTCGCTGCTTCCTCGCTGCCTCACGGTGCTGCCTCCGAGGAACATAGCCGCGATCGGGCGGCAGAGTGGGGGCATCCAGGTAGGACGCCACGCTGCACAACGTGCGAGGACCTTCTAACTTACGTGAGAGTGATCTAGCCTGGGCGGAACGTAGTCATCGACAGGGCTGTGGGTGGTGTTCCTTGGCTGAGGTAGGGGGCGTTCCCACGTCGCAACTCGCCGCAGGGTCACCTGGTCTGCACATGCCTGCCGCACTGCCTGTGCCCCCCCAGCCCACTCAGCGCATCGAGCCGGTCGACGCGCGCACCTTCACCACGCTGCTTGAGCAGTTGCAGATGGCTTATGTCGCGGCGGTCGCAGCCACAGCGGGATGCACGATGCAGCCTGTCGACCGCGACGTCTGGGGCTTCGACGCTTGGTTGATCCGCCCTCCCTCTCAGATTGGGGTCGGCGAGGAGACTCCCCTAGCTGTCCAGCTCAAGAACACCACCACGCTCAAGCCTGACCCGAACAACCAGACCTTCAGCTACCAGTTCAAGCAGCGGAAGTATTTTGATGCGCTGGCCTTCCCCCGCAAGGGGGTGCAGGGTATCTGCCTTGTGATGGCCTCACCGCCCCGTCAGGCGAGCTGGACTACACCGAACCATGAGTTCATGCGGCTGGAGCACTGCTGCTACTGGATCAACCTGAAAGGGCGTCAGGTCGATGCAAGTATCAAGTCGCCAAGCGTGAAGATTCGCACAGCGGACATCTTCAACGCTGAAGTGCTTGGCGGTATGATGGACAAACTCGAAAGAGGGGAGGACCTGTGACAAATCCGGGCGTTCTCCCCTCGCCTGAACGAATCGACCCAGAGCGCTTCACGTTGCTGCTTGAAGAAGCGGGTTGGAAACTTGTTGGAGCCCGTCGAGGGCAATACAAGAGGTTCGCTCCACCAGGCCTTAATGACCCTAGTGGTTTTCAAGGATCTTTGATCGTTCCGCTTGATCGCGCGGCTCCGGAATTTAGTCAGATGATGTCTGCGGCAGTCCGCGAAGTAAGCAATACTGACGCCGGCGATCTGTGGCGACGAGTCATCCAGCCAAGAATTATCGTGGATACGGCCGACCAGTTTCAGTTCCGTAAGGAAACTGACGCTCCGCCCGGAACAATCCGCTGGAAGCAGGGAGAGGAACTTGTTAGTGCGGCTCGGCTTGCTCTAGTTGCAGGCGCAAAGTCGTACGTAGAAAGATCGCGTCGGTACAGCAACCGGTTCGGTCAGTTCTCGAACAGGTTCTTAGATTCCATCTTGATGGGGCAAACAGGAGTCGGCAGCTACATAGTTACCGCTTATGCACCAACCGATGCTGCCATCCCTATCACATCGGGGTTGAGTACGTCCGGCAGGATAGCCCACGGCAGAGACATCACCCTGCACTTCGCTGCCGCGCTAGAAGCAACGGCTGAAGCGGTGGAACACTACCGAACCACCTCCTCGCTAAGCGGTTTTGATGCTGGCATTAGTCGAGGGGTTTCTTTTGAATTGTCCTCGGCGCTTGAAAGCTTGTCGCGCGACGGAGACGGCGGAGACGTCACAATCACCTGGGATTCAGGTGCCGACCTATTCGGCGATATCCCCGATAGTCATTTTGTCTTTACTCGCGTAGATGCCCAAGCGCTGTCACGGGCGGCAACCCACCTAGCCGCAGAGAGCGAACCGGTAGTGCGGCAAACAGTAATCGGGCGGGTTCACCTCCTAACTAAGAAGCATCTTGGCGGCCCTGGCGTCTTCGGGCTGGACAGTATCTCGGGCACGGTGCGGAAGGTCCGCGTTCGATTGAGTGATGCTGAGGATTATCATCGTGCTGTTAACGCGCATGATGGGGATCTCATTCTCGCCGTCAGTGGGGAACTCGAACGCGACGGGAATATGTACTGGCTTTTGAACGCCGAGATTCTGTCCGAGGTAGCTCACGTCGACGAGTTGGGCGAGAGGCTTTCCAGCGCCAGTCAGCTTACCGACCAAGCCTTTACGGAAGAGTTGTTCGGCGAATCTCCCTGATTGCGGCCTCCTCAGCGGCGACGTCTCGCAGACATAGGCGTGCAACAGCGCCCTCCACCTACTCCAGTTCGATCGGCTTGGGGCGGAGCCACGGAATGACTTTCGCCAGCCATGCCCTGACCCGCCGCCAACGCTTCTTGTCCGCAAGCGTTGGCGTTAGCTCCTGTAACCCATTCATCCAGTCGCGGGTCCAAAGCCTCCCCCTTGAGTCCTGAAATTGCACCCCGTTGAGCTTCCAGTGACGGGGCTGTTCTGTCCGAGGGGCCACCTCGTTAGTGGCCTTCGGTGGTACGGCCCCGACCCAATACTCGACTAGATCGAACTCTTTCTTATCGCCGGTGCGCGAATCGATGAAGACGAAACAGTTGTCGATTGCCGCTTCGGAGCCGTTGCGGATTTTAATGCTACGACTGTCCGGGTCAAGCCAGGCTGTAACGAGGCTAGCTTGATCCCGTCGCTTCTCCTCTAACATCTCGCCTCGCTCCTTGAAAGCCTTACGCAGGAGGATCGAGTTAATTAGCAAGGCACCGGTTGTTCCGAGGCCCGAAATCCAGGTAGGAACGTTCCCGAAGTCAACATTAGCCACGGACTGATGATATCCAATCGCGTCAACGCCGGTCCAACACACCCAAATGGGGCACTTTGCCGTCGCGCGGGAGGTCTGGATACGACTGACGAGCTGCCGCTTCGCCCTGGGCGGGAAGTGGTGTCGCCCACTCGCCTACGCTTGAGGGGTGGCACCTACCTGTATTCCGTCAAATTCGTCTGGTCTACCAGCCCCTTTGCAATCCTCGGGCTCATTGCCGACACAGGACGCGCCATCAGTCACCGACTGGATGCAAGCATGGGGCACGGTCATAGGCTCCATTTTGTCAACTCTTGCACTAATCGCGACGGTCCTGCTTTTCCTTCGAGAAGTAAGGCTGCGGCGAGTCGACGACCAAGACCGAGCGGCTGCGCAAGCAAGAATGGTTCTCGTCTCCATAAACGACGACGGGGCCGGTGGAACGGAAGTCACTTTGCGCAACCTGAGCAGTGCCGCCGTTCTCGATATCGTCACAGTGGTTGACGTTCCAGGAGGCAGCTCGACCGACCATCTGACAGACCTTGCGCCTAACGGTCGACACGCCTTCCATATCGAATGCGACGTCAGTGAGATTCAGCAAGCGCAGGCCTACTTTGTCGACGCTTCAGGCCTGCAATGGAAGCGTCGTGGACAGGAGCCACCTAGGCGTCTGTTCACTGTGTCTGGGGGCATGCCGAAGGGCTTTGAACACCTCGCCGAGCACGGGTGGCTACGGAGTCAGGCAGCTTGGATATCTGACCTAAAGAAGGAGGCGGGCGATCGAGGAAGAGTAGGAATGCTGACAAAAGCCTCCCGATTGTTTCGGTCCTTAAAGCGCGGTGGGACCCGCTGATAAGGACCCGTCTCACCGCGTCGGCCATTGCCAGACTAGCGGCTGGCCAGCTGCCGTCCCGTCTGCCCTCGACCCGCCCTGCTGGGGAGCGGGCCGCCGCCCGACCCGCCATGTAAAGCGGAACTTGACGCGCGTTCGGACGCTGGCGGGTCGGGCGGCGGTCTGCTCGGCTTGCCCGGGTCGAGGGCAGACGGGATGGACTACCGCAACTACCACGGACCGAGACTCGCCGGCTTAGCCCGGCCGTCCTGGAGCCGGAGCGCCCCCGCCGGAGGCGCACTAACCGCAACCTCGCGCGAGTCGCCAGCCCGCCGACGCCGCCGGCGTGCGCTCACCTACGCCGCGCGGGTCCTGGCCGCGCGGCCCGGCCGGCTGTCGGCCCAACCACCCCACGCATCGGAGGGCTTGCTTGTCGTTCGGCGGCGGCTCTCCGGGCACCCGCTCTCCGCGCCAGCCGCCGGGCGTTCGGGCGTGACGGCCGCAGAGCGACAGCGGCAGCGGCCGGTGCGCGCCCAGGCGGCGGCGCGTGCGGCCCCTTCAGGGCCGCCTTGATAGACGTACAGAAAGTCCTCCCACACCGCCGGCAGCCTGCCGCCCCACCTCCATCCGGCGACATCACGGCGGTTGACGTGTCGGTACCCGGTGCTACTCTGGCGCTCGTCGAGCACGCCAGCGTGGCCTTCCTGCCGGATCGCTGGACTCGACCTCGGAGATGCCGAGCGGCCTTCCTGCCGCTGATGCGGGTCACGTCCCGCCGGCTCTCGATCGCACCGGCCACCGCGCCGGTTATCCGAATCCCCTGAGCGGCCCAGCACGGCTTCACTGCCGTCCACGATGGCCCGGATTCGCACACCTACACGGGTAGGGGCAGCCTGCGGCAACCGGTCGGATGCCGACTTCCCAGGCTCCCCACCCGTGCCGGCCTTCGTCATCAGTTCGACAAGCGCGAGAGGACACAACCATCGGCGGGACGTGGCACCACCACGAACCCGCCCTCCGGCGTCAGCCGCCCTCCCGGCGGTGCCAGGAGACACGACGAACACCACCAGCGGACCAACGTCCACGGCTGGTGGTGCTTCGGCTCCCGTCCCTGCCACCCCCTGAGGAGAAGACCGTGTCCACCCCGCTCACCCTGCACCGGCCCGGCGTCGCCGTCGGTCGGAACGCCCAAGCCCTGCACCGCGCCGCCACCCCGGAGTTCTCCGGCTGGCTTGAGCACACCGCCGCTGCCGGCGGCTGCGCCCGGCCAATCCGACTCACTGGCACCATCGCAGCCGTCGAGACGACCACGGGCCGCATCACCGGCCAACTCCAGACCGACGAGCTGCCCGACCAAGCGCTCTACAAGGCGTGCGGCAACCGCCGCGAATCGCAGTGCCCGGACTGCGCCTGGGTCTACGCCGGTGACGCTTACCAGGTCGTGCGCTGCGGCCTGACCGGCGGCAAGGGCGTACCCGACTCGGTCGGCCGACACCCGGTCGTCTTCGCCACCTTCACCGCTCCGTCCTTCGGCGCAGTCCACCACCGGCACGTCGCCCGCCATACCTGCGCCACCCGGCAGCGCTGCGACTGCCGGCCCGCTCCCTGCCGCGCCCGAAGTGCCGCCGGCACCTGCCAGCACGGACAGCCCGCGGCGTGCTTCGCCCGCCACGACGTCGACGACCCGCAGCTCGGGCAGCCGTTGTGCCTGGACTGCTACGACCACGATCACCAGGCCGTCTGGAACTACTTCTCCGGCGAACTGTGGCGGCGCACCAAACAGGCCATCGAACGGCACCTCGCCGCCCTCTGCCGACGTCGCGGCATCACCTTCGTCCAGGTCGTCACCGGCTCCGGCAAGGTGCGCCGGTTGCCGCCGGTGCGGGTGTCGCACGGCAAGGTCGCCGAGATGCAGCGCCGGGCAGCCGTGCATTTCCACGTCCTGCTGCGGCTCGACGGTGTCGACCCTGACCCGGATGCTCTCGTTCCGCCACCGGCCGGCATCACCGTCGACGACCTAGACGCCGCAATCCATGCCGCCGCCCGGCAGATCGTCGTCACCACACCTTCACATCCTGACCGGCCGCAGGGCTGGATGGTGGCCTGGGGCGAGCAGGTCGACGTGCGACAGATCAACGCCGCCGACGGCGAGTTGACCGACGGCAAGGTGGCCGCCTACCTGGCCAAGTACGCCACCAAGGCCACCGAATCCACCGGGCGCTCCTTCACCCGGCTCACCCCGGCCACCATCGACGACTACGCCGATCCGGCAGGCGACCACCTCGCCCGCCTCATCGACGCCTGCTGGCACCTCGGCAGGCCCACCGGCACCGACACCGCCAGCGGCGCCACAACGGCCGGCGACCGTCAAGACAGCCTTGACACCCAACCGAACGCCTACGCCGGACTGCGCCGCTGGGCGCACATGCTCGGTTTCGGCGGCCATTTCCTCACCAAGGCCCGCCGCTACTCCGTCACCTTCGGCCTGCTCCGCGACACCCGCGCCACCTACCGCCGTGAAGAGGACGACCACACCCCCGGCACCGTCACCATCGGCACCCTCACCTACGCCGGCTCCGGATGGCTCACCGAAGGCGACGCACTCCTGGCCAACACCGCCGCCGCGCAGCGCCGGCAGGCCAGACGCATCGGTCGGGAAGAGCTTGCCCACGAAGCCTGGCTTACCGGGGCCGCCGCATGAGCCGTGATCTCACCCCGCGCTGGTACTCGCCCGCCGAGGTCGCCGTCCTTCTCGGCTTCGGCATCTCCAAGGTCAAGATGAAGATCGCCACCGGCGAGCTGCGCTCTATCAAGGACGGCAAGTACCGCCGCGTCCTCCCGGAGTGGGTCGACGACTACATCCGCGAGCAGGTCGAACGCCAGGAGGCAGCCTGATGCCCGGACGCGCGCGAGCTAACGGCGAAGGCTCCATCTTCCCCTACCGCAACGGCTTCGCCGCCTACGTCTGGGTCACCAAGCCGGACGGCAGGCGCACCCGGAAGTACGTCTACGGCAAGACCCGCGAGGCCGTCCACGACAAGTGGATCAAGCTTCACCAGCAGGCCAAGGCCGGGCCAGTGGCGACAAGCGTTCCGACGGTTGGCAGCTTCCTCACCTACTGGCTGAACGAGATCGTCGAGCCGAACCGCGCACCGTTGACCTATGCGACCTACGAGACGTTCGTTCGCCGCTACATCTCCCCCGGCCTCGGCGGCAAGCGACTGGACCGGCTCCAGTCGCGGGACGTGCAGACCTGGATCAACCAGGTGGCCCGCACCTGCCAGTGCTGCGAGCAGGGCAAGGACGCCGCACGGCCCAAGGAGAAACGCCGCTGCTGCGCCCTCGGCCGCTGCTGTCAGGCCGTCCCCTCGACGCGCACGGTGAGCGACATCCGGGCCGCACTGCGGGCCGCCCTCACCCACGCCCAAGCCGAAGACCTCATCACCAAGAACCCGGCCGTGGCGGTCACCCTGGCCACCGTCCGCCGTCGACGTGGCAAGTCGTGGTCGAGCGACGAGGCGCGCAAGTTCCTCGAATCGGCCCGCGCAGACGAGGACCCGCTCTACGCCGCCTATGCCCTGGTCCTCGTGACCGGCCTGCGCAAAGGCGAGGCCCTGGGACTGACGTGGGAGGACGTCGACCTCGACGCTGGGGAGCTGACCATCGGTCGCCAACTGCAACGCGTGCGTGGGCAGCTCCTGCACCGCGACACCAAGACTCAGGCATCCGACGCCACCCTCCCCCTGCCCGACATCTGCCTGACCGCTCTCAAGCTCAGACAACAGCAACGCGATGAGGCCGAAGCAGCCGCCGGGAAGGCGTGGCACGAGGCCGGACTCGTATTCACCACCCGCTACGGCACACCCATCGAGCCGCGCAACTTCCAATGGTCGTGGCAGGCGAGGTGCGAGAAGACCAACGTCAAGCCGATCACCGTCCACGACGCCCGCCGCACCTGCGCCACGCTGCTCGCAGACCTCGACGTCCATCCCAGAGTCGCCATGCAGGTGCTGAGGCACGCCCGCTTCTCCGTGACGATGGAGATCTACACGCAGGTATCAAACAAGGCGACTAGAGACGCCCTCAAGCGCCTTGGCGATTCACTCGGCCACTGACGCCGTTGCTGTACTTAGCTGCTGTACACAAGCAGAAAGGCCACCTCCCAAGACTGGGAAGTGGCCTTTGACCTGCGTGGGCGATGCTGGTATCGAACCAGCGACCTCTTCGGTGTGAACGAAGCGCTCTCCCACTGAGCTAATCGCCCTCAGCGCCACTGACTCTACCCGATCGTGGAACCGGACCGGAAATCCGGGGTCAGTGCGTTGCGAGGTGCTGCATCGCCTTGGCCACCACGTCGATGCCGAGGCTGTATTTGAGCGACAGCCAGACCACCGTGGCCACGAAGATCAGGCCGACGGAGCCGAGCACGATTCGCACTGCCAGTGACTGCCGTGTGACCCACTGCGTCCAGCCGTGAACGTGTCGGCGGGTGAAGCCGAGGAGTCGGCGCGCCCAGTGGTATTCGACGGCCCAGATGCCCAGCCCGGCGATCACCAGCAGCCAGCCCGGTCCGGGCAGCGGGATGAGGGCGATGCCGATGGTCACCACGAGCGCCCCGGCGATCGCGATAAAGATCTTGAGGGCGATCCGGCCGGTGGGGTTGGCTCGGATGAGGTCGAGGGTCATCGAGATCCGTTGCCGCCAGCGAGGGCGGCGCGGCGGGTCCTGCACGACAGTGAGTCCGCCGCCACGTCCAGGGCCACCGAACGACCGGTCTGCGCCGCCATCGCCACCCGGACCGCCGGTCGACTGGTCCGCGCTTCTGCCGCCCGGGCGACCGGCGTCGGACGCCGGCCGACCGGCCCGTTCGGGCTGCTCCATCGGCACTTCGTACCCCCGCCTTTCGGCTGCTCGGACCGCGACGTTCGGCGGGCCGGGCGTCGCCACCGGATCCATTGAGGATCGCTTCGTCACCATTTCACCCGCCAGTGTCGCTCGGGCCCGTCACTGCAACGGCCGACTGGACGTTACCGGAGTAAGTCGACGACTGAACCACCCGATGCCGGGCGGGATCACGCACTGGGCAGAACCGGAAATCCTACATGAATCCTCACATTCACGCGGCCTTTCCGTCCCCCTTCCCACCACTGGGTGAAGTCAGCGTATGGCGGAGCGTAGCCAGGAGTAGCACCTGAGTATGGGAAAAGCGGGACACGCGCGTTCCGCAGCGGTGCCGGGGGGAGAACGTCCATGAGTGTCATTCGACCGACGACCGTAGAGGTCGAGACGTCGCTAAGGCTCGTCGCACCTGACGCCACCGCCTTGCCGGTGCGTGCCAGTCTGCGTTACGACCCTGCTGACCCGTATGCGGTCCATGTCCTGTTCCATGCCGAATCGGCCGGGGGCGAGGCGGTGAGCTGGTCTTTCGCCCGCGAACTGCTGGTCACCGGCCTGGACGAGCCAGCCGGCATCGGGGATGTGCGGGTCTGGCCCTGGGCCACACCGCGCGGCGACTTCGTCGCGTTGGCCCTCTCGTCACCGGACGGCAACGCCCTCTTCGAGGTGCCGCGCAGCGTCCTGGTGCGTTTCCTTCGACGGACCTACGTCGTCGTCCCGCGCGGCCGTGAGGCCGAGCACCTGGACGTCGACACGGCGGTGAACCGGCTGCTCGCCGGTCGCTGACCACCGCCCGAACGGGCAACACCGGCCAAACCGGGGCCGCGCGGATCTGCCGAGTCCGCGCGGCCCCGGCACACCCTGGGGTACGCGGGCACGCCCGCCCTGGGCGAGCCGGTGCTCAGCCGTGCGTGGTGATGCCGCCGTCGACGGGGATGACCGCACCGGTGAGATACGCGCCGGCGCGCGACGAGAGGTAGATGGCCGTACCGGCCATGTCCTCCGGGCGCCCGATGCGGCCCAGCGGCACCTGCTGCTCGATGGCGGTCCGGCTCGCGGGGTCGTCCAGCGCGAACGCCATCATCTTGCTCTCGAACGGGCCGGGAGCGATCGCGTTGACGGTGATCTGGTCGCCGGCCAGTTGATGGGCCAGGCTGCGGGTGAGCATGTGCACGGCCGCCTTGGTGGCCGAGTACGCGTACACCTCCATCCACGGCACCCGGATGCCGTCGATCGACCCGATGTTGATCACGCGGGCCGGGTCATCGGCGCTGGCGGCGGCGCGCAGCGCCGGCAGCAGCGCGGTGGTGAGCCGGAAGACGGCCTTGACGTTGACCGCCCAGAGCTTGTCGAACGCGGCCTCCGGGTAGGTCTCCAGCGGTGCGCCCCAGGTCGCGCCCGCGTTGTTGACCAGCACGTCGAGGCGGGGAAAGCGCTCGCGCACGGCGGTGGCCAGCGCCTCGGCGCCGACGTCGTCGCCAAGGTCGGCGGGGATGGCCTCGCAGCGACCCTCGGCGGAGAGCTCCTTGGCTACCGCCTCGCAGACGTCGGCCTTGCGGGACGAGATGATCACGTGTGCGCCGGCCCGGACGAAGCCTTGGGCGATCATCAGACCGATCCCCCGCGAACCGCCGGTGACCAGGACCGTCTTACCTTCGACCGAGAACAGCTGCGTCATGCCCATCCCATCGCGAGTCGGCGGGCCGCCGACCGGTTGGGCTGCCGGCGGGACGCCGGGCGGACCGCGGACCTGACGGCGCTACCGCCGGGTAACGTAGCCCGGCCGCAGGGATGGCGACAAGCCCGTGCCGGCGCACAGATTCCGTTACGCGCGTCGATCGGGATGCGATGACCTGCGGTTCGGGCTACCGTCGCAGGCGATGGTCTCCACCGATCCCTCCCCCGCGCCATCGATCGGAACGGCATCCTCCGTACCCGACGAGATCGCCACGTTCGCGCTGGCCGACCTTTCCAGTGCTCCGGGCTGGCGTCGGCCGGTGATCGTCGAGCGTGAGCTGCTGATCCTCACCACGCGTGGGCATGGCGACGCGGAACTCGACTTTCACCTGCTGCCGTGCCGGCCCGGCACGCTGCTGCGGGTCCATGCCGGCCAGGTGCTGCGCTGCGCCGGCCCGCAGTTCGACGCCACCGTTGTCGCCTGGGAGCCGGAGGCGCTACGCGGCTTCGACATCGACCTGGACACGGCGGTGACCTGGCGGCAACTGGCTGGTGAGGACGAGGACGCGGTGATCACCGAGGTGAGCCAGTTGGCGGTGGACTGCCAGCGGCACCCCGACAGCCTCACCGCCCGCGCGCTGCTCCGCCACCAACTGGCCGTATTGCTGCTGCGGCTGGCCCTGGCCACTGCTGGCCGGTCGACGTCCCGGCCCGAGGATGAGACGTTCCACCGGTTCCGCCGGGACGTGGAGCACAGCTACCCGCACACCCGTCGGGTGGAGGACTACGCCGCCGGGCTCCGCTGCTCGGTGCGGACCCTGACCCGGGCCTGCCTGGCCGTCACCGGTCGCAGCGCCAAGCAGGTCATCGACGAGCGGGTCGCGTTGCAGGCCGGCCGGCTCCTCGCCGCGACCGACCAGCCGATCGCCCAGATCGGCCGGCACCTCGGCTTCTCCGAACCCACGAACTTCGGCCGCTTCTTCACCCGCGAGATCGGCGTCAGCCCCGGCGCGTTCCGGGCTGCACGGGATCAACCGGCCGCCCGAGTGGTCCGGCCCCGGCCGCCGGTCGAGCCGACGGGCGCCAACGGCGGTAGATTCCGCCCCGGCATCCTCGGCGAACCGGCCAACGGCGGCCACGCCGGGCGACCCGGGACGCCCGGCGGGCCGGCGGGCACCGGCCGGGCATGATGACAGGGTGCAGATCTCCGCGCGCGGCGACTACGCGGTACGGGCAGCGCTGAGCCTCGCCACCGCGTACCCCTCGCTGCTGTCCACCCAGGCCATCGCCGAAGAGCAGGACATGCCCCGCAAGTTCCTGGAGGCGGTCCTGGCGGATCTGCGCCGGGCCGGCGTCGTACGCGCCCAGCGCGGCGCCGAGGGTGGATACACGTTGGCACGCCCGCCGCGCGAGGTGACCGTCGGCGCGGTGCTGCGCGCCGTGGACGGCCCGCTGGCCGGGGTACGCGGCCTGCGCCCCGAGGAGACCCAATACGAGGGCTCGGCCGAGAACCTGCCCGGTCTGTGGGTGGCGGTGCGCGCGGCGGTGCGGCGCGTGGTCGACGAGGTGAGCCTCGCCGAGATCATCAGCGGTCGGCTGCCCGCCCACGTCCGTAAGCTCACCGCGCTGCCCGACGCGTGGGAGCCACGCTGACCCGCGGCGGGGTGTCCATCGGGGCCGTCGCCGCCTCTGTCCTCAGCGGCCGAAGAGCTTGTGCAGCCAGGCGAGCTGTTCGAGCTGCTGTTGCGCCTCGCCACCTTCGTGGTCGTTGAACTCGTACACGCGCAGTTCCTTGTCGCCGCCGTAGCGGTGGTAGGCCGCGAAGCAGGTCGAGGGCGGGCAGATCTGGTCCATCATCGCGATGGAGAACAGCGCGGGCGCGGTTGCGCCGGGCGCGAGCACGGCGGCGTCGACGTACGACAACGTGCGGAACACCTGGCTGCTCCGGTCGCGGTACAGCGCGAGATACTCGGCGACCTCGCCGTAGGGGCCCTGACCGGCGACCTGGACAGCGCGCGGGAAGTCACACAGGAAGGGCACGTCGGGCATGGCCGCCGCCACGCCCGGGAACAGCGCGGCCACCGCCAGCGAGAGGCCGCCGCCCTGGCTGATGCCGGTGACGGCGACCCGGTCGGGGTCGACGGCGGGATGCTCCTGGGCAGCCCGGGCGAACCGGACCGCGTCGGTGATCAGCCTGCGGTAGTAGAAGTCCTCCGGTCGGGTGACGCCGCGGGTGAGGAAGCCCGGAACGGTGCCGGCCGGATACCGGTGCGGGTCGGCGGTGGCGCCCGGCGCGGCGCTCCAGCCCTGACCCCGGGTGTCCATGATCAGGTGAGCGAAGCCCGCCGCGGCCCAGAACAGTTTCTCGTGGGGCAGGCCACGGCCACGGCCGTACCCGAGGTACTCGACCACGCAGGCCAGCGGCCCGGTGGCATTCGCCGGCAGGTGCAGCCAGCCGTGCACGGGCTCGCCGCTGTAGCCGGCGACGGTGACCGACCAGGTGCGGATCTGGGTGAGACCCGTGTCGACGGGCTCGTACGCCGCCGCCGCCGGTCCGTCGGCACGCAGCGTCCGCTCCCAGAAGGCGTCCAGGTCCTCCGGAACAGCCAGGTCTGGTCGGTACGCCCAGCAGTCGGCCAGGGTGAGATCGCTCAAAGCCACAGCATGGCCTCCGTGACGCCTTGATGGTCAGTGGGTAGGGGGTGCCGCCGACGCGCCTGTCCGAGCCGGACCGTCGGCGCCCGGGTCGTGCTTCAGCCGCTACCGGGAGGACGCCATCGCCGACGCGAACCAGCCGGTGATGGTGGTGGGATGGGTGATCGCGGTGCCCACCACCACCGCCCACGCCCCGGCCCGCAGCGCCTGCGCCGCCTGGGCCGGGGTGTGGATCCGGCCCTCCGCGACAACCGGCACGTCGATCGCGGTGGCGAGCTGAGCGACCAGGTCCAGGTCCGGGCCGGGCTGCTTTCTCGTGTACGCGGTGTAGCCGGCCAGGGTGGTGCCAACCAGGTCGGCGCCCGCCGCGGCGGCGGCGACCCCCTCGGCGAGGGTGGAGCAGTCGGCCATCACCAGAGCCCCGGTCAGGTCGTGGACGGCGGCGATGGTCTCTTTGAGTGTTCGTCCGTCCGGCCGGGGCCGCGCGGTGCCGTCGAGCGCGACGACGTGCGCGCCGGCCCGCGCCACGGCCAGCGCGTGGGCCAGCGTGGGAGTGATGAAGACGTCGTCGTCCCCGTCCTTCCAGAGCCCGATCAGTGGTAGGTCGACGGCCGGCCGGATGGCCGCGATGTCCGCGAGACCCTGGGCGCGGATGCCGGCGGCTCCGCCCTGGGCGGCGGCGAGAGCGACCCGGCGCATCGTGTCCGGGGTGCGCATCGGCTCACCGGGATACGCCTGGCAGGAGACGACCAGGCGGTGACGGAGCTGCGCGATCAGCGCGTTCATGCGATGCCCTCCCAGGCGAGTGAGGCGGCGCCGATCAGTGGGGCGTCCGACCCGAGGGTCGAGGCCAGGACGGGCACGTCGTCTAGGCTGGGCAACGTCTCCCGCCGCACTGCGTCCCGAAGTGCCTGCCACCAGGGTTCGCCGAGTCCGGTGACCCCGCCGCCGACCACGACGGCACCGGGGTCGAGCATGTTGATCAGCCCGCCGACAGCCGAGCCGACGGCGGCCCCGCCCAACAGGACCACCTCCCGGGCCGTCGCGTCGCCGTCCGCGGCACGCGCGGCCACCGCTCGCAGGTCGTCGACCGGCTGGCCGGTACGCCGCACGTACTCCTCGGTGAGGCCGGGCCCGGAGGCGATCGCCTCCAGGTGTCCCTGCCCGCCGCAGGTGCAGGGCAGCTGCCCGGCGTACGGCGAGGGTTGGTGGCCGGCGTGGCCGGCCGCGGAGTGGGCGCCGGCCAGCACGGTGCCGCCGACGACGAACGAGGCACCGATGCCGGTGCCGACCGCGATGAAGAGCGTCGTCTCGTAGCCGGCCGCCACGCCGTGCCGCGCCTCACCGAGGGCGTGCGCGTGCACGTCGTTGATGACGGCGACGGGCAGACCCAGCAGCTCTCGCAGTCGCCCGCTCAGGTCCGTGCCGGCCCAACCGGCCAGGACGTCGGTGGCCGAGAGCACCCGACCCGTTCGGTGGTCGACCACCCCGGCGCTGCCGACTCCGAGGGCACGGATGTGTGTCCCCGTCGCCCTCGCCCGCAGACGATCAACGAGATCGGCTGCGGTATCGAGGATGGCGGTCGCCCCGGCCCTACCGGGGGTGGCGGCGGTGACCCGGTCGACGACCTCGCCGTGGCGCGTCACGATGGCGGCGGCCGTCTTGGTGCCCCCGATGTCGAGCGCGGCGACCGCCTCGCCGGCGACGACCCGGGGCTTGGGTGCCTCGGACATGGCTAGAGGAGCCCCGCCAGTTCCAGCTGGATACGCACGCGGCTCGCCTCGTCGGCGTCGAGCGGTCGCAGGGGAAGCGACACCGCGTTGCTGTCGATGACACCGAGCAGGGCCAGGGCGGTCTTGAACGCGCCCACGCCCCGGGTCGCCCCTGCCGCCGTCGCCGGGTCGGCCGCGTCGACGATCCGGAACAGCCGGGTGAGGCGGTCCTGCTCCGCGCGGGCGGCATCCCAGTCGCCGTTGACGCAGGCCCGGTGGAGTCGCACGTAGCCGGCCGGGTCCACGTTGCCCAGCCCGGGGACGCAGCCGGAGGCGCCGGCGAGCATCATCGCGTCGACCACCACCTCGTGCCCGGTCAACAGGCTGAAGCCGGCGTTCGGCGCGCACTCCGCGATCGCCAGCACCAGCTGGCGGAAGGCGACGTCGTCGCCGCTGGAGTCCTTGACGCCGGCGAGGACGCCCTCCGCCGCCAACCGGCTTAGCAGGTCCGGGGAGAGCTTGGTGTGCACGCAGACGGGAATGTCGTACGCGAGCAGGGGGAGCTCGACCGACGAGGCGAGAGACCGAAAATGCCGCTCGATCTCGTGGGGGCCGACGATGGCGTAGAAGGGTGCGGTGGCCACCAGACCGTCGACGCCCAGGCGCGTCGACGCGTCGGCCCGGTCGAGGACCCGACGCGTGGTCGGCTCGATGCAGCCGGCGATGACGGGTACGGCACCTCCGACGGTCTTCACGACGGTCTCGAGAGCCTGGTCCCGCTGGCTGTCGGTGAGGAACACGGTCTCGCCGGAGCTGCCGAGGGCGAAGATGCCGTCGACGCCGGCGGCGAGCATCCGCTCGACGAGCCGCTCGAGGGAGGTGACGTCGACCGCGCCCTCCTCGGTCAGGGGGGTGACGACCGGCGGCACGACTCCGGCGAACCGCGGGGCTGGGGTGGTCACGCTGACTCCTCGACATGTAGGGGGGTGGTGCGGCCGGTCGCTGCTCTGGCGAGTTCGACCAGCTCTGTGTTGCTGGATCCAGCGGGAACGGGGTGGTAGCACCGGAACTCGTGGGCGCCTCCGGAGTCGCCGTCGCCGCCCGGTTCGATCGGCGGCATCTCGGTGGCGCAGACGTCGGTGGCCTTCCAGCACCGGGTGCGGAACGGGCATCCACTGGGCGGCCGGGTGGCGAGCGGGACGGGGCCGACGAGCGGGATGGGATCCAGCGGCGACAGCAGACCCGGCGTGGCGGAGAACAGCGCCCGGGTGTACGGGTGCTGAGCGGCCTCCGGAAGCCCGACGGCGGGTGTCTGCTCCACGATCCGGCCGAGGTACATCGTGACCACACGGTCACTGATCCGCTTGACCGTCTGGATGTCGTGGGAGACGAAGACCATGGCCAGTCCGAGGCGGTCCTTGAGGTCCAGGAGCAGGTTGAGGATCTGCGCGCGCACCGACACGTCGAGGGCGCTGGTGGGCTCGTCGGCGATGACCAACCCCGGCTCCAGGGCCAGGGCACGCGCGATGGACACCCGCTGACGCTGACCACCGGAGAGCTGGCTCGGCAGGACGTCGGCGACCGACCTGGGGAGTCCCACCAGGGCCATCAGCTCCGCGACCCGCTCCTCGCGCTGCCTGCGGGTGCCGCGACGGTGCACGTCGAGTGGGTCGCGCAGGATGTCGCGGACCGGCATGCGCCGGTTCAGCGACGTGGCGGGGTCCTGGAAGATCATGCCGACGCCGGCCCCGATGTGCTGGCGGCGTTCCGCCGCGCTCATCGACCACACGTCCTTGCCGGCGAAGGAGACCGTGCCGCTCGTCGGCCGCTGTAGCCCCACCAGCACCTTGGCCATGGTGGACTTGCCGCAGCCGGACTCGCCGACGACACCGATGGTCTCGCCGGCACGAACGGTGAGGTCCGCGCTGGTGAGGGCGTACACCCGCTCGCGGCCGAAGAGGCCGCCCCCGCGGGTGCGGTGAACCACGTGTACGTCGCGCAGCTCGACGATCGACTCGCGCGGGACTGACGCACTCATCGGGCCAGCTCCTCTTCCCTGACGGTGACGGCCGGGTGGTGGCAGGCGTACCGGTGGTCGGGGGCGCCCTCCAGGCGGGGCACCGTCTCCCGACAGACCTCGGTGGCCATGGGGCAGCGATCGGCGAACCGGCATCCCGCCGGGAAGTCGGCCGGCGACGGCACCACGCCGCGGATCTGGGTGAGCCGTTCCGCGCCGGCCTCCAGGGAGAGCACGGAGCCGAGGAGGCCACGGGCGTAGTGGTGCGCCGGCGCCCCGACCACGTCGGCGGTGACACCGCTCTCGACGATCTGTCCGCCGTACATCACCACGACGCGGTCCGCGACGTCACTGACCAGCGCGAGGTCGTGACTGACCAGGATCAGCGCGAAGCCCAACTGGCCGCGCAGCCGCAGCAGCAGCTCCATGACCTGCGCCTGGACCGTGACGTCGAGCGCGGTGGTCGGCTCGTCGGCGATGATGAGGCGCGGATCCCGGGACAGCGCCATGGCGATCACCACGCGTTGCCGCTGCCCGCCGGAGAGCTCATGGGGGTACGCGGCCAGGGTGCGCCGCGGGTCCAGGCCCACCAGTTCCATCAGTTCCTTGGCCGACCGGGTGCCGCCACGGCGGATCATCTGGGCGAGCTGGGGACCGATGCGCAGCGAGGGGTTCAAGGCCGAGAGGGCGTCCTGGTAGACCATCGCGATCTCGCGACCCATCAGGGCGCGACGCCGTTTGGCGCTCACTTTCAGCAGGTCCGTGCCTTGGAAGCTGACCTCCCCGCGTACCCGGGCGCCCTGCGGCAGCAGGCCCATCACGGCGAGCGAGGTCAGGGACTTGCCCGAACCCGACTCCCCCACCAGGCCGAGGACTTCGCCGGGGCGGACGTCGAAGGTCAGGTCGTCGACGATGTCGACTCCCCGGTGGCGTCCCTCGAACCCGATCGACAGGTTCCGGACCTCGAGGACGGGTTCACCCTCCGGGAGCGGACGGGCGCGCTCGCGCAGCCGCTGCGCCGCCTCGGGCAGACCGGGCAGCTGCACCACCTCACCGGAGCCGGGCTGCGCCTCCTCCTGTGCGTCGCCGGCCGACAAAGCGGTGGCGCGCCGTGCCGCGGGGGCGGCCCAGGCGTCCGACATTCCTTCGGAGAGCACGTTCAGGGCGAGCACGGTCAGCAGGATCAGCACGCCGGGGAAGAAGGTGGCCCACCATCCGCCGATCTGCACCATCTCCTTGCCGTAGGCGATGACCGAGCCCCACGAGGAGGCGGCCTCCTGGGGTGCCAGCCCGCCGCCGATGAAGGAGAGGGACGCCTCGAAGACGATCGAGTCGGCCACCAGGACGGTGACGAAGACGAGGATCGGTGCGGCGCAGTTGCGCAGGACGTGTCGCCAGAGGATGTGCAGTCGCCGCGCACCAATGATCCGTTCGGCGGCGACGTAGTCCTCGCGGTACTGCGAGAGCACGTTGGCGCGCACGATGCGCGCGACCGAAGGAATGAAGACGAAGCCGATCGCGACCACGAGGACCACGAGGCTGTTCTTGCCGAACGAGATGATCAGCAGCGCGGAGAGCACGATGGCGGGGAACGCCATGACGACGTCGAGGCAGCGCATCACGACCTCGTCGACCGCGGTCCGGCTCGTTCCCGCCACCGCGCCGAGGATCGCGCCGAACAGCAGGGCGATGCCGGCGGCGCCAAAACCGACGATCAGGGAACGCCGGGTGCCGGCCACCAGCCGGGAGAAGACGTCGCGCCCGAGCTTGTCCAGGCCGAACCAGTAGTCGCCGTTCGGGCCGGTCAGCGCCGGGCCGAGGCCGGCCTGCGCGGGGTCGTGCCGCAGCAGCAGCGGCGCGAAGATGCCCACCACGACGATGAGCAGGACGAAGCTGAGCGCGATCCGGGCGGTGAGGCTGAGCCGTTTGAAGGCCATGCCGGGCTGCGACAACCGAGCGGTGAGTGTGCGGCGCATCAGTGGCCTCCGCGCAGACGAGGGTTGGCGAAGAGATAGAGAATGTCGACGATCAGGTTCACGAACACGAAGCCGAGGGCGATCGTCAGGACGGTTCCCTGCGCGAGGGCGGTGTCGTTCTGCTGGACGGCGCTCATGATCTGGGTGCCCATGCCGGGCAGCGAGAAGATGGCCTCGATGATGACCGTGCCGCCGATGAGGTAGCCGATCCGCAGGCCCAGCACGGTGAGCGGGTTGACGAGCGCGTTGCGCAGCACGTTGCGTCCGACCACCACCCGAGGCGGCAGTCCGGCGCCGATCGCCGTACGGACGTAGTCCTTGTCGAGCTCTTCGACCATCGACGTACGCACGATCCGGGCGAGCGTGCACCCGACGGGCACGGCGAGAGCCAGCGCGGGCATGGCGAGGGACTGCAGCCAGAGAGACACCGAGTCGGTGGGGTTGACGTAGCCGCCGGTCGGGAAGACCGGACGCCGGACCGAGAGCTCCTGGATGAGCAGGAGGGCCAGCCAGAAGGACGGCATGGCGATCCCGGCCATCGAGACGAACCGGATGACCTGGTCGGGCCAGCGGTCCCGGTACAGCGCCGCGGGGATGCCGAGGGCCAACGCGATGATCAGCGCGCCGACGACCCCGAGGGCCGTCAGCTGGATCGTCAGCGGCAGCGCGGTGGCGATCTTGTCGGCGACCGGGACGGACGGCGGGAACGTCATGCCCAGATCGCCCCGGAGCAGGTCACCCAGGAAGTGCAGGTAGCGCAGGGGCAGCGGGTCGTCCAGACCGTTGGCGGCCTTGAACGCGTCGACCTGCGCGGGAGTGGCCTGATCACCCAGGACGGACAGCGCGGGGTCGATCGGGGAGAACTGCATGATCACGAAGACGAACAGCGTGATGCCCAGCACCAGGGGTATCAGGGTCAGGAGTCGTCGCGCGACCAGGCTCAGAACGCTCAGCATGGTGTCTTTCTCTCGTCGAGGGCCGCCGGGACGTCCCGCCCAGCCCGAGGGTGGCACGGGCTGGGCGGGACGCGGAGGGGCCGGGGTCGGGCCCCCGAAGCGGGGTCAGCCCTTTCGGCTGGCGCCCAGGAAGTACAGGCCGGTGGTCGCCGCGCCCGAGAAGCCGTCGAGCTTGGCGGGGTCGTACGCGGTGACGACCTTGGTGTGCAGGATCGGGTACAGCGCGGCCTCCTCGGCCACCATGTCCAGAGCCTGCTTCCACAGCGCCTTGCGGGCCGCTTCGTCGGAGGTCTGGGCCGCCTTGTCGAGCAGCTCGGTCATGGTCTTGCGGTCCGCGGCGTTCCACCGGTAACGCTGCCCCGGCCAGGTCTCGCCGTAGTAGAACCAGCGCATCAGCAGGTCGGTGTCGACGCCGAAGACACTGGGGTCTCCGGTGGCCATGAGCACCCGGAAGGTGTCCTTCGGAACGATGTCACCGTAGATCGCCGACGAGGGCACCGTGTTGAGGCTGGCGTTGACGCCGATCTTCTTCCACTGCTCGATGACCAGCGGGGCGACATCCTTCACCACGGAGTTGTCGGTGGTGTCGAGCTGGAACGACAGGTTCGAGACACCGGCCTCCTTGAGCAGGGCCTTGGCCTTGTCCAGGTTGTGGTCGTAGACCGTGGCGGCCTTCTGGTAGTCCTTGTTGCCCTCGTCCAGGTAGCTCGTCGCCGCGGTGCCGTAGCCGTTGAGCGCGGTCTTGATGACCGCGTCCGTGTCGATGGCGTAGTGCAGGGCCTGGCGCACCCGCTTGTCACTGAACGGCGCCGCCGACGAGTTGAACATGAGGAAGACCTGGTTGAAGGCCTGCTTCGCCTCGACGGTGTACTTGCCCTTGAGCGAGTCGACGTTCAGGTAGGGCACCGACTCGATGGCCTGGACCCGGCCGCCCTGCAGGTCGGACACCCGCGCCGACGCCTCAGAGGTGGTGTTCCACGTCATCGTGTCGACCTTGGCGGGACGGGACCCGCCGTAGTTCGGGTTCTTGCTCAGCTTGATGCCCGACTCCTTGGACGCGCTGTCCAATTTGAACGGGCCGGAGCCGATCGGTGCGGTGTCGAACGCCTTCGAGGCGGCCGCGTCGCCGGTCTTCGCCTTCGGAACGATCTTGATGACGGAGATCCGCTCGGCGAACAGCGCGAACGGGTACTTCAGCTTGAACTCGGCCGTCGTCGCGTCCTTGGCGGTGACCGAGTCGATGAACGACACGAACCCCTGCATCAGCGGCGGAGCCTTGGGGTCTGCCGGCTTCAGCACGCGCTCGAAGGACCAGGCGACGTCCTCGGCGGTGACCGGGGTGCCGTCGGAGAACTTCGCGCCGTCACGCACGGCCACCGAGTAGGAGAGCCCGTCGGCGCTGGCCACCGGGTCTTCCTTGGCCAGGGAACGGTAAGGTTCCCGGGTGACCGGGTCTAGATCGACAAGACCCTCGAAGATGTGCTGGTTGACCGCCGTCGCGACCGCCGACGAGGCGTTCGCGGGATCGAACCCGCTAGAGAGGGTGAACGCCAGGGTGGTCTCGATCGAGCTCTTCCCCCCGTTACCGCCCTCGACGGCGTTGGTCGAGGCCGGGCCGCCGCTGCACGCGGCCAGTCCGAGCGCGAGGGTTGCCGCGGTGGACGCGACGGCCAGCGAGCGGAGCCGGCGCGGGGGGAAGCGCCAACTCTCCGATGGCTTAATGGTGGTGCTCACGTAGCTGCCTCCATAGGCTCTTCATGCGCTCGCGTGACGCTCGCGCTGAGGGATTCGAAGATAATGGGGTCTGACGTCTGACATCTGATGCCGATAGGGTGAGCGTGTCAGATTCGTGAAGGAAGGGCAAGTGGCAGATGACGACCATTGACGCATCCCCGTTACGCGGTTCGGAGCGCCCAGGTCCCCGTCGGCAGGAGGTCGCGACCAAGATCAAGGAGTACATCCTGCGCAACCGCCTCAAGCCCGGCGACCTCCTTCCCACCGAGGCGGAGCTGTGCGAGGCGGTCGGTGCCAGTCGCTCCAGCGTGCGCGAGGCCGTCAAGATCCTCTCCGCTCTCGACATCGTCGAGGTGCGGCACGGTCACGGGACCTTCGTCGGCCGCATGTCCCTAGCCGCCCTCGTGGAGAGCCTGACCTTTCGCGGCCTCCTGAGCGGCGAGGAGGACCACCACGTGCTGGGGCAGGTCGTCGATGTCCGCCAGACCCTCGAGCAGGGGCTGTCGACCCAGGTCATCGCCGTCCTCGACGGCGAGCAGCGCACGGCCCTCTCCGCACTCGTCGACGAGATGGAGAACCTGGCCGCCCAGGGGAAGGACTTCCTCGATGTCGACAGGGCCTTCCACGTGAAATTGCTGGAACCCCTCGGCAACGACCTGATCCTCCAACTGACCGAGGCGTTCTGGCAGGTACAGGCCATCGTGGCCCCCACGCTGCGCACCGAGCCGGAGGACCGGGTGATCACCGCGCAGCGGCACCGGGCAATCGTGGACGCCGCCGCGGCCGGTGACGCGGCGGGCCTGCGCGCCGCCATCGCCGACCACTACGCGCCCATCCGGGCGAGCATCGCGCGCGTCGTACAGTCCTGAATCGCCACAATCACCAGCTACGGACTCCGCGAGAGGACTCGCGACCCACGCCATGTCGTCACGTGGCTGGGCCGGCATGACGGGTACGGGTGACACCCACTGGTTGCGCCGCTGACGGTCGAGCTGTTCGGAAAGTAGGACAGCGAGGCCGGCCAGCGGCCACGGTCGGTCACAGCGCCCGGCGGAGCCACTCCTCGACGCCGGCGACGTGCACAGTCGCCCAGGAACGCGCAAGATCGGCCTGCCCGACCGTGATCGCGTCGACAATCGCCTGGTGCTGCTCGCGGGTCCGGGTGACGGCGCCCTGTTGGGTGACGCCGCGCCAGATGCGGGCCCGGGTGGTGGGCCCCGAGAGCCCGTCGAGCAGCGAGCACAGCACCGTGTTTCCGGAGCCGACAGCGATCAGCCGGTGGAACTCCAGGTCGTTGGCGACCAGTGCCTCGACGTCGCTGGTGTCACCGAGGCTGTCGAGCACCACCTGGAGAGCGGCGATCTCCTCGGCACCCATGCGCTGAGCGGCCAACGCCGTGGCGGCGGGCTCGAGGATGCGCCGGACCTCAAGGAAGTCCAGCACGGTGTCGTCGAGGTGGAAGTCCACGACGAAGCTGAGCATGTCGAGCAGCAACTGTGGGGCAAGGCTGGTGACGTAGGTGCCGTCACCCTGGCGGACATCCAGGATGCGGATGATGGACAGCGCCTTCACCGCCTCGCGCAGCGAGTTGCGGGACAGACCGAGCCGCCGGGCCAGGTCCGCTTCCTTGGGCAGTCGATCGCCAGGGCCGAGCTCACCCGACGTGATCATCGTCTTGATCTTGCCGATCGCCTCGTCGGTGAGCGCCATCGTTGCCTCCGCAAATGTTCAGGGTAGTGCCGTTGCCGTGATCGCGAGCGTTACACCCCCAGCTGGTAGACGCGCGCGGCGGTGCCTCCGAAGATCGCCTGGGAGGCTGCGTCGGACAGCGGCGGCAAAACCTGGTGCAGCGCGGCCCGGACCCGGCCGTAGCTACCCGCGAGCAGGCACACCGGCCAGTCCGAGCCGAACATCAAGCGGTCCGGTCCGAATCGTACGATCGCCTCGCGGACGAACGGTCGCAGGTCGGCGGCGCGCCACGAGGCCCAGTCCGCCTCCGTCACCAGACCCGACACCTTGGCCGTGACGTTGGGCAGCCCGGCCAGCGCCGCGAACGGTCCGCACCACCGGTTGAATCCCTCCGCACCAGCCCAGATCTCCGGCTTACCGAGATGATCGAGAACGAAGCGGACGTGCGGCAGCGCCGCCGCGGTCCGGGCTGCGGCAGGCAACTGGTCCACCCGAACAACCAGGTCGAAGGCCAGCCCGGCCGTCGCAACGACACGCAGGCCACGGTGCACGTCCGGGCGGTCCAGGTAATCCGGGTCCGGCTCGGCCTGGATCTGAGCGCGGACGCCGACCACCCGTCCGCCGCCGGGGCGCCGGAGGTGCCTGGTGAGGCGGGCCTCCAACCCGGGGCCGGTCAGGTCCGCCCACAGCACCACACCGGCGATCTGCGGCGCCTCGGCCGCCCACCGGAGAAGGTCATCCGACTCCGTCTCGTCGCATCGCCCGCCCTCCACGAGAACGGAGCAGTCGACCTGGGCCGCGCGCAGTTGCGCCTGCCACTGGGCCACTGTGAACGGACGGCGGACCGACCGCATCCGATCGTCCTCGAGCCAGGCGTAAGCGGGCGGATCTTCCCAGAGGTGATGGTGCGCGTCGACGGTCAGCACCCGGGCGCCGCTGCAGGATGGCCGCCGATCACCAGCAGAGGCTTCACCGCACCTCCCGTACACATCGGATGTTTCCGAGGGTCATAGCTCCGACATCGGATGTCTAACAGGTGTCGAGCGCTCAGGCAATAGCTGCGGTGAGCTGTCCTTCCACTATCAGGGTTAGCGATCTTCCCCGCAGGGGACCTCGCCAGGCTTCTACGTTCGGACCATTGACAAAAATATACATCCCACGTTAACTCCCGTGGCATAGAGGAGGCCCTATGCCTGTCATCGGCGGTATCCGAACGATCCTGCGCGCCGCAGCCGCGGCCCTTCTCGTGGGAGCGTCCCTGACATCCGTATCCATCAGCTCCACTCCGGCCGAAGCCGCCGCCGACCCCGGGCTGGCGCTCTGGTACGACGAACCCGCCGCCAACTGGGAGAGCAACGCGCTGCCGCTGGGCAACGGCGCGCTCGGCGCCATGGTCTTCGGCGGCATCCAGACCGAGCGCCTGCAGCTCAACGAGAAGTCACTGTGGACGGGCGGACCCGGCACCACCGGATACAACCACGGCAACTGGACGTCACCCCGGCCCGGAGCCCTGGCAGGCGTGCAGGCCCAGATCGACCGGGACGGACGGATGGCGCCCGGCGCGGTCGCCACCGCGCTCGGCCAGCCGGCGACGGGATTCGGCTCGTACCAGAACCTCGCCGACATGTACCTCGACATGTCCGGCACGCCCGCCACTGTGAGCGGCTACCGGCGCGAGCTGGACCTCGCCGAGGCCACCGCCCGCGTCGGGTACTCCCACGACGGGGTGACCTACCAGCGCGAGTACTTCGCCAGTTACCCAGGCAACGTGATCGTCGCCCGACTGTCGGCCAGCCAGGCCGGGAAGGTCTCCTTCGTCCTGCGTCCCGTCTCGGCACAGCCTGGCAGCACCGTCACGGTGGCGAACGGCCGGATCACCGTGCGGGGCGCGCTGCCCGGCAACGGGCTGATCCACGAGACCCAGTACCGGGTGGTGACCACCGGCGGCACACGGACCGACGGCGCCGACCGGGTCACCGTCGCCGGCGCCGACTCGGCGTTCATCGTGCTGTCCGCCGCCACGTCGTACGCCGACACCTACCCCGCCTATCGCGGCGTGGATCCCCACGCGCAGGTCACCCAGGCGGTCGACGGTGCGGCGACCTCCACGTTCGCGGCGCTGCGCACAGCCCACCTGGCCGACTACAAGAAGCTCTTCGACCGCGTCCGGCTCAACGTGGGCGGGCAGATGCCGAACATCCCCACCGACGACCTGCGGTCGGCCTACACCGGTGCCGCCGGACGGGCCCAGGACCGCGCGCTGGAGTCGCTGTACTTCTCCTTCGGCCGGTACCTGCTCATCTCGTCCTCGCGCGGCGGCTCCCTGCCGGCCAACCTCCAGGGCATCTGGAACAACTCCAACAGCCCGCCCTGGCAGGCTGATTACCACACCAACGTCAACGTCCAGATGAACTACTGGCCGGCGGAGACCACGAACCTGTCCGAGACCGCCACGCCGCTGTTCGACTTCATCGACGCGCTGCGGGCGCCCGGCCAGGTCACCGCGCAGAACATCTACGGTACGACCGGCTGGGTCACCCACCTCAGCACCAACCCGTACGGCTTCACCGGCGTCCAGGACTGGGCCACCGCCTTCTGGTTCCCGGAGGCCGCCGCCTGGTTGTGCCAGCACCTCTACGAGCACTACCGCTTCACCCGCGACACGACGTTCCTGCGCGACCAGGCGTACCCGGCGATGAAGGAGGCCGCCGAGTTCTGGCGGGCCAACCTGCACGTCGATCCGCGTGACGGCAAGCTGGTCGTGTCGCCCAGCTACTCACCGGAGCAGGGTGACTTCTCGGCCGGCGCGTCGATGAGCGAGCAGATCGTGTGGGACCTGCTCACCAACACCATCGAGGCGAGCGCCACGCTCGGCGTCGACGCCACCCTGCGCGCGCAGTGGCAGACGACCGTGAACAAGCTCGACCCCGGCCTGCGGGTCGGCTCCTGGGGCCAGTTGCAGGAGTGGAAGGCGGACTGGGACAGCCCGACGAACGACCACCGACACGTCTCGCACCTGTACGCGCTGCACCCGGGTCGGCAGATATCGCCGCTGACCACCCCTGCCCTCGCCAACGCCGCCAGGGTCTCCCTCACGGCGCGAGGCGACGGCGGCACCGGCTGGAGCAAGGCCTGGAAGATCAATTTCTGGGCTCGGCTGCTCGACGGCGACCACGCCCACAAGATGCTCAGCGAACAGCTCAAGGGCAGCACGCTCGCCAACCTCTTCGACACCCACCCGCCATTCCAGATCGACGGCAACTTCGGTGCCACCGCCGGAATGGCAGAGATGCTGCTGCAGAGCCAGCAGGGCGTGGTCGACGTCCTGCCGGCCGTCCCGGTGGCGTGGCCGACCGGGTCGGTCAGCGGCCTCAAGGCGCGTGGCAACGTCACCGTGGACGCGGAGTGGCGTAACCGGCTGACCAGCCGGATCACGCTGACCGCCGGCAACAGCGGCAACCTGACGGTGCGTAACCCGATGCTGGCCACCGCACCGCTGGTCGACCTGACCACCAACCAGACCGTGGCGGTGACCCGGTCGGGCAACCAGGTCACCTTCGCCGCCGTGGCCGGCCACCGCTACCAGGCGGTGTCCACCACGGACGGCACGATCGCCGGGGTGGCCAGCGGACGCTGCGTCGACGTACCCGGAGCCGCCACCACCGACGGCACCGCCCTGATCCTCTGGGACTGCACCGGCGCCACCAACCAGATCTGGACCCGCCAAGCCGACAACACCATCCGCAACCGCGGAAAATGCCTCGCCCCCGCCGGCACCACCAACGGCACCCCCGCCACCATCACCACCTGCGGCACCGCCACCAACCAACGCTGGACCTACGACACCACCACCAAAACCCTGCGTAACCAGGCCACCGGCACCTGCCTCGACGCCAACGGCGGCGGCACCACCAACAACACCACCCTCATCCTCTGGCCCTGCACCACCGCCGCCAACCAGCAGTGGCTGATGTGACACCGGCCCCCGCCGCCGGCTGGCCGTGCCCGCAGGTCACCCCCACCCCCGCACCGCCCCTCCCTGACCCGTTCCCAGAGAGGACATCCCCATGACCCCCACCCTGCGCCGCCGCCGCGCGCACGCAAGCGGCGCCGCCCTGGCCACCCTGGCCCTGCTCGCCACCTGCCTGATCCAGCTCACCCAACCGGCGGCACCGGCCGCCGCGGCCCCGGGGGACGGCACGATCACGGGGGTGGCCAGCGGTCGCTGTGTCGACGTACCCGGAGCCGCCACCACCGACGGCACCGCCCTGATCCTCTGGGACTGCACCGGCGCCACCAACCAGATCTGGACCCGCCAAGCCGACAACACCATCCGCAACCGCGGAAAATGCCTCGCCCCCGCCGGCACCACCAACGGCACCCCCGCCACCATCACCACCTGCGGCACCGCCACCAACCAACGCTGGACCTACGACACCACCACCAAAACCCTGCGCAACCAGGCCACCGGCACCTGCCTCGACGCCAACGGCGGCGGCACCACCAACAACACCACCCTCATCCTCTGGCCCTGCACCACCGCCGCCAACCAGCAGTGGCGCGTCGCCGCCGTCGACTACCAACCACTGCTCGACGTTGGCTTCAGCGGCACGTTCACCTCCACCACCGGCTACACCCCCTCGACCGGGGAACTGGTCGACGGGCAGCTCACCCGACTGGCCGGCAGCGAGGCGATCGGCGGCTCGGCCGTCACGCTCACCGGCGGCGGAACCGGCATCGGGTTCTCCCCACGGGTCCCGGTGACGAGCGCTAAATACGTCAACAAGAGCCTGCTGGCCGAGGCGCTGGTGCGCCGCCAGAGCGGTGCCACCATCACCTTCGACACGGTGCTCAGCCTCGCGGGCGGCGGCTACTACCGCTACGCCAGCGGCTCGCAGAACACGACCGAGTTCGGCATGTACGGGCCGGACGCGCCGTACCACGACACCAGGCAGAGCGGGCCCAACCTGTCCGACACGCAGGACACACACGTGGCACTGGCCTACGAGTACGTCAGCGACTCCGCAGCCCGTCTCGTCGCGTACGTCAACGGCTGCCAGGTCGGCACCACCGTCACCACGCCGGTCGCCGCGGCCAACGCCTCGCAGGGTCTGCTGACCTTCGGCAACGATGCCGGCACGAGGAACCGCGGCTGGCACGGCACGCTGGACGCGATCGCACTCGCCTCGATGACCGGCGCCGCCAGCCCGGCCGACTTCCAACTCGACGCTCCGGTCTGCGGTGGCACACCGCCGCCGGCTGGCTGCGCGGGCAACCCCGGCACCAGCGGCCCGGTCACCCCGGCCAACGTCATCGCCGTCGACCCCTGCGACACCCTCGACCGGATCCGGCAGAAGGCCGCCCAGGTCGTTCCCACCACGGGCCAGGTGGCCTGGCAGCAGCGTGAGCTGACCGCGTTCCTGCACTACGGCATGAACACCTTCACCGGCGCCGAGTGGGGCAGCGGCAACGAGGACCCGGCTCAGTTCAACCCCACCACGGTCAACCCGACACAGTGGATCGACGTGCTCAAGCGCAACGGCTTCAAGCAGGTCATCCTGACCGTGAAGCACCACGACGGGTTCCTGCTCTACCCGTCGCGGTACAGCGCTCACTCGGTGCGCACCAGCCCCTGGTGGGGCCGCACGAGCCAGAGCGACATCCTGCGCGCCACCGTCGACGCCGCCCGCGCCGCCGGTCTCGCCGTGGGCTTCTACCTCTCCCCCGCCGACGGCGCGGAGATCCCGGGCCGGCGCGGCGGCGACCGCTTCGGCAACGGCAGCGCCAAACGGTCGGTGACCATCCCGACGCTCGTCGCCGGGGACACCCGCAACCCGACGCAGACGTACGCGTACAACGCCGACGACTACAACGCCTACTTCCTCAACCAGCTCTACGAGTTGCTCACCGAGTACGGGCCGATGGCCGAGGTGTGGTTCGACGGCGCCAATCCGTACACCGCGTACCCCCAGCCGTACCAGGTCGGTGACTGGTACCGCCTGATCCGGACCCTGCAACCCAACGCCACGATCGCGATCAACGGCCCGGACGTGCGGTGGATCGGCTCGGAGTCCGGGGCGTTCCGCGCCGACGAGTGGAGCACGCTGCCGTTCAAGGGCGCCGATCCGGGTGCGCTGAACCGCGACGACGACCTGCTGGGTGGCGCCGCGTCGAGCGACCTGGGTTCCAGCGCGCTGATCGGACGCAACCTGGGCACGATCACGTACCTGTCGTGGTATCCGGCTGAGGCGGACGTGTCGATCCGGCCCGGCTGGTTCTGGCGCGCAGACCAGAACGGCTCGGTCAAGCAGCCGGACGCCCTCCTGCGGCTCTACGAGAACGCGGTGGGCCGCAACGCCAACCTGCTGCTCAACGTCCCGCCGAATCAGGCCGGTGTGATCGACGCAGCCGACGTGACCGCCCTCGACGGGTTCGGCACCGCCCAGCGCGGCCGATACGCCCGGGAGCTGTTCGCCAAGTCCGGTGCCACCGGCACCCACGCCGCCCTCACCGACACGGCCCTGGGCACGTACTGGTCGCCTACCGGCGACACCACCACCGGCACGGTCGACCTGACCGCCTGCCGGGCACGCACGTTCGACCGGGTCCTGCTTCAGGAGTCGGTCGGCAACGGCCAACGCATCGAAGCGTTCGCCGTGGACGCCTGGGTCAACGGCGCCTGGCAGCAGGTGGCTGCCGCCGGAACGGTCGGATACAAGCGGATCGTGCCGCTGTCCGCCGCCGTGACCAGCGACCGGCTGCGGCTGCGCATCACTGCCGCGCGCGGTGTCCCGCAGGTCGCGACGCTCACCGCGTACGCGACCGACAGCAGCGCCAACCCGGCGTCCTGCTGATTTCCCGGCCCTTTCCCCGATGGGAGCGTTTCATGCGTCTTCGACGTATCAGCATCGCCGGAGCGGTGGGGGTGCTCGCCGCCGCACTGTTGACCGTGCCGGCCACGCCGGCCTCGGCCGTACCGGGTGACCTGCAGGTGATCCCGGCGCTGAAGCAGTGGACGGCGGGCACCGGCAGTTACACCTTCGGCACCGCGACCCGCATCGTGGTCGATCCGGCGTACACCGCCCAACTCAACGACGACGCCGCCACCTTCGCCGCGGACCTGCGGGACCTGACCGGCCGCACCGTCCCGGTCACCACCGGAACCGCCGCCACCGGTGACATCCGGCTGACCCTGGGCGGCAGCCAACCCGCCGAGGGCTACACCATGACGGTCGGGTCGAGCATCGCCATCCAGGGCTCGACCGACGCCGGCGCCTTCTACGGCACCCGGACGGTGCTGCAACTGCTCAAGCAGTCCAGCACGGTGCCCGCCGGCACGACCACCGACGCCCCGACCAAGTCCGAACGCGGCATGATGGTCGACGTTGGTCGCAAGTACTTCACCGTCGACTGGCTCCGTCGGCACGTCAAGGAGCTCGCCTACCTGAAGATGAACCGGTTGCACCTGCACCTGTCCGACACGTTCGGATTCCGGCTGGAGAGCACCACCCACCCGGAGGTGGTGTCGGAGCAGTACTACACCAAACAGCAGATCCGCGACCTCATCGCCCTGGCGGCCCAGTACCACATCGAAGTCATTCCCGAGATCGACATGCCCGGCCACATGAACACCATCCTGGCCGCCCACCCGGACCTGCAACTCGCGGACACCAGCGGCAATCGCAACCCCTACTACCTCGACCTGTCGAAGCCGGGCGCCTACACCCTCACCCGCGACCTCATCACCGAGTTCCTGCCATTGTTCCCCGGCCGGTACTGGCACATCGGCGCGGACGAGTACGTCGGCAACTACGCCGCCTACCCGCAACTGCTGACGTACGCCCGCGCGACCTACGGGGCGAACGCCATCGCGAAGGACGCCTACTACGGCTTCATCAACTGGGCCAACGACATCGTCCGCGCCGGCGGCAAGACCACCCGCATGTGGAACGACGGCATCGGCACCGACGGCACCATCCGGCCGGCATCCAACATCCACGTCGAGGTCTGGTACAACTACGGCATCACCCCGCAGGCTCTGCTGGACCGCGGGCACACCATCTCCAACCAGGCGTGGGACCCCACCTACTACGTCCCCGCCATCAGCAAGCCGAACGTGACGTGGGCCTACGAGACCTGGACCCCGGACCGGTTCCAGGGCAACACCACCGTTGGCGACACGTCCCGCAACCTGGGCACGGTGCTGCACATCTGGTGTGACTACCCGGACGCGGAGACCGAGGACCAGATCGCGGCGGGCATCCGGACCATCCTGCGCGTGGTCGCCCAGCAGACCTGGGGTTCGCCGAAGCCGGTCGCCGCGTACACCGCCTTCAGCACGATCATCGACCGGATCGGCCGGGCTCCCGGCGGCCCGGCGGTGGCGACCGGCAACCTGGCGACCAACCGGCCGGTGACCGCGTCGTCGACCGAGACGGCCAACTTCCCGGCCTCGGCGGCCGTGGACGGCGACATCAGCACCCGCTGGTCCTCGGCCTACACCGACCCGAGCTGGATCCAGGTCGACCTCGGCAGCAGCCAGGAGTTGTCCCGCGTGGCACTGCGTTGGGAGGCCGCCTACGCCCGCGCGTACCAGATCCAGACCTCCACCAACGGCACCACCTGGACCACCGCCGTGACCGTCACCGCCGGTGACGGCGGCACCGACGAGCACATCCTCAACACCACCGCCCGGTACGTGCGCATGCAGGGCACCCAACGAGCCACCACCTTCGGCTACTCGCTCTGGGAGTTCGAGGTCTACGGGCCGAAGAAGGGCGCCATCACCGGCACCGCCAGTGGCCGCTGCGTCGACGTCCCCGGCAGCAACACCACCGACGGCACGGCGGTCAACCTCTGGGACTGCAACAGCGGCGGCAACCAGACGTGGACCCACCGCAACGACGGCACCCTCACCGCCCTGGGCAAGTGCCTGGAGCCGGCGAACGGAAGCCTCACCGACGGCACCGCGATCGTGATCCGTGCCTGTTCCACCGCCACGTACCAGCGCTGGACCTACGACACGGCCACCAGCAGCTACCGCACCGGTGGCAAATGCCTCGACGCCAACGGCGGCGCGACCGCCAACGGCACTCGCCTCATCCTCTGGCCCTGCACCAACGGCGCCAACCAGCGCTGGAGCACCCCCACCGCCTGAACCACCGATGGAGGCACGATGCAGCACCCCATGCCCCTGCCAACCTCGTCGACAGCACGGCCGCGGCGGCTCGTCGTGCCTACCATCGTTCTGGCTCTGGTCGCCGGTGCCGTCGCCACGGTCGGGGGCCATCCGGCCCCGGCCGGGGCGGCGGTCCCGGCGGATCCGACCTACACCGACGCCTCCGGACTGGTCTTTCCCGGCGTCCAACCGGGCGCGGCGACGGCGTCGCTGTCCGGCGGCAGCTTCACCCTGGCCAACGCGGCGCTGTCGACCACGTGGAGCGTGCTCGGCAGTACGGTGTCGCTGACCCGGTTCGACAACCGGGCCGCGAACGTCACCGTGCCGATGAGCCTCCGAGGGCTCTTCACCCTCACCCTGGCCGACGGCAGCACCATCACGACAGCCAACACGACGGTCTCCGCCGCCCCCGTGGTCAGCGACCTGCCGGCGAACGCGGCATCGGCACGGCTGGCGGAACGCTTCGCCGGCAAGGCGGTCACCACCACCTTCCGGTACGGAAGCGGCGCGCGGACGCTCGACGTGCAGTGGCAGGTACGGCTGCGCGGCGGGGCCAACTCCGTGCAGCACAGCTTCACGGTGCGTTCGGTGGCCGGCACGTTCGACGTGACGTCCCTGCGCCTGGTGGAGCTCGGCCTGGCGAACGCACGGGTGCTCGGTAGCGATGACGGCAGCCCGGTGGTGCACGGCACGGCCGGCAGCGAGACGGTGTTCGTCGGCATCGAGAACCCGATGGCGAAGGCGACCGTGAACGGGTCCACCATCGACATCGCGGTGCCGCGCGTCGGGGACCTCACGGCCGGCGCCTCGTGGGTGTACACGGCCTCCACCGGTGTCTCGCCGGCGGGGCAGCTACGCCGCTCGTTCCAGTACTACCTGCAACGCGAACGGGCTCACGACCGCCGGACGTTCCTGCACTACCAGAGCTGGCTGGACCTCAAACCCCCCGGCGAGGTGATCAACAGCGCGGAGCTGACCCGGGCCGTCAACCTGTTCGGCACCCAGCTGAAGAACCGCGGCGCAACGATCGACAGCTTCTGGGTCGACGACGGCTGGGACTACCTGCGTTCGCCACAGGTCAACGAGACGAATCTGAACGTGTGGTCGTTCGACCCGACCCAGTTCCCCACCGGCTTCGCGCCGCAGAAGGCCGCCGCCGCGCAGTACGGCGCGTCGATGTCGGTGTGGATGTCACCGTTCGGCGGGTACGGCACCAGCGCCGCCACCCGCAGTGCCATCAACGCGAGCAAGCCGGCCGACCAGCGGCTGGAGACCCACAGCGGCGGCCAGTTCAAGCTCGGCGGCAGCCGCTACTACGACCGGTTCCGGTCGGTCGCCTTCGACATGATGGACAACCAGGGGGTACGCGGTTTCAAGCTCGACGGCATCGGCGGCGGGCTCTACCAGTCCGGACCGAACGCCAACTACATCGCCGACTACGAGGCCCTACTCGGGTTGACCACCGACCTGCGGGCGCACCAGAAGGACGTGTTCGTCAACGCGACCGTCGGCACCTGGGGCTCGCCGTACTGGCTCTGGTACACCGACTCCATCTGGCGCGACGGGCACGACGCGTCACTGGTGGGTGCGGGCAGCGCGCAGCAGCGCTACGTCAACTACCGCGACTCGGAGACGTTCCGCAACGCCGCCGTGCAGAACCCGCTGTTCCCGATTCCGAGCCTGATGAACCACGGGATCATCTTCTCCGACCGCACACCGCAGTTCACCGCCGACTACGACCTGACCAAGCCCAGCGTCCAGGCCGAGGTCTCGCAGGACATCCGCGCCTACTTCGCGCTCGGTCTGAGCCTGCAGGAGCTGTACGTGCGCAACACGCTCGTCGACGCGAGCCGGCCGGGCGCGGCCTGGTTCTGGGACACCGTGGCGGCCAACGCCAAATGGGCCCGCGCCAACCAGGGGTTGCTCAGCGACGTGCACTGGGTCGGCGGTGACCCGGCCGCGGGCGCCGTCTACGGCACGGCCGCCTGGAACTCCTCGGCGGGCTCGTCCAAGGGCATGCTGATGCTGCGCAACCCGTCGGCGGCCGCGCAGACCATCACGGTCAACCCGCAGACGGTCTTCGAACTGCCCGCCGGGACCCACCAGCGGTACAAGTTCACCGAGCGCGACGGGCGCCGCGCCAGCTTCGTGTCGGGTCCGGCGGCACCGGTGACCATCACGCTGGCGCCGTTCGAGGTGGCCGTCTTCCAGGCCGCGCCGACCGACGAGGCGATCGGCGGCGGAAGCGGCACTCTGCTGCCCCGCAGCGGCTGGACCGCGACGGCGGACAGCGTCGAGACCGTCGGCGAGAACGGCGTCGCCGCCAACGCCATCGACGGCAATCCCGCAACCATCTGGCACACCCGCTACGTCGGCGGTGTCGCCGCCATGCCGCACCAGGTCAGCATCGACCTCGGCGGCACCTTCCGCATCGACAGACTCGACTACCTCCCCCGCCAGGACGGCGGCACCAACGGCACCATCGCCGACTACCAGATACAGACCAGTACCGACGGCACCACCTGGACACAGATCGCCGCCGGCACCTTCGGCTCCGGCAGCACCCTGAAGTCGGCCGTGTTCGCGCCCACCACGGCCCGGCACGTACGCCTGCGCACCACCCGCGCCGCGAACGGAGCCGGGTACGCCTCCGCCGCCGAGATCAACCTGTACGGATCGACGGCCTGACCGAGCTCTGCCGTCACGGGGCGCACCAGTGTCGCCCCGGGACGGCAGCACCTCCCGCCTCACCGGGCGAGGACGGAGGCGAGGACAGCTACGCCGCCCGCCACCACCAGCGTGCTGCCAGCGGCCAGCAGAGCGGCGCCCTCCGGGTGGCCGGGCCCGGTGGGCTGCTCAACGGTGCGATACCGACGTCGGGCCAGTGCGGCCACCGAGACGGCGAGTGGAGCGCAGGCCAGCACGAGCCCCGCCGCCAACGGATGATGCGGCACCAACTCCCGACCGACGGTAACCAGCACGGCGGCCGTCGCCAGCGCCGTACGCAGCCACGCGAGCAGAGTGCGTTCGGCCTGCGCTCCCCGGTCGGCGAGTCGCGGTGGATCCATCAGATGAGCACCACCACGGCGATCGTCATGCCGGCCGCGATCACCCCCACCGCCGACACGACCGCGACGGGCGTGGACGGCAGCGGCAACTGCAGCCGCAGCGCCCGCTCGTTGCGGATCCAGCGGGGGAACGCCTCGGCGGCCACCCCGACGGCGAGCACCGCCAGCACGACCGCCGTCCACTGCGAGCCGTCCGTACCGAATGCCTTGACCGCGGCGGCGGCCACCATGAGACCCAGAGCGGTCCGCAGCCACGCGAGGAACGTACGTTCGTTGGCGAGGGTGAACCGCGGGTCCGGCTCGGTGCCCACCCCGTAGACCCGGCGCGGCCAGCGGCGGTCGGCTGGTCCCTCCGTCCGCTCGCTCCGGCTGGCTGACTCGTCCGTCACCCGTGGACCGGCGCCGAGGGCTGCCACGGGGCGTCGCCGCACTCCTGCTGGACGCGGGCGAGTTCCTCGACGAGCGCCGCCCGGATCTGCGCGTACGCCGGGTCGTCGTAGACGCTGCGCATCTCCCACGGGTCGGCCCGCAGGTCGAACAGCTCCCACTCCGGCTCCTGCGCCGTGGCGGAGGTGCCGGGCAGGCCCAGCCCGTCGGCGTAGTAGAAGACCAGCTTGTGGTCGTGGGTGCGTACGCCGTAGTGCGCCCACACGTGGTGCTCGTCGTCGTCGTGCTCCCAGTAGCGGTAGTACACCGACTGCCGCCAGTCGTCGACGTCCTCGCCCCGCAGGAGCGGTCGCAGTGAGCGCCCCTGCATCCGGGAGTCGGCCGGCACGTCGGCGTAGTCGAGGAACGTCTGAGCGAAGTCGACGTTCATGGCGAGCGCTCCGGTGGTGGAGCCGGCCGGGATCTCCGCCGGGTAGCGGATGAGGAACGGCATCCGCAGTGATTCCTCGTACATGAACCGCTTGTCGTACCAGCCGTGGTCACCCAGGAAGAAGCCCTGGTCGGACGTGTAGACAACGATGGTGTCGTCGGTCAGCCCGTGCTCGTCGAGATAGTCGAGCAGGCGCCCGACGTTGTCGTCGACGCTGGCGACGCAGCGCAGGTAGTCCTTGATGTAGCGCTGGTAGGTCCAGAGTGCGGCCTCGTCGGGATCCAGGTGCGGCGGCAGCATCTCCTTGATGTCGTTGGCGGTCAGGTCCCGGTCCACCCGCATCCGGGCGGCTCGGGTGGCAGCGGCGTGCCCGGAGTGGTCGTCGTCGAACGAGCCTGGCACCGCTACGTCATCGACGTACATGTCGCGGTGTTTCTCATCGGGTTCCCAGTTGCGGTGCGGCGCCTTGTGGTGGACCAACAGGCAGAAGGGTCGCTGCGGGTCGCGCTGGTCGAGCCAGTCGACGGCCAGGTCGGTGATGATGTTGGTGCAGTAGCCCGGGCGGACCTGCTCGGTGCCGTCCATTCCGATGAAGACGGGATCGCGGTAGCGGCCCTGGCCGGGCACGACCTCCCAGTAGTCGAAACCGCGGGGGTCGTGCTCGCGGCCGTGCCCGAGGTGCCACTTGCCGACCAGGGCCGTCTGGTAGCCCGCGCGGCGCAGCAGTTCCGGGAAGACGAGCTGCTGGTTGTCGAACTCGGTCGACAACGTCTGCACGCCGTTGACGTGGTTGTAGGTGCCGGTGAGGATGGTGGCCCGGCTGGGCGCGCACAGCGAGTTGGTGCAGAAGCAGTTCTCCAACAGGGCACCGCCGGCCGCAAGGCGGTCGATGTGCGGCGTCTCGTTGATCTTGCTTCCGTAGGCGCCCACCGCGTGCGCGGCGTGGTCGTCGGCCATGATGAAGACGATGTTGGGCCGCACGTGCTGATCCTCTCTCACGCGACCCGGCTCAGGACGCGTACGCGGCGGCGTCGTAGTAGGTGCTCGGGTCGACCGCGTTCGGCAGCTTGCCGAGGTCCTTGAAGAGGCCGTTGAGGCTGGTGAGCCAGCCCGCGACGGTGCCGTCCTGGGACTTGGCGGCGAGTTCCGCCGACGGCAGGAACCGGGCGTTGGTGGCTTCGGCGCGCAGTTGGTCGATCGGGGCCGACTTGAGGAACTTCGCGGTGACCTCGGCCGCCCGGTCCACGTCGGCCGCCCGCTCGTCGTTGGCGGCACGCAGCACCGCGAGCACCTTCTTGACCAGTTCCGGCTTGCCGGTCACCACGTCGTTGCGCCCGACATAGGCCGACGGGAAGCTGATGGCCGGGTAGAAGTCGTCATTCTTGGCCAGCTCCGTCAGGTTCGGCACCCGCTTCTTGATCGTGCCGATCAGCGGGTACCAGATGCCGGCCGCGTCGATCTGGCCCGACCCGAACGCGGTGACCACCGTGCTCGGGTCCATCGTGACCTTCTGGACGTCGTCGATGGAGAGCCCGGCGCGTTGCAGGGCGAGCCGCACGATCATGTCGCCGGAGGTGCCTTCCGGCACGCCTACCTTCTTGCCCTTGAGCGCGGCGATGGAGGTGATGCCCGGCTGTGCGATGAGCCGGTCGGCGAAACCGAGCGAGTTGATGGCGATGACCCGGGCCTTGCCGGAGGCCGGCAGCCACATCGCGCCCGGACCCAGGTAGCCGAAGTCGAGGTCGCCGGCGCCGAGCGCCTGCACCTGCAGGGGCCCGTTGGTGAAGACCTTCAGGTCCGGCTTGAGACCGTGCTGGGCCCACAGCTTCTTGTCGTCGGCGATCGCCATGAGGCTCGAACCGGTGAAGTCGGCGATGTACCCGAGCTTCACCGGTTCGCTGGCGGAGCCGCCAGCTCCGGGCTGGTCGTCGTCGCCGCAGGCGGCGAGGGCTGCGGCGGTGCCGAGGCCGGCGAGGCCGGCCAGCACGGCGCGACGGGAGAGAGGGCTCATTGTGATGCACCTTCCTGAGGGGTCTGGTGGTAGACGGCGCGCCAGACCCGATTACGGATCCGGGAGAATTCCGGTGAGAGGCGGACGGCTTCGGTACGCGGGTACGGCAGGTCGACGTCGATGACCTCGTGCACCCGGCCTGGCCTGGCAGCCATGACGACGACCCGGTTCGCGAGGTAGACGGCCTCGTCGACGTCGTGGGTGATGAACATGACGGTCCGTCGCTCGGAGCCCCAGGTGGCCAGCAGCTGATCCTGCATCTGCACCCGGGTGAGGGCGTCGAGGGCGCCGAAGGGTTCGTCCATGAGGAGGACGCCGGGGTCGACGGCGTACGCGCGGGCGATGGCGCACCGCTGCCGCATGCCGCCGGACAGCATCCGGGGCAGCGCGTCCGCGAAGTCGGTGAGGCCCACGAGGTCGATGAAGTGCTGCGCCCGTCGTCGCCGCTCGGCCCGCCCGACCTTGGCGATCCGGAGACCGAACTCGACGTTCTGGCGCACGGTCAGCCAGGGGAACAGGGCGTACTGCTGAAAGATGACGCCGCGTTCCGGGCCGGGCCCACGCACCGGCCGCGAGTCGACGAGCACCTCACCGCCGGTGGGTTCGATCAGGCCGGCCGCGATGTTCAGCAGCGTCGACTTGCCGCACCCGGACGGGCCGACCACGGTGACGAACTCGCGGTCGGCGATGTCCAGGTCGACGTTCTGCAGCGCGTGGAACGGTGTGCCGCCCACGTCGAACGTGCGGGCGGTGGAGCGGAAGGAGATCTTCTCGGTCATCGGCGTTCCTGCCATCCGGTGAGGCGCTTCTCCGCGGCGAGCAGGAGCCGATCCATGATCAGGCCGAGCACGCCGATGGTGATCAGGCCGACGAAGATGCTCGGCAGGTCGTAGTAGATCTGCGCCTGCTGCATGCGGTAGCCGAGGCCCTCCTGCGCCGCGATCAGCTCGGCGGCCACCAGGGTCGCCCAGGCCGCCCCGAGGCCGACGCGCATGCCGACCAGGATGAACGGGGTGGAGGCGGGGACGATGACCCGGCGGAACACCACGGCGTCGTTGGCACCGAGCACCCGGGCAGCGTTGATCATGGTGGCGTCGACGCTCACCACGCCCTGGAATGTCGACACGACGCAGGAGAGGAACGCGGCGAGGAAGATGACGAAGATCTTCGGGGTCTCGCCGATGCCCATGAGCAGAATGGCCAGCGGGATGACGGCCAGGGGCGGGATCGTCCGGAAGAACTGCACGTAGGGCTCGATCAGGCCGCGGGCCGTGCGGTACCAGCCCATGAGGAAGCCGACCGGCACCGCGAGGGCGCTGCCGAGCGCGAATCCGATGAGCACCCGGCGCAGGCTGGCGAGGCTGTCGTCGAGCAGGGTGCCGTCCATCGCGAGTTCACCGGCACGGACGGCGACCGCCTGCGGCCCGGGAAGGCCCGACACCCCGACCCGGGCGAGCACGGTCCAGATGCCGAGGCCGAGCACGACGGCGATCACGTTCCACACCAGCAGCGGCACGGCGCGGCGTGGCGGCGACGCCACGCGGGTGGTTTCCGGCCTGCGGGTGGGGGGCGGTTCAACGTCTATCGGCACGGAGGTCCTCCGTAGACCAGGTCGGACATGGGGGTGCCCCTTTCCCGGCAGGCGGCTCAAGGTAAGCGAATCCTTGGCGACACGATGAATCCTGTCAACCCTTCGGACTAAAATGACCGAGCTGAGCGCGCCGTCGCGACTTTGTAAGACGTCGGATGTCTGGCATCCACAGCCTAGGGCGGCAACGTGACGGCGACAACGCCCCACCGCGTCTCCCGATTAATGTGTGAGCCATTGACTAAATTGATGGGCGTGGACAGACTGCGGCGTATCGAGCCACCCCAGCCGCCCGGCGACCCGGGCGACGGACGAAGGAGTCCCATGTCGATTCCGCGCTCCCGCCCCGCCACCCGACCGAGACGTCGGCTGATCGCGGCGCACGTCGCCGTGGTGATCACAACGACCCTCGTCGCGCCGGTCACCTCCGGCACGCCGACCGTGGCCGCCGCCGCGCCGGTGAACCTGGCCCGGACCGGCACCGCCACCGCGTCGAGCGTCGAACTCGACCGAGCCGACTTCGTGGCCGCGCACGTCAACGACGGTGACCGCAACACCCGGTGGTCGTCGAAGTACCAGGACGACAACTGGGTGCAGGTACGGCTGGCGTCCCCCTCGACGGTCGACCACGTCGTACTGACCTGGCCCAACGCGTGCGCCCGCGACTTCACCCTGCAGACCTCTGCCAACGGCACCACCTGGACCGACGTCACCCGCCTCCAGCGCGACACCTGCCCCCGCACGGACGTCATCGCGGTGAACTCGTCGCAGCCGGTGTCCCACGTGCGGATGCAGGGGCACCAGCGGTGGGCGGGTTACGGCTACTCGATCTCCGAATTCGAGATCTGGAACGACACGGCACCGGCACCCGCGCCCTCGCTGGGCCTGCTGCCCAAACCGGTGTCGATCACGGAAAACGGCGGCACGCCGTACACCCTGGCCCGGAACACGCCCATCGTCGCGGTCGGGTCGCAGGCGACCGCGCCCGCGACCTACCTCGCCGGCCTGCTACGCCCGGCCACCGGGTACGCCCTGCCGGTGGTCACCCAGAGCACCGCGCCCGCGCCCATCGTCGTCGAGGTCGGTGCCGGCAAGGGGCCCGTCGGGCAGGCCGCCGAGGGTTACCGGCTCGTCGTCACCACCGCGAAGGTCCAGATCAGCGCCGACACGGCCAACGGCGCACTCAACGGTGTGCAGACGCTGCGGCAACTCCTCCCCCAGTGGGTGGAGTCCGACACCGTCGTCAGCGCCACGTGGACGGTGCCGACGGTGACCATCTCCGACTACCCACGCTTCGCCCACCGCGGGATGATGCTCGACGTCGCCCGCAGCTTCTACCCGATGAACGAGATCAAGGCGTACATCGACGGCGCGGCCCAATACAAGATCAATCGTCTGCACCTGCACCTGACCGACGACCAGGGCTGGCGGATCGCCGTCGACAACCCGGCGAGCAACCCGGCAGGCATCGACTACGGCCTGCTCACCGCGGTCAGCGGCCGCACCGCCATGACCTACAACGACAACGGCCAGCTGATGGGCACCGAGCTGGGTGTCACCGGCTTCTACACCAAGGCCGACTACGCCGAGATCGTGCGCTACGCCGGCCTGAACGGCATGACCGTCGTACCGGAGATCGACATGCCGGGGCACACCAACGCGGCGCTGCACGCCATCCCGCAGCTGAACACGACCGGCGCCCAGCCGAAGCCGGCCGCCGGGCAGCAGACCGCCCCGGCCAACGGCACCGGCAACGTCGGCTACTCGACGTTCGACTCCACCAGCACGGCGACGTACGAGTTCGTCACGCAGGTCCTGACCCAGATCGCCGCCATGACCCCGGGGCCCTACCTGCACATCGGCGCCGACGAGGCCCACGTCACCAGCCACGCGAACTACACCACGATGGTGAACGCCTTCAGCGCGACGGTCGCCTCGCTCGGGAAGACCGTGGTCGGCTGGAACGAATATGCCGGCACGACGCTGCCACCGAACAAGGCCGTCGTGCAGTACTGGAACGGCGACCGCACCGCGGTGGCCAACGCCGTGACCGGCCGCGGCGCCCAGGTCATCCTCTCCCCCGCCCCCCACACGTACGTGCCGCAGAAACAGGACTCCCGCCAGCCGCTCGGCGGCAGCTGGGCCTGCGGCGGGCCGTGCGGGCTGGACCGGCACTACAACTGGGACCCGGGCACCTTCATCCCGAACATCGCCGAGACCAGCGTGCTCGGAGTCGAATCGGCACTCTGGGGCGAGTTCATCCGCCGCGTCAGCCAGGCGCAGTACTACAGCTTTCCGCGCCTCATCGCCACCGCCGAGGTGGGCTGGACGCCGCAGGCGCAGCGCAGCTACGCCGACTTCACCACGCGCCTGTCGGTGGCCGGCGGTCGGTTGACGGTCCAGGGCGTCAACTTCTTCCCCACCGCCGACGTGGCGTGGCGCAAGCAGGCGATCGGCCGGCCGGCCACCGTGGCCGTCGGCGCACCGGTCGGCGCCGCCTGGACGGTCACCGCCCCCGGGCTCGGCTCCACCGACCTGGTCGCCACGGTCACCTGGAGTGACGGCCGGGTGGAGTCGTTGACGCCGACCGCCACGCGCGAGCCGAGCATTCCGGCCATGCAGATCAACAGCGCGTTCACCGTGGTGTCCCGACGCACGTTCGGCACGACGGGAACGTACACCGGGACGCTGTCGGTGCGCTCGGCCGGACTGGCCCCCGTCCAGGCGGCGCTGACCGTCACCGTCCGGGCCGCCTGACCGCCGGCCGCCGCCGTCACCTCGCCCGGTGACGGCGGCGGCCACCACGCCCGTACGCTGCCGGAACGAATCGCGAAAGCAGGTATCGGTCATGATGGTGCCGTGATCGAACGCCCGGATGCCATGCAACGCGTGCGGCTCGCGCACACCGAGGCCCTGCTGGCCCAGCTCCGCAGCGCCGGCCCGCTCAGCCGGGCCGACCTCATCCGGCTGACCGGGCTGTCGCGCACCACGCTGTTCGACATCATCGGCGACCTCATCGCCCGCGGTGTGGTCGTCGAACGCGAGCCGGCGCTGTCCGGCCACCGGGGCCGGGGACGGCCGTCCACGACCGTCAGCCTCAACCCGTCCGCCGGCCGCATCGTCGGCATCGACCTCGGGCGCGCGACGATCACCGTCATCGTCGCCACCCTGGGCCACGACATCCTGGCCCGGGGCAGCCGCCCCGTCACGCTGACGGCGGGGCCGGCCCGGCGCGCCAACGCGGCGATCAAGCTGATCGACGATCTCGTGCAGGAGCACGACATCGACCTGCGCGCGTTGGAGGCCATTGGTCTCGGCCTGCCCGGCCTGGTGGCCGGTCGGGGTCGTCCGGCCGGTGGCAGCAGCCCTTCGGTGGCCGCGAAGCAGGTCAGCACCCGAATCCAGGACCGGTACGGCGTCGTCGTCGTCACCGACAACAACTCCCGGCTGGCCGCGCTGGCCGAAGGCACCTGGGGAGCGACCCGTGACGTGCGGGACGCCATCTACGTCCGGTGGAGCGACGGCGTGGGCGGCGGGCTCATCGTCGACGGCCGGCTCGCCCGGGGCGCGAACGGCGCGGCCGGCGAGATCGGCCACGTCAGCGTCGAGCCCGACGGCGATCCCTGCCCGTGTGGTGGCCGTGGCTGCCTGGAGCTGCTGATCCGTCCGTCGGCGCTGATCGAGCAGTGCGCCCGCCGTGGTGTGACGGTCGCGGACCCGGCCGATCTGGCCGCGCGGGCACGTGCCGGCGAGCCGATCGTCGAGCACGTGGTGCGGCACGCCGCGTTGCTGCTCGGCCGGGTCCTGTCAGGAATGGTGGTCCAGTTGGACCCGGGCAAGGTCGCCATCGGCGGCACCCTCGCCCATGCCGGCGAAGCGGTGCTCGAACCGGTCCGGGCGGCGATCGGCCAGCTGGCAATCCCCGGACACACGCGCCGCCTGGACGTCGTGACGGCCCAGTTCGGCGACGAGGGTGGTGCCCTGGGCGCCGTCGCGGCGGCCCTGCGGCTCAACATGTCCGAACCCCTGCCGGCCCTGCCCACGGCGTAGGACCAGCACCCACGGCGCGCCTTCCGGCTACGGTGCCGCGGGAAGGAGCATGAGCAGGCGCTCGACCACCCCGGTCACCGCGTCCCGGCCCGCTGCGAGGTACCGGCGCGGGTCGCGGGATTCCGGCAGGGCGCCACGGACCGCGTCGGTGAACGCCACGTTGAGGGCCGTACCGACGTTGATCTTCACCATGCCACGACCGACCGCGGCGCGGATCTGCTCCAGCGGCACGCCGGAGGAACCGTGCAGGACCAGGGGCACGGGTACGGCGTCGCGGATCGCCGCCACCAGGTCGAGATCCAGCGAGGCGGTTCGGTCGGCCATCGCGTGGGAGCTGCCCACCGCGACGGCCAGGGCGTCGACGCCAGTCTCGGCCACGTACCGGGCGGCCTCGGACGGGTCGGTGCGGACGCCGGCGGTGTGCGCGCTCGCCGGAGCGTCCGGCTTACCGCCGACGTAGCCGAGTTCCGCCTCCACCCACAGCTGGTGGTCGTGCGCCCAGTCGGTCGCCTTACGAGTGGTGGCCACGTTGGCGGCGTACGCCAGCGCGGACGCGTCGACCATCACGGAGCTGAAGCCGGCGTCGGGGGCCTGCTCCAGCAGGCTGATGTCGTCGACGTGGTCCAGGTGCAGCGACAGGGCCGCGCTGGACGTCCAGGCGACCTCGGCCGTCGCCGCGGCGATGGCCGACAGGCCCGAGTGGTAACGCGCCGCGTTCTGGCTGATCTGCAGGATCGCGGGCCGGCCGGCACGCTCCGCCGCGGCGGCGATCGCCTGGGCGTACTCGATCGTGATGACGTTGAACGCGAGCACGCCGGTGCCGGCGGCACGGGCCGCCGCCACCAGGTCGGCGGTGGGAACGAGGGGCATCAGCGGTCCTCAGGCGGCCGGCGCGGTCAGGACGACGGCTCGGGTGAGCAGCCGAGGCTGGTCCGGATCCAGGCCGCGACGGACCGCGAGCTCGACCGCGAGCCGCTGCGCGGTGGTGAGGTGCGCCATGGCGTCGACGTCCTCGTGCACCACGATCGCGCCCGTGGCGGCCAGATCGTCGCGGAGGCCGGGCACCACCGGCCCGAAGATCCAGACCACGGACCGGTGGTCCACCACGCTGATCGGACCGTGCCGGAACTCCATCGCCGGGTACGACTCGGCCCACATCTGTGCCGCCTCCCGCAGCTTGAGGGCCGCCTCGTGCGCCAGCCCCACCGTCCAGCCGGTGCCGAGGAAGGTGAACTGGTCCCGACCGACCACGGCCGGGTCGAGTGGCGTGTTCAGCTGGGCCCGCGCCTGGGCGATCGGCACGGTCAGGTCCTCCCCGAGACCGGCACGCCAGACGGCGAGCGCGGTCGTGGCGAAGCGGGTCTGCACCACTGACTGCTCGTCGGCGAAGTCCAGGACGACGCAGTCGCTCACGAGCCGGCTCACCGGCCGGTCGGCATCGGTCGTGAGCACGGTCGAACGGCTGCCGGGCGGCAACTGCTCGAGGAGCCGGATCACCTCGGTGGTGGTGCCGGAGCGGGTGATGGCGACCACGCGGTCGTACCGTCGCCCGGCGGGGAACTCCGAGGCGGCGAAGGCGTCGGTCTCACCCTGGCCCGCCGACTCACGCAGCGTCGCGAAGCTCTGCGCCATGAAGTACGACGTGCCACAGCCGACCACGGCGACCCGCTCACCGGGCTGGGGCAGGGCCCGCGCCACGCCCGGTTGGGCGACCAGGTCCGCGGCGCGACGCCACGTCTCGGGCTGGGAGGCTATCTCGGAGGCGACGTACGACACGGTTCCTGCTCTCTGTTGGTGCGGTGCTCATCCAGTTGTTCCACAGTGGTTCGGGACAGCAGTCGGGAAGCCACGGCGTCGTCGTACTCGCCCGCCCACCGGCAGGCGACGGCAGCCGCCGAGACGGCCGCGCCTCGGGCGAGGACATCCCGCCACGGCGCGCGGGTGACGAGCCCGTACGCGAGCACGGCCGCGAGGGCGTCGCCAGCGCCGGTCGGGTTGCCGGACACCCGTTCGGGCGCGCGGGCGCTGTAGGCGGTGCCGCCGCTGACCGCCACGAACCCGTCCGCGCCACGGGAGACGACGCCCGCGCTGGCGCCGAGTCGGACGAGTTCGTGCGCCACCGCCACGGCGTCGTCGCGGGTGCGTACCGGGCGGCCGAGCAGGTCCGCCGCCTCGTGGGCGTTCGGTTTCGCCAGTGCCGGTGCCGCGGCCAGCGCGTGCCGGAGCGCGGGGCCCTCGGCGTCCACGATGGCCTCTGCGCCGCCGGCCCGCGCGATGGTGACGAGGTCGGCGTACGCGGTCTCGGGGACGCCCGGTGGCCGGCTGCCGGACAGCACCACCACCCGCGCCACGCGGGCCCGCTCGGCGAACGCCTCCCGGAACGCCGCCCACTGCGCCGGGGTGACGTGCGGGCCTGGTTCGTTGAGGACCGTCGCCGTGCCCTGCGCGAGGACGGTCACCGTCCGGCGGGTCTCACCGTCGACGCGGGTGAACTGCGCCGGCATGCCGGACGCCGCCAGTTCGGCCTCGATGTGCTCGCCAGCGGCACCGCCGAGCAGGCCGAGGACCAGGGTTTCGGCGCCCAGCTGACGCAGGACCCGGGCAACGTTCAGACCCTTGCCCCCGGCACGGGCGACCACGCTCGTCACCCGGTGCGACGTGTCGGGCACCAGTTCGGGAACGGTGTAGGTGATGTCCAGGGCCGGATTGAGCGCCACCGAGACGATCAGGTCACCGCGCCCCCGGGCCCTTGGCAGGGCTTCGGCGGTCATCTGGCTGATCCGGCGGCGGTCGGCGGGAGCGCGGCACACCGATGTCGTTTCATATCCGCCGCCTCCTCCGGAAGATGCCGGCCCCACGAGCATGCATGATCTATCGTGACATCTCTGCGCCGGAATCAATCAGTATGTTGCAGACCCTAGGATCTGACCTCACTGCCGTCAAGGTGCATCCCCCACGCTCGGCGTCCTGAACCTGGCCGGAACGCCCGGCACCGGAGTCGGCTCGTCGCGCCTCGGCACGACGCAGAGCTTGCAGAAAGTTGCAGAGGCGGGTGCCGGCACGCGATCCCTTGACGAGTGTCGATAAGGCTCGTAAGTTCGTCCGACATCTGACGTAGGACATTCCTGCTGTCCAAAGGACAACTATGACCACACGAATCTCCCGCCGCGCGGTCGCTGTGGCGAGCGCCGCCGGTGCCCTCGCCGCCGTCGCACCGCCCGGCCGGGCGGATGCCGCGATCGCCTCGACGTCCCTGCCGGTTCTCGGCGTCGCCGACGACTGGAACGCCGTCCTCGCCCGTACGCCTCAGGTACAGCTCGCACCCGGTGCCACGTACACCCTGTCGGCCTCCGTCACCCTGCCCGACCACTGCCTCATCGTCGGCAACGGTGCGACGGTCACCGTCGCCAACGACCAGACCGGTGCCCTGTCCATCGTGGGCCGCAGCAACGTCACCATCAGCGGTGTCCACTTTCTCGGCCGCCAGACCAGCCCGGTCGGCTCAGCACCGCAGTTCGCGCACGTCGGCGTCCGGATCAGCCGCAGCACCGGCGTACGGATCCTGGACTGCGACTTCACGAACTGGCGCGGCGCCGGCCTCGCGGTAACCGGATCGACGGCGGACGACTACTTCGGCTACCGGCTCAAGGTGAGCGGCAATGCCTTCCACCGCTGCTACTTCGGTGTCTCGCTGGCCGACCGCAGCGAATACTCGCAGTTGACCGCGAACAGCTTCACATCGTGCCGACTCGCGGTCTGGAACTCGTCCGGGAACTGGACGATCAACGGCAACATCGTCGTCGGATGCTACGGCGCCTACTACTCGTTCGCGCAGACCAGCCCGTACGGGACGCTCACCAGTGACAACTGGGGGCACGGCAGCCTGACCGGCAACACCTTCAATCACTCCAACGGCGGCGTCCCCGTGCGCTGGACCACCGCGCTGTCGTTCCCGATCGGGGGAGCTGACCGCGACCCCGGCACCGGCGTGGTCGTCGAGGGCCTGCTGCCACCGACCTTTACCGGCAACACCCTCTGGTACAGCGACATCCGCGCCACGAACCTGCTGGGCACCCGCTGGATGCTGTCCGGTTGCACCCTGTCCAATCTCACCGTCAGGTGCACCGGCGCGACTCCCGTGCACCTGGTGGGCACACAGGCCAACAGCGGCAATCTGCCCCTGTTGCAGGGCAACGTCAAGGATCTTCTGCCGCTCTGAGCGTTCCCGACCGGAGGTACACGACAGTGTTCTCTTCCCACCAGATGCGTCTTCTTCTCCTACTCACCACCCTGCTGGCCAGCGTGGGGCTCCAGGTACCGTCGGCGGCGCACGCGGCCAATCCGGTGCCCCAGGTCGCGCCGAGCGTCCGGGAGTGGACCGGCGGCACCGGCGTCTACACGCTGACCGCGACCTCCCGGATCCTGGTGGACCCCGCCCATACCGCCCAGTTGTCGGCGGCGGCGACCTCGTTGCGCGTCGACCTCGGCGCGATCAGCGGTGTCGACGTACCGGTCATCTCGTCGGCGGCGCCCGCGACCGGCGACATCCTGCTCACCCTGGCCACCACCGATACCGGCATCGGCGACCAGGGGTACCTGCTGACGGCCAGCTCGAACGTCGTGGTCCGTGGCAACGCGGCGGCCGGCGTGTACTACGGCACCCAGACCCTGCTGCAAATGATCAAGCAGAGCGCGACGGCGACCACCGTTCCGGCGGGATCGATCCGGGACTACCCGCAGTACCGGGACAGGGGGGTGATGCTCGACGTCGGCCGGCACTTCTACGAGATGGACTACCTCGAGAACCTTCTCCGCCGCATGGCGTGGCTGCGTCTGAACACGCTGCGCCTGCACCTCACCGAATGGAACGGCTTCCGGCTGCGCAGCGACCGCTACCCCGGTCTGGCCTCGGCACAGTCCTACAGCAAGGCCGACCTGCGCCGGCTGCAGGATGTCGCCAAGCGGTACCACATCACCATCGTTCCCGAGATCGACCTGCCGGGCCACGCGACCGCCATGACGACCTACGACCCGACGATGCGGTTCACCTGCTCGTCGATGGACTACGCGCCCTGGCCGGGCGGGTCGAACGGCGGCTGGACGCTCAACCTGACGAAGGACTCCGCCCGGACGTTCGTCATGAACCTGCTGTCGGAGTTCGTGCCGCTGTTCGACGGCCCCTACTTCCACATCGGCGGCGACGAATACCAGAACGACAGCGCCAAGAACAGCTGCCCGGAGCTGGTCAACTACGCGCAGGCACGGGGTTTTCCCTACCCGGGTGACGTCTTCACCGAGTTCATGAACCTGATGAACGACAAGGTGCGGTCGTACGGCAAGACGGCCCAGCTGTGGAACTGGTGGGAAACGAACGGCCAGCAGACGAGCATCAAGCCGGCGACCAACATCGTCCTGACGCCGTACACCGGGTCGCTGAACTACTTCTACAACCTGGGGTACACGGTGGTCGGCGTTCCGGAGAGCACGTTGTACGTGACTCCCGGCCTGAACCTCTACGTCAACTCGAAGAACGTCTACGAGAGCTGGGCTCCGGACCAGAACGCCAAGGTCAACGGCTACCAGATCGCCCGCTGGTCGGACGCGGTGGAACACCAGACCGACGAGTGGTTCGACCAGTACGCCACGCGGCCGACCGAGGTCCTCGCCGAGCGTCTGTGGGGCGGCCCACGATCGAGCACCGTGGAGGCGTTCTTCTCCCGCGTGGACGCGATCGGGGACGCACCGGGGGTGCCGAGCGTGGTCCAGGTCAACGACAACACCACGGGGACCGGCGACAACCAGTTCAGCTACTCGGGCACCTGGCAGTACGGAACCAACGGCGCCCGGCAGTACCAGGGTGACGACCACTACAGCAGCACGCTCGACAGCGCCTACCAGGTGCGATTCACCGGAAACAAGATCAAGCTCTTCGCCGCCAGAGCCGCGAACCACGGGCGGGCGGCCGTCTCGGTCGACGGCGGCCCGGAAACCGTGGTCGACCTGTACGCCGCCACGCGGGTGGACCAGGCCCTGGTCTTCAGCAGTGGACTGCTCGCGCAGGGCCCGCACGTCCTGCGGCTGCGGGTGTTGAACACCAGGAACGCCAGCTCGTCCGGTACCGCGGTCACGGCGGACAAGGTCGAGGTGTCCACGGCGGCAGCCCCGACCGCCGCGTTCGACCCGTCGACGGAGTACCGCGTCGTCAACCGCAACAGCACCAAGGTTCTCGAGGTGCCGGCTGGCAGTGGGGACGGCGGTGGCGCCATCCAATGGTCGAGCAACGGTGCGGCGCATCAGCGCTGGACTCTCGCCGAGGCCGGCGGCGGCTACTACCGCATCGTCAACCGCAGCAGCGGCAAGGCGTTGGACGTGTCCGGCTCCTCCACCGCCGACGGTGCGAGCGTCGTCCAGTGGACGTACCACGGCGGCACGAACCAGCTGTGGAGCGTCATTCCGGTCGGAGCGCATTACAAGATCATCAACAGGAATTCCGGCAAGGCGCTCACCGTGGCCAACGCCGCGACCACTGACGGCGCCGCCGTCGTCCAGTCGACCTACCGCGGAGGTACCGATCAGCAATGGACCGTCACCCGATGAACGCCCGGTCGAGGGCACGCCGCCCGGCGACCCGGGCCGGCACCGCCGCAACAGTCGCGCTGATGCTTCTGCTGAGCCTGCTGATGCCGGCGACCCCAGGGCACGCCGCGGCCACCGCGACGCTGAACTACGCGGTCAATCAGGCGTTCAATGGCACTAGCACCTTCGTCGACAAGTCCGGCGACGTGTCCAGCGTTGCGAACCTGACCCAGGGGGCGATCGCGGTCCGGTTCCGGTCCACGAGTTCCGCCGTCGCGAAGAGCTTCTTCAGCGCCTCGCACACCGCAGACGAGTCCAGCAACCTGTCGTTCTCCCTCAACGGCGGATCGGTCTACTTCGAGAACAGGGAGAACGGGGCCTACGCCACCCAGGTGACGTCCACCGGCGGCCCCTACAACGACGGCGTCTGGCACACCGCCATCCTGACCGTCGGATCCGAGGGCACCCGCCTCTACGTCGACGGAACGGTGCGCGCCACACACCCTTCGACCGCGTTCTTCGCGAACGTCCGCGACCTCAACGGGATGTGGATCGGCCGCAACGTCGACGTGCAGGGCGCCCAGTGGCACTACAGCGGCGACCTCGACTACGTGCGCGTGTACGGCACCGCGCTCCCGGCGGGTGAGACCAGTGACCTCAGCATGCGCATCGACTACACGATCCCGTTTCTGGATCTGAAGGACGACACGCGCCGCCAGGTGCTCACCGACCGCCAGGCGGGGCAGTACCTCGGACACCCCGACTCCGTCCTGCTCGACGACGGACGCACGATCTTCACCGTGTACCCCATGGGCCACGGCACCGGCCAGATCATCCTGAAGCGCAGCGACGACGGTGGCCGCACCTGGACCGGTCGGCTTCCCACGCCGGCGAGCTGGGCCACCAGCAAGGAGACCCCCACCCTCTACAAGGTGGTCAAGCCGACCGGGGCGACCCGACTGCTGCTGGTCAGCGGCCTGCCGGCGAGCCCCGGAGGGTTCAAGACCGCCTACTCCGACGACAACGGCCAGTCCTGGTCCGAGTTCACCCACCATTTCGCCGACGCCGGCTTCGCCGGATTCGTGGCCCACGCCACCCTGGTCCGCCTCAAGAAGGCCGACGGATCCTGGGACTTCCGGTACATGGGCATCTTCCACGACGGCGGATACAACAACTGGAAGACGTACCTGACCTTCGACGCCAGCGGCAACGCCGTCTGGAGCACGCCGGCCCGGCTCCTCGCCGCGCACAACACCATCGAGAAGTACGCGGGCCTCTGCGAGATCGAGATCATCCGCTCGCCTGACGGTCGCCAACTCGCGCTGCTCGCCCGGGCGCAGAACAAGCGCACGAACGCAATGGTCGCGTTCTCGAACGACGAGGGAAACACCTGGACCGAGCCGCGCGAGATGCAGGGCGCCCTCATGGGCGAACGTCATGCCGCGACGTACGACCCGGCCTCCGGCCGGCTCGTCATCACCTTCCGCGACATCATCCGCAACAGCGTGAGCAACACCGGCGCATGGGTGGCCGGCGACTGGGTGGCCTGGGTCGGGACCTACGACGACCTGGTCAACTCCCGCGAGGGCCAGTACCGGGTCCGGTTGCTGGAGGACTTCACGCCCTCGGCCAAGAGCGGCGACACCGGCTACGCGGGCAACGTCGTGCTTCCCGACGGCACGTTCGTGCTTACGTCCTACGGATACTTCGACCCGGCCGACACGAGCTACCCGTACATCATGACGACGCGGTTCAGCCTGAAGGAACTCGACGCCCTGAACGGCTCGTTCGACCCGAACGCGAACTTCACGTTCACGAACCGGGCCAGTGGGAAGGTCATGGAGGTCGCGGTTGCCGCGCCGGGTGACGGCGGCGACGCCGTGCAGTGGGCCGACAACGGCGGCCTGCACCAGAAGTGGTCGATCGTCAGCGTCGGGGACGGGTACTACCGGATCGTCAACCGTCGAAGCGGTCGGTCCCTCGACGTGACCGGCAACTCCACCGCGGACGGCGCCGACGTGATCCAGTGGACATACACCGGTTCGGCCAACCAGCAGTGGCGCATCACGCGGGTCGGTACCCATTTCACCATCACGAACCGCAACAGCGGTCGAGTGCTCGACCTCGACGGAACGCTCACGGACAACGGAGCGGACATCATCCAGCGGACCGCCAGCGGCGCGACCCGTCAGCAGTGGTCGCTGTCCTAGTCCGCACGGTTTTCGGTCTCGGGTCTGGCCATGGCCCGTCGGACAGGACGTCGACTCCTGCCCGACGGGCCACGGCCGCTCGGGGTCAGTTCCCCGACGCCACCGCGGTCCCGGTGATCGCCAGGTCGGCCATCGTCGTCCAGGGCCCCCGGGCACCGGCCTCGCTCAGTGCCCGCAGACGCACGTACCGGCCGCTGCGGGCAGCGCTGAGCGGCACCACCTTCTGCGTCGACGTGTCGGCGAACGTCCCGGACGCCACCGGCGTGCCCCAGTTGCTCAGGCTGTCGGTCACGTACACCTCGTAGCGGCCGATCCGGCCGTTCACTCCGCCGTCCTGCCGTGGCAGGTACCGCAGCCCATCGATCTGGTACGTGGCACCCAGATCGATCTGGATCTCGTGCGGCAGGGGTGCCGCCGTGGACGACCAGGCGGTGTGCCAGAAGGTGGCCGGGTCACCGTCGAAGGCGTTGGTGGCCGCGCCGTTCTCCGCGCTGGTCTCTTGGCTGTCGGCGTACACGAGGCGCCAGCCGTCGGCCGGGATCGGCGGCGTCGTCGTACTGGTGCCGGCGACCGGCAGCACGGCGCCGTCGATCCGAGTCTGGAACGCGGTGTTCCGGGACCCGGCCTTGATCCACAGAACCCCGTCCGCGTAGAACCATCCGCTGCTCGCCGAATCGTAGGCCGGGCGCGTGCTCAGCGGCGGAAGCGTCCGGCCGGCGACCGTGACCGCTCGCGGAGCGCCCGCCAGGTGCACGCTGAACTCGTAGGAGCGCGACGACGGCTTACCGGCGTACGTGCCGGTGGAGGCGCCCACGTCCACGGTGACCGTTCCGGTGCCGGATGTCGGTGCCGTCATCCCGACCTGCTGGGTGGCATAGGCACCGTCACGGTAGGCGCGGGTGATGCCGTCGTCCTCGTAGAGCGTGAAGCTCGACGCGCCGCGCGGATACAGGTCGTAGGTGAGTGTGGAGACCGGTTTCTCGCCGGTGTAGTTCATCTGCGGCCACATCGGCACGATGGAACCGCCCTTGACGAACAGGGGCAGCCGATCGAGCGGTGCGGCGTACCCGTTCAGCGTGAGCGGCCCCTGGTACACCCGCCCGGTCCAGTAGTCGGTCCAGGTGCCGGCCGGCAGGTAGATGCCGTCGCGCAACTCGGTGTCGGAGACCACCGGCGCCACGAGGAACGCGTCGCCCGCCATGAACTCCCCCGCCGTGGCGTTGCCGCGGGCGACCGGGTCGTTGGGATACTCCAGCACCAGGGCCCGGGTCGCTGGCACGCCGGTCACGCTGGCCACGCGGCTCATCGTGTAGTGGTACGGCATCAGCCGCATCTTGAGCTGCAGGTACCGGCGGTTGATCGACAGGTACGGCTCGGCAAAGCGCCAGGGTTGCTTGTCCTGGTAGCCGGGTGCCGGATTGGTCGCACCCCAGCCGGACATCGTCATCAGCGCCGGCGTGAACGACTTCCACTGCAGGTCCCGTACGTAGGTGTTCGGGCTGCCACCGAAGATTCCGTCGACGTCGCCGGTGGCGTAGTTGAAGCCGGACAACCCGGCGCCGGCGACGGCCGGCACGGTCCACCGCATGTCGTCCCACCGGCCGTACGTGTCACCGGTCCAGACCACGGCATTGCGCTGGGTGCCGGCCCAGCCGTCGACGGTCCACACGTAGCGGCGGGCGTCAGAGTTCCGTTCGATACCGTCCACCGCCTGCTGGACACCACGGAACGCGTCGCGGTACCCGCCGCCGACCCAGGCGACGTCGGTCTTCACGCCGCGCGTGCCGGCGGTGCCGACCTCCGAGTCGATGGTCCCGAGCCCGGTGGAGGTCCACAAACCGGTCTGGAAGCCGAGTGCCTTGGCGCCGGCGACGGTCGACGGCAGGTCGGTGTAGCCGCAGCCGTATCCGTCGTTGGGCAGGAACCACCCGGAAGGCATGTCCTTGGCCCGGGCTTCCCGCGCGTACGACAGCACGTCGGGAGTCCGCTGGTGCCCAGCCCGGTTGTGGTCGCCCTGGTAGGCCGGGTTGGACGCGTTGAAGCAGTCGGCGTTGCCGAGTTCGAGGCCCCACATCGGGCTCAGGAAAGGCTTGCCGGTCACGTCGGTGTACGCGCCGAGCACCGACTTGAGCGAATCGCCCACGAAGTAGTACGCGTCGAAGCGTTCCTCGTTGTGCGTGGTGGCCACCGGGGCGGTGAAGCCGTAGGAGCCGGGCGCCCACGTGTTGCGCAGGACGCCGTAGCCGTTGGTGGACAGATAGAAGGGCGCCGGGCTGGCGTTGGCGTTCTCCCGCCACCGGTTGTCCACGGCGATCGGCACCGTCTTGTCGCGGAGCGCCCACTCCCCCAGGCGCAGTCCGGTGCCGTAGAACTGCTCGTCCGCGTCGCGCGCCAGGCGCTGCGTGGTACGGCCGGCGGACCAGTCCAGCGGTTGCGACTCCCGCCAGATCGGCCGCCCGTCCGGGCGGTGGACCTGCATCGTCAGGGGGTCCTTGTTGATCCGGATGACCAGCACCGGGGTGGCGATGCGGAAGGCCGTGCCCTCGTCGGTCAGCGTGCTGGCGACCCCGCCGAAGTCGGTCCGCACGGTGATCTCGTTCGCGGCCGGCTCGGTGAAGGTGCCGTCCGGTGCGGCCCAGACGCGGAAGATGTCCGCGCGTACCAGGGTGAGCCGGATGCGGGCCGCCGTGCTGGTGGCGATGGTGTACGTGTTCCCGGCCCGCGTGAGGCCGGTCGCGCGTCCCGGTGTGCTCGCGCCGGCGGGTACGGCTTGCAGCATCGCGGCGAGCAGGATGAGGACCACGATGGCGGCTCGGACGCCGGTGCGGGGGCGGTGCGCGGGCAGCGATGACCAGATCATCGTTTTCTCCCGGTGTGGTGAGGACGATGCGGCCCTGACATTCACGAAGGCCGATAAGCAGGGATGCTGCACCTGCTTGACCTAAGATGCAAGAAGTCGGCCGTGATTTCGCATCGGGTTCCATTTTGCTGGTACCCGGCTACACGCCCGTCAGACCTGTACGACCTTCACCCCGGCCTGCTCGATGAGACTCACCTGCTCCGGGTCCGCCGCCTTGTCGGTTATCAGGGTGTCGATGTTGCCGAGCAGGCAGATCCGGTTGAAGCTCCGGCGGCCCAGCTTCGAGGCGTCAGCCACCACGATCGTCCGCGCGGCGCTGGTCACCATGACGTGGTTGATCGCCGCCTCGTCGTCGTTGTGCGCGCTGGCGCCGTGCTGGTGGTCGATCGCGTCCACCCCGAGCACGACCACGTCCAGCGCCACGGACGCGAGCATCGTCTCGGCGATGCGGCCCACCAGCTCGTACGACTGCGGGCGGGCGGTCCCGCCGGTGAGCACCACCCGGATGTGCGGCCGCACGATGAGTTCGTTGGCGATGTTCAGCGCGTTGGTCACCACCGTGTTCGCCGGCAGCTGCCCGTTCGGGTCGGTGCGCAGCGCGAGCGCCCGTGCCACTTCGGTCGTCGTGGTGCCCCCGTTGAGCCCTACCGTGCTGCGCGGTGGGATCAGTGCGACGGCGGCCGCGGCGATCCGCAGCTTCTCCGACGCCTGCCGCACCGCCTTGTACCGCAGCGGCAGGTCGTAGGACACGCTGGTGACGACCACGCCGCCCCGGGTGCGCGTCACGAGTTGCTGGGTAGCGAGCTCGTCGAAGTCACGTCGGATGGTCGCCGTGCTCACGCCCAGCTCACGGGCGGTGGACTCGATGTCGAGCTGACCCTCGGCCGCGACCATTTCCAGGAGCCGGTGCCACCGCTCGTGCTGGTTCACGTCTCACTCCGGTCGTTTGGCCTGCCCATGCGGCCATCCTTGCATCCCTGGTGCAAGGTCCCGTACCGCGCCACGGCGGCGAGGGCCGGTAGGCGACCTGTTCGGCCGCCGCGCCGAAGGTGGTCACCCGACCGGTCCTCACCGCCCCCGGCCGCACCACCGGCCAGGTCGTCGCCGTGTCGCCCACGGGCATCAGGCCGGAGTGAGCCGCCAGTGCTGGGAGGCGCTACCGGTGTCGCTCTGCTGCACGATCGCGGCCCCGTTGGTGGTCGCCCCGCCGGCCACGGCCAGGACCTTGCCGGTCTGCACGTTGACGAGCTTCACGAAGTCGCCGGAGGCGGTGACGACCCGCCACTGTTGGTTGCCGCCGCCGGTCGCGGTCCACTGGATGACCCGCGCCCCCTCCGCCGTGGAGCCGGCCTCGACGTCCGCGAGCAAGCCTGAGTTGACGCTGGTCATCGTGGTGACGCCACCCACCGCGCCAGCCATCAACCACGCCTGGTTGGTCCCGCCGTTGGGGGTCCACTGGATCAACTGCACGCCGGTGACCCGGGACAGGTCCGGCACGTCGAGGGCCTTGCCGCTGGCCCGGTTGACCACCGTGTGGCGGATGGCGCCCGACTGCCCACTCAACGTGGCTTCGAAGGTGATCGGCTGCGCCTGCACCTGATGCAGGTCGAAGACGACGATCTCGTTTGCGCCGACCCGCAGCCACGGCGCCGGGCAGTAGAGCCGCTGCTGCGGCCCCACCTTCCAGTAGCGGCCCAGGTTGCGCCCGTTGACCCAGACCACGCCCTTGGTCCACCGGGACATGTCGAGGTACGTGTCGCCGGTCTGGGTGAGGTTCACGGTGGCCTTGAAGAAGATGCCGGGCCGCGAGCTGTTGCCGATCACCGGCCTGAGCCCGGCCACGAACGCCTCGTCGATAGGCAGCAGGTGGGTCTGCCATCCGGTCAACGTGCCGGTCAACGTGCCCGCGTCGACCAGCGACACCCGCTCCGTGATGCCCTTGCGGTCGACGAGGGCCTGGCCGTAGTTGTTCCGACCCATGCCCTCCACCAGGATGTCGAGCGTGGGACTGCCGCTCGCCGAGGTCTTCAACGGCAGTGGCACGTCCTGCACGGTGATCCCGAGCGGAGTCGTGTAGGCCGCCGCGAGGTTGCTTCGGGACAGGCCGCCCTGGTAGACGCCGTCGAGGAACACCGTCGCGTAGTCACGCACCGACCTGATGTCCAGCGTGCCCCGGGTGTAGCCGGACAGGACACGGCGGTAGAGCATGAAGCCGGAGTTCTGGCCGTACATCTCCATGGGTTGTGGATTCGTCTGCGTCGGCAGCGCGGCCGGCAGGTTGTCCCACAGCGAGGCGTACGGCGCCGGCACCACCGCCTGGCTGCCGGTACGCACGATGGTGGGAATCGGCGCCGGTACGGCCGGCAGCGTCACCCCGAGAGCCGTGCCGATGATCTCGCGGTAGGCGGGGTACAGGCGGGCCGGGCCGCCCTGTTCGTTGATCGGTGCCCCGTAGTCGTAGCTGGTGATGTCCGCCTGGTAGCCGGACCCGTTGTCGGCGGCGTTCGCACCGGCTGAGTATCCGAAGTTCGTGCCACCGTGAATCATGTAGAGGTTGAACGACAGCTTGCCTGCCATCAGGCCCCGCAACTGCGTGGAGATGTCGGTGTTGGATCCGGCGAAGCCGCCGTCGCCCCAGTGGGTCAACCAGCCCGGGTAGAGCTCGCCGGACATGGCCGGAACGGTCGGGAAGGACTGGCGTGCCGCGGCGATGGCCGCGGCGTCACCACCGCTGAGCGCGATCGCGCCGCCGGTGACGACCGTACGGTTGCCCTGCACCTGGCCGAGGCCGTCCTCCGTGTAGAACGGTCCGGTGATCCCGGCCCGCAGCCACAGCTGACGCAGTTCTTCGAGGTAGACGACGTCGTTGCCGTACGACCCGTACTCGTTCTCGATCTGGACCATCAGGATCGGTCCTCCGTTGGCCACCATGAGCGGCTTGACGAGCGCGGCGAGCGCGTTGACGTAGCGCGTGACCGCCGCCATGTAGTTCGGGTCGGAGGCGGTGCGGACCCGCAACCTGATGCCCGTGTTCCTCAGCAGGTACGGCGGTATACCGCCGAGGTCCCATTCGCCGCAGACGTAGGGGCCCGGGCGCAGCAGGACGTACATCCCTTCGGCCTGGCACAGCCTGATGAAGCCGGCGATATCGCGCCGATCGGTGGTGAAGTCGAAGACGCCGGGCCGTTCCTCGACGTGGTTCCACATCACGTAGATGGCGATCGTGTTCATGCCCATCGCCTTGGCCATCTGGATCCGGTGCCGCCAGTACTGCACCGGGATGCGGGCCGGGTGCATCTCGCCGCTGCGGATCTGGAATGGCTGGCCGTCGAGCAGGAAGTTGCTGCCGTCGGTAGAGAACCCGAAGGTCTGCGCCGCGGCCGCAGCACTGGCCGGGCCGCCCGATGTCAGCATCGCCGCAAACGGACTGAGCACACCGAGGGTGAGGAGTTGGCGCCGTTCCATGGAGTCTCCTTCGGACAGGCATCGCCGGCGGCGGTCACGGGCCGGGGACGGGCCCGATCGCCGGAATGACGAAGGTGGTCGATGTATTCGAGCCTGCCAGACGACGCAACATGATGTAAATATCTGCGCTCGATCCAGCACCTTTTATCAGGCACCCCGCTGGCGATACCGTCCATCCAGGACATCAGTACCTCCCCGCCCCCCTGCGGGTTGATCTATTGACGATCCGCGCTGCGTCCGGTTAGCGTCACGACGTCAGATATCCGACGTCTTATGGCTGACTTCCCCCGTTCGCACCCCCGCCCCCGGAAGGAATCCTGTGTCTCCTGTCCGAGCACTACCGCGCCGAGTGATAGCGGTCGTGGCCGCCGTCCTCGGCGTGGCCGCGATCCTGCCCGCTACGCCAGCTCACGCCGCCCCCGCCGGCGTGAGCGCCACCGCCAGCGCCGACTGCACGACCGGCCGGCTCAACCTGTTGCTCACCAACGGCAGCACCACCGCGCAGACCTTCACCGTCACCTGGCCGGGCCGCACGAACTCCCCCTGGACCCGGACGGTCGCCGCCGGCAGCAGCAGCAGCGAGCTGTACTGGACCCTCCCGGCGGGCACCGCGTACACCCTGCGGACGATCACCCCGACCGGGTTGGACGACACCTCCGCCGGCATCTTCCACTGTGGCACCGGCATGTCCGCGCTGACCAGCTACGACTGCACCGCCGGCCGGCTCCAGCTCGCGCTGGAGAACCGCACCACGACCGCCCGGGACTTCACCGTCACGTGGCCGGGGCGCACCGGATCGCCGTGGACCCGCACCATCGCCGCCGGGAGCAACTACCTGCACTACTGGACGGTCGGCGCCGGCACCGCGTACACCCTGCGGGTCACCGCCCCCGGCTTCGACACCACCCTGCGGGGTACCGCCGGGTGCGGCCTGACCGCCGGCACCCCCCAAATGAACAACACGGCGGTGCTGACCACGCAGAGCGTCATCCGCAACCTCAACGGTGCCAGCGGGCGCTACGACGGCACCGCCGCCTCGGTACGCATCCCCGGCATGGCGGTCACCAACAACGGCACCGTCATCGCCGTCGCCGACGCCCGGGTCAACGGCCAGTACGACCTGGGTGGCGGCACCAACAACATCCAGATCGCCATGACCCGCAGCACCGACGGCGGCCGGACCTTCGATCAGCCGCGCATCATCCACGCCCCCGCCACCATCAGCGAGGGAGCCGGGGACCCCAGTCTGCTGGTGGACCGCAAGACCGGCGTCGTCTACTGCTTCTACACCTACTCCCCCAAGCCGGGCATCAGCTTCTGGTCCGGCTCGTCCGGTCTCAACACCGCCAACGACCCGAACAGCCTGCACCTGCAATACATCACCAGCAGGGACAACGGCGCCACCTGGAGTGCCCCGGTGGAGCTGAACCCGACGATCAAGGTGGCGACGTGGCAGCAGGCGTTCTTCTCCTCCGGTCACGGCATCCAGAGCAGTTCCGGGCGCCTGATCCAGCCGTTCGTCTACCGGGACGCGGCCGGTCTCACCCAGACCGGCAACATCTACAGCGACGACAACGGCGCGACGTGGCGGCGCGGTGGACCCGCCGGCGGGAACATCAACGAGAGCAAGGCGATCGAGCGCGGCACCGGGGCGATCGTGCAGAACATGCGGCACAACAGCACCCGTAGCCGGTTCTACTCCACGTCCACCGACGGCGGCGTGACGTTCGGCCCGGCCACGGCCAGCGCCGTGCTGACCGATCCGCTCTGCAACGCCGACGAGGTGTCCTACCTGCGTCCGTCGGAGGTGGGCACGAACGGCGCGCCGGTGCGGACGCGGACCGCGCTGTTCAGCAACAACGCGAACCCGACCTCGCGCAACGACCTCACCGTCCGGCTCTCCACCGACGACGGCGCCAGCTGGCCGGCCAAGGCGCTGGTCAAGCCGGGCGGCGCGGGCTACTCCACGATGGCCGTGCTGTCCGACGGGACGATCGGCAACCTGTACGAGGTGGGTGGCACCGGAGGCATCTTCTTCGCCCGCTTCACCCTCGACTGGGTCAAGGGGGCCTGACCCGGAAACCCCCGTCCCCGGTGCCGGCGCTGCGCTGGCACCGGGGACGGTCCCGTCGTTGTCAGGCTCACCCGGCGTCGTCCAGGGTGCGGATCACCTCCCCGGTGTCCAGCCGGGGCAGGCGGGGGTGCCACGCATCCGGGCCCGGATGCCCGAGGTTGAGCAGGAGCAGCACCTCGTGGCGACCGTCGGGGAAGAACTCCCGCTGGACGCCTCCGGCGTCGAAGCCCGCCATCGGGCCTGCGGCGAGACCCGCCGCGCGTACACCCACGATCAGGTAACCGATCTGGAGGGTCGCGTTGAACCGGGCCTGCTCGGCTCGCGCCTCCCGGTCCGCGAGCCAGTCCCGGGCCTGCGGGCGGTGCGGATACAGCTCGGGCAGCCGCTCGTGGAAGTCCACGTCGGCGGCGAGGAGCGCGGTCAGCGGGGCGCTGGCCGTCTTGGCCCGGTTACCGCTGGACAGGTACGGCAGCAGCCGCGCCCGGGACTTTGGCGAGCGCAGCAGCAGCACCCGCAGCGGCTGCCCGTTGTACGCGGTCGGCCCGTACCGGATCAGGTCGTGGATCGCCGCGACCTGATCATCGGTGACCGGCTCGTCGGTGAACGTGTTGGCCGTGCGCGCCGCCCTGAACAACAGGTCCTGGGCCGCCCGATCCAACGCGAGCAGGTCCGATGTGGTTGGTGCCGTCACGACGGGACCAAGGGAACCGCGGTGGTGTAGCCGCCCTGGTGGTGCACCAGCGGCGCACCGTTCCCGCCGTCGCCGAGTGCCAACGGCTCGGCGATCACCAGCGTGTGGTCGCCGGCCGGCACCCGGCGCACCACCCGGCAGAGCAGCCGAGCCAGCACTCCGGTCAGCAGCGGCACCCCGAACGGCCCTGGCGTCCAGTACGGGTACGCGGTGAACCGGTCGATGCCGCTGGTGGCGAAGACCGCCGCGGCGTCCCGCTGCCCCGCGCTCAGCAGGTGCACCGCGACATGTTCGGCGCGGGCCAGCACCGGCCAACTCGACGAGTCGACGCCGAGGCAGAACGAGACCAGCGGCGGGTCCAGGGAGACCGACGTGAACGAGGTGGCGGTGAACCCAGCTCGGATCGGCGCGCCGATCCCGCCCAGGCAGACCGGGTCGGTGGCGCGGGCGACGGCGGTGACCACCGTGACGCTGGTGGCCTGCCGGCGCAGCAGCGCGCGGAACAGATCCCGGTCCACCGGTTGCAGCTCGGCGGCGTCCGTCGTCGGACGCTCGACGGTGGTCACGCCGACACCAGGGCCGACGCGGCGTACGCGCTGGCCGGTCGAGGCAGGCCGTAGTGCTCGCGCAGGGTCTGCCCGGTGTACTCGGTGCGGAACAGCCCGCGGGTGCGCAGCACCGGCACGACGTGGTCCACGAAGTCGGCAAGCCCGCCAGGCAGGTGCGGCGGCCTGATGTTGAAGCCGTCGGCGGCGCCCTCGGTGAACCACAGCTCGATCTGGTCGGCGATCTGCTCCGGCGTTCCGACGACGACCCGGTGGCCCCGGCCGCCGCCGAGCCGGCCGATGAGCTGCCGGATGGTGAGCCGTTCCCGACGGGCCAGTTCAGTGACGAGCTGGTAGCGGCTCTGGTGGGCCTGCACGGTCCCGGCGGCCGGCAGCTCCGGCAGCGGCCCGTCCAGCGGCAGGCCGGCGAGGTCGATGCCGAGCATGCCGGAGAGCTGGGCGAGCGCGTAGTCCGGGACGATCAGTTCCTCCAACTCGGCGGCGAGCGCCCGCGCCTCGGCCTCGGTGCCGCCAATCACCGGCGCGATGCCGGGCAGGACCTTCACCAGGTCGGGGTCCCGGCCGGCGGCGGTGACCTGCCGACGCAGCTCGGCGTAGAAGCCCTGCCCGTCGGCGAGGGTCTGCTGGGCGGTGAAGACCGCCTCGGCGTAGCGGGCGGCGAAAGCGATTCCGTCCGGCGACGAGCCGGCCTGCACGAGCAGCGGTCGTCCCTGCGGCCCACGAGGGATGTTCAGCGGGCCGCGGACCTGGAACTCCGGCCCCCGGTGCGCCACCTCGTGCACCCGCTCGGTGTCGGCGAACACCCCCGCGCCGGTGTCGAAGACCAGCGCGTCGTCCTCCCAGCTGTCCCAGAGCTTGACCGCCACGTCGACGAACTCGGCGGCCCGGCGGTACCTGTCGGCGTGCGCGGGGTGGCTGTCCCGGTTGAAGTTGACCGCCTCCCGCTCCTGAGCGGAGGTGACGATGTTCCAGCCGGCCCGGCCGCCACTGAGATGATCCAGTGAGGCGAACTTGCGGGCGACGTGGAACGGCTCGTTGTAGGTGGTGGAGACCGTCGCGATGAGACCGATGTGCTCGGTCACCGCGGCCAGCGAGGCGAGCAGGGTCAGCGGTTCGAAGACGGCCTGGATGTTGTGCCGGGGGTTCGGCCCGACCGAGAGCCCGTCGGCGAGGAAGAGCGAGTCGAGGGTGCCGCGCTCGGCGATGCGGGCCAACTCCTGGAAGTGCCGCACGTCGGTGACCCGACGCGGGTCGGTGCGGGGGTGCCGCCAGGCGGCCTCGTGGTGGCCGACGCCCATCAGGAACGCGTTGAGGTGCAGGGTACGAGTCATTGGTGTCTGTCCTATCCGGCGGAGACGTCGACGCGCCAGGTGGAGAAGTGGCGTTCGAGGGCGACGAGGAGCTGGTTGACGACCAGGCCGATGGCGGAGATCGTGATGATCCCGGAGTACATGTCGGCAATCGCGAAGTTGTACTGCGCGTAGTTGATGAGGTAGCCGAGGCCGGCCTTCGCGCCGACCATCTCGGCCGCGACGAGCACCAGGATCGAGTACGCCCCGGCCAGCCGGACTCCGGTGAAGATGGTCGGCACCGCAGCCGGCAGGATCACCTTCTGGAACAGCCGCAGGTGGTTGAGCCCCATCGAGCGGGCCGATCGGATCAGCAGCGGGTCGACGCCCTTCACGCCGGCGATGGTGTTCAGCAGGATCGGCCAGGAGCACGCGTACAGCACCAGGGCGATCTTGGAGGTCTCCCCCAGGCCGAGGATGAGCACGAACACCGGCAGCAGGGCCAGCGCGGCGGTGTTGCGGAACACCTCCAGCAGCGGGCTGAGCAGCTCGGCGAGCGGCCGGTACCAGCCGATCAGCAGCCCGAGGGGGATGGCGGTGAGCACCGCCAGGCCGAGCCCGGCCAGTGACCGGGTGAGGCTCGCCCCGACGTGCTCGGCGAGCTGCCCGCTGCGCAGCAACTCCCACCAGGCCACCAGCACCTCGGACAGCGGGGGCAGGAAGACCCGGTCCACCAGCCCCAGCCGGGGTGCGCCCTCCCAGATCGCGGCCAGCGCAGCGATGGCGACGGTGCGGTGCAGCACCCTCCCGCCGACGCCGAGCAGCCGACCGGCCAGGCCGGGACCAGCGCGCTCGGCCGCCGCCGAGGGCACGGCGGGTACGAGTCGAGTGTGACGTTCGGCGATGTCAACCAACGCGGGCCTCCTCGGTGTGGCTGACGCCGGTGCCTTCGGCCGCCTGGGCGGCGCGCACCTCATCGCGCAGCAGGGTCCAGATCTGGTGCCGGTGGTGGCGGAACGCGTCGGTGGAGCGGACGTCCTCCACCGCGTCCCGGTCGCCGAGGTCGATGTCGATGACCTCTTTCAGTCGTCCGGGCCGGGAGGTCAGCACCGCCACCCGCTGACCGAGGTACACGGCCTCGTCGATGCCGTGGGTGATGAACACGATGGTCTTGCCGGTGCGGGCCCAGATCCGCACCAGCTCGTCCTGCAACGAGTCGCGGGTCTGCGCGTCCAGGGCGGCGAACGGCTCGTCCATCAGCAGCACGTCCGGGTCGTACGCGAGACTGCGGGCGATGGCGACCCGCTGTTTCATCCCGCCGGACAGCTCGTGCGGGTAGCGGTCGGCGAAGCCGCGCAGGCCCACCAGGTCCAGGTGGTGTTCGATCAGGGCGGCACGCTCGGCCCGGGGCACTCTCTTGGCCTCCAGCCCGAACGCGACGTTGCCGGCGGCGGTGCGCCAGGGCAGCAGCGCGTACTGCTGGAAGACGATGCCCCGGTCCAGGCCGGGGCCGGTGACGGGCCGGCCGTCGACGAGCACCTGCCCTGCGGTCGGCTGGGTGAGCCCACCGAGCAGGTCGAGCAGGGTGGATTTGCCGCAGCCGCTGGGGCCGACGACGACCAGGAACTCGCCGGGACGTACCCCGAGGGTCACCTGGTCCAGCGCGGTGACCGCGCCGGCGGTGCCGCGCCGGGTGGCGCGGACCGGGAAGGTCTTGGTCACCCGGTCGAAGAGGATCTTGTCGGTGCTCACGCGCCGCCGCCGTCCACGAAGGGGTTGAACCGGTTGGTGTAGATGTCGCCTGGCTTCGGCCGGTCGCCCTTGAGCTCACCCTCGGCGGCGAGCCAGTCGATCCACGTGCCGAACTCCTGCTCGTCGATCACGCCGCCGCGGCCGGCGACGCCGCTACTTTTCCAGTACGCGACAAGTGACGGGTCCTCGTTGCGGCCCCGCTTGGTGATGATGTCCCGCATCCGGGCGACCACGGTCTCCCGGGGCTGGGTGCGGGCCCACTCGATGGCCTTGCCGACGCCGCCGACGAACGCCTTGACGGTCTCCGGGTTGCGCTTGATGAAGTCGTCGCGAAAGACGTACGTGCCACCGCTGAACGCGCCGAGCAGCTCGTAGTCGGTGAAGATGGTGCGGATGCCGCCGCCGGCGATCGCCTTGTCCCGGATCACCCCGCCGAGCACCGCGACGTCGATCTGCTTCTGCCGCAGCGACTGCTCGGTGTTGACCGGCGGCAGGGCGACCAGCTCGACCTGTTTGATCTCGGCGGGGGTGAGCCCGCCGCGAGCGAGCCAGGTCTTGAGCACAGCCTCGGCGTGCGCGCCGAGGGTGTTCATGCCGATCTTCTTGCCGATCAGGTCGCGGGGGCCACGGATCGGGCTGTCGTCGAGCACGTAGTAGCCCTGGAAGCTCTGCGCGTCGGAGCCGTAGTAGCTGACCACGGCGGTGATCGGGGCGTTGGCGGCGGCGAGCTTGACGATGGCGCCGTTGAACGCGCCGCCGAAGTCGCTCTGCCCGGTGGCGGTGGCCTGGATGTCCTGCGGACCGCCGGTGACGTTGCCGATCCAGTTGAGCCGAACGTCGCCGAGGTAGCCGAGGTCGGCGGCGAGTTCGGGGAGGGTGACCTGACCGACCGAGCCCTGGTAACGCAGCTCGTTGGCCTGGCTACCGCCGGCTGCGGCGTCGCCGCCGCAGCCGGCGGTAGCGGTGAGCAGAGCCAGTGCGGCAGCGATGGCGAGGGTACGCAGGAGGGCGCGACGGGGTGGGGACATGAGAAGTCTCCTGATCTGTCCACGATGGGAACAAGGACGCCGGGTGGGAGTGCGGCGCTGGAGCCGAGCCGGATGAACCGGTCAGCTCAACAGAGCGCGCTCGCGTGCCGGACCAGGTCGACGTGCACACGAGCGGTGAGGAGAAGCTCATCCCGCTGCGACATGACCTCATGTTGCCGGGGGCGGGATCGACCGGTCAACGGTCTTCCAGAAGGTGAGACTTGTATCGCTGCCTATGTTACGAAGCGCTCCTAGCAGCGTTTACCTTGGCGCAACACCTATCTGTTGAATAGGGATTCAGGTGCGCGACAGTCATCGTCCAGAGCGGACATTGAGAGGGTTTCAAATGTTGCCGGTGCGGGAATGTTCGATCTCGACACGGCAGGGAACGGTGACGAGGGGAGTCCTCCGATGGGCCTCATGTTTCGCAAGCGCAAGAAGTACGGTCCGATCATCCTGAACTTCACCGAGAACGGCTTCTCCTCGTGGAGCATCAAGATCGGGCGCTGGTCCTGGAACTCCAAGGCGCGGGCGCACCGGGTCGACCTGCCGGGTCCGCTGTCCTGGAAGCAGGACAAGTCCCGGTCGTAGCATCCCGGGAGTCGAGCGGGGTGCCGGTGATTCACCGGCACCCCGCTCGGCGTCTGTGGGGTGGGGCGCTCAGCGCGCCAGTGTGATGATCTCGTCGCCGGCCAGCCTGCCGGACTCGCGGTCGCGCCGCACGTCACCCGCGTCGAGCAGGTCGGCGAGCGCCCGGTTGGCGTCGGCGGCACGGTAGACGGTCGCGGTGAGAGTGTGCCGGCGTAGCTCGGTGACCGGCCGCGACCCGCCCGCACGCAGCTCGGCCAGCAGCTCGCGGGCCAGTGGTTCGAGGTCAGGATCGCCGGCCACGTCGACCGTGGTGCCCGTCGGGTCGAGCGGGTCGCCGTAGCGCACGTCGAGGTCCGCGCCGATCGCCCAGAGCGCGTCACGGACCGCCTCAAGGCTCCGGTCGGAGCGGCTGCCGAACGCGATCACACCGGCCGTCTCGCCGTCCGGCAGCACCGGTGCCACCTCGGCGACAAGGGGGAAACCGGCGGAGATGAGCGCGTCTCGGGCGCTCCCGCCGGTGTGCAGCAGCAGCTCCCCGGTGCGACCGTTGGTCGCGGCGGTGAGCAGCTTCGGCGTCACCGCGCCGGGCAGGTCCACGAAGGAGAACAGCGGGGCGCCGGCCGCTCCGGCGGCCTTCACCGCGACCGGAAGCCGGTAAGGGGCACCGGGCAGCAGGTGCACGGTGACCTCGGCGGGCAGCTCCGCCTCGATCGGGCCGAGTCGGGCCGGCAGGTCGGCGGCGCCGTCGGCCAGCACCAGCACGGTCACCTGCCGGCCGCGCACCTGGTCGCCGTGCGCGGCGACCAGCCGCAGCGCGGCCTCCGCACCGCCCGCGTCGACGCCCGCGAGTGCGATGGTGGCCCGCCGGGAGCGGTGCAGGGCTGCGGGCAGCCAGCTCGTCAGCTGGCGAACCAGCAGCTCGCGGAGGAAATCAGTGGTCCGGTCGGTCGGCATCGGTCCGTTCTACCGTACGACCGGTCAGGCCGGGACGGAGATCCCCACCCCGCCCCGGGTCTGCCCGCCGTAGCGCTGCCGCTCGGCGTCCAGGTCGAGCCGACCGATCTGCTTGCGGGCGGCCAGCGCGGCGTCGTCGAGCAGGTCGGCGGGGATCAGCCAGACCACCTCGAACTCCAGACCGTCCGGGTCCTTCCCGTAGAGGCTCTTGGTCGTGCCGTGGTCGGAGGTGCCGACCAGGGCACCGGCGGCGGTGAGCCGCTCGGCGGTGGCGGCAAGCTCGTCGAGGGTGTCCACCTCCCAGGCGAGGTGGTAGAGGCCGACGGTGGCCCGGCCGGCGGTCGAACGCCCGGCACCGGCACCGATCTCGAACAGGCCGAGGTCGTGGTCGTTGGTGGAGTCGGGGGCCTGGAGGAAGGTGGCGCCCCGGAAGCCGTCCGGGGTCATCGCCACCGGGCGGAAGCCGAGCACGTCCCGGTAGAACGCGACGCTGCGGGCGAGGTCACTGACGTAGAGGACCGCGTGGTTGAGCCTGTGGATTCCCATGACGCAAGGCTAGCGCGTTTTAGTTGAGCGTTCAACTATTGCGAGTATGATGGCGGTCATGACCCGCTGGCTCGACTCCGACGAGCAGCGCACCTGGCGCGCGTATCTCGCCGCCTCCCGGGCGCTGATGGACACGCTCGACCGCGAGCTGCAACGCGACGCGGGCATGCCGCACGCCTACTACGAGATCCTGGTCCGGCTCTCCGAGTCCCCCGGTCGCCGCCTGCGGATGAGCGACCTGGCCGAGGCCGTCGGGTCGTCACGCAGCCGACTCTCACACGCGGTCGCCCGCTTGGAGGCAGCCGGATGGGTGCGTCGCGAGGAATGCCCCACCGACCGGCGTGGGCAGGTCGCGCTGCTCACCGACGAGGGTTTCGCCACCCTCGCGGCCGCCGCGCCCGGCCACGTCGAGGGGGTACGCCGGCACCTGTTCGACGCGTTGAGCCCGGCTCAGGTCGACCAACTGCGCCGAATCAGCGAGACCTTGGCCGACCACCTGACCGGATCCTGACCAATCGACACCGGCGCGGGTCTTGTACTTACCGTCGTCAGATGAGCACGATGGGGCGTGTCTTCCGGCTTCGGTGAACTGACTGATCAGGCGCACCACCTCGTGTCATCCGGCGATCTGGCCGGCGCGCAGCAGCTGCTCTCCGACGCGCTCACCGACGCCGACCCCCGCCCGGCCAACGCCACCCCCGAGCTGGCCGAGGCGGCCAGCCTCCAGGCGCGGGTGCTCGTCGCCCTCGGTGAGCCGCACTCGGCCCGGGGATGGGCCGCCTTCGCGTACGCGGCCACCACCCGACTGCACGGTCGCTCCGACCCGCGCACGGTGGCCGCCGCCGCGACCCTGGCCGCGGTGCTGCACCGGGTCGGCAGCCACTCCCGAGCGGCGCGGCTCTACCAGGAAGTCATCATCGAGCTGACCGCGCAGGACGGCCCGGAGTCGCTGCGGGTGCTCGCCGCCCACGCCGACCTGGCCACCGTCGAGTACGCCCGCGGCCAGTGCACGGTGGCCCGCGACCGGCTCCAGGACGCCTGGGAGCTGCACCGCGAGGTGTACGGCGACGGGCACCCGAGCGGCATCAAGATGCTGGCGCGGCTCGGGGCGATGCAACGGGACTGCGGGCAGTTCGCCGAGGCACACGACAACCTGGCCCTGGCCCGCGAGCTGTGCCGGCAGCACCTGCCCGCTGACGACCCGCTGGCAGCGCAGGTGGCAGCTCTGGCCCGGGCGGCGGCCAATCCCGACCACGTCTGCGCCGACAACCCACCCATGGCCCGAGACGCGCCGGTGGTGCCGGCCGCTCGCAACCCCCCGCACGACGATGGGCCGTCCCAGTCCGGCTACCACCCGCCGACGCCTCCGCCACACCACGCCGGCCCGGCGGCGGCCGGCGGGGCGGTTCCGAACCCCCGAACGCCAGCCGACGAACCAGTCGGGTCGACGGGCACGAGGTGGCCACCCGAACCGGTCGACGAGCCCACGCCGCACCCCACCGACACCCCGGTGCCCCCGTCGGTGGTCGGGCTGGTCGGCGGCACGGAGGAACAGTCCGGGGTGTACCGGCTACGCCGACCCGCCGCTCCGTCCGAGCCGTACACGCCGCCTGGCTCGTACACGTCGCTCGAGCCGTACACGCCGTCCCGGCTGCTGCCGGTGCCCGTGCACCGGGCGCCGCCGACGCAGCGCAACCGGCTGGTGCCGGTGCTGGTGGCCGGCGTGGTCGTGGTGCTGCTCGGCGCGGCGGCGGTGATCGCCGGGGTGGCCCGGGTCGGCAACGACGACGAGCCGACCCCGCCGCCGACAAGCGGCTCCCCGCCGCCGGCGCACCGGCCACCACCGCGCCGACCTCGGGTGGTGCCGCGCCCACGTCGGCCGGCGCCGCGGCGCCGCCCGGCAGCCCGCCCAGCGCGGTGACCCTGCGCGACACCCGGGACAGCATCGCGCTGAACTGGACCTACCCGGCCGGCAGCGAGGGCCCGGTGGTCATCGCGGGTGGCCGCACGGGCCAGGACCACAACATCTTCGCGACACTGCCCGCCGGCAGCACCAGCTTCGTCATCTACGCGCTCAACCGCACCAACGACTTCTGCTTCACCGTCGCCGTCGCCTGGTCCACCGACACCGTGGCCAGGTCCCCGCAGGTCTGCACCCGCCGCCGCTGATCCGGACAGACGCTGACCTGCCGGCCAGCGCACGCGGGCTGCCTCACTTACCGTGACCTGCCCGCCGACGGCCTCTCCGTCACAACGCGTCATAACCAGCCAGCTGGCTGTATGTCCCCGTTCAGCCTTTGCTCTGCTTCACTCCAGGAAACACCACTCATAAGCAGCAGAAATATCGCATCAGCCGATTCGGCAGCATCTCGACGAGGACCACGAAGCGTGCCTGTTGCCTCCGCTGAAGCAGAGCAAAGGGGCTACGGGCAGGTCGGTGGGGGCCCCGTCGCGATCACAACGCGTCAACTGTCGGCTCAGGGCGGACCTCCTCGGCCGGCGACACCGGCAGCAGCAGACACACCCGTAGCCCCTGCTGCTCCTCCGCGTCGGTCAGGCTGATGCTGCCGCCCGCGCGTCGGACCAGTTCCCGAACGATGGCCAGCCCCAGGCCGGCGCCCCCGTCGTCGCGGGCCCGTCCGTCATCCAGCCGGGTGAACCGGTCGAACACCCGCTCCCGGTCCGCCGCCGGAATACCCGGGCCGTCGTCGGTCACCGTCACCAGGTGGTACGCCCCGGCGCCAGGCACGCCCGTCCACCGCGCCGCCTCGGCGGCGACCACGACGCTGCCGTACGCGTGCCGGACCGCGTTGTCGACCAGGTTGGCCAGCACGCGACGCAGCTCCTCCACGTTGCCGGTCGTCCAGATCGGGCCCGGCGGGAGCGCCACCCGCACCGGCGGCGACGGGTAGCGGGCGGCGACCTCGGCCAGCAGCGCACCCAACTCCACCGGGCCGGTCCACCGGGCCGGTGGAGCTTCGTCCAGGCGGGCAAGCAGCAGAAGATCGTCGACCAACCGGCTCAGCCGGTCGGTGTCGGCGAGCAGGTTGGCGGTCACCGCCGTCCAGTCCGTCCGGTCGGCGAGGCGCTCGGCCACCTCCAGCTCGGTCCGGATGTTGGTCAACGGGCTGCGCAGCTCGTGTGCGGCGTCGGAGACGAACGCCCGCTGGCGGACCCGGGCGGATTCCAGCCGGTCCAGCATGCCGTTGAGGGTGACCGCCAACCGGTGGATCTCGTCGGCTGATGCGGGCACCGGGAGTCGGCCGGTGCCGGCCCGTCCGGTGATCTCCTCGGCACCCCGACGGAGCGCCTCGACCGGCCGCAGAGTCGCGCCCACCACCCGCCACGCCACCCCGGCCAGCCCCGCCACCAGCAGCGGGAACGCCACCAGCAGAATGACCCGGACCACGTGGGTGCTGTGCCGCACGTCGGCCATCGAGCGGGCGACCAGCACGGTGAGCGGGTCGGCCGCGGTGCCGGCGGGTACGGCGACCACGCGGACCGGGCCGGCGAGCCCGACTCGCTCAGCCGGCACCTCCAGCCGCTGCCGACGGTCGCGTTCCAGCCGCTCCGGGCGAACCATCGGCACCAGCCGGTCAGCGTCGATCGAGGCGGCTCTGATCCGCCCCTGAGCGTCGACGACCTGCACGCGGACCTGTCCGCCGGCCACCGGCAGGGGGTCGGGCAACGCGTCCTCGGCGGCGAGCAGGGCCACCGCGTCCGCGGTCCGGAACGCCTCGGTGTCGACCGTTCGCTGGAGCACGAAGCCGAGAGCGCCGAGCAGCACCACCCCACCCAGGGCCAGCCCGACCGCGAGGCCGAACACTCCGATCGCCATGAGCCGCCCCCGCAGCCCGAGCACCGGCATCCAGCCGTGCCAGGCCCGGCGAGCGGGCATCGGGCCGTCGGCGGTCACGTCGCCAGCCGGTAGCCGGCACCCCGGACGGTCTCCAGCCGGTCCCGGCCGAGCTTGCGGCGCAGGTAGCCGACATACACCTCGACGGCGTTCGGCGCGGTCTCCAGGCTCGCGTCCCAGACATGGTCCAACAACTCGATCTTGGAGATCACCTGACCGGGCCTGCGCATCAGGTAGTCCAGCAACGCGAACTCCCGCGCGGTCAACGCCACCTCGGCGTCGTCCCGGGTCACCCGTCGGCGGGCCGGGTCCAGCCGCAGGTCACCGACCGCCAGCACCGTCGGGCGTTCCGGCGCGCCCCGGCGCAGCAGCGCCCGTAGCCGGGCCAGCAACACCACATACGAGAAGGGTTTGGTCAGGTAGTCGTCGGCGCCGCAGTCGAGGCCGTCGGCCTGGTCGTACTCGCCGTCCTTGGCGGAGAGCATCAGCACCGGCAACCAGTGCTGCTCCGCTCGCAGCCGCCGAACCAGCTCGTAGCCGGAGAGGCCGGGCAGCATCACGTCGAGGATCATCGCGTCGTACCCGCCGTGCCGGGCCGCGTCGAGGCCGGCCGGGCCGGTCCCCGCCACATCCACGGCGAACCCCTCCGCCTGCAGACCACGTTGCAGGGCAGCCGCCAACCGGGCCTCGTCCTCCACCACCAGCAACCGCACAGCTCAAGGGTGCCACCCGGGTCAATCGTGGCGGTTCGGCGTCCTCAGCACGTTCACAGGCCCGAGGGGGCAGGATGGCGGCAGGAGGTGCCACCATGTCCGTCCTGAGAAGCCGTCCCGTCCTTCGTTGGCTGGTCCCGGCCACCGCCGCCGTCGCCGTCATCGGCGGAGGCGCGGCGATCGGCACGTTCGCCGCCGAGGCCGAGCCGAGCTTGCCGCCACGTACCGCCGCCCAGCTCCTGGTCGATCTACAGACCTCCAGGCTGGAAGGGCTGTCCGGGACCGTCGTGCAGCGCGCCGACCTCGGCCTGCCGCCGCTCGCCGGGCTACTCCCCGGCAACGAGCTGACCACCCTGCTGACCGGTACGCACACCCTGCGGGTCTGGTATTCCGGCCCCGAGCGGCAGCGAGTCGCACTGCTGGACACCCTCGGCGAGCAGGACGTGATCCGCAACGGCCAGGACCTCTGGACCTGGCAGAGCCGTACCAACACCGCCACCCACCGCACGCTCGGTGACGCCGGGGCCGGAAAGCCGGCTGCCGAGGCGATGCCGAGCATGCCGGCCACTCCGCAGCAGGCCGCCGACCTGGCACTGGGCGCGATCGACCCGAGCACCGAGGTCAGCCTCGGCCGTTCGGCCACCGTGGCCGGCCAGGACGCGTACGAGCTGGTGCTCCAACCGCGCGACGGTGCTTCGCTGGTGCACCAGCTGCGGATCGCCATCGACGCCAAGCAGCACGTGCCGCTGCGCTTCGAGGTCCTCGCGAAGGGCAGCGACCAGCCGGCGTTCGAGGTGGCCTTCACCCAGGTCGACTACCGCCGCCCCGACGCCGACCAGTTCACCTTCAACCCGCCGCCCGGCGTGACCGTCAACGAGGAGAAGGCCGAACGGCCGGCCGCGGGCAAGCCCGGCCACGTCGCACCCGCCGGTGATCCGCAGGTACGCCCGGTGGGCTCCGGCTGGACCACGGTGCTGGTCGCCCGCCTCGACGGGCCCCTCGGCGGCAAGCCGACCGGCGCGAAGCCGGCCACGCCGGCGACTGGTGCCGCACCGGCTGGCGGTTTGCCGGACGTGGACGTGTCCAAGCTGCTCGGCGGGCTGACCGCGGTCAGTGGTGACTGGGGCAGCGGTCGGCTGCTCACCGGCAAGCTGTTCAGTGTGCTGCTCACCGACGACGGCCGGGTGCTCGCCGGCGCGGTCACCCCGGAGCGGCTCTACCAGGCCGCTCGCGGCTGATCCACCGATGTTCGCGCCGGGTCGACCTGACGGTCGGCCCGGCGCGTCGTCTTCTCCGGCCGGCGGCGCAGTCAGTGGGCGGCGGTCACGCCGAGGGCGCTGAGGTACGCGTCGGCGAGAACCGCGTGGCCGGGCAGGTACGGGTGGACCCGGTCGTCGGCCCAACGCGTCGCCGGACTCACCGCCAGCACCCGGTCGAACGCCGCCTGGTTGGGCACGTGCACCGCGTCGAACTCGGTCGCCAGCCCCGCCACGACCGCTCCGTACCGGTCGGTGTCGGCGCGTTGCGGGACGCTCCGGTCGGCCTCGATGAAGAACGGGTCACCGAGGATCAGTCGGCAGCCGGTGGCGTCGACCGCCCGACGCAGCAGGTCGCGCAGGGTGCGCTCGTACTCCTCGATGCCGACGGCCTCATCCGGTCGGTCGCCGTAACGTCGCCAGATGTCGTTGATGCCGATCAGCACGGAGAGCCAGTCGGGGCGCTCCGCGATGGCGTCGTCATCCCAGCGGACGGCCAGGTCCCGCACCGTGTCGCCGCCCACACCCCGGTTGACCCACTCCAGCTCCAACTCGGGGTGCCGGGCGTCGACCATGGCGCGCACGAGACTCACATATCCGCTGCCGTAGGGCGCGGCGACGTCGCGTCGACCACAATCGGTGATGCTGTCCCCGATGAAGACCACCCGTTGCCCGGTCCGCAGGATCATCCGCCGCCACCTCGCGATCACCGGCGCGCCGACCTGCCCGGCTTGGTGAGAACCGGCGGAACGCGCTATCTTCAACAGTTCGAGGGCACAAAAAAGAACGGCTTAAAGCCGTTCCTGCAAAGGATTCTAATCTTTAGGGAGACGGCTTGTCAAGGCACTCCGGCGGTTCCGGCGAATTGCCGCTCGACGACGAGATCGGTCGCGAGCAGGAGTACGTCTCGATGCTCTACGACCGGCTGGACGGGCTGCGTGAGCAGGCCGCCCACCGGCTCACCGCCGAGCTGCGCAACACCGGCGGCACCCTGCAGGACCGCTCGCAGCGCGACAGCTCGGTAGCGATGTACGCCGATCAGGTCGAGCAGTTCTCCGCCGTGGAGAACGGGCTCTGCTTTGGCCGTCTCGACGGCGATGACGACTCCCGCCACTACATCGGCAGGATCGGCATCTTCGACACCAGTGGTGACTACGACCCGCTGCTCATGGACTGGCGGGCTCCCGCCGCCCGCCCGTTCTACCTCGCCACCGCCGCCAACTCCCAGGGCGTACGCCGCCGCCGGCACCTGCGCACCCGGCAGCGCAAGGTGACCGGCCTCAACGACGAGGTGCTCGACATCGACTCGGCCTCCCCGGGCGCCCACGAGGACCTGACCGGTGAGGCGTCGCTGCTCGCCGCGCTCAACGCGGGCCGTACCGGCCGGATGCGCGACATCGTCGAGACCATCCAGGCCGAACAGGACGAGATCATCCGCGCCGAACTGCCCGGCGTCATGGTGGTCCAGGGCGGCCCGGGCACCGGCAAGACCGCGGTCGCGCTGCACCGGGCGGCGTACCTGCTCTACACGCACCGCCGTGAACTCTCCAGCCGGGGCGTGCTGCTGGTCGGCCCGAACGCGACCTTCCTGCGCTACATCTCCCAGGTGCTGCCGACGCTGGCCGAGACCGGCGTGCTGCTGCGTACCCAGAGCGATCTCTTTCCCGGGGTGAACGCCCAGCGGACCGAACCGGCCGAGACCGCCGCCCTCAAGGGCCGGGCGGTGCTGGCCGAGGTCCTGGCGTTGGCCGTCCGGGACCGGCAGTGGGTGCCCGACGAGCCGCTGGAGATCGAGGTCGAACGGGAGGCGCTGACGCTCGACCCGGAGACCGTGCGCACCGCCCGGGACCGGGTACGCCGCGTCGACCGGCCACACAACCTGGCCCGCGCGCTGTTCGACGTGGAGATCGTGCACGCGCTCGCCGACCAGGTGGCCGAACGGATCGGCGCCGACCCGCTGGGCGGGGAGAACCTGCTCGACGAGGCCGACCGGGCCGAGATCCGCCGGGAGCTGCGCGACGAATCGGAGATCCGGGCCGCCCTCGACCGGCTGTGGCCGGTGCTCACGCCGCAGCGCCTGCTCGCCGACCTGTACGCCGACCCGGACCGGATCGCCGCCGCCGCGCCGATGCTCACCGACGGCGAGCGGGCGCTGTTGCACCGCGAGCCGGGTGGCTGGACGCCGGCCGACGTGCCGCTGCTGGACGAGGTTGCCGAACTGCTCGGCGAGGACGAGCGGGCCGCCGCCGCCCGGCGGGATCGCATCCGCGTGATGGAACGGGAGTACGCCGAGGGTGTGCTCGAAATCGCCCGGGGTTCCCGCTCGATCGACGTCGAGGACGAGGCCGAAGGTGGCGAGATCCTCGGCGTGACCGACCTGATCGACGCGGACCGGCTGCTGGAACGGCAGGAAGAGGCCGACCGGCTGACCACCGCGCAGCGTGCCGCCGCCGACCGCACCTGGGCGTTCGGCCACGTCATCGTGGACGAGGCACAGGAACTGTCGCCGATGGCCTGGCGGCTGCTGATGCGCCGCTGTCCGAGCCGGTCGATGACGATCGTCGGGGATGTCGCACAGACCGGCGCACTCAGCGGCACGCCCTCCTGGGCGGACGCCCTCGCCCCGTACGTCGCGCAGCGGTGGCGGCTGACCGAGCTCACGGTCAGCTACCGCACCCCCGCCGAGATCATGGCGGTCGCCGCCGACGTGCTGGCCGAGATCGACCCGGCGCTGCGACCGCCGCGCTCGGTGCGGGAGAGCGGCGTACCCCCGTGGGACCGGACGGTGCCCGACGAGCAGTTGGCGACGGAACTTGTCGCGGCAGCCACCCGGGAGGCGGCCGGGCTGACCGAGGGCCGGCTCGGCGTGCTCGTGCCGGCCGGCCGGGTCGGCGAGTTGGGCACGGCGGTCACCGCCGCCCTGCCGGAGGCCGCCGTGGGCGAGCATCCGGAGCTGGAGAGCCGGGTGGTGGTGCTGACCGTCGCGCAGGCCAAGGGTCTGGAGTTCGACTCGGTGCTGGTCGTCGACCCGGACCGGATGGTGGCCGAGTCGCCGCGCGGGCGCAGCGACCTGTACGTCGCGCTCACCCGTGCCACCCAACGCCTGGGCATCCTGCGCCCCCGCGACTGACCCTCAGCCCCGACAAACCGCGCCGCCCCCGCCGAGTGGTCGCTCGGCGGGGGCGGCGCGGCAGAATCGCTCGGCGGGTCAGTCGCTGATGGACCTGTCCCGGACGGTCTTGCCCGGACCAGTCGCGGACGTGGACTGGTCGCTGGTGCCACCGCTCATCGGAGTGCTCAGGCCGCCGGTGGTGGCGTCGCCGGTCGTCGTCGGGGCGACCTTGCCCCGGTGCCGCTCCGGCTGCCGGGCGACCCGGCGCACGCTCGCCGGACCGGCGGTGCCACCGGTGGTGGTCACTGCGCCCTGCCCCCCGACGGGGCCGCCGTCGCGCAGCACCTGCGGATCGACCCGCACCTTCGCCGGATCGTCCGGGTCGTCGCGCTGGATCTCGCTCTGCACATCGGTGCGGGGCAACGTCACCTCGTCGATGGCGCCCTTGCCGTACACGCCGCCAGCGATCCGATCCTCGGCCTGGCGGGCGGCATCCTGCCGCATGTCGTCCTCACGCACGATCATCACCTCGCAGAAGCTGTGGAACTGACTGCGTGCCCGGCCACCGGTAGGCCAAACCCGGCCGACCGGAACCCCGTGGGAACCCGACGTAATGGCGGGGACCGGACGTCCGGAGCCTGGCAACGCGCCACGACCCGAAGGTGATGACGGCGTCAGCACCGACGACGCGGACCTCCTGGTTGAGCCGCACGATGCCCAACAACCTGCGCTGACACACTGTCCTCCCCCACCGCCGCCGAATTTCCGGCCGACGATCGGTGTTACCTGCTCCCGGGCCTCGGGTAGTCGGGGGGTGTCCCCGCCGTGATTGCGAACCGTGCCGTGGCCGAAACGCGGTAGCGGGGCGAGGGAACGCAGAGTACGACTCATCGCATCCTGAGGAGGACCAGATGAGCACGCAGGCTGCTTCCACCAGGCCGATGAACCGGCCGATGAACGACCCGCAGAATCCCGCCGCGATGCGGGACACGCAGCAGATGCCGGTCATGCACGACGGGCGTCGCAACGACATGCAGGCACCCGGTACGGAAACCAAGCAGGCATTCAAGACCACCGAGTTCTGGATCTACCTGATCGCGGTGGCCGCCGTACTGGGCGCGTCGCAGGTCGTCGGGAAGAACTCCGCAGGGGTGGACATCTTCCGGGCCGACAACGCCTGGTTCCTGATCACCCTGCTGACGCTTGGCTACCTCGGTAGCCGTGGCCTCGCCAAGGCAGGCAGCAACTGGCGCAGCAGCGAGGAGCGCAAGGCCCGGCACTGACCGGTTCACAGCGCGCGGTGGCCTCCGGGAGAATCTCCCGGAGGCCACCGTCGTCTCTGGACGACTACTCGTCGCCGCCGAAATCGCCGCCGAAATCGCCCTCGAACGCGTCCTCGATCATCTCGCCGGCGATCATGCCGCCAGCGACGCCGAGCGCGGCGCCAGCCACCATGCCACCCATCCCGTGCCCGCGGCTGTGACCGTGCCCGTGGCTCGGGCTGTACTGCGAGCGCAGGGTGCCGTAGCGGGACGTGGTCTCGCGCAGCCAGCCATCGACAACCTGCGCCCAGTTCACCCGGTCAGCATCGGTGTGCGCCACCTGGTAACGACCGAAGGCGTCGTGGCCGGCGCTGAGGAACCCGCCGCGCTTGTCGCACTCCAGGATGACCTCCACGCCGCGCTGGCTCGTCACGAAGGTCAGCTCGACCTCCCTGATCGTGCTCGCGTACTGCGGCGAGGCGAAGAACTCGATCTCCTGGTAGAACGGAAGCGTCTGCTGGACACCCCGGATGTGACCGCGCTCCAGGTCGGCGTGCTTGAACCGGAAACCGAGCTGCTGGAACGCCTCCAGGATCCGCTCGTGCACCGGCAGCGGGTGCACCGCCACCTGGTCCAGGTCGCTCTTGTCGACCGCGCGGGCAATCGCCAGCTCGGTGCGCAGGCCCATCGTCATGCCGTGCAGGCGCTGGCCATACACGTCGGTGATCGGGGTCTCCCACGGCACCGGCAGCTGGAACGGGATCGAGAGCTGCTGCTTCGGGGCGAGCTGGAGCGGGCCGCTCACCACCATCCGGTGGAACTCCATCGTGCCCGCGTACTCGGTGTCGTGTCCTTCGACCTCGACCCGGGTGACCAGGCCGATCACCACCTGCTCGATGGCTGCCTCGGCGTCGCCACCGACGAGGTTGACCTGCCCGTCGAGGGTCAGACCGGGCCTGGTGTTGGGGTTGGTCAGCACGGTGTCCACACTCGGACCGCCCACACCGAACGCGCTCAACATCTTCTTGAAAACCATCGGAACTCCTGTGCGACAGCCGACCGCTCCAGGTTGGAGTCGGACGTTGACTCGAACGGCACCCTATCCAGCACCCCTGTGAGGTGGCTGTGAAGTGTCGCGCGCGTCGCGCCAGTCGAGCGCGCATCAGGTCAGGGTCACATCCGCGATCGCCAGCTCCGCCGCACGGTCTGGGTCGCCCCCGGCGCGCTTGAGTAGTCCGTCGACGAACCAGTGGCCAGAGATGTCCGAACCGTCGGTTACATCAAGGTACAGGCCGAGGTCACACCGTTTGCCGAAGATCGCGACCTGCAGATCGGGTCGACGCAGGTGGACCGCGTTCAAAAGCCGCGACGCCGACTCGTCACGCTCGGCACGGAGCACGGGGTCACACTCCCGCAAAGCTTCGGCGACGCCATCCGCGGTGGGATCGAACCCTTCCAGCAGCGGCAGCACCGATGGGTCTGCCAGGTACGCGGCGGCCTGGAAGGTGAACGTGTGGACCTCGTCGTGCGCGAGCAACTCGCGTACCAGCGGAAGCGCCCGCGCATCACGTCGCCGCGCCAGCCCTCGGGCACCCTCCTCCCGCACCCCCGGGTCGAGGTCGCGGGTGCCGTCCCACAGCGCCTGCCGGACCGCATACCCGTCTGCGGTGGTCGACCAACCGAGCGAGAACGTGGCCCACTCGCGTACCTCAGCGTCAGGATCGCCACACAGGACGATCAATGCCGTCACGCCGGCCTCGGGCGGGTGATCGTCGAGCAGCACCGTCGACAACGCGACCGCGACCTGCAGACGTACGTCGGTGTCGGGGCTGCCGGCGAGAGTGAGCAGAACTGGTAGGGCGCGGGGGTCGCAGGTGGCACCCCCGGCACGCGCCATAGCGAGGTGCACCGCCGGGTCGGACTCACGAGCTGCCAAGGTAACCAGGGCTCCCACCACATCCCGGCGTACGTCCTCACGCACGCCACTCACCACGCCGAGCAGGTCGCAGGCGACCGCCCGCACCACGGCATCCGGATCGGCGCACCGCCCGACTGCCAGCCGCACGGCCACCTCACCCGAACTGGCGATCCGAGACAGCAGCTCCCCGGAGCTGATCGACTCTGCTTCCTGGAAACCGGGGTGTCCATGCGACTGGGATACCCCGGTTTCCAGGAACCCGAGTCGATCATCTAGTCAGGCTCCACGACCACCAACTCGCCGACCTGCTCGCCGATCGTGGTGCGTGCATCCCCGGGCAGCCCGACGTCGGTGATCAGCACGTCGGCGGCCTCCAACGGTGCGATGGTGGCGATGCCGATGGTTTCCCACTTGGTGTGGTCGGCGAGCACCACGAGCCGGCGGGCCGCGGCGATCAGGCACCGGTTGACGCCGGCCTCCAGCAGGTTCGGCGTGGTGAACCCGGTGCGTGGGCTGAGACCGTGCACGCCGAGGAAGAGCAGGTCGACGTTGAGCGCGCTGATCGCCGCCTCGGCCACCGGCCCGGTCAACGCGTCCGACGGGGTGCGGATACCGCCGGTCAACACGACCGTCTGGTCGGCGCGCGGGTTCTGGTAGAGCGCGTCGGCCACCGGGATCGAGTTGGTCACCACGGTCAGCCCCCGTACGTCGGAGAGCAGGGTGGCAAGCGCGGCGGTGGTGGTGCCGGCGGAGAGCGCGATGGCCATCCCCGGCTCCACCATGGTCGCCGCCCGCTCGGCGATGGCTCGCTTCTCCGCCTGCTGGCGGATCGACTTCGCGGCGAAGCCGGGTTCTTCGGCCGAACCCGGTCCGGCGAGCGTCGCGCCGCCGTGCACCTTGTCCACCAGGCCGCGCTCGGCCAGCACCTCCAGGTCGCGCCGGATCGTCATGTCGGACACGCCGAACCGACTGACCAGCTGGCTCACCCGTACACCGCCGCGTTGGCGGATCAGATCGAGGATGGCGGTCTGCCGCTGCTGGGCGAGCATCTGGGAAACCTCCTTCGCGCCGTGACTGTCGTCGGATCAGGCCGGGTCGTCGGTGCGATCCTCACGGATGACCGCCACCTCGCCGGCCGGCAGCGTCAGCTCACCGGCGCATCGTGCTCCGGTCAACAGCTCGACGCCGTTCACCGGGAGCCGTGCCTCATTGTCGGTGTGGTTGATCGCGAACAGCCAGCTTCGTTCGGCGTCGCGTCGGCGTACCACCTCCACACCGGACGGTGCCGACGCCGCCGGGCGGACGCCGGCCTCGTCGAGCAGCCGGGCGACCAGCCGGTCGGTGGCCGGCTCGTCCAGCCGGGTGCCGACATACCAGGCCGCGCCCGCGCCGACCGGATGCCGGGTCAGCGCCGGCACGCCCGGCAGGGGCCCATCGGTGTACGACGCCAGCACCTCGGCGCCGTCGGGGTGCAGCCACTCGGTCCACACGTCAGCGGTGCTGCCGTCGTCCAGCCGGACCTGCTCGCCCTCGCGCAGCGGGAAGAACTCCTCGGTCCGTACGCCCAGCAGCTCCCGGAACGCGCCCGGGTAGCCGCCCAGCCGGATGTGGTCGTTGGAGTCAACGATGCCGCTGAAGTAGGTGACCGCCGCGGTGCCACCACCCTCGACGTACCGGTGCAGTGCCTCGACGTCGGCGTCCCGAACCAGGTAGAGGGTCGGTGCGAGGACCAGCCGGTAGCCGCCGAGGTCGGCCGACGGGTGGACGATGTCGGCGGTCACGCCGGCCCGCCACAGAGCGCCGTAGAGGGCGTTGAGCCGGTCGGCGTACTGGACGTCGGCGCTGGGATGCGAATCCAACTCGACCCCCCACCACGCTTCCCAGTCGAACAGGATCGCCACGTCGGCGTCGACCCGACTGCCGCGTACCTCGGCCAGCGCCTTGAGGTCCGCGCCGAGTTGGCAGACCTCGCGGAACACCTTGGTGTCCGGCCCGGCGTGCGGCACCAGCGCGGAGTGGAACTTCTCGGCACCGGCCCGGGAGGCGCGCCACTGGAAGAACAGCACCCCGTCGGCGCCACGGGCGACGTGCGCGAGGCTGTTGCGGCGCAGCTGCCCGGGCAGCTTGGCCACGTTGCGCGGCTGCCAGTTGACCGCGCTGGTGGAGTGCTCCATGAGCAGCCACGGGTCGCCGCCGGCGACGCCGCGAGTGTGGTCCGCCGCGAGCGCCAGCCCGAGGTGCGACTGCGGGTCGGCGGCGGTCAGATAGTGGTCGTTGGACACGAGGTCCACGTCGTCGGCCCAGGAGTGGTAGTTCATGTGCTTGATCCCGGTGCCGATCATGAAGTTGGTGGTGACCGGCTGGCGGACCAGGGTCTTCAGCAGCGCACGTTCGGCGCGCAACTGGGCGCGCTGCTCGTCGGAGGAGAAGCGCAGGAAGTCGAGCTGCTGCGTGGGGTTGGCGAAGGTCGGCGCGGTGCGCGGCGGGTTGATCTCGGTCCAGTCGCCGTAGCGCTGGCTCCAGAACGCGGTGCCCCAGGCGTCGTTGAGCCGGTCCAGGTCGCCGTAGCGCTCGCGTAGCCAGCCTCGGAACGCCTCGGCGCTGACGTCGCAGTAGCAGTGCACGTTGTGGCAGCCCAGCTCGTTGGAGACGTGCCACATCACCACGGCGGGGTGCGCGGCGTAGCGGCCGGCGACCGCTCGCACCAGCTCCAGCGACCGCTCGCGGAACACCGGCGAGCTGGGGCAGTACGCCTGTCGTCCGCCCGGCCAGAGGATCGCGCCGTCGGCCCGACGGGGCAGGGTCTCCGGGTACGCCCGGGCCAGCCAGGGCGGTGGGCTGGCGGTGGCGGTGGCCAGGTCGACCTGGATGCCGCCCTCGTGCAGCAGGTCCAGCACCCGGTCCAGCCAGCCGAACTCGAACCGGCCCGGGGCGGGCTCCAACAGGGCCCAGGAGAAGATGCCGACGGAGACCAGGTTGACCCCGGCCCGGCGCATCAGCTCGACGTCCTCCGACCAGGTCTGCTCGGGCCACTGCTCGGGGTTGTAGTCGCCGCCGAAATAGATGCCGTCACCGTGCCATCGCCGCATGAGAGCTGAGGGTGCACCTGCCAGGACACGTAAGTCAACAGGTTCCAACATCGATTTCTCTTCCAACGTTTACTACATAACAGGCGTGTCACGACTGGGTTATCTAAGGCGAACGGCCCTCTTGACAGCGCCTGACTGAGGGGTAGCTTGAGGCCCCAATGGCCGTTCGTGTTCGCCAATGTGGATTCTCGGTGGATCCCGATGTGTGATCACGACGCCGGATCCGCCTTCACCACCCCTGACGGCCCTCGGGCGTAGCACCTCTTCATCCGCAGGAGGCACAGATGTCCCGTCCCCAATCCCAAGCCGAGTACCTGGCTCGGCTCGTACCGCCCTCCGTTGCCGGCATCAACCGACGCTCGCTGCTGGCCGGCGCGGCCGGCACGGGCGCACTGCTCGGCACCGGTCTGCTCGCCGGCTGCGGCGACGACTCCGGCTCCGCATCGGACTCGAAGAACGTGTCGGTCGGCTCGAACCAGTCCGACCCGAAGCCGAAGGACGTCATCGCCAAGGTCATGGACGGGTTCAAGACCTCGTCCGGCGTCGAGCCCGCGATCAACACGGTCGACCACAACACGTACCAGGAGAACATCAACAACTACCTGCAGGGCAAGCCGGACGATGTCTTCATGTGGTTCGCCGGCTACCGGATGCGTTTCTTCGCCGCCAAGGGCCTGGCCGGTGACATCAGCGACGTGTGGGGCAAGCTCTCCGGCTTCTCCGACGCCTTCAAGAAGGCATCCACCGGCGACGACGGCAAGCAGTACTTCGTACCCTCGTCCTACTACCCGTGGGCGATGTTCTACCGCAAGTCGGTGTGGCAGCAGTACGGCTACCAGGTGCCCACGACCCTGGACCAGCTCACCGCGCTCAGCACGCAGATGAAGAAGGACGGCCTGACCCCGATCGCCTTCGCCGACAAGGACGGCTGGCCGGCGATGGGCACCTTCGACATCCTCAACCTGCGGATCAACGGCTACCAGTTCCACATCGACCTGATGGCCGGCAAGGAGGCCTGGACCTCCGACAAGGTCAAGAAGGTCTTCGACACCTGGGCCGGCCTGCTCCCCCTGCACCAGCCGGACAGCCTCGGCCGGACCTGGCAGGAGGCTGCGCAGTCGTTGCAGCAGAAGAAGAGCGGCATGTACATGCTCGGTCTCTTCGTCGGCCAGCAGTTCAGCAACGAGGAGCAGAGCGACCTCGACTTCTTCACGTTCCCGGAGATCGACCCGTCGATCGGAGCGAAGGCGCTGGACGCACCGATCGACGGTTACATGATGGCCCGCAAGCCCAAGAACAAGGCCAACGCCGAGAAGCTGCTGGAGTACGTGGGTGGCAAGGCCGCTGCGGACATCACGGTCAAGAACGACCCGGCCACGCTGGTCGCCAACACCGGCGCGGACGTCAGCGGCTACACGGCGCTGCAGAAGAAGGCGGCCGAGCTGGTCGGCTCAGCCACCGAGGTTGCCCAGTTCCTCGACCGGGACACCCGGCCGGACTTCGCCTCCACGGTGATCATCCCGGCGCTCCAGCAGTTCATCAAGAACCCCAAGGACATCGGCGGGCTCACCTCGTCCATTGAGAACCAGAAGAAGTCGATCTTCACTGACTGACGGCGGAAGGGGAAGGACATCGTGTCCGACCTGCCCCTGATCCAAGCGGATCGCGCCGTGCCGCCGCCGGCCTCGACCACCTCCACGGGTGGTCGTCGCCGGCGGCTACGGCTCCTGTCCCGCACCGACCGCGTGGTCATCACGCTGATGGTGCTCGTTCCGCTGCTGCTCGTCACCGGGTTGGTCTGGTTGCCGGCGGCGGCCACCGTGCTGCTCTCCGGCACCAACTGGGACGGCATCGGCCCAATCAACGAGATCGAGTTCGTCGGCGTCCGCAACTACAGCGACGTGGTGAACATCTACCCGCCGTTCGTGCCGGCGATCCAGCACAACCTGCTCTGGCTGGCGGCGCTGTTCGTGGTCGCCACCCCGTTCGGCATGTTCCTGGCCGTCCTGCTCGACAAGGAGTTGCGCGGCGGCCGCTTCTACCAGACAGCGCTCTACCTGCCGGTGGTGCTCTCGCTGGCGCTGATCGGCTTCGTCTGGCAGCTGCTCTACTCCCGCGACCAAGGGCTGATCAACGCCGTCTTCGGCAGCAGCATCGACTGGTACGGCGACTCGAGCGTCAACATCTGGGCGGTCCTGATCGCCTCCGGTTGGCGGCACGTCGGCTACATCATGCTGCTCTACCTGGCCGGGCTGAAGGGCGTCGACCCGTCACTGCGGGAGGCCGCCGCGGTCGACGGCGCGTCGGAGAGCCGGACCTTCTTCCGGGTGGTGTTCCCGGTGCTACGGCCGATCAACATCATCGTGCTCGTGGTGACGGTGATCGAGTCGCTGCGTGCGTTCGACCTGGTCTGGGTCGTCAACAAGGGCCGCAACGGTTTGGAGCTGATCTCCGCGCTGGTCACCCAGAACGTGGTGGGTGAGGCGAGCCGGATCGGGTTCGGCTCGGCACTGGCGACGATCATGCTGATCGTCTCGCTGGTCTTCATCACCATCTACCTGGCGACCGTGATGAGGGAGAACCGGGAATGAGCACCGCGACCACCACCCGGCGTCCCGAGGGCGGACCCGACGCGCAGCCGCGCCGCCGCAAGCTGACCCCGCTGCGGGTGCTGCTGCACGGCTTCCTCATCGTCGTCGCGCTGGTCTGGCTCTTCCCGATCGCCTGGGCGGTGCTGACCTCGCTGCGCTCGTACGACTACACCGCCGCCAACGGTTACGTCTCGTTCGGCGGCTGGACCTTCGACAACTACGTCACCGCCTGGAAGACGGCGGAGTTCGGCCAACACTTCCTCAACTCGGTGTACATCACCGTGCCGGCGGTGCTGTTGACCCTCTTCCTCGCCTCGTGCGTGGCGTTCGTCATCGCGCGGTTCAGCTGGAAGCTCAACATCGTGCTGCTCGGGGTGTTCACCGCGGCCAACCTGCTACCCCAGCAGGCGCTGCTCATCCCGCTGTTCCGGCTGTTCACCGAGGTGCCGTTGCCGGAGTTCATGAGCGACTCGGAGTTGCTCTACGACAGTTACTGGGGCCTGATTCTGATCAATGTCGCCTTCCAGTGTGGTTTCTGCGTCTTCGTTCTCAGCAACTACATGAAGGCGCTGCCCCGCGACCTGTACGAGGCGGCGATGGTCGACGGGGCGAGCATCTGGCGACAGTACTGGCAGGTCACCATGCCCCTGTGCCGGCCGGCCCTGGCCGCATTGGCGACCCTGGAGGTGACCTGGATCTACAACGAGTTCTTCTGGGCCACCGTCCTGATGCGTACCGGCGACAAGTTCCCGGTCACCAGCTCGCTCAACAACCTGCGCGGCGAGTTCTTCACCGACAACAACCTGGTCTCGGCGGGCAGCGTGCTCGTCGCGATCCCCACCCTGGTGATCTTCTTTATGCTCCAGCGGCACTTCGTCCGGGGCCTGACCTTGGGAGCCTCAAAGGGATGACCATCCTGCACCTGCGCCGCGCGCGGACCAGTCTGGTGCTCGACGCGGGCGGCCCGGGGCTGCCCCGGGTCGTGCATTGGGGCGGCGACGTCGGCGACCTCGACGACGAGGGCCTGCGCCAGCTCGCGGACGCGACCGTACCGCCGGTGGTGCCGAGCAGCTTCGACGAGCCCACCGTGTTGTCGCTGCTGCCGGAGCCGAGCGCCGGCTGGAGCGGCCGGCCGGGCCTGGCCGGGCACCGCGACGGCCGGGACTGGTCCACTTCTTTCCGCCTCGACGGACTCGACGTGGACGACATCGACCCGGGCGCGGCACGGGTGACCGTGCGGGCGTCGGACCCGGCCGCCGGTCTGGCCCTGACCATCGAGATCGCGCTGGACCCACACGGCCTGCTGACCATCCGCCACCGGCTGCGCAACGACGGCGACGGCGAATACGAGCTGCGGGAGTTGACCCCGGTGCTGCCGGTGCCGGCGGTCGCCACCGAGTTGCTCGACCTGACCGGCCGGTGGTGCCGGGAACGGTCCCCGCAGCGGCATCCATGGCAGCAGGGCAGTTGGGTCCGCGAGGGCCGGCACGGGCGTACCGGGCACGACGCCACCCTGCTGCTGGTGGCGGGCACCGCCGGGTTCGGCTTCGGCCACGGCGAGGTCTGGGCGGTGCACACCGCGTGGAGCGGCGACCATGTCACCTTCGCCGAGCGTCGGCCCACCGGCGAGTCGACCCTCGGCGGCGGCGAGTTGCTGGCCCCGGGCGAGATCCGGCTCGGTCACGGCGAGTCGTACGAGACTCCCCTGCTCTACGCGGTCTGGTCCGACACCGGGCTCGACGGGCTCAGCGACGTGCTGCACACGCATCTGCGGGCCCGGCCCGGGCACCCGCGCTCCCCCCGCCCGGTGACCCTCAACGTCTGGGAGGCGGTCTACTTCGACCACGACCTGGACCGGCTGCGGGCGCTCGCCGACCGGGCCGCGCAGATCGGTGTGGAACGGTTCGTGCTCGACGACGGCTGGTTCCGGGGCCGGCGCGACGACACCGCCGGGCTCGGCGACTGGTACGTCGACGAGGGCGTGTGGCCCGACGGCCTGCATCCGCTGATCGACCACGTGACCGGTCGGGGCCTGGAGTTCGGCCTGTGGGTCGAGCCGGAGATGGTCAACCCCGACTCCGACCTGTTCCGCGTGCACCCCGACTGGCTGCTGGCCGTACCGGGGCGGCTGCCGCCGGCCTGGCGCAACCAGCAGGTACTCGACCTGGGCCGCCCGGAGGCGTACGACTACCTGCTGGAACGCCTCGACGCACTGCTCACCGACCATCCCGGCATCAGGTACCTCAAGTGGGACCACAACCGGGACCTCACCGAGGCCGGGCATCACGGCCGCCCCGGAGTGCACGGGCAGACCCTCGCGGTCTACCGGCTCCTCGACGAGCTGCGCCGCCGGCACCCCGGCGTGGAGATCGAGAGTTGTTCGTCGGGCGGCGCCCGGGTGGACCTGGCCATCCTGGCCCGCACCGACCGGGTCTGGGCCAGCGACTGCAACGACGCCCTGGAACGGCTCAGCATTCAGCGCTGGACCGGGTTGCTGCTGCCACCTGAGCTGGTCGGCACGCACGTCGGCCCGGAACGCTCGCACACCACCAACCGGGTGCACGACCTGGGCTTCCGGGCCGCGACCGCGCTCTTCGGCCACCACGGCATCGAGTGGGACATCGCGTCGATCAGCGCTGCCGAGCAGACCGAACTGGCCGCCTGGGTGGCACTGCACAAGCGGCTGCGCTCACTGCTGCACGCTGGCCGGGTGGTCCGGGTCGACCACCCGGACCCGGCCGTCTGGGCGCACGGCGTGGTCGATCACGACCACACCCGGGCGGTGTACGCGGTGGCACGGCTGGCCACCTCGGTGACGCAGACCCCGGGCGCGGTACGGCTTCCCGGCCTCGACCTGAACCGGCGTTACCGGGTGCGGCCGGTGTCGGACGTACCGCCCCCGGCGACCATCGACCGCTCCGCGCCGCCCTGGCTGGCGAGCGGTGTCACGCTCAGCGGAGCGGCGTTGGCCCGGGTGGGTGTGCAACTGCCCGCGCTGCACCCGGAGCAGAGCCTGGTGCTGGAGGTCACCGAGGTCGGCTAAGAATTCTTCGGTCGGAGTGTCGAGAACGGTGCCGCCTGCTTCTACCTCAGGGTGAGAGCACCGACGAGGGTGCGCAGGCGTGAGGAGCGAACCATGAAGTACATCTGCTGATGCAGTTCAGCGCCGCCGGGACCGACTTCCCGGGCCTCGACACCTGGACCCCGCAGGAGGTCCAGGCGCACATCGCGTTCATGGGCGAGGTCAACAGCAAGCTCACCGCCGCCGGGGAGTGGGTCGACGGGCAGGGCCTCGGCGGCCCACAGCAGGCCCGGATCGTCCGCGCCGGTGAGGGCGGGACGCCGGTGGTCACCGAGGGGCCATTCGCCGAGACGAAGGAGTTCCTCGCCGGCTTCTGGATCGTCGACTGCGACAGCCCGCAGCGGGCGGTGGAGCTGGCCGCGTACATCTCCACCGCACCCGGCCCCGGCGGCCGGCCGCTGAACATGCCGATCGAGGTGCACCCGGTGATGTCCGCACCACCCCAGGAGCTGTGAGGGCTGACCACCGATCCCCGCATCGAGGACCTGCTGCGCGAGTTGGCGCCGCAGGTCCTCGGCGTGCTCGCCCGTCGTTTCGGTGACTTCGCCACCGCCGAGGACGCGGTGCAGGAGGCGCTGCTGGCCGCCGTCAGCCAGTGGCCGGTCGACGGGCTACCGGCAAACCCACGCGGCTGGCTGATCCAGGTCGGTTACCGCCGGATGATCGAGTTGATTCGCGGCGAGCAGGCCCGACGCCGCAGGGAGGACCTGGTCGCCCGCCGGGACCCGGACGACCGACAGCACGCACCGGCCGCGGACGAGGAGTTGACCGCCGAGCGGGACGACACCCTGGTCCTGCTGATGCTCTGCTGCCACCCGGCGCTCGCCCCGACGTCGGCCGTGGCGCTGACCCTGCGCGCCGTCGGCGGGCTGAGCACCGCCGAGATCGCCCGCGCGTTCCTGGTGCCCGAGGCGACCATGGCACAGCGGATCAGCCGGGCCAAGCACCGCATCCGCGCATCCGGGCTGCCGTTCCGGATGCCCGAGCCGGCGGAGCGGGCCGACCGGTTGACGGCCGTCCGGCAGGTGCTCTACCTGGTCTTCACCGAGGGGCACACCAGCACCGCCGGCCCGGACCTGCGCCGGATCGACCTCGCGGCGGAGGCGATCCGGCTGACCCGCGCGCTACACACGCTGCTGCCCGACGACAGCGAATCGGCCGGACTGCTGGCGTTGATGCTGCTCACCGAGGCGCGCGGCCCGGCGCGGACCGGGCCCTCTGGCGAGCTGATCACACTGGCCGATCAGGACCGCAGCCGCTGGGACGCGGCGGCGATCGCCGAGGGCGTCGCACTGGTCACCCGGGCGCTGCCGCGTGGGCCGATCGGTCCCTACCAGGTGCAGGCCGCCATCGCCGCCCTGCACGACGAGGCGCCCAGCACCGGTGAGACCGACTGGCCGCAGATCCTGGCGCTCTACGGGGTGTTGGAACGGCTCGCTGGCAGCCCGGTGATGGCTCTCAACCGAGCCGTGGCAACCGCCATGGTGTACGGCCCGACGGCCGGCCTCGCCGCCCTCGACGCACTGGCCGACGACCCCCGACTGGCGGGACACCACCGGCTACCCGCCGCCCGCGCGCACCTGCACGAAATGGCCGGTGACACTGCCCGTGCGATCGCCGACTACCGAGTCGCAGCCCAGCGGACGAGCAGCCTTCCCGAGCAGCGCTACCTCACCATGAGGGCCGCCCAACTAGGCCACCTTCCATAACCGTGCCCAGCACGGCCGATTGGACAACATCTGGACCTCCCAACGCGCGCGCACCACGCCACGCCACGCCACGCCACGCCACCCACCCACCCTCGTCGATCTAGGGCATATCGTCGTGGTTCGAGATCCACTAGCAGCGATACGCCCTAGATCGACGAGGACTGGAGCCGGACCACGCCGGCGGGCGGCGGCGGGCGGCGGCGGGCGGCGGCGGGCGGCGGCGCTAGCCTGACGAGCGACGAGTTTCCCGTTGGGCGATGAGGACTGAGTACCGCATGGCGTATGTACTGCTGGGGATTGCCATCCTTGCCGAGGTGTTGGCGACCAGTCTGCTCAAGAGCACTGCCGGGTTCAGCCGCCTCTGGCCGACGCTGGGTTGCATCGCCGGTTACCTGGTCGCGTTTCTTCTGTTGGCCCAGGCCGTCAAGGAGATCCCGGTGGGCGTCGCGTACGCCCTCTGGTCGGGCCTGGGCACCGCCACCATCGTGGCGATCGGGGCGGCGTTCCTGGGCGAGCCGGTCGGGCTGGCCAAGCTCACCGGCATCGCGTTGATCATCGCTGGGGTGGCCATCGTCAACCTGGCCGGGGAGCACTGACCAGGATGGGTTCCGGTGGCCGGGTCCATCGCGGACCCGACCACCGGTCCGGTAGTCAGCTCGCCGTGCAGCTCACCGCCGGCGTGACGTTGGTGCCGTTCCAACTGCCGATGAAGCCGAAGCTGGTGCTGGCACCGGCGGCCAGCCGTCCGTTGTAGTCCACGTTGCGCGCGGTCACCGTGTTTCCGCTGCTGGTGAGGGCCACATTCCAGGACTGGGTGACACTCTGACCGTTGGAGAGGGTCCACCCGGTGGTCCAGCCGGTGATCGCTCTGGCGCCGGCGGTCACCCGCACTTCACCCTGGAAGCCGCCCTGCCACGAGTTGACGATCGTGTACGTCGCGGTGCACCCACCAGACGGCGGGGGCGTGGTCGGTGGCGGGGTGGTGGGCGGGGGCGTCGTGGGCGGGGGCGTGGTCGGCGGGGGGATGCTGTCGAAGACGCTGGCCTGCCGGGCGGTCTGTCGGATGCCGTTGGCGCCGTTGAAGAGCCGCTGGCCCCAGGTGGTCAGGTTGGCGGGGTTGAAGGCGGTGGCGAGGTCCAGATACTCCACGCCACCGCCGTTGCCGCTCCATGACCAGCCCAGCCAGCCGATCCCGTTCGCCTGGCTGTACGCGAGGATGGTGTCCTCGTCCGGGTCCCCGTCGGAGTGGTTGAAGCCGAACTCACCGACCACGATGGGCAGCCCGGCGGCGCGGAATCGGCCCAGGTAGTCGCTGATCTCCGCCGCGGTGTCGAACACCCCGTACATGTGGATGGAGAAGACGGTGTTGCGTGCCGGGTCGGCGGCGAAGACCGACGCGGCGTTGTCGCGCATGGTGAACGACCAGTCCTGCCCCCAGTTCGGCGCGTCCACCATGATGGTGTGGGTCAGCCCGCCGGTGCGCAGGCGCTTGATCGCGTTGGCGTTGTCGGTGGCCCAGGAGGCGTAGTTCTGGTTGCCGTACGGCTCGTTGCCGATGTTGACGATGACGTATCTTTCCTGGCCGGCGAGGACGTCGGCGAGGCTGAGCCAGTAGTCGACGGCGCGGGCGAGGGTGATCGCTCCGCTCTGCTCGCCGTACCCGGTGGTGTCGTGCACCTCCAGCACGCAGATCAGCCGGTTGGCCTTGCAGAGCGAGATGACGTTGGCGACGTCGGCGTTGGTGTTGCGGGTCCACCGGTCGCCGCTGGAGAGCACCACCCGCACGGTGTTCGCGCCGAGCGCCTTGACGTCGGCGAACGAGCTGGTCTGCTGCGGGTACCAGGTGTGCGCGTGGTTGACGCCGCGCATGATGAATTCGGTGCCGTTGGCGTCGTACAACTTGCCGCCCGCGACGGAGAAACCTGCCGCGGCGTGCGCCGGCTGGCCGAACGCCAGCACGGCGACGAGCAACGCGAGCAGGGTCGCGCCGGCGGCGGAGAGTCGAGTCTTCATGGCCTTCCTCAGGGAGAACCCCCGGTGCCCGACAGGGGTGGGACGTGACAAGGGAAGGCGGCTGCAGCCCGGCAGCCGCGCCCAACTCCCGGCGCGCACGCATCAGCGTAGGACGATGGATGGGTCCTCGCAACCGGTTCAGTTGGCAGACCCGGGCTCCGGACAGCCGCAACGGCCCACGAGAACGCGGGCCGTCGCGGGGCGATCATCCCCACCACAGGATGTGCGCCACACCCGGCTCTTAACCGGTTAAGAGCGACGGTAGGCAGGTCGCCGCGATCCGTCAAGCACCACCAGTGCCGAACCGGACGGGAGGGTTGACCGCTGCCGACCTGGGTATCCCGGGAACGATCCGTCAGTGAAAGGGGATACCAGGATGGTCAGCGTCGGCTACACCCTGATGAGCGAGCAGGCCGGTCCGAAGCAACTGGTTGACCATGCGGTACGCGCCGAGGCGGCCGGCTTCGACCAGCTGGTGATGTCCGATCACTACTACCCCTGGCTGGACTCCCAGGGCCACTCCCCGTACGCCTGGTCGGTGCTCGGCGCGGTCGCCCACGCCACCTCCCGCGCGCAGCTGATGTCCTTCGTGACCTGCCCGATCCGCCGCTACCACCCGGCCGTGGTCGCGCAGAAGGCCAGCACGATCGGGGCGCTCTCGGACGGTCGGTTCACGCTCGGTCTGGGCGCCGGGGAGAACCTGAACGAGCACGTGGTCGGCGGCTGGCCGCACGTGCAGCAGCGGCACGAGATGTTCGAGGAAGCGTTGCAGATCATCCGGCCGCTGCTCAACGGGGAGACGTTGACCTTCTCCGGCAACCACTTCGACGTGCCCGACGCCTACATCTGGGACCGCCCGGAACGGCCGGTGCCGATGGCCGTCGCCGCGTCCGGTCGACAGTCCGCGACGCTGGCCGCCGAGTACGGCAACGGCATCATCTCCACCGAACCCGACCGGCGCATCATCGAGATGTACGACGACGCCGGGGGCGCCGGCCAGCCCCGCTACGGGCAGGTGGCCATCTGCTACGGCCCCGACGAGGCGGAATGCCGCAAGATCGTGCACGACCAGTTCCGCTGGTTCGGGATGGGGTGGAAGGTCAACGCCGACCTGCCCGGCCCGGAGTCCTTCGCCGCCGCCACCCAGTTCGTCCGGGAGGAGGACGTCGCCGAGGGCATCTCCTGCGGCCCCGACGTCGAGGCGCACGTCGAGGCGTTCCGCAAGTTCGTCGACGCCGGCTTCACCCACGTCGCGATCGTGCAGGTGGGTGGCGAGACCCAGCCGATGTTCCTGGACTGGGCGCAGGAGCAGCTACTACCCCGGCTGCGCGAGCTGTGAGCCGAGGTCTGCGCCGTCGGTCGCGCGGGTCGACCCGACTCACTCGCGCCGGCCGATTCGGGTTGGCGGAGCTGCGGCTCGCGATGGCCGCGCCCCGACCGACCGCCGGACTGACCAGCGAGTGGCAGCTCGTCGACGGACTACGCACCCACACCCGGCGCAGTGCGGACCCGGGGACCGGGGCGCCGCCCGTGGTGCTGGTGCACGGCCTGGCGGTCTCGCACCGTTACCTCACCCCGCTGGCCGTCGCGCTCTCCACCACCCATCCGGTGTACGTACCGGACCTGCCCGGCTTCGGGCTGACCGAACGCCCCCGGGGCGCGTACGACGTGCGCAGGCACGCCGATCACCTGGCCGCCTGGCTGTCCGCGTACCGAATGCCGCCGGTCTGTCTGCTGGGGCACTCGTTCGGCGCCGAGGTCGCCGCCTCGGTCGCCGCAACCCACCCGGATGCGGTACGCGCGCTGGTGCTGGCCGGGCCGACCAGCGACCCGGCCGCGCGGACCCGTCGCGCCCTGTTCGGCCGTTGGCTGGTGGACAACGTCCGCGAGGCACCGCTGCAGGCGCCCGTCCTGGCGCGGGACATCTGGAACGCCCGGCCGTGGCGGGTCTTCGCGACGCTGTCGCACTCGGTCCACAACGCGATCGAGGCGGACCTGGTCGAGATTGCCGCGCCGACCCTGGTCCTGACCGGCGGACGCGACCCGATCGTGCCGCCACGGTGGCGGAACGAGGCGACCCAGCTGGTGCCGGACGCCAACCTCGTGGTCGTTCCCGGTGCACCGCACAACGTGGCAACGACCGATCCGACGGTGGTGGCGGACGCGATCCGCCACCTGCTCGCCCCCCATCCCGCACTCACGGACAGGTGAACCCCATGCGCTTTGGCAACACGGAGATCCGCCCGCTCGGCGGTGGCATCGGCTGCCTCCTGATGATCCTCTTCTCGATCCTCGCCTCGGTGGTGCTCACCGTCCTCCTCAACCTGGTGCTGTGAGCCGCCCAGCCCGATCGTCAGGCCCGGCCCGGCGGCCGGTCAGCGGCGCACGCCCAGGGCGTTGAGCACCTCCCGGGAGGCCAGCCGGGCCGGGTCGAGCACCGAACGGCGGAACCAGCGGGCCGCAGGCGCAACGGTGGCCCGCCAGGCTGCCCGGACGCCATGCGCCACCGGCACGACCGTCACGGACCAGACCCACCGGACACCCCGCACCAACGGCAGCACGGTGTGCCGCCACGACCAGCTCAGCCCTCGCCCGATCGGGCGCAGCAACAGTCGGTAGAGCAGCCGCAGCACCCAACCGGCCGCCTCCCACGCAGCGAGCACCGCGGCGGCGACGAGCCGGCCGAACCCCACGACGACCCACCAGACCCCCCGAACCAGCCCGATGAGCGTGGCACTCAGCGCCCCGGCGACCACGACGACACCCCGCCACAGCAGGCGGCCGGCGGGCGTGAGCGCCGCGCCCAACCACCGCAGCGGCCGCAGGAACACGTGGTCGGCGATCCAGGCCAGCACGCGGCCCAGACCGAGGAGAGACGGACGCAGCACCTTGCGGGCCAACCGGACCAGTGGCTCCCAGAGCAGCCTCCGAGCCGACCGCCCCACCGTCGACGCCAACGCGACCAGCGCGGCACCAAGCCAGACCAGTGGGAGCCAGACGAGGGTGCGGGCCGCCCAGGTCAACGGGAGCCAGAGCAGGTTGCGGGCGCACCAGACCAGCGGGAACCAGACCAGCCGGTGCAGGGCCCAGGCCAACGGGATCAGCAGCCAACGGCGCAGGAACCGGCCAACCGGGCTGAGCAGCCACCGGTGCAGCAGCCGGCCGGCAGCCGCGATCAACTCCCAGAGCAGGCGTACCGGCAGCACCACGACCAGCGCCACACCTCGCGCGACGGCCGCGACGAGCGGGAGCGCGACGGCGGCGGGCTCCACAGTGTTCGTGGCCGGCGGGCCGATGGGCGGACGCGCCACCGTTGGCGCGGCCGGAGGCCCGGGCAGAGAGCGGACGGTGGGACGCTCGGTCACGGTGGGCACGGTAACCGTCCCGCGCCACGTCTCGGGGTGCCGGTCGCACCCGGCGACAACGCCAGGCGTTGAGTGGGAGCCCTTCCTTCAGGGAAGGTCGACGGTGGCGAGCAGCGGATAGTGGTCGGAGGCTGTGTCCGCCGTTCCGCCCCGGATCACCCGGCAGTCGCGGACCCGCTCCGCCAACGCGCGGGTGCCGAGCAGGTAGTCCAGCCGCATCCCGGCGAACTCGGCCCCGCCGAGCCGGGTGGGCACGGTGAGTCCGTCGGCCTCCGGTGCTCTGACGTTGACCGACGGCCAGAGGTCGACCAGGCCGGCGCCGAGCAACCGGGCGATCGCGCGGGTGTCCACGGCGTCGCCGCCCCGGCGCAGGTGTCGTCGCCGGTAGAGGGCCGGCATGCCCGCCAACTGTGCGGTGTGGTCGACGGTCGGGTCGAGCGAGTTGAGGTCACCGGTGACCAGCGTGAGCGGTCCCTCGGCGCGTCGCGTCGCGGCGACCAGCCAGTCGACCTCCAGTCGCCGCCGTCCCCCGGAGTACGGGTAGAGGTGGGTGCCGAGCACCGTGAACGGGCCTGCCGGGGTGGCCACCACGACGCGGGCGGCGGCGTGGTGGAACGGGCGGCGCAGCGTCCCCGCGTCGATCACCCGGTACGGCGGCCGGACCAGCACCGCCACCGGCTGCCCGAAGCAGGACCGGGCCAGGTGGGGAGTCATCCCCACCCGACCCGCCACCTCGGCCATGAGCCCACCTCGGTCGAAGCCGCGTAGCTCCTGGAGGGCCAGCACGTCCGGCGCCTGCTCGTTGACGACCTGGACCACCTGATCCAGCCGGTCAGGGCCGCCGCGATCCCGACCGCCGGTACGGATGTTCCAGGTCATCACCCGCAGCACAGCGCGCTCAGTCGGCTCGGCCGGCCCGCGCCAGCTCATCGTCGAGGGTGTCCACGTCCTCCGACTCGATGGCCGGCTGGTTGCCTTCCTTCAGGTCGGCGTTCGGGCGGATGACGAGGTAGAGCAGCCCGATCCAGAGCGCGGAGAGCAGGATCGCGCCCATGAAGTCGGTCGGGTGGTGCATCCCCCGGTACATGCGGGAGGTGGCCACCCCGACCGGCATGATCACGGCCAGCGCCACGAAGATCCAACGCCACCACCGGTCGGTACGCGGAAACACGATGACGGTGATCGCCAGCCACACGCAGATCGTGGCCGCGATGTGCCCCGACGGGAACGACGAGGTGGGCATCTGCCCGTCGAGATTCTCCACCGCCGGGCGTGGCCGGTCGACGGCCCGGGCCGAGGCGAGGAAGAGGGTCAGCTCACCCACCATCGCCAGCGCCACGAAGAGCACCGGCCGCCAGCGCCGCCACACCGCCAGCACCAGCGGGCAGAACACCAGCGAGATGATCAGGATCGCGTGGGTGTCACCGAACTTGCTCCACCACCAGCTCACCTCGGTCAGCGCCTCGGTGTGCCGCTCGGCGAACCAGCGCGGCACCTCGGTGTCGAGGGTGTCGAAGAAGGTGCCCTTGGCGTGGTAGCTGACGTACGTGCCGAAGCCGTACAGCGCCCCGAACACGAGCACCCAGCCGACCAGCAGCTCGGCCACCGCCGAGCGAGGGTGGGCCAACACGTGCTCCTCCGCCGGGGCGGGAGCGATGTCGTGCCCGGCCTCCGGCTCCAGGCCCTCGGTCAGCGGCGGCACCGGGCGCCCCCGCTCGCGCCGCCACAGGCGGAAGGCGTACGCGGTGATGCCCAGCCAGGCGGCGCCGAGCAGCCAGCCGGCCAGCACGTCCGAGACGTAGTGCACGCCCAGCGCGATCCGGGTCAGGCCGATCAGCGCCACCAGCACGCCGACGCCGACGATCGCCGGCTTGCGCCAGCGGGGCGCCATCGCCGGCAGGAACACCAGCAGCAGAGCCCCGTACGCGACGAACGAGCCGAGTGCGTGCCCGCTCGGGAAGCTGTTGCCCGGGGCGCTGGCGATCGGCACGTCCACGACCGGGCGGAGCCGGCCGACCAGCGTCTTCAGTGACGGGTCGAGGATCAGGCCGCCGACCCCGGTGATGATCAGGTAGACGGCGAGTCGTGGCTGGCGCCGGATCAGCAGCCCGACCACGGCGATGGTGACCAACCAGATGAGGATCGGCCGGCCGCCCAGGTCGGTCACCGCCTCAAGGACGGTGACGAGTGCATGGTGCGGGGCGACGAGCCCGTTGAACCACTCGGCGGCGGCGTGGTCGGCGTCCTCCAGGAGGCCCCACCGCACCCGGACGAGCAGCAACAGCAGCCCGAACGCCACCCCCGCGCCGGTGACGGCCACCAGACCAGCGACGCTCCGCTCGGCGAAATGACCGATCGGACGCCGTGCCACCTCTTTGACCGCGGTCACCCCGCACCTCCCTTGTCTGTCTGGCGAGGCGTTTTACCCGATCCGCGCGGCGCATACACCAAGGGGCGCCTAGAGCGCCGTCATGTCCCCGGTGTCGAGTAGCTCGGCGCGGTCGGTGTCGGGCTTCCAGAGGTCCGGTTGGGCGGGCTCCCGCACGCCGATGCGCACCGCCTCCAGCTGGGCGGCGAACGACAGCCCACCGAAGAGCGCCATCCCGGTCAGGTTGGCCCAGAGCAGCAGCGCCATCATGCCGGTCAACGCGCCGTAGGTCTGCCCAAAATCGTCGCTGAAGCGCACGTAGGCGGCGAGCAGCAGACTGGCCAGCCACCACAGGGCCGTGGCGATGCCGGCGCCGAAGAACAGCCAGGAGAGGCCGGGCTGGTTGCGGCGTGGCGCGTGCCGGAACAGCACGGCGACGGCGACGACGGTCAGCCCGAGGCTCAGCGGGAAGCGGACCACGTCCCAGATCCCGTTGGCGAGCGCACCCCACTCGTTGTGCTCGCGTACCGAGGCGCCGATCGCGCCGCCGCCGACCAGGATCAGGAAGCCGGCGAGCGCGGGCAGGCCGGCGGTGACGGCCAGCACGGCCGCGCGGAGATATTTCCGCAGCGCGGGGCGGTCCCGCTCGACACCGTAGATGCGGTTGGCGCCCCGCTCGATCTGGGCCATCGTGGTGGTCAGCGCGAACAGACCGGTGAGCAGGCCGAGGGTGAGTGCCAACTCCCCGGCGTCCTCGACGCGTTCGCCCTCGCCGAGCAACTCGCCGACCATCTGCGCGCTCTGCCCGGGGGTGACCGCCAGGACGGTGTCGGCGACCACCTGGCCGCCCTCCTCGACGCCCAGCTCGCTGATCAGGCCGGTGAGGGCGATCAGGAACGGCACCACTGCGAGGCAGAGTTGCAGCCCGAAGGCGCGGGAGTGGCTGAACCCGTCGCCGTAGCGAAAGCGGATGAAGGCGTCGCGCAACAGGTGCCAGCCGCCCTGACGGCGCAGTGTGTGCCAGGCGTCGTCGGCGGACAGCTCCTCGTCGGCCATCAGCCGGGTCTCTGGCACGATGCGGGTGCTACTCACGGCGCGCTTCCTCGATCAGCTGCTCGCCCCGCTCTCCGGCGCTTCGCGCATCGTCGGCCAGGTCGCGGGCGTCCTCGGGCTGAGGGACGCAGAGCCAGAGCGCCTGAGGGCGGACTTCCGCCTCCAGCTGGCGGCCCGGGGAGATGAGGTCGCCGTCCAGCTCCCGGGGTTGAGCTCGGTTGCTGGTGACCACCACGCGTCGGCCCCGGAACACCTCCAACTGTGGCACCTGGCCGCTGCGGCGGAGCACGGCCCAGCCGAGCGCGAGCCAGTGCCGCAGGTTGCGTGGGGTGAGCACGGCGACGTCGAGCCAGCCGTCGTCCGGTTCGGCCTCGGTGAGCAGGTGCACGCCGCCCTGGAGGCGGCCGACGTTGGCGATCAGGACCGAGCGGGCTCGGCGGCGCACCGGCGGGCGGTCGTCGATGCGGATCTGCACCCGCATCGGCCGGTCCCGCAGGTGGCGGGCGGCGCCCATCACGTACGCCGGCCAGCCGATGCGGGCCTTGGTGGTCTCGGAGGTGGCCTCGAGCATCTGGGCGTCGAAGCCCATGCCGGCCATCACGGTGAAGTACTGGTCCTCGACGGCGCCGACGTCGAGCAGCCGTCGGCCCCGTTCGATGGCGACCTGCAGACCGGCGGCCAGGTCGGTGGAGAGCCCCAGGTTGGCGGCGAGCAGGTTGCCGGTGCCCTGCGGCAGCACGGCGAGGGCCACGTCGGTGCCGACCAGCCCGCTGACGCAGGACATCACGGTGCCGTCGCCGCCGCAGGCGAAGACCAGGTCCACGCCGGCCTTGACGGCCTGCTCGGTCTGACCGCGGCCCGGGTCGTCGACGGTCGTCTCATACCACTGCGGCTCGGGCCAGCCGGCGACGCTGAGGGCGTCGTTGACCGTGCGGCGCAGCTCGTCGAGATCGTCGACCTTCACCGGGTTGACCACCACGGCGGAGCGCAGCCCGCCGTCGCCGCCCGCGGGCCGCCTGTCGTGTCCAGCATCCACGGCGCCAGTGTGCAGCACTCGGACGGCTTCAGCGACCCGGCGAGCGGCCAGCGTCGGAAGTGCCACAGACAGGTTTCAACACGGTCGCACCCGTCAGGCCGCCGCGCGTAGCGCGGTCTCCACCCGCCGGCGCAGGTCGTCGAGGTCGACCCCGGACTCGGTGAGCACCAACGCGCCCAGCCCGTGCCCCTCTCGGAGCACCCCGAGCAGGATGTGCTCGGTGCCGATGTGGCGGTGGCGCAGGCGCAGGGCCTCGCGCAGCGACAGTTCCAGCGCCTTCTTGGACCGGGGTGAGAACGGCCCGCCGAGGTACCGCCTACGCCCCCAGCGGCGGCGCGGTGCCGGCACGGCCTCGCGCAGCGCGTCTGGGCCGAAGGACTGCTCGATGCGGGCCACGATCGCGGCCAGGTCGATGCCGATCTCCCGCAGGGCCGCCGCGTCCGCGTCGCCGAGACCGGCGCCGCCGCTGGTGGTGTGCCGCCGGACCCGCTCGCGCAGGTCGTCGGCGCGCACCCCGACGTCGCTGAGCACCCGGCTGGCCAGACCGGCGTCGTCGGCGAGCAGGGCGAGCAGCAGGTGCTCGGTGCCGACCGGCCGTTGGCCCTCAACCCGCGCCTCCTCCAGCGCCCGTCGCACCACGTCGCGCGCCCGGTCGGTGAACCGTTCGAACATCACGCCTCCCAGGATGAGTTGACCGCCGGTCGCCCGGCGTGCTTCTTGTGCACCGCCTGCCGGCTGACCTCGAGCGCGTCGGCGATGTCCTGCCAGGACCAGCCCTGTCGACGGGCGTTGTCGACCTGGACCACCTCAAGTCGCTCGAGCAGCCGGCGCAGCGCGCGGACGGCGCGCAGCCCGACCCGGGGGTCGGTGCTGCCGGCTGCCGCCGCGAGTTCTGTCGCCTGACTCATGCCGTCAACATACGTTGACAGGGCCAGTCCTGTCAACGTCAGTTGACGAGCGGTGGGGCGCCGCCCGAACCGGCCCGCCACCACGCCCATCGGACTACCCTCGGTCAGGGACAGCTTGGTCGTGCCGGGCGCGACGCCCGGGAGGTGATATCGGATGGCGGCATCCGCCGACGCGGAGGTGCTGGTCGGCCTCGGGTCGGATCTCGACTTTCCGGTCGTCGAACAGGCCGCGCAGGAGGCCGCCGGGAACGACCGGCCACTGCACCTGCTGCACACCTTCGACTGGCACGCGGCCTTCGCCGCGGACACCGTCGCCGCACCCCGCGACCGGGCCGAACAACTGATCACCCAGGCGGCCCAACTCGCCCACCAGACCGAGCCAGGGCTCACCGTACGCGGCGAGATCGTCGAGAGCGCCCTGCTGCCCACCCTCATCCGCCGGTCCGAGGCGGCCTTCCTGCTCGCCGTCGGCGACAGCGGAATGGCCGGCAGTGGGCAGTGCGTGCCGGCCGAGACGCCGGCCGTGCAGCTGGCCGCGCGGTCCGGCTGCCCTCTGCTGGTGGTCCGCCGCGAGCCGCCGCCACAGGGCCCGGTGCTGGTCGGGGTGGACGGCTCGCCCAGCTCACACCTCGCTCTGCAGTGGGCCGTGCAGTGCGCCGCCCGCAGGGACGCCCGACTGCTGGCACTGCGGGTGGTGGAGTTCGACGAGGACACCGACGCGGTCACCGAGCAGCTCAGCGAGGCGCTGGCCCAGCACACCAGCCGCAACAGCGCGGTGCCCACCGAATGCCGCGTCGTCCGCGGCGATCCCGGTCAGGTGCTCGTCGACATGTCCCGCTCAGCGCAGGTGGCACTGGTCGCCGCCCGCGGCGACGAGCCAGGCCGAGCCATGCTGGGTGCCGTCGCCCAGTCCCTGCTCTACCACTCCCCAGCCCCGGTGGTCGTCGTCCGCGGCCTGGCCGAGATGCCGCTGACCGGGCCCGACACCCGCCCGGCGCGGAACCGACGGACCTGACCCGGAGCGGAGCGGAACCGGGTTCCCGGCGGCCTTCACGCACCGCCGATCCGACCCCGCCAGCGCACCGACGCGACTACCCTCGGTCAGGAAGACGTGGCGGCGCGGGGAGGTGGGGCCGGATGGACACACCCCCGGGGGCGCTGGTCGTGACCGCGCTTGGTTCGTCGGACGCGAGCCTCGCTGCTCGATCACTCCCCGGCCTCGTCCATCGTCGTTCGCGGACTGGCCTCCATCGCGCCGAACGGGGCATGCATTCCTCACCAGTGGGGACCAACGGCCCTGATCCATCCTCCCGAAGGCGACGAAGCTGGACGTGGCCGGGAAAGCCCGGGACACCGGATGCGACGTCCCCGATTTCGCGAGAGGCTTACGCAGCATGGACCCCGCTGTTGACCTGCACAGTCCCCTGACCGAAGACGAGCTGCGTCGGCTGGACGCCTACTGGCGCGCCGCGAACTACCTCACCGTCGGGCAGATCTACCTGCTGGGCAACCCGCTGCTGCGGGAGCCGCTGACCGTCGACGACATCAAGCCGCGGCTGCTCGGTCACTGGGGCACCAGTCCCGGGCTCAACCTGATCTACGCGCACCTCAACCGGGTGATCGTGGCGCGCGACCTCAACGCCATGCTGGTCACCGGCCCCGGGCACGGAGGCCCGGCCATCGTGGCCAACACCTGGCTGGAGGGCACCTGGTCGGAGCGTTACCACGACGTGGCGCGCGACGAGGCCGGGATGTCCAAGCTGTTCCGGCAGTTCTCGTTCCCGGGCGGCATCCCCAGCCATGTCGCGGCGGACGTGCCGGGTTCGATCCACGAGGGCGGCGAGCTGGGGTACGCCCTGAGCCACGCCTACGGGGCCGCGTTCGACAACCCGGACCTCGTGGTGGCCTGCGTGATCGGCGACGGCGAGGCGGAGACCGGGCCGCTGGCCGGCAGTTGGCTCTCCAACGTGTTCCTCAACCCGGCCCGCGACGGCGTGGTGCTGCCCATCCTGCACCTCAACGGCTACAAGATCGCCAACCCGACCGTGCTGGCCCGGATCCCCGAGACCGACCTGCTCGACCTCATGCGCGGATCGGGCTACCAGCCGTACGTGGTGGCCGGCGACGACCCCGCCCAGGTACATCGGACCCTCGCCGCGACGATGGACCGCGCGTTGGACGAGATCGCCGAGATCCAGCGGCGAGCCCGCTCCGGGGGTGTCGTCGAGCGTCCCCGCTGGCCGATGATCATCCTGCGGACGCCGAAGGGCTGGACCGGCCCGCGCGAGGTCGACGGCACCCAGGTCGAGGGCACCTACCGCGCCCACCAGGTGCCCTTGTCGGGGGTACGCGACAACCCGGCGCACCTGGCCGAGCTGGAGCAGTGGCTGCGTAGCTACGGGCCGGAGGAGCTGTTCGACGCCACCGGCGCACCGGTGGACGAGTTGCGGACGCTTCCGCCGCACGGCGACCGGCGGATGAGCGCCAACCCGGTCACCAACGGCGGCCTGGTGCTGCGCGACCTGGACCTGCCCGACTTCCGCGACTACGCCGTGGAGGTCCCCGAACCGGGCACGCCGATGGCCGGCGCGACCGGGGTGCTCGGCCCATGGATCCGCGACGTCATCAGCGCCAACCCGCAGACGTTCCGACTGTTCGGCCCCGACGAGGTCGCCTCCAACCGGCTGGGCGCCGCCTTCGAGGTGACCGACCGGGCGTGGGTGGCCGCCACGGTGCCCGACGACGACCACCTCTCCCCCGACGGCCGGGTGATGGAGGTGCTCTCCGAGCACCTGTGTCAGGGCTGGCTGGAGGGCTATCTCCTGACCGGCCGGCACGGCGTGTTCACCAGCTACGAGGCGTTCATCCACATCGTCGACTCGATGCTCAACCAGCACGCCAAGTGGCTGAAGGTGACCCGGGCCATCCCCTGGCGTCAGCCACTCGCCTCGCTGAACTACCTGCTCTCCAGCCACGTCTGGCGCCAGGACCACAACGGCTTCTCCCACCAGGACCCGGGCTTCATCGACCACGTGGTCAACAAGAAGGCCGAGGTGGTGCGGGTCTACCTGCCACCGGACGCCAACACCCTGCTCGCCACGATGGACCACTGCCTGCGCAGCCGGCACTACATCAACGTGGTGGTGGCCGGCAAGCAGCCCTCACCGAACTGGCTGACCATGACCGAGGCGATCCAGCACACCCGGCGTGGCCTGGGGATCTGGGAGTGGGCCAGCAACGACGGCGGCAGCGAGCCGGACGTGGTGCTCGCCTGCTGCGGGGACGTGCCCACCCTGGAGACGCTGGCCGCCGCCGAACTGCTGCGCCAGCACCTGCCGGAGCTGAAGGTCCGGTTGGTCAACGTGGTCGACCTGATGCGGCTCCAGCCGGACACCGAACACCCGCACGGCCTGCCGGACAAGGAGTTCGACACCATCTTCACCCCGGACCGGCCGATCATCTTCGCGTACCACGGCTACCCGTGGCTGATCCACCGCCTCACCTACCGACGTACCAACCACGAGAACCTGCACGTGCGCGGCTACAAGGAGGAGGGGACCACCACCACCCCGTTCGACATGGTGATGCTCAACGACCTGGACCGCTTCCACCTGGTCATCGACGTCATCGACCGGGTGCCCGGGCTGGGCGCGCGCGCCGCGCACCTGCGTCAGCAGATGGTCGACGCCCGACAGGCGGCCCGCGACTACACCCGCGAGTACGGCGAGGACGACCCCCAGGTCGCCGAGTGGCGCTGGGTCCGCGAAACCGACCCCACCAATCCCTGAGGAGGACAACGTGCGCGATGCGGAGATCCTGGTCGGCTACGACGGCTCCACCGACGCGTCCGTGGCCTTGGACTGGGCGCTGGAGGAAGCTCGGCACAGCGGCCAACCCGTGCGGCTGGCGTACGTCTTCGAATGGCTGACCGTGGCCGGCTGGGTCGGCCCGGGCGTGGCGCCCGGGGTCTGGCCGGACGACACCGCCCGCCGGCAGGTCGAGGACCTGGTCCGCAAGGCCGCGACGGACGCCACCGCCGCGCACCCCGGGCTGACAATCACCGGCCAGGTGTACGACGGGCCGCCAGCCCTGGTGTTGCAGGAACGCTCGGCCGAGGCCGGGGTGCTGGTGCTCGGCAGCCGGGGCCACGGCGGATTCGGTGGCCTGCTGGCCGGGTCGACGGCGGTATCGGTCGCCGCGCACGCACACTGCCCGGTCGTGGTGGTCCGCGACGGGGCCGGCCGCGCCCCGGCCGACGCGTCGGCCGGCCCGGTGGCGGTCGGCGTTGACGGCTCGGAACCGTCGCTGGTAGCGCTCGGCTTCGCGGCCGAACGGGCAGCGCAGCGGCAGGTGCCGCTACGCGTCCTGCACGCGTGGACACCGGGCCCCAACGCCGAGGCCGGGGTGCCCGATGAACGGGCTGCGGTGGAGCAGGCGCTGGAACCGTGGCGGCGGACGTTCGCCGAGCTGACCATCGCCGTCGACCTGGTCCCGACCAGCCCGGCGGCGATGCTGATCGAAGCGAGCCGCGACGCGCGGCTGGTGGTGGTCGGCAGCCGGGGCCGGGGCGGGCTGGCCGGGATGCTGCTCGGCTCGGTCAGCCAGCAGCTGATCCAGCACGCCCACTGCCCGGTCGCAGTGGTCCGGGAACGCTGACGTCCGCTGGCCGGGGGCGCCGTACCAGCGGGTACGGCCCCCCGGGCCAGGGGTCACCGCCGCGCGGGTGCCGAGTCGGACGGGTCGAGGGAGAAGAACTCCTCCTCTTCCTGAGCCAGGTGCAGGCGGAGCACGGCGTCCAACCCGTAGAGGGTGGCCAGCAGGTCGGGGATCTGGTCCGGGCGTAGCCGACCATCCTCGGTCTGCGCGAGCTGGGCACCGAGCAGGTCGACCTGGCGGCGGATTTCCACGTGCGCCCGACTCATCGTCGAGGTCGCTTCACCGCTGCCCAGCGGGGACGCCAGCGCGGGGTAGAGCTCCCGCTCCTCGGCGGCCTCGTGCGGCAACACCTGGTCGGTCAACCGGCGGTGCGTCTCCCGTACCGCCGGCAGGCACCTCGGCGAGGCCGGATCGGTGGCGACGAGGTCGGCGGTGTCGCGCAGCCCGGCCAGAACGTCGCGTACCGCCTGGTGCTCCCCGGCGGAGCGGGCGAGCAGCTCCCGGGTGCGCGGTGGGACGTCACGACGGCGCAACCCACCGCCGAGTGCCCGCAACGCGTTGAGGATGACCAGCACGTCGATGCCCTCCTGCAGGAACGCGCCAGCGACCGGGGGCAGCCGCCCGGCCGCCGCCGCGAACATCGCCAGCACCGCCAGCCCCATCCCGACGGTGGCGCTCTGCACGGCGATGCGCCGGGCGTACCGGGCGATCTCCACCGCGTCGGCGAGCCGGTCCAGCCGGTCCACCGTGAGCACCGCGTCGGCCACGTCCGCCGACGCGCTCGCGCCCGTCGCGCCCATCGCCACGCCCACGTGCGCCTGAGCCAGTGCCGGTGCGTCGTTCACCCCGTCGCCGACCATCACGGTGACCGCCCGGTCGGCTTCGGCCCGTACCCGGTTCACCTTCTCCTGCGGCGTGCAGCGGGCGAGTACGTCGTCCACGCCGACCGCCTCGGCGACCTGAGCGGCGGTGGCCGGCCGGTCACCGGTGACCATCACGATGCGCCGCAGCCCCGCCGCGCGCAGCCGGCGTACGGTTCGGCGGGCGTCGGGGCGCACCGGGTCCTCCAGCAGGATCGCGCCGAGCGGGCCGTCGTCGTCGCTGACCCACACCGTGGACCAGCCCGCCAGCTCGGTGCGGGCCCGCGTCCGGTCCGCCCAGTCGGGCAACTCGCCGGTGAACTGGCCGACCTGGATCAGTCGCCCGTCGACCCGACCGCTGACCCCCCGGCCCGGCTCCTCGGTGACCCCGGTCGGCTCGGTCAGCGCCAGCCCTCGCTCGCGGGCCTGCCGGACCAGCGCGGTGGCCAGCACGTGTGGGGAGAGCTGCTCGACCGAGGCGGCCAGCCGCAGCACCTCGTCCCGGTCTCCGCCCGGGGCGACCACCGTCTCGGCGGCGCGGGGGCGCCCGGCGGTGAGCGTGCCGGTCTTGTCCACCAGCAGGGTACGGGCGCGCCCGAGCAGCTCCAGCGCACCACCGTCGCGGACCAGCACACCCCGCCTTGCCACCCGGGACAGCCCGGACACGATCGCGATCGGGGTGGCCAGCAGCAGCGGGCAGGGGGTGGCCACCACCAGCACCGACACCGCCCGGACCACGTCGCCGGAGAGCAGCCACGCCAACCCGGCCAGAACCAGCGTGAACGGCACGAACGCGGCGGCGTACCGGTCCGCCAACCGGACCATCGGGGCCTTGTGGGCGGTGGCCTCCTCGGCCAGCCGGACGATTCCGGCGTAGGTGCTCTGCGCCGCGCTCTTCGTCGCCCGCATGCCGAACCCGGCTCCGGCGTTGACCACGCCGCTGGCCACCGCCTCACCGGCCGTCCGCTGGACCAGCCGCGACTCCCCGGTCACCACCGACTCGTCCAGGGTGGCCGCGTCGTCGACGGTCCCGTCGACCGGCACGACGTCCCCCGGGCCAACCAGTAACCGGTCCTCCACCGCCACCTGGTCCAGCGGCACCACCTCGATCGCGCCGTCAGGCCCACGCCGACGCGCGGTACGCGGAGCGCGCTCCAGCAGGGCCCGCAGGTCGCGGGTGGCCCGGCGCTGCGCGTACGCCTCCAAGGACCGTCCGGTCGCCACCATCACCGCGATCACCGCCCCGGCCAGGTACTCCCCGACCCCGAGCGCGCCGGCCAGGGCGAGCACGGCGATCACGTCCACGCCGAAGTGCCGGTGCCAGAACGCCCGCAACATCGACCAGACGGCGGGCAGCAGCGCGACCACCGTGACGGCCGCCCAGATCAGGTCGGCCGCGCCGGCCCGGCCGGCGATCCGCAGCACCGCACCCGCCAGCACCGCGGCGGTGAGACCGACCAGCGGCGCCCACGCCCACCAGCGGCGGGTACGGCGGCGGGCCGGCTGCTCCGGCACACACTCGGTCGACTCCGCCCTCACCTGCGCATCGTCGCAGCACTGGGCCGCCACCGGCCGGACACGAGGCATTTCGCCAGCCAAGCGGCAACCATCTGCGGCGGACCGCACGATGCCCGGAAGGGCGGCGGGTCGGGGCGGTGGGCGTAACGACCCGGCGGGGTCGGGACCTGCGACCCCTGCGCGACGGCACCGGATGCCACAGGATGGGGCGGCAACCCGGTGCAGCACCGCGTCGTGAGGCACGATGAGCAGAGACGGAAAGGTCGTGACCATGAGTCAGGAAAGTCAGCTGACCACCGCGCTGGCGGAGGCCGCCGCCACCGCCGGCCACGCCCCCTCGGTGCACAACACCCAGCCGTGGCGTTGGCGGGTGCTGCCCGACGCGCTGGAGCTGCGCTCGGTCGCCGACCGGCAGCTCGCCGCCACCGACCCGGAGGGCCGGCTGCTCGCGATCAGTTGCGGCACCGCCCTGCACCACGCCCGACTGGCGCTGGCGGCCGAGGGGTGGCGCGCCGTGGTGGAGCGGCTGCCCGACCCGGGCGACACCGAGCTGCTGGCCCGGCTGACCGACCTGACCCACACCACGGCCGACCCGGACGCCATGCGCATGGTGCAGTGCATGCAGATCCGGCACACCGACCGGCGGCCGGTCAGCGACGAGCCGGTGCCGACCACCGCGATCGAGGAGATCACCCGGGCGGTCACCGCCGAGGGTTGTCGGTTGCAGATCCTCGACCGCGACGAGATGTTGGAGCTGGCCGCCACCGCCGGGCACGCCGACACGGTCGAGGCCGAGGATCCGGAGCTGCGCGCCGAGCTGGCGTACTGGACCAGCCGGGCCGGTGAGGGCACCGGCCTGCCCGCCGAGGTGCTGCCCGAGCAGCCTGCGCAGACCACCGTGCCGGGCCGCGACTTCGGCCGCCCCGGCAGCCTCCCGGTGGGTCCCGGCCACGACCGCATGGCGGTGTACGCGATGCTGCACGGCGACGAGGACGAGCGGGACAGCTGGCTGCGCGCCGGCGAGGCGCTCTCCGCCGGTTGGCTGACCGCCACTCGGCTTGGCGTGTCCGTGGTGCCGCTCAGCGCGGTGGTGGAGGTGCCGGGCACCCGGCAGACCTTGCGTCAGATGCTCTCCGGGATCGGCTTCCCGTACATTGCGTTGCGGTTGGGCATCGCGGACCCGACGCATGCGGGTCCGCCGCACACCCCGCGGCTGGCCACGGCGCAGGTGGTCGACACGTCGGCGGTCCGCGGCGAGCAGGGATGACGGTTCTGGCTCAGAAGGTCACCGGCGCTACCATCGCCCGGTGACCAGCAACGCGCCGCAACCCCCTCGGGAATCGCCAGCGACCCCGTCGCTCGGGCTGAGCCCCCTGTCGCGGGTGCGCCTCGACGAGCTGCTGCAGGAGATGCTGGTCCGGGTCGGCGAGGTGGTCACCAGCCGGGAGCGGCTGCGCGCCCTGCTCGACGCGGTGGTCGGCATCGGCACCAACCTGGATCTGCGCACCACCCTGCAGCGCATCGTGCAGGCGGCCTGCGAGCTGGTCGGCGCCCGGTACGGCGCGCTGGGCGTGGTCGGCCCGGACCGGCTGCTGCACGACTTCATCGTGCACGGCATCACCGGAGAGCAGCACGAGCAGATCGGCGACCTGCCGCACGGGCGGGGCGTGCTCGGCCTGCTCATCGACGACCCACGGCCGCTGCGGATGCCGGACATCACCCAGCACCCGCTCTCCTACGGCTTCCCAGCCAACCACCCGCCCATGCACAGTTTCCTGGGCGTGCCGGTGCTCATCCGGGAGCAGGTGTTCGGCAACCTCTACCTGGCCGAGAAGCAGGGCGGCGCGCAGTTCACCGATGACGACGAGGAGATCGTCGTCGCGCTCGCCGCCGCCGCCGGCGTGGCCATCGAGAACGCCCGCCTGTACGCCCTGGCGCACCGACGGGAACGCTGGCTCGCCGCCACCGCCGAGATCACCACGGTGCTGCTCGGCGAGGTACGCCGTACCGACGCGTTGGCGTTGGTCGCCCGCCGCGCCCGGGAGGTGTCGGAGGCCGAGCTGGCGCTGGTGCTGCTCTACGACACCGAGGACGAGCAGTTCACCGTCGAGGTGGCCGACGGCGCCGACGAGCAGGCCCGGGCGTTGGTCGGCGCGGTCCTGCCCGCCGCCGACACCAGCTTCGGCGCGGCGGTAGCCGAGGGCCGGCACGACCAGGTCGACGATCTGGCGCACGCCGCGCCATGGCCGTCGCTGCTGCACACCGGCCCGGCGATGATCTCGCCACTCGGCACCGCCGAGACCCTGCACGGCGTGCTGATCGTGGCACACCGGCCGGAGCGCGGCGGTGCTGCCAGCGAGGAGGATGTGGCACTGCTGGGCAGCTTCGCCGGGCAGGCGGCGCTGGCCATGGAACGGGCGCGCGGCCAGGAGGAACGGGAGTTGCTGGTGGTCCTGGAGGACCGCGAGCGCATCGCCCGCGACCTGCACGACGTGGTGATTCAGCGGCTCTTCGCCACCGGCCTGCAACTGCAGAGCGCCGCACCGATGGTGACCCGCCCGGAGGTGGCCAAGCGGATCAACGCGGCCGTCGACGACCTGGACGCCACCATCCGCGACATCCGCCGGACCATCTTCGAGCTGCGTACGCCGATGACCGCCGCGCTGCGCACCGAGATCCGTGAGGCGATCGAGGTGGCCGCGGAGTCACTGGGCTTCAAGCCGCACCTGGAGGTGACCGGCCCGGTGGACAGCGCCGTCCCGGACACCATCCGCCCGGACCTCACCGCCGTGCTGCGCGAGGCGCTGTCGAACGTGGTCCGCCACGCGCAGTGCACCCGCGTCGACGTCGCCGTACGCCTCGACGCCGGCTGTGTGAGCGTGACGGTCACCGACGACGGGGTGGGCTGCGACCCGGCCGCCGCCCGGGGTGGTCTGGTCAACCTGCGCGAACGCGCCGACCGCCTCGGCGGCACCTTCACGATCAGCCCCGTCGAGGCGCACGGCACCGAGCTGCGCTGGGCCGTGCCGCTGCGCGACTGACCGCTCGGGTCAGGGGGTCTTGCCGAGCAGGCGGGTGGCCAGGACGGCGGCCTGCGTGCGGCGCTCCAGACCCAGCTTGGCCAACACGCTGGAGACGTAGTTCTTCACCGTCTTCTCCGCCAGGAACATCCGCCCGGCGATCTCCCGGTTGGTCAGCCCCTCCGCCACGTACTCCAGGATCCGCCGTTCCTGCTCGGTGAGCGACTTCAGCTCGCGGGGCTGCTCGACGCCGTTGCGGATACGTTCCAGCACCCGGGCGGTGATCGCCGGGTCGAGCAGGGACTGCCCGGCCGCCACCCGGCGCACCGCGTCGACCAGGTCGGTGCCACGGATCTGCTTGAGCACGTACCCGGCGGCACCCGCCATGATCGCCGCGAACAGTGCCTCGTCGTCCTCGTACGACGTGAGGATCAGGCCCTTGATGGACGAGTCGACGGCGCGGACGTCGCGGCACACGTCGATGCCGTTGCCGTCGGGCAGCCGTGCGTCGAGGATCGCCACGTCGGGCCGCAACGCCGGGATGCGGCGGGCCGCCTCCTGCGCGGAGCCGGACTCGCCGACCACCTCGATGTCGCCGCTGCTCTGCAACAGGTCGGCCAGGCCACGGCGGACGACTTCGTGGTCGTCGAGGAGGAACACGCGGATCATCCTTCGTTTCTACCCGGTTCCCGTGCCCCGCCGCACGGGCCAAAGGTCCCGACCCAAAACCCCTCCCCGACGTCGGTCCACCCTGCCCCCTTCCGCGATCTTGCACTTGCTGCCTCGGCCTAGGGGACATTCCACGCATCTCGGCGACCGAAACTGCAAGATCGGCGCGTTGTTCAGGGGGCGGTCGGGCCCGGCGGGTCGGGACGTCCGGCCCTGCTCGGCGGCCGCCCGTCGGACCGACCATGAAGGTTCACCGGACGGAGTGGCACCACCCCGCCGCCGGGCACCGGGAGAGGAGCACCGCCATGGACATCGGGTACACCGCGGCCCACCTGCGGGCCGCCGCCGTGGACGCCATCCGGGCACCGTCGTTGCACAACACCCAACCGTGGCGGCTGCGGCTGCGCGACGGCGGCATCGAGGTGCTGGCCGACCCGACCCGCCGGCTGCCGGCGACCGACCCGAGCGGGTGGGGTGTCCGGATCGCCTGCGGCGCCGCGTTGTTCAACCTGCGGGTGGCACTGGCCGTGGCCGGTGTCCCGGCCCAGGTGCGGCTGCGCCCCGACCCCGCCGAGCCGGACCTGCTGGCCCGGCTGGTGCCGGACATCCCGCGCCGACCCTCCCCCGCCGAGCAGAGCCTGTACGCGGCCATCCCCCGCCGGTTCAGCAACCGCATGCCGTTCTGGCCGGACCCGGTGCCGGCCGACGCCCGGTGGCGTCTCGGCGAGGCGGCCCGCGCCGAGCAGTGCTGGTTGGAGCTGCTGATCGGGGTGAGCGCGGTTGCCGCGTTCGGTGAGATCGCCCGCAGCGCCCATCGGGTGCTGGAGCGGGACCCCGCGTACCGGACCGAGCGCGAGCAGTGGCTGCGCCGGGAGCCCGCGCCGGACGGCGTGCCCACCTCGGCCGGGGGCCGCAGAGCGAGCCGCAGGATGTGCTGCCGACGCGTGGCTTCGGCGGGCTGGACCGGGCCCCGGGCCGGGACTTCGAGCCGGAGCCCCTGGTGGGTGTGCTGGGCTCGGTCGGCAACACCGCCGTGGACCAGGTGATTGCCGGGCAGGCCCTGCAGCGGCTGCTGCTCACCGCCACCGACGCCGGGCTCAGCGTGTCGATGCTCTCCCAGCCGATCGAGGTGCCCACTGCCCGCGAGCAGCTGCGACTGTCGCTGGGACGGTTCGGCACGCCGCAGATGGTGCTGCGGATCGGGTACGGCCAGCCGGGCCGACCGACCCCCCGCCGCCGCGTCGAGGAGGTGCTGGACCTGCCGGTGGTGCCGGCCTGAACTCAGACGGCGGGCGCGGTCAGCCGGCGAGCACGGCGGCCTCTCGGGCCGGGTCCAGCCCGATCGAGCTGCGCTGCGGTCGCCCCGCGCGGGGCGGGACCGGACCGACCTCGCGTAGCCACCGCCAGGTGTCGTCAACTGTCTCTGCCACCGGCCGGCAGGTCAGCCCGGCGGCGAAGGCGCGGGTCACGTCCCGCTCCAGCAACCCCCGGTACGGGTGACCGATCGGCAGCCAGATCGGCAGGTCGCTCCAGGGCTCCACACCGGCGGCGAGGATCGGCGCCGGATCGGTCCAGCGCAGCCGGGCCTCGGCTCCGGTGGCAGCCACACACGCGCCGAGCAGCTCGCCCATCGTGGTCTGCCCGGGACGACCGATCGCGTTGAAGGTGCCGCCCAGCCGTCGGGCGCCCGCGTCCAGCATCCACCCCGCCAGGTCGCGTACGTCGATGTACTGCACCGGCAGGTCGGCTGGCCCGGGGGCGAGCACGTCGCCGCCCCGCTCCACCCTCCGTAGCCACCAGGGCAGCCGGCCGATGTCCTCCCCCGGGCCAAGGATCAGTCCGGCACGGGCGACCAGCGCGCGGCGACCGAAGACCTCCCGCACGGCGCGCTCGGCACCGGACTTGAGCTGCGGGTAGTCGCCGTCGACGGAGTCCGGGTCGGCGTCCACCACCGGGGAGTCCTCGTTCAGCCCGAGTGCGGCCGGGTCGCTGTAGACCGAACCGCTCGACACGTACACGTAGTGCCCGACCGCGTCGGTGAGGGTGCGGGCGGCGTCCCGGGCAGCGCGCGGCGCACCGTCCCAGGTGTCCACCACCACATCCCACTCGCCGCCCGCCAGGGCCGCCAGGCCGTCCGACGCGGTGCGGTCACCCCGCAACCGGTGTACGCCGGGAGGCACCGTGCCGTGCAACCCGCGGTTGAACACCGTCACCGACCAGCCGCGACGCACAGCCTCGGTGACCGTCGCACCGCCCACGAAACCCGTACCGCCCAGCACCAGCAGTCTCATGCGCTCCACCCTGCCGGCGCGGGTTCACGGACGGCACCCCTGTTCGCCGGGAGCGGATCTGCCCGTGGCAGAAGCGTCAGGTGAGCAGCTGATCCAGCGGCCGTGGAATGGTGCTCGGGTCGAGGGCGCGCACGAGCGCGCGAGCGTACCGGGCCTTGCGGCCGCTCATCGTGCCCATGAAGCGGCGCAGTTGCCGCTCGATCGTCCGCCCGCGCTGCGCGGGTTGGTTCTGGAAGGTCCGGAACCTGGCCAGATCGCGCTCGGCGTCGATGACCTGCTCGACACCGTCGCTGCCGAGCGCACGGATCAGCTCGTCCTCCAGGTCGGTCACGCACACGTGGAAGCCCAGCGCTTCCATCGCCGAGCGGGTCAGGTCGCCGCCGAAGCCGGCCTGTTCCAGTCCGCGTCGGAAGAAGCCCTCCTCGGCCTCGTCGCAGAGCCCTCGTACGGTCAGCGCCAGCCCCTGCGCACCGAAAAGCCGCAGGTACCGGGCGACGCCCATCGCGCCGCCGATGGGCACGACGCACACGCCCTCGCCGGCCAGGTCGCGGTCACGCCGCTCGGCCAGCGCCTCCACCGCGCACTGGTCGCTGAACCCCTCGACGAGCACGACCGTGCGCAGGTCCCCGGCCAACCCCCGGGCCACTGTGGCGGCTGCCGCGGCGTCCGCACCGCCGGCCGCCCACGCGCGCACCGAGTTGCGGAAACGGTCCGGCTCTCGCACAGGTCAGAGTCTCGCAACCTCCGATGAGGACCGCCATCGGATTGTGAACGGAAACGGCTCGTCACCGGGTATCCGGTAACGAGCCGTTCTGCTCTGGTGGGCGATACTGGGTTTGAACCAGTGACCTCTTCCGTGTCAAGGAAGCGCGCTCCCACTGCGCCAATCGCCCGTGGTGACCGCCCGAACCGGCGGCCGAGCCCCGTCGGGGTGAATCGCGAGCGGACGACGGGATTCGAACCCGCGACCCTCACCTTGGCAAGGTGATGCGCTACCAGCTGCGCTACGTCCGCACGTCCCCGACAAGCGTCGGCGACAGGTGAACTCTACCCGACGCCAAGATCGCTTGGCGCGGCACCCTGGGCGGCGGCGGTTGCGCTGGCCCGCGCCGGGGTAATGAATGCCTCGACAGCACACCACACCCCCTTAAGGAGGCTGTCGTGGGTATCGGCACCAGCATCTTCCTGATCGCGCTCGGCGCGATCCTCACCTTCGCGCTGGACGCGAGCGTCGGCGGCATCAACCTCGACGTGGTCGGCTGGATCCTGATGGGTGCCGGCGTACTCGGCCTGATCATGACCACGCTGATCTGGGGTCGCCGCCGCTCCGTGGTCACCACCACCGAGCAGCCGGTGGAGTACCGCCAGGTCGAGGAGCGGCGGGACATCGCCCCGCCGCTGTGACAGGACCACTCTCGAGCGCTGGCGGAGCCGGCGGATCACCCGATGCCGAGCCGGCCGCCCCGATGAAGGCGGCCGGCTCGTCGCACCCGTGCCCCCGCGCCGCAGGAGGCACCGCCTCCGGGCGCGGCGCAGCCCTCACCGCATCAGCGCGTTGAGCGTGCCGTAGTCGAGGGCGTCCGCCAGCGCGCCGTACGTGCCCGCGCCGAGCGCCTCATCCGCCGCCCGGCGGGCAACCGTGTACGCGGCCTCCGCGACCGACGAGCCGAGGCTCACCCGGGCCACCCCCAGCCGGGCCAGCTCCCCCACCGTCGGCGCGCCCGGCCCGGCGAGCACGTTCAGCGGCGCCGGCACCGCCTGCACCAGCGCGCGGATGGTCACCGGGTCGACCACCCCGGGCACGAAAATGCCGTCTGCGCCGGCCGCGAGATAGGCAGCGGCCCGGGCCACGGTCTCGTCGAGGTCCCCGGCGCCGCTGAGGTATGTGTCGATCCGGGCGTTGACGTAGAGCGGCACGCCCGCCGCGTCGGCCGCGGCCCGCACCGCGCCGATCCGGGCACACTGGTCGGGCACATCGCGCAACGGCGGGCCGGCCTCATGTCGGGCGTCCTCGACGTTCACGCCGACGGCACCGGCGTCGAGCATCGCGCGGGTGGTCACGCCGACCTCCGCCGGTGTCGCCCCGTACCCGGACTCGATGTCCGCGGTGACCGGCAGCGACACCGAGGCGGTGACCCGGCCGACCAGGTCGACGGCCGCGTCGCGGCCGAGGACGTCGCCGTCGGGCGCACCCAGGCTCCAGGCGACGCCGGCGCTGGTGGTGGCCACCGCGCGGGCGCCAGCGGCCGCCACGATGCGGGCGCTCGCGGCATCCCAGGCGTTGACCAGGACCAGCGGCGACCCGGGGGTGTGCAGGGATCGGAACAGTTCAGCTCGGGTGTGTTGTTCGCTCACCCGGCAAGTCTCGATCGGCCACCGCCGCCGCAGTAATGTTTCAGTCCCAGCTGAATCCACCGGGGGTGCCGTGGTCGCCATCAGCTTGTCAGCGGGGGCGGTCGCCCGCATTCGGTTCGCCGTCTCCTGCCTGTGGGAGGTCGCCGCGAGCGTCCGGGTGCTACGCGACCCCGGGGACCACGCCGTCCACCTGCCCTGGGTACGCCGGGTCCGTCCACCGCTGGTCGAGGCGGGGTTGGTCGGCCAGGACGGCGGGCTGCTCTGGCAACTGGTGCCGACCCGGCCCGGCTACCTGGCCGACTTCCTCACCCCGCCGCCCGCCGGCCTCATCCCGGACCTGGCAACCGAACTGGCCGCACTTCGCGCCACCCCGGCCGACACCGTCCGCACGCATCTGGACCTGTACCCGGGCGACCGAAGGCCAGCGCTCACGGCCCTGTACGCCGACCCGCCGGGCGGGCTGCGCCGGCTGACCGAGGAGATCGCGGCGTACTGGCGGATCGCCCTGGCCCCGCACTGGCCACGGCTGCGGCTGCTGCTCGACGCGGACATCACCGCCCGCGCCCGCGTCCTCGCCGAGGACGGCGCGGCGGTGCTCCTCAACGACCTGCACCAGCAGGTCCGGTGGGAGGACGACACCCTGCGCGTCGCGCAGCGGCACTGCCTGGCGCCGGACGTCACGGGCGGCCCGGGCCTGGTGCTGGTCCCGTCCGTCTTCGTGTGGCCGTCGGTGGCGAGCGTGTCCGCAGGGGACGCGCCGCAGCTCGCCTATCCCGCCCGTGGGCTCGGCACCCTCTGGGAACGCCCGAACGGCGTCCCGGAAGCACTGGCCGCCGTGATCGGTCGCGGGCGGGCCCGACTGCTCACCGAACTGACCTCGCCGGTCAGCACCACCGAGCTGGCCCGGCGTAGCGACATGTCGCCCGCCGGGGTCTCCCAACACCTCACCGCATTACGCGCGGCCGGCCTGGTGGTGACCCACCGGCGGGGCCGGACGCTGCTCAGCGCCCGCACCGACCTCGCCGAGGCGCTGCTCTCCGCGACCGGGTAGCGGCACACGCGGGTGGGTCAGCGTGCTCCGGTGGTGCCGTCGACGGAATCAGAAATCGATGACCAGCCGGCCGCGCACCCCACCGGCCTCCAGGAGTTGGTGCGCGCGGGCCGCCTCCTCCGACGGGAACCGGCCGGCGACACGAAGGGTCAACGCACCCTCCTCGGCGAACTGTCGGAGCAGGTCGAGTTTGTCGCGGCGCCCGTCGTACTCGTGCACGTACGCGGCCACCATGGCGATCCCCCGTTGGTCAGCCTGGGCCAGCAGCACCGGGTCGGGGCCACCGCGTAGCAGCGCGACGGCACCACCGTCGCGGACCGCCGGCAGCAGCGCGCCGCCGATCAGCGCGGTGTCGACAGCGGCATCCACGCCGTCCGGGGCGTGCTCTCGAAAGCGGTCGGCGACACCCGGGCCTCGGGTCACCGTCACGTCAGCCCCGAGCGCGGCGACCAGGTCGACGTCACCGGGCGCCGCGTCGGCCAGCACCCGGTGACCGGCGGCTTTGGCGAGCTGTACGGCGTACCCGCCGACGGCGCCGGCCGCACCGGTCACGGCGAGGGTGCTGCCGGGCGACAGCCGTAGCTGGTCCAGCGCGTGCAGGGCGGTCAGCCCGTTCAACGGCAGGGTGGCCGCCTCGGCGAAGGACACGCCGGCAGGTGTGGGCGCCACCCAGGACTCCGGAAGCACGACCCATTCGGCGTACCCGCCTCCGGCTTCCCGGGTCGGGTTGATCATGGCCATCACCGGGTCGCCCGGCGCGAGAGCACCGCTGGTGCCGGGACCGACCTCGTCGATCGTGCCGGCGACGTCCTGACCGGGTAGGAGTGGCCCGGCCCCGCGGATCCGCACCGGCGTCATACCGGCCCGGATCAGGGTGTCCGCGGGGTTGACCCCCGCCGCGCGTACGCGGATGCGGACCTCGCCGGCGCCAGCGTGCGGCGTCGGAAGCTCGACCACCCGCAACACCTCCGGGCCGCCGTAGCGCAGCAGTCCGACCGCTCTCATTCTCGACTCCTCGTGATTCGGGGCCAGGCCAGACCAGTGGCCACTCGATGTGGAACAGAAGGCCGGCGCGTGCTCAGTCCAGGCAGGTGAGCGCGACCTCGGCGTAGCGCGTCAGCGCCGGTCGGTCCGGGTTGATGGCACCCATCACCCGCAGACCCTGAAGGCTGGTCACCAGGAAGCCGGCCAGGTCGCTGGCGCTGCGGTCCGAGGTGATCTGGCCCCGCAACTGCGCCTCCGCGAGGAGGTCGTAGAGCGCCAGCTCCAGGGACTGGGTGGTCGAGCGGAGCCGCTCGGCGACCCGCACGTCCTGGTGTGCCCGTTCCATCGACGCGCCGACGATGAGGCAGGAGAGGTGCTGGCCGTCGCCGGTGATGTCGTCCACCGTGCCGATGAACACCTCACGGATGACCGCTCGCGCGTCGTTGCCCGAGCGCAGCAGATCGACCATCGGTGCGGCGTAACGCTGCCGGTACAGGTCGAGCACCGCCAGGTAGAGGCCGTCCTTGCTGCCGAAGGCGGCGTAGATCGAGCCGCTGCCCAAGCCGGTCGCCTCCGCGAGGTCGCGCATGGAGGTGCCCTCGTAGCCCTTGGTCCGGAACACCTCCATGGCAGCGGTGACCGCGGCGTCGAGGTCGAACTCACGGGTACGTGCCATACCTGAACGCTACCCCCTATCTGGAACGCTCGACAAAGTACCGCCCATCACAGGCACCCGGAGCGCCCCATTTCCCCAGGTGAGACCCGCATTATGAGCCAGATCATGGCGTGGTGGGCGGTCAGCGGCGCCGGCGAGGTCGCCCGTCTGCCGATCATGACCGTGGCGATCAGGGAGGCTGCGGCGGTTCCCACGCCACCCGGCCTGCACATCACCGAAACCACGGGTGTTGACCCTCTGAACCAACCCGCAGGGGAGTCGCCGCCTGACGGAAACCATTGACTATGGGAGTCAGACAGCGTTGTCTTTCACTGGCGGCAGCAAAGGAGAGCAGTGGTCGACGACGTGTCCCTCGTGTTCTGCGTGAGCGCCGACATGTCGGTGCGCGAGCGGATGGTCCGACGCCTCAACGGCCTCGGCACGCTGGTGATCTGCACCAACCTCGCCGAACTGCAAGCCATGATCGGCCCGCCCCTGATCGGCGCACCGGCCCCGCTTGCCACCCCCGCGACCGCCCCCGCCCCGGATCCAACCGCAGCCGCCGCCGCTCCAGCCGCCGCCAACGCGGCCGGTCACATCAGCCTCGGCAACCTCACGATCGACCCGCTCGACCATCTGGTGACCTGGCGCGGACAACCGCTGCCGCTGACCCGACTGGAGCGGGACCTGCTCACGCACCTCGCCACCGCACCGCTCGGAGTCTGGACGTACGAGAGGCTCTTCGAGTCGGTCTGGGGCTGCGCGTACCTCGGCGACACGGCGGTTCTGCACTCGGCCGTGAAGCGGTTGCGCCGCAAACTGCGTGCCACCGGTGACGAGGTGCGCGTGCACACCGTACGCGGGATCGGCTACCGGCTCAGCGTCGACTGAGGCCCGCACCGTACGCAAAACGGCTCGTCACCGGTCTTCCGGTAACGAGCCGTTTCGTGCTGGTGGGCGATACTGGGTTTGAACCAGTGACCTCTTCCGTGTCAAGGAAGCGCGCTCCCACTGCGCCAATCGCCCGTGCTTGTTGCCGAGGTGGGGACGGGATTTGAACCCGCGTAGACGGCTTTGCAGGCCGTTGCCTCGCCTCTCGGCCACCCCACCGAGGTTGCCCCCGTCATACGTGGCGGCAGCTCCGAGCGGACGACGGGATTCGAACCCGCGACCCTCACCTTGGCAAGGTGATGCGCTACCAGCTGCGCTACGTCCGCACGCCCCCGGACGTTCCCGGGTGACGGATGAGAACTTTAGCCGAGCCGGTGAATGACTGCCAACTCGGGGTCTCCCCGGCGCGTCCCACCCCGTCGGGAAGGCACGGCCGGGACCACCACCCGCAGGCTTCCTAGGGGGCTGGTCTGGTGTCCCGGTCCGTTGCCAGCCGCCACACTCCGGCATCGCTGGCCAGCGATACGTCGCCCTCCGGCCGACGGACGTTTGCGCAGGCCAGCCCATGGTGGCAGACCTCGGTGAACGCTCTCAGCAGAACGACCGACAGCACCATGAGGAATTGTCCGGCTTCCGACTGTCGCATCGCGGATCAGGCCGCGGTGGTAACTGTTCGTGTTCGGTCGGATGGGCTACGGTAACGGTCGTGACGAGACGTGCGGCCGAAATCCGCCTGGATGCCCTGCTGCGCACCGCCTGTGACGTGATCGTCGAGCGCGGTCTGGCCAACACCCGAACAGCGGACGTGGCGCAGGCCGCCGGCGTGAGCCAGGCGCTGGTTTTCTACCACTTCGCCACCAAGGAGCGGTTGCTCGCGCAGGCTTTCGCGTACGCGGTCGAGCAGGATCTGGCTCGACTGGACGCGGTGACCCGCTCCTCGGCCCCACCGCTGACCAAGCTCCGCCGGATCCTCAAGCTCTACACCCCGGCAGGGCGGGCGACCTCCTGGTCAATGTGGATCGACGGCTGGTCCGAATCGCTGCGTACCCCGGAATTGGAGAAGGTCTCCCGCCGGCTCGACCTGCGCTGGCGGCAGGACCTGGCCGCGGTGATCTCGGCCGGGGTGGCCGACGGCACCTTCCAGTGCGCCGACCCGGACGGGGCCGCCTGGCGGATCAGCGCGGTGATGGACGGCCTTGCCGTACAACTCGCCGTGCACGACCGGGTGATCTCCCGCCGCCAGTTCGGCGAGTGGGTCCGGCTGGTGACCGCCCGGGAGCTCGGCCTGGACCTGACCGACCTGGACTGAGCGGGCAGCCCGCCAGCGATCACCCACCCCAGGCCGGGCAAAACGGCTCCGCCCGCCCCGCCGACCGGAACAATCGGCAGCATGGATCTACTGGAGGCGTACCGCCGGAGCCTGGCCGAATTCATCGACCGGGTGGACCAGGTCGAGGCCGGCCAGTGGTCCGACCCGACGCCCTGCCCGGACTGGGACGTACGCGCGCTGGTCAACCACGTGGTGAATGAGGACCGGTGGAGCGTTCCGCTACTCGCGGGCCGGACCATCGACGAGGTCGGCGACCGGCTCGACGGCGATCTGCTCGGCGCCGACCCGATCGCGGCGGCGCGGGAGGCCGCCGCTCAGGCCGAGATCGCGGCCACCCATCCCGGGACGATCGACCGCACCGTGCACCTCTCCGGTGGCGACGCCCCGGCCGCCGAATACCTCCAGCAGCTCCTCGCCGAGCACCTCATCCACGGCTGGGACGTGGCGGTGGCGATCGGAGCCCAGCCGCGGCTCGACCCGAACGCCGTGCACCTCGCCGCTCAATGGTTCGCCGGCCAGATGGAGAACTACCGGCGCAACAAGCTGGTCCAGACCGGGGTGCAGGTGTCCGACGACGTCGACGAGCAGGACCGCCTGCTGGCCGCCTTCGGCCGCGACCCCGACTGGGCGCCGGGCGACTGACCCCGCGCAGCATGCCGGGCGACTGAGCACGAGCAGCGTCGTCAGCTCCGGCGTTCGACGTTGGCCCGCGCCCGGAAGCGGCTGGTCTCCAACCGCCAGGCCGAGCGGAGGCTGCCGAAGACGGTACGCGGCGGCCAGCGAGAGCGCGTCGCGGTCCACACCGCGCAGCAGCGCCAGCGGCCAGAGCGGCTTGCGCGGGTCCCGCCAGGCGGCGGGCTCGACGGTCAGATCGACATCGACGGCCATGGCCAACCTCTGGTCTCGCGTCCTGCACCGACTGCGGCAACCGCGTCGCCCCTTTACAAGGGAATGGTTTTGTAAAGACGATTTATCTCGATCTGTTGGCGTGTCGGCGACCCCAGACCTTGCCGCCACCACGATCGACTGATATCCACAGATGCACATGCGTCACCGCGCAGCGACGGCCGGCGACCGCCGGCCATCCCGCTCCCACGAGGAGGTCCCGTGCCACAACCGGAGTGGTCACCCCCGATGAGCCGGCGTCGACGCCGGCTCATCGCCGTCCTGGCGACGACGGCGACGGTCGCCGCGCTACTCCCCACCGGCGTGAGCACCGCGGCCCCACCGGCGGCCCAGCGTCTACCGAGCGCCGGTCCGGACCATTTGCCGAGGGGCACGCGCCCGCCGACGCCGACAACCGCAGCGGTACGGCAGCACCCGACGCCCGCCAGCGCGGCCTGGCCCGCGCCGCCGACCCCGACGTCCGGTGGAACCGGCTCGGCACCCCGCAGGCTCTCGGACCCGGTCGCACCCCCCTCGCAACCGGGCTGCCCTCCGACCCGGAGGCCGCCGCCCGCGCCTACCTGAGCGCCAACCGCGACCTGTTCGGCATGGACGCCACCGCAGTGGCCAGCATGGAACGGGTGTTGGTCCGGCCGATCGGCAGCGGTGCCGTGGTCACCCTCCGGCAACGCTTCGGCGACCTGCCCGCCGGGCCGGACGGCCTCGTCACCGTCGCGGTCGCCGACGGCACGGTGCTCTCGGTCAGCTCCTCGCTGGCCCGGAACACCGGCGCCCCCGCACCGGCCACCCGCACCGCCGAGCAGGCGTACGCCGCCGCGCTCGCCGACGCCAAGCTGACCGCCAGCGCGGTGGCCAGTCACACCATCCGACCGGTGGCCGTACCCACCCCGCTGGACGGGCCTCGGGCCGCCTACGAGGTCACCATGATCGGCGCGGACACCGACCACCCGGCCGCGTTCACCAGCTACGTGGACGGCATCAGCGGGCAGGTGCTGGTCCGTGAGGACCTCGTCGACTTCGACTCCGACAACCCGAGCTGGGCGGTCTTCCCGGCCACCCCGCCCCGCGACCTCGGCCCCGGGCAGGACCCCCGGGTGCGCTGGTGCGGCGACCCGTCACCCGGCTGCCAGGCAGCCTTCCGCGACCCGGCCACCGGCCAACCGTGGGATGTCGACGCGGCCACCGGCACGCCAACCTTCACCTCGCGCGGCAACTCGGCCAACACGGTGCTCTCCTGGGGTGCGGGCACCCCGATCGTCCCGGCCACCACCAGCCCGGAACGCCGCTACGAATATCCCTTCACCGACCAGTGGCACCAGGCCCGATGCAACCCGGAGGTGTTCACCTCCGCCCAGCGCAACGACGCGGACGCGTCGATCGCCAACCTCTTCGCCATGCACAACCGGCTGCACGACTGGTCGTACCAGTTGGGCTTCACCGAGTCGGCGTGGAACCTCCAGGCGGTCAACCTCACCCCCTCCGGGCTGGGCGGTGACGCCGAGCAGGGCCGTGCTCAGCAGGGCGCGCTGACCGGCAACCGGAACAACGCCAACCAGGGCACCCCGCGCGACGGACTGCCGCCGACCACCAACATGTACCTGTGGCAGCCGCAGGCCGGCGGACCTTACCCGCCGTGCGTGGACGGCGACTACGACATGACGGTGATCGGCCACGAATACACCCACGCGATCACCAACCGGATGATCGCCGGCCCGGACAGCGGGATCGGCGGCCACCAGGGCGGGGCGATGGGTGAGTCGTGGGGCGACCTGCTCGCCGCCGAATACCTCTTCCAGCACGGGTTGCGCGCACCCGGAGAGACGCCCTTCGTCACCGGCGGCTACGTCACCGGCAACCTGGTCAGCGGCATCCGCAACTACGACCTCAGCCGCAGCCCGCTCAACTACTCCGACATCGGCTACAACACCGGTGGCCCCGCCGTGCACGCCGACGGGGAGATCTGGGGTGCCACCAACTTCCGGGTCCGCTCCGCGCTGGTCAAGCGGTACGGCCTCGGCACCCCACAGCGGCAGCTCGACTGCGCACAGGGGAAGGTCGCCGCCGACCAGTGCCCCGGCAACCGACGCTGGTCGCAACTGGTCTTCGACTCGTTCCTGCTCCAGGCCGCCAGCCAGGTCAGCATGCTCGACATGCGGGACAACATGCTCACCGCCGATCTGCTCCGCTTCGGCGGCGCCAACCAGGACCTGATCTGGGCCGAGTTCGCCCGCTCCGGGATGGGCCGGGACGCCGTCACCAACGGTGCCGGCGACACCGACCCGACGCCGAGCTTCGCCTCGCCGCGCGGTGGCAACGCGACGCTCACCCTGCGCCCGCGCGGGGACAGCGCCGACGCGCCGATCCGGGTGTACGTAGGGGCGTACGAGGCGCGGGCCGTGCCGGTGGCCGACACCGACCCGGCGACGCCGATCCCGGACACCGTCGAGCTGGTGGCCGGCACGTACGACCTGCTCGCTGTGGCCCCCGGCTTCGGGCACCAGCGGCTCAGCACGGTCGCCAAGGCCGGCCAGGACGGGTACGTGGACCTGCGGTTGAGCCGCAACCTGGCATCCACGGCGTCCGGCGCCACGGTCACCGGCGACGGGGTCAACCTGGACCGGATCGTCGACGACACCGAGGCGACGAACTGGGCATCCCTCGACGGGGTCGCCGGCCGGCAGCTCACCGTGGCGTTGCCCGGGGACGCCGCGCAGGTGGTCAAACGCGTGAACGTCAGCGCGATGCTGCGCCCGGCGATCACCGGCGACGCCGACACCGGCAGCCAGAACGCGCTCACCGCGCTGCGCTCGTTCGCGGTGTCGGCCTGCAACGCGAAGACCACCGACTGCGCCGACCCGGCGCGCTGGCAGCGCATCTACACCAGCGCGGGCGACGCGTTCCCCGGTGGGGCGTACCGGGCGTACAGCCGGGACATCAACCTCCGGACGTTCGCGGTTCCCAGCACCGTCGCCACCCACCTGCGGCTCGAGGTGCTGGCGAGCCAGTGCACCGGCGGCCCGCACTACGCGGGCGAGCAGGACGACGACCCGGCCACGACGACGGACTGCGCGACCGCGAGCCCGGCTCGGAGCCAGGTCAGGATCGCCGAGTTCCAGGCGTTCTCGAAGTGACAGCGGTGGGGCCGGCGGACCTGCCGCCGGCCCCACCGGCCCAAACAGGCTCCGCCGGCCCTGCCGGCCCAACAAGCTCCGCCGGCCCTCGCTCAGCGGCGGGCTGGATGCCACCGGTCGGGTGGGGCCGGGCGCTCCCAGGTCCGGTCCACCGGCGGGTCGTCGGCGGTGCCGGCCGCAGCCCGGGTCAGGTGGCGCAGCCGCAGCAGCAGCCCCAACCCGAGCGAGAGCAGCAGCCCACCGAGCAGGAACGCGGCCGGCACCACGCCGAACCCACCAGACTGGGAGACCGGGCGTCCAGCACCGGCTGCGGGAGGCGGCGCGGCGTCGTACGTCTGGCCCCCGACCGGCTCCTCCGCCTCGGTGCTCTCCGCCTCGGCCGACTCGCTCGCCGTCGCAGTGGGCCGCGCCTGCGTGGCGGTCGGCTTCGGCGTACGGGTCGGGGTGCCGCCCACACCCACCACCGAACGGGTGGCCGTCTGCCGGGCCAGCAGGCGCGCGTTGGCGTCGTACGCCTCAGCGGCGAGCGTGACCCGTCCCTGGGTGACGTCCTCGGCGAAGGCCAACCGATAGCGGGCGGTGACCGTGCGGTCCCGGCAGAGCGTGCCCGGGTCGAGCTGCCGGTCGGTCAGCCGGGCCACGTCGCCATCGGTCTGGATCTCCAGGGGGAAGTCCCCGGTGTCCTCCACCCGATCCATCTTCACCTGGTCGAGTCGGAGGCCCTGGACGCTGAGCACCATCGACCAGCGCACCTTCACGCAGCCGCCGCGCTGGTCGGTCCGCGAGACGACGGCGGACACCGTGCGCACCTGCTCACCGGCGGTGAACTGGGCCGGCAGCCCACTCAGCTCGGTGGTGAACGCCGCCTGTGCCGGAGCGACCAATGCCAGCTCCACCCCGCTCAGACAGGCCAGCACCACCCCTACCCGCAGCGCATTCCGCCACACCGTCACCACCACCGCCGCCCTTCGTTCGGTTGCCTCCACTGGGCAACGCTAGGAGCGGCGCGTCGACCCGACCAGACGGGTGTGTTCGCACCGGACGGCAAGGAGAGGGCGGCTTTTCACCGACCGTGGTGAACCGGTCACCGCTCCCCCGCGACACGCCGAGATTCGGGCCGCTGGGACAATCGGCGTCGTGTCCGAGCTCTCCAGCACGTTCGTCCGGCTGCACGCCCGGCTGGCCCCGGTTCCCTTCGTCCCCGAGGTGCGGCTGCACCAGGCGGACGAGCCGATCGGGCTGTGGGAGCTGACCGAGGGCGAGTTCTCCAGCGACCGGCCGCCACCGTTCTGGGCGTTCGCCTGGGCCGGCGGGCAGGCGCTCGCCCGTTACGTGACCGACCACCCGGAGCTGGTCGCCGGCCGCCGGGTGCTCGACCTCGCCTCCGGCTCCGGCCTGGTGGCCATCGCCGCCGCCCGTGCCGGCGCGGCGTCGGTGCGGGCCGTCGAGGTGGACGAGCTGGCGGTGGCGGCGGTCGCCCTCAACGCCGAGGCCAACGGGGTACGCGTCGACGCCGAGTTCGGCGACATCCTCGACGGCGACGCCGGGGACGCCGAGGTGGTGCTCGCGGGCGACGTCTTCTACAGCGACGCGATGGCCCGCCGGGTGCTGCGGTTCCTGCTCCGCGCCGCCCGGGCCGGCGCACCGGCGCTGGTTGGCGACCCCGGCCGCGCGTTCCTGCCCAGGGACCGCTTCGACGAATTGGCGGCGTACGACGTGCCGGTGCCGGAGGCTCTGGAGAGCGTCCGGGTGAAGCGCACCACCGTCTGGCGGTTGCGGGCCGGCCTGCCGGGGGCCTCCGGCTAGCGTGTCCGGGTGCTGTTCCGCAGCTGGGCGCAGGTGGCCGACCCCGCATGGCCGGACGTGGCCCGGGTGCCGGACCACGTCGGCGGCACCCACCTGGTCGTCACCCGGCACGCGCTGGTGCGTCAGGTCCTCGCCGACCCGGTCACCTACCGGCCGGACAACGCGCTGGACGCGGTGACACCGATGCCGGTGACCGCACTGCGGGTGCTCGCCGAGCACCGGTTCCGGCTGCCGCCGACCCTGGCGAACAACTCGGGCGCCAGCCATCCGCAGATCCGGGCGATCGTCGCGGACGCGTTGCACCCCACCCGGGTCGCCGCGCAGCGGCCCTGGCTCACCGCGCTGGTTCGGGACCGGGTCGCCCGGCTCGGCGCCACGCTCGACACCGGTGAGCCGGTCGACCTGTACGCGGACCTCGCCGCCGACCTGCCGCTGCTGGTGCTGGCGCGGCTGGTCGAGCTGCCGGACGCGCCGGTCGGCGCGGTCAAGGAGTTCGCCCGCGCCGCGCTGGAGTTGTTCTGGGCACCGTTGGACGCCGACCGACAGGTGGCACTCGCCGTCGAGGTGGGCCGGTTCCACCGCGTACTGCGCGACTTCGCGGCCACCGGCGGCGGGTTGGCCGCCGACATGCGCGCGGCCGGAAACCCGCCGGACGTGGTGGTCGGCGCGCTCTTTTTCCTGCTGGTCGCCGGTCAGGAGACCACCTCGCAGTTCCTCACCCTGCTGCTGCACCGGTTGGCCGACGAGCCGGCGGTACGGGCCGGCCTGCGCACCGGCGAGGTCGCCGTGGCCGACGTGGTGGAGGAGGGGCTGCGGCTGGAACCGCCCATCGTCACCTGGCGGCGGGTGGCGGCGACGGACAGCACGCTGGGCGGGACGGCGGTGCCGGCGGGCAGCAGCCTCGTGCTGTGGCTGGGCCGCGCGGGCCGCGACCCCACGATCGTCGAGTCCCCCGACGAGTTCCGCCCGGGCCAGCGCGGGTCGCGCCGGCACCTGGCATTCGGGGCGGGGGCGCACCGCTGTGTCGGTGACGTGCTGGCCCGCATGGAGGCAGCGGTGGTGGTGGCCGAGGCCGCTCCGCTGCTGGACGGGGTGCGGGTGGTCCGTCCGCCCTGGTGCCCGGACAATCTCACCTTCCGGATGCCCGACGCCTTCGTCGTCCGCCGCCCGTACGGCGCACCGCCTGACCGGATGCTGACATCACCTCGGTAGGTTTCCGGGCGTGTCAGCGACCCCTGTTCGTCGGATCCTCGCCGTCGTCCCGCTTCTGGCCCTCCTGACGCTGAGTGCCTGCACAGCCAACCCGACGTTGCACGCCCGGCGGATCACCACTGCCCAGCCGACCCCGTCCGCCCCGCTCCCCAGGCCGTCGACCTCGCCGTCCGCGACGGCGGAGCCCGCTGCCGGGAGCCTGGAGTGGTACCTGTCCCAGGTACCGACCTTCCCCGAGGCGCCGCCACCGCAACCGATGCAGTTGCCCGCGACCGGTGCGGCCCCGTTCTGGCACCGCCTGCCGACCGACCAGAAGGTCGCCTTCATCACCATCGACGACGGTGGGCTGGCCCGCCCGCCGGGATTGATCGACTTCATCTGGGAGGCGCGCATCCCGGTCACGATGTTTCTGAACTCACCGGCGGCGGCGGAGCACACCGACTACTTTCGGCAGATCGAGGCGGTGGGCGGGATCGTGGAAAACCACACCATCACGCACAACTCGCTGGCCGGCCGGTCGTACGACTACCAGAAGCAGGAGATCTGCGGTGCCGCCGACAAGCTGGAGGGGCTGTTCGGCAAGCGGCCCACCCTGTTCCGGCCACCGTTCGGCGAGCATGACAGCACCACGCTGAAGGCCGCACACGACTGCGGCGCGAAGGCGGTCTTCCACTGGACCGAGACCGTCCACGAGGGGAAGGTGCGCTACCAGACCCCGGAGAAGGTGGTCCAGCCCGGCGACATTCTGCTGATGCACTTCCGACCGGCGCTGATGGACGACCTGCTCGCAGCACTGAAGGCGATCCACCGGGCCGGACTCACCCCGGCTCTCCTGACGGAATACGTACGGTGACTTTCCTGTCACGGGCATGACGAAAGTCAGGGTCGGGTGGTGCCGATCGGGCGCAGTGGAGCAGCGGCCCGCGCGCCTAGCGTCAGCGCATGATCACTTTACGTGGGTTGACGAAACGGTTCGGGGCGACCGTCGCGGTCGACGCGTTGACCGTCGACATCGCGCCCGGCCGGGTCACCGGCTTTCTCGGCCCCAACGGCGCCGGCAAGTCCACCACCATGCGGATGATCCTCGGGCTGGACCGCCCCACCGCCGGGCAGGCTCTCGTCGGTGGGCGGGCGTACCGGGAGCTGCGCCGGCCGCTGCACGAGGTGGGTGCGCTGCTCGACGCCCGGGCCATCCACCCGGCCCGGTCCGGCCGGGCGCACCTGTTGGCCATGGCCCGCAGCAACGGCATCCCCACCCAGCGAGTCGACGAGGTACTGGACACCGTCGGGCTGGACGGGCGAGCCGCCAGCAAAGCGGGGCGAACCCTCTCCCTCGGCATGGGCCAGCGGCTCGGCATCGCCGGCGCGCTGCTCGGCGACCCGCCGGTGCTGATGTTCGACGAACCGGTGAACGGCCTCGACCCGGACGGCGTGCGCTGGGTACGGCAGCTGATGCGCTCGCTGGCCGACCAGGGACGGACGGTCTTCGTCTCCAGCCACCTGATGAGCGAGATGCAGCTCACCGCCGACCAGCTCGTGGTGATCGGCCGGGGACGACTGCTCGCCGACGCGCCGATCGACGACGTGATCGCCGGCAGCACGGTCGCGGTTCGGGTCCGCAGCCCGCACCCGGACGGGCTGGCCACCCTCGCCGCGCGCCTCACGGCCGCCGGCGCGACCGTCGAGGCGGCCGACCGGAACGAGCTGACCGTCACCGGCACCACCGCGGACCGGGTCGGGGACCTGGCGTACGAGCTGGGGGTACGACTGCACGAGCTGAGCCCGCACGGCGCGTCGCTGGAGCAGGCGTTCATGGAGCTGACCGCCGACAGCGTCGAGTACGCGGGTGGCGCGACCGAAGGTGGGGCACGATGAGCACCAACAATCGTGGTGGCGCGGTGGCCGCCGAGTGGACCAAGCTCTCCTCGGTGCGGAGCACCTGGTGGACGGCGCTGGCCGGTCTGCTGGTGATGGCCGCGAGCGCCGGCCAGCTGGCCATCTACGCCGCCAACGACAACACCAACGACGACCCGGTCGACGACCGAGGGATCGTCACCGTCGGCAGCGTGCTGATCGACTCGGTCGAGCTGACCCAGTACGTGGTGCTGGCGCTGGGTCTGATGGCGATCACCGCCGAGTTCACCAGCGGCACCATCCGGAGCACGCTGCAGTGCACCCCGTCGCGCGGTCGTGTGCTGCTGGCCAAGGCCGTGGTCGCCGGTGCCGTCACCTTCGCCCTCGGGCTGCTGCTCGGCGGCGTCGGCGCCCTGGTCGCCCGGCCGGTACTCGGCGAGTGGGGCAGCGCCCCGGCCGCCGGCACGATCGGCGACATCGTGGCGGTGGCGACCTACCTGGCGCTGGTCGGCGTGCTCGCCCTGGGCCTCGGCGCCACGCTGCGTAGTGCGGTGCTCACGATCACCGTGCTCCTCGCCACCCTGATGATCGTGCCGCTGTCACTTCAGGAGCCGGACATCGAGGTGCTGAACCGGATCGCCGACGTGTTCCCCGGCGTGGCCGGCGGACACTTCCTGGCCGGCGACACCGAGCCGTACCCGAGCCTGGTCGGGCTGCTCCTGCTCGCCGGATGGGCCGGCGCCGCGCTGCTGCTGGGTCGGGCCGCGCTACGCCGTCGGGACGCGTAAGTCGTGCGGGCTGAGCGGGGGCCGTGCAGGCCCCCGCTCAGCCGTCGACCAGCCCCGCCTCGTACGCGAGGATCGCCGCCTGCACCCGGTTGCGCACGTCCAGCCGGGTGAAGATGCTGGTCAGGTAGCTCTTCACGGTGCCCTCCACCAGGTGCAGTCGGCGGGCGATCTCGGCGTTGGACAGCCCCGCCCCGACCAGGGCGAGCACCTCCCGTTCGCGCTCGGTCAGCCCCGCCGTACGGTCCCGGGCGGCAGGCCGGCGAGCCAACCGCCCGGCGCCCAACTCGATCACCCGGCGGGCCACCCTCGGCGACAGGTACGCGCCGCCGTCGGCGACGGCGTGCACACCGGCGAGCAACTCACGCGGATCGCCGGCCTTGAGCAGGAACCCGCTGGCGCCGTGCCCGAGTGCCCGAGCCACGTGGTCGTCCTCGCCGAACGTGGTCAGCATGATCGTCGCGGTCTCCGGCACGACCCGGCGGATCTCGGCGGCGGCAGCCAACCCGTCCAGTCGCGGCATCCGGATGTCCAGCAGCGCGACCCGAGGACGGTGCGCACGGACCAGCTCCACCGCCGCGCGTCCGTCACCGGCCTCGGCGACCACCTCGATGCCGGGATCGGTGGCGAGGATGGCTTGGACGCCGGCCCGGATCATCGCCTCGTCGTCAGCCAGGACCACGCGGACCGGTGGCGCCCCGGCCGTATCGGTGTTCACTACGCGATCCACTCCTTGCTGGCCAACCGGCCATCGGTGAAGCAAAGCTGCCAGGTCGGCTCCGCGAGGGGGAAGTTGCCGTCGGTGTAGTACTCGCAGTCGTCCCGGTCCACCGCCGTGGGCCGTTCCACCTGTCGCCGGGGCAGCCCGGTCAGCTCCGACCGGAGCGTGCCGACGCGCATCTGGTCGAACGTGGCCCGGTCCAGCACCGTCCCGGCGGTAGCCACCGGGTAGTAGACGAAGGAGAGCACCAGAGCGAAGCCGGCCGGCGCCACGAGCGCCACGAGCAGACTGCGCCGGACTCGTCGGCGGGCGTCGTGCAGCCGCCGCTCCGCGTCCACGGGCCGCTCCATCGGACCGGACTCACCGCCGCCGGACCGTGGCGCTCGGCCCAACCCAGGGCCCGCCGACCCGATCGCCTCCAACGGCGGCGCGGTGGCCGGCAACGCCGCCCGTACGGCGAAACCACCGTCGGCGCGAGGGCCGGCATCGAGCGTCCCACCGGCGAGGCGGACCCGTTCGGCGAGTGCGAGCAGCCCGCTGCCCTGCGACGGCGGGGCGGGCAGCGGCCCCGCCGGCGGAGCACCGTTGACGACGGTCACCTCGACCCGGTCACCGTCGCGGGTGAGGCGCACGTCGACCGGGGCGCCCGGCGCGTACCGGGCGGCGTTGGTCAGCGCCTCACGGACGATCCGGTGGGCCGCGTGGTCGGTCATCGCCGGTAGCTCCGCGACCGCCGGGGCAGCGTCCATCCGTACCGCCATGCCGGCCTCCCGGGCACCGTCGACCAGGTCCGCGACGGTCTCCCCGCTTGGACGCACCGACGCGCCACCCTCCTCACGGAGCACCCCGATGATCTCGTGTAGTCGCTCGGTGGCGGCGGATACGCTGGCCCGCAACTCCCCCGCCGCCGCCCGGTGCCGGTCGTCGAGGTCCGCGGCGACCTCCAGAGCGGCGGCCCGCAACGCGATCAGGCTGAGGTCGTGACCGAGCGAGTCATGCATCTCACCGGCGATCCGGGCCCGTTCCCGCAGCCGGATCCGCTCGGCGGCACCGCGCTCCTCGCGGGTCAGCGCATCGACGTGCCGGCGACCGGCGTCGGCCAACTCCTGCTGCTGTCGCCGGTACCGGCCGACCAACCAGGGGAACACCGCGGCGAAGAGCAGCACCGAGGCGAGCAGGAACCAGGTGGCCGGCCCGGTGCCGAGCAGCCCCAGATTGAGCGCCGTGCCGCCGGCCGCGATCAAGACGAAGACCACGGCCGCCGGGCCCGCGCTGGCGCTGCGCCGCCCAGCGAGGTAGCTGAAGACCGGGATGGCGAACACGAAGTTGCCATCGACAACCGAACCGAGCACCACCAGCACGAGGGCGACCAACGGTCCGCCTCGACGCGCCACCACCACCGCCGCGCCAAGCAGCAACAGCTTGCCGACCAGCAGCGGCAACGCGTACCGCGAATAGGGCGGGGTGACCTCGGCGTAGCCGACCGGGGCGGCAACCACCGCCCAGAGCAGCGCGTCCAACAGCAGGCGACGCCGCCGGTCCCACCGACCTTGCGGCGAGGAGTCGAGGATCCGCACGGCGGTCAGGCTACCCACGCTCGACCTGCGCGGACACCGACGAAAGTCAGGTGTTCAGCCGCTCTCCTCGGCCCAGACCCGCCAGTCGTCGAGCACACCGTGCAGGGCCGGAGTGAGCCAACCCGGCGCGGAGCGCCGGAACACACCGGGGTCCATCGCGCCGGCGCCGTCGGGCAACGCGCCGAGCAGGTTCGGCACCAGATCGGTGAGATTGGTCCAGTGCACCAGCTCCGGTCTGGTCGGCCACGCGCCGATCACCACGCCGGCCGGCACGGCACGCCGGTCGAGTGCCTCCAGGGTCAACGCGGTGTGGTTGAGCGTGCCCAACCCGGCGCGGGCGACCACCACCGCGGGTGCGCCGAGCGACACCGCCAGGTCGGCCATCGTCCACAGCTCACCCGACGGACGCAGCCCCATCGGAACCAGCAACCCACCCGCGCCCTCGATCAACACCAGGTCGTGCTTGTCCGCCTCGTCACGGACGGCGTCCACCGCCGCGTACAACTCCAACGGCGGCAGGTCGGCGACCCTGGCCGCGGCCAGCGGGGCGAGCGGGTCCGGATAACTGGCCAGGGTCCGGCCGGTCAGCGGGGCAGCCAGCCGGTTGACCACGTCCACGTCGCCGGGCTCACCGCCGGCCGTACCGGTCTGGCCCGGTTTGACCACGGCCACCCGCAACCCGGCAGCCTGCGCGGCGGCCGCGATCGCCGCGGTCACCACCGTCTTGCCGACCTCGGTGTCGGTCCCGGTAACCAGAACCGGCCCCTCCCACCCACTCACGGCGCTACCTCGGCTCGCGACTGCGGGGCTCGCAAAACCGGCTCACTCCTCGCGCTCACAACACCACCTCGGCTCGCGACTGCGGGGCTCGCAAAACCGGCTCACTCCTCGCGCTCACAACACCACCTCGGCTCGCGACTGCGGGGCTCGCAAAACCGGCTCACTCCTCGCGCTCACGGCGCACACTCGACGATGACGTCCAGGGCCCGCTCGAACGCCGCCCGGGGCACCCCGGCGCTGACCGTGAGCCGCAGGCGGGAGCGGTTGTCCGGGGTGGAGGGCGGCCGGAAACAGCCCACCGCGACGCCCCGGTCCCGGCAGTCGGCGGCCCAGGCCGTCGCCGCCTCCGGCCCCGGGGCCGTCACCGAGATCACCGCCGCGTCCGGCGCGGAGACGGTCAGCCCGGCGGCGCGCAGTCGGCCGACCGCCAACCCCACCCGGTCGGACAGCTCCGAGCGCAGGTCGTCGCCGACCCGGGCCAGCCGCAGCGCGGCGTGCACACCGGCGGCGACCGCCGGTGGCAGCGCCGTGTCGAAGATGAACGTGCGCCCGGTCTCGACCAGATGCCGGACGAACTCAGCCGGGCCGGCGACCACTCCACCGGCACCACCGAGCGCCTTGGACAGGGTGGCGGTGACCACCACGTCCGGTTCGCCGGCCAGCCCGGCGGCGGCCACCGCGCCCGCGCCGGCCGGACCGGTCACACCGAGCGCGTGCGCGTCGTCGACCAGCAGCAGCGCGCCGTGGCGGCGGGCCACCGCGTGCAGACGGGCCAGCGGGGCGAGGTCACCGTCGACCGAGAAGACCGACTCGGTCACCACCACCGCCGGACGGCCCGGAGCGGCCACGAGCGCGGCGGCGACCGCGTCCACGTCGGCGTGCGGGGTGACCACCGTCTCCGCACCGGAGATGCGGCAGCCGTCGATCAGGGACGCGTGGTTGTGCGCGTCGGAGACGAGCAGCGTGCGAGGTTGGACGAGCGCCCGCAGCGCACCGAGGTTGGCCAGGTAGCCGGAGGAGAAGACGAGGGCACGGTCGGTGCCCAGCCACTGCGCCAGCTCGACCTCCAACGCCTGGTGGGCGTCCGTGGAACCACGCACCAGGCGCGACCCGGTCGCCCCCAGCCCGTACGCCGACAGTGCCGCCATGGCCGCGGCGGTGACCTCCGGGTGAGTGGCCAGGCCGAGGTAGTCGTTGCCGGCCAGATCGGTCATCCCGTCGTCGGCCGGACGCGGGTGCAGTCGCCGGGTCAGCCCGGCCTTCGCCCGCAAATCCGCGCGGCGGTCGAGCGCCGCCAGCCAATCCGCCACCGTCACCCCTTCACCGCTGTCCGCGCCGGTCAGCCCGACACCTGCCGGGCGAAATTACCACCCGCCACCATCGGCCCGACGGATCCACTCGGTGCGAGGGGGGTCGACGGGCTGCCAGGTCATTCCGGCTGATCGAGGGGCCTTGTAGGGTACGAGCCATGCCAGAGATCCTCGACCAGGCCCGGACCCAGGTCCTGGGTGACGGTGTCGGCCTCGACCAGGCCGGCATCCTCGCCGTGCTCAACCTGCCCGACGAGCACCTGCCCGCCGCCCTGCAGCTCGCCCACGACGTGCGGATGCGCTGGTGCGGCCCGGAGGTCGAGGTCGAGGGAATCGTCTCGCTCAAGACCGGCGGCTGCCCGGAAGACTGCCACTTCTGCTCCCAGTCCGGTCTGTTCACCTCCCCGGTGCGCTCGGTCTGGCTGGACATCCCGTCGCTGGTCGAGGCGGCGAAGCAGACCGCCAAGACCGGGGCGACCGAGTTCTGCATCGTCGCCGCGGTGCGCGGCCCGGACGCCCGGCTCATGAAGCAGATGCGCGAGGGCGTCGCCGCCATCAAGGCGGAGGTCGACATCCAGGTCGCCGCGTCGCTGGGCATGCTCACCCAGGAGCAGGTCGACGACCTGGTCGACATGGGCGTGCACCGCTACAACCACAACCTCGAGACCTGCCGGTCGCACTTCCCGAACGTGGTCACCACGCATTCCTGGGAGGAGCGCTGGGAGACGCTGCGGATGGTCCGCGACTCCGGCATGGAGGTGTGCTGCGGCGGCATCCTCGGCCTCGGCGAGACCATCGAGCAGCGGGCGGAGTTCGCCGCGCAGCTCGCCGAGCTCAACCCGCACGAGGTGCCACTCAACTTCCTCAACCCCCGGCCCGGCACGCCGCTGGGCGACCAGCCGGTGGTGGAGGGCAAGGACGCGCTGCGGGCCATCGCCGCGTTCCGGCTGGCCATGCCGCGCACCATCCTGCGGTACGCGGGCGGCCGGGAGATCACCCTCGGTGACCTGGGCACCCGCGAGGGTCTGCTCGGCGGCATCAACGCGGTGATCGTCGGCAACTACCTGACCACGCTGGGTCGACCGGCGACCGCCGACCTGGACCTGCTGGTCGAGCTGAAGATGCCGGTCAAGGCCCTCTCCGCCACGCTGTGACGACCATGACGACGACCGAGCTGTGGTGCGACCGGTGTGGTGAGTCGGCGACGGCCGCCACCCACGCGGCCTGCGCGTCGGCTCGCCAGTTGGAGCCGCCCCGGTTCTGCCACCAGTGCCGGCGCCGGATGAAGGTGCAGGTGCTGCCGGTGGGCTGGTCGGCGGTCTGCGTCGAGCACGGCGAGATCCGGGGCTGAGCCGGTGCTGCGCGGGCGGGCGGTGACACTGCGACCGGCGACGGTCGACGACGTACCCGTCCTCGCGGCGATCCGGGCCGACCCGGAGGTACGTCGGTGGTGGCGCGGCGGCGACGACCTGGCCGACTCCGTCCGCGCCGACCTGGGCGACGACGACCTGCACCTGTACGCGATCGAGCACGACGGCCGGGTGGTCGGCGCCATCCAGTGGCACGCCGAGCCCGACCCGGACTACCGGCACGCCAGCATGGACGTCTTCCTCGACCCGGCGGTGCGAGGTGCCGGCCTCGGCGGTGACGCCATCCGCACCCTGGCCCGGCACCTGATCGACGAGTACGGCCACCACCGGTTCACCATCGACCCGGCCGCGGCGAACAGCGCCGCCATCCGGGCGTACGCCAAGGTGGGTTTCCGGCCGGTGGGCGTGCTGCGCCGCTACGAGCGCGGCGCCGACGGGCGTTGGCACGACGGCCTGCTGATGGATTTGCTCGCCGACGACCTCGTGGAGTGAGCGGGAGCCTCAACCGTCCCAGCACAGGCGCCCATCGGGGAGTCGGTGAGCGCCCTCGGCGGGCTGGTGGGGGCTGAGCCGCCCGTCCGGGAGGAGATGCGCCACCGGCGTCCCGCGACCGAGAGCCGCGACGTCGGCGATCAGCCGGCGGTGGCAGCGCCACCAGAGGCTCTCGCTGCACATCACCACGGTGGTCCGCTGGGCCGCGTCAGCCAGCACCCCGGTCAGCGCCACGTCGAACTCCGGCGTACGGGTGTACGCGGCGTACGCCCGGAACGCCGCGACCCTCCACCAGGTGTCCGGCTCGGGCTCACCGGCCGGGATGTGTCGGCGTCCGCCCAGGCCCGGCTCCCAGCGGTAGTCGATCCCGTACTCGGGCAGCCACCACTCAAGCTCCTCCCGCCGGACGTCTGGGTTGGCGCGGCTGGCGGGGAACCTCCGCACGTCCACCACCAGGGCCACCCCGGCCCCGGTCAGCAACTCCCCCAGCCGCACCCGGTCGGCTGTGCCGTGCCCGACGGTCAGCAACTCCGCCACGAGGCTGGCTTGCCCCGAATCGCGACAGGTTATCCCTCGCCCACGCGGCAAGATCTTGGACAGTTACCGTTCGCGCCGAACGGTAACTGTCCAAGATCTCGGTCAGGCGAGGGTGCAGGCGGTCGGTTTCGGGTTGGTGCCGTTGAAGCCGAAGCTCACCGACGCTCCCGGCGCTAGCGCGTCGTTATAGGACAGTCGTTGCTGGCGTACCCCCACGGAGCAGGCACCGAGCCGGGTGGACCTGCTCGCCGACGACCGCACCGACTGACCTTGAGTCGCCGGGGTCAGCGGCGCTGAGGCACCCGCCGGGTGGCGTTGGCGGCGAGCACCCCGGCGACCAGCGCGGTCAGCACCCCGACCAACTGGATCACCTGTCCGGTCGCCACGTCGGCTCCATGCCGCCCGAGCAGGTTGTCCACCCCGGTCGGGCTGATCGCGAACCCGACGGCCACGAACAGGCCCAGGAGCGCGCCCACCGCGGGCGACCAGCGCCACGGGGCGAGCGCGACGAAGAGGGCGCCAGCCAGCAGAATGATCATCCCGGGCGGTACGGCGATGGGGAACTCGACCCCGGCGGCCCACAGCACGCCGATGCCCGCGGCGCCGACGACGAGGCCGGCGATGGTGAACGTCCGTGCGGTAACAGTCATGTCACCACCCTGTCCGGACGCAGTCCGGTCCGCGTCCGCCCGGCAACGTCCTCCCGGGTACGACAGTGTGCGTACACGGCCGCAGATCTTGGACAGTTTCCGTCAACTGGGCGGGCTCAACCGGTGGTTGCAACACTGAGTAGCTGGGTCATCTTCTCACCTGGGGTGGCCCAGCCTAGGGTCATGCGGGGGCGGTCGTTGAGTTCGTCGGCGACGTGGTCGAGGCCGGCTTGGTCGATGGTGGTGAAGTCGAATTGGCCTTTGGGGAAGTACTGGCGCAGCAGTCCGTTGGTGTTTTCGTTGCTGCCGCGTTGCCAGGGACTGTGTGGGTCGCAGAAGTAGACCGGGCAGTCGGTGGCGATGGTGAAGTCACGGTGTCGGGCCATCTCGACGCCCTGGTCCCAGGTTAGCGAGGCTCGTAACCGTTGCGGGAGCCAGGTCATCGCGGCGGCCAGCTGAGACACGACGTGTTCGGAGACCTTGCCCTCGGGCAGCCCGACCAGGATCACGAACCGGGTAGCGCGTTCCACCAACGTGGCGATCGCGGAACCACCGCACCCACCCCGACGGACTCCTTCGAGCAGGTCACCCTCCCAATGCCCCGGCACCGCCCGGTCGGCGACCTCGGCCGGCCGGTCAGCGATGCGCAGGTTCACCCAGGGCCGAGCCGAACGCACCGCCCCAGCGCTCGCTGCCCGACGGCGGCGAGCGGCGCGACCCGATCGCAACGCCACCTGCCGCGTCAACTCCGCGCGTAGATTGCCCCGCGCCTGCAGGTAGATCGCCTGGTAAATCGTCTCGTGCGACACCCACATCTCCGGCGTGTCCGGGAACTGCGCCCGCAGGCGGGCACTGATCTGCTGCGGCGAACGACGTCGCCGCAGCATATCCAGCACTATCTGACGCAACGGCCCGTCACCAGCCAACCGCGGCACCCGCCCGGAGCGGTTATGCCGCAGAAACGACGCCCACTGCGCCATCGACGGCTGATACCGCTGCCCGTAGCGCTCGAACCGGCCTACCTCCCGCGAGATCGTCGACACCGACCGCTCCAACCTGCGCGCGATCGACCGCAACGACTCATTCGCAGCCCGACCCAACCCGATCTGTTCCCGCTCCAGCGGGCTCAACCTCGACGCCATAACCACCCCAACGAAGATCACCGAAGGGTGTTGCAACCACCGGTTGAGCCCGCCCTGCCAACGGAAACTGTCCAAGATCTCGAGTGCGGCGCGGGTCAGGCCACCGCGCAGGTGGCGTTGTTGACGGTGAAGGCGGTCGGTTTCGGGTTGGTGCCGCTGTGGGCGCCGTTGAAGCCGAAGCTGACCGACGCGCCCGCAGCGATCGTGCCGTTGTAGGACAGGTTCGTGGCGGTGACCGCCGCGCCGGTCTGGCTGACCGTCGCCGACCACCCCTGACTGACGGTCTGCCCACCGGTGAAGCTGAACCGCAGCGCCCAGCCGTTGATCGCGCTGGTGCCGGTGTTCGTGATCGTCACCGTGGCGGTGAAGCCGGTGCTCCAGTCGTTGCTGGCGTACCCCACCGTGCAGGTGCCGCCGACCGGCGGGGGCGCGGTGGTCACCGCGACCGGCGCGGACGCCGCGGAGGTGTTGCCGGCCGCGTCCACGGCCAGCACGTAGAACTGGTACGCCGTCGACGCGGTCAGCCCGGACACCGCCAGGGTGGTGCCGGTCGGCGAGCCGACCAGCGCGTCGGTGGCGCCCGCTTCCCGGTAGACGCGGTACCCGGTGACACCGACGTTGTCGGTCGACGCCGCCCAGCTCAGGCTGACCCCGGTGGAGGTGACCGCCGAGGCCACCGGGGTGCCGGGCGCACTCGGTGGGGTGGTGTCGGCGCTGCCAGCCGGTGGCGTTGTCACGCTGAGCACCGGTGAGGCCGCCGACGTGTTGCCCGCGCCGTCGCGGGCGACGACGGAGAACTCGTACGTCCGCTCCGGCAACAGCGTCGAGACGGTCAGCGAGGTGCCGGTGACGGGGCGGATCACCACCACGTCGTTGCCGACCATGAACTCGCGGACCTCGTACCCGGCGAGCCCACTGCCGCCGCTGTCCGTGGACGCCGCCCAGGTCAGGGTGACGGACCTCGGCGCCAACTGCGACGCCACCGGCTTACCCGGCACGGTGGGCGCGGTGGTGTCCGGCACGGCCGGCCCCGGCTCGTCACCCCAGACACGGGTGGTGCCGGAGTAGAGCGGAACCTTGCGGTTCGGTCCGGCGGTCGCCTGGTACGACGGGTCGTTGGTCGGGTCCCAGGTGCCGCCCTCCGGCACGCCGACCTTGAACTGGACCTCCATCCGGTGCTGCGACTGGCCGGCCGGGGCGATGGTGTAGCCAGTGCAGTCCACCTCGACGTACCAGATGTCGCCGCTGAACTGCTTGGCGGTCGTCGGGGACGGGCAGCCCTGGGTGTAACCGGCGGTGACCTGCACCGGGCCGGTGCCGTCGGGCCGGAAGTAGTAGCGGAAGCGGCCGTCGGTCAGCGCGCGCGCCGGGAAGGCCGACTTGTTGTAGACGATCGCCTTGAGCCCGGTGGCCCGTGGCTCGGCCTGCATCACCGTGGTCTCCACGGTCAGCTCGTCGATGTCCGGCGTCTCGGCGACCGGGAAGTTGGCGAGCGGCGTGCCGCCGTACTCGGAGGTCAGCCGGACCAGCGCGGACGTGAAGCCGGCGTTGTAGTCGGTCGCCACCTCGTTCATCACGTAGTCCGACCGGCTGTCGCTGTACGCGTCGTTGGCCGCGGACGGGCCGCCCACCAGCGCTCCGTAGAGGGTGTGCCGGGTCTCGACGGGCACGGTCTGGCTGTCCCACCACGAGCCGTGCGCGGTGCGGTGGTGCGGGTTGCGCGGCGCGTTGGCGCCGAACCCGATGACGTAGCTGGAGTTGCGCGGGTTGTCGCCGAGCGCGTAGTTGATCTGCCGGACGGCGAAGTCGTGGTAGCGCGCCTTGCGGGTGGTGTCGGTGGTCTTGTCGCTGTAGACCAGCGCGGCGAAGGAGGTGTTGGCGGCGTAGCGCAGCGCACCCCAGGAGTCGAGCACCGCCATCCCGCCGGGCGAGTACGGCACCCGCTGCCCGTTCACCCCGACGGTCCAGTAGTCCAGCCACCGGTTGGCGTCGTCGACGTACTTCTGCTTGCCGGTCAGGTTCGCCAGCAGTACGTACGCCCCGAACTGCTTGTTGTCCCAGGCGATGGTCCACTTGTAGGAGCGGGTGGTGGACTGGTTCTCGGTGCCGAGCTTGTCGTACTCACTCTCGGCCTTGGCCAGGTAGCTGGCCTCGCCGGTGGCCCGGTGCAGCCAGATGGCGGCCCAGACCAGCTCGTCCTGCCAGCCGCTCCACGACCGGTAGAAGCTCGTCGCGTCGGTGATGCACTCGTGGTAGGACTTCCGCACCGTGTCGGCGAAGGTGTAGAGCTGCCGGGCGTGCCCGAGCAGCCGGTCGGCGTAGGCCGCGTCGGTCGGCCGGAACACCATCGAGGAGGCTGCCATCGCGGCGGCCGTCTCCCCCGCCAGGTCCGCGCCGCCACAGCTCGCATCGATCTTGTACGCGGGCCGCGCCATCGCCATCACCTCGGCCGGACCCCACCACTTGTGGTCGTCGTCGCCCTTGCCGACCTGCCCGTAGAGGACGTTGGCCGACGGGTGTGCCTTGATGAAGTAGTCGTTGACGTAGCGCAGGTTGTTGAGCAGGTGTGGCAGTTGCCCGGATGCGGTGTAACCGCTGCGGTATTCCACCGCGCCCCAGGCGAGCATCGTGGCGCTGAACGCCATCGGGAAGCCGAACTTGACGTGGTCGCCGGCGTCGTACCAGCCGCCGGTGAGGTCCAGGCCGGCGTCGGCGCCGTCGGTGAGGGCGCTGTCGCCACGCCAGGAGACCCGGTTCCAGTCGGGCAGCCGACCGGACTGCTGCGCCTCGTAGAAGAACAGCGACTTCTGCAACGCCTCCGCGTAGTTGTAGGTCGCTGGCGCGGCGGACGCCGGCCCGGACGGCGGCACGGTGACGGCGAGGGACAGCCCGGTGAGCAGGGCGACGCCGGTGGCCAGCAGTCGCCGCGGCCAGGGCTGGTCGGCGGCCGGGAAGCGGCCGGGGCGGCCGGAGGCCGGCCGGGTGGGGTGGCGCATGGCGGGCTCCTGTGGGTGGCGCCACCGGCGGCCGCGCCGACGCGGGACGGCGTCGGATGGCACGGCCACCGGCGACTGCGTGGGGTGGCGGCGTGACCAGAGGCAGCGCCGTGGAAGCGCTCCCATGGATAACCGACAATGTAATGCGAGCGCCGTCGATTGGGAAGCGTCCACGCGCGCCGACGGTGACTGAATCCGACGTTGTTACGGTTATGCCATGGAACCCCTGGAACCAGCCCGTACCGCCATCGTTCTGATCGATTTGCAGCGACAGATGGTCGATCAGCCCCTCGCCCCGCACTCCGGCACCGAGGTGGTGGCCCGCTGTGTCACGCTCGCCGACGCCGCACGGGCCGCCGGGGCGCTGGTCGTGGTGGTGCGGTTCGAACGGCCCGGCACCGATCCGCAGTCGGCCGGCAACACACTGGTCCCGGAGGTCGCACCGCAGCCCGGCGACCTGGAGATCACCAAGCGCACCTGGGGCCCCTTCCAGGACACCGGCCTGGACGCGACGCTGCGCGAGCGGGGCGTCGACACGCTGGTGGTGGCCGGCGTGGCCACCAACTACGGGGTGGAACAGACCGCCCGGATCGGCTACGAGATCGGCTACCGGATGGTCCTGCCGCAGGATGCGATGAGCGGGCTCCGGACGGACGCGCACGAGTTCGCGGTGAACAACATCTTCCGCGCGTTGGGCACGGTCTGCACCACCGCCGAGGCGGTCGACGCACTGGGCGGTTGATCCGCGCCCGCCGTCGATCCGTACTGACGGGTAACCGGTCGACGGCGTCCGGGGGCTAGGTCACATCATCGATGTTCATCAATGATTGGGGGGCGTCGTCGCAGGTCGGGCGAGTCGCCACCGAGCGAGCTGTCCGGCCGAGCAACGCGGCGGCGTCCAGCCATACAAACGTACTGTTGCTGACCCGCTACCCGGCGCGAGACAGTACGGATCATCAGTGGTGCCATCGACGCCGCCGCTCCCCGGTCAACCCTGAGGAGAACGCGATGGCACTACGACTCGCCGACGGCACCGCCTGGTCCGACGTCCTGGCCCGCGCGGTGGCCGCCACCCCGGAGGCGTTCGGCGCCGAGGTCGACGGCGTCACCACCCTGCACAACCTGGTCGAGGGCGACTGGCGGGCGGTCGGCCAGCCCACCCCGGTCCGCACACCGGTGGACAACACCGTCGTCATCAACCTGCCCCGGCTCGACGCCGACACCGCCCGCGCCGCGGTCGCGCACGCCGCCGCCGCGCACCGCGCCTGGGCCCAGACCCCGCTCGCCGACCGCAAGGCCCGGGTCGCCGACGCACTGGACTCGCTCACCGCCCACCGCGACCTGCTCGCGCTGCTGCTGGTCTGGGAGATCGGCAAGCCGTGGCGGCTCGCCTGCGCCGACGTGGACCGGGCGCTGGACGGCGTCCGCTGGTACGCGGGCGAGATCGACCGGATGCTCGCCGACGGTCGCGAGCCGCTCTCCGGCCCGGTCAGCAACATCGCCTCGTGGAACTACCCGATGAGCGTCCTGGTGCACGCCGAGCTGGTCCAGCTGCTGGCCGGCAACGCGGTTATCGCCAAGACCCCGTCCCAGGGTGGCGCGGTCTGCCTGACCGTCGCGCACGCGCTGATGCGCCGAGCCGGCCTTCCCGCCACCCTCGTCTCCGGCGGCGGCGAGGAGTTGTCCGAGGTGCTGGTCCGGGCGCCCGAGATCGGAGCGGTCGCGTTCGTCGGCGGACGCTCCAACGGTGGCAAGGTGGCCGCCGCGCTGCTCGACAGCGACAAGCGGCACTTCATCGAGCAGGAGGGTCTCAACGCCTGGGGCATCTGGGACTTCTCCCAGTGGGACCTGCTCGCCACGCACCTCAAGAAGGGCTTCGAGTACGGCAAGCAGCGCTGCACCGCGTACCCCCGGTTCGTGGTGCAACGTGACCTGGTCGACGAGTTCCTCGACATGTACCTGCCGGTCGTGCGCTCGGTCCGCTTCGGCCACCCGCTCGCCGTCGGCGACGACTGGGCCGCCGGCGACCCGCTGCCCGAGCTGGACTTCGGGCCGCTGATCAGCGCCGCCAAGGCCGACGAGTTGCGCCGCAAGGTCGACGAGGCGGTTCGCGGCGGCGCGGTACCACTGCACCGGGGCAAGCTGACCGGCGCGCCGTTCCTGCCCGGGCAGGACACCTCGGCGTACGTGGCGCCGTCGGTGCTGCTCGCCCCGCCCGGCCGGTCCCGGCTGATGCACGCCGAGCCGTTCGGGCCGGTCGACACGATCGTCGTGGTGGACACCACCGACGAGCTGCTGGCCGCGATGAACGCCTCCAACGGCGCACTGGTGGCGTCGCTGGCCTGCGACGACACCGACGAGGCCGGCAAGCTCGCGGTGGACCTGCAGGCGTTCAAGGTGGGCATCAACAAGCCGCGCTCACGGGGTGACCGGGACGAGCCGTTCGGCGGCCGGGGCGCCTCCTGGAAGGGCGCGTTCGTCGGCGGCGACCTGCTCGTACACGCCGTCACCGTCGGCGGCGACAGCCGGCTCTACGGCAACTTCCCCGACTACAGCAGCTACCCCGCCACCTGAGGTCCTCGCCGACCCCCTGTCAACGCCTGGCGCGTGTGACAGGGGGCCGGCGGCGTACCGTCGCAAGATGGCGATGATCGAGCAGCTCTCCCTGGGCGTGTCCGACGCCGAGCGGGCGGGAAGGTTCTGGGCCGCGGCCCTCGACTACCGCCGCCGCGCACCCCGATTCGACGGCGACGAATGGATCGTGCTGGAACCGCCGCCAGGGGTGCCGGGCATGGCCATCGCGATGGACCTCAGCAAAAGCCCGGCACAGGAGTTCCCCCGGCTCCACCTGGACCTGGACGCCGGCGAGCGCAGCCTCGACGAGGAACTCGACCGGTTGCTCGCGCTCGGCGCCCAACGGGTGGACTGGCGGCACTATCCCACCGACCCGCACCCGACCGAACCCCCGTACGTGGTGCTCGCCGACCCGGAGGGCAACCGGTTCTGCGTGTCCGGCCGCCGCGAACCCCCGACGCGGTGAGAGGGCCCGCCCTACGCACCAGGCGTCGATAGGGTGCCCTTCCTTTCCGCGACGAGCGGGACGGTGAGGGTGAGCAGCGCGCCGTCGCGCTCTGCGGAGCCGGGCCGGCCCAGCCGTTGCAGCGTCCGCAGCATCGGGGTGTTCTCGGCCTGGACGTGCAGCACCAGCGCCGCGTACCCGGCCCGGTCGGCATGCTGGGCCAGCCGGCGCAGCAGCGCCGAGCCGAGCCCGCGCCGCTGCCAGTCGTCACGCACCAGCAGCGCCACCTCGGCCTCGTCGCCCTCGCCGACCAGGTTCGCCATGGCGATCACCGACTCCGCCGCGCCGTCGGAGCCGGTGGTCGTGGCGATCAGGGACAGCCCTCGACTCGGCTCCAGCAGCCGACGCAGTCGGGCCGGCTGCGGCAACGCCGCCCCGCCCAGGTAACGCCGGTGCCGGCTGCGCGGTGAGCACACCTCGTGCAGCTCCTGTACGCCCGACACGTCAGCCGCGCAGGCCGGCCGGACGGCCAGCTCGGCACCGTCGGGCAGCACCAGGGTGACCTGCTCGGCGGCCCGACGGACCACGGTGGCGGCCAGCTCGACCAGGGCCTGCGCCCGGGCGTACTCCGCCGGGGTGAAGGCGGGCGCGGCCCGGTGCAGCGCGAACGAACCCCCCGCCGGGTCGGCCAGCAGCATGGTGGCGCCGGTGATTCCCCGTTCGACGCCGATCGACGCGGGTCGCCAACTGACCGAGTCGGCGCCGAGCATGGTCCGCAGCGCCTCGCCCGCTGCGTCCGGGTCACGGACCAGCCGATTGGCCAGCCCGAGCACCCGGGTGGGCTGGTCGGCCAGGCCGCGCGCCTCGCTGCGCGCCACCCAGCAGTCCCGGCCCCGACCCCGCTCGACGGCGGCAACCAGCTCGGCCCCGTCGAGCGCGTCCGGCGCGTCGACCAGGAAGTCATCCACCGCGCCCTGCTCGGTGGGCTGCACCTGCACGGTGAGGATGTTGACCCCGCGCAGTGCGAGGCTCGCCGTGAGCACCGACAGGTAACCCGGCCGGTCGTCCACGGTGGCCCTGATCCGCCACAACGTCATGGTTGGCTCCCTTCCCCGGGTACCACCCTCGTCCCCCGCTGTTGCCACCCTGTTGCTCGGCGGTGACGGGTTTCGCTCAGGAGGATGTCCCGCTGGACAGGACCGGCAGAGCCAGACCACGGGGCCGACCGGATCCGCCCTATGCCGGACGGCCGCGGTAGCCGATGGGGCCCTCCCCGACCCGCTGGTAGGTCCCCAGGAACCCGCCGTCGCCGAAGGCGACTGTGCCGTTGTTGCCGCGGAGGTCGCGCCAGTTCAGCCTGGTGACCGGGTGGCCGGGCACACCCACCGCGACCAGCAGGTCACCGGAGCGGTGCCATCCACCGCCCCAGCCCTCCTCAGTGGTGAAGCGCCGGGCACTCCGGGCCACGGGGCCGCGCTCGATCAGCCGGCCGCGGAACTCCCTCGGCCGCCCACCCGGCTGCCGGATCCAGCCGTAGAAGGCGGCCTGCTGCTGCTCGAACGTCATCGCGTACTCGGTGCCGGACGCATCCGCCCAGGCCACTTGGTCGAGGACGGCCTGCTCGCCGCGGTCGACGAAGATGGTGACCTCGCCGACGTCGCTCGCGTACCGCAGCACCGGCGCGGCGATCGCCTGCCGTACGAGGGCCAGTCCCGCCTGATCGTGGGCGTTCATCGGGTCGATTGTCACCCGGTACAACCACAACATGCTCCGGGCGTCGTTACCGCTCTCGATCCGCACCGTGTTCCGGCCGGCCACCAGTTCCTCGGCCGGGACCGCGAAAACCAGCCGTTGCGGGAGTCCGCCGCCGTTCGGGATCCGCAGCCGGTCGGCCAGCAACCTGCCGTTGAGGCGAACGGTGAGCGGGGCGTATCCGGGCCCCTCAAAGAGCATTGACGTCAGCGCCACGAGGGTGACGCACGCCTCGCGGACGACGGCCGGGTCCGGCACGTCGAACTCCAGATCGACGGAGCCGCCGGAGCCGAGGGCCAGGTGATCGCCCGCGGCCGACGACCGGTGGACGCCGGTGATCGTGACGTTCCCGAGGCGTGGCGGCTCGGTGCCGAAGTCGGCGTAGGTGGGTTCCATCTGGGTCCCGGCACGGCGCTTGGCCGCTGACGCAGGAGAGAAGTCCACTTGACGAGACTAGATCAACGAGTTCCGGACCCGCGGACCACCGTTCTCCCGACGGGTAGCGACTCAGGGGCTGGCGACCACCGGAGGCGCGCCGACCAGGTCCAGCCGGTCACCGAGGATCACCGCGCTGGCCCGGACGAGCTGGGTGAGCCGGTCCACCTCGGTGCTGTGAAACGCGGCCGCGGAGAGGGTCTCGCTGTGTTCGCGGGCCACCACCAGCACCAGGCCCGCCCGGCCGAACGGCGCGATGGCGTGGTGGGTGCCGTCGGGCGTGGTCGTCGACCGACCGCGCAGCGGGGTCACCTCCGGCAACCGCAGGGGTACGGGAGCACGCCAGCTCGCGTGCCCCACGGTCGCCCCGCCACCCCCGGTCCGCGAGGCCCAGTCGACCGGCACCACGGCGGCGACGGCCCAGTCGGCTGCCAGCAGCCCGGGCACCGCGTCGACCAGGGTGGCCAGCCCGTCGGCCGGGTTGGCCGCGACCTGGGCCAACAGCTCCGCGTCCTGGCCGGTGGTGGTGGGCGCGCCGATCGCCCGCCACACACCGTCCACCCGCACGCCCGGAATCGCCGCAAGGCCAGCAAGCAGCCGCTCCACCCGCGCCGCGCCCGGCCAGACGACCGTGAAGTCGTCCACCGCGCGCCCGCCGAGTCGTTCGAGGACCACCACCTGGACGATGTCCGCGCCGGAGACGCCCAACGTACGAGCGACCTGGCCCAGCGTGCCCGGACGGTCCGGCAGGGTGACCCGAACTCGCAGCAACATGTCTGTCCCTCCGCTCGGCGGGCCGGCGAAAAGCGGCCGGCAGGCTGGTCCCAGCCTGGACGTTGACCATTTCGTCCCTGTTGCAGGGCCATGTCCCGAGGGGAAAATCTGACCTTGACAACGTGAGCGGCCTGCCATCAACTAGTCGGATGAGCGATCCGGCCGTCGATGCGTCGCGGCCGGAGGCCGTTCCAGTCTCCCCCGCAGGGCTCGCCCTGGACCGACTCGCCGACTATCTGGCGGAGCACCGGCCCGAGCTGGCCGTCGGGCCACTGCGTGCCCACCTGATCGCGGGCGGCAAATCCAACCTCACCTACCTGCTGCACCTCGGCGACCGCGAAGTCGTGCTGCGCCGCCCCCCGCTGGGGCACGTGCTGGCGACCGCGCACGACATGGCCCGCGAGTTCCGGGTCATCTCGGCGCTTGCCCCGACCGAGGTGCCAGTGCCGGGCGCGCTGCTGCTCTGCGCCGACCCGGACGTGATCGGCGCGCCGTTCTACCTCATGGAGCGGATGCCCGGCGAGGTGTTCCGCACCCGCGCACAGACCGACCCGCTGGGCGACGAACGGCGCCGAGCCCTTGCCATGGCGATGATGGACACGCTCGCCGCGCTGCACAGTGTCGAGCCGTCCACGGTCGGGCTGAGCGACTTCGGCCGCCCCGAGGGCTACCTGGCCCGGCAGGTCCGCCGCTGGGCCGGGCAGCTCGACCGCTCGCGCAGCCGCCCACTGCCCGGCATCGACGAGCTACGTGACCTGCTCGCGGCGACCGCCCCGGAGGGCGCGAACGCCGGCCGGATCGTGCACGGCGACTACCGGCTGGACAACCTCCTCGCCTCGGCCGACCCGGTGGCCGTGCACGCGGTGCTCGACTGGGAGATGGCCACCCTCGGTGACCCCCTCGCCGACCTGGGGCTGCTGCTGACGTACTGGGATGTGCTGGGCGGCAGCGACACCGCCGCCGGCAACCCGGTCGCCGACGGGCTCGGCCCGCGCGCAGGCTTCCCCACCGGCGCCGAGCTGATCGACCGGTACGCCGGGCGCAGCGACGTGGACGTCGGGCCGCTGCACTGGCACGTGGCGCTGGGCTGTTTCAAGCTCGCGGTCATCTGCGAGGGCATCCACTACCGCCACACGCTCGGGCAGACGCTCGGCGAGGGCTTCGACCGGATCGGCGAGATGGTGGCACCGCTGGTCGCGCACGGGCTGACCGCCGCCAGGGAGCGGTGATGGACTTCTCATACGACACGCGGACCGAGGAGCTGCGCGACGAGCTCACCCGGTTCCTGACCGAGCACGTCTACCCGGCCGAGGCCGTGCACGCCGAGCAGGTGGCCGCCGGCGACCCGTGGTCGCGTACCCCGGTGCTGGCCGAGCTGAAGGCGGAGGCCCGCCGGCGCGGCCTGTGGAACCTCTTCCTGCCTGACCCGCGCTACGGCGCCGGCCTGACCAACCTGCAGTACGCTCCGCTCGCCGAACTCACCGGACGCAGCCCGCACCTGGCGCCCGAGGCGCTCAACTGTGCGGCACCGGACACCGGCAACATGGAGCTGCTGACCGAGTTCGGCTCGGACGCGCAGCAGAAGCGGTGGCTCATGCCGCTGCTGGAGGGCGAGATCCGCTCCGCGTTCTGCATGACCGAACCGGACGTCGCCTCCTCCGACGCCACCAACATCGCCACCCGGATCACCCGTGACGGCGACGAGTACGTGATCAACGGACGCAAGTGGTGGTCGTCGGGTGCGATGGACCCACGCTGCGAGATCTTCATCGTGATGGGCAAGACCGACCCGGGCGCCGACCGGCACCGCCAGCAGAGCATGGTCCTGGTCCCCCGGGACACCCCCGGTGTGGCCGTACGCCGTGGCATGACCGTCTTCGGCTACACCGATGGTTCACACGGTGGGCACGCGGAGATCGACTTCACCGACGTCCGGGTGCCGGCGGAGAACCTGATCGGCGCCGAGGGCACCGGGTTCGCCATCGCCCAGGCCCGGTTGGGTCCGGGCCGGATCCACCACTGCATGCGATTAATCGGAATGGCTGAGCGAGCATTGGAGCTGCTCTGCAAGCGGGCGCTCGAGCGGATCGCGTTCGGCCGGCCGCTGGCCGAGCAGGGCGTGGTCCGGGAGTGGATCGCCGAGTCGCGGGTGCGCATCGAGCAGGCCCGCCTGCTGGTGCTCAAGACCGCCTGGCTGATGGACACCGTCGGCAACAAGGGCGCACACACCGAGATCCAGGCCATCAAGATCGGCACCCCGGCGATGGCGGAGTGGGTGATCGACAAGGCCATTCAGGGGTACGGCGGCGCCGGCGTCAGCCAGGACACCCCACTGGCCGCCCTCTGGGCACAGGCCCGCACCCTGCGCCTGGCCGACGGCCCCGACGAGGTCCACCGCAACTCGCTAGCCAAGCGCGAACTCCGCCGCTGGACCCCCACCCCCACCTGACCCCTGCCCCACCCCTGTCCCCCGCCCCCACCCGGCCCCCACCCCAACCCCGCCGGTTGATCATGAAGTTATTGCCACCCGCGTCGGCGAGTCGCGGCAATAACTTCATGATCAACGGGGGAGGCGCGGGCGCGGGGCGGGGTGGGGTGGGGTGGGTTAGGCGGAGGCTCGGTGGACCAGTTGGGTGTCCAGGAGGATGTGTGGGGCCGGGAGGTCCTCGCCGCGGATGCGGGCTACCAGCAGTCGGGCCATCTGCCGGCCCATCTCCTCCACCGGCTGGAAGACCGTGGTCAGCGGCGGCTCCGCCTGTCGGGCGATCGTCGCGTCGTCGAAGCCGATCACCGCGACGTCCTCGGGCACGCGCCGGCCGGCCTCGCGCAGGGTACGCAGGGCACCGAACGCCATGAGGTCGGACGCGACGAAGACGGCGTCCAGGTCCGGGCAGGCGTCCAGCAGCCGGCGCATGCAGGCCACACCGCTGCTCTCGCTGAAGTCGCCGTACGCGATCAGGTCGGGGTTGACGCCGGCTCCGGTGGCCTTGACCGCCTCGGTGTAGCCGGTCAACCGGGCCAGGCCGGCGCCCATGTCCTGCGGCCCGGCGATGGTGGCGATGCGTCGCCGCCCCTGCCTCGCCAGGTACTCGACCGCCTGCCGGGCCCCGCCAACGTTGTCCACGTCGACGAACCAGGCCGGCTGAGCGCCGGGTTGCAGCATCCGGGCGGGCCGACCGCCGAGCACGGCGGGCAGGCCGCGCTCCTCCAGCAGGGTCGGCAGTGGGTCGGAGTCGTGCAACGACAGCAGCAGTACGCCGTCGACGTGCTGGTTGGTCAGGTGGTGCTCGACCCGCTCCCGCTCCACCGCCGACTGCGCCATGGCCAGCCAGAGTTGCATCGGCGTCTCCAGCAGCCCGGAGCTGATCCCCCGCACGATCGAGGCGAAGAACGGCTCGGTGAAGACCCGCTCCCCGGATTCGGACACCACCAGCGCGACGGAGTCGGTCCGCTGGGTGACGAGCGCACGGGCGGCCCGGTTCGGCACGTACCCCAGCTCAGCGATGGCCTGTTGGACCGCGGCCCGGGCCTCCGGGCTGACCTGGGGCGAGCCGTTGACCACGCGGGAGACCGTGCCCCGCCCGACGCCGGCACGCGCCGCGACCGCATCGAGGGTCGGGCGCCCGAGCGACCGGGTGCGCTGCGTTGTCATCGTCTGCTCCTCCGACGGCGGACGGACCCGGCGCCACCTGCGGGAGGTGGACGCCGGGGCCGTCCTGATGGCTGGCCCGAGCCTATTGTGCGGCCAGACCGTTGCGCCGGATCACCGAGGCGTACCACTTGGCGCTGGACTTGGGGATGCGGACCTGGCTGTCGTAGTCGACATGGATCATGCCGAACCGCTTCGTGTAACCCCAGGCCCATTCGAAATTATCCATCAGCGACCAGGCGAAGTAGCCCCGCAGGGGCACCCCGGCGTTGATCGCCTCGTGCGCGGCGCGCAGATGGGCGTCGAAGTAGGCCAACCGGTCGACGTCGTCGACCTGCCCGTCGACCACCGTGTCGACGAACGCGGAGCCGTTCTCGGTGACGTACAGGGGGAGATCGGTGTAGTCGTGCACCCGGCGCAGCGTCTCGAGCAGGCCGGGAGCATCGATCTCCCAGCCCATGTCGGTGACCGGGACGCCCCGGGTCACAAACCGGATGTCCTCGCTGCCCGGCCAGCACGAGGGGGCCGACGCCGCCTCGCCGCCGCCGGTCGGGGCGGCGACGACGTGCCGGCTGTAGTAGTTGACCCCGACCACGTCCAGCGGCGTGGAGATGGTGGCCAGATCGCCGTCGTGCACGTGGTCGAAGTCGGTCACCGCGCTGAGGTCGGTCACCAGGTCCTCCGGGTACGACCCGCGCAGCAGTGGGTCGAGGAAGAACCGGTTGGCCAACCCGTCGATCCGCCGGGCCGCGTCCACGTCGGCGGGGGCGTCGCTGGCCGGGTCGACCGGATAGAGGTTGACCGTCACACCCACCTCGGCGCCCGGCCGGGCGGCCCGCAGCGCCTGGACGGACAGGCCGTGACCGAGCATGAGGTGGTGCCCGGCGCGGACCGCATCCGCCCCGTTGGTGCGGCCGGGGGCGTGCACGCCGGAGCCGTAGCCGAGGAACGCCGAACACCACGGCTCGTTCAGCGTGGTCCAGTAGCGCACCCGGTCACCGAGCGCGTCGGCGACCAGCGTCGTGTAGTCGGCGAAGCGGGCCGCGGTGTCCCGGGCCGGCCAGCCGCCGGCGTCCTCCAGGGGCTGCGGCAGGTCCCAGTGGTAGAGGGTGAGCCACGGCTCGATGCCGTTGGCCAACAGGTCGTCGACCAGTCGCCGGTAGAAATCCAGGCCCTGTGGGTTGGCCGCTCCGGTGCCGCCGGGCTGCACCCGGCTCCAGGAGACCGAGAAACGGTACGACTTCAGACCCAGCTCGGCCATCAGGGCGACATCCCCGCCGAGCCGGTGGTAGTGGTCGCAGGCCACGTCGCCGGTGTGCCCGGCGACGACCCGACCGTCGGTGTGGCTGAAGGTGTCCCAGATCGACGGGGTACGGCCGCCCTCGGCCGCCGCCCCCTCGATCTGGTACGCCGCAGTGGCGGCCCCCCACAGGAATCCGGGTGGGAAGGTCAGCCCGGGGCGCTCGTCGAGGACGTCGACGGCGGGTGGGCTGGCGGGGTTGCTCACGACTTGACGGCACCTTCCATGATCCCGCCGATGATCTGGCGGCCGAACACGAGAAAGACGATAACCAGGGGGATGGTGCCGATCGCCGTGGCTGCGAACACCTGGGAGTAGTCGGTGTAGTACGCGTACGAGAGGAAGGAGAGCGAGACCTGCAGGGTCGGGTTCTCCGGGGTGAGGATGGCGTACGGCCAGATGAACGAGTTCCAGGTCTCCATGAAGGTCAGCAGACCGAGCACGCCGGCGGCGGGACGCAGTGCGGGCAGCACGATGCTCCAGTAGATCCGGAACGTGCTCGCCCCGTCGACGCGGCCGGCCTCGATCAGCTCGTCGGAGATGGCCTGGCTGGCGTACTGCCGCATCATGAACACGCCGAAGGCGCTGACCAGGAACGGCACGGTGACCGCGTAGAGGGTGTCGTACCACCTCAGGTCCTGCATCATGCCCCAGAGCGGGATGAGCCCCATCTGGGTCGGGATCATCATGGTGACGATGATCGCCAGCAGGAGAGCGTTGCTGCCCCGGAAGCGCAGCTTGGCGAAGGCGAACCCGGCCAGCGAACCGGTGAGCACCACCGACAGGGTGACCACCGAGGAGACGATGATCGAGTTCATCATGCCGGTGAGGAAGTTGGCGGCGTCGTTGTCGAGCACCCGCCCGAAGTTGTCACCGAACGCGTTACCTGGGGTCAGCGGCGGCGGCACATCGTTGATGGAGTCCAGGCTGCGACTGCCGATCACCAGCATGTAGTAGAACGGGTAGATCGACAGCAGCGCCGCCAGGACGAGCGCCACGTAGGTCAGCGGACTGGTGCGCCACAGGCGCTGGGAAGCCGAGATCATCGATCTCTCCTCACTTCGCCGAGCGGCGGACGAGTAGGAAGTTGAACAGCGACACCACCACGATGATCATGAAGATCGCCCAGGCGACCGCGGCTCCGTAGCCGGCGGTGTTCAGGTTCGAGATGCCCATCTCGTACATGTACATGGCCAGCGTCTGGAACTCCCGCTGACTGCCGCCGAGAATGTTGCCGTTGGCGAAGAGCAGTGGCTCGGTGAAGAGCTGCATGCCGCCGATCGTGGACAGGATGACCACGAAGGTGAAGGTGGGCTTGAGCATGGGCAGGGTGATCTGCCAGAACTGCCGCCACGGGCCGGCGCCGTCGATCTCTGCGGCCTCGTAGAGGTCCTTCGGGATCGCCTGCATGCCGGCGAGCAGGATCAGGGTGTTGTACCCGGTCCACCGCCAGTTGACCATCGAGGAGATGGCGAACCAGGAACTCCACCGCTGCCCGTCCCAGTCGACCGGATCGACACCGACGAGGCCGAGCAGCCAGTTGAACAGGCCGAACTCCCGCTGGAAGAGCATCCCGAAGACGATCGCGACCGCGGCCACCGACACCACGTTCGGCATGAAGATGGCCATCCGGAAGAAGGTCTTGGCGCGCAGGAAGGTCCGGTTGAGCAGGTTCGCCAGGAAGAGGGCGAGCAACAGCTGCGGGATGGTCGACAGGGCGAAGATGCCGAACGTGTTGACCAGCGCGTTCCAGAAGTACTCGTCGGAGAACAGCCGGGTGTAGTTGTCGAAGCCGATGAACGAGTGCTCGCCGATCATGTCCCAGTCGTGCAGCGACATCCAGGCGGTACGCACCATCGGGTACAACCCGAACGCGCCGAAGATCAGGAAGAACGGTGCGATGTAGAGGTACGGCGAGTACTTGACGTCGAGGTGGTTGAGTAACCTTCCCCGGCGCTGCCGGGAAGGGAGGTCGGGAGAAGGCGGTGCTGCTGGCGACGGCGGTGCCGTCGTAGCCGACAGGCTCATGCGAATTTCCTTTTCCGGCGAGGCCCGGGGGCCCTCGCGCAGGGCGCTACGCGGAGGGGACCGGCCGGTGGCGTCCGGGAAGCCCCGAACGCCACCGGCAGGGGATCACTCAGAAGGCACCCTGAGTCTTGGCATCCTTCGTGAACTGCTCCCAGGCCTTCGCCTTGTCGGCCTGCCCGCTCTCGAACGCCCGCAGGGCCGGCTCGAGCGCGTTCTCCTTGACCGCCTGGTGCTTCGGGCCCAGGTGGGTCGGCTGGATCTTGGCGACGCTCTCCCCGAAGATCTTGCCGGTCGGCGCGTTGCTGAAGTACTCGTTGGTGTAGCCGATGAACGCCTCGTTCTTCAGCGCCTCCAGGTTGGTGGGCAGCGGGCCCTTGGCCTTGAAGGCCTCCACCTGGCTCTTGGCGTTGGTCAGGTACTCGGCGAGCTTCGCCGCCTCCTTCGGGTACTTGCTCTGCGCCGGAACCGCGAGCCACGAGCCGCCCCAGTTACCGCCGCCGCCCGGCACGGACGCCACGTCCCACTTGCCCTTGTTGGCCGCACCGGAGTTCTCCGAGACGATGCCGAGCATCCAGGACGGGCAGAAGGTGGCCGCGAAGGTGCCCTGCTTGAAGCCACCCGACCACTCCGGCGACCAGGTCTGCGCCTTGGCGGAGATGTCCGCCATCGAGGTGGCGGTGTCCCAGGCGTTCTTCACCGCGGGGCTGGTGTCCGCGATGATGTTGTCTTCCTTGTCGTAGAACAGGTCACCGTTGCCCTGGAACATCACGCCGTTGGAGACGGCGGTGATCGAGTCGATGAACGCCTTGCCGCCGCTGCCCTGCTTGTACTTCAGACCGGCGTCGTGGAAGCCCTTCCAGTCCGGCCAGAGCGCCGACACCTGGTCGCGCTCGGTGGGCAGACCGGCAGCCTGGAACAGGTCCTTGCGGTAGCAGACGGCGAGGCTGCCGACGTCGGTCGGGAGGCCGATCAGCCGACCGTCCGGCGCCTTGCCCAGCTCCCACTTCCAGGGCAGGTATTCCTTCGAGTGGTCGGCAACCAGCGGGTTGAGGTCGGCCCAGTTGCGCGCGTTGGGCTTGAACTCGTTGAGGATGCCCTCTTCCAGAGCGGTGACGTCCGCCGCGCCCTTGCCGGTGGCCAGGTAGCGGACCAGCTTCGGCCGGTACTCCGCGAGCTGCGCGGTCTTGCGCAGCTCGACCTTGATGCCGGTGTCCTTCTCGTACTGCTTGACAAGATCTTCGTAGCCGAATTCGCCGAAGGTGTCGACGACCAGCTTGGCCGGCTTCTCGCCGGCAGCCGGCTTGTCGTCGTCGTTGCCGCAGGCCGCGAGACCGCCGATTGCGGTGATCGCGGCCAGGGCAGCGGCCGCCAGGCGGGTACGCCGCGTGGTGACACTCATGCGCTGACCCCTCTTTCCGGTGGTGAGGCTGGATGGGTGTGGTGGGGGGTGCTCATCGCGCCAGGCCGGGGGATGCGTGAGTGACCCATGCCACCTCCGGGAGCGCTCCCATGAGATTGCCGGCGGGTAACAGGAGTGTCAATAGGGCGATGGGAGCGTTCCCAGATCGTTACCGCTGATCACTTCCGCCGCACCCACCCCACCAACACCCCCACACGCCCCCGCCGCACCCCTGGTGATCAAGAGGTTTCGGTCAGGAATCGCGGGCCTGCTGACGCAAACTTCTTGATCAACAAGGCCCCCCGGTGGCCCGGGGCCGGGTCAGCAGAAGCGGCGGAGGAGGGTGGTTGCGCGGTTGGGGTCGAAGCGGGACGGGTCGAAGGTGGAGCCCGCCCAGTCGCGCAGCATCGCGTGCCGCGGGTTGGCGAGGTCGGCTGGGCCGGCATGGTCGTCGAGCGCGACCAGGAGCGCCTGATAACCCAACGGCCCGCCGATACCCTCCGGCGGGCAGGCCCGCTCGCCGTCCAGGCAGACCGGGTACCGCTCGTCCGGGTCGACCGTCAGCGCGTCCTCCACGACCAGGTCGTGCTCCCACCAGTCGCCGAAGTCGTACGTGTAGGAGAATCGGCTGCCCTTGCCGAGCACGGCGTCCAACCGCACGTCCAACTCGTCGTGCAGCGCCAACTCCCCGTCCGGGTCGGGCTCGCCGTACTGCATGGCGTCGATCTCGAACGAGTGCAGGTGGCAGTCCCGCCAACCCATCGCGTGCTGCACCACCCGGTGCAGCCGGTCCAGTGTGTAGCCGGCCGGGACGAGCACCCGACGCCACACCGGCGGGCGGACACCCGCGAGGGACATCTTCAGCTGGAAGATCTGACGCGGCATGCTGTCCTGTCCTCCCGCGGCTTAGGCTGCGAGCATGATCTGCCGAGCGTGCCGGGCCCGGCGACACGACGACTGCCCGGGCCGGAACTGGTGCGACTGCCAGCACCGTACCGCCGAACCGACCCCTCCGGTCACCGGTCCGGCCGGCGAATGACCGTCGGAATTCCGATTCGACGGCTCTGGCCCGAGCCGTCGACGCAGCCCCTCGACGACACCGCGCTGACGGCCCTCTACGGCCGCGCCGACAAGCCCCGACTACGGGTCAACTTCGTCGCCAGCCTGGACGGCGCGGTCACCGTGGACGGCTACTCCGCCGGACTGTCCGGCGAGCCGGACAAGCGGGTGTTCGGCCTGCTACGGATGGTTTGCGACGCGCTGGTGGTGGCGGCCGGCACGCTTCGCCACGAGGAGTACCGGGCGGTCCGGCTGAACGAGACCCGCCGTGCCTGGCGCCGTGACCACGGGCTGGCGGAATACCCGACACTGGTGGTCGTCTCCGGTTCGCTCGACCTGGACCCGGCGCAGGCCGCCTTCGCCGACGCGCCGGTCCGGCCCATCGTGCTCACCCACGCCGACGCCGACCCGCCGCCCGGACTGACCGACGTCGTCGACCTGCTGCGCTGCGGCACCGGGCGGGTCGACCTGGCCGCCGGCCTCGCCGAGCTGCACCGACGCGGCCTGACCCAACTGCTCTGCGAGGGCGGCCCACACCTGTTCGGCGCGCTCACCGCCGCCGATCTGGTGGACGAGCTGTGCCTCACCGTCGCACCACTGCTCGCGGGGCCCGGCCCCGGCCGAATCACCGCCGGCGACGCCGCACCCCCCCGGCACCTGCTACTGCGACACGTGCTCGCCGCCGAGGACGGCACCCTCATGCTCCGCCACGCCCGCCGGTGAGAGCTCAGTCGACGAGCACCGCCCCGGGAGCCCACGGGATCTGGTAGCGCCGGCCGTCCTCGGTGCTCGCCCAGACCTGCACCTCTTCGTACGGCTCGGCGGCGGCCACCTCGACCACCGCGCCCGCGGCGCCGCGCCGAGCGGATGCGGCACGCCGTTGGCAACGACCTCGACGGCACGCCCCTGCGGCGCCTGGACCAGGACGTAGAGCCGGCCGCCGGAGCGACGGGCCACGGCCACACCCAGCCCACTGCCGGTGGAGCGGACGGCCGCGCAGACCGTGTCTCCGTCGACGCAGGCCAGGTCATACGAGAGGTGGTCGAGCAACCGGCGCGGTTCGCCCGTGTCCGGGGCGACCACGACCTCAGCCGCCTGTCCCCCGGCGGCCCGCTCCTCGGCGCGTGGTTCCCGTCGGATCAGCACGAGCGTCTCCGTCCCGACCCGGCCGACCGCCACGATCTGCGCCTGCGTCACGGGTCGACCGTCAGCACCGACGATTCCGGCCGGGACGTCGAAAGCGGCGCTCGGTCCGGTGCCACCGCCCTCGCCACCGCGACCGACCGGCCCCAGCGGCGGGAGCACGAGCGCCCCGGCGGCGACCAGCACAGCCGCCGTGCCGCCCGACAGCAGCAGACGCCGACGGCGACGCGCCCGGCTTCTCGTGACGACCCGTTGGGCGAGACCGGGCGGCAGTTCCACGGTCGCGACAGCGCGGTCGAACAGGCTGGCCACCTCTTGGTCACGCATGGTTCTCCTCTGCGAGTTGGTCACGCATGGTTCTCCTCTGCGAGGTCGAGGTCGAGTGGGGCAACGCCGACGGCCTCCAGCCGGGCCCGCAGGCGGTGCAGACCACGGGAAGCCTGGCTCTTCACCGAGCCCACGGAACATTCCAGTTCGGCGGCTGTCTCCGCCTCGGAGAAGCCAAGCCAGTACCGGAGCACCACGACTGCCCGCATCCGCGGCGGAAGCTCGCGCAACGCCGCCAGCAGCAGCTCCCGGTCGTCGACCCGGGTCGTCTCATCCTGCTGCGGCACCGCGTCCGGAACGCCTGCGACCCGACGTCGGTTCCACGGCGAGCGCCACCGGCTGACGAGCCGATTGGTCATCGCGCGACGCAGGTAGGCCTCCGGCTGCCGCTGTCGGACTGCGTGCCAGCGCGGGTACGCCTGCTCCAACACCTCCTGCAGCAGGTCCTCAGCGTCCGCCCGCTGCCCGGTGATCAGAACGGCGAAGCGGAGCAGTCGCGGGCCGCTCGTCGCGACGAAGGCGCCGAAGTCGCTATTCATCCATGCTCCATGCCTAGGTAACGCGACCAACGCCCTGCGGGTTGAGTCCCAGCCTTGCGCGGTGCACGTCGACACCTCCCTCGCCCACCTCATGCGCTCGGTTGAGCACCCAGCGTCATGAGTGTGACGGCGCATGGTGTCGTCCGCCGCGTCGCGTGGCGACCTGTCGTACTCCTCGGGCAGGATGCAGGGCATGCGCGCCGACCGTGATGCCCGACCGACCCGAGTCGCCCGATGACCGACGCCGACCTCGACAGTCCTGGCGAGGCGGTCGGGCGGGTGCTGGGCACCGCCGACGCCACCCCGTTGCAGTTCTGGACGGCCGTGGCGCCCGGCAGCTACCTCCAGCTCGACGACGTGGTGGTCACCCGGCGCGAGCTGCCCAATCGGGAGCCGGTGACGATCGCCGGGGTGGTCACCCAGGTCCGCGCTCGGCACGAGGGCGCCCAGTTCGACTCCGACGTGTTCGCCATCGCCGATGGCACGCTGCCCGCGCAGGTGCAGGAGGCGGCCGAGATCACCACGACGCGGGTCGATCCGGAGCTCTACGTGCCGCCGACCCCGGGTGCGGTGGTGCACCGGGCCGAGGGTGACGCCCGGGCGCGCGCGCTGCACTTCGACCGGATGGAGCGGCGCATCCCGATGGGGATGGGTCGCGACGGCGTGCCGGTCTACCTCAACGCCGACTTCCTCGACGGCAGCCGGGGCGCACACGTCTCCATCTCCGGCATCTCCGGGGTGGCCACCAAGACCAGCTTCGCCACCTTCCTGCTCTACTCGGTCTTCCGCTCCGGGGTGCTGGGTGGCGACGCGGTCAACGCCAAGGCGCTGATCTTCAACGTCAAGGGTGAGGATCTGCTCTTCCTGGACCACCCCAACACCCGCCTCGACGAGCCCACCCGCGCGTCGTACGCGAAGCTCGGGTTGAGCGCCGGCGCCTTCCCCGACGTCCGGGTGTACGCGCCGCCCCGGGTCGGTGACGCGGCCGGCACGCCGGATGTGAGCAGCCGGCTCACCGGGGTGGATTCGTTCTACTGGACGCTGAGCGAGTTCTGCGCCGACCGCCTGCTGCCGTACGTCTTCGCCGACGCCGACGACGAGCGCCAGCAGTACACGATGGTGGTCCACTCGGTGGCCGCGCACCTGGCCCGCTACGCCCAGCCCGCCGACGGCGGGGTGAGCATCGACGGGGTGCGGCTCGGCTCCTACGGCGATCTCGTCGACCACATCGTCGACCAGCTCAACGACGACGAGACCCGCTCCGACTGGGCGGGCAGCGCGGTCGGTCTGGGCACCGTCAACGCGTTCGCGCGACGGTTGATCGGCAGTAAGAAGGACCTCGCCCGGCTGATCCGCGGTGACCTCGCCACCCGCCGCCCGCACTCGATCAACACCAGCGAGTCCGCGCAGGTCACCGTGGTCGACCTGCACAACCTTCCGGACCGCGCCCAGCGGTTCGTGGTCGGCGTGACGCTCAAGAGCGAGTTCGAGCGCAAGGAGAAGTCCGGCACCGCCAAGCCGTTGCTCTTCGTCGTCCTCGACGAGCTCAACAAGTACGCCCCGCGGGAGGGCTCCTCCCCGATCAAGGAGGTCCTGCTGGACATCGCCGAGCGGGGCCGCTCGCTCGGGGTGATCCTGATCGGCGCGCAGCAGACGGCGAGCGAGGTGGAGCGGCGGATCGTCACCAACTCGGCGATCCGGGTGGTCGGTCGGCTCGACCCGGCCGAGGCCTCCCGCCCGGAATACGGTTTCCTCCCGCCCGCGCAGCGACAGCGGGCGTTGCTGGCCAAGCCGGGCACCATGTTCGTCAACCAGCCGGACATCCCGGTGCCGCTCTGTCTGGAGTTCCCGTTCCCGGCCTGGGCCACCCGGGTCTCCGAGGCGGGCCGGGCACCATCGGAGACGCTGCGCTCGATCACCCAGTCCGCCGACCCGTTCGCCGTGGTGGGCTCCGGTGGCGGCAGCACCGACGACGACATCCCGTTCTAGGTAGGGGCCGGCACAGGTGAGCGCGAGGAGTGAGCTTGCGAGCCCCGCAGTCGCGAACGGAAGGCGAGCACAGCCATGAAGATCCTGCACACCTCCGACTGGCACGTGGGAAAGGTGCTCAAGGGGCAGTCCCGGGCCGAGGAGCACAAGGCCGTCCTGGCCGGGGTGATCGACATCGCCCGCGCCGAAGAGCCGGATCTGGTGATCGTCGCCGGCGACCTCTACGACACCGCCGCGCCCACCTCGGAGGCGACCCGCCTGGTCACCCGGGCGCTGACCGCGCTGCGTCGCACCGGCGCGGATGTGGTCGCGATCGGCGGCAACCACGACAACGGCCCCGCGCTGGACGCGCTGCGGCCGTGGGCTGATGCCGCCGGCATCACGTTGCGCGGAGGGGTGCGGGAAAATCCGGACGAGCACGTGATCGATGGCACCACCGCCGGAGGCGAGCGGTGGCGGCTGGCCGCGTTGCCGTTCCTGTCGCAGCGGTACGCGGTGCGCGCGCTGGAGATGTACGAGCTGACCGCCGCGGAAACCAACCAGACGTACGCCGACCACCTGGGCCGGGTGCTGGGACGACTGACCGAGGGTTTCACCGAACCGGACCGGGTGCACCTGGTCACCGCGCACCTGACGGTGACCGGCGCGACCACCGGCGGCGGCGAGCGCGACGCGCACACCGTGCTGGGCTACGCCGTCCCGGCCACCGTCTTCCCGGCCACCGCGCACTATGTGGCGTTGGGCCACCTGCACCGGGCGCAGCGGGTCATCGGCCCCTGCCCGGTGCGCTACAGCGGCAGCCCGCTGGCGGTCGACTTCGGTGAGCAGGAAAACGTCCCCTCGGTGACGCTTGTCGAGGTGACCGCCAGCACCGCCGCCCGGGTGCGTGAGGTGCCGGTGACCGCGGCGAGCGCCCTGCGGACGGTGCGGGGCACCCTGGCCCAGCTCGCCGAGATCGAGGCGCCGGACGCCTGGCTGCGGGTGTACGTGCGGGAGCAACCCCGCGCCGGCCTGCGCGAGGAGATCCAGGAGCTGCTCCCCCGGGCGCTGGAGATCCGGATCGACCCGGAGTTGCTGGCCGCGGCGGGCAGCGGCGCCCGCATCGCGCAACGCTCGGGGCGTTCGCCCCGGGAGTTGTTCGCCGACTACCTGGACAGCCGGGGCCATGCCGACGAGGGCGTCCGGGAGCTCTTCGACGAGCTCTTCGAGGAGGTCGAGCACTGATGCGTCCCATACGGTTGGACATGGCCGGGTTCACGGTCTTCCGGGACGACACCACCGTCGATTTCACCGACGCCGACTTCTTCGCGCTGATCGGTCCGACTGGTTCGGGCAAGTCCACCGTGCTGGACGCCATCTGCTTCGCCCTCTACGGCATGGTGCCCCGCTGGGGTGGCGCCCGGGGGTTGGCGAACGCGCTCGCGCCGTCGGCGACCGAGGCCCGGGTGCGGTTGGTCTTCGAGTCCGGCGGGGCCCGCTACGTGGCCACCCGGGTGGTACGCCGGGACGGCCGGGGCAACGTGAAGACCGCGAACGCCGGGTTGCAGCTGATGCCGGCCGGCTTCGACGTGACCAAACTGGACACCGGATTGAGCCCGGACGACCTCGGTGAGGTGGTGGCCGGCACTCCCGCCGAGATGGAGCAGGCGGTGCTGGAGGCGGTGGGGCTGCCGTACGAGCAGTTCACCAGCTGTGTGGTGCTGCCGCAGGGGCAGTTCGCCGACTTCCTGCACGCCAAGCCGGCGACGCGCCAGCAGATCCTGGTCAACCTGCTCGGGCTCGGTGTCTACGAGGACGTGCAGAAGCGGGCGACGGCGCGCGCCGCGCAGGCGGACGCTCGACTCGACGCGGTCGATCAGCTGCTCGCCGGGCTGACCGGCGTGGACGACGAGGCGCTGGCCGAGGCCGACGCCCGGGTCGACCGGATGGTCGAGCTGGCGGCCGCGGTGACCGTCGCGGTGCCGGAGTTGGCGAAGGCCCGGGCCACCGCGCGGGAGGCGGCGGCGGCGCTGACGGCCCTCGACGACGAGCTGACCGTGTTGACCGGGGTGCGCGCGCCGGGCGGGGTGGCCGAGGTGGCCCGAGCGATCACCGCGGCGCGGGCCGAGGCCGAGGCGGCGGCGGCCGGGGTGTCCCTGGCCGAGGAGCGGGAGGAGAAGCTGCGCGGCGAGCTGGCTGGCGCCGGCGACGAGAGCGCGGTGCGACTGCTGCTGCGGGCGTACGACGATCGGGACCGGCTGTCCGGCGAGGCCGACACGGTCCGCGCGACGGTGAGCGCGGCGAACGACGAGCACGCCGCCGCGGTGGTCGCGCTGGGCACCGCCCGCGCGGACGCCGAGCGCGCCGACATTGAGCTGGAGGCGGCCTTCCGGGCACACGAGGAGGCGAAGGCCACCGACCTGGCGGTCAGCCTGCGGGTGCACCTGCACCCCGGCGCGGCCTGCCCGGTCTGCGAGCAGCCGGTGGCCGAGGTGCCGGCGGTGCCGGCCGACTCGGCGGTAGCCGCCGCCACGGCGGCCGGCAAGGCGGCGCGGGCCGCGACCAAGGCCGCGCAGGCGACCGTGCAGCAGCGGGACGCGGCGGCGCGTGACCTGGAGCGGCTGCTGGTGCAGGCGCGGGCCCGGCAGGAGCAGTTGGAAGCCCGACTCACCGAACTGGACGGGCAACTCGCTGGCGTGGCCGAGCCGGCCGTGCTGCGCCGGGAGTTGGCCGAGCACGCCCGGTTGCGGCGCGCGCTGGAGGAGGCGGCGACCGCGGTCCGGGCCGGCCGCGAGACCGTTCGCCAGGCCCGGGCCGGGGTGGACGCCGCCGAGGAGCGGCTGCGGGCGACGTGGCGGGCCTTCGACACCTCCCGCGACGGGCTGGCCCGGTTCGGCCCACCCGCGACCGATCGGGACGACGTGGCCGCCGCGTGGGCCGCGCTGACCGGCTGGGCGACCACCGAGGCGGACCGCCGGCGCGCCGACCGGGCCGGACGGGCCGTCGCCGTTGCCGAGGCCGAGTCGGTGGCCGACGCGGTGCAGCGGGACATCGCCGGTTTGTTCGCCGTAGCCGACGTACCGGTCGGTGACGACCCGGTGCACGCCGCGACCGTGGCGGTGGAGCGGGCCGACGCCGACCGGCGGCGGTTGCGGGAGCGCCGCGAGCAGGCCGGGACGCTACGCGAGCAGCGCGCCGGGCACGAGCGGGAGGCGCAGGTGGCGCGGGCGCTCGCGGGGCACCTGCGGGCCAACAACTTCGAGCGGTGGTTGCTGGCCGAGGCATTGGACCTGCTGGTCGACGGCGCGTCGGGGATCCTGCGGGAGCTCTCCTCCGGCCAGTACGAGCTGGTACACGACAAGGGCGAGTTCTTCGTGGTCGACCACCACGACGCGGGGCTGCGCCGGGGCGTCCGCACCCTCTCCGGGGGTGAGACGTTCCAGGCGTCGCTGGCGCTGGCGTTGGCGCTCTCCGAGCAGTTGGCCGGGATGTCGACCACGGCGGCGAGCCTGGAGTCGATCGTCCTGGACGAGGGCTTCGGCACACTCGACGCGGCCACCCTGGACACGGTGGCCGCGACCCTGGAAAACCTGGCCGCCCGGGGCGACCGGATGGTCGGCGTGGTCACGCACGTGCCCGCGTTGGCCGAGCGGATCCCGGTCCGCTTCGAGGTGCGCAAGGATGCCCGGTCGGCGCGCGTAGAGCGGACGGGCCGGTGAGCGCGAGGAGTGCAGCGCAGCGGAGCCCCGCAGTCGCGAACGAAAGGCGGGCCCGGTGAGCGCGAGGAGTGCAGCGCAGCGGAGCCCCGCAGTCGCGAACGAAAGGCTAGTTCGGTGAGCGACGCCGCTTTCTTCGTCGACTCGTGGGATCCGGCGTACGGCGCGTCGTTCGAGGCGTCCGCTTCCGGGCCGGCCTCGCCGAGCAGCGCGCAGGTCGACGCGGACGTGGAGTTGCCCGCCGTGGACTGGCGGGCGATCGGCGTACGCCCGGGGGTGCGGGCGCCCGACGTGGTGCTGATGGTCGACGGGGTTCGCCGGATCGACGCGAGCATCTGGACGGCCGAGACCGACGGCGGGTCGTTCCCCGGGTTGGCCGCCTCGTACGCGGCCGGGGTGGTGCGGTGCGACCTGGGTCGGGGTGCGGCGCAGCTGGCCGGGACCAGGGTTGCCCGGGGGCTGTTCACGGCGAGCCCGTCGGCGCAGGACGTGGTGGCGGGCCAGATCCGTTACCCGGTGCACCGGGTGGGTGGCACCGGTGAGCTGGCGAAGCTGCCGGCCGCCGTGCAGGGCCCGCTGACTGCGCTGGAGGTGGCGGTGTCCGACGCCGCTCGGGTCGACGATGACCTGCTGGTGGTGGACGGCCCGTTGCGCAGTCGCCGGCAGTTGCCGCGCACACTCGGGTACATCAAGACCCAGCACAGCCAGTACCTCGATGCCCGGCTGACCGCGGTGGTGACCGGTCTGGCGTCGGGCGAGCGCTCGCCGGTGTTCCGGCTCGGCACCGCCTGGGGTGGCTGGTCGTGGTATTTGCGGCTGCCGGTGGCGATCGGCGCGCCGTGGGCGGGCATCGTCCGGGTGGAGTGCTCGGCCGACCTGCCCGTCGAGGCGGCGATCGAGCTGGCCGACCTGTCGCTGGTCACCCTGCCCCGCTTCGCCTCCACCCCGTACAAGGATCCGCGGGCCCCACAGAATCTGATCCCGATCGCCGGCCTGGAGCGCCGGCTGCGTGCCCTGTTGGGCGATTCCCGGCTGCTGCACCGCGCGTTGACCGCTGCGGCCCGCGCGGCCCGCTGAACGCGGATACTGGTTGCGATGGGACGCAAACGGGCGGGCGACCGGGTGGTCGAGCAGGTGGACACCGGGCAGGCCGAGCTCGTTCCGGACCCGGACCGGGCCGGTTCGTGGACGCTGCTGCTGGACGGCGCGCCGCAGTCGCACGTCGACCTGACCGACCCCACCCACCTGGAGTTCGAGTACGTGCGGCGGCTGGCCGCCGCGGTGGACCTGATCGCACCGGCCGGCGAGCCGCTGCGGGTGCTGCACCTGGGCGGGGGCGCCCTGACCCTGCCCCGGTACGTGTCCGCCACCCGGCCCGGTTCCACCCAGCGGGTGTCCGAGGTGGACGGTGCTCTGGTGGAACTGGTCCGTCGAGCGTTGCCGTGGCCGTCGGACACCCGGCTGCGGGTCCGTGTGGAGGACGCGCGGGCCGTGCTGGCCTCCACCCGCGACGCCAGCTACGACGTTGTGGTCGCCGACGTGTTCGCCGGCGCCCGCACCCCGGCCCACCTCACGTCGCTGGAGTATGTGGCCGAGGTGGCCCGGGTGCTCCGCCCCGAGGGCTGGTATCTGGCGAATGTGGCCGACGGCCCGCCGTTGCGGCACGCCCGGGGGCAGGTCGCCACGGTCCGCGCGGTGTTGCCGCAGGCTTGTCTCGTGGGGGACGCGGCGGTGCTGCGGGGCCGCCGGTACGGAAATCTGGTGCTGGTCGCCGGTCGGGTCACACCGCCGGTGCCCGAGCTGAGCCGGCGCGCAGCCGGCGACTGGTTCCCCGGCCGGGTGGTGGCCGGCGACGAGCTGGACCGTTTCGCCAGCGGCGCGCAGGTGGTCCGGGATGCCGATGCCACCGGCTCCGATCCCCCGCCGCCGGGCCTGTTCTCGGTACGCCGCTGACCGTCCACCGGGCAGCGGCGCGGAACTTTTTTCGCCGTTTGTTGATCCGTTCGGGGCGGTGGTGCGTACCACCGGGCGGCCCACCTCGTGGGCTGGCGTTGGTAACGGATACCCGGAGGTCTGCATGCATGCGGTGGCGGCCGGTTGGCATGGCGACGCGGTCCGCGCGGACTGGTTGTCGGCGCGGTCCTCGTCACGGCCGACCTCGTCTGCCCGGGGGGTCGACGCGCGCGCGTCGTCTCGCCAGAATGGTCCGGTGACGCCGCGACCGGCGCCCGGGCGCCATCAGGCGACGTCAACCGAGGCGAACCACTCCGACCAGCTGATCCGGTTGCTCTATGCCGAGCACGCCGGTCCGTTGCTGATGTTCGTCATGCGCCTTACCGGGGGGGACCGGCAGCGCGCGGAGGACATCGTCCAGGAAACGCTGCTGCGGGCTTGGCGCAACGCGCACCGCCTGGGCACACAGGGGCAGGGTTCGTTGCGGCCGTGGCTGGTCACGGTGGCCCGTCGGATCGCCATCGACGAGCACCGCAGCCAGGAGGCCCGGCCGCCGGAGACGTACGACCGGGATCTGACCGCGTTCGCCGAGTCGGACAGCACCGACCGGGTGCTGCGCACCATGACGGTGGCGGACGCGCTGCGTACGCTCAGCCAGTCGCACCGGGAAATCCTGATTTCGACGTACTTCCGAGGGCGGACGGTGCCGGAGGCCGCCGAGGAGTTGGGGCTCCCGCTTGGCACGGCCAAGTCGAGGGTCTACTACGCGCTGCGCGCGCTGCGCACGGCTCTGCAGGAGCGGGGGGTGACAGAATGAGCCGGCCGGACCACATGGACGTCGCGGCGTACGCGCTCGGCGTGCTCGACGAGCAGGACACTGAGCGGTTCGAGGAGCATCTCGCCACCTGTTGGGCGTGTGCGGCCGAGTTGGAGACGATGGTGCCGGTTGTCGGGCTGCTGTCCGACATCGACGGCGAGACGATGATGGCGCTGGAGCAGACCGCGACCGACCCGGCGCTGCTGGACCGGACGCTGGGTGCGGTCCGGGCCGACCGGCGGCGTACCCGGTTTCGTCAGATGCTCGCGACCGCCGCCGCGGTGGTGGTCCTCGGCGGTCTGACCGGGTACGGCTTCGTCAGCGTGACCGGCAACGATCCGGCGCCGGGGGTGCTCGCCGATTCGACGCCGAGCGCACCGCTCGACCCGGCGACGAGCGGGCCGACGGCCCCGCCGAGCGGCCCCGGCGTCGGCGGCACCGAGGAGGAGGGCGACCAGGTCGAGGCCACCGACCCGACCACCGGTGTGCAGACCACCATGTTCCTGGTGAAACGGGAGTACGGCACGCGCATCAATTTCAGCCTGCGGAAGTTGCCCGGCCCACGCACCTGCCGGCTGGTGGTGGTGCGGAAGAACGCCAGCACCGAGGTCATCTCGACCTGGTCGGTGCCGAGTAGTGGTTATGGCACCAACAACCGACCGCAGGGCCTTGAGTTGAGTGCGTCGACGTCGGCCCTGGTGGATGACATCAAGCAGCTCCAGGTGCAGTCGGTGGATGCCAACGGTGTGGCGAGCCCGCTGGTCACGGTGCCCCTGTAGGCTCTCGTACCGCATCGGCACCGGTCATTGTCACAATGACCGGTGCCGATCTGTCGTTACGGGAGGTACCCCCTGCGGGGGCGTACGCATGGCCACCCGAATCGGTTCAATCAAGAGAAGTGAAATTGACCACTGTTGCTACTTCAACCTTGACAGCCCGCTCGCCGTACCTATGGGTGAACTGTCAAGAATGAGGAGGGCACGTGGCAAAGATGAAGCGGACCGTCATCGTCGCGAGCGCGATGGTCGCACTAACGGCCTGCGCTCCCGCAGGTTACGACGGGGCGAACTCGAGCGCGGCTGAGCCGGTCGCCGTCGCCGCGGCCGAGCCCACCGCGACGGTTGAACCCGAGGCCTCGGCATCCGCGGAGGCGCCGGCCGCCGACGCGCCGCCCGCGAACGTCGACCTGACCGAGAAGTTGGTCGGCAAGAGTGTCGCCCGGATGGGCAAGGTGGTCACCGACCAGGACGGCTGGATCCTGTACCGCTTCGACAAGGACACCGCCGACCCGCCCTCGTCGAACTGTGTCGACAAGTGCGCCGACGTGTGGCCCCCGGCGTTGACCGACGGCAACCCGGAACTCAAGGGCGTCTCCGACGACAAGGTCAGCAGCGTGACCCGCCAGGACGGCACCCGTCAGCTCACCATCGCCGGTTGGCCGGTGTACCGCTACATCGGTGACAAGAAGCCCGGCCAGTGGAAGGGCCAGGCTGTTGGTGGCACCTGGTTCGTGGTCCAGCCGGACGGCAAGAAGAACCTCAGCTGCCTGCCCACCTCGACGCCGAAGGCGGTCGCACCGCCGGCGGACAGCGGCTCGAACGACGCCGGAGGCTCGGGCTACTCGTACTGAGCCCGTTCGCCACAAGGACACGGTGGTCGGTCGTCGCCGGGGAGGGCGCGGCCGGCCGCCGTCGTACGCGGGGCGGGTCAGGCTCGTTCCCACGGGCTCGGCACGGGGAAGTACGTCTCCAGGAACGGCGTGAGCAGCGCCAACTGGGCGGCGAGGTCCTCCTCGACGGAGAACGCGTCGTTCAGGCAGAACACCTGCCGGTCCCGGCGCGCCAGCAGGTGAGCCAACCGGGCTGGCGTGTCGGGGTGGGACAGCTCGGCGATGGTGTAGAGCAGGTTCCCCGGCACCGCACGACCGGTGTGGAACGCGTAGTAATGGTGCAGCGAGGAGGCGACCGACAGGTCGTCCATGCTGCGGAACTGACTCGCCGCGGTCTGGCGAAACTGCTGTGGGAACGTCTGCTCGATCTCCTGGAGCACGCTGCGGCGCAACGCGTGCGGCATGTGCTTCATCTTCTGGGTCAGCACCGTGCCGAACCGCTCCGCGATCAACGCCCGGTTGTTCTTCCCGGCCGCCGACGACGGGATGTCCCCGGCGGTGGGCGGGCCCGGCGGCACCAGCGCCGGCGAGGGGAAGAACCGCGAGATGCCGTTGGCCAGGAAGAAGTCCTGGGGCAGCACCTCGGTGCCGAGGAAGACGTCGTCGTTGAAGTACAGGAAGTGCTCGGAGAGCCCGTCGATGTGGTGCAGTTGGCTCTCGATGGCGTGCGAGTTGTACGTCGGCAGCGCCGTCGGGTCGCTGAAGATCTCCCGGTGGCTGACCACCCGCAGCCCCGGCACGGACGGGTCCAGCCAGGCCGGCACCTGGTCGTCGGTCACCAGGTAGATGTTGCGCACCCAGGGCGCGAACAGGTGCAGCGACCGCAGCGAATAGCGCAGCTCGTCGCGGCTGAGGAAACGGGCCGCGCTCGCCGCCTCCGCGTGGTACGGCACCCCGGCCACCTCGGCCCGTCGGCGCAACCAGGTTGGGTCGGCGCCGTCGACCCAGGTGTAGACCACGTCGACCGGGAACGGGACGTCGTCGGGGCGCGGCGCGGCGAACTCCGGACAGGTCCACGCGCTCGCGGGGGCGCTGGCGGGCGCGAGCCCGGTGAACCGCCATTCCGGTACGAGGACCATCGGCGCCGTGGCCACCACCTGTTCGGCGACCGGGTTGGGCCGCGGTGCGACGAGCGTGTCGCCCTCCCGGGTCCAGAACTCGACGTCACACCCGTACGCCTGGCCCAGGACCAACCGGCGCCGGGGATCCGTCCAGTACCAGGTCAGCCGGAGCACCGGGACGTCCGCCAGGCGGTCCCAGGTCTTCGGTTCGAACCCGGCAGCCGGCTGGCCGGTGCCGTCCGGCACGGAGACGTAGCCGGGAACCCGACCGCAGGCAGCGGCGAGGGCGGCGTACGCCCGGGCGCGGTGCTCGGCGTCGACCGCGACAACCGACGAGCGGTGGGAGCCGCCGCGTACCCGGAAGTGGGGTACGTCGGCCTCGTCGAGCGCAGCCGTCACCGTCTGCAGATTTTCCAGCCGCGCTCGCAGGGGTGTGACGGACGCGCCGGTCCGGGCCACCCGGGGCCCTCGATCGGCGGTGACGACCACCCGGTCCGCGCCGGCCACCAACTCCGGCTGGCGGCGTGCCAGACGTTCGCCCCGCCGCTCGGAGATGTTGCCGTCCCGCGCGGCCCGAGCCACCCACTGCTTCAACTGGTGGCGGGCCCGAGGGCTCACCTTCGTCGCGATGGCACGCCGGGTCTGCGGGCTCAGCACCCGACGGTAGACCTCCACCAGCCCGGAGGGTTCGGCGAGCGCCGACTCGTCTGACGGCGTGGGCCTCTGCTCGGTCACCGTTTGTCCTTCCCTACGTCCGTACTCACGGACGGTCGACCACGACGATCGACAGCTCGCTGTCGCGGGTGTAGTACGGGCGGACCCGCAGCAGTGACACCGGGTCCTCCTCGACGAGATCCAGCCCTGGATCGTCCACCAGGTAGATCTCCGGGTAGTTGTAGACGAGCTTCTTGTCGACCACGTCGTCGACGAGCAGACCCACCCGGACCTCGCGATCCGTGCCGGCCTGCCGCAGCCACAGATCCCAGTCCTCGTAACGGCCCAGCCGATGTGCGGCCAGTTCATTGACGGCCACGTCGATACGCAGGTGGCCGGTACGGGTCCGTACTACCGGCACGGAGACAGCGCCTTCGTGGTGGCCGCGTCGGCGCAGCACGGCCTGCGCAGGGGTGCCGAAACCCCACCAGACTGCCTCGATCGACACCCGCTCGCCACTGAGTACGACCCGCCGCACCTCAGCGTGTACCTCTCGCGCCCAGCTGCGCACCGCCAGAAAGCCGTCCGCCGTGCGATACGGGAGGTGCGAACGGACCCCGTACCCACCGGCCGGATCATCCGCCGGTTGGTGACCGCCGGCGAGCACCCGGGTGTCGATGCGGTCCGGGCACAGTCGGACGCGTGCTCCCGTCAGCGGCTGCAGGTACGCATTCCAGCGGCCCTCCGACAACGTGTCGGCGGGCAGCACCGCTACCTGGTGTACCGCGTCGTCCTGCACTTCCAGTGGCACCCGCACCTTGTGCCCGCTGTCCCGGTCGCGCAGCAACAGGTGCGCGCCCGGAGCGAGACCCGGGGCGTCGACGCTCAAGCTCAGGCCATGGTCAGGCAGCACCCGACAGTCCACTCTCGGCCCAGCGGCTGGTGCCGCAGCCCGTCGGCGGATCGCCTTCTGCAACCGGGCAGAGGTGGCCCGGGCCTGCCGGATCCGGGAGAGGCGGACCAGCGCACCCATGCTCGCCCGGCGGACCAGATCGCTGCCGGCGATCCCGCGCAGCAGCGGGTCGCCCAATAGACGGACCAGATCGGGTTCCCGGATCAGCTCATTGCCACGAGCTAGCACCGAACGGCCGCTCCGTGGCCCCTTGGCCGACCGGGCGACCCGCGAGGACCCGTTGGGTGCCGGGCCTCGCTCGGCAAGCACGGCGCTGCACTGCCGGGCGAAGGCGTCGGCGAGCGTCTCCGGGTCGAAACGCGCCGCATTTACCGGCGCCAGCTTGGCCAGCCGGGCCCGGAGATCGTCGTCGTGCATCAGCGTCCGCAACGCCGAGGCGTACGCGCCGATGTCTTCCATCGGGACCAGCAGACCATCGACCCCGTGCTGAATGATCTCGCGGGGGCCGACCGGGCAGTCGGTGCTGACGACCGGGAGGCCGAGCCGCATCGCTTCGACGATGGTCATGCCGAACGACTCTCGCTCGGAGGAAACTGCGGCGATCGAACCCTTGACCCACTCAGTGGACATGTCCTCGCGCCGGCCCATCAACTGGACCTGGTCGGACATCCCCAACTCGCGAACCTGTGCGACCAGCGCGGGGCGTTGCGGGCCATCGCCGTAAATCCGCAGTTTCCAGTCCGGGTGGTCGCCCGCGACCCGCGCGAAGGCGGCGATGAGCCGGTCGTACCGCTTGATCGGGTCGAGCCGCCCGGCACTGACCACGATCCGGTTGGAGCCGTCGGCGGGCGGCACGGTGGGCTGGGGAACGCTGTTCGGCAGCGCCTCGACGCGGGTGTGTGGCACCGGATTGCCGGACCGGAACGCGGCGGCGTCCGCCTCGGTCACCGTGAAGGCCAGGTCGATCCGGTCGTACGAGAGCCCGATCTCGGCCTTCAGCGCGTCGTCGATCAGATCCTGCGTCATGTGCTCCTGCGCCACGCGGACCGCATGGTCGGGGCCATGCCGCGCCACCGCGATATTGAGGCCCGGCCGGGTACCCACGATCACGTCGGCCACGGTCGAACGTAGGTAGCCGATCATCCGCTCGTCGGTGAGCCGGCTGTACTGGCTGTGGAACTCCTCGCTCTTCGGGATCAGCAGGGACGGCTCCCGGAGTTGGGGGTCCGCCCGGTCGGGGCGCCGCAGGCGGGTGTCGACGAGCGGCACGAGCGCGATCCGGTCGTCGATGGCGAACATCGGCCGGTCGACTCGACGGAACACCGAGGCGATCTCCACCTCGTGCCCCTGGCCTACCAGGGCGGTGGCGAGGTTCAGCACGGCCCGGTTGGTGCCGCCGACGCCGTACATGTTGTGGATCAGAAAGGCGAACTTCACCCGGAGATCCTCAGCTCGTAGGGGCTCGGGACCGGGAAGTACGCCTCCATGAACGGCTCGAGGATGGTCATCTGGTGTTGCAGCTGGGCAAACGTCGAGTAGGCGTCGTTGATGCAGAAGGTGTCCCAGTCCCGCCGCACCTCCGCTCGTCGCAGCCGAGCTTCGAGGTCGGGTACCGCGAGCTGGACGTAGCCATAGTTGACGTGGCCGGGCAGCGCGCGGCCGGTCAGGAACGCGTAGTAGTGGTGCAGCGAGTAGGTGATGGTCAGGTCGTTGGCGCTGCGGAACCGGCTGCGCATGGTGGCCTCGTGCTCGATCGGGAACTCGCGCTCGATCTCCGCCAGGATGCTGCGCCGCAACGGGTAGGGCACATGCTGTGTGCCCTGGGTGAGGGTTCGGCCGAACCGCTTCTCGATCAGCGCCCGATTGTTTTTGATCATCGCGTCCACCGGGGAGTCCAGCTCGCTGATCTCACCGAGCGGGATTCGGTTCTGCGACAGGAAGAACTTGGTGTTGCCGTTTGCCAAGAAGAACGTCTGCGGTGCCAGCGGACGACCGAAGAACATGTCGTCGTTGAGGTACAGGAAGTGCTCGGCGAGTCCGTCGATGCGGTGCAGCTGACTCTCGATGGCGCACGAGTTGAAGGTCGGCAGGGCGTCCTTGACCGCGAAGATCTCGTCGTGGTTGACCAGGAAGATGTTGCCGGCGCTCAGGTCGAGCCAGGCCGGCCGCTGGTGGTCGGTCACGATGTAGATGTTGCGGACCCACGGGGCGTTCAGGTGCAGTGATCGCAACGAGTACTTCAACTCGTCACGGTTGATGTACCGCGACTCGCTTGCCGCCTCGGCGTGCAGCGACTCGCCACGGACACCCGCGCGGCGTTGCTGCCACTGTGGATCCGCGCCGTCCACCCAGGTGTAGACCACGTCAATCGGGAAGTCGATGTCGTCCGGGAGCAAGCGGTCGAACTCCGGGCGGCTACGTCGGGGCGGATGCCACTTCACCGGAGACACGAGGCGGGTCAGCCGGTGCTCGCCCACCTGTACGGGAGTGCCGTCCAGTGCCACCGCCCGCATCATCCGGTTGGGCCGGGGCGAGCGAAGAACGCCGGCCGCTCGGTCGGGCTTCCAGAACTCGATGTCGCAGCCGTACGCCGGGCCCAGAATCAGCTTCAGGCTGGGGTCGACGCGGAACCAGGTCAGCTTGATCGCCTGCGCGGCGTACAGCTCGGTCCAGGCCGGCGCCTCCGACGCGTCCGTGAGCCCGCCGACGATCGGTGGCCGGGGCAGGATCTGGCTCACGTAGCAGGTCTCAACCCCGCCGAGCTTCTCCAACGCGCCCAGCGCGGCCACCCGATCGACCTCGCTGACGCCGATCACCGGCGTCCGGTCGTCCATGCCCCGAACGAGGAAGTAGTCCACCCCGTGCTCATCCAGCACACCGCTCACCGCGTCGACGTTCAGCTGACGCCCCAGGATCGGGGTCAGGTCCGCGTGCACGTGCGCGGTACGACGTCCACCGTCGACGAGGACCTCGTGCAGCGTGGCACGGCCTTGCGCATCGCCGCCCGCCGGCACGGACCCGGCCTCGTCGACGGCACGGGAAGGCGCGACCGAGCGCTGCGGTACCACCGGCGTGTTGTTCACGGCACTTCCTTCATCGAGTACAAGGGCGATCCGTTTCGGTCCGGTCGCGAGGCGAGGAGACCGCCCGCTGTCGACACGGCCAGGACGACGGGGCGGCCGCCTTCGTCCACCTGGAGGGCGTGGCCGCCAACGATCGGCGTCGACTCGCGGAGCCAGCGGCAGGGCGTCGGCCCGGCCGGATCCAGCCAGGTGACGCTGGAGCCGGACTCGTCGTCGCGGACCGCCACCAGGATCGCGCCCTCCCCGGGCACGAACCGGGCGGTCAGCGGGCCGGGACCGCCGTGACCGCCGAGGTCGACGGCCGTCGACAGGTCCCATCCTCGGCCGGCGGACCGGCTACGGTACGACAACACCGACGCCGAGTTTCGGCGCCGGAACAGGAGCAGCCGATCGCCGTCGGGCAGCCGTACGACGGCCGGCGGGCCGGCCGGTGGCTCCGTCTCGAGCAGGGTGTACTCGGCGGTGAGTTCCGGCACGGAGACCTGCCAACGGGCGGTCCCGGTGCGACCTGCAGCCAGCACCTCCACGGTGTGATCGTCCAGCGCTACCACAGTCAGGCCGTCCTGGGTCTCCCGGCCACCGAGGTCCTGCCAGGGCGTCCAGGACGTCCCGTCGTACAGCCGGCCGCTCAGACCCTTGCCGCTGTTCCTGGCCAGCAGCAGGATGCCCCCGCCCGGCAATGCGACGGCCTGCGGCATGCCGGTGTTCCGCCGCTTCACCGGAGCGCTCCGCCCGTTGGGGTTGCCGAGCGACTCCCAGCGGACGTCCGCATACTCGCCAGCGGCCGGGAGCACGATCGTCCGGATGTCGCGGATGTGCTGATCGGGCTCTGCGGTGAGCCCCTGCCACACCGCGAACAGCCGCCAACCGCCGTTCGGGGCGGCCAGCGCGGCGACATGCGGTAGGAGCCCGGTACCAGGAACCACCCGACCCGGCGCGAACGCGCCGGAACCGGCCTGCTGCCACTGGATTACCTGGCCGCCCCGTACGGCGAAGGCCGACAGCCGGCCATTCGCGCTCGGTACCGCCCACGCCCGCGAGCCGGGGTAGCGCAACGTGGTGCCGGAGGCGTTCCCGGCGCCGATCGCGTCGCCACCGACCTTGCGGTCACCGCGGCCCACAGGACTGTCTGCGGGGCGACCGTCAGCCCACCCGTAGACGTCCTTGTACCGCTGCTTGAGTGCCCGCGCCTCGGGGCTCAGGTTGGACGGCCACCGTCGGACGTAGTAGCCGCGGAACGCCTCGACGGTTGTGGCCCTGCCACCGCCTTCGGCAAACCACCGACGGGCCGCCTCCTGGGTGAACAGCCCAGTGACGGTGTGAAAGATGTGGTCGGAGTATTCGCCGGTGTCGGCGTGTTGTGGATTTTCCTTGTTGTGCGGTTGGCGATCGGGATCCGGGTCCATCGTCCACAGCAGCGTCGGCTCGACGTCGCGCAGCAGGTGCAGCAGCGCCTCGATCATGCTCTCCCGGGAGTAGCCAAATGTCCCGGAGACCGGCGATCCAAGCGGGACCATGGTGGGTGTGACGGTGGCCTCGCCGGTCCACAGCCGTGGCAGCGGGCCGGCGCCGACCGGCGAGCCGGGGGGCGGCGCACACCAGAGGTTGAGCGACACCAGCCGAATCCGGGGGGCGTCGACCAGCGTCGACAGATCAGCCTCGATGGCCGAGCCCACGGTGACTGCTTCGCGGCGCCACTTGGCGTCGCGATCGCCGAGAACCATCTCCCCGTACGCCGAACGAAGCCCGTTGAACCGGGCGGCGGCGAAGCCTTCGAAGTCCACCGGCAGCGCGGCATGTGCCACCGACCCAGCGGGGGCGTTGCGTCCATCCGCCTCACCAGCCGTCAGGCAGACAGTCAGGTGTGTCTGGCTGTGTCGCAGCTGACTGACGAGCAGCGGGTTCAGGAAGTAAAGGTCGTCGTCCTGGTGGGCCACGACCGCCATGGACCGGGGACGGCCGGTTAGGTGCCGGCGGTCAGCCGTCACGTCGCTCCCCAACTGGATCGGGTCCTCGGCGGCCTGGGTAGGGCCGCTCTCTCGGTTCGAGGACGGCCTTGAAGTCGGTGACCGTGTTGAGCATGTTGTTCGGCATGGTCGGCGCGTCGACCGGAGCGGCCCGACGGGCATCCAGCACCGGGCGGTACGACCGCCGCCACAGCTCTCCGGCGCCCACGGCCCGCCGCTCCGCCACCACGTCGTCTGGCAGCTCGAACGGGGCGGGGAAGGGCAGGTAGCGCGGCAGGAAGTCGGCCAACATCTTCTCCTGCTCCTCGAACGACCGTGGATCGGAATCGGTGTCGTTGAGGCAGAAGACGTCGCGGTGCCGGCGGGCCAGCAACTCGGCCAGTCGGGCGGGGGTCGAGGGGTGGCCCAGGTCCGCGTACTCGTACTCGATGTCGCCGGGAACCGCCTGCGCGGTCAGGAACGCCCAGTACTGGTGCAGTGACGACGGGATGGACAGGTCGCCGTGGTGACGGAACCGGTGCCGCGCGGTGGCCATCACCTCCTCCGGCAGCCGGCCCTCGATCTGCTGCATGATGCTGCGTCGCAGCGCGAACGGGGTGTGCTTCATCTTCTGCGTGATGGTCACGCCGAACTGCCGCTGGATGTGTCGACGGTTGTTCTTTCCGGCGGCTTTCACCGGCGGATCCTCCGACTTCGCCTCGCCCAGGCCGAACTGCGCCGGCGAGGGGAAGAACTTCGCGATCCCGTTGGCGTGGAAGAAGTGGTTCGGCAGCAGCGGACGCCCGAGGAACACGTCGTCGTTGAGGTAGAGGAAGTGTTCGGCCAGACCATCGATCCGGTGCAGTCGGGACTCGATGGCGTGCGAGTTGTACGACGACCGGCCGCCGAGGTCGGCGAAGAGTTCGGCGTGTGAGATGAGCGTGATCATCGGATGGCTCGGGTCGAGCCAGCTCGGCAACTGACTGTCGGTGATCAGGAAGATCCGCCGCAGCCAGGGCGCGAAGCTGTGCAGCGAGCGCATCGAATACCGCAGCTCGTCGCGGTTGTGGTAGCGCGACGAGTTCGCCGCGACCGCGTGCAGCGGGCCGTCGGGGGCGCCGAGCGCCGTCGACTTCCGCTTCTGCCACTGCGGGTCGGAGCCGTCCACCCAGGTGTAGACGGCGTCGATCGGGAAGCCAATGCGGTCCGGTGCCCGGACGGCCAGGTCTCGGCGGGTGCCGTAGGTGTGGTCGTCGGCCTCGGGCACGAAGTGACTCATCAGTGCCGCGGCCACCCGGACCGGTTGTGCCCGGGCGGGCGCCTCGTCGACGACCCCGTTGCGTCGAGGCGCACGGACCATGTCCCCGCGCCGGCTCCAGAACTCGATCTCGCAGGCGAACTGGGCGCCGAGGACCACACCGGCCCGGGCGTCGGTCACCGGGAAGCAGACCTGGAACACCTCGGTCGGGGCGGCGTCCGGCTGGTCCCGACCGGGCTGGACCTGCACCACCCGGACGTTGGCTCCCGACAGCTCCGGCGCGGAGCGGATGAGGCGTTGCACCGCCGGCCGTTGGTCGTCGAGGACTGCGACGGTGCTGCGCAGATGGTCATCGTTACGGATGCAGTGGTACTCGATGCCGGCCGCGTGCAGCGCGGTGGTGACAGCGGTGAGGTTGCGATGCCACTGCTCCAACGGCGTAGCCGTGGCGACCACCTCGGCCTTGGTTCGGACGCCACCGTCGGGCACGGTCACCCGGGCACCCAAGGGATGCACGGTGTCGCCGCCGCGCGGCCGGGAGAGCGTCTGCACCATGCCGATCCGCCGGTGGGCGGGCAACATACCGAGCAGGCGCCGCCGTACCGGCGATGGCAGAAGTCGGTAGACCTTCAGGGCGATCATGCGCCGGGCCATCCGCTCGGGACGGCCACCTCATCGGCGGCCACCGTCAGCCCTGGTGCTGGATAGCGGCGGCCCGAAACCCCACTCGCACTGATTCGACACACACTCGTGCAGCCATCACTGCTTGCCTTTCCACAGATCCCCCGTTGGCACTGCATGGCGATCCGGCGCCGACCGCACGCCGCGTGGAGCGGAGGGGGGCGGACACCGATCTCCGGGCCGGACCACGGTCTCCCGCGAGTGGGGACGATGGTGGCCGCCGCAGGTGGCCCGGGACAGTGCGTTTACCTGCAGGCCATCAAACAACCACATGATCGATACCCGGCCCACAACCTCTGGTGGCATAAAGACGTTCTGCACTGGTTCGCCGGAAGAATCCTGGCTGTTCGGGTGGTTTCCGACGCCGATACGGCCGCCTGAACGTGCCCTCGAGATCCTCCCCAACCGACCACGGGACCAGTACGGCGGCCGTCAGGTCCGCACCGTGACCTGGCAGAGTAGCGGCGTGACCGAGACCGAACCCGCCGCGACCAGGGTGCTGCACCCACCGGTCGGCTACCGGCTGGCCGCTTCGGTCCGCGCGCTCACCTTCAGCCCGTACGACCCGTGCGCGCGCGTGGCCGCCGGCACCTTCTGGTGGGCGTCCCGCACCCCGGACGGACCGGCCACTCTCGCGCTGCGGCCAACCGGGGGCGAGTTGCTCGCGGAGGGCTACGGGCCGGGCGCCGAGCATGTCCTGGCCCGCGCCGACGCGATCGCCGGGCTGCGCGACGACCTGACCGGTTTCGCCGAGCTGGCCGGGGCGCACCCGCTGGTCGCCCGGCTGGCCCGGGAGCACCGGGGGCTGCGGATGCCCACGACCGGGCAGGTCTTCCCCCGGCTGCTGCGCGCGATCTTCGAGCAGAAGGTCACCGGCAAGGAGGCGTACCGGGCCTACGCGGCGACCGTGCGGCACTTCCGGGAGCCGGCGCCCGGTCCGTTGCAGCCGCTGCTCCTGCCGCCCGAGGCCGCCGCGGTGGCCGCCACTCCGTACTGGGTGTTCCACCCGTTCGGGGTGGAGCAGCGCCGGGCCGACACGCTGCGTCGCGCCGCAGCGCTCGCCGACCGCCTGGAACGCAGCGACGACGCCACCGAGGCCACCCGCCGGCTCACCGCGATCCCCGGCATCGGCCCGTGGACGGCCGCCGAGGTGGTCCGGATCGCGTACGGGGACCCGGACGCGGTCAGCGTCGGCGACTACCACATCCCGAACACGGTGGCCTGGGCGCTCGCGGGCGAGCCGAGGGGCGACGACGCCCGGATGTTGGCCCTGCTGGAGCCGTTCCGGGGGCACCGGGGCCGGGTCTGTCTGCTGCTGGAGGCCGCCGGTCTCCGAGCGCCGAAGTACGGCCCGCGCGCGCCGATCCGCTCGTTCGCCCGGTTCTGAGTGCCGCAGCGGTCAGTACTCAGCGGAAGGCTGAACGCGCGTACCTCGAACCAGACCGCGCCGTCGTCGTCCCGGCCGACCAGGAACGCCTCCTCGCCCCGCTCCGGATGCCCGGTCAGGGTGCCGTAGCCGAAGCCGGCCAGCGTCGGTGACTCCTCACTCCAGATCACCCGGCAGGGCCCCCAGATGCGGGCCGGGCCCACGCCGAGACCGGCCGTAACCAGCACACCCTCGGTGGCGCGTGGGGCGTCGGCGCGCATCCGGACCCCGGCGGCGCGGTGCAACCGCCAGCTCAGCACCGCCTCGGCCGCGGCCTCGAAGCAGCCCGCTGGCATCGGGTACCGGTGGCGCAGGTGGTGGTATCCGCCGGGCAGCGGCCCGTGCCGGGTCGCCCCCACCTCCGGGTACGTCAGCTCGACCACCGTTTCCCCCTCGACCTCGGCCGGACACGCGCCAGGGTACGGCCGGCTCGGGCGGGCCGCCGGTCGGCGCCGGTGACGGTTGTGGTGTGCTGCCCCGATGAGCGTCGAGGTCAGCATCGTCCCGGCCGGTGTCGCGGACGCCGGCGAGATTCTCACCGTGCAGCGCGCCGCGTACCTGACCGAAGCACAGCACTACACCGACCCGTTCCTGCCGCCGTTGACCGAGACACTGGACGAGGTCCGGGCGGTGCTGACCGGCTCGACCACCGTGCTCGCCGCACGGCTCGGGCACCGGCTGGTCGGCTCCGTGCGGGCCACCCTGGACGGCGACACCGCGCACGTCGGGCGGTTGTCGGTCGCCCCGGACCACCAGGGGCGAGGTCTCGGGGGTCGACTGCTCACCGCGATCGAGGCGGCCTGCACCGACCGGGTGACCCTGTTCACCCTGTTCACCGGGGCGGACAGCGCCCGCAACCTGCGGCTCTACCAACGGCACGGCTACCGGATCGTGTCGTACCGCCCGGACCCGAACGGCATCCGGTTGGCCGTGCTGGAGAAGCCGGCCGTCAACCCCGCTCACTCCGACGCTTGAGGCCGTCGGCCTCCAGGCGCAGGTAGCGACGGAACAGGCCGCCGTACAGCCAGCCGATCAGGCCGGCCAGCGGCCCGGACTGGCTCATTGCCAGCTCGACCCGGGTACGCCCGTCGGTCAGCGGCAGCAGCCGGTGCTCCGCCGTGGTCCGCACACCCGGGGCGTCGGAGACCCAGACGAACTCGCGCTGCTCGGTCAGTTCGGTGACCCGCCACACCGCCGGCCGCAGCTTCGGCTGGGTCAACCGGGCAGTCGCGCCGACGCTGAGGGAGCCCGGCTCCCCCCGCTCGGCCCGGGACACCGAGGCCGTCCACTCCGGCCAGCGCCCCACGTCGACCAGCACCGCCCACACCTGCTCGACGTCGGCAGCGATCTCCGTACCGGCTTCGAACCGCATCGCGTCCCCTTCCCGGCGGCACCGTCCGGCGCCCGCCACGCATGCAGACGAGGCTGCCGGGTGGATCGTGACGCCGGCATCCACCGGGTAGCCGGTCATCAGCCGGGCCGCGGGCCCGCCGGCGAGCGGGATCAGGCGGCTTCGCGCAGGTCGGCCAGGCTCAATGGGGTACGCCGACGCAGCAGCTCTTCCAGCTCCGGCACCGACCCGACCTCGCCGAGCACGTTCCGGCCGCCGCCGAACCGCTCCGGGTAACGGCGGGTCAGCCGGTAGCGGTAGCGGCCCCGGATCAGCTCGACGCTCACCCGCCACCGCCCGCAGCAGTCACAGACCCACTCGGACACCTGGCGAAAGTAGCTCTGACCTGCGGTTATCCAATTCGCCCGGTCGGGACGAGCGGCGCGCCGACGGACACGCCACCCCGTCGCCCACGGTGATCTGCCTCACGACTGTCGGCACCGTCTGATTGACTTGTCGCCGTGGACCTGCCGATAAACCCGCCGGTCGAGCCGATGCTGGCCAAGAGCGTTCCCAAGCTGCCCACCACACCCGGCGTGACCTACGAGCCCAAGTGGGACGGGTTCCGGTGCATCGTGTTCCGCGACGGCGACGAGGTCGAGCTGGCCAGCCGGGGCGGCAAGTCGATGACCCGCTACTTCCCCGAGGTGGTCGAGCAGGCCCGCCGGCAGCTGCCCGAGCGGTGCGCGGTCGACGGTGAGTTGATCGTCATCCGGCGCGACGGGCCTAGCGGCCAGCCCCGGTTGGATTTCGAGCTGCTGGCCCAGCGCATCCACCCGGCCGCGTCCCGGGTGAAGATGCTCGCCGAGACCACACCGGCCGACTTCGTCGCGTTCGACCTGCTGGCCATCGGCGACGAGGCACTGCTCGACCAGCCCTACCCGCGCCGCCGGGAGCGGTTGGTCGAGGCGCTGGCCGGGGTGCGCCCGCCGGTGCACGTCACCCAGGTCACCACGGATGCCGACACCGCGCGCCGCTGGTTCGACGTCTTCGAGGGCGCCGGGCTGGACGGCCTGATCGTCAAGCCGGCCGATCTGCCGTACGAGCCGGGCAAGCGGCTGATGTTCAAGGTCAAGCACGCCCGCACCGCGGACGCGGTGGTCGCCGGCTTCCGCTGGCACAAGTCCGGCCCGGTGGTGGGTTCGCTGCTCCTCGGCCTGTACGACGACGCCGGGGTCCTGCATCACGTGGGGGTGAGCGCGTCGTTCAGCATGGCCCGCCGCGCGGAGTTGCTCGACGAGCTGGCGCCCTACCGGGACACCGGCGGCGCGCACCCGTGGGTGCACGGCGACCACGAGCGCGGCCAACGCATCCCGGGTGGGGTGAGCCGGTGGACCGGCACGAAGAACCTGGAGTGGGAGCCGGTGCGCCCGGAGCTGGTGGTCGAGGTGGGCTACGACGCGATGGAAGGCGAACGGTTCCGGCACACGGCCCAGTTCGTCCGCTGGCGCCCGGACCGCGATCCCCGATCCTGCCGCTACGACCAGCTCGACCGCCCGATCCGCTTCGATGTGGACCAGGTGCTGCGCGGCGACCCGGCGGCCACCGTGGACCGGCCCGCCACCGGCCCGGCGTAACCTGGCCGTCGACTCGACCTCGGAGGACCACGTGACCCGCACCGTCGACCAGCCTCGGAGGGCGACCAGTCGCCGGGTCCGTCGCAATCTGGCCGCCTTCGCCGTGGCCGCGCTGCTCACCGCCGGCTGCACGCTGCCGGCGTTCGCGCCGCGCACCGAGGTGGAGGGTGCGGCAGCGCCGGCCGGTAGCGCGCCGACCTGGCGGTCCTGCCCGGAGGTGCCCGACGAGCTGGTCGGGCGCGGAGCACCGGACATGCGCTACGAGTGCGCCCGGATCGCGGTGCCCCGCGACTGGGGCACCGGCGGTGGGGCGACCGCTGGCCCGGGCGCCGGGCAGACCTTCGAGATCGCCCTGCTGCGAGCCCGGTCCACGAAGCAGCGCGACCGGGTCGGCTCGCTGGTGGTCAACCCGGGCGGCCCGGGTGGCTCCGGCGTCGACACCGCCGTCTACCTCTCCTTCGGCCCCCAGTTCGGCGGGCTTCCCACCTCGATCACCGAGCGTTTCGACATTGTCGGCTTCGACCCGCGCGGGGTCTCCCGGTCCAGCCCGGTGAAGTGCATCTCCGATGCCGATCTGGACGCCAGCTTCGGCTCCGACCCGGACCCAGCGAGCCCGTCGGCGTTCGACGGCTTTGCCGGGCTGAACCAGCGGATCGGGCGCGGCTGCGGCGATCGGTACGGCGACCAGTTGCCGCTGTACGGCACCGAGCAGGCCGCCCGCGATATGGACGCGGTCCGCGCCGCCGTCGGCGACGACAAGCTCACCTACCTCGGATACTCCTACGGCACCCTGCTCGGCGCCACGTACGCCCAGCTCTACCCGCAGCGGGTGCGGGCGCTGGTGCTCGACGGCGCGGTCGACCCGCAGCAGCGGCTGGTGGAGGGTTCGGAGAGCCAGGCCCGCGGCTTCGAGCGGGCCTTCACCAACTTCACCCGCTGGTGCGCGACGAACGCCGGCCGCTGCCCGATCGCTCCAGACGCGCGCGCCGCGGTCACCTCGGCCATCGACAAGGCAAAGGTCTCCCCGGTACGCGGCGCCGACGGGCGGGAGGCCACCGCCGGCTGGGTGTTCTACGCGGTCATCTCCTCGCTCTACACGGAATCCGGTTGGCAGGAGCTGGCCCAGGCGATCGACCGGCTGGCCGAGGGCGATCCGAAGGACGTGTTCCGCCTCGCCGACGCGTACGCCGGCCGGGCGGACGACGGGCACTACTCGAATCTGTTCGACGCCAACCTGGCCATCAACTGCGCCGACGAGACGGAGAAGCCGAGCCGGGAGCAGATCCGGCAGTTGCAGTCCGAGTGGCGCACGAAATATCCGCTGTTCGGGCCGGCTCTCGCGGTTGGCATGTTGAGCTGCGTCGAGTGGCCGGGCGGGCGTGACCCGTACCCGACCGGGAAGGCGAACGGCGCGCCGCCGATCGTGGTGGTCGGCACCACCGGCGACCCGGCGACGCCCTACGAGCAGACCCCACGGCTCGCTTCGATGCTGGGCGTCGGCCGGGTGCTCACCTGGGAGGGCGAGGGGCACACCGCCTACCCGCAGACCTCCTGCATCACCAACGCGGTCGACGCCTATCTGCTCGACCTGATCGTGCCACCGGAGGGGAAGCGCTGCCCGGCCCGCTGACCGGTCGCGTCGACGGCAGCGGGGGCAATTCGATCCCCTGCCGGGTGGCCAGTTCCTCCAGCAGCGCCCGGATCCGGCGCACGTCGGCCTTGAGCTGCTCCTGCTCCTCATGTTCGAAGGCGTTGTCGTCGACGATGAGCCGGCTCGCGAAGTGCGCGGTGATCAGCGGGATGACCAGCAACACCATGGTCGAGATGAGCAGCGCGGCCAGCGTGCGGCCCGCCCAGGTGGTCGGCGAGATGTCGCCGTACCCGACGGTGGAGGCGGTGACCACTGCCCACCAGACGGCGTCGGCCGGGCTGCGCTGCTCGACCTCCCCGTAGATGACCCCGGCCACCACGATCATCAGCAGGTACGAGGTGATGAGCGTGCGGGGCGAGTTCGCGAACCACACCAACGCCCGGTATATCCATCGGAACGGCAGCAGCACTAGCTCCATGACGCCCCATGCTGCCCGTTGCCCGCAAGTGGCACAGACCCATCCGCCGGTTTCGCTGTGCCAGGCTCACGGTATGACCGATGTGACCTACCGGGAGGCGGTCCGGGCCGACCTGCCCGCCGTCATCACCCTGCTCGCCGACGACGTCCTGGGCAAGGCCCGCGATTTCACCGAGGTCGACGCGGCCTACGAGAGGGCGTTCGCGGACATCACCGCCGACCCGCGCAACCTGTTGATCGTGGCCGAGCAGGACGGCGACCTGGTCGGCTGCCTCCAGATCACCTACATCCCGGGGCTCGGCCGGCACGGCGCCGAGCGGTCCCTGATCGAGTCGGTCCGGGTCCGCTCCGACCGGCGCGGCCAGGGGCTGGGTCGGGATTTGATGACCTGGGCTGTCGACCGGGCCCGGCAGCGGGGCTGTGCGCTGGTGCAGCTCACCACGGACAAGTCCCGCGAGGACGCGCACCGCTTCTACCTGGGCCTCGGCTTCGTGGCCAGCCACGAGGGCATGAAGCTCGCGCTCTGACCGGTGCCGGGCCAGGTTCGCCGCCAGGAGCGAGCCGGCGACGACCGCCGGTAGGCCGCAGCCAAGGGCCGCCGCGAGGCCGCCCCCGGCATGGGGCGGCCGTCGGGCAGCGTCAGCCGTCGACCAGGCGGCCGTCGCGCAGGTTCAGCACCCGGTCGGCGAGGTCGATCAGGGCCGGGTCGTGGGTGGCCACCAGCGCCGTCATGCCACGGGCGTGCACCACCGCGCGCAGCAGGTCCATGATGGACCGGCCGGTCTCCGAGTCGAGCTGGCCGGTGGGCTCGTCGGCGATGAGCAGGTCCGGCTCGTTGGCCAGGGCTCGGGCCACCGCGACCCGCTGCTGCTGTCCACCGGAGAGCTCGTACGGGCGCTGCGCCGCGTGCCCGCCCAGGCCGACCAGTTCCAGCAGCACCGCGACCCGCTGCTCCCGCTCCACGGCCGGCACTTGCGCCAGCCGCAACGGCACGCCCACGTTCTCGGCGGCGGAGAGGATCGGCACCAGCCCGAAGGTCTGGAACACGAAGCCGACGGTGCCCCGGCGCAGCTTCAGCAGCTCGGCCTCGCCGGCCGAGGTCACGTCGTGCCCGGCGACCACCACCTGACCGCTGTCCGGCCGGTCCAGCCCGCCGATCAGGTTCAGCAGCGTCGTCTTGCCGGCTCCGGACCGGCCCCGGATGGCGACCAGTTCGCCGCGGTTGGCCGTGAACGAGACGCCCTGCACCGCGTGCACGGCGTGCTCGCCCCGGCCGAAGGTCCGGCTCACGCCACTGACCCGGACCACCTCGGCCGGGTGTGCTGCCGGCACACCGCCGAACCCGGCCGCGCCGGTCACCACCATGTTCCGACGGCTCACGCCCGTGCCCCCCGCTCGTCCGAGGCCCGGTCGCCGGGCCGTACCTGCACGTGGTCCGGCTCCAGGTCGAGCCGGACCCGCTCCTTCAGTGCGAGCGCGTCGACGAACGCAGCCGGTAGCTGCATCCGGCCGTTCCGGTCCAGCACCGCGTACTCCTCGCTGATCAGCTCGGTGTTGCCGGCCGCGTCGATCCGAGCGGTCCGGCGTACCTCGGAGGCGGTCCGGCCGTCGCGGATCGCGACGGTTCGGCGGACCTGCGTGGCCACGGCGTGGTCGTGGGTGACGACAACGATGGTCACGCCCAGCTCGGCGTTGATGGCGCGCAGCGCCGCGAAGACGTCCGCGCCGGTCGCCTCGTCCAGTTCACCGGTCGGCTCGTCGGCGAAGAGCACCTCCGGGTCGTTGGCGACCGCCACGGCGACCGCGCAGCGTTGCTGCTCGCCGCCGCTGAGTTGCCCCGGCCGCCGGTCGGCGCAGTAGCCCACGCCGACCATGTCGAGCAGTTCCCGGGCCCGCTGCCGGCGGGCCTTGCCGCTGAGTTTGCCGGCCAGCTGCATCGGCAGCTCGACGTTCTCCAGTGCGCTGAGGTACGGCAGCAGGTTGCGGCCGGTCTGCTGCCAGACGAACCCGACCAGCTCCCGCCGGTAGCTCAGCCGCCGTTTGGTGGACAGCGAGAGCAGGTCGTAGTCGGCCACGCGGGCGATGCCGGCGGTCGGCGTGTCCAGGCCGGAGAGGATGTTGAGCAGGGTCGACTTGCCCGAGCCGGAGGCGCCGACGATCGCCACCAGTTCGCCCCGGTCGATGACCAGGTCGAGCCCCTGCAGGGCGACCACCTCCACCCCCTCGGTCTTGAAGATGCGCACCAGGCCGTCGCAGACGATGTGTCCGCGCAGGCGGTCCTGCCCGCCGGCCCGTTCGGCGGCGCGCTGCGCGGCCCGCTGTTGCAGGGCGGCCAGGTCAGGCACCAGTGGAGTCTGGGCGGTAGCGGTCATCTCAGCTCTCCTCTCCGAGCCGAAGCACCTCACCGAGGCGCAACCGGCGGTTGTTCAGGGCCTCCACGGCGACCGCGAAGCCGAGGGCGACCGCCCCGAGCGCGAGCACCGCGGCGACCAGAGTGGGCTCGAAGGCCACCCGGACCGGCACACCACTGGTGAACGCGGACAGGCCGAGCACCGGGTTGAGCAGCATTGGCAGCACCGCGCCGACCAGTGCACCGGTCAGCACCGACACCGCGACCAGCGGGGTCAGTTCGACCAACAGCAGCCCTCGCCACTGTCGTCGGGACAGGCCGAGGGTACGCAGCCGGGACAGCACCTGACCCCGGGCGCGCGCGCCGGCCAGCACGGTGAACGCGATGGCCAGCAGCCCGAGCACGGTGCCGCCGACGGCGCCGGCCACGAACCCGAAGGCCAGCACGCCGTTCGCCCCGTCGGTGCCGAGATCCCGGCGGACGTCCGTCCGGGTGTCGACGGTGACCCCGGTGGGCCGTTCCCGACCGGTCACCGCTCCAGCGCGCCGATAGCGCTCCTGCCCCTCGTCGCCGGCCCGGCGGAGCGCCTGCGCGTCCAGCGAGTCTCCGGCGACCAGCAGGCTGGTCGGCACGGGTGTGGTGTTTCGCGTCGGCAGCGCCTGCCAGGGCAGGATCACGAAGCGGCTTCCACGTGCCGGCAGCAGCGGGAAACCTTCCTCGGTGCCGGCCACCCGGAACTCGTATCGCTGGCCCTGCACGGAAATGAAGGCGGAACGGTCCAGCCCAGCCTTGGCCAGGTCGGCGGCGACCGCCGGGGAGACGATCGCCGGCAGCGGCCCGGCTTCGGGCTTGGCGGTGCGCAGCGCGGCCGGGACCGACAGGTTCACCCCCGATTCGCGGGCCACCGCGTCCAATCCCGAGCCGTCGACCAGCAGCACGGATGTCTGTGCGACACGCGCGTCGGTGCCGATCTCGTCGGCCGCCAGTCGCTCATCAGACTGGTACAGGAGCCGCGTGACGGCCCGGACGCCCGGTAGGCGACCCAGCTCGTCGATGGTGTCGGGTGCGAAGCGCTCCCCGCGGATCACCGCGTCGGCGGGCACGATCTGCTCGGCGGCCCGTTCCCGGCTCGCGTCCACGCCAGCGGCGACGACCGCGCAGAACGCCGCGGTACCGATCGCCAGCACCACGACGACCAGCGGAGCGGCGACCGCCGACCGACCGGCCCGCGCCGTGCCGAGGAAGGCGACGCTGCCCCGGGTCCGCGCGGCAAGCCGGCTGACCAGAAGCAACGGCCAGGGGTACGCCCGCAGGGCGAGCACCGCCGCGGCGACCGCGAGCAGTACCGGCACCGACACGAGCAGCGGGTCCACCTCACCGAGGGTGAGGCCGCGCCGGCGTAGCAGCACCGCGGCGAACCCGGCCAGCAGCAGCAGGGAGACCTCGACGGTGAGCCGACGGGCCGATGGCCGCACCCGGACCAGGTCATTACGGGCCGCTCCGCCGGCCGGTACGGCCAGCGTCGCCACCGGCAGTGCCAGCGTGACCAGCACGGTCGCCCCGATGACGTACGGCGTGGTCGGGTCCGGCTCGCCGGGGAACAGGGTGCCCAGCCACCAGCCCAGCGCGGCGGCGACCGGCACCACCAGCAGCGATTCGGCGAGGCTACGCCGAGCACCGGCGGTGGCCGCGCCACCACGGGCCCGCAGCAGCACGAACTCCGAGCGGCGCCGTCGGGTGGCGAGGCTGGCCGCGAGCACGATGAGCCCGGCCAGGGTGGCCAGTACGCCGGCACCGATCACCGCGAGCAGGGTGCGGGCGGCATCGACCTGGGCAGCGAACGCGCGCAACGGGACGTCGACGCCCTGGGTCAACGTGAGGTCCTGCGGCCGGGTGCGCTGCATCGTCTGCAGACCGTCGATGATCTGGTCCAGCTCGCGTGCGTCGATCCGGTCGGCGCCCAGTCGGTATCGCCAGTTCGACTGGGTCGGCCAGCCCTCTGCGGCCCGCTTGTTGAGGGCCGACTGCGCGACCACGCCGACGATGACGAACGGCTGGCCGTCCCCGGTCGGTTCGCCGATCCGCAGCAGCTGTGGCAACACCTCCCAGATGCCACTCGCGCGGTCGGCGGGCCGGAACAGTCCGGACACCACCATCGGAGCGGCGTCGAGCAGGGTGCCCTTGGCATCAGTGTTGCCGATGCGCAGTGCGCTGCCGGGGCGCAGGTTGAGCTTGCCGGCCACGTCGACGTCGAGCGCCACCTCGATCGGCCGGTCGGGAACGTACGTCTCGCTCGGCCACGCCCCCTCGACGAGGGTGCTGGCGTCCTGGATGGCGGGCACGCCCCGTAGACCCAGGTCGACCAGCAGGTTGCGGGCCGCGAGGTCCGGCCCGACCACTCGGCGCGGCGTGGCATCCACGTTGTACCACCGCTCGGTCACCGCCGAGCGCACCTGCGGCGGCATCTCCGCGGCCAGGCGTTCGAACCGCTCGGCGGCGCCGCCCATCGCCGTGTTCTTGGAGGTCGCGGTCACCTCCCCGGTGGTGTAGGAGATGTCCCTGCGGGCGGCCGGCTCGCTGGTCAGCTGCGCCCGCAGCCCTTGTTCGGCGAGCCGGTTGACCAGCCGGGGCACCCCGCTGATCAGCAACGTGACCACCAGGGTCAGCACCGCCAGGAGCAGGAACTGCCCGCCGTACGTCCGGACCCGCCGGACGGCCGCGCCGACGCTCATCGTTCTCCCCCGATTCGCAGTTGCACCGCGGCCACCCGCTGACGGATGCCGGTGGCGATGAACGCGCTGAAGGCGAGCGCCGCCAGCAGCAGACCGACCGCGGTCAGGCCGATCGGCACCCAGGGCAACGCGAACGTCGCCGGCGGGGTCGGTCGGCCGGCGGCCGGGGTGAGGATGACCAGTGGGGCCATGGTTGCGCCGACGGCGGCGCCGAGTAACAGCCCGACCCCCACGCCGATGCCGGCGAGGAAGGTCTGTTCGGCCAACAGCGCCCGGGCCAGCAGGCGGGGCGTGGCGCCGAGGGTGTGCAGTACCGCGAACTCGCTGAGCCGGTGCCGCGCGGTGGCCCACACGTCCACCATCAGGCCGACGAGGGCGAGCAGCACCGCGCCGAGCGCGGCGGCGAGCATTCCGGTACGTGAGCCCTGCCAGTACGGGTCGTCGGCGGACGACTCGTACACCGCTTCCCGGTTGAGCACGGTGACGCCCGGCAGCTCGCCGGCCGCCTGGGCGGCGGCCGTCGCGTCGTCGGCGCCGATCCACCACTCCGGTACCGGTCGCATCGCGCCACTGCCCCGGACCAGCGTGTCGACCGCCGCGGGCAGGTCCAGCAGTATGCCTTCCCCGGTGGTGGTCGGCACCGCACTCAGCTCGCCGACCAGTTGGACCGGCAGCGTCGCCCCGGAGAGCGTCAGGTCGACGGTGTCGCCGACGCGCAGGCTCAGTGCCTCGCGGACCCCGGGGGTCATCAGCACTGCAATGGGCTTGCTCTCCCCGCCCGGCACGATCGTGAACCGGGTCGGCGGCTGGTACCGGAACTGCCCGCCAGGAATCACGTCCACCGGGTGGACCGCGGCGAACCCGGTGGGAGTGGTCCGCACCCGCGTGGGCTGCTCGCGGGGGGCCGTCATCGTCCAGTCACCGCTCAGCCCGGCGGGCGCGGTGGTGCCGTCGGCGTTGACCACCGTCAGCCCGTCGAGCTGGAGTCGGTAGGCGTTGCCGGCCGCCAGCCCGCCGTCCGCTTCGAACCCGGTCAGCCGCAGCCGTGCCCCGCGCGCCTCGGGCAGCTGCACGGTGAACCGGGTGGCCCGGCCGTCGCTGGCGGAGTTGGCCGCCGGCAGCCGCAGGGCGAGCCCGTCGGAGCTGGTGACCAACAGCGTCACCGCGACCTGAACCGGCCGGCTCGCGTTGCTCACCGGGGTACGGACGGTGCCGGTGATCGCCCGCGCGCCCCCGGGCAACTCGACGCCTGCGAAGGCTCCCCGCGCTCCGACCATCCGCTCGTACTGCGTCGACGCGGGTCCGTCGCTCAGGCGGTCGGCGAGACGGACGACCCCGGCGGCGCTGGCCGGGTCGACACCGATCACGGTCGCCTGGAGGTCCTCCCGGCCGACCCGTATCTCGTCCCGCCACGCCGGTAGCACCCGCTCGACGCTCGGCAGCGCGGCGAGCTGGCCTGCCCGGGTCGGCGGGGCGGTCCCGGTCCGTTCGGTGATCCGCAGGTCTGCACCGACGGTGTGCCCGGCCTGCTCGACCTGGGACCGCTCGCCGGTGCTGATCAGGGACCAGGCCAGGGTGCTGCCACCGACGGCGAGGGCGAGCAGCAGCACCGGGCCGGCGTGGGGACGCCGACCGGCCTGCCACATGCCGAACATGGTGGCCGTCCAGGGACGTCGGTCGACGAACCGCTCGGCGAACCGGGTGAGCGGCGGGAGAATCCGCAGCGCCAGCACGGCGCCGGCCAGCACACCGAGCGTCGGGGCGGCGACCAGCAGCGGGTCGAGCCCGAGTCGGCCGCCTGAGCCGGCCAGCGGGGAGGCGTACCGGCGTAGCTGCACCCAGGCGAGCACGGCGAGCGCCACGAGCACCAGGTCGATACTGGCGCGCTGGACGCTCGCCGCCCGGTTCGGCCGGGACCGGGCGGCCATGTCGGCCACGTACGTGCCGGCGTTGCGCAGCGTCGGGAGGACCATGGCGACGAGGCAGCCGGCCGCAGCCGCTGCTGCCGCCCAGACCAGGGTGGTGTTGCCGCCGACGGTGGACAGGTCGTCCGACCCACCGGGTCGGACGTACCGCAGCACCACGCTGGCGATCAACGGCCCGAGCACGGCGGCCGGGGCGACCACCAGCGTCGCCTCGCGGGCCGCCAGGCCGGCCAACTGCCGGCGGGCAGCGCCGCGGGCGCGCAGCAGCGCCGTCTGCGGGCGACGGTCCTCGTGCAGCAGTGCGGCGACGAGGACCAGCGCGTACCCACCGAGCACCAGGATGAGCAACAGCGGGGTGGCCAGCGAGGAACGGCCCACCAGGTCGGCGCGGGCGATCCGGTCCAGCAGTTGCTCCATCTTCGTCACCGTCTGCCCGGAGCTGCCCAGTTGAGCGGCCTCGGGCACCGCCGAGGCGGCCTCGGTGAGGGCTTCCCGCACGGCGGGCAGGTCGGCGGTGTCGACGCCGCTGAGGTTCGGTACGGCCAGCCAGGACACCGACACCGAACCCGCGAAGGTGGCCGCGAAGTCGGCCGGGTCGAGCACGAACGGCCCGTACGAGGTGCCCGACCCGACGCTGCCCGCCCCCACCCCGGGGGCCAGCAGCCAGTACGCGTCGGCCGGGTCGCGGGGCCGCCAGGTGCCGGCGAGCAGCAGTTCGCTGCGCCGTTCGGTGGCACGGTCGCGCACCGGGACACGCTCGCCGACGGTCAGGCCAAGCGCGCCGGCAACCCGCTCCGGCAGGCTCACCTCGATCGGGTTCGTCCCGGCGCGGGGCCAGGCTCCGCTGGTCAGCTCCGCATGGCCAGCGAGGTCCTCGAGCGTGGCCAGGCTGGCGAAGACCGGTTCGTCCTCCGGACGGGTGACCTGCCCGAGATCTCCGGTCAGCTCCCGGCCGGTGCCGTAGCGGGCGGCGGCGACGCTGACCGGGGCACCCGCGAGCCCGTTGACGAACTCGGCTCGGACCGCCTGGTCCCGGGTGGCGAACTCGGCCGCGTCGCGCCCACCTGAGCCACTGACCAACAGGCCGCGTTCTTCGGCCGGCGAGGCGGCGACCAGGGCCCGCTGCCCGGCGTCCACCGCCCGGCGGTTGTAGTCGGACAGCCCGGTGACCAACGCGACGGCGACGAGGGCGGCGATCACCGCCGCAACCAAGAGTCCGCGCGCCTCGCGGGCCCGCCTCCACACCAGCTTCATCCGACGCCTCCCCTGGCCCTGGTGGGCCGACGACCATCAAGACAGGTCACCCACCGGGAAAGGTTCGCGCCCGTTACTTGATCGTTATTACGGGAGGGTCAGCTCATGGCCGGCCCGAGCGCCTGGGCGGCTAGCCGCCGCCTCGAAAGTTCCGGATGCCGAACGCGACCGCGCCGATCACCAGCGCGACGCCAAGGAGTTGGAGGCCCGGCGAGTCGTCGGCCTCCCCGTGTGCGATCCCGGCGAGACCGAGCGCGACGGCGAGAATGGCGACGGCTGTCAGGGCGTACCTCATGGGGTCTCCTCGTCAACCCACTCGAGCAGGTCTCCGGGCTGGCAGTCGAGCACCCGGCACATGGCTTCCAGAGTGCTGAAGCGGACGGCCTTGGCACGGCCGTTCTTCAGCACCGCCACGTTGGCCGGCGTGAGCCCGACACGCTCGGCGAACTCACCGACGCTCATCTTGCGCTTGGCCAACTCGACGTCGATGCGGACGACGATGGGCATCAGATCACCGCTTCCATGTCGGTCCGCAGCGTGGTTGCCTGCCGCAGCAGCGCACGCATCACCACCATGAGGAGCCCCAGCACGGTGACGCCCACCGTCAGCAGGAACAGCAGGAGGGGCACTCCCGGGTCATCCGCGTTGAACCCGACCCAGAGAAAGACACCCACGAGCACCACCCACGCGGCGGCGATGGCCCACACGATCGCGTCCACCCACTTCAGGGACGCCTCGGTGAAGATGCGGTCGTTCTTGACCAGGCTGAGCAACTGCCACGTCGCCACGATGACCACTTGGACGCACAAGACCCAGAACACCGTCACGGCGGTCGCCGGCCACCGGAGGTAGGCGTCCTCCGGTGACTCCTGGGCCATGTACGCGAACTGCCCGGGCAGCGAGAGGGTCTGGAACACGACCAGGACCCCGAACAGCACCACCAGGAAAACTCTGAGAGCGGCAACCGCTCGATGCTCCGTAACCATGCATCGAGTTTCGCTCGTTACCTATCGAAAGTCAATCGGTTCGTCGGGGCCTCGCCCCCGTTTACGGCAGCGTCGGCCCGGACACCGGCCTCGCCTTCTGGGGGTAGATCGTCTCGTGGCGGGCCAGCATGGCAACGAATTCGCCGATCTTGCGCTCGCGGGTCTCCGCCCGTTTGACGGCGTTGAGGCGGTGGATGAGAGCGAACCGGTTGGCCTTGGTGAGCACGTCGAGCATGGCTTGGGCGGCGGGCTCGGCGGCGATGGCGGCGAGGAGGTCGGCCGGAACCTCGGCCTCCGACGGCGGGGCATAGGCGGCCGCCCACCGCCCGTCCGCCTTCGCGGCTTCCACCGCGGCGCGGCCCGCCGGCAGCATCCGCCCCTGCTCCTCCAGCCGGGCCACGTGCGCGACGTTGCGTTGGGACCAGGAACTGCGGGGCCGACGCGGGGTGAACCGGATCCAGGATGACTCCTCATCCCGCTTGCGGGCCTGCCCATCGATCCAGCCGACACACAGGGCCTCGTCGACCGCCTGCTGCCAGGTCAACGTCGTGACCGTGCCGCCCTTCTTGGTCAGGGCGAGCCAGACGCCGGGCGACGTGGTGTGGTTGGCCGACAACCACACGCGCAGGGCGTCGGCGTCCGCGACGATCAATTCATCCAGCTCTGCGCTCGCCATGACGGCAGGCTAACCGCTGCGCCGGTGCCGCGGCTCCGCCGGTCGGCCCGTCCGACTCGTTGAGCTGGCCAGTCTGAGCCTACCGCTGGCAGCGACAGAAGACACTCGGCCGGGCGGCCCTGTTGAGCTGCGCGTTCTCCTTCTACGGTGGCCTCTCGCAGGTCCTTGATGGCCCAACCCTGGAGGTCCCGCTGTACGTCAACGACGCGTTCCTCGCCCACTACAACAATCCGGCACGGGCTCGGCTACACGGCCTGGTCCGCAACCCCGCCATCCCCGCCGACCTGTTGCGGCAGCTTGTCGAGGAGCACCTCCGGGAGGTGGAGTTCGCCCTGGCCTTCCGTCTGGAATGGACCGACGAGCAGTTCGAGGCACTGGTCGACCATCCCGACCACAAGGTGCGCAAGGTACTGGCGCAAGCGTTGCACGTCACACCCGAACAGCGGGCCACGCTGGTCGAGGACCCGGAACGCTCTGTGCTGTGGGCGCTCGCCGAGGGGCCGATCTCGCTCCTCGCGTCGACGTGGACGCAACCGGCGGTGCTACCCGTCTGGGCGTACGAGCGGCTTCTCGAACGGCATCCAATGCTGGACCTGATCATGGTCGACTCGCCGTGGGTGCCGCAGGAACTGCGCGCCCGGCTGTGGCCGGGCGAATCACGAACGGCACCGGCCGACGAGCCACCGCCGGACCGTCGGGACCTCGAAGCCCAGGCCAGCGCCGACAACGAATGGGTGCGCAGCACCGCCGCCGCCGATCCCGACCTGCGTCCCGACCTCGTCGCCCGACTGGCGGTGGACCCGTCACCCACGGTCCGGCTCGCCGTGTCGATGCGCCCCGAGCTCAGTGAGGAGCAACGCGCGGCAATCGACTACCACGTCCGACGTGACGACCGGATCCGACCGGCCGTCTGGGCGACCAAGACCCGCGATCCGGAGATCCAGAGCCGCTGCGTGCGCTCGGCGCACATCGGGCTACGTCGCAGTGTCGCCTGCAATCCCCACCTCACCGCCGACCACATCGCCGCACTGGAAAACGACGACGACTTCGCCGTCCGGCTCCTGCTGTGCGAGCGCCACTCGGGCGTCGCCCACGAAACGGTGCTCAACACCTACCTGGAGGCTACGACGGCGACCCGAGGCCGCCTTCTTGACCACCCCAGCTTTCAGCGGGTCGGACTGGCCCGGCTGGCAGAGTCGCCGGACCCATGGGCCCGAGCCCTGGTGGTCCGCGATCCCGAGGCAGCACCGCAGCTCATCGAGCGGCTCAGCCACGACCCGCGTCCGGAGGTGCGGAATTCGACGGCCGGTGACCCCCGCCTGTCGCCGAGTCGCGTGCTCGAATTGTTCGACGATCCGGAAACTGCCGGAGCAGCCGCCGCCAACCCACACCTGCCGGTGCCGGTAATGCACAGTGTCCTCACCGACGCTGCGACGCTCGCCGACGGAGCGGGCGATGGCAACCCGGCCGTGCTCCTGGGTCGGCGGTCACCCGACCAACTGCCAAACGAGGACTAGGACTGGCTACGTTCGTCGGTGGTAGTGGTTGCGGCGCGGGAGTTGGTCCGGATCGAGCCAGGCCGGCGGGACGAACTCCGGGTGGCCGTCGTGGCCCAACTGAACCGCCCACTCGGTCTGGTGGATGTGCCGGTGGTGGTGGCCGCAGAGCAGCACCGCGTTGTCGAGGCTGGTCGGGCCGCCGTCGGCCCAGTGCCGGAGGTGGTGGGCGGCGCACCAGCGGGGTGGCCGATCGCAGCCCGGGAAGGCGCAACCGCCGTCGCGCAGCACCAGCGCCCGACGCAGTGGGCCGCTGACGAGGCGGCGTTGGCGGCCCACGTCGAGCACCTGCCCGGCACCACCCAGCACGGCGGGCAGGATGGCCGCGTCGCAGGCGAGCCGACGCACCGTGTCGGGGGTGAGCCGCAGGCCGACGTCGAGGGTGCCGGCGCCCAACTGCCGCGTCAGGCCGTCGTAGTCGGTGGTGACGACGAGCTGGGCCGGGTCGCCGCCGTTCTCGGGCAGCTGACCGACACGTAGCGCCAGCCGGCACACGTCGGCGAGGGCGTCGTGGCGACGTTGCCCGGCACAGCGGGTGTCGTCGGGCCCGGCGGGTGCGCTGAGCGGGTCGATGACGGCGCGTAGCAGCGCGGCGGCCTCCGCGTCGAGGGTGCCGCTGAGCCGAAGCCGCCCGCCGGTCTGCTCGGAGATGGTGACGTGCCGATCGCGGGCGGCCCGGGCGGCCTCGGCGGCCAAGGCCGCCGCGGCGGCGGCGTCGGCGAGGTCGGGAGCGACGTGATCGAGAATCCGGGTGCCCATCCGGCGCAGCAGGGTGGGGTCGAACTGCGCGGCCCACTCGACCAGCACGCCAACCGCCTTGTCGGCGATCTCGGCGCCCGCCGAGACCGACACCGCGGCGGCCGTGTCGGCGATGACCCGGGCCTGCTCCACGCTGACCGCCCCGCTCGCCAGGGCGTCGCGCACGGCGGGCGGGGCCACGTCAAGCGAGGCCGCGAGGCCGACCAGCCGACGGGCGGCGGAGACGTCGAGCCGAAGGCGGTGGCGCAACCACACCGTCGTCGAGGACGCGCCCTGCGTCACGGCGGCGCCTCGACCGTCCAACTCGCGGACCGCCGCCAACTGCACGGCCGCCAAGCGCTGTTGCAGCCGGTGCGTGGCGTCGATCGTCGCGATCAGATCGCGCTCGGAGAGGGCCCAGGCGGCGGTGTCGGTGCAGGCTGCCACCGCACTCTCCGCACGCGCCAACTCATCGATCACAGACAGACTTTAGAACACACGTACGACAGATTCGGTTCGTCCAGGCATCGCCAGGCCACGATGCAGAGGATTTATCGCCGCTGATGATCAGCCCGTCGCGGACTCCGGCCGGTGCTTTTTGATCCACACCTCGACGTCCGACTTCCGCCAGACCTTTCCCATCGCCCGCACGGCGACCGGTTCCGGGTAGTTCCGCTGATTGGCGATCACCGAGGCGCGCTGCCGCGACACATTCCCGAGCATCACCCGGATCTCCGCTACACCAACCAGGTCCACACGTTGACGATGACAGCGGCGCTGTCCGCCCACTCCGACAACTACTGGAGTGCCTTGACAGCTCTTCGACAGATTCCTGGCCTGACGGCTCCCAGAGCACAACACGACACCGGCCCGGCCGGCCCCTAGCTGTCATGCTCAAGCGGGCCCGCCGGTCAAGCGTTGGCGTCGCCGGGGGTGCGCTTGGCGCGGCTGGGCTGGACCCGTTTGGGCTCGCCGGGCATCTTCGGGTGGTCCGGCGGGTACGGCAGGTCGCCCTGACCGGCAGCGGCGTCCCGGTCGGCCCACTCCAGCAGCGGGGTGATGTCCCACGGGGCGTCGTCGATGCCCGCGTGCGGGTCGCCGCGCTCGGCCAGCCGAGCCGGGACGGTACGCAGGTCGAAGTCGTCCGGGTCGACGTCGGGCAGCTCGTCCCAGGTGACCGGGGTCGAGACGGTGGCCCGCGCGTTGGCCCGCAGCGAGTACGCGCAGGCGATCGTGCGGTCCCGGGCCATTTGGTTGAAGTCGACGAAGACCCGGCTGCCGCGCTCCTCCTTCCACCAGGCGGTGGTGACCAGGTCGGGGTGGCGGCGCTCCAGCTCCCGGGCGAGGGCGATGGTGGCCCGGCGCACCTCGGTGAACGTCCAACGCGGCTGGATGCGCAGGTAGACGTGCACGCCCCGACCACCGGACGTCTTGGGCCAACCGGGCACGCCCAGCTCGTCGAGGAGAGCGCGGACCTCCCCTGCGGCCCGCGCCGCGTCGGCGAAGTCGGTGCCGGGCTGGGGGTCCAGGTCGATGCGCAGCTCGTCGGGCCGGTCGACGTCACCGGCGCGCACGGGCCACGGGTGGAACACGATGGTGCCCATCTGCGCCGCCCAGGCCACGTGGCCGAGATCGACCGGGCAGAGCTCCGCCGCGCTCCGACCGCTCGGGAAGGTGATCTCCGCGGTCGTCACCCAGGGTGGCACGCCCCGGGTGGGCACGCGCTTCTGGAAGAACGCCTCACCCTCGATGCCCTCGGGGAAGCGTTGCAGCGTGGTGGGCCGGTCCCGCAGGGCGCGCATGATCCCGTCGCCGACCGCGAGGTAGTAGTGGAAGACGTCCGCCTTGGTGAAGCCCCGCAGCGGGAAGATCACCCGGTCCGGACTGCTCAGCCGTACGGTGTGCCCGGCCACCTCGACCTCGGCGACCGCTGCCTTGGTGCCACCCATCCCGCGACCTTATGCCAAGCCCCCGACGTTCGACGTACCGTTGACGGGTGAGTCTTGACGACAACGAGCTGCCCCAGACCGAAGACGAGTGGCGTGTCCGCCTGACCCCCGAGGAGTTCCACATTCTGCGGGAGGCCGGCACCGAACGCCCGTGGACCGGCGAGTACGTGGACACGAAGACCCAGGGGGTCTACCACTGTCGCGCCTGCGGGCTGGAGCTCTTCTCCAGCGACACGAAGTTCGACTCCCACTGCGGCTGGCCGAGCTTCGACGACGCCATCCCGGGACGGGTCAAGGAAATCGAGGACCGCAGCCTCGGCATGCCCCGTACGGAGATCCGCTGCGCGCGCTGCGACAGTCACCTCGGGCACGTCTTCCACGGTGAGGGCTTCACCCCGAAGGACACCCGGCACTGCGTCAACTCGGTCTCCATCCGACTGGAATCCCCCTGACCTGAGCGGCCTGGGCGCACCAGCGGCGTACCCCGGCTCAGCCTGGCCTGGCGAGCAGCTCGACCTCGGCGGTCCGGGACTGCTCGATCCGCCGGGCCAGGTCGCGGACCCGCTCGTTGCGACCGACGCCGACCTGGGCTCGGGCCAGGTCGGCCGCCGATCGCTGGTGGTCGGCGAGCACCTCGCGCAGCACTCGGTCGACGTCCGCGTCCGGCGCGGTCCGCAGCCGGTCGAGCGCGGTGTCGTCACCGTGCCCGTCATGGTGGTGTGCGGCCGCGCTGGCGCCCGGCCCGGTCTTGGGCAACCAGCCGCGCATGGCGGACAGCTCGTCGGCCTCGGTCACCTCGATGGCGGCGGCCAGGGTCCGCAGCTCGTCGCCGCGCACCCGGTCCCGGGCCAGCCGGACGATCTGCAGGGTGCGTTCGCTGTGCCCGACCATCGTGCTCAGGAACACCACGTCGATTCCGCTCATCGAGGCCCCGTCGGCCGGGGAATCGGCCACCACGGACCCGGCCGCCGCCGACCCGGCCGGGGACGCGGGAGCTGGTTGTGGCGCGACTGACGGACTCGACGTGGGCGACCCGGCGCAGGCGCCGGTGAGCAGCACAGCGATGACAAGGGACACCACAGGGGTACGACGGGGCATGCCGGGTGCTCCGTTCCGCGAGGATGGCGACACGGGTGCGGCCAGGGGCCGCACCCGTGCGGTCAGACCTGAAGCCAGAGCGCCGGTACGTTCGGCGGCTCCCACCCGGCGATCGCGGTGTGCGCCTGCCGGCAGCGGTACGTCTGCCCGCCGTAGGTGACCTGCTCGCCGACCTGGTACGCCCGGCCCGCGGTCCAACTACCGCCCGGGGCGGGAGTGGTGGGCGTGGGGGTCGGCGTGGGCCGTGGAGTGGGTGAGGCGGTCGGGGTGGGGGTGGGGGTTGGCGTCGGCCCGCCTCCCCCGCCGATCTGCACGTCGATGCAGGAGTAGAAGGCATTCGCCGTGTCGGAGATGTTCCACACCGCGAGGATCTTCTGCCGGCCGGAGAAGCCGCCGAGGTTGACGTTGTGCGAGACCGTGGCGCCCGGCTGCTGGCCGTTGCCGTTGACCACGCCGACCCGGGTGTTGCCGATCCAGTACTCCCAGTTGCTGGTGGCGTGCCGTGCGGTGTTCACCCAGGTGAAGGTCAGCGAGCTGCCCACCGAGGTGGCCGGCCAGCCCCGGCCGTCGTCGTTGAGGACGGCGAACTGGGCGATTCCGGCGTTGCAGCTGCGCAGGCCCTTGGGCCCCTCGACGCTCTGCGGCTCGTACTTGATCTGCCCACAGTCGGGCACCCGGCCCTGCGCGCAGAGCGCCTGCCGGCTGGGCGGGGCGGAGACGTAGCCGTGCGCCTGCGCGGGGGCGGCGACGGTGAGGGTGGCGGCGACAGCACCCGCCGCCACCAGCGGGACGGTCATTCTTCGACGCATCGGGGCAGCTCCTTCTCCAGGTCCGGTGGGTGCCCCTCAAGGTAATTTAAACATTGTTAACAGTAAAGACTTCTATCGATAAATCCATCGATGGTGGCGAGTTTTCTCGTCAGAGTCGGAGCGGACTGCCGCGGTCGTCGACCTGGTCGGCTGATTCGTCGTCCAACCAGACGCCGCTGGTGTCACCCAGCGCTACGGACAACACGCCGACGCCGACACGCCGCTCAGACTCCTGGGCATCGACGTTTCCCCCCGTTGCCATGGCGAACTGAGAGATTCTGTAGGCACTTGTCCTGATATTGGGGGTTTTCCGTGGCAGCGTGCGAGGTCTGCGGCAACGACTACTGGATGGCGTTCGAGGTGCACACCGTCAGCGGTGACGTGCACACCTTCGACTCGTTCGAGTGCGCGATCCACCGAATGGCACCGATCTGCGAGCACTGCCAAGTCAAGATCGTCGGGCATGGCGTCGAGGTCAACGGCCGCTTCTTCTGCTGCGGCCACTGCGCCCGCGCCGTCGAGGGCACGGTGGGCGCCGAGATCCGCGATGCCGTCGGCGCACGCCCGGCCTGACCGCGCCTACCATCGGCGGGTGCCCCAGCAGACCACCGAAATCCGGACAGCCTCCTTCGCCGACCTGAACGCCCGCACCTTTCACGACCTGCTCAAGCTGCGCATCGACGTGTTCGTGGTGGAGCAGCACTGCCCGTACCCGGAACTCGACGGGCGGGACGTGGAGCCGGGCACCAGGCATCTCTGGCTGACCGACGGCGGCGCGCCGCTGGCGTACCTGCGGATCCTGGCCGACCAGGACGGCACCGCCCGGATCGGTCGGGTGGTGGTGGCACCGGCGGCGCGGGGCGGCGGGCACGCCGGTCGGCTGATGACCGCGGCGCTGGAGGTGGTGGGCAACCGGCCCTGCGTGCTGGAGGCCCAGTCGCACCTGGTCCCGTTCTACACCCGGCACGGCTTCGCGGTCAGCGGCCCGGACTACGTCGAGGACGGCATCCCGCACACCCCGATGCGGCGCGAAGCCATTGACGTCTGACGATTCGTCTGGCATCGTGCCGGGCAGAGCCATCGCGGGAGCCAGCGAGTAGGCACGGGAGCGGGCATCTCCCGGCAGTCCGGGCGTCGTCGTCCGACCTCATCCCCCCGGGGGCTCCATGTCCACTCTCGCTCGATCTCCACGCGTGCTCTGGTTGTTCGCCATCGCGGCGGCCATCACGCTCCTGTTGACGACCGCGCTGACCACCATGCTGGTTCAGCCCGCCTCCGCGCACGGGTCGGTCGTCGACCCGGCCTCGCGCAACTACAGCTGCTGGCAACGCTGGGGCAGCGACTTCCAGAATCCCCGGATGGCCACCGAGGACCCGATGTGCTGGCAGGCCTGGCAAGCCGACCCGGCCGCCATGTGGAACTGGAACGGCCTGTTCCGCGAAGGTGTGGGCGGCAACCACCAGAGCGCCGTCCCCAACGGCCAGCTGTGCAGCGGCGGGCGCACCCAGAGCCCTCGCTACAACGCGCTGGACACCATCGGCGCCTGGAAGACCACCTCGGTGTCGAACAACTTCCGGCTCCGCTTCTTCGACCAGGCCAGCCACGGCGCCGACTACATCCGGGTGTACGTGACCAAGCAGGGCTTCAACGCGCTCACCGAACCGCTCGGCTGGGACGACCTGGAGTTGGCCGGCCAGATCGGCAACACGCCGGCCTCGCAGTGGAACCCGGACACCGGTGGCGTCTCCATCCAGATCCCGGTCAGCGCCTCGGGACGCACGGGGCGGCACATCGTCTACACCGTCTGGCAGGCCAGCCACCTGGACCAGTCGTACTACCTGTGCAGCGACGTCACCTTCGGCGGGACGACCACGCCGCCGCCGACCACCCCGCCACCCACGACTCCCCCACCCACCACGCCCCCGCCGACCACCCCGCCGCCGACCACCCCGCCGCCGGCCGGGGCCTGCACGGCGACGTACCAGGTCACCGGCCAGTGGACCGGCGGCTTCCAGGCCGAGGTGAAGGTGACCGCTGGCGGTTCACCCACCCGGGGCTGGTCGGTGAGCTGGAACTACGGCAACGGCCAACAGGTCACCTCGTCGTGGAACACCACCGTCAGCACCAACGGCACGCTGGTCACGGCGCGCAACGTCAGCCACAACGGCACCCTCGCCGCCGGAGCGAGCACCACGTTCGGTTTCCTCGGATCGTGGAACGGCAGCAACCCGGTTCCCCTGGTCTCCTGCACGACGACCAGTTGATCCCCGTCCGGTGCCGCACCCGGGCGGGGGTGCGGCACCGGACGGAGGGAAATCCAGTGGTGGGTCCGCGCGCCGCCCCCGCGATCTTGCACTTTCTGCCCCGGCGAACAGGGCATAAGCCGCAATCCAGCGACCGGAAGTGCAAGATCGCGGGCGGGAGGCGCGGTGCGCGCGGGGGGTCAGATCAGGCAGTTGACGATTTCGGATACGGAGCGGCGGCGGCCTGTGTAGAAGGGGACCTCTTCGCGGACGTGCCGGCGGGCGCCGGAGGCGCGCAGGTCACGCATCAGGTCGACGATCCGGTGCAGTTCGTCGGCCTCGAAGGCGAGCATCCACTCGTAGTCGCCCAGCGCGAACGAGGCGACCGTGTTGGCCCGTACGTCCGGGTAGCCGCGGGCCAACTTCCCGTGCTCGGCCAGCATCTCGCGGCGCTCGGCGTCGGGCAGCAGGTACCACTCGTAGGAGCGGATGAACGGGTAGACGCAGATGTAGGGGCGGGCCTCCTCGCCGGCCAGGAACGCCGGGATGTGGCTCTTGTTGAACTCCGCCGGCCGGTGCAGTGCCATCTGCGACCAGACCGGGGTCAGCGCCCGACCCAACGTGGTCCGACGGAACCGCAGGTACGCGTCCTGCAACGCGTCGCTGGACGCGGAGTGCCACCAGATCATCACATCCGCGTCGGCGCGCAGACCGGAGACGTCGTACACGCCCCGGACCACCACGTCCTTGCCGGCCAGCTCCTCGAAGAGGGACACGACCTCACCGGTGACGTTGTCCCGCAGCGACGGCAGCGGGGCGCTGGCCCGGAACACCGACCACATCGTGTAGCGGATGCTGTCGTTCAGCTCCCGCAAACGGGCTGCGTTGGTCTGCTCGGTCATCTCGCCGATCCTCCCAGTGCTGTGATGATCTCTTCGGCCGCCGTCTCGCCGGAGCGGACGCAGACCGGTATACCGACGCCGTCGTAGCCGGCGCCGGCGAGGACCAGGGTGGGGTGCGCAGCCCGCAACGCCGTCCGCGCGGCGGCGACCCGGTCGGCGTGCCCCGGGGCGTACTGGGGCAGCGCACCGCCCCATCGCTGCACGTGCCCGTCGACGGGGGCCGGCAGCGGGGTGCCGAGCACCGCCGAGAGCTCTCGATGCACGGTGGCCGCCAGGTCGGCGTCGGGGCGCTGGAGATGCGCCTCCTCGCCGTACCGGCCGACCGAGGCACGCACCAACGCCAACCCGTCCGGTCGGCGCAGGTGCCCCCACTTGGTGGTGAAGAAGGTCGCGGCCTTGATCAGCAACCCTTCGGTGCTGGGCACCAGGAACCCGGACAGCTCGGGCAGTCGCGGCTGCGGCACCGCCAGGGTCACCAACGCGACGCTCGCGTAGTCCAACTCGCCGACACCCGCTGCGGCAACCGGTGCCGGACCAGCGAGCAGCCGGGCCGCCGGTCGGGCTGGCACCGCCAGCACCACGGCGTCCACGTCGACCTGCTCGGGGTCACGGGTCGGGCCGACGGTGAGCCGCCAACCCGTGTCGGTCGGGGTCAACTCGCGGACGGCGGCGTCCCGCCGTACCGTCGCGCCGCTGGCCGTCACCGCCGCCTCGACCAGGGTGCTGAGCCCACCGACCAGGGTGCCGAAGACCGGAGCGCCGGGCGCACGCGGCGCGGCGGCCTGCGCGGCCCGGACCGCGCCGGTCAGGGTGTGCTCCACCCGGGCCGCACGGGCCAGCGCCGGCATCGTCGTGACCAGCGAAAGATCGTCGGCGCGGCCCGCGTACACGCCGCCCAACATGGGGTCGACCAGCCGCTCGACCACCTCGTCACCGAAGCGGGACCGGACCAGCGCACCCACCGAGACGTCCGCGTCGGGCCCGACCAGCGGCCGACCGCCGTCGGTGTCGGCGTCCGCGACCGGGCGGGCGACCGTGGTGACCCGTTCCAGATCACCGGGTACGCCCACCAGGGTGCCGCCCGGGATGGGGCGCAGCCCTCCGTCGATGACCAGCGCGGCCTGCCCCACCGTGGGGTGCACGATCCGATCGGCCAGCCCCAGCCGGCGGGCCAACGCCACCGCCGCGCTCTCGGCGCCCGTCGGGTCGCGCATCAGGAACGACTCGGCACCGAACTCGACCGGTTGGCCAGCCAACTCCCCGGTGCGCAGCTTGCCGCCCAGCGCACCGGACTGCTCGTACACCGTGATCTCGGTGCCGGCCGGTGCGCGGTCGCGCAAGCGGACCGCGGCGGCCAGCCCGGCGATCCCGCCGCCGACCACCGCCACCCGCCAGGGCTGCCGCATCGCCGTTCAGCCCTGGTCGGCCCGGCGGCTGGAAAGCTCGTGCACCAGCGCGACCACGCGGGTCAGCATCTCCGGGTCGGTCTCCGGCAGCACACCGTGGCCGAGGTTGAACACGTGCCCCGGGGCGGCCTTGCCCTGCTCCAGAATGCGGCGCACCTCGGCCTCCACCACCGGCCACGGCGCGAGCAGCACGCACGGGTCCAGGTTGCCCTGCACCGCCTTGTCCGGGCCGATCCGGCCGGTGGCCACGTCCAGCGGGGTACGCCAGTCGACGCCGACCACGTCCGCGCCGGCCTCGCCCATCGCGCCGAGCAGCTCGGCGGTGCCCACCCCGAAGTGGATCCGTGGCACCCCGGCGTCTACCAGCCCGCTCAGCACGGCGGTCGAGTGCGGCAGCACGAAACGGCGGTAGTCGGCCTCGGAGAGCGCGCCGGCCCACGAGTCGAACAGCTGAACGGCGGACACGCCGGCATCGATCTGCACCCGCAGGAAGGCCAGCGTCACGTCGGCCAGCCGGCCGCAGAGCGCGTGCCACAGCTCCTCATCGCCGTACATCAGCGCCTTGGTCTTCGCGTGGGTGCGCGACGGCCCGCCCTCGACCAGGTAGCTGGCCAGGGTGAACGGCGCACCGGCGAAACCGATCAGTGGGGTGTCGCCCAGCTCGACCACCAACTGCCGGACGGCCTCGTCCACGTACGAGACGTCGTCGCGAGTGATCGGGCGGATCCGCTCCACGTCGGCGGCGGTGCGGATCGGCTCGGCGACCACCGGGCCGGTGCCCGGCACGATGTCCAGGTCGACCCCGGCAGCGGCGACCGGCACCACGATGTCGCTGAACAGGATCGCCGCGTCCACCTTGTGGCGGCGGACCGGCTGGAGGGTGATCTCGGTGACCAGATCCGGGCGACGGCAGGACTCCAGCATCGGCACGCTCGCTCGGATCTCCCGGTACTCCGGCAGGGAGCGGCCGGCCTGGCGCATGAACCAGACCGGGGTGTGCGGGCTGGGCCGGCGTCGGCAGGCCCTGATGAAGGGCGAGTCGGCTGGTCCGCCGGGGCGGGGTTCTCCGTCTCGGGCGACAGTGCCCGTGGTGTCCGTGGTCATCGCCGCAATCGTGCCACGCCCACCACCCCCATCCGGGTGGGGGTGAGAGGAAGGGCACCGTTCCTTACGCCCGCGTCGGAGCAGGGGCCCCCTCGGTGAGCGTCGGCGCGCCGCCGAAGCGGTGGCCAGGCGTCGGCATAGGCTGCCGACATGGCCCCCCCGATCGCGCTCCCGGAGACGTTCGCCCGCGCGGTCGCCGGCCTGCAGTCGGCGGCGCCCCGGCCGGAGATCACCCTGGAGGAGGTCGGCGCTCCCCAGCGGCTGGCCCCATACGCGTTCGCGCTCTCCGCGACCGTGCTGCGCGACGGCGACGAGGTGGCGAGCGGGCGGCTGATCCTGCTGCACAACCCGGTCGGCCACGAGGCGTGGCAGGGCACCCTGCGGTTGGTCACCTACGTGACCGCCGAGTTGGAGGTCGACCTGGCCGCCGACCCGTTGCTGCCCGGTGTGGGCTGGACGTGGCTGACCGACGCGTTGGACGCCCAGGACGCCGGCCACCGGGCGATTGGCGGGACGGTGACGCAGACCATGTCGACCCGGTTCGGCGACCTTGCCGGCCCACCGACCGTCGGCGACATCGAGATCCGCGCCTCGTGGACGCCGGTCGACGATGACCTGACCCCACACCTGCTCGGCTGGTGCACACTGCTCGCCTCCACGGCCGGCCTGCCGCCACCCGGGGTCACGGCCCTGTCCGACCGCCGCCCCGCAGGCGCAGCCTGACCCCCCCCCCCCCCCCCCGCCCCACCCCTCTGTTGGCGTCGATCATGGAGTGGTGGTGGGCGAGATATTCCTCGGCGCGGCATTTGCGGGGCACCACAACTCCATGATCGACCGGAGTGAGCGGTTTGGCAGACCGGCCGAACTCGCACTTTCGGGCTTTGTTCGGCATTCCCGAAGGACACCTTGCGGACACTTGACCGACACACGCCGGACCGGCTGCACCCGCCGGATCACCGCGCGCACTAGGGTTGTCAGGTGACCGACGAACCACCCCTGCGCCGTCGGCCCGCCGAGGAACTTCCGGGAAACGCACCCCAGCACCCGCAGTCGGCCCAGCCGCAGCCGGCGGGGGAGGGGGCCGACCCGGCCAACGGTGGGCCCGTTCCGCTGATCGCCCCGCGTGACGGCACCCCTGATCCGGTGGCCGCGCCAGCCGAGCTTGCCGAGGTCGTGGCCCGCTTCGCCGCGGGCACCGGCCCTGTCGCCCTGGACGCCGAGCGGGCCTCCGGATACCGCTACAGCCAACGCGCGTACCTGGTGCAGCTACGCCGGGCCGGCGCGGGTACAGCGCTGATCGACCCACTGCCCCTGCCGGACCTCAGCGCGTTGGACGCGGCGATCGGCGAGGCCGAGTGGGTGCTCCACGCGGCCAGCCAGGATCTGCCCTGCCTGGCCGAGGTGGGGTTGCGCCCACGCCGGTTGTTCGACACCGAACTCGCCGCTCGGCTGGCGGGATTCGAGCGGGTCGGGCTGGCGGCGCTGACCGAGCAGTTGCTCGGGTTCACGCTGGAGAAGCACCACTCGGCGGCCGACTGGTCGAGCCGACCGCTGCCCGAGTCATGGCTGACGTACGCCGCTCTCGACGTGGAGCTGCTCACCGACCTGCGCGACGCACTCGACGCCGAGCTGGCCCGACAGGGCAAGTCGGAGTGGGCCGCGGAGGAGTTCGCCGCGCTGGTCCGCACCGGGGCACGCCCGCCCCGGGTCCGCGCGGAGCCCTGGCGGCGCACCTCCGGCATCCACCGGCTGCGGGGAGCGCGGGCGCAGGCCCGAGTCCGCTCAATGTGGTACGCCCGGGACCAGATCGCGTCCCGGCGGGACGCCGCGCCCGGTCGGGTGTTGCCCGACTCGGCGATCATCGCTGCGGCCGAGTTGGACCCGAAGGACGAGAAGACCCTGCTGACCCTGCCCGGTTTCGGCGGTCGGTCGGTCCGTCGGTTGGCCCGCACCTGGCTCGCCGCTCTCGACGACGCCCGGCAGTTGCCGGAGGACTCGCTGCCGGTCACGCCGGCTGTGGAGGGGCCGCCCCCGCCGCACCGCTGGGCCGAACGCGACCCGGTGGCGGCCGGTCGGCTGGCCCGCTGCCGGGAGGTGGTGGTCCGCATCGCCGGTGAGCACAACCTGCCGCCGGAAAACCTGATCACCCCGGATTCGGTCCGCCGGCTGGCCTGGACCCCGCCGGAGAAGCTCACCGAGGAGACGGTCGCGGAGACGCTGCGCGGCCTCAACGCCCGCGAATGGCAGATCGGCCTCCTCGTCCCACACCTGACCCCCGCACTGTCCCCAGAACCCCCCACCCCCACCCCCACCCTCCCTGACCCATCCCTCCCCTGACCACCCACCCACCCACCCACCCACCCACCGGGTTGATCATGAAGTTATTGCCGTCCGGACCGGCGTGTCGTGACAACAACTTCATGATCAACAGCGGGGGCGGCAGTGGAGTGGGAGTGGGGTCGGCGCGGGGTGGTGTGGGGTGGGCCACAACGGGGGGTGCGGACGGGGTTGGTTACTGGCGAGTAGCATTCGGGAGAACGTGCCCGTGTCGGCGACCCTCATTCGATCCGAGTGCCGCCTGCCGGCGTGAAGGCCGAATCACGGTCGAATAGGAGGCTCAAGTGCCCCGTGAAGTTCGAGATGTCGTCTTCGTCGACGGCGTCCGTACCCCGTTCGGCAAGGCGGGTGGCATGTACGCCAACACCCGCGCCGACGACCTGGTGATCCGCTGCATCCGTGAGCTGCTGCGTCGCAACCCGCAGCTACCCCCGGAGCGGGTCGAGGAGGTCGCCATCGCGGCCACCACCCAGATCGGCGACCAGGGCCTCACCATCGGCCGTACCGCCGCCCTGCTGGCCGGTCTGCCCAAGACCGTGCCCGGCTTCGCCATCGACCGGATGTGCGCCGGCGCGATGACCGCGGTGACCACCGTGGCCAGCGGCATCGCGATTGGCGCCTACGACATCGCCATCGCCGGCGGCGTCGAGCACATGGGCCGCCACCCGATGGGTGAGGGCGTCGACCCCAACCCGCGCATCGTCGCGGAGAAGCTGGTCGACCCGTCCGCGCTGGTCATGGGCTCCACCGCGGAGAACCTGCACGACCTGGTCCCGCACATCACCAAGGCGCGCACCGACGCGTTCGCGCTCGCCTCGCAGCAGAAGACCGCCAAGGCGTACGCCAACGGCAAGCTCCAGGACGACCTGGTGCCGATGTCCATCCGCGACGCCGAGGGCGCCTGGGGCCTGGCCACCGTGGACGAGGCTCCGCGGGACACGTCGTTGGAGAAGCTCGGCACCCTGAAGACCCCGTTCCGTCCGCACGGCAAGGTCACCGCGGGCAACGCGGCCGGCCTGAACGACGGCGCCACCGCGAGCCTGCTCGCCGACGAGGCCACCGCGCGCGAGCTGGGCCTGCCCGTGGCGATGCGGCTGGTGTCGTTCGGGTTCGTGGGCGTGGAGCCCGAGGTGATGGGCATCGGCCCGATCCCGTCGACGGAGAAGGCACTGCGTCTCGCCGGGCTCAGCATCGACGATATCGGCCTGTTCGAGTTGAACGAGGCGTTCGCCGTGCAGGTGCTCGCCTTCCTCGACCACTTCGGCATCGCCGACGACGACGCGCGGGTCAACCCGTGGGGCGGGGCGATCGCCATCGGTCACCCGCTGGCCTCCTCCGGCGTACGGCTGATGACCCAGCTGGCCCGCCAGTTCGCCGAGCACCCCGAGGTCCGCTACGGCGTCACCGCGATGTGCATCGGCATCGGCATGGGCGGCACGGTCATCTGGGAGAACCCCCACTGGGAGGGAGCTAAGTGAGCGCACTCGCCGCACCGAACGAGGTCGTCACCAAGGCGCTGCTGCGCCAGGTGAGCGTGCCAGGGCTGGACCGACCCGCCGCCCTGATCACGCTGGACAACGGCTTCGACCACACCAAGCCGAACACCTTCGGCCCGGGCGGTCTGACCAGCCTGGACGAGGCGATCACCGCCGCGCTCGCCGCCGACCCGGCGTTCATCGCGGTCACCGGCAAGCCGTACATCTTCTGCGTGGGCGCGGACATCGTCGGCCTGCCGCAGCTCGCCGACCGCGCGCAGGCGTTGGAGATCGGCCGGCTCGGCCACCGGGTCTTCGCCCGACTCAAGGACAGCACCGTCCCCACCTTCGCGTTCGTCAACGGCGCGGCGATGGGCGGCGGCCTGGAGCTGGCGCTGCACTGCCACTACCGGACGCTCTCCGGTGGTGCGGCGGCTCTGGCCCTGCCCGAGGTCTCCCTCGGTCTGGTGCCCGGCTGGGGCGGCACCCAGCTGCTGCCGAACCTGATCGGCATCCCCGCCGCGACCCAGGTGATCATCCAGAACCCGCTCATGCAGAACAAGATGCTCAAGCCGAAGCAGGCTGCCGAGCTGGGCATCGCGGACGTCCTGCTGGAGCCGGCCGACTTCCTGGAGCGATCCCTGGAGTGGGCCGCCGGCGTGGTCCGGGGTCAGGTCACCGTGACCCGGCCCGAGGTCGACAAGGACATGTGGGCGGGCGTGCTCTACTTCGCCCGGCAGACCCTCGACCAGCGGCTGCACGGCGCGGTCCCGTCCGCGTACAAGGCCCTCGATCTGCTGGAGACGGCGAAGGACGGCGACTTCGCCGCCGGCACCGCCGCCGAGGACGAGGCCCTCGCGGACCTGGTCTTCTCCGAGGAGCTGCGCAGCGGCCTGTACGCCTTCGACCTCGTGCAGCGGCGGGCCAAGCGCCCGGCCGGCGCACCGGACAAGGGTCTGGCCCGCACGATCACCAAGGTCGGCATCGTCGGCGCCGGCCTGATGGCCAGCCAGCTGGCGCTGCTGTTCGCCCGGCGTCTCCAGGTGCCGGTCGTCATGTCCGACCTGGACCAGTCCCGGGTGGACAAGGGTGTCGGCTACGTGCACACCCAGATCGAGAAGGCCGTCACCAAGGGCCGGATGGACAAGGGCACCGCCGCCAAGCTGTACGGCCTGGTCAGCGGCACGGTCGACAAGAGCGCCTTCGCCGACGCTGACTTCGTCATCGAGGCGGTCTTCGAGGACCTGGGCGTCAAGAAGCAGGTCTGGGCCGAGCTGGAGAAGATCGTCTCCCCGGAGGCGGTGCTCGCCACCAACACCAGTTCGCTGTCGATCACGGAGATGGCCGCCGAGCTGGAGCACCCCGAGCGGGTGGTCGGCTTCCACTTCTTCAACCCGGTGGCGGTGCTGCCGCTGCTGGAGATCGTCCGGGGCGAGCGCACCGACGACGCCACGCTGGCCACCGCGTTCGCGGTCGGCAAGCAGCTCAAGAAGTCCTCGGTGCTGGTCAAGGACGCCCCGGCGTTCGTGGTGAACCGGCTGCTCACCCGCTTCCTGGGCACCGTCTTCGCCGCCGTCGACCAGGGCACCCCGCTGGACGTGGCGAACAGCGCACTGGACCCGCTGGGCCTGCCGATGCGCCCGCTCGCCCTGCTCCAACTGGTCGGTCCGGCCGTGGCGTACCACGTGGGCGGCACCCTGCACGCGGCGTACCCGGACCGGTACGGCGTCAGCGAGAACCTGAAGCGGATCGCCGACTCGGGCCAGCCGATCGTGGTCGACGACCAGGTCAACGACGAGGTCGCCAAGCTGCTCGTCGTCGGTGACGAGCCGCTGACCGCCGAGCAGGTACGGCAGAACGCGCTCGACGCGCTCGCGCAGGAGATCCGGCTGATGCTGGACGAGGGTGTGGTCGCCGAGGCGCAGGACATCGACCTGTGCATGATCCTCGGCGCCGGTTGGCCGTTCCACCTGGGCGGCGTCACGCCGTACCTGGATCGGACCGGCACCTCCGAGCGGGTCACCGGCCAGCGGTTCCTGCCGCGTGGGGCGGCGAGCCTGCCCGCCTGAGAAGATCGCAGCGCCACCGTCGCGGTGGTCGGACCGTCCCTCGTGGATGGACCGGCCACCGCGTTCGCTTGTCACGTCGAGCAGCGCTCCTGACCCGTTGGTGACCGGGCCCCGTGCCGTGCGTCAGGGACCGCTTCGCGTCAGGCGACCGGGAAGTACGCGTTCAGCTTGCTGCGCAGGTGGGCGGCGTAGATGATGCCGAGGGCCGGGTTGCCGCGGTACGCGGCGGCCACGCCGGTGCCGGCGTCCACTGCCACCGGTCGGGCGAGCGCGGCGAACTTCACCCGCTGCTTCTCCTGCGCCCAGGCCGAGGCCGCCGGCTCGATCTGGGTGCCGACCAGTGCGGGGATCACCGCCACCCCGTTCTGGAAGCCGCGCAGTTGCCCCTTGCGGGCCAGTACGTAGTCCATTGCCGAGGTGCTGAACGCCTCCAGGGTGGCGGCCGTGACCAGCGCCGCGGGCGCGGCGATCGTGAACAGGTGCAGCTTGGTCGCCATCCACCGCAGCTTGAAGTCGCCCCGGTAGCCGACCAGCACCGGCACGCCGCCCCAGTCCTCGATCGTCACCTCGCAGCCGTCGGCCCGCAGCCGCTCACCGGTCGCGGTGAGATACGCCTGCACCGGCTCTGTCGCCGTCGTGCCCATCTGCCCACACGCCTTTCACCCGCTGCCCTGGCCGCTCATCTAACACCACCGCGGCCCGCCCCGCCGCCCCTGTCGATCATGGACCGGACACCGGGTCAAGCAGGGTTCCGACCCAGGCTTTTCGGGGCGGCGGCAGGCCCCGGCCGCCGCCGTCACGGCAGGGCACTCCAGGGGGACGCCAATACTTTGCCCTTGCGCTAAGTGTCATCTCACGCAACACTTAGCCGCATGGCACAGTATTCGCCGCAGCTCGACGGCGTGTTCGTCGCCCTCGCTGACCCGACCCGCCGCTGGGTCATCCGACGCCTTGGCCACGGTCCGACGAGCGTTGGCGATCTCGCCCGCGAGTTTCCGATGACCCTTCCCTCGTTCATGAAGCACGTGCAGACGCTCGAGTCGAACGGACTGATCCGCACGACCAAGTCCGGCCGGGTGCGCACCTGCGTGCTCAACCGCGAGCGCCTCGCCGTCATCGACGACTGGCTCGCGGAGCAGCGCCGGATCTGGGAAGAGCGCACGGATCGCCTCGAACGCCTCGTCACCGATCAGCAGGAGAACCAGCAATGAATCCCGACCTGGACCTGACCTTGGCGCGGGTCATCCGCGCCCCTCGCGCCGCCGTGTGGAGCGCCTGGACCGACCCGTCTCGCTTCGAGAAGTGGTGGATCCCGGCGCCGGCCCTGTGCCGCGTCGATCGCTTGGACGTCCGGCCCGGTGGCGCGCTCGTGACTCGACTGAGCGACGACGGGGTGGAGTTCGTCCCGCACCTCGATGCGTGCTTCCTCGTCGTCGACGATCTCGAGCGGATCGTGTTCACGAACGTGATCGACAGCGCCTGGCGGCCCGCGAACCCTACCCCGGTCCCCATGACCGCGGAGATCACCATGAGAGATCATCCGGACGGCACGGACTACCGGATCATCGTCCGCCACGGTGATCCCGCCGCTCGCGTCCGTCACGAGAATCTCGGCTTCGCGGACGGCTGGGGCTCGGTCACCGGACAACTCGCCGGGCTCGCCGAAAGCCAGGGTGCGCTATGAAGATCACCCTTACCGAGTTCGTGACTCTCGACGGGGTCAGCCAGGGTCCTGGCTCGCCGACCGAGGATACGAGCGACGACTTCACCCGGGGCGGCTGGCTCGTGCCCTACCTGGACGAACTCTTCGTTCGGCGCACCTCTGACTGGCTAGGTCTCGCCGACGGTCTGCTGCTCGGGCGGCGAACCTACGAGGCGTTCGCTCGCGACTGGCCGCTGATCACCGACCCGAACGATCCGTTCACCGAACGGATGAACTCACTACCGAAGTACGTCGTAACCAACACCCTGGCAGAGGGTAGCTGGCACCCGACGACGGTGCTCCGCGGCGACCCGATCCACACCGTCGGGAAGCTCAAGGCGCAGCCAGGACGGGAACTCCAGATCCACGGCAGTGCGCGACTTGGCAAGGCCCTGTTGTCGGCCGGTCTCGTCGACACACTCCGACTCGTCGTCGCCCCCACCGTGGCCGGTTCCGGACGGCGGCTACTCGACCACCCGAGCGCACCCGTCGGCCTCCGACCCGTTCACCACGAAGTGACGGCGAACGGCCTGCTCCTGCTCGAGTACGAGCATGTCGGCGCTGCCCCGGTTGCGGAATACGAGGGCGTCACCGCCTTCGTCTAGTCACCACGTCCACGATGCGGCCCGACTACTGCCTGAATCTCGGTCATGTCCCCGCCCCGGCAGCGTGGTAACGAGGCCCCGGCCGCCGGAAGGCGGCCGGGGCCCCGTGCCGTACGCCGGCGGTCAGGCCGGTTCGGCAACTCCCGCCGCGGCCCGCGCCGCCGCTGCCGCCGCCCGCTCGGCCACATTGCCGAGTACGCAGAACTCGTTGCCCTCCGGGTCGGCGAGCACCACCCAACCCCCGCCCGTCGGGCTGACGTGATCGGCGACGAGCGTCGCGCCGATGCCGAGTAGTCGCTCGACCTCCTCGGCCCGGGTCCGGTCGGCCGGTTGCAGGTCGAGGTGTAGCCGGTTCTTCACCGCCTTGTCCTCGGGCACGGCGATGAAGAGCACCTCCGGGCCGCCCGGCGGCAGGAGCATCGCCTCCGGGTCACCGGGGAAGTCGTCGGGCTGCCGTGGGCAGTCGAAGACCTGCGACCAGAAGCCGGCCAGCGCGTACGTGTCGTGGCAATCGATGCTGATGTTATGAATGATCGAACTCACAGCTGGTCCTCCACAGTGGTGGTAGGGACACGCTCCCCGGCGCTGCGGACCACGCAGAACTCGTTCCCCTCCGGGTCCGCGAGCACCGCCCAACCCGTCCCGTCGGCGTGCCGTCGGTCGGCGACCATCGTGGCCCCGAGGCCGAGCACCCGCTCGACCTCCTCGTCCCGGGTCCGATCGACCGGTTCCAAGCAGATGTGCAGCCGGTTCTTGGTCACCTTGTCTTCCGGCACTTCTTGGAAGAACAGGTCCGGCGTGGTCTCGTCCTGCGGCAGCAGGACCGCCTCCGGATCACCCGGGGCGTCCTCGGAGTGCCGGGCGTACCCGAGCACCGCCGACCAGAAGCCGGCCAGGGCGTACGTGTCGTGACAGTCGAAACTGATGTTGCGGATCCGTGGATACACGGGTGTTCCCTCCGTGTTGGATGGGACGCTCCGCCACCGGGAGTCAGCCGAGGAAGACCCGGGGCGCGGAGCCAGACATGGTGGACATCGACGCACCCCCCTTCGATCTCGAGCTGACAGAGTGATCTTTTCATCGGCTGAGGACCGGACGCAACCCCGTTCAGCCGGTCGCGGGCACCGAGCCGTTCAGCGCCGGGGCGTCCGCCGACGGCAGGGTGACGGTCACCTCCAGGCCACCGCCGGGCTGCGCGATCACCCGTACCGTGCCGCCGTGAGCCGTGCAGACCGCCCGGACGATGGACAGCCCCAGACCCGAGCCGCGGGCGCCGGTGCGTTCCCGGCCGCCACGCCGGAACGGCTCGAACAGCCCCGGCACGTCGGCCTGGTCCACCTCGAAACCGGTGTTGCCCACGACGAGCCAGGAGCGGTCGCCGTCGGTGCCGGTACGCACCCAGAGCCGGCCGTGCAGGTGGTTGTAGCGGACCGCGTTCTCGATGAGGTTGCCGGCCAACCGGTCGAGCAACCCCGGATCACCGACGACCGGCGCGGACTCCAGCGACGTCTGTACCCGCAGCCCGATCCGCTCCACCTCGCGGCGCATCGCCGACAACGCGTTCACGGTGCCCGCCGCGAGGTCACACTCGGTACGCCGGCCCAGCTGCCGCCCGGCCTGCGCCTCGCTGCGGGCCAACACCAGCAGCGCGTCCACCAGGCCGTTGGCCCGCTCGGACGCGTCGCGGACCACGGTCGCCATTCGGCGGTACTCGGCGGCGTCCGCGTCGTCGTCGCTGAGCGTCACGTCGATCTCGGTCCGCATCACGGCGAGCGGGGTACGCAGCTCGTGCGAGGCGTTCGCCACGAAGCGCTTCTGCGCCTCGAACGCGGACGCGATCCGGTCCAGCATGGCGTCGAACGTCTTGGCCAGCTCGGCCACCTCGTCGTCGGCGCCCGAGTAGCCGATCCGCTGGTCCAGGGTCGCCTCGCCGAGCCGCTGCGCGGTCGCGGTGACCTGGTGCAGTGGGCGCAACGCCCGACCGGCCACCGCGTACGCGCCGGCCACCCCGACCACACTGATCGCCAACAGCGCGACCAGGCCCTTGGCCAGCAACTCCCCGGAGGCGGCGTCGACAAGTTGCCGCTGCCACTGGGCGGCGTCCATCTGCCGACCGTCGGAGAGCAGCACGATCGTGCCGGGCAGCAACTCGTCGGTGGGTCGCAGCGCGTCGCGGACCAGCAGCCAGGCCAGCACCACGAGGATCGCTCCCGCGCCGATCAGCAGCACCCCGTTGAGCAGGGTCAGCCGCAGCCGCAGGGTGGGTCGCAACCGGCGGCTCATGCGCCCACCTCGGCGGTGCGGTAACCCGCGCCGACCACCGTCTCGATGAGCGGCGGGTCACCGAGCTTCTTGCGCAGCGTCATCACGGTGACCCGGACGATGGTGGTGAACGGGTCGGTGTTCGCGTCCCAGACCCGTTCCAGCAGTTCCTCGCTGGAGACCACCGCGCCGCGCGCCTTGAGCAGCTCGCTGAGCACCCCGAACTCCTTGTTGGTGAGGTCGACCGGCACCCCGGCGCGGGTGACCACCCGGCGGGCCGGGTCGAGCACCAGGTCGGCCAGTTCGAGCACCGGCGGCGCGGCGGGGGTGGCCCGCCGGCCCAGCGCCTGCACCCGGGCGACCAACTCGTCGAACGCGAACGGTTTCGGCAGGTAGTCGTCCGCGCCGAGTTGCAACCCCTCCACCCGGTCGGCCACCGTGCCGCTCGCGGTGAGCATCAGCACCCGGGTCAGCGCGCCGGAGGCGGCCAGGTCGGCGCAGATCTGGTCACCGTGCACGCCCGGCAGGTCGCGGTCCAGCACCACCACGTCGTACCGGGTGACGAACGCCGCCTCGTGGCCGGCGTCGCCGTCGTACGCCACGTCGACCGCCATCCCCCGCTTGCGCAACCCGCGTGCGATCGCGTCGGCGAGGTTGCGCTCGTCCTCCACCACCAGTACCCGCATCCCCGGCCTCCTCGCTGCTGACCACCGCCAACCTAGTGCCGGCCGGCAACCATCGTCCCTCGCCGCCCGCGCCGGTCGACGTTGCGGGCCATTGCGGCGTACGCGATGCTGTCCGGCGGCACCGAGCGACGGACGGACCGGACATGAGCATCGCGGCACCACTCACCCGGCGGGACATCGCCTACCGAGGCTTTCACCTGCCGGCCGAGACGACGGCCGGCGGCGGCGACGGCCTGCTCGTCACCGATCGAGGGCTGGTTCTCGAAGGCGCCGGCGAGCGGGGCACCTGGACGTCACCGCCGGTGCGGGTCGGTTTTCCGGTCGCCGAGGTGGTGCCGTCCTGGACCGCCGACAGCCCGGACGGCTGCTGGATCGAGGTCGAACTGCGCGGCTGGCACGGTGACGCCCCCGCCACCGACTGGTACCGGCTGGCCCGCTGGGCGGCCGACGACCACTCGGTGCGACGCACCTCGGTACCAGGGCAGCGCGACGGCGACGCCCGAGTCGACACCGACACCCTGATCGTGACCGGGGCGACGGTCAGCGGTTGGCAGGCGCGGGTGACCTTGTGCCGGCCGACCGGCAGCCCGACCAGTCCAGTGCTGCGCAGCGTCGGCGCGGTCGCCACCGGCCCCACCCCGACCGGCCCGACCGAGCAGCCGGGGTACGACGCGGACTCCGCCGCTGCCCGTGGACGGGTGCTGGACGTGCCCCGCTACTCGCAGCGGCTGCACGCCGGCCAGTACCCGCAGTGGGGTGGCGGCGGCGACTCCTGGTGCAGCCCCACCTGTACCTCCATGGTGCTCGCGTACTGGGGTGCCGAGCCGGCGCCGGAGCACTACGCCTGGGTGGACCCGTCCGGCCCGCGTCCGGTGGTGGTGCACGCCGCCCGGCACTGCTACGACCACGCGTACGCCGGGGCCGGCAACTGGCCGTTCAACACCGCGTACGCCGGCCTGCACGGGGTGGACGCGTTCGTCACCCGGCTGCGATCGCTGGTCGAGGCGGAGGCATTCATCGCCGCCGGTATCCCCCTGATCGTCTCCGCCGCGTTCCGCGCCGACGAGGTGCCGGGGCTCGCCTACGACACCAGTGGACACCTCATGGTGCTGGTCGGTTTCACCGCCGACGGCGACCCGGTGCTCAACGACCCGTACGCCCCGGACGACGACTCGGTCCGCCGTACCGTGCCCCGGCAGCGGTTCGAGGCGGTCTGGCAGCGCGGCAGCGGCGGTGTGACGTACGTGCTGCGACCCCCGTCGGTGCCGCTGCCCCCGCCGCCCGCCCAGCCCAACTGGTGATCAGTCGGGCAACTGCCACAGTTTGAACGAACCGTCCACGTGCCGGCACTGCAGTTGGTCGACGATCGCCTGGCACTCCCCGGTGGCATCCGGCAGCACGTCCAGCATGCGAACCTCCCCGGCCCGGACATCCAGCTTCGCGACGAGCAGCCCGCCGTCCGGGCGCCGGCGCACGCCGATCAGCGGGCCGTCGAGGCCGAACTGGGCCAGCTCCCAACGACCCAGCTCGGCCAACACTCGACCGGTCATCGGATCGAGCACGGCGAGCTGCTGCAGGGCGGCGCCCGAGCTGTTCACCGTGCTGGCCACCAGCCGTCCGCCGTGTGGGGACACCCAGTCCCAGCGGTCGCTGCTCCACCGCGCCTCGCCGGTCACGCGGTCGACCGCCCACAGCCCGTTGGAACGGGTCCGCAGACACAGGACGGGGCCGCAGTCCTCCACGAAATCGACCTGGCCGGCTGGGCTGTTCCAGCGTCGGTCCAGCCGGTCCAACCCGTACGCGGTCACCGTGGCCGGTACCCCACCGACGGTCAGCAGGAGCTCGTTCACCACCTGCACGTACCCGAGCGTCCCGCCGCCGGGCGGACGCAGGTCGGCCCGGGCCAGCACCGCACCGGTGATCGCGTCACGTACCTCGGTCGGCCCGTCCACCCGGTTGAGCACCAGCCGGTCCACCCCGTCGTCGGTGTCCCGGACGTTGACGTAGTCGGCGGCGTCGGTCAGTTGCCAGCGCACGGTGCCACAGCAGGGATCAACCGCGCGCAGGCTGACCGGCTCGTCATCGTCGCCGGACTGCAGCAGCATGTTGCCGTCGGCCAACCTGTTGGCGCTGCCCGGCTGCTGCCACCGGTACGCGCCGGTCGCCAGGTCCAACGCCACCGTGAGCGTGCCCTGGCCCTCCGGGCCTATCTCGTACCCGGTGGCCAGCAGCATCCCCGCCAGTGGTGAGACTCCCCAGTACCGGGCCACCATTGGCAGCGACGCCTGCCAGACCGGGTCGCCGCCGGGCAGCCGGAACGCGGCCAGCCGCTGCGGCTTCTGCGCGTTGGTCGCATCGATGACCACGAGCAGGTCGCCGAGGACCACGACGTCAGCCCCGGCCGAGCCCGGCAACGTCACCGCGGCCCGTCGGGGCTGCGGCACGGCGGCGGAGGCGAGAGTGAGCAGTACGAGCAGCAGCGCCAGCGCGCAGCGCAGCTGCCGGCCATTGGCCCGGGGTGGGCGGGGCAGCGGGTCCGGGTCCTGCCCGTGCCGCAGCTCACCGAGGTCGATCACCGGGCCGGTCACCGCGGCAACCGCCACAGCGCGGTCGAGCCGTCGAGGCGTCGGCAGAGCAGGATCGGGAGGGACGCCTGGCAACTGCCGGCGACGTCCGGCAGCACGTCGATGATGCGCGATCGGCCGGCCACCAGGTCCAGTTCGCCGACGACCAGTCGGCCGTCGTCCCCCGACCGCACCCCGATCACCGGATCGTCGCGCCCGAGCACCGGCACCAGGTCCCACTCACCCAACTCGGCCCGAGACCGCCCGGTCGCCGCGTCCCGCACCGCGTACCGCTGGCCGGCCCCGGCCATGAGCAGCCGGTCGTGCCGGACGTCGGCCAGCAGTTCCTCGCCCGGGTCCGACCAGCGCACCACTCCGGTGGCCGGATCGAGGACCTGGAGGCCGCCGGTCTGCTGCAGCACGCAGATCAGGTCGCCGCAACCAACCACAAAGGACACCAACGGCACCTCGGCCGTCCACCGAGGCTCCAGCCCGGCCAGCCCGTAGCTCACCAACCGGGTACTGCCGGGCGGGACGAGCAGCAGCAGATCGTCGACGACGTGCACCCGCTGGAACGCCGACCGGTCGCCGGACAGCGTGTCGACGCTGCGCAACAGGCGGCCGGTCCCGGCGTCGTGCACCTGCACTTCGCCGGTCGGCTGCACGAGCACGAACCGGTCGACCTGGCCGCCGGCCACGTGATAACCCGGGTACCCGGGTGGCGGAACGGGCACCGACCAGAGCACCCGGCCGTTGTCGGGCTCGACCCGGCTCATCGCGCCCGCCCCGTCTCCCGGGAGATCCGCCAGCAGCAGGCCGCCGTCGGCAATCGGTTGGGGAGCACCCGGTTGCCGCCAACGTTGCTGGCCCGTCTCGGCGTCGTAGGCGGTGGTCTGGAACACGCCGTTCGCGGCGCTGACCCCCATCGCCAGCACCAGCCCCCGCTCGACCTGGACGTCGAGGTAGTCCCCGTAGCGGACCAGCGAAACCTGCCACCGCCGCCGCAGATCCGCGCCGGCGCCCGGCGACGGCTGGGCGTACGCGGTCAGGAAGCGGTCCTCGTTGGGTGTCGGCGGGTCGACCACGAAGACGCCGTCCGCGGCGAGGTACGCCGTGGCACCCCGCGCTGCCGGCACCACGCTCACCGTCCGTTGCGGCGGCGGTGTCGCAGCGGCCAGCACCACCAGGGCGAGCAGCAGCACGGCGGAGCTGCGCAGCGGGCGGCCAGCGGCGCGCGGCCGGCGACGCGGCGGCACCACTGCCGGCTCGTCCCGGACCTCGCCCAGATCGATGATCGACAACAATCGCCCTTCCGTCACCGCGTACGGCTCGCCGACGGGTTGATGTCCGGCAAACCGACCGTTGGCGCACCGGCCCGGCACAAGCGACGCGCCCTCGCCTGTACGATGGCGCGTCGTGGCTGTGCCGGTGGTAGACCCTTCGCTGAATTCCGTGACCAACGCCGACCCGGCCGAGGTCGAGCCGACACGGAGGCCTCGACGCCGCCCGGCCCGAGCCGATCTGTTGGCCCTCGGAGCCTATGTGCTGCTGGGCATCTTCGTCTGCCTCAACTACTGGGGTGACGTCACCGGTCGGGTCTCCTCGCACCTGCCCACCGACCACAGCTGGTTCGAGTGGCTGTTCGCGCACGGCGCGTACTCGGTGCGGCACCTGGAGAACCCGCTGTTCACGGCCCAGCAGAACGCCCCCGACGGGGTGAACATGATGGCCAACACCTCGCTGCTCGGGGTGACCCTGCCGCTGGCCCCACTGACCATGCTGCTCGGCCCCCAGGTGATGTACGCGCTCTACCTGGGTGGGGCGTTGGCGGCCACCGCCGGCACCGGCTACTGGATGCTCTCCCGCCACCTGGTGCGCTCCCGAGCGGCGGCCTTCGTCGGCGGCGCGTTCCTCGGTTTCGCGCCGGGAATCATCCACCACGCCAACGGCCAGCCCAACTTCGTGTCCAACTTCCTGCTGCCGCTGATCGTGGTGCGGGTGCTGCGCCTGGCTGAGCCGGGCCGGTGGCGGCGCAACGGGCTCGTGCTCGGGGCGCTGGTGACGTACCAGATCTTCATCAACGAGGAGATGTTGCTGCTCACCGCGCTGGCCTGCCTGGTCGTCGTGCTGGCGTACGCCGTGCAACGTCCGAGGGCCACGCGGGCCGCCGCCGGCACGTTCCTCGCCGGGCTCGGCGTCGCCGGTGGTCTGACCCTGGTGCTCTCGGCGTACCCGATCTGGTTCCAGTTCAACGGCCCGCAGTCCTACCGGGGGCTACAGGGCGGCGTCTTCCACAACTGGGGCGAGGACCTGGTCGCCTTCGTCACGTTCGCCCGGGACACCTGGGCCGGTGACCCGGCGGTGGAGAAGACGATCGGGCTGACCGAGCAGAACACCTGGTTCGGCTGGCCGCTGGTGCTGCTCTCGCTGGTGGCTCTGGTGCTGCTCGTGCGCCGGTCGCTGGCCACCCGGATCGTCGCGGTGCTCATCGTGGTGTTCAGCGTGGCCGCGATCGGGCCGTGGGTGCGCTTCAACGGCGTGGAGACGGGTGTGCGCGGCCCGTGGTCGTACGTGTCGGATGACCTGCCGCTGGTCGAGATGATGATGCCGACCCGGTTGACGCTGGTGGTCGCCGCCGCGGTGGGCGTACTGCTCGCGCTGACCTGGGACGCCGCGTACCGCCAGGGGCGCCCGGTGGCCGACCGGCCGCGGGTGCCGGCCCAGCGCGCGGGCGAACCAGACCCGGCGACGTCCGACGAGCAGGCCGCCTCCGCGCCGGCCCCGGTGCGCCGTCGGTGGCTGCGCCCGGTGGGGTACGCGGCGGTCGCCCTCGCCGTCCTGCCGCTCTTCCCCGGCCGCTGCCCGCCCAGCAGATCGACCCGCCGCCGCACTTCATCAGCGCGGGCGGCTGGCGGCCGTACGTGCCGGCGGGCCGGACCCTCGTGCCGGTGCCGATCCCGAGCAACGTGCACGGCCTGCCGACGCTGCGCTGGAGCGCGCTGACCGGGCAGGAGTTCCCCGTCCCCGGCGGCTACTTCATCGGCCCGAACGAGCTGGGCGAGGGCGTCTTCGGCGCACCGAACCGGCCCACCAGCAGCCTCATCTACTCCACCATGGACCGTGGTGCGGTGCCGGTGCTCACCGACGAGAACCGCCGCCAGGCCGTCGAGGATCTGCGGTTCTGGCGGGCGTCGGTGGTGGTGCTCGGGGCGCACCCGCGCGAGGCGGTGCTGCGCGAGCTGGTCACCGGTCTGCTCGGGCCGCCGCAGCGGGTCGACGACGTCTGGGTCTGGGACGTCCGCGCCCTGGTGAAGTAGTCAGCCGACGCGGTCCCGGACGTCCCACACCCACCCGCCGTCGACCGGTCGACCTGGGCCGATCAGGTCGTCGACGGTTCGGCGGACGGGGTCACTGTGCTCCAGCCGGCCGAGCACCACCACTGCGGCACGCCAGTGCCGCAGATCCTCGACGGCCTGGCGGCGATCCTCGTCGGTGAGCACCGGCACCACGCCGGTCTCGGCCACCCGGCGTAACAGCACCGACGTGGGCCGGTCCGGCGCGCCCCAGCGGGCCGCCGGGTCGTCCGGGCCGCTGGGGCCGATGAAATAACCGCCGGGCGCGGGAAACGCCAGACCGGTCCGGGCGGACCAGAGCATCGCCGGGCTGCGCGCCGCGCCGGTGACCGGAGGCACCGCGACCACCGTCCGGCCGTGCGGCACCAGCGGACGCCAACCACCGTCGGCGACGAACGCCGGCACCGGCGCGACCGGCACCACACGGATCGGCGTCGGGATCAGGGGCAGCAACGCGGCGGCGACCGCGCCGGCCCACAGCAGCCGCACCGGCAGGCCCGGCGCAGCCGTCGGCCCGCGTGCGACCCGGACCCGGTCCAGGGACAGCGCCACCAGCACACCCAGCACCGGTATGCAGACCAACGCGAACCGGGCCGGCACCGCGAGGTCGAGCAGCGGCAGTGCGGCGACCAGCCGGTACGGCCCGGGGATGCCGGTGGCGTGGCCGTCCACCCGCAGTTCGTTGCCGAGCGACAGCAGGGCGAAGACCACGCCAAGACCGCCCAGCGCCCGGACCAGTGGTCGTCGCCACTGCCAGATCACGATCACCACGGCGAGCACCAACAGCCCTGGGCCGAAGAACGAGTTCTCCTCTGTCGGGTTCGGCGAGAGCAACCCCGGCAGCCAGTCGTCACCGAGCACGGTCTGCCGGGCCGACGCCGTGAAGGACGCAGCGTCCAACTGGAAGCCGTGTGTGGCGAACGCCATGCCCGAGTAGTGCTGCGGGCCATGGAACTGAAACCACAGCGGGTACGCCAGCGGCACCGCCGCCACCCCGGCCGCCACCGCCAGCCGACCGAAGAGGGCCGGCGCGAGCCGCCGGGCGGCCACCCGATCGGCGAGCGCGTAGCCCAGCGCGAAAACCCCGGCCGCGAGCGCCAGGAAGACCAGCACCTCCTCGCCGATGAAGACCTGCCAGGCGAGCAGCAGCCCGAGGCCGACGCCGGGCCGCAACACGCCGTCGTGCGCCGCCTCCGAGGCGGGCCGGAACACCAGGGCGAGGATCGCGGGCACCAGGAACTGTGCGGCGATGTGCAGGTGCGCGCCCGCCTGAGCGATCATGCCCGGGGCGAAGCCGCAGATCAGCCCGCCGACCGCCGCCGCTGACCGGGTGCCGACCAACCGGCGGCGCAGCAGCACGTACCAGGCGGCGGCGGTGCCGGCGAGGCAGCAGACGACCGCCACGCAGAACGCCACCTGCGAGCCGAAGAGCACGGTGACCGGAGTCAGCGGGACACCCAGGCCGAGCACCGACGTGTTCGCCATCAGGTTGACCCCGTCGGGCGCGTTCAACCCGGCGCTGTAGAGCGGATTCTCCCCCTCGACCACGGCGTGAGCCGCGTGGGCCAGCATCCACTCGAAGAGGATCTGGTCACCCGCCTGGTGGAACAGCCGCCACGGGTGACCCCACTGGGCGCTGGTCAACACCACGGCGAGCCCCAGATAGCCGGCCACCACCAGCACGTCGCGAAGCCAGGCCGGCCGGGACGTGCTGGCCGCTGCCGGGGGCGACGTCGCCGGGGACGCCGTCCCGGTCGCCATCAGACCGAGCGGTCGGTGAGCGCCCGGACGTCCCAGACCCAGACATCCAACTCCTGGCGGCCCGGGCCGACCATCTCCTCGACGGTACGGCGCAGCGGCTCCGCGTTGTGCTGCCGTACCGGCAGCACCAGGATCGCCGCCCGCCAGTGCCGCAGCTCGTCGGTGAAACGGCGGCGCTGCCGGTCGTCGAGCTTGGGCGTCCGGCCGGTGGTCGCCACCTCCTCCAGCATCTGGCCCACCCCGCTGGGCCGCCCGCCGAACCGGCCCGCGTCACCGGTGTTGCCGTTTCGGGGTGCGAGGAAGTAACCACCGGGAATCTTGAAGTCCAGGTTGGTGGCCGCCGCCCACCGCATGCCGTGCGTGTTGCCCATGCTGGGCACCGGGATCGGCACCAGCGTCTGGTCCGGCCCGACGTACGCCCGCCAGCGGTCGGCGGTGATGAAGTCCGGCACCGGCGGCCGGGAGACCATCCGCAGCGGCATCGGGGCGATCGGCAGCAGCGCGAACGCCAGGCCCGCGGCGGTGAGCACCCGTACGGTGCGCCGGTCGGCCGGGCGTAGCGCCCAGGCCCGCTCGACGGCGAGCGCGAGCAGCAGACCGATCACCACGCTGGTGATCAGCCCGAACCGGGTCGGCACCACCGCGTCCAGCAGCGGTAGGTGGACCAGCGACTCCCACGGGCCGGTGACCAGATCCCGGTCCCACCAGGAGACCCGCTCGCCGAGGGAGAGCACGGCGAAGAGCAGGCCGGTCACCGCGAGCGCCCGAACGATCAGCTCCCGGCGCAGCCAGACCACGATGCCGATGGCGAGCATCGACAGGCTCCAGCCGAAGAAGGCGTTCTCCTCGGAGTAGTTCGGCGCGAGGTTGATGTTGGCGCGCTGGTTGCCGCCCAGGGTGGGCGAGCCGGGAGCGAAGAAGGCGGCGATGTCGTTGCCGTAGTCCTGCACCGCGTCGCTGAGCCCGTGGTAGGCCATCGGCCCGGCGAACTGCACGTACAGGGGGTACGCCAGCAGCGCCCCGGCCAGCAGCGCGCAGCTCACCACGCCGACGCCCAGGGGCCGCCACGCCGCCCGCCAGCGGGCCGGTTCCTGGGCGAGCACCGCCAACAGGAAGACGCCGCACGCCAGCGCCGTGAACAGCAGAATCTCCTCGTTGATGAACGCCTGCGCGGCGACCAGCAGGGCGAGCAGCGCACCGTCACGAACCGGCCGGCGGGACCGGGTGAGCACCAGCACCCGCCACACGATGAACGGCAACAGGAACTGGCTGATGATGTTCGGGTGCCAACTGGCGTGCGAGAGCATCGCGGGCGAGAACCCGCAGAACCAACCGCCGACCGCGGCCGCGAGCGGAGTACGCACCAGGTGGCGGGAGAGCATGAGGTACCAGGCCATGGCGGTGCCGGCGAGGCCGAGCGTCACCAGCACCACGAACGAGACCGCCGGCCCGAACAGCAGTGTCACCGGGACCATCGGGATGCCCAGCGCCAGCACGGCCGTGTTGGCCATCAGGTTGACGCCGTCGGGATAGTTGAACTGCTCGGTGTAGAACGGGTACTCGCCGTGCAGCACCACACGTACCGAGTGGGCGAGGAAGAACTGCACCTGGGCCGGGTCACCGGTGTAGAGCGAGGCCACCCGGCCGGACGGGTCCAGCCAGATCCGGCCGGTCACCCAGACCGCGGCGATGAGGAACAGCCCGCCCACCGCCAGGTGCTGCCGCCGCCGAGTCCACCGACGCCACCACGCCTGCTTCGGTACGGCCGCCACATCCTCGGCCGACGCTTCGGCTTCGGCCCGCGCCTCGGGCTGGGTCGGTGCGGTGGAGGAGCCGGTCAACGCGGCAGGGCCGGCGAGGAGGTCGACCGGTGTGCGATAGCTCACGATCTCGTCGGAGCCGGCTGCCGCCTCCGGGTGCGGCGCGGGCAGGGCGCGGGACTCGGCAGGCGTCACAGTCGGCGGAGTCTACCGGAGCAATGAAAACGCACTAAAGCCCCGGTGGTGTCCAATGTGGTGGGTTCGGGGACAGCCACCTGAGGCCCCGCATCGGACATCTCGTACTATGGCGCTTTCCCACAGCGACGGCGAGGCGATCGGGGGCGGGCCAGGTGACTCCAAGCCGTCGGTACGGCAGGGCGCTTCCCGTGCTGTTGAGCGCACTGCTGGCCGCCACGGCCTGCGGTCCGGTAGCCGACCGGAAGGCACAGGACCTGCGAGTCGGGTACGACAGCCTGGACGGCGCGCTGGCAGTGTGGCCACCCCGAGGCGATCTGTCGGGCGACGCCACGGCCACAGCGGCGGTCACCAGGGCGGTCCGTGACTGGCGCTCGCCGGCCGATGACCGCGCGCACCTGCCCTCGTCCGGCATCCTCTTCTCCGGTCGGGTCGACGGCGCCCCGGTGGCACTCGTGGCCGCCGATGTGCCCGGCGAGAGCGCCTCCTGGCTGCTGCAACTCACCCGCGACGGCGATCGGTACGCGGTCACCCGCGCCACCGAGTACACCGACCCGGGTTACCTCGTCTACTCCGACGTGCTGCCGGTGCAGACCGCCGGCGGTCGGCGTTACCTGGTCTCCGCCCGGGTGCAGACCCTGGTCGGGCCACAGGACCGGACGTTGACCGTCGCGGACGGCCTCAGCGCGCCGGTCAACGTGCCGTCCTGCACGGCAGTCGCGGTGACCGCGACCCTGCGTACCACCGAGTCGCTGCCCCGCGGGCGGGCCGCCGACCGGCTGCTCGACCTGGGCACCGGCACCGTGGATCCGCGCTACCCGCTGGTCCGCGACGAGTCGGGCACCGGCCGGCGGGCACTCACCGGCCTGGACACCTGCGTGCTGGCCGGCGACCGGGGGCCGTTCGGCAGCATCCCGCGCCGGATCGGCGACCGGGATGCTCCGCGCTCGGTGCCGACATCCTGGCCGATGGCGAAGCTCACGGTCCGCTCGCTCGGCGAGGTCGCCCTCGGCGGTGGCGAGGCAGCCGAGTTGCAGCAACTCAGCTGGGACACCGACGCTGGATCGATGACCGCGGTGGTCTACCGGCCGGCCGACGGCGGCGCCCCGGTCGTCTCGCCCGCCGACCGGGCCACCCCGTTGCAGGCGTACCAGTTGCCGGTGCCCGGTCAGCCGCTGGTGGTGCTCAGCTGGCGGGCCACGCGAGACAGCTCCCTCTCTGTCCCACCGGGCACCCCGCTGCTGGTCGAGCGTCCCGGCCTCGCGGTGGTGCCGGCACCCGAGCGCACCGTGACGTTCAGCCTCGCCGGCACCGACAAAACCCACTACCGCTCCATAACACCGCACTAACCCCCACTCCCCCTCCCCCGCACCCTCTCCCCCCGCGATCTTGCACTTTCTGCCTCGGCAAATAGTGCAAAGCACGCATCGGGGCGACCGAAAGTGCAAGATCGCGGCAGCAAGGAGGGTCGGGGACGGGCTTACGACGACGGCGGGCGTCCCCCGAAGGGGGCGCCCGCCGTCGTTGGTTCTCGTCAGTTCTGCGCGGCCGCGTCGCTGGGGGTGAGGCGGTCCGGGCTGGCGTCCAGGCCGGAGATCCAGCCGGTGACGTTGCGGGCCACGTCCTGCGCGGTCAGGCCCAGGTCGGCGAGGATCTGCGCGCGGGTGCCGTGCGGGTGCCAGTCGGCCGGTACGCCCAGGTCCTTGAGCGGCACCCGGACGTCGGCGTCGCGCATCGCCTGGCCGAGCGCGTCGCCGACCCCGCCGACCCGGACGCCGTCCTCGACGCTGACGACGAGCCGGTGGCTGGCGGCCATCTCGACCAGCTCGGCCGGGACCGGGCGGACCCAGCGGGGGTCGACGACGGTGACGCCGTAACCCTGCTCGGCGACCCGGGCGGCCACCTCCATGCCCAACTGGCCGAAGGAGCCAACGGCGACGAGCAGCACGTCGGTACGGGCCGACTCGGCCAGCACGTCGACCGGACCAACCCGGCGCAGCGCCGGCAGGTCTGCGGCGACCGCACCGGTCGGGAAGCGGACCACGGTCGGGCCGTTGTCGACGGCCACCGCCTCGCGCAGCTCCTCCCGCAGCGTGGCGGCGTCGCGGGGAGCGGCGATCCGCAGCCCGGGCACCACCCCGAAGACCGACATGTCCCAGATGCCGTAGTGGCTGGGGCCGTCCGGGCCGGTGATGCCCGCCCGGTCCAGCACGAAGGTCACCGGCAGCTTGTGCATCGCCACGTCCAGCAGGACCTGGTCGAAGGCGCGGTTGAGGAAGGTGGCGTAGACGGCGACCACCGGGTGCAGGCCGCCCAGCGCCAACCCGGCCGCTGAGGTGGCGGCGTGCTGCTCGGCGATGCCCACGTCGTACACCCGCTCGGGGTACTTGCGGGCCAGCTTGGCGATGCCGGTCGGCTCGGCCATCGCGGCGGTGATGCCCACCACGTCCGGGCGTTCGTCGGCGACGGCCAGCAGCTCGTCGGCGAAGACGTGCGTCCACTTCACCGACGGGGCCGCCAGCAGCGCACCGGTCTCGACGTCGAAGGCGCTGCCGGGGCCGTGCAGGCAGTCCGCCTCGTCCTCCTCGGCGGGGCGGTAGCCGTAGCCCTTGCGGGTGACCGCGTGCACAATCACCGGGCCGCCGAAGTTCTTCGCCGCGCGCAGCGCCGCCTCGACAGCCGCCACGTCGTGCCCGTCCACCGGGCCGACGTACTTGATGCCGAGGTCCTCGAACATGGCCTGCGGTGCGACCGCGTCCTTGATGCCCTTCTTGACCGCGTGCAGCACCTCGTACATCGGTCGGCCGACCAGCGGCGTGGAGCCGAGGGCGTCCTTGACCGTGTCGAGGACCTTCTCGTAGCCCGGGTTGAGCCGCAGCGAGGAGAGGTGGTCGGCCAGCCCGCCGATGGTCGGGGCGTACGAGCGGCCGTTGTCGTTGACCACGATCACCAGCGGGTTGCCGGCGGTGGCGATGTTGTTCAGCGCCTCCCAGCACATGCCGCCGGTGAGCGCACCGTCGCCGACCACGGCGACGACGCTGCGGGCCTCACCCCGCAGGGCGTACGCCTTGGCCAGGCCATCGGCGTAGGAGAGCGCGGTGGAGGCGTGCGAGTTCTCGATGAGGTCGTGCTCGCTCTCCGCCTGGCTGGGGTAGCCGGAGAGGCCACCGCGCTGGCGGAGCTTGTCGAAGCCGGCCTGGCGCCCGGTGAGGATCTTGTGTACGTACGACTGGTGGCCGGTGTCGAACAGAAGCCGGTCCCGGGGGGAGTCGAAGACGCGGTGCATGGCCAGCGTCAGCTCGACCACACCGAGGTTGGGCCCCACGTGCCCGCCGGTGCGGGAGACCTTGGCGATCAGGAAGTCCCGGATCTCGGCGGCGAGGACCTCCAGTTCCTCGACGGACATCCGCTTGACGTCCTGCGGACCGCGTACCGTCCCCAGCAGCCGGCCGTGGTTGGCCGTGTCCTCTTCAACACTCATGACCGGAGAGTCTATCGGCCGTGCGGTGTTCCGCAGTCCGGGCCGGAGCCCCGAGCGTCCGGGCCGGGCTCGGGGCCGGCGGCTGAGCACCCGGTCAGGCAGCGACAGGAGGGCACCCGGACGACCGACGGCGCGCCTGGTCAGGCCCGGATCCGCAGCCGGCGCGGCGGGTTGGTCGGGATACCCGGGTACGCCGGACCGGCCGGTGTCCACGAGCCGAGCACAGCGCTCCGGGTGGCGCCGGTCACCGACGGGATCGACCCGGGCAGCCCGTGCCAGGACAGCCAGCCGAGCAGCGCGAAGGCGTACGCCTCCTTGGCCTGCGCGGGGACGCCCAACTCGTCGACGCCGCGCAGCCGCCACCGGTCGGCGCCCAGGGCTGCGAGCCGGCCCAGCAGGGTGGGGTTGCGCACACCACCACCGGCGGCGATCACCTCGACCACGGCGTGCCGGTCGCACTCGGCGGCCACCACCCGCGCGGTCAGCTCGGTGAGCGTGGCCAGTAGGTCATCCACCGGGACGGGCTCGCCGAGCGCGGCAAGATGCCGGTCCAGGTAGCCGACGTGGAACAGCTCCTTGCCGGTGGACTTGGGGGGCGCCGCCGCGTAGTACGGCTCGGCCAACAGCCCGGCGAGCAGCCCGGGATGCACCCGGCCGGCCGCCGCCCGCTCGCCGTCCAGGTCACACGGCCGGCCCAGGAAGCGCTGGGCGGCCGCGTCCAGCAGGGCGTTGGCCGGGCCCACGTCGTACCCGAGCACCGGAGCTCCCGGCGCGACCACGGTGAGGTTGGCGATGCCGCCGAGGTTCAGCGCCGCGCGCGGCCCGGCGGCGCCGTCGAGCAGCAACGCGTCGAAGGCCGGCACCAGCGGCGCGCCCTGCCCACCGACGGCGATGTCCGCCGAGCGCAGGTCACTGAGCACCGGTACGCCGACCCGGGCGGCCACCCGGGCCACCGAGCCCAGTTGCAGGGTGCCCAGCGCCACTCCGTCGGCCACCCAGTGGAAGACCGTCTGACCGGGCGAAACCACCGCGTCGGCCCGCCCACCGGCCAACTCCAGGCCGACCGCCGCCGCCTCGGCGAAGACCTCGCCAAGGCGGTTGTCGAGCCGGCAGACGGCCTCGATGCTGGTGGCCGCCGGCGGCAACAGCGCGGTGATCTCGGTACGCAGCCGCTCGTCGTAGTCCAGGCCACGGTGACCCAACGGCCGCAGCCACAGGGTGTCCCCCTCGACGTCGAACTCCGCCGCGACGACATCGACCCCGTCGTACGACGTCCCCGACATCAGCCCGACGACCGTCATCGGGTCACTCATTCCGGCGGAAGCAGCAGCCCGACCTGCTCGACGTGCTGCGTCATCGGGAACAGGTCGAAGCCGCGCAGCGCTGCCAGCCGCCAACCGAGTTCGGTGAAGGTGCGCACGTCCCGGGCGAAGGCGGCCGGGTCGCAGGCCACGTACGCGACCGCCCGGGGGCCGGCGGCGGCCAGCGCGCGGACCACCTCAGCGCCCGCGCCGGAGCGCGGCGGGTCGAGCACCACCACGTCGACCGGGCCGGTGATCCGTCGGCGGGCCAGCGCGGTCTCCACCCGGGCCGACACCACCTCGACGGAGGGCAGGTCGGCAAGGTTCTGCCGGGCGGCGGCGACGCCCTGCGCCGCGGCCTCCACCAGGGTCACCCGGCCGGTCGCACCGATCCGGGTGGCCAGCCCGGCGGCGAACAGCCCGGCGCCGCCGTAGAGGTCCCAGGCGATCTCGCCCGGCTGTGGGTCGAGCAGTTCCAGCACCGCCGTGGACAGGGTGTCCGCCGCGGCCGGGTGCACCTGCCAGAACGCGGACGCGGGCAGCGTCCAGTCCCGTCCGGCGGCCACCTCGCGGACCTCGGTCGGGCCGCTGACCGGGGTGGGTACCCCGTCGCGGACCTCGGTGACGGTCACGTCCCCGCCGGTGCTGGCGACGGTCTCCACCGCCTCGGCGGCCGGCCAGCTCGCACCGGTGGAGGTGAGCACCGGCAGTTGCTGGATGGCCGGGTGGGCGATCCGGCAGCGGTCGATGGGCACCACCTCGTGCGAACGGTGCTTGAGCAGGCCGGCCCGGTCGGCGGCGTCCACCGCGTAGCGGACCCGGGAGCGCCAGCCCAGCAGCCCGCCGGGCAGCGCCTCGACCCGGACGCCGAGCCGGTCCAGCTCGACGTCGGTCAGCCCACCGAGGCGGACCAACTGTTCGCGCACCACGGCGGTCTTCCAGGCCAGTTGCGCGTCCGGGGCGACGTGTTGCAGGTCGCAGCCGCCGCAGGCGCCTGGCTTCGCGTACGGGCAGGGCGGCTCGACCCGGTCCGGTGAGGGTTCCAGCACCGTCACCGCGTCGGCCCGGACGAACCCCCGGTGCACCTCGGTGACCTCGGCGATGACCCGTTCACCGGGCAGCGCGTGCCGGACGAAGATCACCTGTCCGTCCACCCGTGCCACGCAGTGCCCGCCGGGGGCGACAGCGTCGACGGTCAGCTCGACGCGCTCCGCCTCGGCGAGGCCACGCTCGGGTGCCGACGGCGCCGGAGCGGTCACGGTCCGCTGCCCGCCCGGCTCAGTCACGGCCGTTCCCGACCGTGCCACTGTCCACCGGGCCACCCTCGCCCGGCGGGGCGGAGACCACCGGCGGGGCGGAGACCACCGGCGGCACCGTGCCCCGCGGCCCCCGCGCCGGGGTCCGGGACAGCGTCGCGTCCAGCCGCTCCAGGTTCTTGTTCGCTGTCGACGCGAGCTGCCACGGCACGCTCACCACCATCACTCCCGGTTCGAAGAGCAGCCGGCCCTTGAGGCGCAGGGCGCTCTGGTTGTGCAGCAGGTTCTCCCACCAGCGTCCGACCACGTACTCCGGAATGAAGACGGTGACCACGTCCCGGGGTGACTTGCGGCGGGTGGAGGCGACGAAGTCCAGGATCGGACGGGTGATCTCCCGGTACGGCGAGTCGATGACGGTGAGCGGGATGGCCATCTCCCGCCGCTCCCAGTCGGCCTGCAGGTCCCGGGTGTCCTTCTCGTCCACGTTGACGGTCACGGCGGTCAGCGTGTCCGGGCGGGTGGCCCGGGCGTAGGCGATGGCCCGCAGCGTCGGCTGGTGCAGTTTGCTGACCAGCACGATCGCGTGGTTGCGGGCGGGCAGCACGGCCCGGCCCTCGTCCGGCGGGGTCAGCTCGACGGCGATCCGGTCGTAGTGCCGGCGGATGGCCAGCATCAGCACGTAGATCACCGCCATCGCGGCGATCGCGATCCAGGCGCCGAGCAGGAACTTGGTGACCAGGACGATCACCAACACCGTGCCGGTCAGGCCCATGCCGAACGTGTTGATCGCCCGCGAGCGGTGCATCCGGCGGCGTGCCTCCGGGTCCCGCTCGGTCCTCAGGTGCCGGTTCCAGTGCCGGATCATGCCGGCCTGGGAGACGGTGAACGAGACGAAGACCCCGACGATGTAGAGCTGGATCAGCTTCGTCACCTCGGCCTGGAAGCCGACGATCAGCACGATCGCGAAGAGGGCGAGGAAGGTGATGCCGTTGGAGAAGGCCAGCCGGTCGCCCCGGGTGTGGAACTGGCGGGGCAGATAGCGGTCCTGGGCGAGGATCGAGCCGAGCACCGGGAAACCGTTGAACGCGGTGTTCGCGGCCAGGAACAGGATCAGGGCGGTCACTCCGGCCAGCACGTAGAGCAGGATCGACCCGGACCCGAAGACCGTCTCGCCGAGCTGGGTGGTCACCGTCTTCTGCACGTAGCCGTCGGGGCCGGAGACGATCTGCAGGGCCGGGTCCTCGACGAACTGCAGGTGGGTCAGCCGGGCCAGCCAGATGATCCCGACCAGCATGCTGACCGAGATGGTGCCGAGCAGCAGCAGCGTGGTGGCGGCGTTGCGGCTCTTCGGGGCCTTGAACGCCGGCACGCCGTTGGAGATCGCCTCGACGCCGGTGAGCGCGGCGGCGCCCGAGCTGAACGTCCGCAGCAGCAGGAAGACCAGTGCGAACCCGGTCACGCTGTGCTCGGCCTGGATCACCAGGTCGGCGCTGGGCGCACGGAGGTCGTCGCCCAGCACGAAGACCCGGAACAGCCCGGTGAGCAGCATCCCGAGCATCACGATGACGAAGCCGTAGGTGGGGATGGCGAACGCTGTGCCGGACTCGCGCAACCCGCGCAGGTTGACCGCCGTCAGCAGCACCACCGCGATGACCGCGATCAGGACCTTGTGGGTGGCCACGAACGGCACCACCGAGCCGAGGTTGGCCACCCCGGAGGAGACCGACACCGCCACCGTGAGCACGTAGTCGACCAGCAGCGCGCTGGCCACCCCGACGCCGAACTTCGGGCCCAGGTTGACCGTGGCCACCTCGTAGTCGCCACCACCGGAGGGGTAGGCGTGCACGTTCTGCCGGTAGCTCGCCACCACGGTGAGCATGACCACGACCACGGCCAGCGCGATCCACGGGGAGAACAGGAACGCCGAGGCGCCGGCGATGGAGAGGGTCAGCAGGATCTCGTCGGGCGCGTACGCGACGCTGGACAGCGCGTCGGAGGCGAACACGGGCAGCGCGATGCGCTTCGGCAGGAGGGTGTGCTGAAGCCGGTCGGACCGGAACGGTCGACCGAGGAGAAGCCGCTTCAGCAGCGAGGTGGGACTGGCCACGAACGCCAAGAGTACGACCACCACGGTGGGAGCGCGGGGGTGGGCGATCACCGCTGCTCGCAGCGGCGGGGTACCGTCGGTCCCCGCTGTCCGCCGGGACGTGGCAGGCTCGCACTCGAAGGCCACCGGCAACGGAAGCGGTACGCACCTTGGGAGGGACAGCGTGCACGTCGTGATCATGGGATGTGGTCGGGTCGGATCGACCCTCGCCCACAGCCTGGAGTCCCGAGGGCACTCGGTGGCGGTGATCGACCAGGACGCCGACGCCTTCCGCCGGCTCGGTCCCGACTTCGCCGGAATCACCGTGACCGGGGCCGGCTTCGACGGCGAGGTGCTGCGACAGGCTGGCATCGAGCGCGCGGACGCCTTCGCGGCGGTGTCGAGCGGCGACAACTCCAACATCATCTCGGCCCGGCTGGCCCGCGAGACGTTCGGCGTGTCCCGGGTCGCTGCCCGCATCTACGACCAGCGCCGGGCGCAGGTCTACGAGCGGCTGGGCATCCCCACCGTGGCGACCGTTCGCTGGACGGCCGACCGGATGCTGCGGCACCTGGTGCCGGAGGGCAACGTGGAGATCTTCCGCGACTCCACGAGCACCGTGTCGATCGTCGAGGTGCCGGTGCACAAGGACTGGATCGGCCGTTCGGTGCGAACGCTGGAGGAGGCGTCCGGAGCACGGGTGGCCTATCTGATCCGCTTCGGCATCGGCACGCTGCCCACCGGCTCGACCGTCGTGCAGGAGGGTGACCAGGTGTTCATGCTGGTCAGCGATGACATCGTGGCGACGGTCACGTCGGTGGCGGCGACGCCGCCGGAAGGAGGGCACTGAGCCATGCGGGTCGCCATCGCGGGCGCGGGCAACGTGGGCCGCTCGATCGCCCAGGAGTTGATCGACAACGGCCACCAGGTGATGCTGATCGAGCGCCAACCCAAGATGCTGCGTCCGGACCGGGTGCCGGCCGCCGAGTGGGTGCTGGCCGACGCCTGCGAGCTGTCCAGCCTGGAAGAGGCCAACATCGCCGGGTGCGACGTGGTGGTCGCGGCGACCGGCGACGACAAGACCAACCTGGTGCTGTCGCTGTTGGCCAAGACCGAGTTCGCGGTGCCCCGCGTGGTCGCCCGGGTCAACCGGGCCGAGAACGAGTGGCTGTTCACCGAGCAGTGGGGCGTGGACGTCGCGGTGAGCAAACCGCGGGTGATGGCCGCACTGGTCGAGGAGGCGGTCACCGTCGGCGACCTGGTCCGGCTGATGACCTTCCGGCAGGGCGAGGCGAACCTGGTCGAGATCACCCTGCCACCGACCGCGCCCTACGTCGGTCAGCCGATCCACGCCGTGCCGCTGCCCCGCGACTCCGCGCTGGTGGCGATCCTGCGTGGCAAGCGGGTCCTGGTGCCCAGCCCGGACGACCCGATCGAGGCCGGCGACGAGCTGATCTTCGTCTGCACCGCCGAGGTGGAGGACGAGGTCCGCGCGGTGATCCTCGGAGCGGACAGCGTCGAGCGGACCCGCGGTTCACGCTGAGCCGACGGGTTCACGCTACCGGCGGGCGCGTGCGGGGTGGTCCTGGTGGCCCGGCCCCGCTCAGGCGCCGGGCAGCGGGGTCGGCTGCGGCTCCCGGGTGACCCGGCGCACCGTCCAGACCGTGATCAGCAGCAGCAGCGCGTACGGCGGGTAGCCCAGCGCCAGCCGGGCCACGCCCAGCGCGGTGTCCTGGTGGGCCAGGTAGAGCCCGGCCTGCACGCCCACCTTGGCCAACCAGACCACGCCCCAGAGCACGGTCAGCTGGGTGAAGACGCGCACCAGCTTCGGGTCGTCCCGCCACTCCGAACGGCCCTTGGCGACCAGCACCGACCAGATCCAGCCCACCAGCGGCTGCCGGATGACCGCCGAGATCAGCAGGGCGATCCCGTAGCCGATGCCGTAGAGGATGCCGGGAAGGTAGAAATCGCGCTCGTCGCCGGTGCGCCAGGCGATGGCCGCTCCGACGCCCACGCCGAACAGCCCGTTGATGGCGTGCCGGATCGGTCGGCGCTGAGCCAGCCGCAGCCCGGCGATCAACACGGCGATGGACACCGAGGCGATCACCGCCGGCCGCAGCTCGCCGATGATGTTGGCGATGACGAACACCACGACCGGGATGCTGGACTCGACCAGCCCTCGCCAGCCGCCGAGCTGATCGGCCATCTGCTCGGCGATCGTCGGCAGTCGCTCCTCGTCCTGAGGGCCGGTCTCCGGCTGTGCCGCCCGGTCCTGTCCCGTCGTCATCGCCGGCCTTCCGTCCGCAGCGCCGTCACTTCGGCGAGTCCAGCTCGTAGTAAGGGTTGTAAATGACCTTGCTGTCATCGCGCATCGCCACCCGGCCACGCGCGGTCAGGTGCCGGCCCGGCTCGATCCCGGCGATGTGCCGTCGACCCAACCAGACCAGGGTGACCACGTCGGTGCCGTCGTACAGGTCGGCCTCGAGGGTGGGCAGGTTGGTGCGCGGCGTGTAGACCACCGTGCGCAGCCGACCAGCAACCGACACCAGCTGACCCCGGGAGCACTGCTGGGCCGGGATCCCGCCGCACTCGGCGCTCTCCCGACGCAGCTCCTGCGCATCGATCTCGGCCTCGCTGGCGGTGAACCGTTGCAGGATGCGCCGCAGCGACACCCGGCTCTCGTCGGTCGTCATGACCTCCGCGTCACCCTCTCCACGCTCACCGACCCCGGCCGGCCCCGGCGACGCCGGAACCGTGCCGCCAGCGTACGCCGACGGGGCTGGTTCCGGCGGGCCGGTGCGCGCGGGTCAGACCTGGCGCGGCTCGGCGGCGTCGCCCGCCTCGGCGTCGGCCTGGTCGGCGATCTCCTGGGGCAGTCGCAGCGGCAGCGGCTCGCGGACCGGCTTCGCCTCCTGGCCGCGGTCGACCACCAGGCCGTCCAGGCACTCGACGAGCGGCCCGGCCACAGCCGGATCGGTGGCCACCGGGCCCTGGAATACGCCGCGGACCATCCAGCGCGGCCCGTCGATACCGACAAACCGCAGGTTGGTCGGGCCGTCCGGGGTACGCACCTGGGCGTGCAGCTCCGGGCCGTACTCGCCGTCGATCTCCTGCGCGCTCGCGCCGTCACGCAGCAGCGACTGGCGGATCTCCTCGCGCACCTCATCCCAGATCCCCTCGGACCGGGGGGCGGCGAAGACGCCCAGCTGGAGCGCGTTGTCCCCGTGCACCAGCACCACCTGCTGGATCACACCCTGCGGGTCGGCCTGCACCCGCACCTCGACGTCGGCGATCGCCGGGATGTGCAGGCTGCCCAGGTCGAGCCGCTGCACATCGTCGTAGCTCTCGGCGATGTCGTACGGGCCGCGCACCAGCGTCGGCGCCGCATCGCCCCGGTCCGGGACTTCGGTGGCCCGCTCGTCACGGGTGTGCCCCTCGGCATCGGCCCGCTTTCGGGAGAAGATCACTGCGCCTGCCCTCCGCTGTTCACACTCACCCTGCCACCTCTTCCGTCTGCCCGCGGCCCGCGTCGTCCGGCCGCTGCTCGACCCGGTCCTGGCCCGCCGGCGACGGCACCAGCCCGGCGTGCCCACCGGTGGACCCGTGCCCGCCGGTCCCGCGCCGGGACGCGGGCAGCTCAGCCACCGGCTCGAACCGCGCCCGTGCGACCTGCTGGACCACGAGCTGCGCGATCCGGTCGCCGCGGGAGATCTTCGCCGGCACATCCCGATCATGGTTGATCAGGTTGACCAGGATCTCACCCCGGTAGCCGGCGTCGACCGTACCGGGCGCGTTGAGCACCGTCACGCCGAGCCTGGCCGCCAGACCGGAACGGGGATGGACCAGGCCCACGTACCCCTCCGGCAGCGCGATGGCCACACCGGTGGGCACCAGGGCGCGGCCGCCGGGCGGCAGCTCCACGTCCGCGGCCGCCACCAGGTCGGCACCGGCGTCGCCGGGATGGGAGTACGTGGGCAGCGGCAGCTCGGAGTCGAGCAGCTGCACGGGCACGGGTACGACGTCGGTCACAGGTCCCCTCTTCGGTCCGGTTCTCGGGGTGACCCTGCCATCCTGCCGGTTCGTCGAGCCGCCGTGCGCCGTACCCTCGCAGGAGTGAGCATGTCGCCCTCCCCATCCGCCGATCAGCCGCCGGTCGCCGTCCGCACGGCGTACGCCGAACGGCTGGATCTGCCCTGGTGGCTGTGGCTGGCCGGGCTGGTGGCCGCCGCACTGCTGGCCGTCGAGATCTGGATGGGCGCCTCCGGCGTCCGCACCTGGCTGCCGTTCGCCGTGCTGTTGCCGCTCACCGCGGCCGGGTTGTGGTGGCTGGGCCGGATCCGCGTCGGTGTCGCCGACTCCGAGCTGCGGGTGGACGATGCCCGCCTGCCGGTGCGCTTCGTGGCCGACGTGGTGCCGCTGGACGTCGAGGGTCGCCGTGAGGTGCTCGGGGTTGGCGCGGACCCGCTCGCCTTCGTGGTGCAGCGCCCGTGGATCAGCGGCGCCGTGCAGGTGGTGCTCGACGATCCGGCCGATCCGACCCCGTTCTGGGTGGTCAGCACGCGGAACCCGGTCGAGTTGGCCGAGGCGGTGCTGACCGCGCGGGACGCCATCCGCCCACGCGTCGACCCGCCGGCCGGCGAGCCGGCCTGACCGACCACGTCGTACGCGCCCGTCAGGTGCCGGTCGGCGGGCCTGGCAGGGCCGCCGGTGGCGCGGGCCGGGCAATGCCCCGCCGACGCAGGTCCACCTGAAGGTGATCGGCCATCTGCTGGGTGGCCCGACGGTTGAGGAAGCTCGCCACCGCCGCGCCGGTCAGGAACGGCCCGAGCGTGGTGAGGTTACGACCGAAACGCCGCAGCAGCATGTCCCGCAGTTCCTTGCGGGCGGCGGTGCCGAGCACCGCGCCCACTCCCACGCCTGGCACCATCGGGTTGACCCCACGCTGGGTGGCCCAGGAGTGCACCAGGGCGACCGCCCGTTGGCTGCCGCCGTCCGGCAGCGCCACACCGTGGATCTCGTGCAGCTCACCGACCAGTTTCAGCTCCACGGCCACCACGGCCACGGTCTCGGCGGCGAGCAGCACAGGGGCGGAGAGCAGAGTCGGGGCGACCGTCCACTCGACGGCGGCGACTCCCCCACCGGCCGCGCCGATCGCGGCGGTGGCTCGGGACGCGTTGCGGATGAGCCTGTCGGCCAGGGCGGCGTCGTCCAGACCGGGGAAGTGCCGGCGCAGAGCGTCCAGGTCCCGCACGGGTACATGCGGGGCGACGTCGGCGACGGCGTCGACCATCCAACGCATGGCGGCACGGGGCTTGAACAGGTCGGCGACGCCCCGGGCACGGGCCTGCCCGACCATCCGGGTCAGCAGTTGACGGCGTCGGGCGGGCTCGATGTCGTCCGCGGTCAACGCCGCGACGGTGGCGCCGAGGTCGTCCGCGCCGCCGTCGGTGGTGCCGCCTCGATCGCTCATCGGACCTCCCGGTGCTGTGGCTGGCCGCTACGAGTCAAGCAGGTACCCACCACCACCGCACGCCTACACCGGCAGCGGCGGCCCCGTTCAGGAGGCCGCCGCCGGTGTCGCGGTTGTCAGACGCACTCGCGGCAGATCAACTCGCCGTTACGCTCGACCGCCAGCTGGCTACGGTGATGGACCAGGAAGCAGCGGGCGCACCGGAACTCGTCCTGCTGCATCGGAAGCACCTTGACCGTGAGCTCCTCGTCGGCCAGATCGGCACCGGGCAGCTCAAAGCTCTCGGCCACCTCGGCCTCGTCGACGTCCACCGCGCCCGACTGTGAGTCGACGCGCCGGGCCTTGAGCTCTTCCAGGCTGTCCTCGCCGAGGTCGACCTCATCGCGACGCGGGGCGTCGTAGTCGGTGGCCATCGGTTTCACTCTCCCATATCGATGTTGTCGCTTCCGGTTGTAACGCCGGACGACGCTGTTTCGGTTCCGTTGGCCGGCCACCACTTGTGTCGGGCACCCGACCCGAGGACCGAACGGGTCGAGCTCGCTGAGGCAACTCCCCTGCGAGCGCGGAACCTTACCCCCCCTTGGGCGAGGCATGTATACCGCCCTTGCGGCTGAGATGTACGCCCCCGCACGCGAAGTTGTTCCCAATGTGATTCAGGCGACACGAAGATAGGGGTAGTAGTACCTGGTTCACGGTCGGCGCGCCGGCATGTCGGGCTGTTTCCACGCGACGGCCGGACAACCGTTAACCTCAGCGGCGTATTCGACGGCCGGCGGCCAGTCCGATCGGTGCCGGCCGCCGCCACCCACCTGAGGTCCCGGGAGCGCCCAGATGAGTTTTGCGCGAGTGCGAGCACTCGTCGTCGTCGGCCTGCTGGGGGTGCTGGCCCTGGCATTCGTGGTCACCGCGATCGTCCGGGACAGCCAGGGGAAGGCAGGCACGGCCGAGAGCTGCCCAGAGGGCTGGCCGCTGGCCGACGTGACTCTGCACGAGCCCAAGGACGTCAAGATCAACGTGTTGAACGCGACCGACGAGCCCGGCCGGGCCGGCAGCGTCGCCGACGACTTCCGCAACCGCAAGTTCCAGGTCATGAAGGTCGGTAACGCCCCCAAGGGGATCGACGACGTGGCGATCCTGCGGTACGGCCCCAAGGGTGTCGGCTCCGCGCACCTGCTGCAGGCGTACTTCCTCAACAACGCCGAGCCGGGCTACGACCCGGCGCGCACCGACGACGTCGTGGACGTGGTGCTGGGCAATCGCTTCCAGCAACTCGCCACCACGACCGAGGTCAACCAGTCCCTCGGTGACATCGGCGCTCCGCAGGCGCCCAAGGGCTCCTGCCCGTCCCCGGTCGCCAAGTGACGGCGTAACCGACCTCCCCCAAACGGGGGGGCGGTCGATCAGGGGCCACCGGCGGCGTCCAGCTCGGCCAGTCGGTCGTGCAGGGGCGCGAACAGCGCGGGCGGGGCCGCGACCACCAGGTCCGGCCCCGGTGCCCGACCCGCCAGGCCGGCGACTCGGACACCCGCCTCGGCGGCCACCAGTCCGCCCGCCGCCAGGTCCCAGGCCGCGAGGCCCTTCTCGAAGTACGCGTCGAGCCGGCCCTCCGCGACCAGGCAGAGGTCCAGCGCGGCGGCACCGAGCCGGCGGATGTCCCGTACGTGTGCGATCAGCCCGGCCACCACCTGGGCCTGGTGCGTGCGGCGTCCGGCGTCGTAGCCGAAGCCGGTGCCGACCAGCGCCTGTCCCAGGTCGGTCTCGCCGGAGCAGCTCAGCCGGGCACCGTCGCGCCAGGCACCGCCCCCGACCGTGGCCGTCCACTCCTCGCCGGTGCTCACGTTGCGCACCACCCCGGCGACCACCACCCCGTCCACCTCGGCGGCCAGCGACACCGCGCTGTACGGCAGCCCGTAGAGGTAGTTGACGGTGCCGTCGATCGGGTCGACGATCCAGCGCACCCCGCCCGGCGTGGCCGGCCCGGTGTCCCCCGTGCCGTATTCCTCGCCGAGCACCGCGTCGTCCGGCCGCAACCGCTTCAGCGCGTCGAGCACCTGCCGCTCGACCGCCCGGTCGGCGGCGGTGACCACGTCGGTGACCGTACTCTTGGTCGCGGCCACCGAAACACCCTCGACCCGCATCCGGTACGCGGTGGCCGCCGCATCCCGCGCGACATCGAGCGCTATCGCCAAAAGTTCCCGAGGTGACGGCGCCGAGCGGTCCATTCCAACGTCCCCTTCCCGCACGACCGGGGTGTTCCGGGTCACGCGCGAGTATCATCCTTACAAAGTCCACATCAGCGCCGAATCGGCGGTCCCACCGCCGTTATGCAGTGCGGCGCAGGAAGATCGCGGCGGACGGCGTTACAATTCACCCCTGCCCACGCGCCACGGACCGCCGAACATCGCCGGTCCGGGACACGGGGGTCCCTCAACCACATCGCCCGGCTACGGTTGACCCACGCTGTGCCGGACGACCCCGCCGTGCCCGCTCTTCGCCTCCGGAAGGTCATTCGTGACAGAACCCCGCCAGACCGGCGCCGACGTTCGCTCGCTCACCGACACCCTGATCGCCCACGCTCAGAGCGCCGGTGGCCAGCTCACGTCGGCCCAGCTCGCGCGCACCGTCGAGTCCGCCGAGGTGACGCCGGCCCAGGCCAAGAAGATTCTGCGGGCGCTCTCCGAGGCGGGAGTGACCGTGGTGGTGGACGGCTCGGCGAGCACCCGCCGCCGCGTCGCCGCGGCCCGCTCGACCACGCCGGCGTCCCGGGCCACCACCGCCAAGACCACCAAGAAGGCCGCCGCGCCGGCCCCGAAGCAGGCCCCCGGCTCCGACGATGCGCTGTCGGCACCGGCACCGCGCAAGGTGGCCGCCGCACGCAAGGCCACCGGCAGCCCCGCTGAGGGCGCCGCCACGCCGGCGAAGGCCACCAAGTCGACCCGGGCCACCAAGGCGACGGTCGCCGCCGCTGGCGCCAAGGCCGGCACCAAGGCCAAGGGCGAGGGCGCCGAGGGCGAGATCGACCCGGAGGAGCTGGCCGCCGTCATCGAGGACGTGGTGGTCGAGGAGCCGGCCGAGCTGGCCCAGGCTGCTGAGACCGACGCCGCCGCCTCGGCGACCGACAACGACTTCGAGTGGGACGACGAGGAGTCCGAGGCCCTCAAGCAGGCCCGGCGGGACGCCGAGCTGACCGCCTCCGCCGACTCGGTCCGTGCGTACCTGAAGCAGATCGGCAAGGTTCCGCTGCTCAACGCGGAGCAGGAGGTGGAGCTGGCCAAGCGGATCGAGGCCGGGCTCTACGCCGCCGAGCGGCTGCGCGCGGCCGACGAGGGCGAGGAGAAGCTCGTCCGGGAGATGGTCCGTGACCTGGGCTGGATCTCCCGTGACGGCGAGCGGGCCAAGAACCACCTCCTGGAGGCGAACCTCCGACTGGTGGTGTCGCTGGCCAAGCGGTATACGGGGCGCGGAATGGCCTTCCTCGACCTGATCCAGGAGGGCAACCTCGGTCTGATCCGCGCGGTGGAGAAGTTCGACTACACCAAGGGCTACAAGTTCTCCACGTACGCCACCTGGTGGATCCGGCAGGCGATCACCCGCGCGATGGCCGACCAGGCCCGCACCATCCGCATCCCGGTGCACATGGTCGAGGTCATCAACAAGCTCGGCCGCATACAGCGCGAGCTGCTCCAGGACCTGGGCCGTGAGCCCACTCCGGAGGAGCTGGCCAAGGAGATGGACATCACACCGGAGAAGGTGCTGGAGATCCAGCAGTACGCCCGGGAGCCCATTTCTCTGGACCAGACCATCGGCGACGAGGGCGACAGCCAACTCGGTGACTTCATCGAGGACTCCGAGGCCGTGGTCGCGGTCGACGCGGTTTCGTTCTCGCTCCTGCAGGACCAGCTCCAGCAGGTGCTGCAGACGCTCTCCGAGCGTGAGGCGGGTGTGGTACGCCTGCGCTTCGGCCTGACCGACGGCCAGCCGCGGACGCTGGACGAGATCGGCCAGGTCTACGGGGTGACCCGGGAGCGGATTCGGCAGATCGAGTCCAAGACGATGTCCAAGCTGCGTCATCCGTCCCGGTCGCAGGTCCTCCGGGATTACCTGGACTGAGCGGGTTTCGTCAACCGAACGTGTCGTTTTGACCACCTGGTGTGCAACACCAGATGGAGATCGTCCGGATGCACGAATGTGATCGTTGACGTGGCACCCTGGGTGCACGGCACACTGTCCCTGCCAGGTGTGACCTCGGTCCCCCGCGGGCACACAGGGAAGGCAGTGCCTAGTAAGGGTGTTGCACGATAGGTGAGCAACGACCGAAGAGATTGTTCATCGGTGACGACCAGAGGAGGAAGGCGATGAACTCGACCCTCACGCCGCCGCCCGAGACGGTGGCGTCCCCAGCCGCCGATGAACGGTGCGACCGCTGCAATGCTGCCGGGAAGCTCCGGATCACTCTGACGGGTGGGAGTGAGCTGGTGTTCTGCGGGCACCACGCGAACAAGTACGCGGAGGATCTCGTGAAGATCACCGAGCGGTTCGCAACGGAGCCCGACTTCAGCTGGCGTGGCGCCGATCTGATGGCGAACTAGATCCGCAAAGCGACATAGCCGGTCGGAGGCACCCCGAGGGTGCCTCCGACCGGCTTTCTCTGTCCCCATTCGGCTGTTCGCGCCCCGCGCCCCGCGCCCCGCGCCCCGCGCCCCGCGCCCCGCGCCCCGCGCCCCGCGCCCCGCGCCCCGCGCCCCGCGCCCCGCGCCAAGATCTACGCAACTACCCCGATGTTGCTGCTTCCGACACGCGAGAGACAGCAACATCCCCGATACTGCGCGGATCTTGACGACGAACACCGCCCCCGAGAGACCAGGAGCGGGGTTTGGGCGCCCACCGCTGCCAAGGTCACGCTCGAACCAGGATGTAGTGGCATCACCGACGCGCCGACACCACTACAACCTGGATGTTGCGCGATCTTGAGGTCGGGACACCCCGCTGAAGAATTCCGCAGCCGTCTCGGGCAGGCAATCCTCGGTGCCGCCCCGTGATCCACTCGGTTTCGCGGAAGTCGCGCTTTCCACCTCGCTCGATCACCGCGTTTTCAAGGAAACCGAGTGGATCACGCCGCAAGCTCGGACACCGACCACACCGCAAGCACATACGCACGGCACCGACCACAGCCCAAGCACACACGCACGGACACCGACCACGCCCCAAGCACGGGCGCACGCCACGCCCCAAGGCGCAGCCCGGGCCGGTCAGCCAACTTTCGCGTGCGCGTGACGGCACCCCCGATGCGGTGGCCGCCCCCACCCCACGGCACCATCCGACGCGTTTGGCCCGGACGAGGCGATCAGTGGACGGCCCGTTGGCCGGGTCGGGGCACCTCACCCGCGGGTGCGGCTGGGCGGGGAGGGTTAGGCGGGCCTAGAGGTGGGCGGTTCTAGAGGGTTTGCACGGTGGCGATGCGTTCCTCTAGCTGCTCGATCGTGGCCTGGGCGCTCGGCGGGCCGCCACAGAGTCGGCGCAACTCGGCATGGATCTTGCCGTGGGGCTGGCCGGTGCGGTGGTGTCGGGCGGCCACCAGAGCGTTCAGCTGGCGCCGGAGCGCCACTCGACGCTGGGCGGCGCTCATGGGTGCCGGTGGCGCCGCAGTGGGCGCAGCGGCCGGCTGAGCGGCCCCGTCGACGGTACGACGGCGCTGGGCAGCGAGCTGTGCGGCCTGCCGCTTGGTCAGCAGCAGGGAGACCTGGTCGGCGGTGAGCAGGCCGGGCAGGCCGAGGTATTCCTCTTCCTCGGGGGTGCCGGCCTGCGCGGCGGTGCCGAACGACGCACCGTCGAAGATCACCTGGTCCAGCTCGGCGGTGGCCGAGAGCGCGGCGAACCGCTTCTCCAACTCGCCGCTGGCCTTGTCGTCGCGCTGTGCCCGTTCCAGCAGGTCGTCGTCGAGCCCGTCGGAGTCCTTGGGTTTACCGAGCACATGGTCCCGCTCGGTCTCCATCTCGCTGGCCAGCCCGAGCAGGTGCGGCACGCTGGGCAGGAAGACCGACGCGGTCTCCCCGGGCCGGCGGGCACGCACGAACCGGCCGATCGCCTGGGCGAAGTAGAGCGGCGTGCTGGCGCTGGTGGCGTAGACCCCGACCGCGAGTCGCGGGATGTCGACCCCCTCGGACACCATCCGCACCGCGACCAGCCACCGCTGCTCGGACGCCGCGAACGTCGCGATCCGGGCGGACGCGCCCAGGTCGTCGGAGAGCACCACAGAGGCCTTCTCGCCGGTCACCTGCTCGATCAGCTTCGCGTACGAGCGGGCGGTCTGCTGGTCGGTGGCGATGATCAGGCCACCGGCGTCGGCCATTCCGGCGTTCCGCAGCACGGTGAGTCGGGCGTCGGCGGCCCGCAGCACCTGCGGCATCCAGTCTCCGGCCGGGTCCAGGGCGGTGCGCCACGCCTGCGCCACCAGGTCCTGTGTCATCGGCTCACCGAGGCGGGCGGCCAGTTCCTCCCCCGCGTTGGTCCGCCAGCGGGTCTCCCCGGAGTAGGCCAGGAACAGCACCGGCCGGACCACCCCGTCGCGCAGCGCGTCGGCGTAGCCGTACACCGAGTCGGCGCGAGAGCGCAGCAGCCCGTCTCCGCTCCGCTCGTAGCTCACGAACGGGATCGGGTTGTCGTCGGAGCGGAACGGCGTCCCGGTGAGCATCAGCCGGCGTACGGCGGGCTCGAAGGCGTTCTTGACCCCGTCACCCCAGGACCGGGAGTCACCGGCGTGGTGGATCTCGTCGAGGATGACCAGGGTGCGTCGGGTCATGGTGCGCCGCCGGTGCACCTGCGGGGCCATCCCCACCTGGGCGTAGGTGACGACCGCACCGTGGAAGTCGGCTGCGGAGTGCAGGTCGGCGTTGCGGAAGGCGGCGTCGAGTTGGATGCCCACCCGGGCCGCGGCGTCGGACCACTGGTTCTTCAGGTGCTCGGTCGGGGCGACCACGGTGACCGCCTCGATGGTGCCGTCACCGAGCAGTTCGGCCGCGATCCGCAGGGCGAAGGTGGTCTTGCCTGCTCCCGGTGTGGCGACCGCGGTGAAGTCGTCGGTGCGCCGGCGCAGGTATTCCACCAGGGCCTTGCGCTGCCAGGCGCGTAGTGCCGGGAACGTCTCAAGCACCGGCGTCCGGGCTGCCACGCGAAGCTCCTCTCCGACCGCACGACGGCGGACCCCGGGCGAGGGCCACGAATACCGCCGCCCATGAAAACGCCTCCGCGCAGAAGCTGCCGCGAAGGCCGACTCAGCATAACCAGCGCCGGGCCCACGGCCCAGGCGACACCACGCTGGTCACATCTGTCGACCGCTTCACCACTCCCGGTCGGTGCGGGGATCCGCCCCGTCGGTACGCGGCGGGCGCAGCGCGGCCACCGGGGCGGACCAGCGCCGACGCAGCGCGATCAGGCGTAGCCCGAAGACCAGAACGGCGGCGGCGGTGAGCGGCACGGGCCTGGTCTGCCCGGTGACGTACAGCAGCACCACCATGACCGAGCCGGCCAGCGCGGCCAGAGCGTAGATCTCCCGGCGCAGCACCACGGGGATCTCGGCGGTGAGCAGGTCGCGGCCGAGACCGCCGCCGATCGCGGTGAGCATGCCGATCAGGCAGGCGCCGACCGCCGGCACCCGGGCGTCGAGCGCCTTGAGCGTGCCGGTCACGGTGAACAGCGCCAGGCCCGCCGCATCCAGCACCAGGACGGTGGTGCGCAGGCGGGCGAGTTGCGGGTGCAGCCAGAAGACGGCGAGCGCGGTGATCGCGGCGGTGGCCACGTACCGCCAGTCGGCGAAGGCCAGCGGCGGCACCTCGTCGATGACCAGGTCCCGGAAGATCCCGCCGCCGAGGGCGGCCACGAAGCCGACGAAAGCGACTCCGAACAGGTCCAGCCGCTTGGCGACCGCCGCCGAGGCCCCGGATGCGGCGAACACCGCAACGCCGGTCAGGTCGGCGAGGAGCAGGGCGGTGGAGGTGGTCACCGCCGCAGGCTACGTCGCCGGCCGGAACACCGGCCGAGGTTCACTCGCGGTACGAGTCGTAGATCTCCTTGCACTTGGGGCAGACCGGCGAGCCCGGCTTGGCAGCCTTGGTGACCGGGAACGTCTCACCGCAGAGCGCGACGACGTAGGTGCCCATGACGGCACTTTCGGCGATCTTCTCCTTGCGGACGTAGTGGAACATCTCGGGACCGGTGTCGGCGTCCTTCAGCTCCGGACGCTCGAGAACCTCTGTGCTCACGTGTGCACCTCCGACCGACAAGTTTGGCAGGTCATCACGGCTGGGTCCACTTGAGCCCGGCCGAGGGCCCACCCCGTACCGTTGCCAAACGTGACTGACTTTCGCATCAACTACGGCACCGACGTGGCCAATGCCCTGCACGACGGGCGGCCTGTCGTCGCCCTGGAGAGCACCATCGTCTCGCACGGCCTCCCCCGGCCGCAGAACCTCCAGGTAGCCCGGGAGATCGAGCAGGCGGTTCGGGACGCCGGGGCGGTGCCGGCGACGATCGGCATGATCGGCGGTGAGCTGGTGGTCGGTCTGGACGATGCGCAGCTGACCCGGCTGGCCACCGTCGACGGGGTGACCAAACTCTCCGTCCGCGACCTGGCGGTGGCGGCGGCGACCGGCGCGGACGGCGCCACCACGGTCGCCGCGACCAGCGCGGTGGCGCGGCGGCCGGGATCGGGGTGTTCGCCACCGGCGGCCTGGGCGGGGTGCACCGGGAGGCCGCGCAGACCTTCGACGAGTCGGCGGATCTGATCACCCTGGCCCGGACCCCGATCGCGGTGGTCTGCGCCGGGGTCAAGTCGATCCTCGACGTGGGCGCGACGCTGGAGCGGCTGGAAACCCTCGGGGTCGCCGTGGTCGGTTACCAGACCCGCCGGTTCCCGGGCTTCTACCTCACCGACGGCGGCTTCGACCTGGACTGGTCGGTGGACTCGCCGGAGCAGGTCGCCGCCGTCCTCGCCGCCCGCGACCAGCAGTCCGTGCACGCCGGCGGTCTGCTCGTCGCGAACCCGCTGCCAGTCGACGAGCAGCTCGACCCAGAGCTGCACGACCGGACCCTCGCCGACGGCCTGGCCCGGCTGGGTCGGGACGGCGTGACCGGCAAGGCCGTCACCCCCTACCTGCTGTCGCACTTCCACTCGGCCACCGAGGGCGCCAGCCTGGCGGTGAACGTCCGGATCATCCTGCGCAACGCCGACCTGGCCGCGCGGATCGCGGTCGCCGCGGCCGCCCGCACCACCGCCGTTTCGGCATGACTCACCGGCCGCGGGTGGTCGTGGTCGGAGATGTGATCACCGATGTGGTCGCGGTGCTGTCCGGGCCGCTCGCGGCCGGATCGGACACCGCAGCCGAGATCAGCATCGGTGGAGGCGGCCAGGCGGCCAACACCGCCGCCTGGATCGCCGCGCAGGGGGTGGACGTCACGCTCGTCGGCGCGGTCGGTGACGACGACGCGGGGCGGGACCGCCTCGCCGAACTCGACCACATGGGCGTCGACTGCGCGGTCGAGCGGGTCGAGGGCGTACCGACCGGAACGGTGATCGTGCTGGCCACCGACGGCGAGCGCACCATGGTCAGCCAGCGGGGCGCGAACCTACGGCTGAGCGCCCCGCACGTCGAGCAGGCCCTCGCGGCGGTGCCCGACGCTGGGCATCTGCACCTGTCCGCGTACACCCTCCTGGACGCCGGGTCGCGCGGCGCGGGGCTGCGGGCGTTGGCCGCCGCCCGCGAGCGCGGGCTCACCACCAGCGTCGACGCGGCCTCCGCGGCGCCGCTGCGGCGAGTGGGCGCGGCGGCGTTTTTGAGTTGGGTACGCGACGTCGACCTGCTGCTGGTCAACGCGGACGAGGCCACGGTGCTGGCCGGCGGGCTGGACCCGGCGGCGCAGGGGCGGGCGCTGTCGGCGACGGCCCGGCGGGTCGTGGTCAAGCGCGGCGCGGCCGGCGCGGTCTGGGTCGACCGCACCGCGGCGGTCAGTGTGGCGCCGGCCCGGCGGGTGGCGGTGGTGGACGTCACGGGGGCGGGCGACGCCTTCGCGGCCGGCCTGCTCACCGCCTGGCTCGCCGGTGCCACCCCGACCGCGGCACTGAGCCGCGCCACCGACCTGGGGGCGCTGGCCGTCTCCACCGTCGGCGCACGGCCACAGCCGTAACCGAGGGCACGGCCACAGCCGTAACCGTCGGCGCACGGCAGCCACAGCCGTGACCGGTCGAACCCTGGCCCGCTCGCGGGTCAGGGTTCGGCGTCGATGACCTTGTGCGGGCGTTCCTCCGCGGTGAGGCTCATCGGCGGGGTGTCGTCCTGCTGGCGGGGGTGGAAGCGGTTGGCCAGCCGGTGCTGTTCCTTCGGCGGCCGGTCGTTGGCCAGCAGCACGGCCAGCCAGGGGATGAGCACCATGCCGAGGCCGCACAGCGGCAGCCAGAGCCAGAGCAGTGGGGCGTTCGCACCGACCAGGATCGCGCCGGCGATGATGCACACCACCCGGATGCCCATCATCAGCACATAACGGCGCTGGCGACTGTTGAGCTGATCGTCCTGGCTGCGCGAGGCGTCGGTGATCAGAATCGGCTGGTAAGCCTGACGCTTCACCATGGACCTCCTCAAGGGGATTACGCCTCATCCTGTCACCGCACGACCGTGATCAGCGAAATTCGAATCATCCCGCTACGTGTTACGTTCGTGGTACGCTCCGCGACGTGGGCAGCAGGTTCAGCTTCACCGACGAGGCGTTGGCCAACCTGAGGGTCTACGACGTCACGCCCGGGGAAGTCTGGGAGGCGCTGCACAGCGCCCGACGGGTCATCCGCCACCTGGGCGACGACGTGATGGTGGTCTACGCCGCCGCCCGCCGGGGCCGCCGACTGGCGGTGCTGCTCGCCGAGGCCGATGGCACCGACAACGACTGGGACATCCTCTCCGCCCGCGAGCTGAGCGACGTCGAGTCCAAGCGCTACGACGAGGCCGTGCGGAGATCACGCCGATGAGGAGGCCGTGACGATGCACCGTAACGACGCGACCAAGCAGTTCCACAGCGGCGACGACCGGATCGCCGAGCTGATCGATGAGAGCCCGACGGTGGATCTCCCCACCCCCGACACCGACGTGCCGATGGTGAGCCGATCAGTCCGGCTGCCGCTGGACACCTATGAGCGGGTGCGGGCCGCCGCCGACGCCCGGGGCATCGGGGTCACCACGCTGATGCGCCAGTGGATCGACGCCGGCCTGGCCGACCTGGACGACTCCGCGACCGTCTCGCTCGCCGACGTCCGGCGCGCGCTGGCCTCGCTGGCGCACCCCACCGCCGCCTGAGCGACCGGCTCAGCCCTCGGCGGCCTTCGCCTTGGCTACCGCCTTCGACTGCTGCTTGTACTCCCGCACCCGGCGCAGCGAATCGACGTCGGTGACGTCGGCCACGGACCGGTACGCGCCGGGGTCGCCGTACCCGCCGGCCGCCTCCCGCCAGTCCTGCGGGGTCACCCCGAACCGCTTGCCGAGCAGAGCCACGAAGATCTGCGCCTTCTGCTTGCCGAAGCCAGGCAGCCCGGAGACCCGACGCAGCAGCTCCGGCCCGTCGGCGACGTCGGCCCAGAGCAGCGCCGCGTCGCCGTCGTAGCGCTCCATCAGGACCTGGCAGACCTCCTGCACCCGGGCCGCCATCGCCTTCGGAAACCGGTGCAGCGCGGGCGGCTGGGCGAAGAGCGCGACCAGGGCCTCCAGGTCGTACCCGGCCAACTCCGCCGCGTCCAGGTCATGCCCGAGCCGCTGCGCCAACACGTACGGCGAGGAGAACGCCTTCTCCATCGGCACCTGCTGATCGAGAACCATGCCGAGGAGCAGGGCCAGGGGGCTGCGCTCCAGCAGCCGGTTGGCCTCCGGGTCGATGGGCAGCACAAGCGTCATGCCGACCATCCTGCCTGGCTCAGCGAGCCGGGCGGACACCGACGCTCCGACGTCTTCCGGCGGGTGGCGCCGAGCCGGGACGCAACGGGAGGCAGGATGACGGCGTGGACGAACACGACATGCTGCTCTCCCCCGCCGGCGTCGACGCGCTGCGGACCGCGCTGACCCGGACCGGGTTCACCGGCAACGGCATCGCCGAGAGGCTGGGCGCGCAGGCAACCGCCGCGGTCTCCCGGAACGACTACCGGGCGGCGCTGCGCGCCACCGAGGACGGCGACCCGCTCGGCACCCTGATCCGGGTGTTCATCTGCGACCAGACCGAGCCGGAGGCGGCGGTGGCCGCCGCGCTGGCGCCGCTGAGCCTGGCGGAGGCGCTGGCCGGCGGGCTGGTCGAGCGGTACGGCGACGGCCTGCGTGCCGGCGTCGACCTGGAGCCGTACGGGGACGACTGGTGGGTGCTCGCCGACGTGCCAGCCAGCGCACGGCCGGGCCGACCGTTGCACGCCGAGCACGTCCTCGGCGTCGGCGGGGCCACCCACACCCTGATCGGCGCGACCATGCGCCGGTCGGTCGACACCGCACTCGACCTGGGCACCGGCTCCGGCGTCCAGGCCCTGCACCTGGCCACCCACGCCAGATCGGTGACCGCCACCGACCTCTCGGAGCGGGCGCTGCGCTTCGCCGCGACCACCGCCGCCCTCAACGGCCAGGACTGGGAGCTGCTGCGCGGCGACATGGTCGCGCCGGTGGCCGGGCGGCGCTTCGACCTGGTGGTGAGCAACCCGCCGTTCGTGGTCGGCCCGGGCACCACCACGCACGTCTACCGCGACTCCGGCCGGGTCGGTGACGCGATCGGCGCCGAACTGGCCGCCGCCGCCCCCGGCCTGCTCACCGAGGGCGGCACCATGCAGTACCTGGCGAACTGGGTGCACGTCGCCGGTGAGGAGTGGGACGAGCGGGTGGCCGGCTGGTTCGCCGGGACCGGCCTGGACGCCTGGGTGATCCAGCGCGAGGTGGCCGACCCGATGGCGTACGTCGACCTGTGGCTCACCGACGTCGGCGAGACCGCCGACCCACAGCGGATGGCCGCCTGGCTGGACTGGTTCGACGCGCACAAGGTGGAGGGGATCGGCTTCGGCATCGTGTCGCTGCGCCGAGGTGGGCACGCCGACCCGGTGGTCCGCGTGGAGGACCTGCGCCAGCGGGTGCAGCCGCCGCTGGGCGATCAGATCGCCGCCTGGTTCGACCGCCAGGACTTCCTCAAGGTACGCGACACCGAGGCGCTGCTCGCCGAGCGCTACCGGGCCGCCGAGGGCCTCCAGCTGCGGCAGGAGGCCACCATGGGCGACGAGGGCTGGGCGGTGGACCGGCAGGTCCTCGCGATGCCGCACGGCCCGCGCTGGACCGAGGAGATCGACCCGCTGGTGCTGGCACTGGTCGGTGGCGCCGACGGCCGGCTCCCGCTGCGCGATCAGCTCGCCCTGCTCGCCGCGGCGCACGACGTCGAGCCCGACGAGATGGCCGAGGCCGCGGGCCCGATCGTGGCGCACCTGGTCGAGCGCGGCTTCATCGAGCCGGTGACCACCTGATGCGAGTCGTACCGGCGGCGGGCTTTGCGGCGGGTTCCGCGGCGGCCTTTGCGGCGGCCTTTGCGGCGCGCACGGCGGTGGTCTGCTGATGCGTGCGGTGGTGCAGACCGTCGGACGGGCGAGCGTGACCGTGGACGGCGAGGTGGTCGGCGCGATCGAGAACGGCCTGCTGGTGCTGCTCGGGGTGACCCACACCGACAGCGTGGAGACCGCTCAGACGATGGCCCGGAAGGTTCACGAGCTGCGCATCCTGGACGACGAGCGGTCGGCCGCCGATACCGGTGCGCCGATCCTGGTGGTCAGCCAGTTCACCCTCTACGGAGACGCCCGCAAGGGCCGCCGTCCGAGCTGGACAGCCGCCGCCCCCGCCGAGGTGGCCGAGCCGTTGGTGACGGCAGTCGTCGATGCGCTGCGCCAGCGCGGCGCACCGGTCGAGACCGGCCGCTTCCGCGCCCACATGCTCGTCGAGAGCACCAACGTAGGCCCCCGAACCCTCCTCCTAGACCTCTAACCCCACCCCGCCTCCCGCCTCGTTGATCATGAAGTTATTACCCACCGCAGCGGCGTGTCGGGGCAATAACTTCATGATCACCGAGGAAAGCCGGGGTGGGGCGGGCGGGGTGGGGTTAGGAGAAGAGGCCTCGGCGGGTTAGGGACTGGCGGAGCCAGTTGTCGAGTTCGGCGGTCCAGTCGGTGCGGTCGGCGGTGGCGTGGTCGACGGTGAAGCGGCCGAAGGCGTCCCGGCCCTCGGTGAAGACACCGCCGCGCTTGTCGACCTCCAGCACCACCTGCATCTGCTGCGCGTCGGCGATGAAGGTGACCTCCAACTGGTTGATCGAGCGGGCGTACTGCGACGCCGGGCTGAACTCGATTTCCTGATAGAACGGCAGCGACTGCCGTACGCCATAGATGTGGCCACGCTCCACATCGGCGCGTGCGAACCGGAAGCCCAGCCGCAGCAACGCGTCCAGCAGTCGCTCCTGCGCCGGCAGCGGGTGCACCGACACGGCGTCCAGGTCGCCCTTGTCGACGGCGCGTGCGACCTCCAGCTCCGTACGCAGGCCCATCGTCATGCCGTGCAGGTGCTGCCCGTACAGCTCGGTGACCGGTGTCTCCCACGGCACGTCGAAGCGGAACGGGATGTCGTAGCGCTGCCCTGGTTCCAGCCGGAACGCGCCGGTGACCTGTTGGCGGTGGAACTCCTGAGTGGTGTCGTAGTCGTTGTCGCCGCTCTCGACCTCGACCCGGGTGACCAGGCCGAGGGTCACGTGGTCGATGTCGACCTGGTGGTCGCCGCCGAGCACCTGGATGCGGCCCTCCAGCTGACCGCCCGGGCGGCAGTTCGGGTTGGCCAGCACCGTCTCCACCGACGGGCCGCCGACCCCCATCGCCTTCATGAGCCGCTTGAAGACCACACCGTCCTCCAACTTTTGTCCTCGCCGACCAGAGGTGGCCGACCGTCCGCAACGTAGCCGTGGCGGGCAACCACACACCGGGACGACACACCGCACCAGCGATCCGACCCAATTCCTGTCGGGTGCCCGATCGCCTCACTCCCGTTTTACGCCCCGCCCGCCAAGCTGTGTGCACACCGGCGCCACTGGGCCGGAGACACGGCACAGACGTGGAAACGGGGAGAGACAGAGATGGTCCTGCAGATGACGGAACACCGGACGCGCCTGGCCACCACGACGAACACCGACGGCGCCTCCGAGGTCCTCGCCGACCTGGACGCCACCGACGAGCGCGGCATCTCCACCGACCTGGTTCGCGCGTACCTGAACGGGATCGGCCGGACGAAGCTGCTGACCGCCGCACAGGAGGTCGATCTGGCCCGGCGGATCGAGGCCGGCCTGTTCGCCGACGAGAAGTTGGCCACCTGCACCCCGGTCTCCCCGGAGTTGCGGGCCGACCTGGAGCTGATCGTCGCGGAGGGCCGGGCGGCCAAGGACCACCTGTTGGAGGCGAACCTGCGGCTGGTGGTCAGCATCGCCAAGCGCTACACCGGACGCGGAATGGCGTTCCTCGACCTGATCCAGGAGGGCAACCTCGGTCTGATCCGCGCGGTGGAGAAGTTCGACTACGCCAAGGGCTACAAGTTCTCCACGTACGCCACCTGGTGGATCCGGCAGGCGATCACCCGCGCGATGGCCGACCAGGCCCGCACGATCCGCATCCCGGTGCACATGGTCGAGCAGGTCAACCGGATGGTCCGGGCCCGCCGCGAGCTGTCGGTGACGCTGGGCCGCGAACCGACGGTCGCGGAGGTGGCCCGCGCACTGGAGGTCCCTGAGATTCAGGTCATCGAGCTGATCTCCTACGACCGGGAGCCGGTCAGTCTGGATCAGGCCGTGGGCGACGACGGCGAAAGCGCGCTCGGTGACTTCGTGGCCTCGGTGGACCCGCGCACGGAGCCGGGCGACGCCGCCGCCCAGGGCGAGTTGCGCAACGAGGTCAGCGTCGTGCTGGCCACCCTGTCTCAGCGGGAGCAGGCGGTCATCCGGCTCCGGTTCGGTCTGGACGATGGCCGGCAGCGCACCCTGGACGAGGTCGGCCGTGAGTTCGGCCTGTCCCGGGAGCGGATTCGACAGATCGAGAAGGTGACGCTGCTGAAGCTGCGCGCCCCGGAGCGGGCCCAGCGTCTGGAGGCGTACGCCTGCTGACGCACCCGGTTCCCGTGGAAGGCCCTGGCGGTTCGCCGGGGCCTTCCATGGTGTCGAGGTGCTTGACGGTGGCGCTGATCCGCGATACAAACCATCTGGTTATGAAACCAGGAGGTTATGGACGGTGAGCGCAGAGCTGTTGGACGCGACCTTCGCGGCGCTGGCCGACCCGACCCGGCGGGCCATCCTCGCCCGGCTCGCGGTCGGCGCGGCGACCGTGACCGAGCTGGCTGAGCCCTTCGAGATGAGCCAGCCGGCAATCTCCAAGCACGTCAAGGTGCTGGAACGCGCTGGCCTCGTCAGCCGGGGGCGGGACGCCCAGCGCCGGCCGTGCCGACTGGAAGCCCGCCCGCTGCGGGAGGCCACGGCCTGGCTCGCCGACTACCGCGACTACTGGGCGGAGAGCTACCAGCGCCTCGACGCCCTGCTCGACGAACTCCAGGCCGTCGACCAGATCGACACCGAGCGCCGCCGCACCCGACCGGACGGACCGGGCAGGTGACCGGCATCGACGATCCGCTCGTCGTGGACACCCCGGGCGACCGGGAGATCGTGTTGCGTCGGCTGTTCGAGGCTCCGGCGCAGCTGGTGTTCGCCGCTTTCACCCAACCCGAGCTGCTGGTCCGCTGGTATGGCGCACGCGGCTGGCGGCTCACGGCATGCGACGTCGACCTGCGGGTCGGCGGGCGGTGGCGGTTCGTGTCGCTGGGCCCGGGAGGCGCCCGGATGGTCCAGGCTGGGGTCTACCGGCAGGTCGAGCCACCGCACCGGCTGGTCTGCACCGAGCTCTTCGACGACCAGTCCTACCCGGGCGAGACCCTGGTCAGCCACGAGTTCACCGACTTGGCCGGGCGAACGACAGTCACCACCACCCTGCTCTACGCCACCGCCGAGGGGCGGGACACCGTGCTGCGCTACCCGATGGCCCGCGGCGTCGGGCAGAGCTTCACACGGCTCGCGGCGCTGCTGCACTCGACAACGACGACACGAGGAGAGCAATCATGAACTGGACGTTGGAAGTGGTGATCGTGCCGGTGTCCGATCTGGACCGGGCGAAGGCGTTCTACGCGGACCAGCTCGGCTTCACGGTGGACCACGACACGGTGATCGGCGACGAGGCACGCATCATCCAACTGACCCCGCCCGGCTCGGGCTGCTCGATCGTGATCGGCAAGGGCGCCGTCCCGGACATGCCGCCCGGCTCGCTCAAGGGCCTGCAACTGGTGGTGCCCGACATCGAGCACGCCCACGCGCAGCTGGTCGAACGTGGTGTGGAGGTCAGTGAGATCCAGGTGCTCGGCGCGAGCCCGAGCCCCACGCCGCACCCGTTGGACAACGTGGGCTTTGTCTTCTTCACCGACCCGGACGGCAACGCCTGGGCCGTCCAGCAGATCTCCAGCCGCGCCTGACCCGACGCACTCACAGGCGACGGGGGCCGGTGTCCGGTCGGGCGGCCACACCGCCGACGCGTACCTGGGCGTGCAGGACCGAGATGCCGTCCGGGCGGGCGAGCACCGGGTTGAGGGTCAGCGACCGCACCCGGGGTTGCTCGTCGGCGAGCTGACCCACCCGCAGCAGCAGGTCGGCCAGGGCCGCCCGGTCGACCGGTACGGCACCCCGGTGTCCGCGCAGCAGCGGCGCCGCCCGGGGCTCGTCGACCAGCTCGGCGGCGTCCCGGTCGGTCAGCGGCACTGCCCGCCAGGCCCGATCGCCGAGCAACTCGGTGGCGACCCCGCCGAGACCGAAGCCGACCACCGGCCCGAACGCCGGGTCTTCCACCAGCTCCACCACGCACGCCACCCCGGGCGGGACCATCGGTTGGACCAGGGCGTCCGCGCCGAAGGCCGCCGCCAACTCGGCGTACGCGCGACGGAGGGCCGGCTCGTCCGGCAGGTCGAGCCGGACCGCGCCGAGGTCGAGTCGGTGCCGCAACCCGGGGCGGCCGCCTTGAGCGCCACCGGGAAACCCAACCGCGCCGCCGCGTCGACCGCCGCGCCGACCGAGTCGATCGGCACCGAGGCCACCACATCGATGCCGTACGCGGCCAGCAGCGCGCCCTGGTCGGCGGCGTCGGAGCGGAGCGCTGCCTGCGCGGCGGCTCGATCGATGCCGGGCAGCTCAGGCGTCACCCCGGACGGGCGGCGCAGCCACTCCGCGTACCGGTGCACCCGGGCCAGAGCGCGCACCGCCTCCTCCACGCCGCCGTACGCGGGCACGCCCGGCGGCAGCCGCCCGACCAGGAACGTCGCCACCGTCGGCTTGCCCAGCGCGAGGGCAGCCGGCAGCGCGGCGGTCACGTCGGCGTCCACCTCGGTCAGTTGGCCGGGCAGCGGCGGGGCGAAGACCACCACCAGGGCGTCCACCTGGTCGTCGCCGGCCGTCTCCGCGAGAGCGGCGGCGAACTCGGCGGCACCGGCGCTCGGCCCGACATCGCGGGGATAGCCGTCGGCGACGGTGAGGCCCTGCCCCGCGCACGCGGTGGCGGCAAGGCCGGTCAGGGCCGACGAGTTGCCCACCACACCGACCCGGCCGCCGACCGGCAACGGCTGGTTGGCGAGCAGCACACCCACGTCGAGCAGCTCCGGCACGGTGTCCACCCGGATCACCCCGGACTGGGCGAAGAGCGCGGCCACCGCCACCCCGTCCGGACCGGCGGTGTCACCCACGCCGACCGGGCGGGCCGGCGAGGCCAGCGCGACGACCGGTTTGGCACGGCCGATCCGCCGGGCCAGCCGGGCGAACTTGCGCGGGTTACCGAAGGTCTCCAGGTACAACATGATCACGTCGGTGCCGGGGTCGTCCTGCCAGTACTGAAGAAGGTCATTGCCCGATACGTCGGCCCGGTTGCCGGCCGAGACGAAGCTGGACAGCCCGAGCCCACGCCGGTCGGCCTCGGCGAGCAGCGCCACCCCGAACGCACCGGACTGGCTGAAGATGCCGACCCGACCGGCGGGCGGCAGGGCCGGGGCGAGGGTGGCGTTGAGGCGTACCGCCGGGTTGGTGTTGGCCACGCCCAGACAGTTCGGGCCGACGACCCGCATCCCGGCGGCGTGCGCCGCGCGGACCAGCGCCCGCTGGGTGGCCGCGCCTTCGGCGCCGGCCTCGGCGAAGCCGGCCGAGATGACCACCAGGCCGTGCACCCCGCGGCGGCGGCGTCGGTGACCACCGCAGTCGCCGCCTCCGGTGGGACCGCCACCACCGCCAGGTCCACCGGCATTCCGGCGTCGACCGCTGACGGGTACGCGGGCAGGCCCGCCACGGTCGACGCGCTCGGATGCACCGGCACCACCGCTCCGGTGAAACCACCGTCACGCAGGTGCCCGAGCACCGCCGCGCCGACACCCTGGCCGGTGGCGCTGGCGCCGTAGACGACGATGCCACGTGGGGCGAGCAGCCGGGCGATCGAGCGGGCCTCGGTGCGGTGCTCCCGACCGCGCTGCACCTCCAGCGTGGCCTCGGTGGGGGCGATCGGGAAACTCAGGTGCACCACACCGTCGGCGTACTCGCGCTGAACCTGGTAGCCGAAGTCGGCGAAGACCCGCAGCATCGTCCCGTTGGCCGGCAACACCTCGGCGACGAAGCTCATGATGTCGTGACGACGGGCCGCGTCGGCCAGGTGCTCCATCAACACCGAGCCGATGCCCCGGCCCTGGTAGGCGTCCTCCACCACGAAGGCCACCTCCGCCTCCGGGGCCTGCGGGCCGAGCCGCTCGTACCGGCCGACCGCGACGATCTGGTCGGCAGCCAGCACCACGAACGCCTCCCGGTCGTGGTGGTCGACGGTGACGAAACGGATCAGGTCGCGTTCGGGGATACGCGGATACGGCGAAAAATACCGAAGGTAGCGGGTGCGCTCGGAGAACCGGCTGTGCATCGCCACGATGCCCGGCGCGTCGGCCGGGTCGATCGGTCGCAACTGGACAGTGCTGCCGTCGCTGAGCAGCACGTCCACCGGCTGGTCCACGATCGTCACCGGTGCGGCCCTCCCCCGGCCCGACTCAGTCCCGCGGATCGTACGGGTCGAGCCCGAGCAGCGGGAAGACCTTCTTACGGGTGGCCGCGATCGCCCGGTCCACCGCGTTCGGCTCACCGGTCGGCTGCCACGGCTCGTACGACGGGTCCGCGTCGTCGGTCATCCGCAGCGGCACCTCCCGGCCCAGCCGACGGGAGGCGACCAGATCCCGCCACGCCGGTGGGGTGAGCGTGGCCGGGTCGATCGGGTCACCGGTGGCCACGGCCAAGAGGTGCGTCCAGGCCCGGGGCACCACCTCGACCAGCGCGTACCCGCCGCCGCCAGTGGCCACCCAACGGCCCTCGCACAACTCGTCGGCAAGTGCCCGCAACGCCAGGTAGGTGGCCCGCTGCCCGTCCACCGTCAGGTTCAGGTCGGCGAGCGGATCCAGTCGGTGCCCATCGGCACCGCACTGGCTGACGAGCACCTGCGGCCGGAACGCGCGCAGCACCGACGGCACGATCGCGTGGAACGCCCGCTGCCAGGCGGTGTCGTCGACACCCGGCGGCAGCGGCATGTTGACCGCGGTGCCCTGCGCGCCCGGCCCACCCGTCTCGTCCGGGAAACCGGTGCCCGGGAAGAGCGCCAGCGGGGTCTCGTGCAGGCTGACCGTGAGCACCCGGGGGTCGTCCCAGAAGATGTCCTGCACTCCGTCGCCGTGGTGCACGTCGACGTCCACGTACGCGATCCGCTCAGCGCCCAGGTCGAGCAGGCGGGCGATGGCCACCGCGGGGTCGTTGTAGACACAGAAACCAGAGGCCCGGGCCGGCATCGCGTGGTGCAGGCCGCCGGCCACGTTCACCGCCCGCCGGGCATCGCCGCGCCAGACCGCCTCGGCGGCGGCCACCGTCGCGCCGACGACCAGCGCGCTGGACTCGTGCATCCCCTCGAAGACCGGGTTGTCGGACGTGCCCAGCCCGTACCCGGCGAACAGCGGGTCGCGCGGCGCGGCGCGCACCGCCGCCAGGTAGGCCGGGTCGTGCACCCGGGTGAGCAGGGCATCGTCAGCGGGCTCCGGCTTGACCACGCGCACCCCGGGCCGATCGAGGATGCCCAGCTCGCGGGCGAGCGCGACGGTCAGCTCCACCCGGACCGGGTCAAGCGGATGGTCACCCATGTCGTAGGCGAGCAGCGACTCGTCCCACACCACCACCGTGTCGTCGGACATGAGCCCATCGTCGCACGAGGACCGTCGCCCGCCCACCGCACGCGCTGGTCAGCGAGCAGAAGTCGGCCCGGAGTCGACCGGTCGGGCCGGGTCCGCCACCCAGTTGCTCCACGATCCAACATAGAGAGCAGCGTCCGTACGACCGGCCAGGTGCAGCGCGAGCACCGCCTGCGCGGCGGTCACACCCGATCCGCAGTACGCCCCGACGGCCCGCGCCTCGGTCACCCCGGCGGCGGCGAATTTCTCGCTCAACAGATCGGCGGCCAGGAAGCGCCCGTCCGGGCCGACGTACTCCCCGGCGGGCAGGTTCGCCGCCCCCGGCACGTGCCCGGCGACGGGGTCGATGGGCTCCACCTCGCCCCGGTAGCGGGGCGCCGCCCGTACGTCGAGCAGCACGGCGTCGTCCGCGGCGGCCAGCGCGGCGGCCTGCCCGGCGTCGAGCACCGGAAGATCACCGGGGCGTACCACGACGTCGCCGGACGTCGGGGCGGGCGCGTCCGTGGAGACGGGACGGCCGGCGGCGACCCAGGCCGGGTAGCCACCGTGCAGCAGTCGCACCGGGCGGTGCCCCGCCCAGCGCAGCGTCCACCAGGCCCGAGCGGCGGCCAGGCCGTCCCCGCCGTCGTACACCACCACGGGGTGACCGGCACGGACGCCGGCGGCCCGTAGCGCGGCCTGCAACGCGGCCGGGTCGGGCAGTGGGTGCCGACCGCCGGCGCCGGGCGCCCCGCAGAGCGCGGTGTCCAGGTCGATGAAGACCGCGCCGGGCAGATGGCCGGCGAGGTAGTCGTCGTGGCCGGGTGGGCCGATGAGCCGCCAGCGGACGTCGAGCAGGGTTGGCGGATCGGCGTGGTCGAGCTCGGCGGCGAGCCGATCGACCTCGACCAGCGGCTCCTGGGTACCGGACATGGCGACCATCCAACACCATTCGTGCCGGGCACACGCGGTTCGGCGGCGGTCGCCGGCACAACACCCGAGGTAGCATCGTGCATCGGAGGGCCGCTGACGTTATGAAGTCTCACGACCTGGTCGATACGACCGAAATGTACCTACGCACCATCCTTGAGTTGGAAGAGGAGGGGGTGCCGCCGCTGCGTGCCCGGATCGCCGAACGGCTGCAGCAGAGCGGCCCCACCGTGAGCCAGACCGTCGCCCGGATGGAGCGCGACGGCCTCCTCACCGTCGAGGGCGACCGGCACCTGACGCTCACCGCGCAGGGCCGTGGCAGCGCCGTGTCGGTGATGCGCAAGCACCGCCTCGCAGAGCTGCTGCTGGTCAACGTCATCGGGATGCCCTACGAGGAGGCCCACGAGGAGGCCTGCCGCTGGGAGCACGTGATGAGCGACGCGGTGGAGAAGCGGGTCTACGACCTGCTCAACCGCCCGACCCGCTCTCCGTACGGCAACCCGATCCCGGGTCTGCAGGAGCTGGGCTCACCGGCGGCGGAGGCCATCGAGGCCGTTGAGAGCGAGCGCAACCTGGCCTTCCCCGGCCTCTCCGGCCCGGTCGTGGTGCGCCGGATCTGCGAGAGCGTGCAGAAGGACGCCGACGTGTTGCGCCAACTGCACGCCGCCGGTGTCGACCCGGGTGCCACGGTGACCGTGGCGCAGGAGCGCGACGGGGTGTCGATCGACCGGTCGGGTGACCGGGTGCGGCTGCCCCGCGAGGTCGCCTCCCGGGTCTTCGTCGCCGCCAACTGACTCACCGCAAACCGAGCTGTACCGGCCACGGCCACCAGTCCGGCAACCGGCTGCTGGCCGGGTCGGCCCGGCGCATCAGCCGCAAGATCACCGCAGCCGTCGCCTACCTCGCCCCGCCCCGCCCCGCCCCGGCGAGTCCCGCCCCCAGCCATCGTCGATCTAGGGCATAAGGTCGTGAGTTGATCTCCGTGGACAGCAATATGCCCTAGATCGACGAGGCAACCGGCCCGGCGTCACAGCGCCCCGGTGTCCACCTTTTTCGCCAGTGCGGCCAGGTCGGCGGTCAGCTTCTCCACCGCGCTGCGCGCGCTGCCACGCGCACCGGTCCAGCTCAACATGGCAAGCCTTCCGTCGGTGGCCAGCCAGCCCACCTCGGCGACTGGCCCGTGGCCGCTCGCCGCAGCGGTCGTCCTCTTGTACGCCTGCTGGCCCAGCCCGGTGACCTTCGCCGCTTTGTCGGGCACCACGTCCGCGGCGAAGGTGGCCTTGTCGATCGTGGTCTCGGTCACGCTGAGCGTCAGCTCCGGCAGCGGCGCGCCACCGGCCCGGACCACGCAGGTGTGCGTGTCGCCCTGCTCGCTGGACGCCGCCACGTCGAAGCGCACCTTGACCAGTTGCTCGATCACCGTGAAGTCCAGCAGCCGGCAGGCGCCGCCCGAGGAGGCCGCCGCCACGTCCACCGCGATCGGCACCGGGGGCGGCACCGCCACCGGATCGGCCTCGGCGGCGCAGCCGCTCACCAGCAGCCCCGCCAGCCCGGCGACCACGATCCGCCCGCGCACGTTTCCACCCTCTCGCCGACCGACGGCGGAAGGCGCCCGCCCGATGTCCGTCGGACACCGTACGGGGTGTGGGTGTCGGGCGGAAGCCCTCGTTTCGCCGGCCCGCCGACGCTATCCGGACTGTGGATCATCCACGTACGGGCAGTGCCGGCAGCCTCGTCCGCAGCACGTGCCGCGCCGGGCCAGGAAGCCGGCGCTGAGCACGAACAACCCGCTCGCCGGGTCGAGGTATCCGGCCTCGTCGGCGGCCAGCGCGGCGGCGTGCGCGGCGAGGATCCGGGCCCGGTCGGGGTGCTCGGGAGGCAGCCGGGACGGGTGCGGCTCGGTGAGCGGCCGGCCGGCCAGGGGTCGTCGCTCTCCGGTCACCCGCAGCAGTCTAGGGACGGCCGGTGGCTGCTGCTCAGCCGTGCCGGGCCAGCGCGGTGGTCACCTCGTCCCGACCGGCGCCGTTGGCGAGCAGCAGCCGCAGCAGCACCCGCGCCTTGTACGGGTCGAGCAACCCGCCGTTGAGCAGGCCGCGTCGTTGCAGGTCGGTCTCCGAGCCAACCGCCCCGTACGTGTGCCGCAGCACCGACCCGGCCCCGGCGCGGGAGGTGAGGACGACCGGTATCCGCTCGGCGAGGTCCCCGAGCAGCGGCGCCAGCGTGGAGGGCACGTGTCCCACCCCGAAGCCGGCCACCACCAGGGCGTGGTGAGTGTCGGCCAGGCCGTTCAGCAGCAGGCCGTCGTCGTCCATCGTCACCACGTACAGGGCCACCCGGGTCGCGTCGAGCCGGTCCGGGTCGACCGGCGGCAGCGGCTCGTGCCGAACCGGCCGGGTCAGCACCCGCACCTCCCCCTCGATCACCTGGCCGAGAGGGCCGGTGTTGGGCGAGGCGAAGGTGGCGGTGCTGGTGCTGTGCGTCTTGCGCAGCCATCGGGCGGCGTGCACCTCGTCGTTGACGGCGACCAGCACGCCCAGGTCACGGGTGTGCGGCGCGGCGGCCACCCGTAGGGCCGCGAGCAGGTTCGCCGGCCCGTCGGCGCCGGCCAGCGTGGGGTTGCGCATCGCACCGGTGAAGACCAGCGGGGCGGCGTGCGGCCAGATCAGGTCGGCCAGGAACGCCGTCTCCTCCAGGGTGTCGGTGCCCTGGGTGACCACGACACCGGTCGCGCCCTCGGCCACTGCCCGGGACGCCTCGCCGACCACGTCGAGCAGGAGGCGGCCGGTGAGGTTGGCGCTGGGCACCGCGTGGGCGTCCCGGACGTCCACGGGTACGCCCAACTCGGCGATGCCGGGCACGGCAGCAGTGAGGTCCGCGCCGGTGAGTCGCGTGACCACACCGGGGCGGCCGGCGTCCACGCCACCCATCGCGATGGTGCCGCCGAGGGTGATGAGCGCGATGGACACTGGTCGGGCCTCCGTTTCGCCGCCCGATCGCCGGCCGGCCCGACGACCGTACCCATGCCGGGGTCCGAGCCGGCCGGTGGTGGCCCGGTCCGTGTGGGTGCTGGGCACCGCGGCCGGGGCCGGCGAATATTCCGTGCCGGGCAGGTCGGCGCGCCGGTAGAGTCCGCGAGCCGCCGGCCGGCGGCGCAGACCCGCGCAGACAGGCAGCGACCGTGAGTCAGCAGGTGGAGCAGTCCTCGGCGGTCGAGGCGGAAACGGCCCCGTCGCTGTGGCGCACCCGGAACTTCCTGCTGCTCTGGGGCGGTCAGACGGTCAGCGAGCTGGGCACTCGGATCGCCAGCGTGGCGGTGCCGCTGCTCGCCGCGGACACCCTGCACGCCAGCGTCTTCCAGATCTCCCTGTTGACAGTCCTGGCCTGGCTGCCGTACCTGCTCTTCTCGCTGCCGGCGGGCATCATCGCCGACCGGCTCGACCAGCGGCGGCTGATGATCGCGTGTGATCTGGGTCGGGCCGCGCTCATGCTGTCCCTGCCGGTGGCCGCCCTGGTCGGCCACCTCACCCTGCCCTTCCTGTACGCGGTGGTCGGGCTCGGTGGGGTGCTCACCGTGCTGTTCACCGTGGCGTACAAGAGCCTGTTGCCCCGGCTGGTGCCGGCGGACCTGCTGGTCGACGGCAACGCCAAGCTCGTCATCAGCCAGGACGCCGCCGAACTGGTCGGCCCGACGATCAGCGGCGCGTTGATCGGGCTGGTCGGCGCCGCCCGCACGTTCCTGACCAACGGGTTCGCCTTCCTGGTCAGCGCGCTGACGCTGATCCTGATCCGGGAAGCCCCGGTACGCCGCGAGCCGGCACCCCGCGTGCCGCTGCGGGTTGAGCTGACCGACGGGCTCGGTTTCATCCGCCGACAGCCGCTCCTGGTCAGCATCCTGGCCTGCACCACCTGGTCGAACTTCTTCGTGATGGCGTCCGGTTCGATCGAGGTGACCTTCCTGGTCCGCGAGCTGCACGCCAACCCGGTGCAGGTGGGGCTGGTCTTCTCGGTCAGCGCCGTCGGTGGGCTGGTGGTCGGGGTGCTGGCCGCTCGGCTCTCGGCCTGGCTCGGCTCGGCCCGGGTGATCTGGGTGGCGATGACCGTCCCGGGTCCGTTCTACCTGCTCATGCCGCTGGCCCAGCCCGGTTGGGGAATGCTGCTCTACGGGGCCGGGCTGGCCGCGTTCTCGGCCAACGCGGTGCTGTTCAACGTGGCGGCGATGTCGTACCGGCAGCGGATCACACCGTCGGCGATCCTGGGCCGGGTCAACGCGGCGTTCCTCTGGATCTGTTTCGGGGTGATCCCGCTCGGCGCGCTCACCGGCGGCGCGCTCGGCACCATGCTGGGGCTGCGCGGCGCGCTCTGGGTGTGCGTGCTGGGCACCTGGGCCGCGTGCCTCTTCGTGGTCTGCTCCCCGCTGCGACGGATGCGGGACACGCCGCCGGGGAAGGCTTGAGTCTCCACCGGGGGGAGACGCGAGGGTGGGGGGCATGAGCGGTGATACGCGGTACACGATCGGCGACCTGGCGCGGCGGACCGGCCTGAGCGTCAAGACCATCCGGTACTACGCCGACAGCGGGATCGTGCCACCGACCGACCGAAGCCCGGCCGGCTACCGGCAGTACGGCCCGGACGCCGCCGCCCGGCTGGAGCTGGTCCGCACACTGCGCGACCTGGGCATGGACCTGGCCACCATCCGGCGGGTGGTGAACCACGAGGTGCCCCTGCACGAGGTGGCCGCCGCGCACGCCGAGGCGCTGGCGGTCCAGATTCGGGTGTTGGGGCTGCGGCGGGCGGTGCTCACCGTCGCGGCGAGGCGCGGGTCGGGCCCGGCCGAGGTCGACGACCTGCACCGGCTGGCCCAGCTCACCACGCGCGAACGGGGGCACCTGGTGGGCGACTTCCTGAACACCGTCTTCGAGGGCTTGGGCGACCAGCCCACGTACCCGGGCGTCGTCGTCTCGATGACGCCTGAGCTGCCCGACGATCCCACCACCGAGCAGGTCGAGGCGTGGCTGGAGCTCGCCGAGTTGTGCCAGGACCCCACCTTCCGCGCGAGTATGCGGCGGTTGGCGCGGCAGCACGCCGCCGACCACGACGTACCGGGCCTGCCCCGCCCGGACGCCGTCGCGGTCGTCCGGGACGCGGTGGCTCCCGCCCTGGCGGCCGGTCTCGATCCGACCGGGCCCGGGGCCGATGCCGTGCTCACGGCGGTCACCAGCCGGTACGCGCGCCTCCAGGGCCGCCCCGACGACGCCGATCTGCGCCAGCGGCTGCTCGACCGGCTGAGCGTGGCGAACGACCCCCGCCGGGACCGCTACCTCGACCTGCTGTCAGTGGTCAACGGCTGGTCGACCGGCGGTGCGGTCACGCCGGCGGTGGTCTGGTTCATCCAGGCCCTGCACGCCCGGATGCCCCAACCCCCCACCTGAGCTGACGGGTCGGTCAGCCGAACCAGGTCATCTCCTGGCCGTGGCCTCGGGTCCAGGCCACCGGTGTGCCGTCCAGCGCGAGGACGTTGTGCGACGCATCGTTCGGCGGGTCGGGCAACCCGTCATACCGCAGCACCTCGGGCGCCTCGTTCGCCACCCAGTGCCCAGGCAGCTCACGGACCAGCCGGACGAACGCCTCCCGCCGCGGCGGCGGCACCTGGTAGAGCACGGACGTGTGGAAGACCACCAGCGTCGCATCGGCCGGCGCCCGGGCCGCCAGCGCCGGCAGGTCGTCCACCAGATCACCGCGGACCAGCAGCGGCGGGTCGGCGGCGGCGACCGCCGTCGCGGCGCGCAGCCGGGCCCGCCGGTGCTCGTGCTCCGGCCAGATCAGCGCGTCCAACCAGGACACGCCGTCGGGGTCGGTCACGTCGAGCGGGTTGAGGTCCAGGCCAGCCCGCCACACCACCTGGGGTATGCGTGCCGGCGGCACCAACCCGACCGCCGCGCACTCCAGGACGGGCTCACCGGAGCCGACCTGATGTTCGCCGTAGCGGTACGCGTACCGGTCGGGGTAGAGGCAGAGCCCAGCTGACGCGCCCACCTCCAGCAGGGCGAGGGGCTGCGGCAGCGCGGCGAGCACCGGCAGCAGGACCGCGCAGCGGCCGCTCTCGTTCGTCTGGGTCGCCCGAACTCGCATCTGCGCCTCGATGGTCGGCCAGTTCGCCGCCGTGTATTCGTGAAACGCCGCAGGGTCCTCGACCGGGCCACCGAGCCAGCGGACGACGCCGAACAGCAGATTCGGCTGCCGCTTGCCCGGCGGGAGCGTGTCGAGCAGGGCAAGCAGGGCCTCGTCGTGGGCGACGGCGTACGACAGGCGCTCGTATGTGGGCGACACCCCGCGCGCCTCGCGGCTGCCAAACTCGGCGTACGCCTCAGCGGTCGTCATACCCTCATGGTCGCAGCCGTTCCCCGGCAATTCAGCCCCCGTTGGCGTGCGCCAGCTCACCCTCCTCGTAGAGTGCTGCGTCGGCCGGAACAGGCGGCCCGCAACCTCGGCTGGGTGGCTCCCCGCATCGACGACGAGCCGGCCGGGTGGGTGCAGTTGGGGCGGGGTAGGCAGTTCCTGACGATCCCGATCAGCGCCGAGCAGACGTACTGCTACTACGACGACGACACCCTGCACGCTGGGCCGAACCAGGAGGTCGTGCTCGACTCCTGGTCCCGGGGGCCGGTGCTGCTGATCGGCGACGCCGCCCACGCCACCTCGCCGAACATGGCCCAGGGCGCGGCAATGACCCTGGAAGACGCGGTCGTGCTCGCTTCGTCGTTGGCCGCCGCCGGTTCGGTAGCCGACGCGTTGCGCGGGTACGTGGAGCGGCGCCGCCCGCGTACGGGATGGGTGCTCAGCCAGACGCACCGCCGGGACAAGGCCACCGGCCTCCTGCCGACGCTCCGCGACACGGTGATACGCCGCCTCGGCGAGCAGATGTTTCCGCTCGAACTACGGCCCGCTGTTAGCCCAGCCCTGAGCCCACTCGCGGTTCCACCGCCCAACACCATGATTACTTGATGCTCAGTAGCCGAAGCAGGTCCCTCACAACTACTCAGCGTCGATCAAGGAGTTGTGGTGGGTGACAAAGCACCCATCATTGCGCCTAACAGGCACCACAACTCCATGATCGACGAGCCTTGCGCCCTCGCCTGCGCGATCTTGCACTTGCTGCCCCGACCTAAGGGGCATCTCGCGCAGAACGGCGACCGAACCTGCAAGATCGCTGCGCCAACCCGGGACGGAGACAGGCGGCGCGTTGACAGCAACTTGGAAACGGCGCTGCCCCGACCTCCGATGCGGGAGGCCGGGGCAGCGCTGATGCGTACGTCAGCTGCAGCCGCTGGTGGAGCCGCAGCCCTCGCAGACGTAGCAGCTGCCGGCCGGGCGCATCTTCGTACCGCAGGTGAAGCAGAGCGGCGCGTCGGCGGCCTTGCCGATCACGGCCTCCAGCAGTTCGGTGCTGGAACCCACGTTCGGAGCCGGCTTGGCGGCGGCGACCTCGGCCATCTCCTGGGCCGGCTGCGCGATGGCTTCCGGCTTGGCCGGAGCCTCCACCGGCGCGGAGGACGCCATCGCGGTGAGCTCCGCACCGGTGACCCCGGCGGCTTCCGCGTCGGCCTCGGCCCGCAGCTGGGCGGCCCGCTCGCTGGCGGTGAAGATCCCCAGCTCGGCGCGACGCTCGTAGGGCAGGAAGTCCAGTGCCAGGCGACGGAAGATGTAGTCCATCACCGAGGCCGCCATGCGCACGTCCGGGTCGTCGGTCATACCGGCCGGCTCGAAGCGCATGTTGGTGAACTTGCTGACGAACGTCTCCAGCGGCACGCCGTACTGCAGACCGATGCTGATGGCCACCGAGAAGGCGTCCATCACCCCGGCCAGAGTCGAGCCCTGCTTGGACATCTTGAGGAAGACCTCGCCGAGGCCGTCGTCCGGGTAGGACGACGCGGTGAGGTAACCCTCGGCACCTCCGACGGAGAAGCTGACCGTCTCGGACGGGCGCTTCTTCGGCAGGCGCTTACGCACCGGCCGGTACTCGATGACCTTCTCCACCGCGACCGGCGCGGCCGACACGGCCGACGCGGTCTCGACGGCGGCCGGCTCGGTGGCCTTGTTCGACTTGGCCACCGAGAGCGGCTGGCCGACCTTGCAGTTGTCCCGGTAGATCGCCAGGGCCTTGAGGCCGAGCTTCCAGCCCTCGAAGTAAATCTTCTCGACGTCCTCGACGGTGGCCGCCTCCGGCATGTTGACCGTCTTGGAGATGGCGCCGGAGACGAACGGCTGGATGGCCGCCATCATCCGCACGTGACCCATCGGGGCGATCGTCCGCTCTCCCATGGCGCAGTCGAAGACCGGGTAGTGCTCCGGCTTCAGGCCAGGGGCGTCGACCACGTGGCCGTGGTCGGCGATGTGCTCGACGATCGCCTCGACCTGCTCCTCGGGGTAGCCGAGGCTGCGAAGGGCGCGCGGCACCGTCTGGTTGACGATCTGCATCGAGCCGCCGCCAACCAGCTTCTTGAACTTGACCAGCGCCAGGTCCGGCTCCACGCCGGTCGTGTCGCAATCCATCATGAAACCGATCGTGCCGGTCGGGGCGAGCACGCTCGCCTGCGCGTTGCGCCAGCCGTTCCTGTCGCCGATCTTGTTGCCCTGGGTCCACTGCTTGGTCGCCTCGCGGACGATCGCGGTGGCCACCGGGCTGGTCGGCTTGATCTCGTCGTTGGCCGCGGCGTGCTTGCGCATGACCCGCTTGTGCGGCTCGGCGTTGCGGGCGTAGCCGTCGTACGGGCCGACGACACCAGCCATCTCGGCCGAGCGGCGGTAGGCGGTGGCGGTCATCAGGGACGTGATCGACGCGGCGACCGAGCGGCCCTGCTCCGAGTCGTACGGCAGGCCGGTGGCCATCAGCAGGGCGCCGAGGTTGGCGTAGCCGATGCCGAGCTGCCGGTAGGCGCGGGAGGTCTCGCCGATCTTCTCGGTCGGGAAGTCCGCGAAGCAGATCGAGATGTCCATCGCGGTGATGACGAACTCGACGGACTTGACGAACTTCTCCACCTCGAAGCCACCGTCGGCGCGGAGGAACTTCATCAGGTTGAGCGAGGCCAGGTTGCACGAGGAGTTGTCCAGGTGCAGGTACTCCGAGCACGGGTTCGACGCGGTGATCCGCCCGGTCTCCGGGCAGGTGTGCCAGTCGTTGATCGTGTCGTCGTACTGCAGACCGGGGTCGGCACACTCCCAGGCCGCCTGGGAGATGGAACGGAACAGGTTCTTGGCGTCGACGGTCTCGATCACCGAACCGTCCAGCCGGGCGCGCAGGTCGAAGCCCTTGTCGTTCTCGACAGCCGACATGAACTCGTCGGAGACCCGGACCGAGTTGTTGGCGTTCTGGTACTGAACGCTGACGATGTCGGAGCCGCCGAGGTCCATGTCGAACCCGGCGTCCCGCAGCGCGCGGATCTTGTCCTCCTCGCGCGCCTTCGTGACCACGAACTCCTGGATGTCCGGGTGGTCGACGTCGATGATGACCATCTTGGCCGCCCGGCGGGTCGCGCCGCCGGACTTGATGGTGCCGGCGGAGGCGTCCGCGCCACGCATGAAGCTGACCGGGCCGGAGGCATTGCCGCCGGAGGAGAGCAGCTCACGGGACGAGCGGATGCGCGACAGGTTGACCCCGGAGCCGGAGCCGCCCTTGAAGATCAGCCCCTCCTCCTTGTACCAGTCGAGGATGGAGTCCATCGAGTCGTCGACGGCCAGGATGAAGCAGGCGCTGACCTGCTGCGGCGACGGCGTGCCGACGTTGAACCAGACCGGCGAGTTGAAGCTGAACACCTGGTTCAGCAGCATCCAGGTCAGCTCATGGCCGAAGATCTCGGCGTCGGCCGGGCTGGCGAAGTAGCCGTACTCCTCACCCGCGGTGCGGTAGGTGGTGACCACCCGGTCGATCAACTGCTTGATCGACCACTCCCGCTCCGGGGTCCCCACCGCGCCCCGGAAGTACTTCGTGGTGACGATGTTGGCCGCGTTGACGCTCCACGACTCCGGGAACTCAACCCCACGCTGCTCGAAGTTGATCGAGCCGTCCCGCCAGTTCGTCATCACGACGTCGCGGCGCTCCCAGGTGACCTCGTCGTACGGGTGGACCCCCTCGGTCGTCCACACCCGCTCGATCTTCACCCCGGCACCCGCGTTGGCCTTGCTTCGTGACCTGCTAGTCGTCACACCATCCCCCGACATCTCATCCGCCCCCTCGTCAAACACAAATCTCAGTTGGTACGGCCGGCGGGTCCCGCCGCCCCGGCCTCCGCCGCGCCCTCCCGGGCGCGGGCGGCGACCCGCAATGTCTCGATCTCCTGCTCGAAGTCGGCGAGCGAGTCGAAGGACCGGTAGACGCTGGCGAACCGCAGGTACGCCACCTCGTCCAGGCCCTGCAGAGGACCCAGGATCGCCAGCCCCACGTCGTGGCTGGGGATCTCGGCCGCACCCTTGGCCCGCACGGTCTCCTCGACCTTCTGGGCCAGCAACGCGATCGAGTCCTCGTCGACCGGCCGGCCCTGGCACGCCTTACGCACCCCGCCGATGATCTTCGTACGGCTGAAAGGCTCGGTCACCCCGCTGCGCTTGACGACCGCGAGGACCGCCTCCTCGACGGTGGTGAACCGCTTGCCGCACTCCGGGCAGGACCGCCGCCGTCGGATGAGCTGGCCGTCGTCGGCCTCCCGCGAGTCGACCACCCGGGAGTCAGCGTGTCGGCAGTACGGACACCGCATCGCCCACCTCCTAAAAATGATCAACTGCAACCACACCGGACACCCCCGGGCACGACTCACCACGACGGTGCCATCCTCGGATGACGCCCGCCGTGATCAACGTTACGAGAGTGCGGTCGGTAGTCGGACCCAACCTGTAGGCAACTTACGCCCATGTCACTACTACATCTAGGGGTTGACCGTATGTCGCCGGGAAAGCCGGGTCAAGTTGGCGGGCGTGTCCGGCGCGTCACGGACCATCCGGTCGGCCGCCCCCACCAGCACGCCCGAAGACCCAACGCCGCCGCCCCTCCCGGGTTACCGGCCAGCAGGCTCGAGTGGTCCGGAAAACAGCCGATGATCGAACACTAGTGCTACCTGACGTACCATTTATCAGAACATCCGTACGACCGGAGCGGTTTTTCACCCCGACACGCCGGTGAGAGGTCGTACAGATGTTTGAAAATGACCGATCTCACCTATACGGTCATGAACAACGTGGCACCACCGCACGCACCACGAGCCGACGAGGCACCCAGCGCCGACCAGGGAGGACGGACGTGACCGAGGACCGGGCCAGCCGGCCGAAGAGCCCGCAGCAGATCACCGATGCGGGCCCGCCAGCCACCCGACGCCGCAGTGCCGCGCGCAGCCGGACGGGTCAGCCCGCCGTGCGCCCGGTCACCCCGGTGGTCAGCAGCTTCCCCGACCCGGCGACGGTCGACCTGACCGCCCGCCAGCGTCGCATCCTGGAGTTCATTCGCACCTGGGTGGAGCGGCACGGTTACCCGCCGAGCGTCCGGGAGATCGGCGAGGCCGTCGGCCTCGTGTCGCCGTCCAGCGTCGCCTACCAGCTCAAGGAGCTGGAGAAGAAGGGCTTCCTGCGCCGCGACCCGAACCGGCCGCGCGCGGTGGACGTCCGTGCCCCCAGCGAGGTCATCGACGACGAGCTCTCCCGTGCACAACGGCCGACCCCGGCGTACGTGCCGATGCTCGGCCGGATCGCCGCCGGTGGGCCGATTCTCGCCGAGCAGGCCGTGGAGGACATCTTCCCGCTCCCCCGCGAGCTGGTGGGTGAGGGCGAGGTCTTCATGCTCCAGGTCAAGGGCGACTCGATGCTCGACGCGGCGATCTGCGACGGCGACTGGGTGGTCGTTCGGCAGCAGCCGACCGCCGACTCGGGCGAGATCGTGGCCGCCATGCTCGACGGCGAGGCGACCGTCAAGACCTACCGGCGGCGCGACGGGCACGTCTGGTTGATGCCACAGAACCCGGCCTTCGATCCGATCCCCGGTGACGACGCCACCATCATGGGCCGCGTCGTGGCGGTGCTGCGCCGCATCTGACCGGCCGACGGGTGAGTGCCCGTGGGCGCTCACCCGCGTCGGTTGTCAGGGGCGGGTGAGTCAACCAACGGCCGTCAGTAGCGGTCGCCCCGATGGCCGCGACCGCCCCCGGGATACTGCCCGTACGGGTCGACGGGCGCATCGTCGTCACGCCGACGACCGGGCCGCTGGCCCCGAGGGTCCGGCTCCTGCCCACCACGCCGGGGCGGCTCCGCACGACCGGTACCGGGCGGCTGACCACCGTCGCCGCCGTACACGCCGCTGCCCGGACGACCGCCCCCGCCCTGCGGACGACCGCCGCTCTGGGGACGACCACCACCGCCGCCACCGCCGCCACCCTGGGGACGTCCACCGGCACCAGCCGGGGGACGACCACCACCACCGGCCGGAGGGCGTCCACCGCCACTGGCCGGAGGCCGTCCGCCGCCGTACACGCCACCACCGTCTGGCCGTGCCGCACCGTAGCCACCGTCGGCGACCGCCGGGCGACCGCCGCCGCCATATACGGCACCACCCGCCGGTGCCGGGCCGCCGCGACCCGCACCGCCGCCGTAGACCGCGCCGCCACCGTAGACACCATCTTTACGGTCACCAGGTGCCGGGGAACCATCGACGGCACGACCTGCGCGCGGACCGAACGGCTCGCCGTCCGGGTCCGACGCGTCGGACGCCTCGACGGTCGGTGGCCGGCGGCGGGCCCGGACGATGCCGATGATGCCGGCGCCGACCAGCAGCAGGCCGAGAACCCCGACCGCGCTGACCAGGTACGTGATGTCGTTGAGGTCCAGCCCGGCGGTCCAGGACTTCTTGGCGGCCGGCTTGGCGCCCGCGTCCGGGGCCAGTGGCACTGCGGTCGTGCTGGACGGCGTGTAGCTGAGGATGTCGAGGGGTTCGTCTTCGGTGAACCGGCCCGCGTCGGAGACGGTGAGGAACGTCTTCCCGTCCGGGGTGTAGCTGATGGCCTCACCGAACGGGTCGGCCAGCGCCGTCACCCGCGGCTTGCCGGTGGTGAGTGCGCCGACGATGTCGCCGCCGGTCACGTCGAACTCGAAGGCGTCCGCGTAGGTGCGCAGGACCACCCGGGAGCCATCCGGCGATCGGGACGCGCCGGTGATGGCGATCCGGCCGAACGTGTTGAGTGTGTTCTCGGTCTGCGTCTGGGGCAGCGCGATGTCGCCGACCTTGCGCATCGGCACCGGGTCGGTGTCGCCGTTCTTCAGGGCCGCCGTCGGGGTGTAGATCTCGGCCTTGCCGCTGGTCACCTTGGTGATGATCAGCGGTTTGCCGTCGTCGCCCATGAGCAACGCCTCGGCGTCGTGCGGCTTGGCCTCCGGGTAGGAGAGCCGGTGCAGCGTCGGCTGCTTGGCACCGGTCACCGGCATCGACCAGAGCGCGACGCGGGAGCGGCGCTCCTTCGAGGTGGTGTTGTCACCGATGTCGGCGATCCAGAGGGTGTTGCCGTCCTTGGAGAGGGCGAGATCCTCGGTGTCGAACGGGCCCTGCCCCGAGTACCGGACCGGCTCCTTCGAGATCTTGCACTTGCTGTCGAGGAAGAAGACCCGTTTGCGCGCCGCGACGTCGGTGCCATCGTTGATGACGATGAAGCCGCTCTTGGTCGCGACCAGCCCGGACAGCTCCCGCAGACGCTCGTCGGTGATCGTGCACCGCTTCTGACCGGGATCGACGGCGTGCGGCCCGGACAGCCCGGGAGCGGGAGCCGCCGCGGCGACTCCGGCGAGCGCCACGGTCGCCCCCAGCAGGCCGAGGGCAACCGTGACCGAGGAAACAACGCGGCGCATTCGGCCAGTGTCGCATGCCGCGCGTTTCCGGTGGATGACGCCGTGGCCGCTCAGGACCGACTGCTGGCCGCCTGCCCCTGCCGCTCGACGTCGAACGGCAGCAGCTCCGCAGCGAGCTCCGCACCGACGCGGACGTGCAGCAGAGTGCCCTCTGGCAGGTGCGACGTGCTGAGCACCTCGCCCGTGCGGTGCACCCGGGCCACCAGGTCACCCCGGTCGTACGGCAGCACGGCCCGGACCTCGACGGCCGGGCGTGGCAGCCGCTCCTCAATCGCCGCGCGCAGCCCGTCGATGCCCCGCCCGGAGTGCGCGGACACGAAGATCGCGTCCGGCCAGAGCCGCTTGAGCCGCAGCAGAGTGTCCTCGTCGGCCGCGTCGGTCTTGTTGACCACCAGCAACTCGGGGAGCCGGTCCGCGCTCACCTCGGCGAGCACCGCGTGGACCGCCCGGACCTGCTCCTCCGGATCCGGGTGGGTGCCGTCGACGACGTGCACCACCAGATCCGCCTGCGCGACCTCCTCCAGCGTCGAGCGGAACGCCTCGACGATCTGGTGCGGCAGGTGCCGGACGAAGCCGACCGTGTCGGACAGGGTGTAGATCCGTCCGTCCGAGGCGGTGGCCTTACGGGTGGTCGGGTCCAACGTCGCGAACAGCGCATTTTCCACCAGCACGCCCGCGTCGGTCAGACGATTGAGCAGGCTGGACTTGCCGGCGTTGGTGTAGCCGGCGATGGCGACCGCGGGAACGGCGTTGCGGGAACGGCGGGCGCGCTTGGTCACGCGTACCGTCTTCATGTCCTTGATCTCGCGACGCAGCCGGGAGATGCGGTGGCGGATGCGCCGCCGGTCGGTCTCCAGCTTGGTCTCACCGGGACCACGAACACCCACACCGCCACCGGCGCCGCCGCCCCGGCCGGAACCACCGGTCTGCCGGGAGAGCGTCTCACCCCAACCGCGCAGCCGGGGCAGCAGGTATTGGAGCTGAGCCAGCTCGACCTGCGCCTTACCTTCCTTGCTCTTGGCGTGCTGGGCGAAGATGTCGAGGATCAGCGCCGTCCGGTCGACAACCTTGACCTTGGTGCGCTGCTCCAGGTTGCGCAGCTGCGACGGGGACAGCTCACCGTCGCAGATGACCGTGTCGGCGCCGGTGGCGAGCACCACCGCGCCGAGGTCGTCGACCTTGCCGCGGCCGATGTACGTGGCCGGGTCGGGTCGGGTGCGGCGCTGGATGAGCCCTTCGAGCACCTGCGATCCGGCGGTCTCGGCCAGCGCGGCAAGCTCGGTCAACGAATTTTCGGCGTCGGTCGCCGTGCCCTCGGTCCACACGCCCACCAGGACGACCCGCTCCAGCCGCAGCTGGCGGTATTCCACCTCGGTGACGTCGGTGAGCTCGGTTGACAGGCCCGGGACGCGTCGGAGGGACTGCCGCTCCGACAGCTCCATCTCGCCGGTGGTGACGTCGTCGAGCTCGTCCTCGACGGGGACAAAGCTCTCCTGGTCTCGCAAGCGGTTCTCCTGTCCGTTTTGATAAGTAGAACGTAATCCTGACATGACACAACGCCGAACGCACCTGCTATATGCCCATGGTGAAGGTCGCCAAAAGTGGGGGCGAATGCTGGTCGGCTGCGACAACCCGGTAGAAATGCGGGCGGCGGCCGAGCGGCCGCCCAGCCGTGACGGAGGGATCCCGTGGCCATCACCCGAATGCCGAGCGCCGGATTTTCGATCACCATCCGGATCGCCGTGACCGCGGACGCCTCCTCGATCGGCCGCCTCACCACCTCCGTAGGCGAGGCCGGGGCGATCGTCACGGCGCTGGACGTGGTGGATTCGGACCCGACCAACGTGCTCGTCGACCTGACCTGCGACACCGCCGACGCCGGCCACGCCGACCAGGTCGTCGACGCGCTGACCGCCCTGGACGGCGTGGATGTGCGCAAGGTGTCCGACCGGACGTTCCTCCTGCACCTCGGCGGCAAGATCGAGGTGACCTCGAAGGTCGCGCTGCGCAACCGCGACGAGTTGTCCCGGGCGTACACCCCGGGGGTTGCCCGGGTCTGCATGGCGATCGCCGAGAACCCGGCGGACGCCCGGCGGCTGACCATCAAGCGCAACACCGTCGCGGTGGTCAGCGACGGTTCGGCGGTGCTGGGCCTGGGCAACCTGGGCCCGGCCGCGTCGCTGCCGGTGATGGAGGGCAAGGCGGCGCTGTTCAAGCGCTTCGGCGGGGTGGACGCCTGGCCGGTGGTGCTGGACACCCAGGACACCGACGAGATCGTGCAGATCGTGAAGGCGATCGCGCCCGCGTACGGCGGGATCAACCTGGAGGACATCGCCGCGCCGCGCTGCTTCGAGATCGAGGCCCGGCTGCGCGAGGCGTTGGACATCCCGGTCTTCCACGACGACCAGCACGGCACCGCGATCTGCGTGCTGGCCGCGCTGACCAACGCGCTGCGGGTGGTGGGCAAGCAGCTCAAGGACGTCCGGGTGGTCGTCTCCGGCGCTGGCGCGGCCGGCACCGCGATCATGAAGCTGCTGCTGCGCCAGGGCGTCGGCGACATCATCGCGTACGACCGGCAGGGCGCCCTGCACCGCGGGCTGACCGACCTCAACTCGGCCTGGCAGTGGCTGGCGGACAACACCAACAAGGAGAACTACTCGGGCGACCTGCCGGGGGCGATCCGCGGTGCCGACGTGTTCATCGGTGTGAGTGCCCCGAACCTGCTCACCGGCGACGACATCGCTCAGATGGCCAAGGACTCGATCGTCTTCGCGCTCGCCAACCCGGACCCGGAGGTCGACCCGCGGGAGGCGCGCAAGTACGCCGCCGTGGTCGCCACCGGCCGCTCGGACCAGCCGAACCAGATCAACAACGTGCTCGCCTTCCCCGGGGTCTTCCGGGGCATGCTGGACGCGCACGCTGAGGAGTTCACCGAGGAGATGGCGCTCGCCGCCGCCCAGGCGATCGCCGACGTGGTCGGCGAAGACAAGATCAACCCAACGGTGATCGTGCCGAGCGTCTTCGACTCGCGGGTCGCCCCGGCGGTCGCCGCCGCCGTCCGCGCCGCCGCGCACAACCCCAGCCCGCTGCCGGCCGCCGACCCCGGCCCCGCCGACCTCCCGGAGATCGCCGCCAGCGCGAGCGCAACCCCCTGACCGCACTCCCCCTGTTGATCAAGAGGTTTCGGTCACCAGCGAGGCGCTGGATGACGCAAACCTCTTGATCAACAGGGGTGAGGGCTCAGGCGGACGCCTGCAGGATGGCGGGGTTGATCTCGCCCGTCGCCACCAGGACGGCTGGGCCGGACAGCCAGCAGGAAGTCTCGGTGACCGTGACCATCAGGCGGCCACCGGGGACGTCCACGGCGATCACTCCGGTGTCCCGGCCGGCGTCACGCAGGGCCACGGCGCCCACCGCGCAGGCACCCGTTCCGCAGGACAGGGTCTCGGCGCTGCCGCGCTCGTACACCCGCATCAGGCTGTGCCCGTCGGTGTCGTCGACCGGCTCGCCCGCGACGATGAACTCCACGTTCACCCCGGTCGGGAAGACCGTCGGGTCGAACCCGGGCGCGGTCGTCAGGTCCAGCGCGGACAACTCCACGCCCGCCGGTAGGACGCAGACCAGGTGCGGGTTGCCGACGTCCACGGCGGTGCCGGGCAGGGTCAGACCGCCGAGGGTGGCCGTGGAGCCGTCGTACAGCCGGGGGCGGCGCACCTCGACGGACACCGTGCCGCCCTCGACCAGCGCGCGCACGACGCCGGCCCGGGTGGCCACCGGCAGCGCCGCGCCGGCAGGCGTCGCCAACCCGGTGTCGAGCAGGTAGCGCACGAAGACCCGGGCACCGTTGCCGCACATCTCGGCGAACGAGCCGTCGGCGTTCCAGTAGTCCATGAACCACTCGGCTTCGCCGGCCTGCCCGGCACCGTCGGGGTGCTTGGCCGCGCGGACCACCCGCAACACGCCGTCCGCGCCAATGCCGCGCCGCCGGTCGCAGAGCGCCGCGACCAGCTCCGGGGTCAGGTCGAGCTGACCGTCCGGGTCGGGAAGGAGGACGAAGTCGTTGCCGGTGCCGTGGCCCTTGGTGAACTCCACGCCCTCATCATCGCGCAGCAGCCGGCACCAGGCGCAGGGCGGCCCCGATCAGGTCCGGCGTCGCCGAGTCCAACCAGTGGATCCGCGAGTCGCGCCGGAACCAGGACCGCTGCCGGCGGACGAAACGCCGGGTGGCCCGCACCGTTTCGTCGTGCGCCTGCGCCTCGGTCAACTCACCGGCGAGCAGGCGCAGCACCTGCTGGTAGCCGAGCGCCCGGCTCGCCGTCCGCCCCTCGGGCAGCCCTCGCCCGACCAACTCACGGGTCTCCGGCACCAGGCCGTCGGCCCACATCCGGTCGACCCGCAGCGCGATCCGCTCGTCCAGCAGCCCGGTGTCCAGGTCCACGCCGAGCTGCACCGACGGGTAGTACGGCGTGGGCTGCGGCAACGACGCGGTGAACGGCGCACCGGTGAGCTCGATCACCTCCAGAGCCCGGACGATCCGCCGCCCGTTCCCGGGCAGGATGCCCTCGGCGGCGACCGGGTCGGCGGCACGCAGCCGCGCGTACAGCGGCGCCGGGCCGACCTCGGCCAGCTCCCGTTCCAGCCGCTCCCGCAGCACCGCGTCGGTGCCGGGGAACTCGAAACGCTCCAGCACCGCCCGCACGTACAGCCCCGACCCACCGACCAGCAGCGGCACCCTCCCCCGGGCCAGGATATCGTCCACCGCCGCGCGGGCCAGCCGCTGGTACTCCGCGACGCTCGCCGGCTCGGTGACCTCCCAGATGTCCAGCAGGTGGTGCGGCACCCCGTCCCGCTCGGCCGGGGTCAGCTTGGCGGTGCCGATGTCCATGCCCCGGTAGAGCTGCATCGAGTCGGCGTTGACCACCTCCCCGTCGAGGGCGTGCGCCAACGCGATGCTCAGCGCCGACTTACCCGCCGCGGTCGGACCGACCACCGCGACGACCGTGCCGGGTCCCCCGCTGATCACACCCGCTCCCAGGACGCCACGAAGTAGGCGACGCCGTACGGGGCCGCGTCGTGCAGCAGCTCACCGCGCCACCCGCGGCCGGCCGAGCGGGCCGCGCCGGCGAGCACCTGCCAGGGCGCGCGGCCGGCGGCCTTCAGCTCCGCAGACAACACCGGGTCGAGATCGAGCAGGACGTCCAGGTCCGCGTCGGCCAGCGCCGCGGCAACCCTCTGGTCGTACGGGCGGGCGCGCGGGTCGTCGTACCCGGGAGCCTTCTCTCCCCGGCAGGCCGACCCGTCCCCGAGCACCAGTAACGCCACCCGGTCGCCCGCGGCGTTGACCGTGTCGGCGAGCGCGGCCAGCTCGGCCAGGCCGGCGTCGGCGGCCACCTGAACGGCGGTCACCGGCGCGGCGGCCGTCGGCGCGGCGGTCACCGGCGCGGCGGGCGTCGGCGCGGCCGCCGTCGCTGGCGGGCGCGGGTCGTGCCGGGACAGCAACCACGCGCCGATGGTCAGGCTCAACGGCAGCACCGCACCCCGGTCGGGCTGGCCGGAGACCAACGGCACATCCAGGTCGACGCCCCAGGGCTGCAGGGAGCCGGTGGCCGGGTTGCTGATCGGGCCGGTCACCGGGCCGGTGCCGAGCAGCACCACAGTGTCCGGATCGGCGGCCAGCAACCGGCGTACGGCGACGTCGCAGGCCGCCCGTAGGTCGTCCAGCTCCGGGGCCGCGGAGCCGGCCACCTCGGGCACGAGCAGGGGCGGATGCGGGCAGACTGCGGCGGCGACCAGTGGCACCCGTTCACCGTAGCGGGAATCCCCGGTGCGTCTCCGCGCTGATCCGGTCATTCGGCCCCTAGGACACCGTATGGTCACGGTCGGCGATAGGCGCTCGACGCGGACCGGGTCGGACCTGTGACAATGCCGGAAGCAACTTGGCTGCGCCGTGGCGGCGACGGGGGATCGTTCCCTCGACGCCGGGAGAACGAGGATGGGCACATGAGCGACTGGACTGCCTTCGGACGGGTGGACGCGGACGGCACCGTGTACGTCAAGACCACCGAGGGAGAGCGGGTGGTCGGATCGTGGCAGGCGGGAGCGCCGGAGGAGGGCCTGGCCCACTTCGCGCGCCGCTTCGCCGACCTGGTGACCGAGGTGGACCTGACCGAAGCGCGACTCAAGTCGGGTGCGGCGGATGCCGGGCACTCGTTGAGCACGATCCGGCGGATCCGCACCACGCTGCCCGAGGCCAACGTGGTCGGCGACATCGACGCGCTGGCCGCTCGCCTGGACAAGCTGGCGACCCTCGCCGAGGAGAAGGCCGGCGAAGCTCGCGCGGCCCGGGACGCCGCTCGCGGCGAAGCCCTGGCCCGCAAGACCGCGCTGGTCGAGGAGGCCGAGAAGCTCGCGGCCGAATCCACCGGTTGGAAGACCGCCGGGGACCGGCTCAAGGAGATCCTCGACGAGTGGAAGACCATCCGCGGGGTCGACAAGAAGGCCGACGGTGAGCTGTGGAAGCGGTTCGCCGCCGCCCGCGACGGTTTCACCCGGCGCCGGGGCGCCCACTTCGCCTCCCTGGACTCGCAGCGCAAGCAGGCACAGACCGCGAAGGAAGATCTGGTCGCCGAAGCGGAGAAGCTCCAGGAATCCACCGACTGGGCCGCCACCGCCAACCAGCTCAAGGATCTGATGACCCAGTGGAAGGCCGCGCCGCGCGCTTCCAAAGAGGCCGAGCAGAAGCTCTGGGAACGTTTCCGGGGCGCGCAGGATGCCTTCTTCAGCCGGCGCAGTGAGGTCTTCTCCGCGAGGGACAACGAACAGCGCGGCAACCTGGAGCGCAAGCAGGCCCTACTCGCCGAGGCCGAGGCGTTGGACATCGACGCCGACCCGAAGGGCGCCCAGGCCAAGCTGCGGGAGATCCAGGCACAGTGGCACGAGGCCGGCCGGGTGCCCCGCGAGGCGGCCGCCGGGCTGGAGCGCCGGCTGCGCGTCATCGACGACAAGGTCCGCGAGGTGATGGAGTCAGCCTGGCGCCGCACCACCAAGGAAGACAACCCGCTGCTCGCCCAGATGCGGTCGCAGGTGGCGGAAGCCGAGGACCGGCTGACCCGGGCACAGACCGCCGGGGACGCGCGCCGGATCAAGGAGGCCGAGCAGGCCCTCGCCGCCAAGCGGCAGTTCCTCCAGCTCGCCGAGCAGGCCGGCTGAGCTGACGTCTTCCGGGAGCCCCCGGTCCCCCTCGCGGGACCGGGGGCTCCCGCGTGTCCAGGCTCTCGCCCCGGTCGCCCCGGTCGCCCCGGTCGCCCCGGTCGCCCCGGTCGCCCCGCGCCCCGCGCCCCGCGCCCCGCGCCCCGCGCCCCGCGCCCCGCGCCCCGCGCCAAGATCCTCACAACATCCCCGAAGTTGCTGCCTCAGACGCGCCGGAGGCAGCAACTTCCCTGAGGTTGCGCAGATCTTGCCGGCTTGCCTGAGCGCGGGCCCTCTGAAGGCGGGCTTCGGACGCCATCGCTGGTCATGGTCATGCTCGATCCTGGATGTAGTGGCTTCGACGCGCTGGGATACCACTACATCCAGGATCGAGCGTGATCTTGCGGGAGCAGGGGCCGAGAGCCGGGACAGGAGTCCAGCGCGCAAGAGCAACGCGCAAGAGCAACGCGGAAGACCAGCGCCGGAGAGCAACGCCGCAAGAGCAACGCCGGAGACCAAGCGCGTGGGGCAGCCGGATGGCTGGTTGACGCATTGAGGACGGCTGATCAGAATGAGCGGCAGAGCCAGGTCGGGCACCGGTGCGAGGGCACTGAGGGTGGTACGCCGCCGTCAGGGATCGCCGGTGAGCTTTCGCGAGTGACCACGTCCGCGTGACCTGGGCCGTCGCGCACTGTCCGCGTACCCCTCAAGGGACCGTGACGTGCGGACGGCCCGCCGGCCCCGTCATCGGGCGGCGCCGGACCTCCGAAGTGGAGCTCGCATGTTCCGTCCCACCGCTCTCGGCGGCGCGCTGACCGCGCTCGCCACCGTCGCGGCCGGCGTGTTCCTCGCCGCCGCCGTCAGCACAAGTCCGGCCGTCGCCGCTGGCACCGGTACAGGTTACCTGCACACCAACGGCAACCAGATCGTGGACAGCACCGGCGCCACGGTCCGGCTGACCGGCATCAACTGGTTCGGCATGGAGACCGACAACAAGACCTTCCACGGGTTGTGGTCGAGCAACCCGTGGAGGGGGCAGCTCGACACGATGGCGCGGCTGGGTTACAACACGCTGCGCGTGCCGTACTCGAACGACGCGCTGAAGCCGGGCGCGACCGCCAGCGGGGTCAACGACTTCGTGAACCCAGATCTGGTCGGGCTCTCCCCGTTGCAGATCCTGGACAAGGTGATCGACTACGCCGGCAGCAAGGGGATGCGGATCATCCTGGATCGGCACCGGCCGACGGCGGCCGGGCAGTCGCCGCTGTGGTACACGTCGACGGTCTCCGAAGCTACGTGGATCAACGACTGGAAGATGCTCGCCCAGCGGTACGCGGGCAACCCGACGGTGATCGGCGCCGACCTGCACAACGAGCCGCACGCCGAGGGCACCAACCCGGCGGCCACCGGCGCGTGCTGGGGCTGCGGCGACACCACCCGGGACTGGCGGCTCGCCGCCGAGCGGGCCGGGAACGCCGTCCTCAGCGTCCAGCCCAACTGGTTGATCTTCGTGGAGGGGGTGAGCTGCCCCAGCGGTGGCCTCTCCAACGTGTGGGACAACGACCCGAGCAACGACGAGGACTGCGGTTGGTGGGGCGGGAACCTGTCGAAGGCCGGCCAGTTCCCGGTACGGCTGAACGTGGCCAACCGGTTGGTCTACTCGCCGCATGAGTACGCCACCTCGGTCTACCGGCAGAGTTGGTTCGACGCTCCGGACTACCCGGCGAACATGCCGGCGATCTGGGACAAGTACTGGGGTTACCTCTACAAGCAGAACATCGCGCCGATCATGATGGGTGAGTTCGGCAGCACGCTGGCCGACCCGAAGGACCGGGTGTGGCTGGAGAAGTTGATGGCCTACACCGGCACCGGGGTCACCGGGATGTCCTTCACCTACTGGTCGTGGAACCCGAACTCGGGTGACACCGGCGGCATCGCGCTGGACGACTGGACCACCATCAACACCACCAAGCAGGCGATCCTCCAGCCGTACCTGATCGCGCCGTCCGGCGGCACCGGTCCGACGACGCCGCCGCCGACCGGCGGCCCGACGAACCCGCCCACCGGCGGCTGCTCGGCCACCTACCGGCAGGTCAACGCCTGGCAGGGCGGTTTCCAGGGCGAGCTGACCGTGAAGAACACCGGCTCGGCCGCGGTGAACCCGTGGTCGGCCACCTGGAGTTGGCCGTCGGGGGTGACGCTGGGCAGTGGTTGGAACGCCACCGTCACGCAGTCCGGGACTACGGTCACCGCCGCCGCCCCGGGGCACGCCCCGTCCCTGCCGGCGGGTGGGTCGGTCACCGTGGGCTTCACCGCCAACGGCACCGCCAGCGCGCCGGGATCGGTGAAGCTCAACGGCACCAGCTGCTGAGCTGCCGGGACGGCCGGTGCCGTGGCATCGGCCGTCCCGGTCATTTACATTCAGATGCTTCTATGCTTTCATCGGGAAAGCGCTTGCCTCTACATCGGTTGGCGCGAGCGCGGGAGCCGCTTTCCTTCACGTACCTGCACTGGCGGGCCTGAGGACCACTGGTCCCGGCCGAGATTCGCCGCCCACGGGCATGGGCGTCGCGATGGTCCGTCCGCCTCATCGAAAGGAAGCAGCATGCGCACAGGACGGCGTCGAATGACGCTGATCGCCACCACCGCCGCAGCCACCGCCACCCTCGTCACGGCCGGTCTGCTGACCTCGGTGTCCGCCCAGGCGGCCGCCGGCTGCCAGGTCGCCTACTCCGTCGCCAGCCAGTGGCCGGGTGGGTTCACTGGCAACGTCACCGTCACCAACCTGGGCGACCCGGTCTCCGGATGGACGTTGCGCTGGTCGTACGGGGCCGGCCAGCAGGTCAACCAGGCGTGGGGCGCGACCGTCTCGCAGAGCGGCGGCCAGGTCTCCGCGACCAACGTCGACTACAACGGCAACCTGGCGACCAACGGCAGCACCTCGTTCGGCTTCAACGCGAGCTGGAACAACTCCAGCAACCCGGCCCCGGCCAGCTTCACCCTGAACAACGTCGCCTGCACCGGCAGCACCACACCGACCACCCCGCCACCGCCGAGCACACCTCCACCGAGCACCCCGCCGCCGAGCACACCCCCGCCCAGCAACCCGCCGCAGACGGGTCTGGTGGGATGGGCCACCCAGAACGGCGGCACCACCGGTGGCGGCAACGCCGCGCCCACGACCGTCACCAACGCCTCGGCACTGACCAGCGCGCTGAACGCGACCGGCGCGGCGGTGATCCGGGTGTCCGGGACCATCTCCTGCTCGGGCATGCTGCGGGTCCGGTCCAACAAGACGATCCTCGGCAACTCCGGCGCGACCATCGCCGGCTGCGGGCTCAACATCAGCGGTGACCGCAACGTGATCATCCGGAACCTGAACTTCCGGGACTGGAACGACGACGCGATCAACGTCCAGGAGTCGGCCACCAACATCTGGATCGACCACAACAGCTTCAGCAACGGGTACGACGGCGCGGTCGACATCAAGCGCGGCTCGGACTTCGTCACCGTGTCGTGGAACCGGGTGTTCAACCACGACAAGACCATGCTGCTCGGCCACAGCGACGACAACGCCAGCCAGGACGTCGGGCACCTGCGGGTGAGCTACCACCACAACTGGTTCGACGGCAGCAACCAGCGCAACCCCCGGGTGCGCTTCGGCAACCCGGTGCACGTGTACAACAACTACTACCGGGCCAACGGTGGCTACGGCGTCGCGTCCACCGAGAACGCCGGGGTGCTCGTCGAGGGCAACTACTTCGAGAACGTCGACGACCCGTACCACCTCGGTGAGGGTGACTCCGGGCCCGGCAGCCTGGTCGCCCGCAACAACCACTTCGTCAACTCACCCACGGGCCAGACCGGCGGCAGCGTCGCCGGCATCCCGTACTCCTACCAGCTGGACACCGCGAGCAACGTCAAGTCCATCGTGACGGCGGGCGCCGGCGCCGGCCGGATCACCGTCTGAGCGCAGCGGTTCGGGGAAGGGCCCCTGCTCCAGGGGCCCTTCCCTACGATCAGTGGGTGGCGCAGCCAGCGGTGGGTGCGGCCGCGACCGGCGGTGCGCCGATCGTCGGCAGACCGAGCAACACCCCAGGGGTACGCGGGGAGCGACCCGCCTCGGCCGCGTCGCCGGCCCGGGTCCGCCGGTGCGATACCGGCGCTCCGTCAGCGTTGAGGTGATGCGGCGCCGCGTACGTGATCGTGGTGTGCACGATGTCGCCCGGCCGGATCTGGCCAGCCAGCGACGGCGTACCAGGGGCCTCGGTCGCGAAGTGCACCAGTCGACCGTCGCGGGCCCGACCGGACATCCGGCCCGTCCGCTCATCCTTGCGGCCCTCACCGAGCGCGACCAGCACCTCGACGGTCTCCCCCACCAGGCGCTTGTTCTCCGCCCAGGAGATCTCCTCGACGGTGGTGATCAGCCGCTCGTAGCGCTCCTGCACGACCTGCTTGGGCAGCTGGTCGTCCATCGTCGCGGCGGGGGTGCCGGGGCGCTTCGAGTACTGGAAGGTGAAGGCCGAGGAGAACCGGGCCTCGCGGACCACGTCCAGGGTGCGCTGGAAGTCGGCCTCGGTTTCGCCGGGGAAGCCGACGATGATGTCGGTGGTGATCGCCGCGTCCGGCATCGCCGCCCGGACCTTCTCGATGATCCCCAGGTAGCGCTCGGAGCGGTAGGAGCGGCGCATCGCCCGGAGCACGTCGTCCGAGCCGGACTGCAACGGCATGTGCAGCGAGTGGCAGACGTTCGGTGTCTCGGCCATCGCGGCGATCACGTCGTCGGTGAAGTCCTTCGGGTGTGGGCTGGTGAACCGGACCCGCTCCAACCCGTCGATGTCACCGCACGCTCGCAGCAGCTTGCCGAAGGCGTACCGGTCACCGAACTCCACACCATAGGAGTTGACGTTCTGCCCGAGCAGGGTCACCTCCAGCACGCCCTCGTCGACCAGGGCGCGCACCTCGGAGAGGATGTCGCCGGGACGGCGGTCCTTCTCCTTGCCGCGCAGCGCGGGCACGATGCAGAACGTGCAGGTGTTGTTGCAACCCACCGAGATCGACACCCAACCGGCGTACGTGGACTCGCGGCGGGTGGGCAGCGTGGAGGGGAAGACGTCGAGGGACTCCAGGATCTCCACCTCGGCGGCGGCGTTGTGCCGGGCCCGCTCCAGCAGCACCGGCAGCGCGCCGATGTTGTGGGTGCCGAAGACCACGTCGACCCAGGGCGCCTTGCGGACGATCTCGCCCCGGTCCTTCTGGGCGAGGCAGCCGCCGACCGCGATCTGCATCCCGGGGTGCTTGTCCTTCACCGGGCGCAGACGACCGAGGTTGCCGTAGAGCCTGTTGTCCGCGTTCTCCCGCACCGCGCAGGTGTTGAAGACGACGATGTCCGGGGAGTCGTCGGCCGGCACCGCGCGCACGTAGCCAGCCTGTTCGAGCAGGCCGGAGATGCGCTCAGAGTCGTGCACGTTCATCTGGCAGCCGTACGTCACGACGTTGTAGGTCCTAGCCACCCTCTTGGTGCCCCTTCCCCTCGGGCTACCAGGGTAGCGGCCCGTTCGGCGGCCCCAACCCACCGGCATTGACCCGGCGGCCCATGGCGGGCATCCACGACGGGCAGTACGCTGCACAACAAGAATGTGTTCTGGGCGATTTCGGGGGCTTTGCACTCGGCGCCGACGATGCGCGGCTCCATTCACGGGGGAGCACATGACGACCCGCGGGAGGCCAACCGTGACGCGACAAGATGCGGCTCAGCGCACCGTCACCACGCCGGACGGGCGGCACCTCGCGGTGGAGACCTCCGGTTCGCCGGACGGGCCCGCGGTCTTCCTGCTGCACGGCACACCGGGTAGCCGCAGCGGCCCCCGACCCCGGGGCATCGTCGTCTACCGCCTCGGCGTGCACCTCGTCTGCTACGACCGACCCGGTTACGGCGACTCCGACCGGCACGAGGGTCGGCGGGTGGCCGACGCCGCGGCCGACGTGGCGGCGATCGCCGACGACCTCGGCATCGAGCGGTTCGCGGTGGTGGGTCGGTCCGGGGGAGGTCCGCACGCCCTGGCCTGTGCGGCGCTGCTGCCCGACCGGGTCACCCGGGCTGCCGTGCTGGTGGGGCTCGCACCGGCCGGCGCACCCGACCTGGACTGGTACGCCGGGATGGCCGAGACGAACGTGGAGGACTACGGGCAGGCCGACGAGGACCTGGACGAGCTCACGCTCAACCTGAAGGTCCGCGCGGAGGAGGCCCGGCGGGATCCGATGACGCTGTTGGACTTCCTCCGCCCCCAGTTACCCGAGGCGGACATCCGGGTCGTCGACGACATCGCGATCCGCCGACTGCTGACCGACATGTACTCCGAGGCGCTGCGGCACGGCCCCGAGGGCTGGATCGACGACGTGTTGGCGATACGGCGGGGCTGGGGGTTCGACCTCGGCGCCATCCGTGCGGAGGTCCGGCTCTGGCACGGCGACCAGGACCGCTTCTCCCCGGTGCAGCACTCCCACTGGCTCGCCTCGCAGATCTCGCGCGCCGAGGTCCAGGTGCAGCCCGGCGCCGCGCATTTCGGGGCGGTGGAGATCCTGCCGCAGACCCTGAGCTGGCTGGCCACGCCGGAGCTCGCGACCAGCCCACGGCTCTGAGCCTGCGGGGCGGCACGGCCAGACCGGCGGGCGGGCGGGCCACCTGCCCGACCCGCCCGCCCGCCGACCCGATCAGATCGTGTGCGGGTCGATCACCCGGACGATGAACCGCCGTTCGCGCAGGGTCTGCACGGTCGGATGCTCAGGGCCGATCACCTCGGCCAGCCGGTCCGCCACGCTGCTGACGTCCTCGGCGGGAGCGCCGTCGCCGGCCCGCTTCGACACCAGGGCGAGGTCACCGAGGCAGCGCAGCGTGTCGGGGTGGTCCGCACCGATCACCGCGGCCAGCCGGCCGGCGGTTTCCCGCAGCCGGTCCCGCGCCGACTCCCAGTCACCCTCCTCGGCGAGGCACACCGCCTGGTTCACCTCTGCCGCGAGGGTGTGCGGGTGGTCGGGGCCGACCACCTTGCGCAACTCGCCGGCCGCCCGGGCAGCCGATACGCGGGCTTCCGATCGACGGCCGAGTGCGCGCTCGGCGGCGGAGATGTTGCTCAGCGTCGCCAGGGTGTGCGGGTGCTCCGGGCCGAGCCGGAGTTGCTCCTCGTACGCCTGGCTGACGGCGATCAACTCGGTCAACGCCCGGGCCGCGTCGCCGACGGCCAACAGGTTCGCCGCGCGGCTCGACCGGCACGCCACCGTGTCCGGGTTGTCCGGCCCGAAGCGTTCGTCGAGCTCGCGGTAGGCCGTCTCGAACATCGGCGCGGCCTCGGCTCCCCGACCGGCGCTGCGCAGTGACACCGCCAGGTTGACCTGGGCGGCGAGACTCTGGCCGTCGTCCGGCCCGAGCACCTCGCAGTACGCGTCGTACACCGTGCGCAGCAGGGTCGCCGACCTCTCGTACTCGCCGGCTTCCCGCAGGTCGCTGCCCAGGCGGACGGCGGAGACCAGGGTGTACGGGTGGGTGGGGCCGAGCACCAGGCGCCGCCGCTGGTGCACCTCGTCGTCCCACCGGCGGGCGGACCGGTAGTCGCCGACCAGCCGGTACGAGACGGCGAGGTTGTTGGCCGCGCTCAACGTCCGCGGGTGGTCCTCGCCGAACACCTGGAGCCACGAGGCGTAGGTGGACCGGTCCCGTTCCAGGGCCTCGGCGTAGCGACCGAGCGCCCGCAGGTCACCGCCGAGGCTTCCGGCGGTCATCAGACTGTGCGGATGCAGCGGGCCCAGCAGCCGGCGTTGCTCGGCCAGCACCGCTTCGTCCAGGTCCCGGGCCTCGTCGAACCGGCCCAGGCTGCGCAGAATGTTCGCCCGGTTGAACCGCAGGTGCAGCAACTGTCGTCCCAGCGCCGTCGTCTCGGTCTCGTCCTGCGCGTCGCCGAGCCGAGCGGACCAGGTGTCGTCCACCTCCTGGCTGAACCCGTCGGCCTGGTCCAGGCCGCCGCGCTGCCATAGATAACGGACCCGGTCGATCAGCAGCTGACGCACCGACTCGTCAGGGCAGGTCAGCGCCTCGGAAACCTCCAGGTGCGGCCAGAGCATGCGCAGCCGGGCCCAGGTGGTCGGGTCGTCCACGTCGCCGCGTGGCCGGGACGCGGCCAGCACCAGGTGCGCCTGGTGTCGGGCGGCGATGATCTCGTCCTCGGTCATCCGGTCGCGGACCACCGCCTGCAACAGCCGGTGCACCTGGACCCGGCCGCCCTGGACGTCGAGTTTGAGCAGCGCCAGCCGGTTGATCTGCTGCACCAGGGCGCCGCGTACGAGCCGCTCCGACACCGACGGGTCGAACGGCACGAGGGCTGCCGCCATCTCGTCGCTGTAGATGAGTTCGAGGGCGATCTCCGGGGCCAGCACCGAGCAGAGCTGCAACAGCCGGTACGCGGCAGGGGCCTGGTCGAGCAGCCGGTTCAGCGACAGGTCCCAGGTGGCCTCCACGGAGAGCGCGCTGGGGCCGTGCCGCTCGATCTGCCGCAGGTAGTCCGCGACCGACGTGCCGGTGTCGGCGAGCCACGCACCCGCCGCGGCCACCGCGATCGGCAGGTCGCCGAGCGCCTCGGCCACACGGTCGGCCTCCTCGGCGCTGATCGTGGGCACCCGCTGGGCGAGGTGCGCGACGCTCTCGGTGCGGTCGAAGACGTCCACCTGGATCGGGTTCGCCCGATCACCCCACGCGCGGTTGCGGGAGGTCAGCAGGACATGGCCGGGGCCCTGCGGCAGGAACGGCTCGATCTGGTCGAGCTCTTCCGCGTTGTCGAGCACGACGAGCCACCGCTCGTACGGCTCGCCCCGGCTCAGCACCTGCAGCACCGACCGGACCGTGTCGGGCAGGGTGGGCCCGGCGAGGATGCCGAGGCGGTTGGCGAGGTCGGCGAGGGCGGTGTCGACGAACTGCGGCGGGTCGGCCACGATCCACCAGACCACGTCGTACGCGGCCTTGAACCGGTGCACGTACTCCAGAGCCACCTGTGTCTTGCCGACGCCGCCCATGCCCTGCAGGGCGACCGGCAGCACCACCGCGCTGCCCCCGCTCTGCAACTGCCCGCGCAGTCGCGCCAGGTCGTCCTCCCGGCCGGTGAACCGGGCGTTCCGGTTCGGGGCGTTGAAGATCAACGGCTCGGCGCCGGGATAACGGGCGGACCCACCCGCCGGACCGTCCGCTGACGACGGGACCGGCCGGCCGACCAGCCGCAACACCCGCTCCACGGCGGTCGCGGCGCTCACATTGACCAGGTTGGTGGAGCTCTGGGAAGGGAACTCCGCCAGCGGGCGCAGGTCGGCGACGTACACGGCAAGGGCCGTGGAGCCGGTGCTCGTGTCGCGGTCGGGCAGACCGCTGGACGGCGTTGCCACGTACGCCGGCGAGACCACGGTCAGCGTGCGCGGGGCGGGCGTGGCGGCGGACCCGACGGCTGCCGTGGGCTCCACCACCCGCAACCCGGCCGAGCTGAGCACCCGCTCCAGCCACTCGGCCCAGATGGCGTCCTCCGGCGCGCAACGGAGCACGATCTGGTCGTCGACCGCCTCGGTACGTCGGCGGAAGCGAGCCTTGCCCCGCTCCCGCACCGACTCGTCCATCAGCGGCAACGCGGTCACCGCGCCATCGGTGAGGATCCCGGTCAACGTCTCGAACGCGGCCAGCAGCGACGTCGGCGAACCGGGCGGGTCCCCGAACGTCGCCAGTGTCTCCTCGTACGCGTAGAACGGCCGGTACGGGACCTCGACGGCGGCCCAGTATCGCCGCCGTTCCGCCTCGGTCATGCCCGCCGGCAAGCCGGCGAACCGGCGCATGGCCAGCAGCCGACCCGCCTCGGCCCGCTCCTTCTCGGCCTGGTCGACGCGCATCGGCACCGGCAGGACCCGGATGTCCCGCCGCCGGTACCGGTCCCGCACCGAGTGCGCCACCCGGGCCGCGCCGTCGATGCCCTGGTCGCTGAGCGTGAAACAGTCGACCAGCGTGTCCGGCAGGTGCAGGGTGCAGATGTCGGCGACGTCGCTCAACCCCGTTCGGCTGTCGATCAGGGTGAAGTCGTACTGGCGCTTCATGTCGGCGCGCAGCGCCTCGAAGAACTGCGCCCCGCCCAGCCGGTTGTAGAAGTTGTCCCAGTCCAGCCCGCTCACCGAGACGGCGTAGTCGCTGTTCTGCCGGCCCGCGGAGAGGAAGTCGAGGCCGCCGCCGTTCGGGAAGTTCCAGTGCAGCGAGAAGGCGTGCCGTCCGACCCGGGCGTACTGCTCCATCCAGCGATCCGGCCGGTCGTCGACCCGGGTCGTCTCCCACTCGTAGTCGCGGATCATGTCGATCACGCCGCTGGTGCCCTGGATCGCCTCGGCATCGAGGAACGGGTGGAAGAAGCGGTGCAGGCCGGGTGACTCGAGGTCCCAGTCAGCGACAAGCACCCGCCGACCGCTGGCCGCGAGGATCCAGGCCACGTTGGCCAGCGCCATCGTTCGGCCCGTCCCACCCTTGAACGAGTAGAAGGTGACGACCTGGCCTTCGCGATCGTTGTTCATCGGTTTTCTCCGTGGGGACGCGGTGGGGCCGGATCATCAGGCGGGGACGCGGGGTCGGACGTAACGGTCGGGCCGGCGGCGGACAGGCCGTCGCGCAGGCTCGGCACCGGCTCCGGCGGTGGCTCGAAGGAGACGACCGGGCCGTACTTGAGGAACTGGCGGCGAGCCTCGGTGACCAGCGCCGGCATCAGATCGGCGAACTCCGGCATGCTGCACGCCTGCTTCACCTGGGGCAGACCGGCGTCGTGCAGGAGCTGCGTCATCTTCGTCGCCCATCGGGTGGCGTCCTGGCTGTCGTCGTCGTCGGTGACCACCAGCGGGACGACCCACTCCCGCAGGCCTTGCAGCATGCGGGCGAGGACTTCGGGCGCATCCGGCGCCGCCGCGATCCACGGGTCGACCAGCAGCACCGCCGGTCGACGATCGAGCAGCCCGGCGGCCTGCACGAAGTCCTCCGTGCGGGCGGACAGCCCGAGGCGCTCGGCGGTGCTGGCCGCGTACTCGGCGACGGGCAGCTCCTGGCGGCGCCCGTACGGCCGCCAGAGCTGGCTCTTGGCGGCGTAGCCGGCGGGGTCGCGGTCGGTCGGCAGACGGTCCTGGGTCGGGGCCAGGACGGCGACGACGAAGTCGGGGTCGGTCGGCGCCGGGCGGACGACCTCGTCGAGGCCGGGCGCCCGGGACGGGCCCAGCGGTCGCCGCTCGGCGGTGTGCACGATCCGGCTCGCCAGCCGGCTCAGCAGAAGCTCGTACTGCGCCCGGTAGGAGGCCAGCATGCAGAACGCGCGAAGGCCGTCCTCGGCGTATTCCGGGACGTCCCGGCCCAGGTCCAGGGCGCCGTCCAGCTCCGGATGGGTCTCCCACGGGTGGAACGGGATCCACAGCACCGGGGTGAGATGGCCAGCGGTGGCCCGGGCCGGGCCGGCGGCGGCCAGCCGGGCCCGGAAGGACTCCTGCTCCCCCAACGCCCACGGGCGACTGAAGTAGCCGGGCGAGTAGAGCGGGACGAAGACCTCGGCGTCACCGAGTGCCTCGGCGAGTGCCGCCTTCCAGTCGGCGCCCAGCGGGATCTGCTGGTCGAAGAAGCCGATCCGCATGCCGGCCACCGGTCGCGCCTGGCGCCGCACCTCGTCGGCCAGGTCGGTGAAGAACTGGCCGACCCAGACGTCGGCGTCGGCCCGGGCGCCCGGCGCCGGCGGCGAGTGGGCATAGCTGAGGAAGAAGTACGTCCCTCGCGCCGCCGATCGGCGCCGGTCCGCCGGCGGGCTCATCCCGGCTCCTCGGCGAACCGGTTGCACAGCTCGTCCACGCTCGCCGGCACCCAGGGCTCCACCAGGTACGACCGGTGGATGGCCACGATCCGCTGCGCGAGCCGCCAGACCACCGCCCGGTACGCGTTCTCCCACTGCATGGTCAGCAAGCCATAGACCCCATCCCGCTGGTAGTGCACCGCGATGTCGGGATCCGGCATGGCGGTCGGGGAGAACCGTTGGATGTCGCGGAGCACCCGAGGCAGTGCTGTGCCGTTCGTCGGCGACCAGGTGACCGGCACGATCGCCGTTTCGTGGGCGGAGGCGGAGCTGTGCCGCGGGATGATCCGTCGGCGGGAGAACGCGTCCCACTCGCGGCCACACCAGTCGCTGCCGAGCAGCGCGCTGGACACCAGCGGAACGAAGACCTGGCAGGTGCCGGCGGCCTGGAGGAGCTCCGGGCTCCAGCGTTCCCCGCCGGCGATGGAGCTGTCCAGGAAGCCGGCGTCCACCCCGGTCACCGGGCCGACCAGCTCACTGACATGGACGGAGAGGTCCTCGAAGAACCGGGAGACGTACTCGGCGGGCTTGCCGGTGGCGCGGCCGACCGGCGCTCTGGAGTAGCTGAGGAAGAAGAGCGGGGCGCGCGTTCTGGAGGGTGCGTCCACTGTGCTCATGGCTGCCCCTCCGCCCTCCCCCTGCGGCCGGAACATCAGCGTAATCCCCGCGTCAACGTTGCGCCGCCAAGCGGTTCGCGGCGAACCAGCCGACCGCGAAGTCCACCGCAGGGCGCGCGGGCAGCAGGCGGGCGCTCGCCCGACCAACCTGACCGTGCTGAACGAACGGTGCGTCGTCGAGCGCGGCGCCCACCGTGGGGAAGTCGCGATCGTCCAGGTCGAGAGCACGGAAGTCGAGGCGGACCCGGCGCCCGTCGACGAGCCGGAAGCAGCGGTAGTCGCGCTCGGGCGGCGGCGAGGGAAGCCGGTACTCGGCCAGGTGCAGGGCGCTGCACGCCTCGTAGCCGAGGCCGAGCAGCAGGATCTGCCCGTCCGCCGCGTAGAGGCCGCCGACCGGGGAGCGTTCCCCCAGATGGCAGGTGAGGTCGTGGCCGTCGGTGAGCTGCCGGGCCCGTGGGCCGAGCGCGGCGAACGAGGTCTGCGGATGATCGCTGCGCACGGCGCCGGGGGCACACCGGACGTACTCGGCGAGCGCACCCATCCGCTGGGAGGGGGTGGTTCGGCGGTCCCAGCCCGGCAGCGCCGCCTCGTATCTGTCGCGCTGCGCCCGATCCATGCCGGCGATGGCCGCCAGATGTGCCCGGGAGGTGGTCGAGTTGCCGTCGGTGTGGGTGGGCACGAGCAGCGTGCCCGCCGGGCCGAGGACGTCCCGCAGGGCGCCGGCGAGCGTCGCGGGGCCGTGCTCCAGCGGGCCCACCCGCCGGAGGCCGCAGTGCACCACGAGGCACACACCCGGGCGGACGCCCAACGCCCGCAGGTCGTCGGCGAGGCGAGGACGGCCCAGTGTGGACATATCCTGCTCATCTGGACCCGACACAGGTCTCCTCCAGGGCGTGACGCATCTGCCCGACGAACCGCTCGCCCGCCGCGGTGAGCGACCGACTGCCCAGCAGCGCGTCGACGCCGTCCCGGGTCCAGGCCAGGAAACGGGCAGCGTGCGCCGACGCGTCCCCGCCGTCGGCGGCCGCCCGGGACCGCCACACCTGGGTGACAGCCAGATGTGCGTACACCCCCTGCAACACGCCTTCGGGTGGCCGCGGGTCGGGACGCCAGGGCACCCGGATCCGGGTGCCCTGCCCGGGTTCGACGAGGTCGTACAGGTCGAGCACGGCTCCGAGCTTGGCGTGCTGCCACTCGTGCACGAGCAGCTCCGCCATCGTCTCCGGGTCCGGGTCGGTGGTGACGGCGACCGCGCCGAACGCGTGCCGGGCGGTCGCACTCCGCAACGGTCGCGCCGGGTCGGGTGCCAGCGGCACGACGGCGCGCAGACCGCCGTCGAGCGCCGCCGCGTGCGCCGGCACGTCCCGGTGCACGACCTGCCAGGCCTCGGCCAGGGTACGGCCCAACGCCCGCGCCGCCGGGGCCTCCAGGCGAGGTGCCACCGGCTGGCCGTAGCAGTCCCGGTACGGGTCGCCGTCCTCGACGAGGAACCGCCCAGCGGAAACCGGCACGTCGCGTGTCGGTCGCCAGCCGGCCGACGGCTCGACCGGATCGAGGAGCACCGTCCGCTCGGCGGTCCCACCCCGAACCCGGAATTCACCCGGCCGGACGGTCACCTCTGCGCTCTCACCCAGGCCGGGCAGCAGCAGGCCGCCGAGCGTGGGCAACGTGATCGCATCGGCCCGCACCGGGACGTGCACCGTGGCCGGAACGCCCGCCCGGAGAGCCGCGGCGACGGCGAGCGCCGGCAGCGGGTCGAGCGCCGGGCTGACGCGGGACCGCGCCGACGAGTCGAGGCGATGCACCAGCCAGGGCCGAACGAAGGGGTGCTCCAGGACCGCCCGGACCGCCTCCGGCGCCGCCTGATCGAGGTGGACGAGCAGCTCCCAGGCGGCTGTGGGGCCGACCATGTCCCGGCAGGCCACCAGCAGCGCCCGGGTGATGGAGAGCTGGGTGGCGGCGAGCAGCGCCAGCGTCGGCGCCGACCCGTGCCCGGTGGCCAGGTCGTCCAGCAGCTCGTCGACCGGCAACGCGGCGGACCACTCGCTCGGCGCGGCGGAAGCGGGCTCCGGGTACGCGTCTACGCGGTCGATGAGCTGGAGCAGGTCGGCGCAGTACACCGAGGGGTTGTCGAAGCCGGAGCCGGTGCGCCAGCGGTGGGCGTACAGGCCGCCGCCACATCGGTCGACCACCGGGCAGGCTCGGCAGGTCGCGCAGAGCCCGTCCACACCGTCCTGTCGGATCGCGACCCCGGGGTGCCGGGCGGCCTCGTCCACGGAATGGCCGAACACGTCGAACCCGGTGCCGGCCGCGCCGTGGTAGGCGGTCTTCAGCGAGTCGACCTGCTCCCAACTGCCGTCCGCCTCGATCACCAGAACGTCGGCCGGCGCGAGGCCGAACGCCTCGGTGCCGCCGCCGCCGGGCCGCAACGCCTCGAACAGCCGGATCGACACGGGACGCGCGTCGTCCACCCAGCGCCGGTGGAGCCGTTCCAGCCAATCCGCGTACGGGGTGGCCCGGGGCCCGGGGCGCTCCGGGGGGTTGTCCCAGGTGGCGTGTGGCAGCAGCAGGTCGACCCGGGGAGGGCTCTCGGCCAGCAGTGCCTCGTACACCCGGTCGGGGTCGTTGCGAACGTCGACCGTGCAGAGGATGCCGGCGTAGCTGACGCGGTGCTCCGGCTGCCGGAGAAGGGCCAGGGCTCGCCGGACGTGGTCATGGCTGCTGCCGCCGTGGGCGAAGACCCGGTGACGGTCGTTGGCGGCACGGTCACCGTCGAACGACACACCGACCTGCACGTTGTACTCGACGAGCAGCCGGCACAGCTCCTCGTCGAGCAACACGCCGTTGGTCTGCATGCGGAGGTCGAGCAACGTCCACGGCGTGATCGCCGTCCGCAGCTCGGCCAGCACCTCGCGCAGCCCGGCAGCACCCAGCAGCAGCGGCTCACCCCCGTGCAGCACCACGTGCACGACCGGCAGCTCGTGCTCGCGGGCGTGCTCCGCGATGCGCCGTGCGGCGGCCCGGACCGTGGCCGGTGGCATTCGCACCGGTCGACCACGCCAGGTCTGGTCGGCGTGCTGGTAGACGTAGCAGTGGTCGCAGCTGAGGTCGCACCGGCTGTGCACCTTCAGCACGAACTGGCTGATCCGCCGGCAGGATCCGCCCACTGCGGGTGGACCGCACCGGCAGGCCATCGCTCAGATGGACGAGTTGAAGGCGGCGACGGGGACGCTGCCGGACGGCACGGATTCGTTCGCGACGACGCGCCTGCGGACCGCCTCGACCAGATCGGCGTGCTCGACGGCGATCCGCTCCAACGGAATGTGCAGGCTACGTGTGAGGTCGACTAGGTCGGGACGGGATGGGCGGGTGGGGGCGTGGTCCACAATGAGTCTCCGGGGGCCCGGGGCGCTGGGAGCGCGAGCGGCGAGAATGGCTCGAAAGGCTCTGGTCCGTGACCAGGATAGACAAATATCGACCCAGTGTCACCGTCGGTACAAACACCGGCACCGCGGGTGCAACCCGGGTGCCGGCAGAGGAGGAGCGCACATGTGCCGGAGCATCAAGACGCTGCGTGAGCCGTTCACCCCGCAGGTGACCGACGCGGACGTCGAGGCGGCGGCGTTGCAGTACGTCCGGAAGATCTCTGGCTTCCGGGCGCCCGCCGCGCACAACGCCGCCGCGTTCGACGCCGCAGTGGCCGCCGTGGCCGAAGCGACGCGCACCCTGCTCGACCAACTGGTGGTGCGGGGTGCCGGAACGGGCACCCCGGACCGGCAGGCCACCGCCTCCAGCTGATCACCGTGTCGCCGGCGCGGCCCCGGCCGGCCGGGCCTGACCCGTGGCGGGTCAGGCCGCGGCGAGCGCCGGGGCGACCGTGTCGGGTGCCCAGCGCGAGCGGTGGCACTGCGACCAGCCCCGGCAACCCGGGTCGCCCAGCGTGCAGAGCCGGTGCCTGCTGAGCACCTCGCCGTCGTCGGTGTCCCGCACGTCGAAGTGCACCGGACGGACCGTGCCGTCCGGTGCGACGAGCAGGTGCCGGCCCGCGTCGAGCGTGTCGTCGCGCAGCAGGCAGTTGCGCCCCAGTATCCGAGCGAGCGCGGCGATGCTGGCGTGCTCGGGGAGCTGCTCGGGCACCCCGTAGCAATCCACGACCGTCGCGAACTCGCCCGGCGCCTGCCAGACGTCGCACACCACCGCGTACGTCGGCAGCCGGGCCGGGTCGGCCACCGCCAGCGGCATCACCACCCGACCAAGCGCCTCGGCCAGCGCCGGGTAGACCTCCACGGGACGTACCCCGTCGATTCTCCAGTTCCACAGCTCGGTCATTCCGCCTCCTCGCTGCGTTCGTCCCACCGGCCTCCGGATCGGGCCTTACACACGATGGTGGGGGGCATTTGACCCCAGCCGGGGGCAAGTTACCGGTCTGTGACCATTCCGGGCAAAATTTCCCTGAGCAGCATTGCTCGGAGTAGCGGGAAGGTGACAGTTTATCGGGTATGGTGCGCGATCGGCACCACCGCCACCGCGTGTTCGACGACGGCGATCGCCTGTCCGACGACGGCCGCCGAGAGGTCAGCGCAGGACGACGAGGTGCTCGCCGCGGGGCAGCAACTCACCCACCACGGGCGCGCCCGGCACCTCGCCGGCGACCAGCAGGCCACCCGAGGTCTGCGCATCGGCCAGCAGCAACCGCTCGTCCTCACCCGCCGCGCCGAAATCGGTCCACGGGGTGACCCACTCCAGGTTGCGCCGGCTGCCGCCGCTGACGTAGCCGTCGCGTAGCGCCTCCCGCGCGCCGGCCAGGTAGGGAACCCGGGCCATGTCGATGGCCACCGTGAGCTGGCTGGCCCGGGCCAGCTTCGAGGCGTGCCCGAGCAGACCGAACCCGGTCACGTCGGTGCCACAACGGATGCCGGCGGCAACCGCCGCGCGAGCGGCGTCCCGATTGAGCGCGCTCATCGTTGCCACCGCCTCCGGAAAGCTCTCGCCGGTGGTCTTGTGTCGGGTGTTCAGCACACCCACCCCGAGGGGCTTCGTCAGCGACAACGGCACCCCGGCCCGCCCGGCGTCGAGGGTGATCAGCTCCTCCGGTCGGACCGTGCCGGTGACCGCGAGGCCGTACTTCGGGCCGTCGTCGTCCACGCTGTGGCCGCCGGCCAGGTGACAGCCGGCCTCCCGGGCGACGTCCTGGCCACCGCGCAGAACCTCGCCCGCCAACTCCATCGGCAGCACGTCGCGCGGCCAGCAGAGCAGGTTGAGCGCGATCAACGGGGTGCCGCCCATCGCGTAGACGTCGGAGAGCGCGTTGGCCGCGGCGATCCGGCCCCAGTCGTACGCGTCGTCGACCACCGGCGTGAAGAAGTCGGCGGTGCTGACGATGCCCGTCCGCTCGTCCAGCCGCACCACCGCCGCGTCGTCCCCGTGGTCCAACCCGACCAGCAGTTCCGCGGTCCCGGTGGCTGGGCCGAGACCAGCCACCATGATCTCCAACTCCCCCGGCGGGATCTTGCAGGCGCAGCCACCGCCGCGGGCGTACTTGGTCAGCCGTACCGGTTCGGTCATCCCCCCATGATCTCGGCACCGCGCCACGATCGCCACCGTTGTGCCTCGCACGATGACCGGAATCGGACGTCCGACAACGATCGTGACCGGTGTTACCGCTCCGTGACCCGCTGGGTTGCGTTCTGCCACATCAGGCCGCCTACAGTGGCCGCACCGGGGGTCAACCGACCCCTATCCGGGGAGACGACAGGGACGGTGGACGACGTGACGACGGGCGAACCGCTCATCGTGCTGGACGCGGTCAACAAGTGGTTCGGGCCGCTGCACGTGCTGGACGACGTCTCACTGTCGGTGGGTCGGGGCGAGGTGGTCGTGGTCATCGGCCCGTCCGGCTCCGGCAAGTCGACGCTGTGCCGCGCCATCAACCGACTGGAACCGATCAGTTCCGGCACCATCACCTTCGACGGTCAGCCGCTGCCGGCCGAGGGCAAGCCCCTCGCCAAGCTGCGCAGCGAGGTGGGCATGGTGTTCCAGTCCTTCAACCTCTTCGCCCACAAGACCATCCTGGAGAACGTCACCCTCGGCCCGATCAAGGTCCGCAAGGAGAAGCCGGCCGCCGCCCGCGAGCGTGGCCTGGCCCTGCTCGACCGGGTCGGCATCGCCAACCAGGCAGACAAGTTCCCGGCCCAGCTCTCCGGCGGCCAGCAGCAGCGGGCGGCCATCGCCCGGGCGCTGGCCATGCAGCCCAAGGCGATGCTCTTCGATGAGCCGACCAGCGCACTGGACCCGGAGATGGTCGGCGAGGTGCTCGACGTGATGACCTCGCTGGCCAGCGACGGCATGACGATGGTCGTGGTGACCCACGAGATGGGCTTCGCCCGGCACGCAGCGAACCGGGTCATCTTCATGGCCGACGGGCAACTGGTCGAGGACGCCCCGCCTGCGGAGTTCTTCGCCAACCCGCGCAGCGAGCGGGCCCGGGACTTCCTCTCCAAGATCCTCACGCACTAGGCGTCCGTAGTGGAGCGTGCCGCACCTCGGTGGGCTCCGTTGAAGAAGGAGAAAAGTATGCGTATGAAGCGCGTTGCGGCAGTCGCCGCGGTCGCCGCTCTGGCGCTCGGCCTCACCGCCTGCGGTGACGACGACGGCGGGGAGGGCACCGGTGCTGGCAGCAAGTCCTTCACCGCCGGCAGCACCATGGAGAAGCTGAACAAGGCCCAGAAGATCAAGGTCGGCACCAAGTTCGACCAGCCGGGCTTCGGCCAGAAGGGCTTGTCCGGCAAGCCCGAGGGCTTCGACGTCGAGATCGCCAAGATCATCGTCAAGGAGCTCGGCATCCCCGAGGACAAGATCGAGTACGTCGAGACGCCGTCGAAGGTCCGTGAGGACGTCATCGTCAACGGCACCGTCGACTTCGTCGCCGCGACGTACACGATCAACGACAAGCGCAAGGAGCGGATCGCCTTCGCGGGCCCGTACTACGAGGCCGGCCAGAACATCCTGGTCAAGAAGGACGACACCACCATCACCGGTCCGGACTCGTTCAAGGACGGCACCAAGAAGGTCTGCTCGGTCACCGGCTCCACCCCGGCCGAGACGATCAAGACGTACGTCAAGGACGTCGGCACCCAGCTGGTGCTCTTCGACACCTACGACAAGTGCCGGGACGCCCTCAAGGGCGGCCAGGTCGACGCCGTGACCACGGACAACGTGATCCTGCTCGGCTACATCGCCAAGGACGAGGCCTCCTTCAAGCTGGCCGGCACCAACTTCACCAAGGAGCCGTACGGCATCGGGGTGAAGAAGGAGGACGCGGACTTCCGCAGCTTCATCAACGACGCGCTGGACAAGGCGGTCGGCGACGGTAGCTGGAAGAAGGCCTGGGACGACACCGCCGGCAAGTTCGGCGCGGAACTGGGCTCGGCGCCCACCATCAACCGCTACTGATCTGATCCTTCGATCTGGAGGGTGGGGAGGAACACCGACCCGTGAACGTGCTCATCGACAAGTTCGACGTCTTTGCGGGTGGTTTCTGGCTCACCCTCCAGATCTGCATACTTGCCGCGATCGGCGCCCTCATCCTGGGCGCCGTCGTGGCGGTGCTCCGCATCTCGCCGGTGCCGCCCCTGCGCGGGCTCGGCACCAGTTACGTGAACGTCTTCCGCAACATGCCGCTGACCGTGGTGATGTTCTTCGCCGCGTTCGGCCTGCCGGCGCTCGGCTCCAACGCGGACTTCCTCCGCATCCCGGTGATCGACTCGCTGTTCGCCCGGCTCGGCACCGACCTGCCGTACTTCCGGTTCGCGCTGATCGCCCTCGTGCTGTACACCGCCGCGTTCGTCTGCGAGGCGCTGCGGTCCGGGGTGAACGCGGTGCCCGCCGGCCAGGCGGAGGCCGCGCGGTCGTTGGGCCTGACCTTCGGGCAGAACCTGCGCCACGTGGTGCTGCCGCAGTCCTGGCAGGCCTCGGTGGTGCCGCTCGGCTCGGTGATCATCGCGATGATCAAGAATTCGGCGTTGGCCGGCTTCTTCGGGGTGGTCGGCGACCTGTCGGCAGCAGCCGATCAGCTCACCGGAGCCGAGGGCTACGCCTTCATCCCGGTCGCCATCGGCATCTCGATCGGCTACCTGATCATGACCGTGCCGCTCGGCGCCCTGCTGGACCGGATCGAGAAGCGACAGGCGGTGGCCCGATGAGTCAGCAGACCAGCGTCCTCTACGACGTCCCCGGGCCCCGGCAGCGGCGGATCACGCTGATCAGCAGCCTCGTCGCCGGACTGGTCCTGCTCGTCGGGGCGTACTTCCTGATCTACCGGCCGCTGGACGACAAGGGCCAACTCTCGATGGAGCTGTGGGGTCCGCTGATCGACCCCTCCAACGAGAACTTCTCCCAGGTGTGGGATCGGATCGGCCTCGGCTTCAAGAACACCCTGTTCGCGGCGGCGCTGGCCATCGTGGCCGCACTGGTGGTAGGCACGCTGCTCGCCGTGCTGCGGGTCCAGCTCAAGAGCCTGACCCGGCTCCGGTTCACCGGTATGGCGACGCCGGTGGCGTACCTGCTGCGCGGGCTGAGCGCGCTGCTGTCGGCGGTCACCCGCGTCTGCGTCGAGGTGTTCCGCGGCCTGCCCGTCGTGATCACCATCTTCTTCGTGGCCCGCGGCTTCCCCGAGTTCGGCCTCTACCTCGACAACCTCTGGTATCTGGTCATCGGCCTCACCATCTACAACTCGGTGGTGATCGGCGAGATCCTCCGCTCCGGCATGGAGGGGCTGCCGGGCGGCCAGGCGGAGGCCGCGAGCGCCATCGGCCTGTCCCCGGCACAGACCACCTGGATGATCCTGCTGCCGCAGTCGTTCCGGATCATGCTGCCGGCACTGATCAGCCAACTGGTCGTGGTCCTCAAGGACACCTCGCTGGGATTCATCATCAGCTACGAGGAGACCCTGAACATCGGCAAGCAGATCATCGGCGTGCTGGGCAACCCGATCCAGGTGTACGTCGTGATCGCCGTGCTCTTCATCGTGGTGAACTACTCGCTGTCGAAGCTCGCCCAGTACGTTCAGCGGCGGCTCGCCAAGGGCCGCAAAACCGCGGGCACCCCGGCACAGAATCCGCCGGCGACGGCACTCATGTCCCAAGCCGAGGGCGCCGGAGGCGTCTGACACTCCGCTCGCAGGCGAAGGGCCAGTCCGGTATCCGGACTGGCCCTTCGTCTGCCTCAGCCGTGATCTCTCAGCGGGCGATCTCGGTGACCCGGGACTCGCGGACCACGGTGACCCGGATCTGACCCGGGTAGGTCAGCTCCTCCTCGATCTGCTTGGCCACGTCCCGGGCCAGCACGGCCGCCCCGATGTCGTCCACGTCGTCCGGCTTGACCATCACCCGGATCTCCCGGCCGGCCTGCATGGCGAAGACCTTGTCCACGCCGATCTTGCTGGCCGCGATCTCCTCGATCCGCTCCAGACGCTTGACGTACGCCTCAAGACTTTCCCGACGCGCGCCCGGCCGACCACCCGAGCAGGCGTCGGAGGCCTGGGTCAGTACGGCCTCGATGGTCTGCGGTGGCACCTCGTTGTGGTGGGCCTCGATGGCGTGCACCACGTCCTCGTGCTCGCCGTACTTGCGGGCCAGGTCCGCGCCGATGATGGCGTGGCTGCCCTCCACCTCGTGGGTGAGCGCCTTGCCGATGTCGTGCAGGAACGCCGACCGTTTGATGGTGGGCACGTCGAGCCGCAGCTCGGCGGCCATGATGCCGGCGATGTGCGCGGTCTCGACCAGGTGCTTGAGCACGTTCTGCCCGTACGAGGTGCGGTAGCGCAGGCGGCCGAGCAGGGTCACCAGCTCCGGGTGGATCTCGGTGATGCCGACCTCGACGAGTGCGTCCTCGGCGGCCCGGAGGCAGAGTTGCTCCACCTCCTGCCGGGCCAGGTCGTAGACCTCCTCGATCCGGTGCGGGTGGATCCTCCCGTCCAGGACCAGCTTTTCCAGGGTCAGCCGACCGACCTCTCGACGGACCGGGTCGAAGCAGGAGAGCAGCACCGCCTCGGGGGTGTCATCGATGATCAGGTTGACGCCGGTCACCGACTCGAAGGCGCGGATGTTGCGCCCCTCGCGGCCGATGATCCGCCCCTTCATCTCGTCACCGGGCAGGTGCAGGACGCTGACCACGCTCTCCGCGGTCTGCTCGCTGGCGACCCGTTGGATCGCGTCGACCACGATGTGCCGGGCCCGCTGCTCGGCCGTGTTGCGCGCGTCGGACTCGATGTCCCGCACCAGCAGTGCCGCCTCGCGCTTGGCCTGCGTCTCGATCGCCTCGACCAGCTCCAGTCTTGCCGAGTCGGCGGTGAGCCCGGCGATCCGCTCCAGCTCCCGGCGGCGCAGCTCCTCCGACTCGGCCAGCTCGGTCTCCCGCTGGGCGAGCGCGGACTCCCTGGCCGCGAGGGCAGCGCTCGCCGCGGTGAGCTGCCGCTCCCGCTCGGCGAACCGCTCCACCTCCTCGGTGTGCATCCGCTCCCGCTCGTCCATCCGGGCAGCCCGACGTTCCACCTCGGCGGCCTGCTCCCGGGTGGTGGCGGCGAGCACCGCGACCTCCCGCTCGCCGCTACGCCGGGCTGTCGTCCGCAACTGCTCGGCGTCCGCCTCGGCCTGATTGTGGGCGCGCTCCAGAACGGTGTCCGCCTCGGCGCGGGCGTCGTCGAGAACCCGGCGCGCCTCGGCGCGGGCCGCTTTCGCCTCCGCCTTCGCCGCCGCCGCCTCGGTACGGGCCGCCGCAGCCGCGGACTTCGCCACGTCGATCGTGCTGCTCGCCTCGTCGGCCGCGGTCCGCAGGGCGGCCAGCGACTGCTCCTGGCGGTCCTTCTCGGCGATGAAGGCGGGATCCTCCGGAGCCGGCGCAGCGCCCATCCGGCGCAGTGTCCGGATGCCGACCAGCACGGCCCCGATCACCACCACCGCGAGAACGAGGACGGCCGCAAGGAGCACGACGTCGAAGGCGTTCATGCCGGGACCCCGTCGGGTCTACCGGTGAACCTGTGCCGCCGCCCCGCCATGGCCGCCTCCCCTAACGTCGAGACCGCAGCGACCGTGCCGGGGGCACACTCCTGCGGCTGTGGACGCCCGACCGGAGCGACTGGCCGTGGGTAGCTCTCTCCGCCGGCGGTGCCCGCAGGCATCGTCGGCGACCGGGTGCAGTTGTCGCGGCGTTCCGGACCGGCCTGTCCGGAACTACCGCCAAAGGCCGTGGAGTCGGCCAAAGTGATGCTGTTCTGTTACGCCATCTATGTTGTGCACTTAGCCTGCGTTGGTCGGGCAATGTGAGCCTGTATGGCGAGGCTAGGTCTCCGGGGGTGGTCTGGTCAAGGACTCATGATCAAACCCCCCGAACGGAGAGAAGTTACCGCGTCACGGCCTGCTGACATCGTGCCGGACAGGAGGGGACAAACTCCGCGAGGCGCACTGTCCCCTGGACGTGTCGGGCCTGCTCAGCCCACGCCCAGCCGGTTGACAGGCGACGACCGACGGCCGAGCGGGGTGTGACCCATCCGTCTCACTGAGGACACCGGCCCGACGTCAGCTGGCTCCGGCCGCCACCGCTGCCGCCACCAACGCCGCGTTGTCCGCAGCGGGCGAGCCGTCCGGCAGGTACAGGGTGTCCTCGAGCCCGATCCGGGCGTCCAGACCCCGGCGGACCGCCTCGGCGAGGACCGTCCAGGTCGCCGGGCCCTCGGCGTGCAGCAGCACCGGCGGTGCGTCCGCCGGCAGCGCGGCGAGGATCCGAGAGGCGTCTACCAGCGCGGCCACCACCTCCTCGGCCATGCACTCGACGAGGATCCGCCCGGCCGGCACCCGCCAACTCCTGTACGCCTCGACCGCGTCAAGCGTCCAGAGCCCCGCCTCGACGAGCACACCCCGCTCGTGCAGGGCGGCGGCGACCGCCTCGGCACCGGGTTCGTGCGCGTTGACCGAGACGAAGTCGGGCAGCACCGACCAGGCCCGGACGGCGGCCACCCGGGCGGCCGGGTCCGGTTCGATCCAGGCGCCGGTGCTCACCCCCACCGGCAGCCCCGGCCGGGCGGCACGGATCGCGGTGAGCGCGTCGGCGATCACCGCTGGGCGCAGCGACTCGGCCCCGGACGCGTCGCGGGGATGGACGTGCACGGCCGCGACGCCGAGCGCCGCGCAGCGGGCCGCGTCAGCGGCCAACTCTGCCGGGGTGACCGGCACGGCCGGGTGGGCGTCGCGGCTGCGACCGCCGTTCAGACACGCCTTCAGCAACCGGCCCACACCCCCAGCCCGTCGCTCACTCGGCCAGGCGGTTGTCGCGGTCCAGCTCGCCCTCGGCGTCGGCGAGCGCGTCGGCGTCTATCTGCTCGGCGAACTCGGCCGCCTCGGCGCTCTGCGCGGCAAGCGCGTCCTTCACTGCCCGGATCGCCACGCCGGGCGGGTAGCCCTTGCGGGCCAGCATGCCCACCAGTCGGCGGAAGACCGCGTCCGGCTCACCCCGGGCAGTGCGCAGCTTGCGCTCCACGAGGCTCCGGGCGGTGTCCGCCTCGGTCTCCTCGTCCAGCTCACCCAGTGCCTCGGTGGCAACCTCGCCGTCCACGCCCTTTCGGCGCAGCTCGTTGGCGAGCGCCCTCCGGGCCAGGCCACGCCCGGTGTGCCGGCTGGACACCCAGGCCCGGGCGAACGCGGCGTCGTCGATGATGCCGACCTCGTCATACCGGTCGAGCACCTCAGCCGACACCTCCTCGGAGATGCCCCGCTTTGCCAACGCCCCGGCCAGCTCGGCCCGGGTGCGTGGCCGGACGGCAAGCTGCCGCAGGCAGATCTCGCGGGCCACCTCCGACTCATCGCGAGGCGGTGCCGGGGACTCGACGGCGTCGGCCTCCTCGGACCGCCCCCGGCGGCCCCGCCGAGGGCGGGGCGGATCGCTGGCGTCGTCGCCCGTACGGGGCGGACTGGCATCCCAGCCCCTCCCCGTACGAGCGCGTCGTCCTGCCATGGGTCAGCGACCGGTCAGAAGTCGACCGGCGGCAGCTCCGGGCCACCGGCGGCGTCACCCGCGCCGACCCCGACGCCGAGCTTCTCCAGGATCTTCTTCTCGATCTCGGCGGCCACGTCCGGGTTTTCCTTCAGGAACTCCCGGGCCTTCTCCTTGCCCTGGCCGAGCTGGTCACCGTCGTACGTGTACCAGGCGCCGGACTTGCGGATGATCGCCTGCTCCACGCCGACGTCGATCAGCGAGCCCTCACGCGAGATGCCCTTGCCGTACATGATGTCGAACTCGGCCTGCTTGAACGGCGCGGCGACCTTGTTCTTCACGACCTTGACCCGGGTGCGGTTACCGACAACGTCGGTGCCGTCCTTGAGGCTCTCGATGCGTCGCACGTCGAGCCGGACCGAGGCGTAGAACTTCAGCGCCCGACCACCGGTGGTGGTCTCCGGGCTGCCGAACATCACGCCGATCTTTTCGCGGAGCTGGTTGATGAAGATCGCCGTGGTGCCGGTGTTGCTGAGCACACCGGTGATCTTCCGCAGCGCCTGGCTCATCAGCCGGGCCTGGAGGCCCACGTGGCTGTCGCCCATCTCGCCTTCGATCTCGGCACGCGGCACCAGAGCCGCCACCGAGTCGATCACGATGATGTCGATCGCGCCGGAGCGGATCAGCATGTCCGCGATCTCCAGCGCCTGCTCGCCGGTGTCCGGCTGAGAGACCAGCATCGCGTCGGTGTCGACGCCGAGGGCCTTCGCGTAGTCCGGGTCGAGCGCGTGCTCGGCGTCGATGAAGGCCGCGATGCCGCCGAGCCGCTGGGCGCTGGCCACCGCGTGCAGTGCCACCGTGGTCTTACCGCTGGACTCCGGGCCGTAGATCTCGACCACCCGGCCGCGCGGCAGACCACCAATGCCCAGCGCCACGTCGAGCGCGATGGAGCCGGTCGGAATGATCGCGGTCTGGACGACCGGCCGGTCACCCAGCCGCATCACCGAGCCCTTGCCGAATTGCTTGTCAATCTGAGCGAGAGCAAGGTCGAGTGCCTTCTCCCGGTCAGGCCCTGCTGCCATGGTTGCCACCCCTGCCTTCGCCGGCGTCTTTGCTGAGCTTCGCGTCACGCGGACACGCTAGGCGCTAGGTCCGACAGAAAACCAGCCGACGGGCCGCGAGCTGTGGACGAGCACCCCGCTGTGGACAATAGCCGAACAGGTGTACGACTCGAGAAGCGACACGCGGAAGCGGCGAAAAGGCTGCTCAGCGTAGTCGGGCGGGCACTCGATCGGGGTACGCGGCACAGACCGCCCGCCACACCACGTGCGTCTGCTCCCCCGACGCCAGTGCCTGCTCGATGGTCCGTCCGCCAAGCTGGGACAGCACCTGATCGCGGGCGATGCTGGCCGCGTAGCCGGGCCCGAACGCCTCATCCAGCCGCGTCCAGAAGTCGGTCAGCCGCACAGTGATCAGCCCTCCTCGTCCGGTGCCCCGGTCGGCACCGGGCGCAACGCTAGCGCCACCAGGGGCACTGCCGCGACCGCCGCGAGCAGGGTGAGCACGGGATATCCGGCGAACTGCATGACAAACCCGCTGACCACGGCGGCGCCGGCCCCGGCCAGTCCCATGATCAGGTCGGACAGCCCCTGGACGCTCGGCCGCACATCGGCCGCCACCGACTCGGACAGCAGCGTCGAGCCGGCCACCATCGTCCCCGACCAGCCCAACCCGAGCAGGGCCAGACCCACCGAGAGCCGGGGTGTGTCGTGCCCGGCGGTGCCGGCGACCGCGCAGGCGGCCAGCAACAGCCCGACCCCACCGAGGATCACCGCCCGTCGGCCGAGCCGGTCGGTGAGCCAGCCGACCACCGGGGAGAACGCGTACATGCCCGCGATGTGCAGACTCAGCACGATGCCGACCAGCCGCAGCACATCGGCGTCAGCGTGCGACTCACCGAGCCGGACCGGGGTCATCGCCATCACCGCCACCATCACCAGGTGACCCACCGCCACAGCGGCGATGCCGAGCCGGGCTGCCGGCCGCCCGCGTACCACCGACCAGGCCGCACGCATCCCGGCGCCACGCGGCGCGCGCACCCCGACCGGCGCGGCGGCCGTCGCCGCACCACCGCCACCGTCCGCCGGCGCCTCGGCCGCCGCGAGCCGCCGCGCGGTGAGCAGCGGGTCGGGCCGGAGCAACCCGAGGAGTACGACGGCAGCCAGCACGAACGCCACCGAGCTGAACGCGAACGGGCCGGCCAGCGGGGGCAGCCCCCAGCCGGTGGTGGCCCGGTCGGCCAACGCGGCGAAGTTCGGCGCGGCCACCGCACCGATGGTGGTGGCCCAGACGACCAGGGAGAGCTGCCGCCCTCGTCGGGCCGGCTCAGCCAGGTCCACCGCGGTGTAGCGAGCCTGCAGGTTCGCGGCGGTTCCCCCGCCGAAGAGCAGCATGCCGAGGAAGAGCAGCGGCACCCAGCGGGTGGCCGCGGCCAACACCACCAGTACGCCACCAACGGCACCGACCGCGTACGCCACCACCAGGCCCGGTCGCCGGCCGTGCCGCGCCATGATCCGGGTGACCGGAACGGCGAGCAGCGCCGCACCGACCACCCCGGCGCTCTGCGCGACACCGGCCACCGCGGTCCCGGCGATCCGTGCCGCGAGCAGCGCGCCCACGGCGATGCCGATGGTCACGCCGATCCCGCCGATGATCTGGGTGGTGAAGAGCAGCCGCAGGGTACGCCGCTGAATCGACGAGACCTCAGGTCCGGCGGCGGTACGCGGCGCGGTCAGGTCGGTGGCCATCGGCGCTCCTCAGGAAGGTGGTGACCCATCCTCGCGCACCCACGTCGACCATCGGCAGTGGGTTTAGCCAACGGCCGAACCGGCATACGTGACACGCCCCGACCTGCCGCCCGCCGCCCGCCGCCCGCGAGATCCGCGCAACTTCGGTGAAGTTGCTGCCTCAGCGCGCCGTGACCCCGCACTTTCCCTGAAGTTGCTGGGATCTTGGATCGGGCGGGCGTGGGCGGCGACGTGGTGGCGGTCGGCACCCCTGGAAGTTGTTCACGCACGCGGTCCTGGTGTGTTCGACGTGGCGAGCAGGGGTGTCAGCCTGCCGATCCGGGTCAGGGTGAGCGCGGCGACGGCCACACCGACGGCGGCGACCACACGTTGCCGGTGCGCAGTGCCTGGCAGAGCGCGTACCCCTCAGGATCCCGCCGGGTATCGCCCACGACTCGCTGGCTCAGGTACACCGCGGGCCCGATGCAGGCGGCGTTCAGCGCGGTGCTCAGCACGGCCTCGACCAGCGACTCCTGCCGCTCGAAGAGCCAGCGCACCGGCAGACCGATCAGGAGTGCCGCCGGCACCCAGTAGACGGCCATCATCTGCAACCCGGTCGCCCGCTCGACGAACCGCTTCCATCCACCACCACGCCCGGTGGTCACCCCGGCCCGACTCGCCTCGCTGTCGACATCCATCGACCCTTGCTACCCGCCCGGGGGTGGCCACGCAATCCTGGCGCGGCAAGCGTGGACAGGTCCCGGCGTCAGTCGGGCAGGGCGCGGGTGACGACGGTGAGGTCGGCGACCAGGCCCTCGTACGCCTTGTCCTGATCGTCGGCGCGCAGGACGGCGGACGGGTGGATGGTGGCCAGCAGCCGGGCCGTCGTCGCGGCGGCCACCCCGCCGGCGCTGTCGATCGGCACCCGGGTGAAGTCCTTCGGGTGCTGGGCCGACTCCGGCCAGGGCAGCAGCTCGCCCCGCTGCCGGGTGACCCGGAAGGACGGGCCGAGCAGCGCCTTGGCGGCGGTCGCGCCGAGCACCACCACGATCTCCGGGCGCAGCCGGGCGAACTCGGCGACCAACCAGGGTCGGCAGGCGGTGATGTGCACCTGGTCCGGGGTCTGGTGGATCCGCCGCTTGCCGCGCAGCTCGAACCGGAAGTGCTTCACAGCGTTCGTCAAATAGAGGTGACCCGGGTCCAGCCCGGCGTCGTCGACCGCGCGGCGCAGCAGCCGTCCGGCCGGGCCGACGAAGGGCAGCCCTTTTTGATCTTCCAGGTCGCCGGGCTGCTCGCCGACCAGCACCACCCGGGCACTCTCGTCGCCCCGGCCGAAGACCGTCTGCGAGGCGTCCCGGTGCAACTCGCAGCCCCGACAGCCGCCGGCTGCGGTGCGCAGGTCGTCGATGGTGTCGGCGTCGGGCGGGATGAACCGCTGGGCGCCCGGGGCGTTCCCGGTCTGCTCGGCCATGCCGACTGTTATATACCTGTTCGATGCTCGGTGCCGGGTACGCCCCGGCGCAGCGCCGGCCCACCCGCCGCGTCAGTACCCGTTACCGCCGCCGTCCCCACCGGAAGCGATCGCGATGAGCACGATGACGATGATGATGATCGCCACCGCAACCGCGATCCAGACTCCCTTACGCGCCCCACCTGAAGCCATAACCCCCACCTCCGGCGCCCCGCATACCCGCCCCGTCCGCCCCGAATCCTCGCGATCTTGCACTTTTTGCCCGGATAAATAGGCCATTCAGGGCATATCAACGACACAAACCGCAAGATCGCGGGGGCGGGGGGCGGGTTAGGTGGGGAAGCCTCGGGGTGGGGTGGGGTTTGTGGCTTTCGCCAGGGCTGCCGCCAGGGGGGTCAGATCCTCTGTGGTCAGGGGGCTGACGGTGATGCGGAGGGCTGGTGGCGCGGCGATGCGGTAGAGGGCGCCGGGGGCCACCGCCCAGCCGGCGTCGCGCAACGCGGTGACCGCGCTGGTCTCGTCCGCCACGGGCAGCCAGACGTTGATGCCGCTGCGGCCGTGTGCGGTCAGGCCGTGCTCGGCCAGCGCGGCCAGCAGCCCTTCGCGCCGCTGCTCGTAACTCTGCGCCGCCCGCTGCACCAGCTCGGCGACCGCCGGGTCCCTCCAGAGGGCGAGGACCAGCCGTTGCAGCACGGTGGAGACCCAGCCGGCGCCGACCCGCGTACGCCCGGTCACCCGGGCCACCGTGGTCTCGTCACCGACCAGCACCGCCAGCCGGAGGTCCGGGCCGAAGGGCTTGCTCACCGAGCGGAGGAAGGCCCAACTCCCGGTTGCGCCCGCCAGGGAATGCAGGGGTACGCGGGCCAGCTCGGCAGCGTGGTCGTCCTCGATCAACAGCAGGTCCCGCCGGCCGGCGAGCAGCGCCCGCAGGGCCTCGGCGCGGGCGGCGGAGACGGCGGCGCCGGTCGGGTTCTGTGCCCGGCTGGTGACCACCAGCGCCCGCGCTCCGGCGGCGAGCGCGGCGGCGACCCCGGCCACCAGCGGCCCCTCGTCGTCCAGCGGTACGCCGATCGGGCGCAGCCCCAGCGCGGCGACAAGGTCGAGCAGGTTGGCCCAGCCCGGGTCCTCCACCGCGACGGCGTCGCCGGGGCGCAGGTGCGCGCCGAGCAGCCGCTCGATGCCGTCCAGCGCGCCGCCGGTGAGGGTGAGCTCCCCGGCCGGTACGCCGTCGGCGCTCAGCCGGGCGCGGGCCGCCTCCGCCAGCTCGGGCAGCACCCCGGCGTCGGAGTAGCCGACCGACGGGCCGGCCTCGGTGGCGAGCGCCGCGAGGTGCGGGCCGAGCGGCGGGAGCAGACGGGGTTCGGGTTCGCCCCGGGACAGGTCTCGGGCGCCGGGCAACGGTGGGGGCGCAGCGCGGAGCGGCGGGCGGCCACCGGGGGCGGGGGCGTACCCGGGTGCCGTGCCGTCCGGCGGTGGCGACCAGGCCGCGTTGGCGCAGCTCCTGGTAGGCGCGGGCGACGGTGGCCGGGCTGACGCCCAACTCGACGGCGAGTGCCCGCACGGGCGGTAGGGCGGCCCCCGGTGGCAGGGCGCCCGTACGGATGCCCGACTCGATGCTGGCCGAAATCTCGAGAGCCGTCGAACCGGTGGGCTGATAGCGTGCTGACACAAATAAGAGATTGTACTAGAACAAAGGGGCGAGCATGTACCCACCCACCGCTCGGACCATCCCCAAGCGTTCCCGCGAACGGATGAGCTACGACGCTGCCGCCGCGCACGCCGTGCTCGACGAGGCGTACACCTGTGCGCTCGGCTTCACCGTCGACGGCGAGCCGCGCGTGCTGCCCACCCTGCACGTCCGCATCGGCGACACGCTCTACCTGCACGGCTCGACCGGCAGTCGGCCACTGCTCGCCGCCCGAGGCGACGGACTGGCGGTCTGCGTGGCGGTGACCCTGCTCGACGGGCTGGTCCTCGCCCGCTCCCAGTTCCACCACAGCGCCAACTACCGCTCGGTGGTCGCGCACGGCACCGCCCGACTGGTCACCGACGAGCGGGAGAAGACCGCGATGCTCACCGCACTGGTGGAGAAGGTGGCCGCCGGGCGCAGCACGGACAGCCGCCCGCCCAGCCGGCGGGAGATGGCCGAGACCGCCGTACTGGCGCTGCCGCTGCGCGAGGTGGCGGTCCGGTCCCGCACCGGTGGCGTCCGCGAGGACGAGGCCGACCTGCACCTGCCGCACTGGGCCGGGGTGCTGCCGCTGCGGCTGACCGCCGGCCCGCCCGAGCCGGCCGCCGGGGTCACCGCGCCGCTGCCGGCGCCACTACGGACCGCCCGTACGCCGTGGCACGACGCGGTGCCGCTGCGCGGCGAGCACGTCCTGCTGGAGCCACTGGACCTGGCCCACGCCGACGAACTGCACGCCGCGTGCGACGACGAAGAGGTCTGGCGGCACCTCAGTGCCGCGCGACCAACCGAACCGGCCGGCACCGCCGAGGTGGTCGCCGCCGCGCTGGCCGCACAGCACCGCGGCGAGCGGGCGCCCTGGGTGCAGCGCTGCGCGGCCACCGGGGCGGTGGTCGGCACCACCTCGTACTACGAGATCGACCCGGAACGGCGATCGGTGGCGATCGGGCACACCTTCCTCGGCCGCCCGTGGTGGCGTACCGGGATCAACACCGAGGCCAAGCTACTGCTGCTCGGCCGGGCCTTCGACGAGCTGGGCGCGGTGCGGGTGGCCTGGCACACCGACATCCGCAACGAGCGCTCGCAGGCATCCATCGAACGTCTCGGCGCTTCCCGGGAAGGGGTGTTGCGGATGCACCGGCAACGCCCGGACGGCTCCTGGCGGGACACCGTCCAGTACGCGATGACCGTCGACGAGTGGCCGAACGCACAGGCCAGGCTGCGGGAAAGACTTCGCCGAACGGCATCGGTGGCGTGATGATGGCGGGCGTGCTGGGGATCACCGACATCTGGACGTACGTACTGGGCACCGTGGCCATCATCCTGCTGCCCGGACCAAACTCACTCTTCGTGCTCTCCACCGCGGCCAAGCGGGGCGTCGCGGTCGGCTACCGGGCCGCTGGTGGGGTGTTCGTCGGCGACGGTGTGCTGATGTTCCTCTCCGCCGCCGGAGTGGCGTCGCTGCTCAAGGCGTACCCGCCGCTGTTCATGGTGATCAAGTACGCGGGTGCCGCGTACCTCGGTTACGTCGGGGTGACCATGCTGCTCGGCGCCTGGCGGCGCTGGCGCGACCGCAACGACCCGAGCACGCCGCGGCTCATCGACGCCGCCGAACCGGCGGCGATGCGCAGCCCGTTCCGCAAGGCGTTGGTGATCAGCCTGCTGAATCCGAAGGCGATCCTGTTCTTCATCTCGTTCTTCATCCAGTTCGTCGACCCCGGCTACGCCTGGCCGGCGTTGTCGTTCCTGCTGCTCGGGCTGATCGCCCAGGTGACCAGCGCGCTCTACCTGACCGCGTTGATCTTCGCGGGCACCTTCCTGGCCACCCAGTTCCGCCAGCGCCGCCGCCTGGCCGCCGGAGGCACCACCGCCATAGCCGCACTCTTCCTGGCCTTCAGCCTGAAGCTAGCCACAGCAAGCGCCAGCTAACCCCGCCACCCCCGAAACGCGTCACGCCCCTTGCTGTCCGCGTCGATCATGGACTTGTGGTGCCTCGCAAAAGGCGCAATACCGGATATTCATCCCACCACAACTCCATGATCGACGGGGGCGGGCGGGGGCGGGGTGGGGGTGGGGTTAGGTGCCGTCGCCGCCGGAGCCGCCGCCGCCGATTCCTGCGCCTCCGGCGGTGCCGCCTAGTCCGTAGCCGGGCCGGATCGGCTCGTCGGGATGGCGGCTGACGTGGGCGGACCCGGTGATCTGCGCGGACCAGTCGGCGTGCGCGGCCGCGGCGGCGTGCCGGTTGATCGCCCGGCGGATCCACCCGTCCACGGTGGCGACCCAGTCCCGCCGGTCGGCGTCCGCGTGCCAGAGCCGGAACCGGCTGATGCTCTGGTGGGTGATCCCGGCCAGTGCCAGCCGGCGATCCATCCAGAGGATCACCTCCAGGCCCGCCGAGTTGGTCACGAAGATCACCTCCAGCTCGGTGATCGGGCCGGCGTAGAGCGGCCCCACCCAGTAGCCCCAGCGCTGGTGCAGCGGCAGGGTGTGTTCCACCCCGGGCAGCCCGCCCTCCTGCAACCCGGCCTGGCGGATCATGAAACCCAGCGTGTCCAGCGCCGCCAGCACGTGCTGCTGGGTGGGGATCGGGTGCACGAAGACCGGCACCATGGCCCCCTGATCAAGATCGGGGTCGACGGACACCTCGGTACGCAGACCCATCCGCAGGCTCAGCAGCGGCACCCCACCGAAGATCGTCACCGGCGTCTCCCACGGCAGCGGCAACGCGAAGTCGACGGCCCGCCGCCGGCCGGCCGGTACGACGAACCGGCCGGCGATCGGCAGGTGGTGGAACTGCATGAGGCGCCGGGCCGCGGCCGGGTCGTCCGGCTCGACAGTGGTGACGAGGCCGAGCCGGATGTGCCGAACCAGCACGTCCTCCGGCCCGGCCTCGAGGGTCACCCGCCCCGGCAGGCGCAGGCCCGGTCGGGTGCTCGGGTTGGGGAGCGTGGTCTGCACGGTGAGCCCGGTCCAGCCGGACGCCCGGGACACCCCCGTCAGCCGCACCGCGCGCCCCCTCCCGGGACGGGACCCCGCCGGCCCCACACCAGCCGCGCCTACCCCGTCGAGGTGACCTCAAGCCCGCCGCGCCGACCCAGCCGCACCGAGCAACGCTGCCCCGCCGAGCAGCGCTGCCCCGCCGACCCGGCCGCACCGCGTCAGCGCGGCCGGGTCGGCAACTCAGCGCAACCGCCGCCCGCGCGGCACCGTGTCGGTCTCGTCGTCGAACTCGCCGATGACCTCCTCCAGGAGGTCCTCCAGGGCCACGAAGCCGACCGGTCGGGCCGGGCCACCGCCGTTGCGCACCAACGCGAGCTGCGACTGCCGGGCGCGCATCGCCGCGACCGCCTCGGTGACCGAGGACGTCGCGGGCAAGGTGAACGCGGGCGTCATCAGCTCCCCTGCGGTGGCGACGCGGCCGGTGGTGACCACTCGCACGGCCTCCCGGACGTGCACCAGGCCGCAGACGTCGCCCGCCTCGTCCAGCACCGCCAGCCGGGACCGACCGCTGTCCCGGCTGACCTCTTCGATCCGCTCGGCCGGGTCGCCCCGACGGACGGTGACCATGGTGTCGAACGGTTCCATCACCTGCGCCACCGACGTGCCCTGCAACTCCAACATGCTGGTCAGCAGTTGGTGCTGCTCGGCGCCGAGCAGCCCGTGCTCACGGGACTGCTCCAGCAGGATTCGCAGCTCGTCCGGGCCGTGCACCTGGGCGAGCTGATCCTGCTGGTTGACCCCGAACAGCCGCAGGATCGCGTTGGCCAGGGCGTTGAGCGCGGAGAGTATCGGCCGGGACACCCGGGCGAAGGCGCGGAACGGCAGCGCGAGCAGCGTCGCTGAGCGCTCGGCGTCGGTGATCGCCCACGACTTCGGTGCCATCTCCCCCACCACCAGGTGCAGGAAGGTGACCACCGCGAGAGCGAAGACCAGGGCGACGATGTGACTGGCCGCGTCTGGCAGGCCCACCGCGTGCAGCAGTGGGCTGAGGAGGTGTTCGATCGCCGGTTCGGCGAGCGCGCCGAGACCCAGGGTGCACAGTGTGATGCCGAGCTGCGCGCCGGCCAACATCAGCGACAGCTCGCGGACACCGTCCAGCGCGGCGCGTGCCGCTCGGCCGCCGTTCGCCGCCGCCTGCTCCAGGCGGTACCGCTTGCTGGCCACCAGGGCGAACTCGGCGGCCACGAAGAACGCGTTCAGCGCCAGCAGGATCACCGAGCTGAACAGCGCGATCCCGGGGCTCATGCGGTCACCCCCGGTCGGGTCAGTTGCAGCCGCACCGAGTCGGCCACATGCCGGTCCACGGCCAGCACCTCGACCAGCGCTCGGGGCTCCGCCTCGTTGTCCTCACCATCTGCGCCCTCGGGCAGCAGGATGATCTCCAGCCGGTCACCGACCTCCGGCACCCGGCCCAGCTCCCGCATCACCAACCCGGACAGCGTGTCGTACTCCGGGGCCTCGGGCAGTGCGATGCCGGTGCTGTCGGCGACCTCGTCGATCCGCCAGCGGGCCGGCACCACCCAGGACCCGTCGTCCTGCCGGGCCGGTGCCCGATCAGGTGGGTCGTCCTCGTCCCGGATCGGGCCGACCAGCTCCTCGGCGATGTCCTCCAGCGTGATCACGCCGGCGAAGCCGCCGTACTCGTCGACCACGCAGGCCATCTGCCGGTGCCCGGACCGCAGGCGGTCGAGGACGGTGGGCAGGGGCAACGTCTCCGGTACGAGCAGCGGTGGCCCGGCCACCGCACTCACCGGGGTGGTGGCCCGGTCCCCCGGGGGTACGCCGAGCACGTCGGCGATGCCGACGACGCCGATCAGGTCGTCGACGCCCTCCGTACCGCGTACCGGGAAGCGGGAGTGGCCGGTGTCCAGCAGCTCGACCACCCGGCTGACCGGTTCGTGCGCCCGTACGGTGTGCACGTCGACCCGGGGCACCATGGCCTCGCCGGCGGTCAGCTCACGGAAGTCCAGACCTCGGTCGAGCAGCGTGGACATCTCGGCGTCGAGGCTGCCCTCCTCGCGGGACTCGGCGATGATCTGTTCCAGGTCCGCCGGGGTGGCGCCGCTGGGCAGTTCCTCGATCGGTTCGATGCCGAACCGGCGCAGCAGACGTACGGATGCCCGGTCGAAGAGGTGGATCAGCGGCCCGGCGACGGCCAGGTAGATCAGGGTGGACCGGCTCAGCGCCCGGGCCAGTTGCTCGGCCCGCGCGATGGCCAGGTTCTTCGGGGCCAGCTCGCCGAGGACCATCTGCACGATGGTGGCGATGACCAGGGCCAACGCCACCGACAGCGGCAAACTGATCGCCTCGCTGACGCCGGCCACGCCGAGCAGGTCGGCGAGGCCACCGCCGAGGAACGGCTCGGCGACGTAGCCGACCAGCAGGGCGGTGACGGTGATGCCGAGTTGGGCGCCGGAGAGCATGAAGGAGAGGCGACTGGTGACGGTCAGGGCCCGGGCGGCGGCCGGATCGCCGTCATCGGCGAGCTGGCGCAGCTTGCCCCGGTCCACGGCGACGTAGCCGAACTCCTGCGCCACGAAGTATCCGGTGGCGGCAGTGAGCACGATGATCAGAAGGAGACCAACGACGATCAACACGGGTTGCTCAGGGCTCCCGGGGTCGTCGATACGGGGATATGCCGGGCACGACCCGGCTGGCTACTGCTGCCCTCCTGGGCAGAGGAGTCGATCATGCCTCTATTTTATCGGCGTCGGCTGGGACTCCGCTGGGGGTGGGCCGAAGGAGCATTTCGTCCGGTTCACCCGCCACGCCCGGGTCGTCACGCCGGTCCCGCCGACCCACCTTCCGATCCGCGTTCGGCCAGCTCATCGGCGTCGAGCAGGCTCCGGTCGAGCCGGCCCGACCGGTACGCGGCCCGCCCGATCATCTGGGCCGCGACCGGCGCGGTCGCCAACTGGAAGACCGCCACCAGCAGGATCATGCCCAGATCCGCCGGAGACCGCAGCCGCAACGCGATGCCCAGCAGCAGCAGGAGCACCCCGAGCACCTGCGGCTTGGTGGCCGCGTGCATGCGGGACAGCGCGTCCGGGAAACGCAGCACGCCGATCCCGGCGGCTAGGCCGAGCAGCGCGCCGGCCACCAGACAACCGGCGCCGAGCCAGTCCGCGATCGTCGCGATCACTGCTGCTCCCGGACAGCGAAGCGGACCAGCGACACCGAGCCCACGAAGCCGAGCAGGGAGAGCACCACCAGCACGGGCAGTGTGGTGGCGTGCCGATTCACCGCGGCTTCGGCGCCGACCGCGCCGACCATGGTGGCGAGCAGCATGTCCGCGGCGATCACCCGGTCCACCAGCGACGGGCCACGGTAGAGGCGGGCCAGCGCGAGGAGCGCGGTCACCGACAGCAGAACGGTGAGGACGGCGGCCAGGAACGTGGTCACGGGCGGGTTCCCTTCTCGGATGAGTCGGTCTCGAGGCGGCGCAGTTCGGCGCTGGAGCCCACCGCGCGGACGATGCGCCGCTCGACGGCGTGGGTGCGTTCCCGGGCCACGTCCAGGTCCGCCGGCCCGTGGGTGTCCAGCACGTGCAGGTAGAGCGTTCCGGAGTCCCGGTCCACCTCGAGGATCAGCGTGCCCGGCACCAACGAGACGGCCTCGGCGGTGAGCGCCAGGTTCAGGTCGGTGGGCACCCGTAACTGGACCGCGATGATCGCCCCGCGCGGCCGGTAGCCGGGCTGCACGGCGATCCGGGCGACGTGCAGACTCGCGCTGACCAGCTCCACAGCGAACCGGACCGCGAACACCAGCAGCGCCCGGGGCCGCAGCCGCCCACCGAAGCTGACCGCCGGCAGCGGAAAGAAGACCAGCACCGCGCCGCCCACCAGCAGGCCGCCGATCAGATTGGCCCAGTTGATGTCGCCCCAGAGCAGGTTCCAGACGACCAGCAGCCACCCGAGCGCCACCACCTGGTCCCGCCAGCGCCCAGGCCGGCCGCGCCCGGACGCCCCCGGCCCGGCGGCGTCGCGCGCCGTCTCGGGCGGGCCGGTCACGGCACGCCGTCCGGCAGCACGGCACGCACGTACGGGGTACGCAGGCGCAGGTCGGCCGCCGCGTCGGCGGTGACGTCGAAGAGCGGACCGGCCAGCACGGTCAACGCCACCCCGATGGCGACCAGGGCCACGGTGGCCCCGACCATCAGCCTCGGCAGCCGGACGGCCGGCTCGCTGGTGGCCAGGCGGGGCGCACGCCAGAAGGCGATGTTCCACACCCGGGACGCCACGTACAGGGTGAGCAGGCTGGTCAGCGTGCCAGCCGCGACCAGCACCCCGGGCAGCGGCCCGCCGACCGCCACCCCGGCCTGGAGCAGGCCGAGCTTGCCGAGGAAACCGGAGAACGGCGGCACCCCGGCGAGGTTCATGGCCGGGACGAAGAACAGCACACCGAGCAGTGGTGCCACCCGGGCCAGCCCGCCGATGCGGCGCAGGTCGGTGCTGCCGGCGCGCTCCTCGACCAGCCCGGCGACGAGGAACAGCGTGGTCTGGATGGTGATGTGGTGCACCACGTAGAAGATCGCGCCGGAGAGCCCGGCGGCGGTGCTCAACGCCACGCCGAAGATCATGTAGCCGATGTGGCTGACCAGGGTGAACGAGAAGAGCCGCTTCAGATCGGACTGCGCCACCGCGCCGAGGATGCCGACCACCATGGTCAGCCCGGCGACGACCATGAGCAGCCCATCGGCCTGCCCACCGGGAAAGAGCAACGTCTCGGTACGGATGATCGCGTAGACGCCGACCTTGGTGAGCAGACCCGCGAAGACGGCGGTGACCGGGGCGGGCGCGGTGGGATAGCTGTCCGGCAGCCACGCCGACAGTGGGAAGACCGCCGCCTTGATCGCAAAGGCCAGCAGCAACATCAGTTCCAGGGCCAGTCGGACGTCGCCGGGCAGGTCGTCGAGGCGCTGGGCGAGCTGAGCCAGATTGAGCGTGCCGGTGGCTGCGTACACCAGGCCGACCGCCGTCAGGAAGATCATCGAGGAGAGGATGCTGACCACCACGTACGTCGACCCGGTCCGGATCCGGGTCTCGGTGCCCCCCAACGTGATCAACACGAAGCTGGCAGCCAACAGGATCTCGAAGCCGACGAAGAGGTTGAACAGGTCACCAGCCAGGAACGCGTTGGTGACACCCGCGGTGAGCACCAGGTACGTCGGGTGGAAGATCACCACCGGCGTGGTCTCGCTCGTCTCGCTGCGCCCCTGACCGATCGAGTACAGCAGCACGCAGAGGGTCACCGCCGAGGAGACCACCACCATCAGCGCGGCGAGCTGATCGGCGACCAGCACGATGCCGACCGGTGCCGACCACGCGCCGACGGCCACCACCACCGGCCCGTACCGGTACGCCTGGACCAGCAGCAGCACCGCCACGACGAAGGTGCCGCTCAGGCAGAGCACGCTGACCGAGCGCTGGAGCCGGGGCTGCGCGGCCAGCAGCAGGGTCAGCGCCGCACCGAGCAGCGGCACCACCACCGGCAGCGGCACCAGCGCGCCCATCACGCCTCGTCCCCGCGTCGTAGTCGACGGCGGGCGGGCTCAGGATCGACCTGCTCCGGGTCGTCGTCCGGGCCCTCCCCACCGTGGTCGACGGCGCCCACCTCGTTACGCAAGGCCCGGCGGATGATCTGCTGGTCTTCCAGGTCGTCGGGCACCTCGTCGTCGCCGCTGAGATACCAACTGCGGTACGCCACAGCGAGCAGGAACGCGGTGAACCCGAACGTGATCACGATGGCGGTCAACACCATCGCCTGCGGCAGCGGGTCGCTCATCTGCTCCACCGGGCCGGTGCCGACAATCGGCGCCCCACCGGACCGCCCGCCCAGCAGGACCAGCAGGTTGACCCCGTTGCCAAGCATGATCACACCGAGCAGGATCCGGGTCAGGCTGCGCTCCAACAACAGGATCACCCCGCAACCGACAAGCACCGCGACGGCCAGCACCAGCACCAACGTCGGTCCAGCGCCGCCCGCCGTCACCGTGCCACCTCTGTTCGCGACTGCGGGGCTCGCAAACCCGGCTCACTCCTCGCGCTCACCGTGCCACCTCTGTTCGCGACTGCGGGGCTCGCAAACCCGGCTCACTCCTCGCGCTCACCGTGCCACCTCTGTTCGCGACTGCGGGGCTCGCAAACCCGGCTCACTCCTCGCGCTCACCGTGCCACCTCTGTTCGCGACTGCGGGGCTCGCAAACCCGGCTCACTCCTCGCGCTCACCGTGCCACCTCTGTTCGCGACTGCGGGGCTCGCAAACCCGGCTCACTCCTCGCGCTCACGGCCGCTCCCCCTTGTTGACGGCCAGGCCACCCGTGCCCGTTCCGGTGGCCTCGATGTGCCGGTCGACCTCGGCCCCGAGGCTGCGCAGGATGTCCAGCACCAGCCCGATCACGACCAGGTACACACCGATGTCGAAGAAGAGCGACGTGACCAGGTGGACGTCGCCGATCAGCGGCAGGGGATGGTCGACCTTGGCGCTCTCCAGCACCGCTCCACCGACCAGCAGCGCCACCAAGCCGCTGCCCACCGACACGGCCAGCCCGGCGCCGAGGATCAGCCCGGCGCCGATCGGCGCCGCCTCGGTCAGCTCGTACCGGCCGCCGGCCAGGTAGCGGACCACCAGGGCGAGACCCGCCACCAGACCGCCGGAGAAGCCACCGCCCGGCGCGTTGTGCCCCGAGAAGAGCAGGAACAGGGAGAACAGCACGACGGTGTGGAAGATCAGCCGGGTGACCACCTCCAGCACGATCGAGCGGCGCTCCTCGTACAGGGTGGGGCCGCCACGCAGCCACACCGGCCGACCGGGTCGGTTCACCCGCCGGTCCGACTCCGGCCGGCGCGGTCGCGGCCCCGTACGGGACTGCTCGAAGATCAGGCTGGCCACCCCGGTCGCGGCCACCACCAGCACCGACAGCTCGCCCATCGTGTCCCAGGCCCGGATGTCGACCAGGGTCACGTTGACCACGTTGCGGCCGTACCCATGGATCACCGCCAGGTCCGGGAAGGCGGCGGAGACGTCCGGTGCCCGCCGGGCGCCGGCCGCCACGAGGGCCAGACCGGCCGCCACGGCACCCACCGCCACCCCGATCGCCCGACGGACCCACCGGGTGCGCCGCAGCGGCCGGGCCGAGAACCGCTCCGGCAGGCGACGCAGCACCAGCACGAAGACCGCGATCGTCGCGGTCTCCACCAGGAACTGGGTGAGCGCCAGGTCCGGTGCTCCATGCAGGACGAACAGCATCGCGGTGCCGTAACCGGTCATCCCCACCAGCAGCATCGCGGTCAGGCGACGGCGGGCGCCGACCGCCAGCACCGCGGCCACCGCGATGATCAACACGATCACCGGTTGCGGCAGGCTGTCCCAGAGCCGGATCCGAGCCTGCCACGGGCTGGCGGAGAGCATCGCCGCACCGGGCACCAGCACCAGGACGACCAGGATGATGCCCAGATACTGCGGCAGGGAGCCGCGCTGAGTCGCTCCGGTGACCTCGATGGCCAGCCGGTCGAACCGGCCCACGACCCACTCGTATCCCTGGTTGCCGCTCACCGGCGAACGCAGCCGGGCCAGCACCGGGGCGAGCGGCCCGCGCACGGCGAAGAGCAGGCCGCCGCCAGCGAGCGCCACCGCGGACAGGCCGAGCGCCGGGGTCGGTCCGGACCAGAGCGCCAGGTGCGCGTCGACCCCGCCGAGCAGATCGGCGTACGGGCGCAGCAGGCCGTCCAGCACGCTCGCGGCCAGGCCGGCGAGCAGGCTGACCCCGACGAGCACCACCGGCGGGACCAGCAGCGACGCGGCGATCCGGCCCGGCTGGACCGGTTCCACGCCCGGCCGGTCAGCGAATGCGCCCCAGAGGAAGCGGGCGCTGTACGCGACGGTGAGCACTGTCCCGACGACCAGACCGGTGAGGAGCAACGGCTGGTCGGTGAACGCCTCGAACACCGCCTCCTTGGCCACGAAGCCGACCAGTGGCGGCACACCGGCCATCGACGCCGCGGCCAGCACCGCGAGCACGAACAGCGGCCGGGACCAGTGCCGCAGCCCGGACAGCTCGCGCAGGTCACGGGTGCCGGCACCATGATCGATGATGCCGACGACCAGGAACAACGCCGCCTTGAACAGGGCGTGTGCCAGCAGCATCGCGGTGCCGGCCAGGGCGGCGTCCGGGGTGCCCGACCCGGTCACCGCGATCAGCAGGCCGAGCTGACTGACCGTCCCGTACGCCAGCAGCAGCTTCAGGTCGGTCTGCCGCAGCGCGGCCCAGCCGCCGAGCAGCATGGTGGCCACGCCGGCGACCTGCACCACCGGTCGCCACGGGCCGACCGTGGCGAGCGCCGGCGCGAGCAGCCCGACCAGGTAGACGCCGGCCTTGACCATGGCGGCGGCGTGCAGGTACGCGCTGACCGGCGTGGGTGCCGCCATCGCGACCGGTAGCCAGGAGTTGAACGGCAGCACCGCCGACTTGGACAACGCGCCGGCCAGGATCAGCAGCACGGCGGCCACCAGGTATCCGCCGCCGGGCAGTGGCTGGTCGGCGATCTCCGACCAGCGGTAGGTGCCGGCGTGCTCGCCCAGCATGATGAACCCGACCAGCATGGCGAGCCCGCCCAGCGTGGTGACGGTCAGCGCCTGCGCCGCCGCCCACCGGCTGGAACGCCGTTCGCTGCTGTGCCCGATCAGCAGGTACGAGAAGACCGTGGTCAGCTCCCAGCCGACGTAGAGCAGCAGCAGGTCGTCGGCGAAGACCAGGACGAGCATCGCGCCGGCGAAGGCGACCAGGACCGCGGCGAACTGCGCCAGCCCCGTCGAGCCGGCGCTGAAGTAGCGGGCGCTGTAGACCAGCACCAGCGCGCCGATGCCGCCGATCAGCAGCGTCATCAGCCAGGACAGCGTGGTGAGCCGGAACGCGATGTCGAGGCCCAGTTGCTCGATCCACGAGTACGTCTCGACCACCGCCCCGCCGTCGCCGACGGCCGGGGTGTGCGCCACCGCCCAGCAGAACGCGGCGGCCGGCGCCAGCGCCAGCGGGTAGCACGCGCGCGGACCCCACCATTTGACGAGCAGGGGCGCAGCGAGGGCCGCCACGAGGTGGAGGATGAGCAGTACCAGCACCCGGGCTCCCGATCGAGGTGGCCGACGCCCGTGCAGCGGTGGCGGCGCCTAGCAGCGATCAGACGCCAGTTCGTCGCCCTTCGGGCGGTTTTGCCGGAATTCGTCCCATAGTCGACGGCGACGTCCCGGCCCATGGCCGCTGAAGGACCGACTACCGGGGGGCACCGCGCGGCACCGTCGTGGTCAGCGCAGCAGGGCGTCGCCGAGGGGCAGCGCGTCGTCGGGCGTGGGGCGGTCGCGGCACAGCTCGCTCAGCAGGTCGGGGCGGCCGAGCTGGCGTGCGACCCGGTCGACCACCCGCTCCGCGGCGGCCAGCGACCGCACCGACAGCAACCGACCGCGGCTCTCCCGGCGCAGCACGAAGTAGTGGACGGCGACACGGACCTGACCCCGATCGGCGGCGCTGGCCTGGGCGGTGCAGAGGACCAGCTCCCGCAGGCAGCGGGCGAGGCGTTCGGCAAGCTCGAGCTCGGGGCCGTGCAGGCCGCCGCGCAGCGCGGCCAGGTGGCCGTCGACCTTGCGAATCAGCACGTCGGTGCCGGGTGCGACGTTGCGCTGCTCGCCGGCCATCACATCACCCCACCCCGGTTCGCGTTGCGGGTGAAGTTACTTTATGTTGCTCCTTGGAAGCAAGCAGTTAAGTGAGACTTAACGTATTAAGCACGCGTTCCGTGTTTTTTGCCGTTGGTCCGGCACATTCCGTCGCGAGGTCGGCCGTGGTTGTCGTACCGGAGGAGCACGATGGACCGGTGACCGGGGCAGACGCAGACGCCGGCGCGGTGCTCGCCGGGTTCGGTCCGGCCACCCGCGCCTGGTTCGACGCCGCCTTCGCCGCGCCCACCGCCGCACAGACCGGCGCTTGGCGATCGGTCGCGGCCGGGCGCAACGCCCTCGTCGTGGCGCCCACCGGCTCCGGCAAGACGCTCGCGGCCTTCCTCTGGTCACTGGACCGGCTGTCCCGCGAGCCCGCACCGGCCGAGGCCCGCCAGCGGTGCCGGGTGCTCTACGTCAGCCCCCTCAAGGCCCTCGCCGTCGACGTGGAGCGCAACCTGCGCGCCCCGCTGGCCGGCATCCGGCAGGCGGCGACCCGGCTGGGCGTCGCACCGCCCGACATCACCGTCGGCATGCGCACCGGCGACACACCAGCCGACGAGCGACGAGCCTTCGCCCGCACCCCACCGGACATCCTCATCACCACGCCCGAGTCGCTGTTCCTGCTGCTCACGTCCGCGGCTCGCGACTCGCTGCGCGGCATCCAGACGGTGATCGTCGACGAGGTGCACGCGGTGGCCGGCAGCAAACGCGGCGCCCACCTCGCCCTCTCCCTCGAACGTCTCGACGAGCTGCTGCCCGCCCCGGCGCAGCGCATCGGCCTCTCCGCCACCGTCCGGCCGATCGACGCCTGCGCGCAGTTCCTCGGCGGCGCCCGTCCGGTCGACGTCGTGCAGCCGGCCACCTCGAAGACCATCGAGGTCAGCGTGCAGGTCCCGGTGGAGGACATGACCCGCCTGGACGAGCAGGAGCAGCCACCGGAGGACGACCTCGGCGGCCCCGGGCCACGCCGCGCCTCGATCTGGCCGGCCGTGGAGGAGCGCGTCTTCACGCTCATCGGGCAGCACCGCTCGACCATCGTCTTCACCAACTCCCGCCGCAGCGCCGAGCGCCTCTGCGCCCGGCTCAACGAACTGGCAGCCGAAGAGGTGGCCGCCGCGTCGGGCGAGGGCCTGGTCGGCGTACCGGAGGGGTTGTCGGCGGGCGACGGCCCGGCGGGCGACGGCCCGGCAGGCGACGCGCAGCGCTGGGGTGGCCCCGCCGGCCCGTTGCGCAGCCGGCCACCGGCGGAGGTGATGGCCCAGTCCGGTGCGGCCACCGGCGCGGCACCCGTGATCGCCCGCGCCCACCACGGCAGCGTCTCCCGGGAGGAGCGCAAGCACATCGAGGAGGCGCTCAAGTCCGGCCAGCTCCCGGCGGTGGTGGCCACCTCCAGCCTGGAGCTCGGCATCGACATGGGCGCGGTCGACCTCGTGGTGCAGATCGAGGCCCCGCCGAGCGTGGCCTCCGGGCTGCAACGGGTCGGCCGGGCCGGGCACCAGGTGGGCGCCGTTTCCCGTGGGGTGGTCTTCCCCAAGCACCGCGGCGACCTGCTCTCCTGCGCGGTGGTCGCCGAGCGGATGACCGCCGGCGCGATCGAGGAGCTGCACTACCCGCGCAATCCACTGGACGTGCTGGCCCAGCAGATCGTCGCGATGGTGGCACTGGAGCCGTGGCCGCTCGGCGACCTGGCCGTTCTGGTCCGCCGGGCCGCCCCCTTCGCCGAGCTGCCCGACTCCGCGCTGCACGCCGTGTTGGACATGCTCTCCGGTCGCTACCCGTCCACCGCCTTCGCCGAACTCCGTCCCCGACTGGTCTGGGACCGGGCCACCGACCTGCTCACCGGCCGTCCGGGCGCACAGCGACTCGCGGTCACCAGCGGCGGCACCATCCCCGACCGGGGCCTGTTCGGGGTCTTCCTGGCCGGCGCCGAGCGGGCCGCCCGGGTCGGCGAGCTGGACGAGGAGATGGTCTACGAGTCCCGGGTCGGCGATGTCTTCCTGCTCGGCTCCTCCTCCTGGCGCATCGAGGAGATCACCCCCGACCGGGTCCTGGTCTCGCCCGCCCCCGGGCAGGCCGCGCGCATGCCGTTCTGGAAGGGCGACCAGCTGGGCCGACCGGTGGAGCTGGGCCGAGCCATCGGCGCCCGGGTGCGCACCCTGCTGCGGCAGAGCGATGAGGCGGCGCTGGCCGCGCTACGCGACGGCGGGCTGGACGAGTGGGCCGCCGGCAACCTGATGGCCTACCTGCGCGAGCAGCGGGAGGCGACCCGCTCGCTGCCCGACGACCGGACGATCCTGGTCGAGCGGTTCCGCGACGAGCTGGGCGACTGGCGACTGGCCGTGCACAGTGTCCTCGGTGCCCGGGTCAACGGGCCGTGGGCCCTCGCGGTGGCCCGCCGGCTGGCCGAACGGTACGGGGTGGACGCCCAGGTGATGCCCTCCGACGACGGCATCGTGGTGCGACTTCCGGACACCGCCGACGAGCCACCTGGCGCCGACGTGGTGGTCTTCGAGCCGGACGAGATCACCCAGCTCGTGGAGGAGTCGGTCGGCACCTCCGCCCTCTTCGCCGCCCGCTTCCGGGAGTGCGCCGCCCGGTCACTGCTGCTGCCCCGCCGCGACCCGCGCCGCAGGCAGCCGCTCTGGCAGCAGCGGCAACGCGCCGCGCAGCTGCTCGACGTCGCCCGCGAGTACGCGGACTTCCCGGTCACCCTGGAGGCCGCCCGCGAGTGCCTTCAGGACGTCTTCGACCAGCCGGCGCTGGCCGGGCTGATGCGCGACCTGGCCACCCGGAAGGTGCGACTGGTCGAGGTGGAGACCAGCGCGCCGTCCCCGTTCGCCCGGTCGCTGCTCTTCGGCTACGTCGGCGCGTTCCTCTACGAGGGTGACGCGCCCCTCGCCGAACGGCGCGCCGCCGCGCTCGCCCTGGATTCCACGCTCCTCGGCGAGTTGCTCGGCCGGGTCGACCTGCGTGAGTTGCTCGACCCTGCCGTGCTCGCCGAGACCGATCGGCAGCTGCGCTGGCTGACCGAGCAGCGCCGCCCCCGCGACGCCGAAGACGTCGTCGAGCTGCTGCGGGTGCTCGGTGACCTGAGCGACGCCGAGTTGACCGAGCGGGGTGTGCCGGAGTCCTGGCTGACCGAGCTGGAGGCCACCCGTCGGGTGCTGCGGGTCCGGATCGCCGGCGAGCAGCGCTGGGTGGGTGTCGAGGACGCCGCACGACTGCGGGACGCCCTCGGCGTGGCGCTGCCGGTCGGGGTGGCCGAGGCGTACCTCGCCCCGGTGGCCGACCCGCTCGGTGACCTGGTGGCCCGCTACGCGCGCACCCGCGGGCCGTTCGCCGCTGCCAGCTGCGCGGCCCGCTTCGGGCTCGGCGTGTTCGTCGTCGAGCAGGCGCTGCGCCGGCTCGGCGCCACCGGGCGGGTGGTCTCCGGGGAGTTCACCCCGGACTCGGCCGGCGCTCAGTGGTGCGACGCCGAGGTGCTGCGGATGCTGCGCCGCCGTTCGCTCGCGGCGCTGCGCCGGGAGATCGAGCCGGTGCCACCCCGGGCGCTGGCCACGTTCCTGCCCCGCTGGCAGCAGGTCGGCTCGTCCGCCCGAGGTGTGGAGGCGCTGGCCGCGACGGTGGAGCAGTTGCAGGGCGCCACGGTGCCGGCGTCCGCCCTGGAGCGGTTGGTGCTGCCCGGTCGGGTCGCTGACTACTCCCCCGCCCAGCTCGACGAGCTGTGCGCCAGCGGGGAGGTGCTCTGGGCGGGATCGGGGGCGATCTCCGGGGGCGACGGCTGGGTCACCCTGGCGTACGCGGACGCCGCCCCGCTGCTGCTGCCGCCACCCGACGAGGCGCTGACCCGCACCCCGTTGCACGAGGCGGTGCTGGACGCGCTCGGCGACGGGCAGGCGCTGTTCTTCCGACCGCTGGCCGACCGGGTGGGCTCGACCGACGACGCCGCCCTGACCGGGGTGATCTGGGACCTGGTCTGGGCCGGGCATCTCACCAACGACACCCTCGCCCCGCTGCGCGCTGTGCTCGGCGCCGGCGGAGCGCACCGGTCGCGGCCGTCCGCGCCGCGCACCCGTTACCGGCGGCCCGGTCGGGTCGCGCTGCCCACCCGTGGTGGCCCGCCGACCGTCGCCGGCCGCTGGTCACGCCTACCGGAACGGGACGTCGACCCGACGCGACGGGCCGCCGCCCTGGCCGACGTGCTGCTGGAGCGGCACGGCGTGGTCACCCGCGGCGCGGTGATGGCCGAGCAGGTGGTCGGCGGGTTCTCGGCGGTCTACCCGGTGCTGTCCGCGCTGGAGGAGCGCGGCACCGCCCGCCGGGGCTACTTCGTCGAAGGGCTGGGCGCGGCCCAGTTCGCGGTGCCCGGTGCGGTGGACCGGCTGCGCGCACTGGCCGAGCCGACCGACGGCGCCCGGGGCCGGGGCACGCCCGCCACCGTGCTCGCCGCCACCGACCCGGCCAACCCGTACGGCGCGGCGCTGCCCTGGCCGGAACGGGTGGTCGACTCCGGCGACGGGGCTGCCCCGGCGACCGGGCACCGGGCCGGCCGCAAGGCAGGTGCGCTGGTCGTGCAGGTCGGCGGCGACCTCGTCCTCTACGTGGAACGCGGCGGCCGGACGCTGCTCTCGTTCACCGACGACACCGACACGCTCGCCGCGGCCGGCAAGGCGCTGGCCGACGCCGTTCACTCCGGGGCGTTGGGGGCGATGTCGGTGGAGCGGGCCGACGGCGAGGCGGTGCACTCCTCGCCCCTGCGCGACGCGCTGACCGCCGCAGGCTTCCGGGCCACCCCTCGCGGCCTGCGCCTACGCGGCTGACCTACCCGCCGCAGCCGAACGCACCGGCTCAGCGCAGGCCGTTGAGCACCTTCTCGTAGCGGGGGCGATCGGCGGCGGAGGTCTTCGCCCCCAGATAGTTGAGCACCACCGCGCCCCGCCGGTACGACTGGCCGCCCCAGGTCTCCGCGATGTCACTGGCGCTGGTCTCGTCCGGAAACACGTACACCGTGACGGCGTCGGTGGCGATCAGCTCGGAACAGCCCAGGCCGAGCCCGTCCGGTCCGCAGTCGACTGAGCGGTCCTTTGGATGGGGGACCTTCAGACCGGCTGCCTTGAACGCGTTGACGACCTGCTGCGCGCCGGGCGCACCGGCCGGACGCTGAGGAAGCACCACCGGCGGCGGGCTGGCCGGCCGTCGCTCCGTCGGCCCCTGCGCTGCGGCGGACGGCGGAGCCGGCGGGGCCGCCTCGCTGGCGGTGGGCGAAGCCCCGGTCGGTAGGCCGGTGGGGGCCGACTCGGACGAGGCGGATGGTGCCGCGTTCGGCCGGCCGTCGTCGTCACTGCCGCAACCGGCGGTGAGAGCAACGACGACCAGCAGGGCCCCGACGGCGGGCAGACTCCGGATTGTCACCACCGCAGTCTGCCCAACGGCATCCGGCGGCGCGAGGGCCGGTCGGTCACTGCGCTGTCCCGTATCCGCCACCCACCGGTCGACCGACGGACCTGCTTCGGGCGTTCCCGGAGGGCCTCCTGCCGGTATCCGGCTGTTATTCGACTGTGGAATGCTTCCCCGGTGGGTGAACATGTGGTTCCCGTGGGTTGTCCCTGCTGTGCATCCCGGACCGGCGGGGGGACCTGCCCGGTCTGTTTCTGGACCGATGACGGCCAGACCGATGCCGACGCCGACGCGATCCGGGGTGGCCCCAACGGCGATCTGAGCCTCTCGCACGCCCGACTCAACTACGCCGTCTACGGTGCCAGCCACCCGCGCTACCAGGACATGGTGCGCTCGGCCCGCCCCGACGAGCGCCCCTGACCGGCGCCCGACGGGGTGAGTGCGGCTCAGCAGACCGGCGCGTTGCCGCCGTACACGCTGGAGATGTACGCGTGGCTGACGTACTGCCCGGTGGCCAGGCGGTTCCAGCGGCTCGTGGTGCGGTAGGGGCCGGCCACCAATTGTCCGACGACGTAGCACTGGATCGGCACGTGGGCCAGCCGGGCGGCGAGGCCACGGATCGCGGATGACGTGTTGGCCCCGGCGCGGATGTTGAGCGGCCCGTCACCGACCACGCCACGCGGCCCGCCTCCGGTCCACAGGTAGGCGACGTCCACCCAGGCGTTGGTGGTCAGCCGCAGGCCGTCCCAGAAGGTGCCGTCTGCCAGGTCGATGCCGGCCGGGTTGAGCACGGTACGCCCGAACTGGTCCCGCCCTCCGTTGTAGCCGGACTGGTACGCGGCCTGCGCCTCGGGCCGGCCCTGCGGCAGGTTCTTCCAGTTTTCGCGTACCGATGAGGGGTTCCAGTAGTCGTCGCGGGTGTTCCACGGCCCGACGTCCCAGACCGGGGCGTACTCGCAGCGGGAGCCATTGGTCGTGCAGACCCGCACGGTGTAGTCGCCGGTGTTGAGTGGGGAGAGGCCGCGCCGCGACGGTAGCGCCACGAAGTGGTCCCGGGGTTGCACGGTACGGCCGTTGGCGGTCAGTTCGCCGACCAGCCCGATGCGTGTGGCGTACACCCGGTAGGTGCGCCCGGGCGTGGCGGCGGAGACGGCGGCGGTCGCGTCGGCGGTGAACCGCACGCCGCGTACCGTCGCGGTGGCGCCGCCATTGGGTGCGGTGAGCACCACCCGGGTCTGCACCCGGGTGACCGGCCGGTCGAAGACCGCGCCGGCGGTGGTTGTCCGCCACTCCGTCCAGCCGGCGGCCCGCCAGCCGCGGACCTGCGCCTCCACGCTTGCCCCGGCCGGGACCGAGGCGTTGATCTCGGCGCGGACCCTGGTGGCTGGCCGGGCGAGGGTGCGGGGGCGCTCAGGAGCATTCCCTCGGCGACCGCGCTGTGCGGGCTGCGCGCGCTGCGGCCGGTGGCCCGAGCCGCACTCAGCCGTAGCCCGGCGGCGGTACGTCGGACGTTGACGTCGTCGCGGTCGACGACTGAGAGGTCGGCGTTCCACCGTTCGCTGCCGGGCGCGGCGGCGGTGAGGGTGATCGGGCTGCCGGCGGCGGGGGTGGCCGAGACTCCGCTGGTGGCGGGCAGGAGCGCGGCGGTGAGCAGGAGGGCGAGGGTGGCGACGAGGGCGACGGATGGAATACGACAACGAGGTCGCGTCATGGGCATTCTCCTCAGAACCCCCTGACCCTCGCATGTCAGGAGATCATGAGGAACCTGAGTACAAATAGCGACACATGCGAATACTGCTCAAAAGAGGGAGGATGGCAGCGTGCCCGAAGGCGACACCGTCTGGAACACCGCGCGCGTGCTGCACCGCGCGCTGGCCGGCGCGCGGATCACCAGCAGTGATTTCCGGGTGCCGCAGCTGGCGACCACGGACCTCGCCGGCTGGACCGTCCGCGAGTCGGCCAGCCGGGGCAAGCACCTGCTGCTGCGGTTCAGCGCCCCGGACGAGGCGCACTGGACCTTGCACTCGCACCTGCGGATGGACGGCGCCTGGCGGGCGTACGCACCGGGGGAACGCTGGAGCGGCCGGCCCGCACACCTGATCCGGGTGGTGCTGCGCAGCCCCGGCGCGGTCGCGGTCGGCTACCACCTGCACGAGATGACCCTGGTGCCGACCAGCGAGGAGGACCAACTGGTCGGCCACCTCGGCCCCGACCTGCTCGGCACAGACTGGGACCCGGCCGAGGCGGTCCGTCGCCTCACCGACCACCCGGCGCAGACCATCGGCGAGGCGCTGCTCGACCAGCGCAACCTGGCCGGCGTGGGCAACCTCTACAAGTGCGAGGTGCTGTTCCTGCGCGGCGTGTCGCCCTGGACGCCGGTCGGCGCGGTGCCCGACCTGCCCGGCATGGTGACCCTCGCGCAGCGGCTGCTCGCCGCCAACCGTGGCCGGTGGACGCAGAGCAGCACCGGCTCGTTGCACCGGGGGCAGACCAGCTACGTGTACGGCCGCCGCGCCCAGCCCTGCCGCCGCTGCGGCACCGCGATCCGTAAGGAGGAGCTGGGCGACCGGGTCACCTACTGGTGCCCGGTCTGCCAGCCCGAGCGTCCGGACACACCTGCACCGGGCTGAGCAGGGACACTCACCTGCCGAGGCCGTCCCAGATACGGACGATTGGGTAATTCCTATCCGGCCGTCGGAGTCGCATGCTGCGGTTGAGTGCTCACCGACCGTCAGCAGAGTGCCGAGGTCCGCCCCGCCGGGGTGGCGGACCTCGTGCCCCGAACCCGGGGAGAGTCATGGCGATTTTCCGCAGACTCCGCACCACCTTCTTCGAGCGGACCACCCGCGACACCAACGGCCTGGAGGCGTTCGTGCCGGCCGCGCGTACCGCCGAGGAGACCGTCCGGGCGCAGAGCCTGGACCCGGCCGTGGTGCCCCGCTGCTTCGGCCCCGTGCCGAACTTCGCACACAGCCCTCGCCCAGCGCGTGACCCCGGCGGGCGGCTGGTGCCCGGGACCGGGCTGCGCAAGTTCGTCGACCCGCTGCCCACTCCGGGCCAGCAGAGCCACACCGACCTCGGCGGCCACCTGCCGGTGGCAGTGCCGGACACGATCAGCTATCCGGGCTGCGACTACTACGAGATCGGCCTACAGGAGTACGCCCAGCGGCTGCACCGGGACCTGCCGGCCACCCGGCTGCGCGGCTACCGGCAGCTCAACCTGGGCACCGACGCGTCGGGCCACAACCTGGTGGCACCACCGGAGCGGCCCTGGCACCTCGGACCGATGATCCTCGCCCGTCGGGGCCGACCGGTCCGGGTGAAATTCATCAACCAGCTCCCCACCGGCCGGGCCGGCGAGCTTTTCCTGCCGGTCGACGACACGATCCAGGGGGCCGGGCTCGGCCCGCTGGACGGGCCGGCGCCGTACCCGCAGAACCGGGCGGTGCTACACCTGGCCGGGGCGCAGACCGGCTGGACCAGCGCCGGCAACCCGGGGCAGTGGATCACCCCGGCCGGGGAGATCACTCCGTACCCGACCGGGGTGGGCGTGACCCACGTGCCGGACATGCCGCCGCCCGGCGTCGGCGCCACCACGCTCTACTACCCGAACGAGCAGAGCGGCCGGCTGATGTGGTTCCACGACAACACCCTCGGCCTGGCCCGGCTCACCGTCTACGGCGGGCAGCTCGCGCTGTACCTGCTCACCGACCCCGCCGAGGACCAACTCGTCGCCGACGACGTGCTGCCGACCGACCAACTGCCGCTGGTGATCGAGGACAAGACGTTCGTGCCCGACGACACCCAACTCGCCGCCGAGGACCCGACCTGGGATCGGGAACGCTGGGGCGCCCGGGGAAGCCTCTGGCACCCGCACGTCTACCAGCCGCGGCAGAACCCGTACCGGGCCGGTGGACGCAACCCCACCGGCCGGTGGGACTACGGCCCCTGGTCGCACAACCCAGCCGTGGACGGCACCCGCACCGACAGCTGGGTCCCGAACCCGCACCACGACCCGGTCGGCGCGCCGGACGAGCCGCCGCTGAGCCCCGGAGTGCCGCACCCGTCCGCGGTCCCCGAGGCGTACGGCGACACCCCGCTCGTCAACGGCGTCGCCTACCCGTACCTGGAGGTGCGGCCCCGCGCGTACCGGTTCCGAATCCTCAACGCCTGCCTGGACCGCAGCCTCAACCTCCAGCTCTACCGCGCCTGCTCCGACGCGGCGATGTGGGCGGCCGACGGCGCGGTCGCCGACGCCGACGCCGGTGAGGTACCGATGGTGCCCGCCGTGCGCGCGGCGGACCGGCCGACCGGTTGGCCGACTGACGGACGCGACGGCGGTGTGCCGGACCCGCGTGCCGCCGGCCCGGAGTTCATCCAGATCGGCAACGAGGCCGGGCTGCTGCCCGCCCCGGTGGTGCTGCCGAACCGACCGATCGGCTACCGCTACGACCGGCTCGACCCGACCGTGCTGAACGTCGACGGGCACACCCTGCTGCTCGGCCCGGGTGAGCGGGCCGACGTGCTGGTCGACTTCTCCGCCGTGCCGCCGGGCAGCACGCTGATCCTGTACAACGACGCCCCGGCCCCGCTGCCCGGCTTCGACCCTCGCTACGACCAGCACACCGACGCACCGGACCGGACCGCCGAGGGCGGCCCACCTGCCACCGAGCCGGGGTACGGCCCGAACACCCGTACCCTGCTCCAGTTCCGGGTCAGCGGGGCGCCCGCGCCGCCGTACGACCTGAACCGGCTGCGCGAGCGGCTGCCCCTGGCGTACGCGGCCAGCCAACGCCCGCCGATCGTGCCGCAGCCGGCGTACGACCCGGCTTTCGGCACCCGGACCGCGGCGGAGACGACGGTGCCGGTGCACGCCACCTCGGTGACGTTCACCCCGGCGGCCGGCGTCGGCCCGGTGACCCTGCCGATCACGGTCAAGGCCGCGGAGCAGGTCTTCGAGCCCGACCACGGCCGGTTGGCCGGCCGCCTCGGCGTCGGACACCCGCACGCCGGGCCGCTCAACCCGACGACCCTGCCGCTCGGTTCGACCGACCCGGTCACCGAGGTGCTCTTCGCCACCGACCCCGCCGTGTCGGTAGGCGCCCCCACCGACGGCACCCAGCTCTGGCGGATCAGTGGCAACGTCCGGCAGACCGAACCGCTGCATTTCGGCGGCTGCGACGTGCAGGTGGTCAACCGGGTGGGCTGGGACGGCACGCTGCGGCCCCCGCACGGCACGGAGTTGGGCTGGAAGGAGATCGTCCGGGTCAACCCCCGGGAGGACGTGGTGGTGGCGCTGCGTCCGGTCGCCCCGGTGCTGCCGTTCAAGCTGGGCGACAGCGTCCGGCTGCTCGACCCGGGTCGCCCGGCCGGGGCCCGGACCGGGTCGACCCCGGTCAGCCCGGCGGACGGTCGACCCGCAACGGTGGTCAACCAACTCGTCAACCTGGGCTGGGAATATCGCTGGCACAGCCAGCTCGCCGGCCACCGCGACGGCGGAATGACCCGGCCGCTGGTGGTGCGGGTGGCGCCGAAGGCACCGACCGGGCTGACCGCCAAGCCGGTGCCCGGCTCCGCCACCGCGCTACCCGCGATCGCGCTGACCTGGACCAGCAACGGCGGCCGACCACCCGCCACCAGCCACCTGCTGCAACGGGCCACCGACGCCACCTTCGGCGGCGAGGTCACCACGATCACCGTCGCGGCTGCCGCCACCCGGTACACGGACGCGACCGTCACCCCCGGGGTGACTTACCACTACCGGATCCGGGCGGAGAACGCCGTCAGCTACTCGTCCTGGTCGAACGGCGTACCCGCCTCGGTGCATTTGGCCGCGCCGAGCGGCCTGGTCGCGGCACTCCCGCCGGCCGCGCCGCTGCGCGTGGCGCTGCGCTGGGCGAACCGGTCGTTCGCCACCGGCATCGACGTGCAGCGGGCCACCAACCCGACGTTCACCAGCGGACCGGGCACCACGGCGATCGGCGTCGGCGACAACCACCTGGACGTCACGGTCGCACCGGACACCACGTACTACTACCGCGTGCGGACCACCTACCTGGGCGCCGCTTCCGCCTGGTCGACGGTCGCCGCGGTGAGCTCACCACCCGCGCCGGGCACCCCGAGCGGGGTGAGCGCCACCGCCAGCGCACCGGGGCCGGACACCGCGACGGTGCTCCTGGCCTGGGCGGCGAGCACACCCGCCGGCCCGGGGTCCGGGTTCATCGTGCAGCGGGCTCTGGACCCGGCGTTCGAGCAGGAGGTGGCCACGTTCACGGTGACCGGTCGCGGCTTCACCAACACGGGGCTGGCCCGGGGCGTGACCTACCACTACCGGATCCGGTCGTTCAACGTCGTGGGCAGCTCGCCGTACACCGGCCCGGTCCTGGTCACGACACCGCCGTGACGGCCGGGGCGGGTGCGTTGTTGTGCGGTCTCAGCGGGTGGGTGCGCGCAGCGGGGTGCCGACGGCGCGCAGCTCGGCCAGGGCCCCGGCGACACCGTGCAGCAGGTCCGTTGCCTCGGTGAGCCGGTCGGCGGCCGGGTGGGCGGTCTCCGGTCGGGCGTCCTCGGCCAGATAGCTGGCGGCGGCGACGACCAGCCGTTCGTAGGCCGCGACCCCGCCCTCCAACTGGGCGGTCAACACGGCGTATGCCTCGGCCAGCGGCGGCCGGGCGTCGGCCGGGGCCAGCCGCAGCGCCCGTTCGACGCTGGCCACCCGTGTGGCCAGGTCGCGCAGGGAACGGTCGGCGGCAGCCGCCTCCAGCACCGCTGGCTCGGCCAGCCCGGCGAGCCGGGGGCCATCCCGGCCAGGGTCAGTGCCGCCCGGTCCAGTCGGGCCCACGGCTCGCCCGCGCTGGTGCCACGCAGCGCGATCCGGGAGCGGACCCGGCGGACCTCGGCCAGCACCCCCGGGCCGACCGGCAGCCGCTCGACGGCGGCGATCAACCGGGCCCGCGACCGGGCCGCGGCCTCGGCCGGGTCGAGCGCGGGGGTGCCGGCTGGGCGGCCAGGGCACGCACGTCGATCCAGCGCCAGGCGGCGAGCGCCACCGCACTGCCCGCGGCGCCGGCCCAGGCCGCGTCGGGCAGACCGAGGCCGGCGTACGGGGTCAGCACCGCCGCCGCACCGCCAAGCCCACCGGCCAGCACGCTCCATCGTCGGGCCGACCGGCGAAGCCGACCCAGCCTCCGGAAGTACCGCGTCCGCTCGTCTGCCACCCTGACCTCCTCGGTCCGGTCGTTCAGCCGGCGGCGGTCGGGTCGCCGGTGCCCCGCTCGCGCGCCATGCTGGCGCGGAGCTCGTCCAACCGGGCGGCGGCCGTCGGGTCGGTGGCCGGGCCGGCCTTCTCCGCCTGCGGCACACCCGGTCGTTGCGACGCGCCGCCGAGCTGCTCCCCCGCCATGCTGGACCGGATCTGCTCCAGCCGGGCCGAGCCAGCCGAGTCGATCGTCGATTTCTGGATCTCCAACATCCGGCCCTCGACAGAGTTGCCGGCCAGCTCCGCGCGGCCCATCGCGTTGGCGTACCGCCGCTCGATGCGGTCGCGGACCTCGTCCAGCGAGGGGGTGTTGGTGGGCGCGGTCAGCGACGACATCGACTCCAGCGAGCGGGCCACCGTCTCCTGCATCTTGGCCTGCTCCAGCTGGCTGAGCAGCTTGGTGCGCTCGGCGAGCTTCTGCTGGAGGATCATCGAGTTGTTCTCGACCGCGCGGCGGGCCTGCGCGGCGGCGCCCAGCGCCTGGTCGTGCAGGGTCTTCAGGTCTTCGGTGGCCTGCTCGGAGGAGACCAGCTGAGTGGCCAGGGTCTGCGCCGACTGCTCGAAGCGCGCCGCCTCGGCCTCGTCGCCCTTGGCCCGGGCCTGGTCGGACAGCACCAGGGCCTGCCGCGCGTTGCCCTGCAACCGCTCGACCTCGGACATCTGCCGGGACAGCTTCATCTCCAGCTGACGCTGGTTACCGATCACTGCGGCAGCCTGCTGCACCAGCGCCTGGTGCTGCCGCTGGGCGTCCTCGATGGCCTGCTGGATCTGCACCTTGGGATCGGCATGCTCGTCGATCTTCGCACCGAAGAGCGCCATCAGGTAGTTCCAACCCTTGACGAACGGGTTCGCCATCTCCGCGGTATCCCCTCAGTAGCGTCGCTCCACCACGGCCGGGCCGGTTGGACCGACCGGCCATGACCGGCCGGACTCCATCGTCCCAGCCGAACGCCAGCGAGGCATCCGTACCGGGCGGTCGACAGCACCGGCAGCTCCTGTGGGCAACCCTACGCGGCCGGTGCCAGCCCGCCCATGGTCAAGCGGCGCAGACCACGTCCCGGTCGCGCTCGGTCGGGCGGACGCGGGAGCTGCGCAGCGTGGCCCTGAGCGGCGAATCCTGGCGGACCGAGACGGCGACCTTGCCATCGGAGGTGACCTGGCGGACACCCCGGTTGGTGCGCTTGGGCACGGCCGTGGCAGCGGCTGGCTCGTCCTGCATCGAGACGAGCACCTCGGGCATCTGCTCGGCGAGCGCCACGGTGTCGCTCACCTCGATCAGGAGCTCGGACAGACGGGCACCGAGGGCGTCACAGATCGCGGCGAGCAGCTCGCTGGACGGCTCCTTGTGCCCGCGTTCGATCTCGGAGAGGTAGCCGAGGCTGACGTTGGCGGCGGTGGACACCTCACGCAGCGTGCGCTGCTGCCCCTGCCGGCGCGCCCGCAGTGCGTCACCGATCACCCGGCGTAGCAGGATCATCGCACCTCCCCCTGAGGGATACCTCGCGCCCGGCGCTGGGCAGCCGGTCGCGGCGGACCGCGCCGACCCCGAACGTCGGAGCCTTCCCGCAACCGTACCCGTTGCGGGCCCGGGCGACATCCCGCCCCGCCCGTCAGCTTGCGGGACGGGGCTCACCGGCGTACGGCGCCTGCTGCTTCCGCGGCGTCTGCGGCGTAGATCCGCTCGGCGAGCAGCCGCAGCGCCCCGACCACCGCCGCCGCGCGGACGTGCTCCCGCCCGCCGCCCAGGTCGAGCTGGCGGACCTCAGCGCCGTTCGGGCCGGCGCACGCGACGTAGACCAGGCCGACGGGCTTGCCGTCCTGCGGGTCGGGGCCGGCGACGCCGGTGGTGGCCAGCCCCCAGTCCGCACCGCAGCGCTGGCGTCCACCCTCGGCGAGCGCCGCCGCCACATCGGGGTCCACCGGCCCCCGCTCGGCCAGCAGGTCGGCGGGTACGCCGGCCAGGGTGCCCTTCAACTCGGTGGCGTAGACCACCAGGCCGCCCCGGTAGATCCCGCTCACCCCGGCGATGTCCACGATCGATGCGGCCAGCAGCCCACCGGTGAGTGATTCGACCGTGGCCAGGGTCTCGTGCCGCTGCGCCAGCCGGTGCACCACACCCGCCGCCGCACTGCCCGCCGCGGCATCGTCCGCCGCGGCATCCGCCGGCCGCCCAGAACCCGCGTCCCGCTGCATCGACAAGTCCTTCCCCATCCACCGACCCCCAACCCTGCCGGCCCGATCGCGTTGATCATGAAGTTGACGTCGCGACACGCCGTCACCCATGACGATAACTTCATGATCAACGGGGAGACCGGCCCCGGGCGGGGGCGGGGGGTTAGCGGGGGCGGCGGAGGCGGAGGGCTTGGGCTATGTAGTCGAAGCCGGTGGCGACTGTCACCAGGAGGGCAGCGGCCATGATCCACGGGCCGACGGCGGCGAGGGCTGCTGGCATCGGCCAGAGGTACCAGGCGATGGCGAGGATCTGGAGCGCGGTCTTGACCTTGCCGCCGCGGCTGGCGGCGATCACGCCGTGCCGGATCACCCAGAACCGCAGCACGGTGATGCCCAGCTCGCGGACGAGGATCAGCACGGTCACCCACCAGGGCAACTGGTCGTACCAGGAGAGCAGCACCAGCGCCGCGCCGGTGAGCGCCTTGTCGGCGATCGGGTCGGCGACCTTGCCGACCGAGGTGACCAGGCCGAACCGGCGGGCGATCCAGCCGTCCACCAGGTCCGTCGCCGAGGCCACCGCGAAGATCAGGCAAGCCGCCATCCGCCAGCCGGAATGGGTCATCCCGGACATGATCACCGAGGCGCCGAAGACCGGCACCAGCACCAGCCGCAGCGCGGTCAGCGCGTTGGCCGCGTTGAGGACGGGCACCACGGCAACGACCCGGGCCGGCGTCGACTCCGTCGCCCCGGTCACCGCCGCACCCCGCTCGGCCCGCCGTGGCGTTCCCGGCACCGCACCACGTGGCTCCCCCGCTCCGCTCGGGCCCGCCGTCACCGTGCCGCGCCGGGCGCCGCCGAGATCATCTCATCCGGCACAGCGAGCAGGTCCACCCCTTCGGTGCCGGTCACCGTCGCGCGGACCAGATCACCTGGGCGCAGCGCGGTCAGGTCGACCCCGCCCTCGGCCGGGGCGACCAGCGTGGTGGAGCCGTCCACCTCCGGCGCCTGGTGCGCTGCCCGGCCCTCCACCACGCCGTCCTCGATCGAGTCGACCAACACCTCGATGGTCGAGCCGAGCCGGTCCTCGGCCCGCTGCGAGCAGAGCTCGTCGGCGAGCGCGCTGAGCCGGTCGTAACGCCGCTTGATCGTCGCGGCGGAGACCTTGCCGGGCAGGCCGGCGGCCTCGGTGCCATCCTCGTCGCTGTAGTCGAACATGCCGATCGCATCGAGCCGGGCCTCGGTCAGGAACCGGACCAGCTCGTCGATGTCGGCGCGGGTCTCGCCGGGGAAACCGACTATGAAGTTGCTCCTGGCGCCCGCGTCGGGAGCCAGCGCACGGGCACTCGCCAGCAGCTCCAGGAACCGGTCGGTGGAGCCGAAACGCCGCATCCGGCGCAGCACCGGCTCGCTGGAGTGCTGGAACGAGAGGTCGAAGTACGGGGCCACGCCCGGGGTGGTGGCAATCGCCTCGACCAGCCCGGGCCGGGTCTCGGCCGGCTGGAGGTAACTCACCCGGACGCGGACGATGCCGCTCACCGAGGCGAGCTGCGGCAGCAGCTTCTCCAACGCACGGGGGTCGCCCAGGTCCTTGCCGTACGAGGTGGAGTTCTCGCTGACCAGCACCAGCTCCCGTACGCCGGTCTTGGCCAGCCACTCCGCCTCGGCGAGCAGCTCGTCCGGCGTACGCGAGACGAACGCCCCACGGAAGGCGGGGATGGCACAGAACGCGCAGCGGCGGTCGCAGCCGCTGGCCAGCTTCAGCGAGGCGACCGGGCCGGTGTCCAGCCGGCGGCGCAGCACCTGGCGCAGGTGCGCCGGGGTGTGCTCGTCGGTGTCGACGGCGGTGCGGGCCACGGTGCCGTGCCCGGGCAGCGACACCCCGGTGTCACGTCGCTTCACCGGGGTCAGCGGCAGCAGCTCACGTCGGTCCCGAGGGGTGTGCGCGATGACCTGCTCGCCGGCGACGACCGCGTTCAACCGGGCGGCGATGTCCGGGTAGTCGTCGAAGCTCAGCACCGCCTGCGCCTCGGGCAGGCTGTCGGCCAACTCCTTGCCGTACCGCTCGGCCATGCAACCCGCGGCGACGACCTTGGCGCCCGTGCCGGCGGCGGCGAGCAGGGTCTGGATGGAGTCCTGCTTGGCCTTCTCCACGAAGCCGCAGGTGTTGACGACCACCACGTCGGCGCCCTCGCCGTCGGTGGTCACCTGCCAGCCGTCGGCGTGCAGCCGGGCGGCGAGCTCCTCCGAATCGACCTCGTTGCGGGCGCAGCCCAGGGTGAGCAGAGCGACGCGACGGCCCTCGGCGTTGTCAGAGGGAGAAGGAGAGGTGGCAGACACCATCCGAGGGTACCGGGCCGGCCGGGGAAGCCCACGCACGCGGGCTGCGGAGACGGCCGACACCATGTCGGTCGGCCCGCCCCACCAACCGGTCAACGCGCCGCCGCGCCCACGCGGGTCAGCGCGTCGAGCAGGAAGACCTCGGTGCCGGCCAGACCGGTGGAGCAGAAGACCGAGACCTGGTCCGCGGTGGTCCGGCCGGGGACCGCGCCGGCCAGGATGCCGCCCAGGTCGCGCAACCGCTCGGCGTACGGGGGTGTGGCCGCGAGCATCGGCGGCTGGTAGTCCGCCGCCTGGGCCAGCGAATCGGTGACCAGCAGATCGGCGGTGTCCAGCAGGTCTGTGCCGAACTCGCTGCGGTCGCGCTGCTTGAAGCCGACCGCGTTGACGTGCGTGCCGGGGCTGAGGTCGGCGGCGCAGAGCACCGGGGTCGGGCTGGTGGTCGCGAGGATCACCATGTCCCGCCCCGCCACGGCCGAGCCCGGGTCGGCCACCGCGCGGGCCGGCACGCCCAGTTCGGCGCGGACGCGGGCGGCGAAGGCGTCCCTCCCAGCGGCGGAGCGACTGTGCACCACCACCTCGCGCAACGGGCGGACCTCGGCGACGGCCCAGACCTGGGTCCACGCCTGCCGGCCGGAGCCGATCACCCCGAGGGTGGCAGCGTCCGAACGGGCCAGCGCGTCGACCGCGAGACCTCCCAAACCTCCGGTACGCCGGGAGCCCAACTCCTCGCCGACCGCGACCGCCCGGATCGCCCCGGTCCGGGCGTCGTGCAGCACCACCAACTGCTCGCCCTGCTGGTGGCCGAAGGTGTCGTACGAGCGGAAGCCGTACCACTCGCCGACCAGGTGCCCGGCGGTGAGCACCATCCGCCCACCGCTCAGTGGGGCGGCGGCCCGGGGCGGGGCGATGAGGCGTCCCTCGTACGCGGCCAGAAGGGCGGCGCGCATGGCGTCGACCGTGGTGGCGGCGTCCAGCACGGCGGCGACCTCGGGGTCGGCGTAGAGCATGGTCATGATTGCCATACTGCAAGTTGAAGTCAGGTCGAGGTCAACGGGCCGTGGTGAGAGTCACCGCCCCACCGCCAGGGCCGGTGCTAGCGTCGGCCTCGGTGGCCCCGGATGCTCGTGGCCGCTCCGGACGAGTGGTGGGCGTACCCGGTCAGGCCAAGACGCCCCGCGTGACGTGCAGACTCGACTCGTCCCGGCGCGGCAGCCCCGGGCGCTCTCCGTGAGGTGGACGATGGCCTGGCTCGTACTGGTGATCTCGGGACTGCTGGAGACGGCCTGGGCGATCGCCCTGGACCGCAGCGCCGGCTTCAGCCGGCTGGTCCCGTCCGCGGTGTTCGTGGTGACCCTGGTCCTGAGCATGGCCGGGCTGGCGTACGCGCTCCGGGAGATTCCCGTCGGCACCGGGTACGCGGTCTGGGTCGGCATCGGCGCGGTCGGCACCGCACTGATCGGAATGCTGGCGCTCGGCGAATCGGCGAGCCTGCCTCGAATCCTCTGCCTGCTGCTGGTGGTCGCGGGCGTGATCGGTCTGAAGATCTTCCACTGAAGTGCCGCACCGGCACGACTGGCCAGCGCCCACAGTGGGTATTGATCGATCCGTCACGACAGGCTCTCACCCGGAGGAAGACATGGCTGACATGCCGAGCACGGCCCGTCCCCGCAGCAACGCCGCCCGGATCCTCACCATCGTGGGCTTCGTCTTCGCGGTCCTCGCCCTGCTGCTCAACCCGATCATCTTCGGCGTGCTCGGTGTCATCGCGGGCGTCGTCGGCGCGGTGCTGGGCGACAAGCCGCTGGGCTGGTACGCCGCCGTGGCCAGCGTCGTCGCAGCGATCATCGGCGTGGTGGTCGTCGCCGCCTTGCTCAACAACTGACCGCTCTGCCGCCACGGGCCCGCCGGATACCGGCGGGCCCGTCGTGCGCGCCGGGTCGGTCGTACCCGTCGGTCAGTCCACGTCGCCGCGCAGGCCGACCAGGACCTCGTCCAACTCGTCCGGCTTGACCAGCACGTCGCGCGCCTTCGACCCCTCGGACGGTCCGACGACTCCCCGGGTCTCCATCAGGTCCATCAGACGGCCCGCCTTGGCGAAACCCACCCGCAGCTTGCGCTGGAGCATCGAGGTCGAGCCGAACTGCGAGGTGACCACCAGCTCCACCGCCTGCACCAACAGGTCCAGGTCGTCGCCGATGTCCTCGTCGATCTTCTTCTTGCTCTCCTGCGCCGGGGCCAGCACGTCCTTACGGAACTCCGGCTCGCGCTGGTCCTTGCAGAACTTCACCACGTCGGCGATTTCCCGCTCGGTGACCCAGGCGCCCTGGATGCGGACCGGCTTGGAGGCGCCCATCGGCAGGAAGAGCCCGTCACCGCGGCCGAGCAGCTTCTCCGCGCCCGGCTGGTCGAGGATGACCCGGGAGTCCGCGAGCGAGGACGTGGCGAACGCGAGCCGGGACGGCACGTTCGCCTTGATCAGACCGGTCACCACGTCGACCGAGGGGCGCTGGGTGGCCAGGACCAGGTGGATCCCGGCGGCTCGGGCCAACTGGGTGATCCGGACGACCGAGTCCTCCACGTCGCGCGGCGCGACCATCATCAGGTCGGCCAACTCGTCCACGATCACCAGCAGGTACGGGTAGGGGCGCATCTCCCGTTCGCTGCCCGGCGGGGCCTTGATCTCGCCGTTGCGGACCTTGCGGTTGAAGTCGTCGATGTGCCGAACCCCGTTGGCCGCAAGGTCGTCGTAGCGCATGTCCATCTCGCGGACCACCCAGTCCAGCGACTCGGCTGCCTTCTTGGCGTTGGTCACGATCGGGGTGACCAGGTGCGGGATGCCCTCGTAGCCGGTCATCTCGACCCGCTTCGGGTCGATCAGCAGCAACCGCACCTCGTCCGGGGTGGCCCGGGTGAGGACTGACACCAGCAGGGTGTTGAGGCAGCTCGACTTGCCGGCGCCGGTGGCCCCGGCGATGAGGATGTGCGGCATCTTGGCGAGGTTGGCCACCACGTAGCCGCCCTCGATGTCCTTACCGAGCGCCACCACCATCGGGTGGTGGTCGCTGGTCGCCGCCCGCGAACGCAGCACGTCGCCGAGCGCGACGTTCTCCGGGTCGGTGTTCGGGATCTCCACGCCGACGGCGCTCTTACCCGGGATCGGGCTGAGGATCCGCACGTCCGGTGACTTCACCGCGTACGCGATGTTGCGGGACAACTGGGTGATGCGCTCGACCTTGACGCCGTGCCCCAACTCCACCTCGTAGCGGGTGACCGTCGGGCCGCGGGTGAAGCCGGTGACCGCGGCGTCCACATCGAACTGGTCGAAGACGCCCGTCAGGGCGGCGATCACCTCGTCGTTGGCCTTGCTGCGGGTCTTCGCGGCGGCCCCGGCACTGAGCATGTTGGCCGGCGGCAGGGTGTAGTCCCCGGCCAGCCCGGTCAACGCGAGCTGCTCGGCCCGGGTCGGCGCGGGCGAGTGCTCCGGCGGCTCGACCTGTGGCTTGCGGCTCGCCGGCACCTTCGCCGGCGACTTGCGCGGCAGCACCATGGTCTCCTGGAGGTCCGCGCCGTCCAGGTCTCCGAAGTCGTCCGGGTCGAGCGGTGGAGGCATCCGCTTCGCCGGCCGCTTGCGCGCCGGCCGGATGACCGTCTCGTCCGACTCCTCCTCGGTGGCGTCCGCCGGGGCGACCAGCCCGCCCGCGAGCAGTCCCAACCGCTCGGGGATCTTGTTGATCGGTGTCGCGGTCACCACGAGCAGACCGAAGAGCAGCAGCAGGATCAGCAGCGGCACCGCCACCCAGGCGGTGACCGCGCGCTCCAGCAGCCCACCGACGCCCGCGCCGACCAGGCCGCCGGCGAAGTCACGCTGCAGCGGGCCGGCCGGGTCCTGACCGATCTGAAGCAGCGCGGCGGTCGACACGAGCAACGAGCCCCAGCCGATCAACCCGCGGCCCCGGTGTTCCGGATCGGCCGGCTGACGCATCAGCCGCCACGCCCCGATCATCAACAGCACCGGAACGACCACCGAGATCGCGCCCAGGAACAGCCGGATCGAGTCGGCCAGTCGCGCGCCCACCGGACCCGCTCCGGAGAGCCAGAGCGCCACGGCGGTGAGCAGTGCGAGCCCGAACAACAGCAGCCCGGCGCCGTCACGGCGGTGCTCCGGGTCGAGGTCGCGGGCCGAGGCGGCCTGCCGACCGGCGGCCCGGACCGCCCAACCCATGCCGTGTGCCAGGCCCATCCACAGTGCACCGATTGCACGGCCCACGTAGACAGCCGGACCGGGCCGGGCCGGCGCGGTGCGACGCCGAACCGGCGCACGAGTCTTCTTCGCCGGTTGACGGGCACGACTGTTGGTGCCACCGCGCGGCGACGCGCCGCGCCGCCGGCTCGCCTGAGAGGTACGGCCCGCCATAGAGTCACGGTAACGGTGGTGCCGGGCAGATCCCCGCTTTTCCGGGTCGTGTCCGCGCGTCGCAACACGAACCCCACCGCCGGTCGTGATATCCGCCTCAGAAGGGATGCCCCATGGCGTCGCCGGAAATCGAGGGCGATCCGAACGATCCGCTGGCCGGGCACCCCGGTGCGCTACGGCCACTGACCGGTGAACTGGTCGCCGCGGTGCTCGCCGCCCGCGGCCGGTCCGTCGGCCTGACCGTGGACGGCGAACTGGTGGGCCACTTCGACGACAACATGATCTGGTTCCTCCGCCTCGGCGGGGACGGCGAGCTGCTCCAGGTTCGCACCATGGTCGCCCCCACCTTCGGAATCGAGCAGGTGCCCGCCCTGTACGCGTTCTGCAACTCGTGGAACCACGATCGGCTCTGGCCCAAGGCGTTCGTGCACGTCGACGACGCCGGTCGGGCCCGGGTCTACGGCGAGGTGATCACCGACCTGGAGCGCGGCGTGACCCCGCACCAGCTCGACCAACTGCTCGACTGTGGCATCTCCACCGGCTGCCAGCTCGCCGTGGCGGTCCGTCGGCTGCCCGGCGCGGTGCCGGCATGACCGGCCGGGACGAGTTCACGGGCAGCCGCACCGAGCGGGCGGACCACCCCGGAGCGCCGCCCGCCGGTCCCGTCGGCCGGGTCGCCGGGGGCCGTCTGCCGGCCCTGGTGGCCGTGCTCGCCGACGCTCGGGACCTGCCCGACGGGCCGGCGCGGCAGGTGGCCCTGGAACGGCTCGCCGAGCGCGCCGACGCGGCCGGGGACGTCCGCTCCGGGATGGACGCGCGGTTCGCGCTGATCGAGGCGTACCTGCTGCACGGGGAGCGGTGGCGCCTGGTCGAGCCGGTCCGGCGCTGCCGGGCCGCCGCCGACCACCGGCCCGAACTGCTCACCGACGCCGAGGCCCGACTGCTGCTGCGCTACCAGCGCTACGCGGTGGAGGCGCTGCTCGGCACCCCGGGTCGGGCTGGACCAGACCCGGTCCCTGCTGCACGACCTCGCCCACCGGGTCGGCGCGGACGGTCCGGACACGCCGACCGTCGCGGAGCTGCACTGCCGGATCGCCGACCACCTGGGCGACGAGCCCACGGCCCGGCACTGGTACGAGCGGTGGTCCGGGAAGCGGCCCGGCCCGGCCGGCGGCTGCCCGGGCTGCGCGGCGGCCCGGCGCGCCGAACTGCTTGCCGGCTGGGGCGAGTGGCGAGCCGCGCTCAGCGAGCTACGGGAATCCGACGATGACCCGGCGGCCTGCACCGACCAGCCCGAACGGGACCTGGTCGCCGGTCTGCTGCCCGCACTCCGGGCCGACGAGGCGGAGCGGGCCGCGGCGGCACACGTGCGGGCGTACCGCCGACACCGGCGCGAGCGCGCCGCGTTCCCCCACCTCGCCGCGCACCTGCGGTTCTGCGCGCTGGGCGGGCACCTGGAACGCGGGCTGAGCGTCCTGGCCGAGCAGCTGCCCCGGTTGGACCGCCCGACCGACGACCTCGCCGCCATGGAGTTCGCCGCCGCCGGGGCGCTGGTCTGTGGGCTGGCCGTGGAGGCCGGGCTGGACGGTCGGGCGATGCCACGCCCGGCGTACGGCGAGCGGCCAGCCACCGAGCTGGACGTGTCCACGCTCGGCGCACTGCTGCTCGGGGTGGCCAGCGAGCTGGCCGGCAGCTTCGACGCCCGCAACGGCACCGGCCACCACTCCGGTCGGATGGCCGCCTGGCTCGCCGAGCGCCCGCTCGCGGCGCCGGTCCCGCTGCCCGCCGACGACAGACCTGACAGACCCGACGATGACGACGAGCCCGACGAGCCCGTTGCCGACCGCTCCGACGACGAGGCCGGGTCGGGCGAGCGGGAGCTGGGGGCGCTGACCCTCGACATGATCACCGCAGTCCTGGACGGGCGCGGCGACCGGTACCTGGTGGAAGACGGCGACACGGTGGTCGGCCGGTGGGGTGGCGCGGTGATCCAGTTCCGGCGGGCCGGTGAGCGCGGTGAGGTGCTGCACGCGCGCGCCATGGCCGCCCGCCGGCTGCCGGCGGCCCGCCGCGCCGAGGCGTACGCCTTCTGCAACGCGTGGAACCACGACCGACTGCTGCCCAAGGCGTACGCACACGACCTCGGCGAGGAGTTGGTGCTGGCCGGCGACGTGGCCACGGACCTGGCACACGGGGTGACCCCGGCTCAGCTCATGGTGCTGGTGGACGCCGCCATCACCACCGGCGTCGCGTACGCCGAGGCAGCCGCCGCGCTGCCCTGACATCCCCGGAACGCGGCGACGCCGGCCCACCCCGTTGAGGGTGGACCGGCGTCAGCGGGAGTTGCTCAGACCTCGACGACGGTGGGCACGATCATCGGTCGACGACGGTACTTGTCGTTGACCCACCGCCCCACGGTCCGCCGGACGATCTGCTGGAGCTGGTGCGGGTCGGTGATGCCGTCTGCCGCGGCCCGGTTGAGCGCCTCGGTGACCAGCGGGACCACCGGGTTGAACGCCTCCGGGTCCTCGGAGAAGCCCTTCGCGGACAGCGTCGGGCCGGCGACCACCTTGCCGGTGACCGAGTCGATGACCACGGTGGTGGCGATGAAGCCGCCGTCACCGAGGATCCGCCGCTCGGTGAGCAACGACTCACTGACGTCACCGACGGCGAGGCCGTCCACGTAGACGTACCGGCTCTTCACGTGCCCGACCAGGCTGGCGCGGCCTTCGACCAGGTCGACCACGTCGCCGTCCTCGCAGATGACCACCCGGTCGGCGGCGACCCCGGATTCGATACCGAGCCGGGCGTGGGCGCGCAGGTGGCGCCACTCTCCGTGCACCGGCATCAGGTTGCTGGGCCGGACCACGTTGAGCAGGTAGAGCAGCTCCCCGGCGGGGGCGTGCCCGGAGACGTGCACCTTCGCCACGTCCTTGTGCACGACCACCGCGCCGGCCCGTGCGAGCCGGTTGATCACCCGGTAGACCGAGGTCTCGTTGCCGGGCACCAGCGAGGACGCCAGCACGACCGTGTCGCCGGGGGCGATGGTGATGTGCCGGTGGTCTCCACTGGCCATCCGACCCAGAGCGCTCATCGGCTCACCCTGCGAACCGGTGGACATCAGCACGATCTGGTCCGGCGGCAGCGTGGTCGCCTCGTCGATGCTGATGACCAGGCCGTCCGGGATGTTGAGCAGGTTGAGGTCCCGGGCGATGCCCATGTTGCGAACCATGGACCGGCCGATCAGCGCGACCTTGCGGCCGTGCTCCGCGGCGGAGTCGAAGACCTGCTGCACGCGGTGCACGTGCGAGGCGAACGAGGCCACGATGATCCGGCCCTTGGCCTTCGCGAAGATCGAGTCGAGCACCGGCCCGATCTCCCGCTCCGGGGTGACGAAGCCGGGGATCTCCGCGTTGGTCGAGTCGGAGAGCAGCAGGTCGACGCCCTCGGCGCCGAGCCGGGCGAAGCCGGCCAGGTCGGTGATCCGGCCATCCAGCGGGAGCTGGTCCATCTTGAAGTCGCCGGTGTGCAGCACCAGGCCCGCGGGGGTGCGGATGGCCACCGCGAGGGCGTCCGGGATGGAGTGGTTGACCGCGAAGAACTCACACTCGAACGGGCCGAGCCGCTCGCGGCCGCCCTCCCGCACGGTCAGCGTGTACGGCTGGATCCGCCGTTCGGCCAACTTCGCCTCGACCAGGGCGAGGGTGAACTGTGAGCCGACCAGCGGTATGTCGGGCTTGTGGGCGAGCAGGTACGGCACCGCCCCGATGTGGTCCTCATGGCCGTGCGTCAGCACGATCGCCTGGACGTCGGCCAGCCGGTCCAGGATCGGGCTGAAGTCGGGCAGGATCAGGTCCACACCCGGCTGCTCGACGTCGGGGAACAGGACTCCGCAGTCGACGATCAGTAACTTGCCGTCGAACTCGAAGACGGTCATGTTCCGACCAATGGCGCCGAGCCCGCCGAGCGGGATGATCCGCAGGCCACCTTCCGGCAGCGGCGGGGGTAGTTCCGCCTCGATGTGCGCCTCGGTCACGCGTCCACCTCATTCTGCGACGCCGTCACTCGGCGTCCATCGTGTCGTTCGATCATTCGGGCAGCTCCAGGCCCGCTGCCGCGAAGTCCGCGCGCAGCTGGGCAATCTCGTCGTCGGTGGCGTCCACCAGCGGGGGTCGCACCGGGCCGGCCGGCAGGCCCAGCGACGCCAGGCCCGCCTTCACCAGGATGGTGCCCTGGGTGCGGAAGATGCCGGTGTACAGCGGCAGCAGCCGCCGGTGCAGGGCCAGCGCGGCCGGCATGTCCCCCGCGTCGTACGCCTCGATCATCTGTACGGTCAGCGCCCCGGTGAAGTGCGTCGAGGTGCCGACCACGCCCACGCTGCCGACGGCCAGCGCCGGCAGGGTGAGTGCGTCCTCGCCGCTGTAGAAGGCGAGGGCGGTCCGGCTGGTCACCCAGCTGGTGGCGGTCAGGTCGCTCTTGGCGTCCTTGACCGCGACGATCCGGCCGTGTTCGCCGAGCCGGACCAGCGTCTCGGTGTCGATCGGCACGCCGGAGCGGTGGGGGATGTCGTACAGCATCACCGGCAGGCCGGTGGCGTCGGCCACCGCGGTGAAGTGCCGCAGCAATCCGCTCTGCGGCGGCTTGTTGTAGTACGGGGTGACCACCAGCAGGCCGTGTGCGCCCGCCTTCTCGGCGGCGGCGGCCAACTCGATGGTGTGCCGGGTGTCGTTGGTGCCGACCCCGGCGACCACCTTGGCGCGGTCGCCGACGGTCTCCACCACGACCCGGATCAGCTGTTCCTTCTCCGCGTCGGTGGTGGTCGGCGACTCGCCGGTGGTGCCGTTGACTACCAGCGCATCGTTGCCCTGCTCGTCGACCAGGTGGTTCGCCAGTCGGGCGACACCGTCGAGGTCGAGCGAGCCGTCGGGGGCGAACGGGCTCACCATAGCGGTGAGCAGCCGGCCGAAGGGGCGGGACACCGGTCGGGCGGCGGCGTCGGGGTGGTCGTGCGTCATACCCCCCAACCTAGCGGACGACCAGCCGGGGCCCGCCGGGGAAGGGCTCAGGACGCCTCGTGCGGGCTGGCCGCCACCTCGGTGCCGTCCGGCAGCGTGGAGATCACGAAGTCGGCGAACACGTTCGGGGCGACTCCCTGCAGCTGACGCAGGCACTCCATGGCCAGCTCACGGATCTCCACATCGGCGTGCTCGGTCGCCCGCATCGCGATGAAGTGCCGCCAGGCCCGGTAGTTGCCGGTGACCACGATCCGGGTCTCGGTGGCGTTGGGCAGCACCGCCCGGGCCGCCTGCCGCGCCTGCTTGCGGCGCAGCGTCGGGTTCGGCTCGTCGGAGAAGCGCTGCTCAAGGCCCTCCAGCAATTCGGTGTACGCCCGAACGCTCGCCTCGGAGGCCTCGACGAACTTCTTGTGCAGCTCCGGGTCGTCGGCGATGACCGCCGGCTCGACCATGGCAGCGTCCCGCTCCGGGACGTACCGCTGGGAGAGCTGGGAGTACGAGAAGTGCCGGTGCCGGATCAGCTCGTGGGTGAAGGAGCGGGACACCCCGGTGAAGTAGAAGGTGACCGACCCGTGCTCCAACACCGAGAGGTGCCCGACCTCGAGGATGTGCGCGAGGTAGCCGGCGTTGGTGGCGGTCGCCGGGTTCGGCTTCTTCCAGGACTGGTAGCAGGCCCGGCCGGCGAACTCGGCGAGCGCCTGTCCACCCTCCGCGTCGGTCGACCACGGCACGTCGTCCGGCGCCACGAACTGGGTCCACGCGATCAACTTGACCTGGGGCTGCACCATCTCCGGCATTCCAGGGACTGTAGTGGCGCGGCACCTTCCGACCCAACTCAGGCACGCCCCGTGCAATGTCGATCACTCGGGCGGCAGGTCGGAACCGACGAGTCCCTGGGCCTTGGTGGCAGCTACGGCCGAGCCCCCGCGTCGGGCGGGGGTCAGACGTAGAGCGAGGTGAACGGCGCCCAGGGCAGGTTGCGTAGCACCGAGAAGGCCAGCCACGCGGCCAGGAAACCGCCGATGACCTTCGAGCTGATCCGCAGCTCGGGCAGTCGCCAGCCGAACGCCTGGTTGCCCGCCCAGGCCACGAAGAGGTACGCGAGGAACGGCAGCGCGAAGACGAACAGGAAGTGGTGCCGGGCGGCGGCCGGCAGGTCGCCGTGCAGCACGTACCAGAGGGCGCGGGTGCCGCCGCAGCCCGGGCAGTCCAGCCCGGTGGTCAACTTGAGCAGACAGGTGGGCGCGGCGTCCGGGTCGGCGTGGGTCGGATTGCTGACCAGCGCGTAGGCCATCCCGACGGCGACGCAGCCGACCGCGGCCAGCGGCACCGCCCAGCGCGGCGAACGCTCGTAGAGCCGCAGCACGAACCGGGTGAGCCGGTCCGGCTCCGGCGCTGGGTATCCACCCGGCGGGGGCGGCGGCCAGCCGTCCGGACCCGCGTCGGCCGGCATCGTGTGGACCGCCCCGGGGGCGGGCTGCGGCTGGTCGACCGGACCGGGAGCGCTCGTCACGCGCTCACGGTACACCGGACACGCTGGCCAACGCGGCGGTGAGCGGACCGGCCAGGTCGCCGGCCATCGGCGGTGCCACCGCGTCCAGGCCGAGCCAGCCGGCCAGCCGGTACAGCTCGGCGGCGAGCGCCACAGCGGTCTCCCCCGGGTCGACGCCGGGCTCGACCCAGGCGGCCGGCACCAGCAGCACCCCGGCCTTGCGGTCGGCCTTGAGGTCGACCCGGGCGGTGAACCGGTCGCCCTGCAGAAAGGGCAGCACGTAGTAGCCGTAGACCCGCTGCGGCGCCGGGACGTAGATCTCGATCCGGTAGCTGAAGTCGAACAGCCGCTCGGTCCGGGCACGTTCCCAGACCAGCGGGTCGAAGGGGCTGACCAGTGTGTTGCCCCGGATCCACCGGGGCAGCCGGGCGGACGCGTGCAACCACGCCGGCTGACGCCAGCCCGCCACGGTGACCGGCACCAGCTCACCCGCCTCGGCCAGCTCCGCGACGGCCTGCCGGGCACCGGCCAGGGGCAGCCGGAAGTAGTCGCGCAGCTCCGGCTCGGCCGCCACCCCGAGTGACCGTGCGGCAAGGGCGACCAGCGTGCGGTACGCCTCGGCGTCGGTCGGGGTGGGTGCGGCCAGCACCGCCGCGGGCAGCACCCGCTCGGGCAGGTCGTAGCGACGGGCGAAGGAGGTGCTGCGCTCCGCGGCGGCCACCTCGCCAGCCCAGAAGAGGAACTCCAACGCCCGCTTGACCGCCGACCAGTTCCACCCCCAGTTGCCGGTTTCCCGGGGCGCGTCGTGCTCGATCTCCGCAGCGGTCAGCGGACCTCGGGCGGCCACCTCGTCGCGGACCCAGGCGACCAGCTCCGGCTGCTCCTGGGCGATCCGCCGCATGCCGCCCCAGGACTCGCTGTGGGCCCGGACCATCCGCCAGCGCAGCATCGGGTGCAGCTCGACCGGGACCAGCGACGCCTCGTGACCCCAGTATTCGAACAGCTCACGCGGGCGCCGGTAGGCAGCCTGGTCGAGCAGCGTGGTCGGGTAGGGCCCGAGCCGGCTGTAGAGCGGTAGGTAGTGCGCGCGTTGCAGCACGTTGACCGAGTCCATCTGGATCAACCCGACCCGGTCGAGCACCCGGCGCAGATGGCGGCGGGTGGGCACGCCGGCCGGCGTAGGGTCGGCGAAGCCCTGGGCGGCGAGCGCCACCCGCCGGGCCTGGGCGATCGAGAGTGATTCCGGTGCGGTCATCGTCGGCGACCTTAATTCATCGGTACGACGCCGGTGCGGGAAGCTGGACGCGACGACCAACGGGGCATAGAACGGTGCAATGCTGACCATCCGTCGGGAGGAGCCGGACGACGCCGAGGCGGTCGCCCGGGTGCACGTGCACGGCTGGCAGGCGGGCTACGCCGGCTTCATGCCGGACGAGGTGCTGGAGCGGCTGAACGTGGTGGCCTGGGCGCAGCGCCGCCGCGACGTCGGCACCGCCGATCCGGAGCACCCGTTCACCACCCTGCTCGCCGAAGTGGACGGGCTGGTCGTCGGCTTCACCACCTTCGGGCCGTACCGCCGCAACCAGGACCGGGACGACCTGGACCCGACGGTCGGCGAGGTGTTGGCGCTCTACGTGGAGCCGGGGTGCTGGGGTGACGGGACCGCCGCCGCGCTCATGGCCGCCGCCCGGGCCGGGCTCAGCGAGCGGGGCTGGACCGACTACCGGCTGTGGGTGCTGGCGGACAACCGGCGGGCCCGCCGGTTCTCCGAGCGGGCCGGGCTGTCACCGGACGGTGAGCAGTCGACCTATCAGGTGCCGCTCGCCGGCGGGGGCCCGCCGGTCGGGCTGGTCGAGCTGCGGTACGCCGGACGCCTCGACGGCTGACCCGTGCGGGGTCAGCCACCGGCGGATCGGCAGGAAGGCCAGCAGCGCCAGGCTGATCCACACGTAGGCGTTGCTGCCCAGGAAGCCGTCGACGCCGCTGAAGTCCTTCTCCCAGAACCAGACCGTCCGGCTGATCAGCAGCACGTACCCGATGGTCGCGGCGATCAGCAGGACCCGCCGTCGGCGGCCGGCCGGCGCGGCCATCGCGTTGTCGACCAGCAGGATCAGCGCGGGCAGCAGCCAGACCAGGTGGTGCACCCAGGTGACCGGGCTGACCAGGCACATCACCGCGCCGGTCAGCGCCAGGCCGGTGGCCTCGTCACCGGCTGCGACGGCGGCCCGGGACCGCCAGGCCCAGAGCGCCAGGGTGCCGAGCACCAGCAGTAGCCACAGCACGGTGCTCGGGTGCTCGGGGTCGAGCCGGGCGACCACCCCGCGCAGCGACTGGTTGGAGACGAAGGCGAGCTCGCCCACCCGGCCGGTGTTCCACAGCGCCTCGGTCCAGAACTCCCGGGACGCGTCCGGGAAGAGCGCACCGGCCAGCAGCGACACCCCGGCGGCCGTGCCGCAGGCGGTGAGCGCGGCCCGCCATCGCCCGGTCACCAACAGGTAGACGATGAAGACGCCCGGGGTCAGTTTGATCGCGGTGGCGAGCCCGATGCCCACCCCGGCCCACCGGTTGCCGGCCGGCAGCAGCCGCAGCAGGTCGACCGCCACCAGGAAGAGCAACAGCGTGTTGACCTGGCCGAAGTTGACTGTCTCCCGCATCGGCTCGAACGCGGCGGCCAGGCAGAGCGCCACGGCGAGGGCGAACCACGGGGTCCAGCCGGCGCGGCGGGCGATCGGGTCGACCAGCCACCAGATCAGCACCGCGGTGGTGACCACGCTGGCGAGCACGCTCACCGCGATCGCGGCCGACCACGGCAGGTACGCCATCGGCAGCATCACCAGCGCGGCGAACGGCGGATACGTGAAGCCGTACTGGGTGCCCGGCTTGAGGTAGTCGTAGATCTCCCCGCCATCGTGGACCCACCAGGTCAACGCGCCGTAGTAGACCTTCAGGTCGAAGAAGCCGTGCCGTACGGCCGCGACGGCGAGGAACGCGGTGACCGCCGCGGCGAGCACCACCACGCCGGCGACCTGCACGGTCGTCCTGTTGGCACCCTGCGCCACCGTCGTCTCCCTCGCCCTGCGTAGGCTTCCGTCCCATGGCTCTCGGGTACGTCCGCCCGGCGCGTCCCGAGGACGCCGGCGAGATCGCACGCATCCAGCTCGCGACCTGGCGGGTCGCGTACCGCCGGATCCTTCCTCGGCACGTGCTCGACAACCTGGACGAGGCGTTCCTCGCCCGGCGGTGGAGCGCCGCGGTGCTGGAGCCGCCCTCGGGCGCGCACCGGGTGCTGGTCGCCGTCGAACAGGCCGAGCAATCGTATCTGGTGGGGTTCGCCGCCTCCGGCCCGGCCGACGGCGAGGCGTTGGCCCCGGGTGAGCCGACCGACGCGCTCGGCGCGGATGTGGCGGCGGTGACCGACCTGCTGGTGGAGCCGCGCTGGGGCCGTCGCGGGCACGGCAGCCGGCTGCTCGCCGCGGCCGTCGACCTGTGGCGGGAGGACGGCCTGAGTCGGGCGGTGGCCTGGGCGTTCGAGGGTGACGAGGCGACCCGCAAGTTCCTCACCAGCACCGGGTGGGAGCTCGACGGCGCGGCCCGCGCGCTGGACGTCGACGACATGCTGGTTCCGCAGGTACGCCTGCACGTGGGCGTTCCGGCGGAGAAGGTGCCCGCGGACGAGTGACGCGACCGGTGTGGCGGCCTCTGCCGGGCCGCCACACCGGGTCGGTCAGCCCGTGTCCGAGCCGTCGTTGGCTTCGGCTACCAGCTCTTCGTCGTCTACCGCTCCCGTTGGGTGGAAGCCCAGGGAGGTGTAGAGGGCGGCGGCCTGGGTGTTGTCCGGATGGTACGAGAGGCGGACCGGTGGGTTGCCCTCTCGGGCCGCCAGCCAGGGGGCCAGGGTCTGCACCGTGGCTCGACCTACGCCGCGGCTCTGCTCGGCGGCGTCGATCAGCATCCCGCCGATCCAGTGCGAGCCGTCGTCGTCCACACCCCACATGACGTGGCCGACGACGGTCTCGTCCGCGTAGACGGCAAGTGAGGTCCACACCTCGGAGCGGCTGCTGAGCAGCAGGTAGCGGGCGCCGAGCGCGGCCACGAACCGGCGCTGATCGTCGTGCGGGGCAACATCGGCCACCGCCCGCCAGTTGTCGTCGTCGACCGGGCGCAGGGTGACCGGCCGGCCGAGACGGTCCAGATGTCCACCATCGATCATGGCGGCAGCCTAAGAGCGGCCCGGCCCCGGGAGCGACTGGGTTTCCGGCCCGCCCGCCGGCTCGGCACGGTCAGTCGAGCAGGGCGTCCAGGCCGACCGTGAGGCCGGGGCGGTTGCGCACCGCGCGGACGGCCAGCAGCACGCCCGGCATGAACGACGCCCGGTCGTACGAGTCGTGGCGGATGGTCAGCGTCTCGCCGGTGGTGCCGAAGAGCACCTCCTGGTGGGCGACGAGCCCGGTGGCACGCACCGCGTGGACGCGTACCCCGTCGATCTCGGCGCCGCGCGCACCCGGCACCTCGTCCCTGGTGGCGTCCGGCACCGGGCCGAGGCCGGCCTCGGCGCGGGCCCGGGCGATCTGCCGGGCGGTATGGGTGGCGGTGCCACTCGGGGCGTCCAGCTTGCGCGGGTGGTGCTGCTCGATGATCTCGACGGACTCGAAGTGCCGGGCGGCCCGCGCGGCGAACTGCATCATCAGCACCGCGCCGATGCCGAAGTTCGGGGCGATGACCACGCCCACCCCGGTCTTGCGGGCCAGCCAACCGCGCACCTGCTCCAAGCGCTGCTCGGTGAAGCCGGTCGTACCGACAACCACGCTGATGCCCTGGTCGATGCACCACTCCAGGTTGTCCATGACGACGTCCGGCGTGGTGAAGTCGACGACCACCTGGGCGCCGGAGACGGCGGAACGGCTGTCGCCCTGGTCGATCGACGCCGCCAGCTCAAGGTCGTCGGCGGCGTCGACCGCCTTGCAGACCTCGATACCCATCCGGCCTCGGGCACCGAACACGCCGACCCGCAGCGGCTCGGCCGGGGTCTTCTCCTGCTCGTCAGTCACGGGGCACAACCTATCCCAATCGGGACGTGCTCCTCTGGCCGGGACATCCCCCCGACCAGCGGCGGCAGCCCTCAGACGACGAAGTCGCCCGCGCCGAACGGGCCGACCACGGCCAGCGACATCGGCCGGCTGAGCAGCTCGCCAGCGAGGACGTTCACGTCCTCCTCGGTGACCTCGTCGACCCGACGGAGCAGCTCGTCCACGGGCATCAGGTCACCGTAGAGCAGCTCACCCTTGGCCAGCCGGCTCATCCGGGAACCGGTGTCCTCCAGGCCGAGCACGAACGAGCCCTTGCTCATCCCCTTGCCCCGGGCCACCTCGGCCTCGGTCAACCCGTCGGCGGCCACCCGGGCCAGCTCCGCGCGGGTCAGGGCCAGGACCTCGTCCACCTTGCCCGGCGCGCAGCCGGCGTAGACGGCGAACAGGCCGCTGTCGGCGTACTGGCTGGCGTAGGAGTAGACCGAGTACGCCAGGCCGCGCTGCTCGCGAATCTCCTGGAACAGGCGGCTGGACATGCCGCCCCCGAGCACGTTGTTGAGCACCCCGAGGGCGAAGCGCCGCTCGTCGAGACGGTCGATGCCGGGGCAGCCGAGGATGACGTGCGCCTGCTCGGTCTCCTTCGGCTCCACCAGGGTGGTCGCCGCCTTGGTCGGCACCGCCGGGGTCGCCGCGCGGTGCGGCGCCGGGGCGGCCGGGTCGCTGTCCAGCGGGGTGCCACGCACAGCCTGACGGACCAGCTTGACCACTGCGGCGTGGTCGAGGTTGCCGGCGGCGGCGATGACGATCTGCGGCGCCGTGTAGCGACCCCGGTAGAAGCTCTGGATCTGCCGCCGGGTCATCGGCGTGACGGTCTCCGCGGTGCCGGAGATCAGCCGACCCAGCGGGTGGTCGCCGTAGACGGCCTGGACGAAGAGGTCGTGGACCTCGTCACCGGGCTCGTCGTCGTGCATGGCGATCTCTTCCAGGATCACGCCGCGCTCGGTCTCGACGTCGGCCGGCTCCAACAGCGAGTCGGCGACGAGGTCGCACATCACGTCGATCGCCAGCGGCAGATCCTCGTCCAGCACGCGGGCGTAGTAGCAGGTGTATTCCTTCGTGGTGAACGCGTTGGTCTCACCACCCACCGCCTCGATCTGCGAGGAGATCTCCAGTGCGGTGCGCTTGTGGGTGCCCTTGAAGAGCAGGTGCTCGAGGAAGTGCGCGGCACCGGCCTGCGGGCCGGTCTCGTCGCGCGAGCCGACCGCCACCCAGATGCCGAACGAGACGCTACGCATCGCTGGAATCGCCTCGGTGAGCACGCGCAGGCCGCTGGGCAGCACGGTACGTCGTACCGTGCCGCCCAGCGGGTCGTCGCTGAGCGTTCGGGTCACCGCGCGGGCGGTGCCGCCGGAGCGGCCCGCCCCGGTGTCCCGAGACGCGGCCACCCCCCGTCGATCCGGTGGAAACGGCGCGCTGATGGCCCGACTCACGTACTGCTCCCGGTTCGACGAGGGGTGGGTGATGCGATGTACGACGATCAGCTGTTCCGGGTCCGGCGGCGCGGACGCTCGCCGCCCTCGCCACCACCCTCGCCGCCGCCGTTGCCGTTGCCGCCCTCGCCGCGCTCCGGGCCACGCCCGCCCCGGTCGCCACCGCGCTCACGGTCGCCGCGGTCACGCGGAGCCCGGTCGCCCCGGTCCCGACCAGCCGGCCGGTCGCCAGCGGCGGCCTCACCTGCGGCCGGCGCCTCGGTGCCCTCCGGGCGGACCTTGTCGAGGTAGATCTTGCCGCGGGCGTCGATGTCCGCGATCTCGACCTCGACCCGGTCGCCGACGTTGAGGAAGTCCTCAACGCGCTCGACCCGCTTGCCGTCGCCCACCTTGGAGATGTGCAGCAGGCCGTCGCGGCCCGGCAGGAGCGAGACGAACGCGCCGAACGCGGCGGTCTTGACCACCGTGCCGAGGAACCGCTCGCCCTGCTTCGGCAGCGTCGGGTTGGCGATCCCGTTGATCCGGTCGACGGCCGCCTGGGCCGACGGGCCGTTGGTGGCACCGACGTAGATCGTGCCGTCGTCCTCGATGGAGATCTCGGCGCCGGTCTCGTCCTGGATCGCGTTGATGGTCTGACCCTTCGGGCCGATCACCATGCCGATCTTGTCCACCGGGATCTTGACGGTGGTGACTCGCGGCGCGTAGTCGGACATCTCGGCCGGAGCCTCGATCGCCGCCTTCATGACCCCGAGGATGACCTGCCGGGCCTCGTTAGCCTGCTGCAGCGCGGCGGCCAGCACGTCCGACGGGATGCCGTTGAGCTTGGTGTCGAGCTGGAGCGCGGTGACGAAGTCCGGCGTACCGGCGACCTTGAAGTCCATGTCACCGAACGCGTCCTCGGCACCGAGGATGTCGGTCAGCGTCACGTACTGGGTCTTGCCGTCCACCTCGTCGGAGATGAGCCCCATCGCGATGCCGGCGACCGGCGCCTTCAGCGGAACACCCGCGGAGAGCAGGCCCAGCGTCGACGCGCAGACCGAACCCATCGAGGTGGAGCCGTTGGAGCTGAGCGCCTCCGACACCTGCCGGATGGCGTACGGGAACTCCTCACGCGACGGCAGCACCGGGATCAGCGCACGCTCGGCGAGGGCACCGTGGCCGATCTCGCGACGCTTCGGCGAGCCGACCCGGCCGGTCTCACCGGTCGAGTACGGCGGGAAGTTGTAGTTGTGCATGTAGCGCTTGCGGTTCTCGGGGGACAGCGTGTCCACCATCTGCTCCATGCGGAGCATGTTCAGCGTGGTGACGCCCAGGATCTGGGTCTCGCCCCGCTCGAACAACGCCGAACCGTGCACCCGAGGCAGCACGCCGACCTCGGCGGTCAGTGCCCGGATGTCACGCGGGCCACGCCCGTCCATACGGACCTGCTCGCGCAGGACGCGGTTGCGCACCTCGGACTTGGTCAGCGACCGGAAGGCAGCGCTGAGCTCCTTCTCCCGACCCTCGAACCGACCACCCAGCTCCTCGGCGACCCGGGCCTTGACCCGGTCCAGGGCTTCCTCGCGGTCGGCCTTGCCGGCGATGGTGATCGCCTCGGCCACCTCGCTGCGGGCCAGGTCGGCGACAGCCTGGAACACGTCGTCCTGGTAGTCCAGGAAGACCGGGAACTCGGTGACCGGCTTGGCGGCGACCTCGGCCAGCTCGCTCTGCGCGCGGCACAGCTCACGGATCGCCGGCTTCGCGGCCTCCAGGCCGCTGGCCACGATCTCCTCGGTCGGGGCGGTGGCCCCGGCCGAGATCAGGGCGACGGCGTTCGGCGTGGCCTCAGCCTCGACCATCATGATCGCGACGTCGCCGTCCTCGAGCGTGCGACCGGCCACGACCATGTCGAAGGTGGCGCGGGCCAGCTCCTCCAGGGTCGGGAAGGCGACCCACTGGCCGTCGATGTGGGCGACCCGGGTCGCACCGATCGGGCCGGAGAACGGCAGGCCGGACAGCTTGGTCGACATCGAGGCGGCGTTGATCGCCACGACGTCGTACGGGTGCTGCGGGTCGAGCGCGAGGATGGTCTCGACGACCTGGACCTCGTTGCGCAGGCCCTTGACGAAGGACGGGCGCAGCGGCCGGTCGATCAGCCGGCAGGTGAGGATCGCGTCCTCGCTGGGCCGACCCTCACGGCGGAAGAACGAGCCGGGAATGCGGCCCGCGGCGTACATCCGCTCCTCGACATCGACGGTCAGCGGGAAGAAGTCGAACTGCTCCTTCGGGTGCTTACCGGCGGTCGTGGCGGAGAGAACGACCGTCTCGCCCAGCTGGGCGATGACGGAACCGGCGGCCTGGCGAGCCAGCCGGCCGGTGGAGAAGGTGATCTCGCGGGTGCCGAAGGACCCGTTGTCGATCACGGCGGTGCGGGATTCGGTGCCGAGTTTGGTCTCGGTCATGTGCTGTCGTGCTCCTTCGCGTCGTGGGCCCACGACATCGGGGAGCTGCTCAGCCGGCCGGTCTTCGATCGAAGCGCCCGGGTGGCCGGCGTGATGCCGGGTTCCCGGGGGCCACTACCGGAGACCGGTACGCTGACCGGCTCCCTCTCGGGTGGTCGCGCGGCCCGTGTTTCTTCAAGTGGGACGCCGTACGGGGGAGCAGCCGGTCGGCCACTCCCCCGTCACGTCACCGGCGCAGGCCGAGCCGCTCGATGAGCGACCGGTAGCGCGCAATGTCCTTCTTCTGGACGTAGTTGAGCAACCGACGGCGCCGGCCGACCAGCAGCAGCAGCCCACGGCGGCTGTGGTGGTCGTGCTTGTGCACCTTCAGGTGCTCGGTCAGCTCGGCGATCCGCTTGGTGAGGACCGCGACCTGAACCTCCGGCGAACCGGTGTCGCCCTCGGCGGTTGCGTACTCCGCGCGGATGCTGGCCTTGGCTTCCTGGTCGAGCGCCATGTTCTCCCTGTTTCGATGGGTTGATCAAGTAGGTGTCCGTCGTCCCGTGGACCGGGAACGGACCGGTACCTCGCACCCGCGGCGTCGAGCAGGCACGCGAGGCCCCACGCCGGTCACCCGACGTCCCGGCAAGACTACCAGCACTCGCCGGTAACACCCGGCGAAGGGCCTCGATGGCGGCCAGGTCACCCACGATGATCAGGCCAGAGCGCGCCTGGTGCGCGTCACGTCCTGTTCCATCTGGGCGATCAGCGGCTCGATCGAGTCGTACCGGATCTGACCGCGCAGGTGCGCCACGAAGTCGAGGGCCAGGCGCTCGCCGTACAGGTCGCCGGAGAAGTCCAGCGCGTACGCCTCCACCCGCCGCTCCCGGCCGGAGAAGGTCGGGTTGGTGCCCACCGACACCGCCGCCATCAGCAGTTCACGCTGCCCTCGGCGGATCAGCCGGGCCGCGTACACCCCGTCGGCGGGCACCGCCGCGTACCGGTGGCAGAGCAGGTTGGCGGTGGGGAAGCCGAGTTCCCGCCCCCGCTGGTCACCGCGGACCACCACGCCCTCCAGCCGGTGCGGGCGACCCAGCGCGGCGGCCGCCGCGCCCACGTCTCCCGCGTCGACGCAGGAGCGGATGTACGTGGAGGAGAAGACGGTGCCGTCCTCGGCGACCAGCGGGCCGCCCTCCACGCCGAAGCCGAAGGTCTGACCCAGCCGCTCCAACAGCGCCACGTCGCCGGCCGCCCGGTGCCCGAAGCGGAAGTTGCGGCCGACCACCACCAACGCCGCATGCAGGTGCTCGACCAGCACGTCGTGCACGAACTGCTCGGCCGTCAGCCGGGAGAACTCCGGGGTGAAGGGCACCACGCAGAGCACGTCCACGCCGAGTTCCTCGATCAGCTCCGCCTTACGGGCCGGCTCGGTGAGCACCGCCGGATGCGAACCGGGGCGGACCACCTCGGCCGGGTGCGGGTCGAAGGTGACCACCACTGACTGCACGCCCAACTCCCGGGCTCGGGCCACGGTGTGCCCGATGGTCGCCTGGTGCCCCCTGTGCACGCCGTCGAAGACGCCGATGGTGACGACCGAGCGTCCCCACCCACCGGGCGCCGCGTCGTACCCCCGCCACCGCTGCATGCCGTTCCTCCCTGCTGTCCCGCCGACCGGCGGGTCGACACCGCCGGCCACGGGCCGGCGGACCTGCTCCCCGCCGTCAGGCCGGGGCGAGCACGATCTCCGCGCGAGCCCGCCCGTCCCGCTCGCTGACGATAGCGATCAGGCCCCCGTCGGCCCGAAGACGGCGTACGGGCCGGTGAGGCCGGCCGGGTCCAGCGGCCCGCCGTGGGCGAGCACCCGCGCCTCCTCGGCCGTGGCCTCTCGGCGCGGGAAGAACCGGTCGGCCGCCGCGTCCAGCGGCAGGTTCACCACGTCCGGGGCACGCTGGTCCAACTCGTCGAGGGTCGCCGCCTCGGCGAGGGTGAAGCCACCCACCGCGGTCCGCCGCAACGCCGTCAGGTGCCCACCGACACCGAGCGCCAGGCCCGCGTCCCGGGCGATGGCCCGGATGTACGTGCCGGAGGAGCAGGTCACGTCCACGTCCACGTCCACCACGTCCGGCTCGGTGCGGCGGATCGCCAGCACCTCCAACCGGGAGATGGTGACCCGCCGCGCGGGCAGCTCGACGCTCTCCCCGTCACGGACCCGCTTGTACGCGCGCTGCCCGTCGATCTTGATGGCGCTGACCGCGCTCGGCACCTGGTCGACCTCGCCGCTGAGCGCGCCCAGCGCCGACCGGATCGCCTCGTCGGTGACCTGACCGGCCGGCGCGGTGGCGATCACGTCGCCCTCGGCGTCGTCGGTGACGGTGGCCTGTCCGAGCCGGATGGTGCCGGCGTAGCTCTTGCCCGCGCCGATCACGTAGGTCAGCAGGCGGGTGGCCCGGCCCACGCCGATGACCAGCACACCGGTGGCCATCGGGTCGAGGGTGCCGCCGTGCCCGACCCGCCGGGTCTTCGCCAATCGGCGGATCCGCGCCACCACGTCGTGCGACGTCATGCCGCCGGACTTGTCGACCACGATCAGACCATCGGTGCTCACGTCGGCCAAGCCTGCCAGATGGCCCGTACCCGGGAGTGCGTGGGCACGCCCGTGCGTGACCCGGGCGACCAGCGCCGGACCGGCAGCGCCAGGAGGGGCCGCTCAGCGGACCGCGCCGGTCACCGCCCACCTGCCGTCGCGGAGTCGCAGCAGCAGGGCGACCAGTCGGATCACCACGAACAGGGTGAGCCCGGCCCAGATGCCGCCCAGCCCGAGGTCGAGCCCGTACGCCAGCCAGATGGCCGGCAGGAAGCCGCCGAGCGCCGCCACGATCGTGAGGTTGCGCAGGTAGCGCACGTCGCCGGCGCCGATCAGCACGCCGTCGAGGGCGAACACCACCCCGGCCAGCGGCAGCATGACGACGAACCAGGGCCAGGCCACCATGGCCTGCTCGCGTACCTCCGGGTCGGAGCTGAACCACGACGGTACGACGCCGGCGCCGGCGGCGATGAGCAGCGCGAAGCCGACGCCGCAGACGCCGCCGAGCAGCCCGATCCGGCGGGCGAGCGCCCGGGCACCCGCGTCGTCGCCAGCGCCGAGCGCGGCGCCCACCAGGGACTGCGCGGCGATGGCCAGCGCGTCGAGCACCAGCGCGGTGAAGAACCAGAGCTGCAGAGCGATCTGGTGGGCGCCGACCGCGGCGGCGCCGAAGCGGGCGGCGACGGCGGTCGCGGAGAGGAAGCTGGCCTGAAACGCCAGCCCACGGATCAGCAGGTCCCGGCTGAGCACCAACTGCTGGCGGATCACGCGGGGCCGGGGTCGCAGTGACACCCGCTCGCCGACCAGCGCGGCGGCGAAGAGCACCCCGCAGAGCGTCTGCGCGACGACGTTGGCCACCGCCGAACCGATCAGGCCCAGCCCGCCGGGGTAGACCAGCAGCGGGCAGAGCAGCGCGGAGATCAGGTTGGGGCCGAGCACGAAGACCAACGGCCGGCGAGTGTCCTGCACACCGCGCAGCCAGCCGTTGCCGGCGGCGGCGAGCAGCAGGCCGGGAGCGCCGAGGGCCGCGATCCGCAGCCAGTGCGCGGCGGCGTCGGCCACCTCGCCACCACCCCCGGCGAGGGTACGCGCGAGCGCGCCTCCGCCGAACTGCATGCCGACCGCGATCAGCAGGCCGACACCGAACGCGAGCCAGGACGACTGGACACCTTCGGCCACCGCTGCTGCCCGGTCACCTGCCCCGAAGCGGCGGGCCGCGCGCCCGGTGGTGCCGTACGCGACCACGGTGCCGACCCATGCGGTGAGCGTCATGACCGTGCCGCCGATGGCGAGCGCGGCGAGCGGCACCCGGCCGAGGTGACCGACCACGGCCGTGTCGACCAGCACGTAGAGCGGTTCGGCGGCGAGCACCACGAGGGCCGGCAGGGCGAGGCTGGCGATCCGCCGGGGGGACGCAGCGAGCGTGCTGGTGTTCATCGTCGGCGATCCTGTCACGACCCCCGTAAGGATCGCAAGGAAGGGCAGCACTTACCAGCGCTGACGATGACGCTGCCTGGGCGGGCGACGAGGGATCAGTGGGCCTGTCCCGCGACACGATCGCGGAAGAGGGCCGGTCGGGCGGTGACGCGATCGACGGAGACCGTCGGCGGCATCACCGCCGGACGGGCCGGGTCACTGACGGGTGTCCATCGAGGTCTGCAGTGCGCGGCGGGCCTGCTCGCGGGCGTCGTCGGTGGTCTCGGGCTTGGGCTTGTTCGGCATGGTGGCGCTCCTTCCAGGGTGTGAGCCGCCGACACGCGGCGGCCCTCACGGGCGGTCGTGCTGAGCGCCCCACGGCGGTCCGGGGTTACCGGAGCAGCCGGCTGGGCAGCGTGAGCCCGGGTCGGTCCGACCCTGGAGGGAAGCGGCGCGAGGTGTTGCACCACCGCCCATGACCTGCGCCGCCAGGCGACACCGGCCATCTCCCAAGCTATCGTTCAGGTCCACATGCTGCTCGTGGTTCCCGCCATCTGGACAGGTGGCAACCCGGCTCAGCGGGCCAGGAAATGCCAGCCCAGCCACCACCAGAACCCGAACAGACCGATCCGGCCCACCGGCACCGGGCCCACCTCGTAGCGCATCACGTACGCGCAGACCTCGCCCAGGGTCGGGATCCGGGAACCCTCCCGCCGGGCCATCCACTCGACCACCGCGAAGAGGGCCAGCGCGGTGAGGAAACCGCCGATCGCGAGCGCTCGCATCATCGCCGCACCAGCCCCCAGAAGGCGGCCAACCAGGCGAACCAGACCGCCGACCGGGTCAGGTGATCTTCCAGGAGAGGGTCGGCCAGCCGGGAGAAGGTGGGGAAGTCATCGCCGGCCGCCATCACGAAGGTGACGCCCTCGAAGACCCCGAAGACCACCACCGGCACCGCCCACCAGGCCGCCCCCGCGCCCAGACGCCGTGGCGCCGGTCGGCGGGGCACCCGATTGCTCAGACCGAGCCAGATCAGCACCCCGCCGGTGCCGATGGTGAACAGATTCGCCTCGGTGGAGAACGAAGCGAACCGGCCACCGACGAGCGAAAGGCAGACGAGGACGGGAACGGAGACGGCGGGCCGGTCCCAGGCGCGGGGGGCCTCCACGGTGAGGTCGTGCGGCTGCTCCATCCCGCAATTCTTCCCGGTCTCGCAGAGCGCGGGAAGACCGACACTCCCCGGAGCTGACCCTGATCTTCCTAACCGGCAGATCGATGGAGGCGAATAGCCGGCGTCAGCGTCAGCTGCCGGGGCGGATCAGCGCAGCGTCCAGCTGGCCACGGATCGACTCGACCACCTGCTCGACGGTGCCCCGACCGGTGAACCCGGCCGCGAACAGGTGACCACCACCGCCCAGCGCAACCGCGACCCGGCTGACGTCCACCGCGCCCTTGCTGCGCATCGACACGGCCCACTCGCCCGGCGTGGTCTGCTTCAACACACAGCTCACATCCGCCTCGGCGGTGCAGCGCACCGAATCGATCAGCGCCTCCAGCACGTACGGCCGCTGGTCGTGCCGGGCCAGATCGTCCAGGGTGGCGGAGGTCCAGACCAACCCTCGGCCGCCAGCAGCGGCCGGCTCCAGCCGTGCCCGGCCGAGCACCTCACCGAAGAGGCGGACCGCGCCGAAGGGCCGCGTGTCGAAGACCCGCCGGGAGATGTCACCGGGCGAGATGCCGGTGGCCAGCAACCGGGCTGCCATCTGATGCACCGCCGGAGTGGTCGCATCGAACCGGAACGAGCCGGTATCCGTGGTCAGCGCCACGTAGAGGCACTCGGCGATGGCCGGATCCACCACGGCACCGAGCCGAGCCAACAACTGCTCGGCCACCACCGACGTCGCCGCGGCACCCGGGTCGACCAGATTGACCGTGCCGAAGCCGGGGTTGGACGCGTGGTGATCAAGCACCAGCGCCGCGCCCGCGGACGACAACCGCCCCGCCAACTCGCCGAGGCGCGACTCGCTCGCCGCGTCGAAGCAGATCACCAGATCGGGTGCCAGATCCGCGGCGCTCGCCGGAACCAGCAGGTCCAGACCGGGCAACCCACGGAACGGCTCGGGCACCTCCGGCGGCCCGGGAAAGGTCGCCTGCACCTCGCGTACGCCGATCTGCCGCAGACCCAGACCGAAGCCGAGCATGCTGCCCAGCGCGTCGCCGTCCGGGTTGACGTGGCAGATCAGCAGTACCCGACCGCTCGGCGGGACAGCCCGCACCAGCGCCTCGGCCGCAGCCCAGTCCGCCTCGGCGGGGCCGATCCCGGCAGCCCCGGCGAGCGGGGCGCTGGCGGTGCTCGTCACCGCGTTTCCCCACCCCGCGGGGTCTCCTTGACGTCGGTGGCCTCGTCGGCCTCCTCCGTCTCGTCGTCCTCGTCATCCACCCGGTACGGCTGCGCTTCGCCCGCGTACTTCGCCTGGGCGGCGATCCGCTGCACCTCGGCGTCAGCGTTGCGGGCGGCGGCGAGCAGGTCGTCGATGTGCTTGACCTGGTCCTGCACGTCGTCGAGGACGAACGTGAGGGTCGGCGAGTGCCGCAACCCGAGCGCCTTACCGACCGTGCTGCGCAGCAGCCCCTTGGCGCTCTCCAGCGCCGCCGCGGTGTCCGCCTGGGCCACCGCGTCGCCGAGCACCGTGTAAAAAACCGTCGCGTCGCGCAGGTCAGCGGTGATCCGGGCGTCGGTGATGGTGATCATCCCGAGCCGCGGGTCCTTGATCTGGCTCCGCACCACCGACGCGACCAGCTCACGCACCCGTTCCGCGTGCCGGCGTACCTTGGCCGGATCAGACATCTCGCCACCTCCACGGCGTCCTGCTCCCGGTCGACCCGGCGACCCGGGGGCCGCCGGCCGACCGGCCAACATCTCGAACACTACCTTCGCGGCCGCACCGGTCGCCCGGCACCGCCGGCACCTCGGTCAGTCGTCGTCCACGCCGTACAGCCGGCGTCGGACCGACAGCAACTCGACCTCGGGGCGGCCGGCCACGAGACGCTCACAGGAGTCGAGCACCTCGCGGACGTGCGCCGTCTCGGCGGCCACCACGGCCACCGCTATCTCCGCTCGACCATGCAGGTCGAGCGCTCCCACCTCGGCGGCCGACACCTCGAAGCGGCGCAGCGCCGCCACGATCGGCCGTACATATGATCTCTTGGCTTTGAGCGACCGGGAGTCGCCCGGCAGCAGCAGGTCGAAGACCGCGGTTCCGGTAAACATCGCCCCGGACGATACCGCCAAGCCACCCCGCATGATCAAGGGGTTTACGCCGGTCGGCGTAAACCCCTTGATCAGCGTGTCACTGCCGGATCAGGCGCGAACCTTTTCCCGCATCTCGAAGGTCTCGATGACGTCGCCAACCTGGACGTTGTTGTAACCACCCAGGGTCAGACCACACTCGAAGCCCTCGCGGACCTCCGTGGCGTCGTCCTTGAACCGCTTCAACGAGCTGATCGTGAGGTTGTCCGCCACGACCGCCCCGTCCCGCAGCAGGCGCGCCTTCGCGTTGCGGCGAAGGACACCAGACCGGACGATGCAACCGGAGATGTTGCCGATCTTGGACGAGCGGAAGACGTCGCGGATCTCCGCGCTGCCCAGCTCGACCTCCTCGTACTCCGGCTTGAGCAGGCCCTTGAGCGCCGCCTCGATCTCCTCGATGGCCTGGTAGATGACGGTGTAGTACCGGATCTCCACGCCCTCGCGGTCGGCCATCTCACGGACCTTGTTCGAGGCCCGCACGTTGAAGCCGATGATCGTGACCGGCTCGGACGACGCACTCGCGAGCATGATGTTGCTCTCGGTGATCGCGCCGACGCCCCGGTCGAGGACCTTGAGCTGGACCTCCTCGGGGATGTCGAGGTTGAACAGCGCGTCCTCGAGGGCCTCCACCGAACCGGAGACATCGCCCTTGAGGATGAGGTTGAGCGACGTCTTCTCGCCCTCCTTGAGCTGCTCCATGAGCGTCTCGAGGGTGGCCCGACCGCGGGAGTTGGCGAAGGACGCCGCCCGCCGCCGTGCCTGGCGCTGCTCGGCGATCTGCCGCACCGTACGGTCGTCCGCCGCGGCGAGGAACGTGTCGCCCGCACCGGGAGGCGCGGTCAGACCCAGCACCATGACCGGACGCGCAGGACCGGCCTCGGTGAGCTGGTTGCCGTTCTCGTCGAGCATCGCCCGAACCCGGCCGTGCGCCCCACCGGCGACGATCGAGTCGCCAGCCCGCAGGGTGCCCTTCTGCACCAGCACCGTCGCCACCGCACCGCGGCCCTTGTCCAGGTGCGCCTCGATGGCCACACCCTGGGCCGGCCCGTCGATCGGAGCGGTCAGCTCCAGCGACGCGTCGGCGGTCAGCAGGACAGCCTCGAGCAGTTCCTCGATGCCGATGCCCGGCTTGGCCGCCACGTTGACGAACATGGTCTCGCCGCCGTACTCCTCGGCGACCAGGCCGTACTCGGTCAGCTGCTGGCGGACCTTGTCCGGGTTGGCGTCCGGCTTGTCGACCTTGTTGACCGCGACCACGATCGGCACGTCGGCCGCCTTGGCGTGGTTCAACGCCTCGATGGTCTGCGGCATCACGCCGTCGTCGGCCGCGACGACCAGGATCACGATGTCCGTCACCTGGGCACCACGAGCACGCATGGCGGTGAACGCCTCGTGGCCCGGGGTGTCGATGAAGGTCACCGCGCGGTCCACGCCGTCGTGCGGAACGTGCACCTGGTAGGCACCGATGTGCTGGGTGATGCCACCCGCCTCACCGGCAACGACGTTCGCCTTACGGATCGCGTCGAGCAGCTTGGTCTTACCGTGGTCGACGTGACCCATGACGGTCACCACCGGCGCACGGCTGACCAGACGCTCCTCGGCCACCTCCGCGTCGAGGTCGATGTTGAACTGCGCGAGCAGCTCGCGGTCCTCGTCCTCCGGGCTGACGATCTGGATGTCGAAGCCCAGGTGCTCACCCAGCAGATGCAGGGTGTCGTCAGAACAGGACTGGGTCGCGGTGACCATCTCGCCCAGGTTGAACATCTCCTGGACCAGCGAACCCGGGTTGGCATTGATCTTGTCGGCGAAGTCCGACAGAGAGGCGCCACGGGACAGCCGGACGACCTGACCCTGACCCCGGGGAGCACCCGAGCTCATGGTCGGAGCCGACAGGTTGTCGAACTCCTGTCTGCGCTGCTTCTTGGACTTGCGACCGCGCGTCGGCCGGCCACCCGGACGCCCGAAGGCACCCGCGGCGCCGCCGCCACGGCCACGACCACCCGCACCCGGACGACCGCCACCACCGGACGGAGCACCCGGACGGAAACCGCCACCGGGAGCACCGCCACCGGGGCCGCCACCAGGGCCGCCACGGTAGCCACCGCCACCGCCGGCACCCGCGCCGCCACCAGGGCCGCCGCGGTAACCGCCACCGCCACCGGCGCCACCGCCGGGACCGCCACGGAAGCCACCGCCGCCGCCACCACCGGGACGACCTGCGCCGCCACCACCGGGACGACCAGCGCCACCGGGACCGGGACGACCGGCAGCCGGACGCTGACTCGGCATGGACGCCGGGCTGGGCCGCGGCGGCATGGAGTTCGGGCTCGGCCGCGGCGGCATGCCCGCCGGGCTGTTGGGCCGGGGGCCACCAGCGCCCGCAGCCGGGGGCCGCTGCTGCTGGCCACCCTGGATACCGAACGGGTTGTTACCGGCGCCGCGCGCCGGCGGGCGACCGCCCGGCCGGGCACCTGGACCCGGAGCCGGCGTGCTCGGACGAGCTGCCGGCGAACCGGGACGGGGGGCATCGCGGCGGGACCCGGCCGAGGGCCGGGGCGGTTGCTGCCGTCTGCCGGAGGCTCCCGGCGAACGGGGTTGTCCCGCTGCTGCTGACGGGCGGCCTGCGCGGCCTTGACCGCGGCCTCCTGCTCAGCCTTCAGCGCGGCGGCACGCGCCTCCGCGGCCGCCACCTCGATGTCGTGGGCACTCGCCGGCTTGGCGACCGGAGCCGCGGGCTGCGGTGCAGCGGGCACCGGACCCTTCGGCTTCGGGCCAGGTGCCGGGGCGGTCGGCCGCCGAGGCGGCATCGGCCGTGCCGAAACCCGTGGCGCGTCCGGGGTCGTGGACGGCGTCGGGGTCGTGGTTGAAGCCGGCGTCGACGCGGGCGCCGACGGGGCGGCCGGTGCCGGAGCTCCGGCGGACGCGACGAATGCGTTACGCAGCCGGCGGGCGACGGGCGCCTCGACGGTGCTGGACGCGGACTTCACGAACTCGCCCATTTCCTTCAGCTTGGCGAGAACGGTCTTACTCTCGACCCCGAGCTCTTTTGCAAGCTCGTGTACGCGGGCCTTGCCTGCCACTGCACTCCTCACTCCGAGGTCGTGCGGGCAGCACCCGCAGCGACCTCACTCGTGCACTTGAAGCCTGGTCATTTCAGGGACTTCATCGTGTGCTCATGTCGGTCGTCCTACCCTGCTAGCGACCCTCGCCCGATCGGGATGACCGGACGTAGTGGTTGGCGCATCGACGTGCTCGGCCAGCACACCATGGTCAAGGACCTCGGTGATTCGCAGCGCACGCCCAAAGGCGCGGCGCCGCACCGCCAGCGCGAAGCAGGCCGGATCCGGGTGCATGTTCGCTCCCCGACCCGGCAGCCTGCGGAGCGGATCAGGCCGGAGACTGTAACCAGCCTCGTCCCTGACCGCGACGATCCGCAGCAATTCGCTGGCCGGCGCACGTTGCCGGCAACCCACACAGGTGCGCTCCGGCTTTGCGCGTCGTACCACTGGAGGAAGTCTACCCCTAGCTGCCCGAGATCGCGCCGCCCGGCTCCCGCACGTGATCAGCTGCCCCCCGCGCGGCCGGTGCCGTCTGCTCCGCATCGGACCGAATGTCGATTCGCCAACCGGTCAATCGGGCCGCGAGTCGGGCATTCTGCCCCTCCCGGCCGATCGCGAGCGAGAGCTGAAAGTCGGGAACTGTCACCCGAGCGGCCCGGTTGGCCAGGTCGACCACCTCGACCCGCAGTGCCTTGGCCGGCGACAGAGCGTTGCCGACGAAAGTGGCGGGGTCGTCCGACCAGTCGATGATGTCGATCTTTTCACCGTGCAGCTCACTCATCACGGCGCGCACACGCTGGCCCATCGGGCCGATACACGCACCCTTGGGGTTCACACCGGGGGTGGTGGAGCGCACGGCGATCTTCGTACGGTGACCTGCCTCACGGGCGATCGCACCGATCTCCACCGTGCCGTCGGCGATCTCCGGCACCTCCAGCGCGAACAGCTTCTTGACCAGCGCCGGGTGCGACCGGGACAGGGTGATCTGCGGCCCGCGCATGCCCTTGGCCACGTGCACCACGACACAGCGGACCCGCTCGCCGTGGGCGTACCGCTCGCCGGGCACCTGCTCGGACTGCGGCAGCACGCCCTCCAGCTTGCCCAGGTCGACGCTGACGATGCCCTTCTCGGTACGCGTCTCGTGCGCCTGCACCACGCCGGTGACCAGGTCACCCTCGCGGCCCACGTACTCACCGAAGTGCACCTCGTCGGTGGCCTCCCGCAGTCGCTGGAGGATCACCTGCTTGGCCGTCATGGCGGCGATCCGGCCGAAGTCGTGCGGGGTGTCGTCCCACTCCCGCACCAGGCTGCCGTCCTCGTCCATCTCCTGGGCGTACACCAGGGCGGCGCCCGACTTGCGGTCGATCTCCACCCGGGCGTGCGCCTCGGCGCCATCGGTGTGCCGGTAAGCGGTCAGCAATGCGGTCTCGATCGCCGCGAGAATCGTGTCGAACGGGATCTCCCGCTCGCGCTCGAGTGCGCGCAGCGCCGCGAGGTCGATGTTCACCTCTCCTCGTCCTCCACATCATCTTCGTCGTCGATGTCGTCTGAATCGTCGATCTCGTCTGAATCGTCCGCGTCGTCGAACTCTTCGTCCGGCTCACCGAGCTCGGCGAGCCGGGTGAACTCGACCTGCACGCGACCCGGGCCCAGCTGGGCGTACGCCCAGGAGGCACGGCCGTCGTCGGTCTCCAGCTGCACGCCCTCGTCGTCGGCCCCGACCACCCGGCCGGTCAGCTGGCGGTCACCGGCGGGCTGCTCGCCACGCTGGCCAGGCAGCGCGGCCGCGCCCCGGACGGTGACCTTGACCAGCCGGCCCACGTTGCGCCGCCAGTGGCGGGGCAGGGTGAGCGGCCGGTCGACGCCCGGCGAGCTGACCTCCAGCTGGTATTCCCCGGCGACGATGTCGCCACCGGCCTCCTCCGCGGCGTCCAGCGCGGTCGAGACGGCGCGGGAGACGTCCGCGACGGCGTCCAGGTCGATCCCGCCGTCGGCGTCCACCATCACCCGCACCACGTGCCGGCGACCGGCCCGGGAAACCGACAGGTCCTCCAGGTCGTAGCCGGCGTCGTTGACCACGGGCTCGATCACGTCCCGCAAGCGGGCACGCCGCGCGGCGAGGTCACCGCCACGGGGACCCGCGCCATCGCGGGGTCGACCCGTCGGCCTGGTGGCACGGCCACGCTGCGTCATCTCCGCACCTTTCCCTGGTCGACGGCGACCGGTCGTCTCGCCATGCCGGCACGCCACCGGAGCGGACACGCCGGTGGCTGCGCAGAGCGTAACGCGCCTGCCCGGCGGCGGACCGGGCGGCGCACCGACGCCGGTGGCCCCCGGACCGGCGCGCATGGTGTTGACTTGCCCGGTGGGGAACGGCAGAACGACACAGCGCGACCAAGCATCCGGACATTCCCGGCGAAAGCTCCTGAGCGTCGGGTCGCTGCTGGTGCTCGGCGGCACCACGGCGCCGCTGACCGGCTGTGATCTTTTCGACCGCGACGATCAACCAGCACCACCGCCGGACCCGCTGCGGCCGATGGTGGACGAGTCACTCGCGCTGGCCGCCGAATACCGGACGAACGCCACCGCGCACCCCGAGCTGGCCGGCCGACTCGACCCAATCGCCGAGGCGCACACCGCGCACGCCACCGAGCTGGCCCGGGTGATCGGCGTCGCCCTGCCCTCGGCGGTCGCCGCCACCCCGACCACCGCCCCGGCGGCCGACCCGGCCGGCGCGCTCGCCGCCCTGCGCGCCCTGGAGAAGACCGCCCAGCAGTCGGCCACCGTCGCCTGCGCCGCGGCACCCGCGGAGCGGGCGGCACTGCTCGGGTCGATCGTCGCCGCCCGGGCCACCCACCAGGAGGCACTGAAGTGAGGCAGCCGTCCGCCGGGGAGGCGCTCGCCTCCGCCCTGTCCGCCGAGTACGCGGCCATCTACGCCTACGGGCGGATCGGTGTCCAGCTCACCGGGGCGGCACGGGACGCGGCACACCAGGCCGAGACCGCGCATCGACGCCGACGCGACACGCTGGTGGTGCAGCTCAGCACTGCCGGCGGTGTCGTGCCGCCGGACCGCGCCGGGTACGCGCTGCCATTCCCGGTCACCGACCGGGCAAGCGCTCTGCGGCTCGCCGCCGAGATCGAGGAGCGCACGGCCGCGCACTGGCGAGCAGCTCTGGCGTCCACCACCGGCGCCGACCGGGACCAGGCGCTGGCCGCCCTTGTCGAGTACGCCGTACGGGCCACCCGGTGGCGAAAGACGGGCGGGCTGACCCCGCTGACTGTCCCGTTTCCCGGTCGACCGACCTGAACCGGGCCGCTCCGGTTGCGGTGCGCATACCAGGTATGCATACTCCGTTGCCATGTCCATCCGTCACGGGTTGCTCGCCCTGCTCGAACGCGGCCAGATGTACGGCTACCAGCTGCGCGCCGCGTTCGAGGAGTCGACCGGCTCGACCTGGCCGCTGAACATCGGGCAGGTCTACACCACGCTGTCCCGGCTGGAACGGGACGGTCTGGTGCGCCCGCTGCCGGAGAGCGAGGCCGGGCAGCGCCCGTACGAGATCACCGACGCGGGCCGGGCGGACCTGGCGCTGTGGTTCGCCACCCCGGTCAGCCGTACCGACCGGCCCCGCGACGAGCTGGCGATCAAGCTGGCGTTGGCGCTGACCACCCCCGGCGTGGACGTCCGCTCGGTGGTGCAGGCCCAGCGCAGCGCGACGATGCGGGCGCTGCAGGAGCTGACCCGGTTGAAGTACGGCAGCAACCGGCCGGAGGACCTCCCCTGGCGCCTCGTGCTGGACTCGATGGTGTTCCAGGCCGAGGCGGAGGTGCGCTGGCTGGACCACTGCGAGACCAGTCTGGTTCGGCACCAGCCCAGCGGTCCGGCACCTCCCCCACCCCGACCGGATGACGCCGCCGCGCGTGACGCGGCGCGATGGGCCGGCGAGGAGGCACGACGGTGAGCGGGTCGGACGACGCGGTGCTGGAGCTACGCGCCGTCCACCGCACCCATGGCGCAGGACCGGCGGCGGTGCACGCGCTGCGGGGCGTCAGCCTGGTCGTTCGGCCCGGCGAGCTGGTCGCCGTCATGGGCCCGTCCGGCTCTGGCAAGTCGACGTTGCTGGCCCTCGCCGGTGGGCTGGACCGCCCGACCGACGGCGAGGTACGGGTCGAGGGGCAGACGCTCGGGGAACTGGACCGTCGTGGGCTGGCCCAGGTGCGCCGCCGCCGGATCGGCTACATCTTCCAGCAGCTCAACCTGCTGGGCAGCCTCAGCGCCTTGGAGAACGTGGCGCTCCCGCTGGAACTCGACGGTGTCAGCGGACGCCGCGCCCGGGCGCTGGCCATGGCCGCGCTCACCGAGGTGGGCCTGCCCGCGCTGGGTGACCGCTTCCCCGACCAGCTCTCCGGCGGGCAGCAGCAGCGGGTGGCCATCGCCCGCGCGCTGGTGGGCGAGCGACGGCTGGTGCTCGCCGACGAGCCCACCGGGGCACTGGACTCGCAGACCGGTGAGGCGGTGCTGCACCTGCTGCGCCGCCGGATCGACGCGGGCGCCGCCGGGGTGCTGGTCACCCACGAGGCGCGGCACGCCGGCTGGGCCGACCGGGTGGTGTTCCTCCGCGACGGCGTGCTGGTCGACACGACGGCACCGCTGAGCAGCGTCGACCAGCTGCTGTCCGGAAGCGAGCGGTGACCATCCGGCGTGTCCTGCGGAAACCTGGCGGGGTCGACACCTCCCCGGCGCGGCCGACCGCGCCACCCGCCCACGTCGGCCGTCGGCGGATCGCCGAACTGACCGGCTCCTGGCGGACGGCGCTGCGGATCGCCCGACGGGAGTCACGCCGGGCCCGGCGACGGACCGCCCTCGTGCTCGCGATGATCGCCCTGCCGGTGGCTGTGCTGGCCTTCCTGGCGGCGAGCTACGACATGGCCGACCTGACCCCGCGGGAACGCGTCGAACGCCGGCTCGGCGTGGCCGACGCGGAGCTGCGCTGGGTCGCCGACAACCCGGTGGTACAGGACGAGTGGGGTGACGGCTGGAACACGTCAGACGGCGAGCACGTCCCCGCTGTCCGGGTCACCGCCGCGCAGGTGACCGCACTGCTCGGGCCGGGCAGTCGGGTCACCGAGGTGCGCCCCCACGTTCCGCTGACGCTGCGGGGTCCACACCGCGACGAGGACGTGGATGGGCGGGTGCTGGACCTCAACGACCCGTTGGCCCGCGGGCTGGTGCGCTTCCGGGCCGGCCGGGCGCCGCAGCAGCCCGGCGAGGTCGCGGTGAGTCCGGTGGCGTTGCGCCGCCTGGACCTGCGCCTCGGCCACGCCGTGGCCGTCGCGGACGGGAGCAGGGCGTACACCGTGGTGGGGGTCGTCGAGTTCTCGGACGATCTCGGCGCGGTGGTGGCGCTGCACCCGGGGGCCGTGGCACCGACCGGTCCCGAGCCGGACAGCGTCTGGCTGGCGGACGTGCCCGGCGCCGTCGATGCCGCGCTGGTGGCCCGGCTCAACGATCGCGGGGTGGTGGTCGCCCCGCGTCCTCCGGAGGACTCGACGTCCGAACGGAAGCGGATGTGGCTCGGCTCGATCGGCCCGAGCGAAGCCGGCGACCTGAGCACCGGCGTGCTGATCGCCGGTCTCGGGCTGCTGGAGGTCGTGCTGCTGGTCGGGCCGGCCTTCGCGGTCGGCGTCCGTCGACGACGGCGGGATCTGGCGCTGGTCGCGGTGGCCGGTGGGGACGCCGCTCAGCTTCGCCGGGTCGTGCTGGCCGACGGCGTGGTGCTGGGTGTGCTGGGCGCCGCCGCCGGCCTGCTTGTCGGCGTCGGCGCGGCGTTCGCCGGGCGTCCGCTGGTGGAGCAGTACGTCTTCGGCGCCCGCTTCGGCGGTTACCGCTGCTGGCCGACCGCACTGGTGCTGCTCGGTGGGGTCGCGGTGCTGGCCGGGGTGCTCGCCGCGCTGGCACCGGCCTGGACCGCCGCCCGGCAGGACGTCAGCGCCGGGCTCGCCGGCCGACGCACCCCACCCACGACCCGGGCCCGGTGGTTGGCCCTCGGGCTGGCGTTGGTGGCCGGCGGCGCGGGACTGGCGGCGTTCGGGGCCACGCAGACCTCCCCGGCGGTGATCCTCACCGGTCTGATCCTGGGCGAACTGGGCCTGGTGTGCTGCACACCCACGCTGATCGGGGCGCTCGCCCGCCTCGGCCGGGTGTTGCCGCTGGCGCCGCGGATCGCGCTGCGCGATGCCAGCCGCAATCGGGCCGCCGCGGCGCCGGCCATCTGCGCCGTGATGGCCGCTGTCGCCAGCAGCGTCGCGCTCGGTGCGTACCTGGCCAGCGACGGCGAGCGCGAGATGCGCGCCTACCGGCCGGCGCTGCCGACCGGCCACATGCTGGTCAATCCAAACGAGTCGGCCCGGCAGCCCACGCTGGCGCAGGTCGCCGCCGCGGCCCGGGACCAGTTGGGTGTCGGCGCGGTCGCCCCGGTGTACGCGGTGGGCTGTGGGCCGGCGGGCACCGACTACTGCGACGTCGCGCCGGTGCTCCCGCCGGCGCAGGTCTGCCCCTGGCAGCCGGAGGACGCCCTGTCCGAGTCGCACCGCCGGCAGGCCCGGGCCGACCCGCGCTGCGGGATCCGCGAGGCGGACTACTTCGGCGGCTACGTGCAGACCGTGGTCGACGACGGGACCGCGTTGCCGCTCCTCACCGGCGTGGAACCGGCGACGACCGCCGCCGCGGCGGCGGTGCTGCACGCCGGAGGCGTGGTGGTGACCGACCCGCGCTACCTGCACGACGGCGTGGTGACCGTACGCGTCAACCAGGTGGACGACGGGCTGGACCGGCCGAAGGCCGCCCGCGACCTTCCCGGGTACGCGCTGCCCGAGGCTGCCGGCCAGCCCCGCCTGCTGCTGTCCACGTCGGCGGCCCGCCAGCTGGGTCTGAACCCGTCCCCGGCCGGCTGGGTGATCGGCACCACGACCCCGCCCGACGAGGACCAACGGAAGCGCTTCGCCGCCGCCCTGCGGCCCTTCGGGACGATCTCGCTGACCGTGGAGTACGGCGGCGCACCCCGCGACGTCTCACCGCTGCTCCTGCTGCTCGCGGCGGCGGCCGGGCTGATCACGGTGGGGGCGGCCGGAATCGCCACCGCGCTCGCCGCCGCCGAGGGACGCGCCGAGCTGACCACCCTCGCGGCCGTCGGCGCGGCACCAGCGCTACGCCGGGTGCTGGCGATCTGCCAGGCCGGGGTCATCGCCGGTCTCGGTTCGGTGCTCGGCATCGTGGCCGGGCTCGGCACCGCCGCGATCGTGCTGTTCTCGGTCAACCGGCAGTACGCCACCGACTGGCCGGTACCCGACCCGTACCCGTTTCTGGTGCCGTGGCCCGCGCTCGGGGTCCTGGTGCTGGTGCCGGTGGTGGCGATGCTGGGGGCGGGCCTGTTCACCCGCGCCCGGCTGCCGATCGAACGACGGCTGGACTGACTCCGGTGGCGTAGCCACCCGGCTGGCAGCCGTTGGCCACACAGCGCGAGCCGGCCGGTTGACAATCCGGGCGCGTACGGGGGTGCCGCCAAGGCCCGACAGCCGGCAGACTGGTCCGCGTGTCAGTGCTGGGAACTCTCACCCGTCGAGTCGGTCATCACCGCTGGTTCGGCGCCGCCGCACGCCTGCTGGTCCCCGCCGACCGGGTGGTCGGTCGACTCACCCGGGGCCGGGTGGTCGCGCTCGGCCTGATCCCGTCCCTGGTGATCACCACGACCGGCCGCCGCTCCGGCAAGCCTCGCAGCAATCCGCTGCTCTACGTGCCGGACGGCGACGCGTACGTGGTGATCGGCTCCAACTGGGGGCAGACCCAGCAGCCCAGCTGGGCGATGAACCTGCTCGCCGATCCTGCCGCCGAGGTGGACGTGAAGGGTCTGCGGGTTCCGGTGCGCGCGGATCCGGCCACCGGCGCCGAACGGGACCGGCTGTGGCAGTTGCTGGTCACCGAGTGGCCCGCGTACCGCACGTACGTGCAGCGGGCCGGCGGCCGGGAGATCCGCATCTTCCGGCTGGTGCCGACCGGGCGCGGCGCGCCGGCCGCTCCCCCGTCGGCTGGCTAGGCTGACGCTCGGTAGCGGAGGCAGGCGGTCCCGTGAGCGCGAGGAGTGAGCCGGGGTTGCGAGCCCCGCAGTCGCGAACAGTGGGGGCCGGGTGAGCGCGAGGAGTGAGCCGGGGTTGCGAGCCCCGCAGTCGCGAACAGTGGGGGCCGGGTGAGCGCGAGGAGTGAGCCGGGGTTGCGAGCCCCGCAGTCGCGAACAGTGGGGGCCGGGTGAGCGCGAACAGCGAACAGGCCGGTGTCGACCGGGGCCTCGACGATCGACGGTGGACGGTCGCGGAGCGGGTCGCCGAAGCGGTCCGACGGCGGTTCCCGGCCGACGTGCTCACGGTCGCGGTGCACGGGCCCCTGGCGCACGGCGACGACGACGGCGGTGGGGACCGCGAGGCGGGAATGCTGGTGGTCACCTACCGGCCCCGCACCGGCCCGCCGCCAGCGACCCGGCGTGTGGACGGGGTGCTGGTCGATCTGACCGTGGCCGCCGCGGAGGACTACCTGACTCAGGCGCGGGTGCTCTCCCCGCTCTGGCCGCTGACCGCCGACCGGTACGTCACCACGCAGGCGTTGCACGATCCGACGGGCTGGTTGCGGACGCTGCGCGACGAGCATCTCGGCCGGCTGGCCCGGGCCCGGCCGGCGGAGTTCAGCACCGCGGCTCGGCAGGCCTGGTACCGGGGCAGCGCGGCGCACGCCCGGGCCGCCCGGCTCGCCGAGTGGTATGAGACCGACCAGGCCCTGCTGATGCTCGGTGAGGCCCGGCTGGCGGCGGCCACGGTGACCGGTCTGCTGAGCCGCACCTACTTCCGTGACCCCGGGGACGCGGTGCGACGCACCGGGTTGGCCGGCGCGGACATGACCGAGGTCGGTGTGGTGCTGGCCCGGCAGGCCGAGGAGCTTGCCGCCCGTGGTCGTGGGGTCGACGGCACGATCGACGAGCTACTCACGGCCTGACCGGCGTCACAGCCCGCCCTGCACGCCGATCAGCGAGCCGATCAGGTAGGTGGCGGCGGCGGCCGCGGCGCCCAGCAGCAGCTGACGCAGCCCGCTGGTCCACCAGGGCCGGTTGGTGAAGCGGGCCACGACCGCACCGGCGGCGAACAGCCCGAGCCCGCCGACGGCGAGTGCCAGCCACAGCTCGGTGGCGCCGAACAGGTACGTCAGTAGCGGGACCAACGCGCCCACCGAGAAGAACAGGAAGGACGAGATCGCGGCGGTCCACGGGCTGGGCTGGTCGTCGGGGTCGACGCCCAACTCCTCGCGGACGTGCACCCGCAGCGCCTCTTCGGGGTCGCGGCGTACCGCTTCGGCGACCTGGGTGGCGAGATCCCGGGGAAGGCCACGGGCCACCCACGCGTCGGCCAACTCCCGGGCCTCCGCTTCGGGGTGCCGTTCCAGCTCCCGTCGCTCCTTGGCCACCTCGGCGGCGACCTGCTCGTTGGCGGAACGCACGCTGGTGTACTCGCCGAGCCCCATCGAGATCGCACCGGCCACCAGGCCGGCGGAGCCGGTCAGCACGATGCTTCGTGGCGACACCCCGCCGCCGCCGACACCGGCGATCAGGGCGATGTTGGTGACCAGTCCGTCCATCGCTCCGAAGACCGCCGGGCGCAGCCAGCCGCCGGAGACGTCCGCGTGGTGCGCCTCGCGCAGGGCCGCTGGGGTGTCGGTCACGGCAGGGTCAGGATCTCGTGGCCGTCGTCGGTCACGACGATGGTGTGCTCGAACTGGGCCGTCCACCTGCGGTCCTTGGTGACGACGGTCCACCCGTCGTCCCACATGTCGTACTGGTAGGTGCCGAGCGTGATCATCGGCTCGATGGTGAACGTCATCCCGGGCTCCATGATGTCCGTGGGGCGCGGGCTGTCGTAGTGCGGCACGTAGAGCCCGCTGTGGAAGGACTCGCCGATGCCGTGGCCGGTGAAGTCGCGGACCACGCCGTAGCCGAACCGCTTGGCGTACGACTCGATGACCCGGCCCACCACGTTGATCTGGCGACCCGGCTTGACCGCACGGATGCCGCGCATCATCGCCTCGTGGGTCCGCTCGACCAGCAGCCGGGCCTCGTCGCTGACCTCGCCGACGCAGAAGGTGGCATCGGTGTCACCGTGCACCCCACCGATGTACGCGGTCACGTCGACGTTGATGATGTCGCCGTCCTGCAGCACCGTGGAGTCCGGGATGCCGTGGCAGATGACCTCGTTGAGGCTGGTGCAGCAGGACTTCGGGAAGCCCTTGTAGCCCAGGGTCGACGGGTACGCGCCGTGGTCGCAGAGGAACTCGTGCACCACCTTGTCGATCTCGTCGGTGGTCACACCGGGCTTGCTGTGCTCGCCGGCGAGCTGGGTCGCCTGGGCGGCGAGCCGGCTCGCGAGCCGCATCTTCTCAATGGTCTCCGGCGTCTGCACGTGCGAGCCACGCCACTCCTGCGGACGCTTCTTGCCCACGTACTCCGGTCGGGCGATCTGGGATGGCACCGGTCGCATCGGGGAGAGCGTGCCGGGTGTCAGCGGCGGACGGACGGTCATGCCTCAAGCCTATCGCCGGGGGCGCTGGTGACCCGCGCCACGGCCGCTCCGGGCCGGTTGTTGCCCTGCCAGGTCGGCTGTGCCATGGTGTCTGCGTGGATCAAGGGGGAGCACCACCTGTCTTCTCCGCCAGCGCGGAGATCGACGGTGATCACCTCCACGTGGTGGTGGCCGGTGAGGTCGACATGGCGACCGCCGACACCATGCTCCAGACCGCACTGCGCGAGCCCGCCGGGCAGATCACCCTCGACCTGAGCGCGGTCACGTTCTTCGACTCGGCCGCCATCCACGCCCTGGTCCGGCTCGCCCAGCAGTTTCCAGGCACGCTCACCGTCCTGCCGTCCCGGCAGGTCCGCCGGGTGCTGGAGATCTCCGGCCTGGGCGAGCAGAGCTGGCTCAGCCCGGCCTGAGACACCCCGGCCGCCGCCGGGCGCACGGTCAGTCCCGCAGCTGCCGACGCAGCGTCACCTCGGTGCCCTCATCGGTACGCCGTACCGACAGGTCGCCCAGCGCCTTGATCAGGGCCAGGCCACGCCCCCGGAAACCGGAGTCGGTCGACTCGCGCCACTGCCCGCTGTCGCGCACCGTGGCCGTCACCGTCCGACCCTCGATGGCCACCTCCACGCTGATCACCGCCTCGGCGGGGTGGATCGGATGCTCGATGGCGTTCGCGGCGGCCTCGGAGACCGCGACGGTCAGGTCGAACACGTCCGTCTCACCGACGGCGTGCGCGACAAGGAAGTCCTCCAGGCGTTTGCGCAGCACGCTCAGCCGGGTCGGGTCCGCCCTCAGCCGCAACGCGAAACGGTTCAGCTCCGCCGCCTCCAGGGCGAGGATCGCCACGTCGTCGCGGCGCAGCCGCCCATCGACCCGTTCGACCACCGCGTCGATCAGGTCCACCACGTGCTCGCTGGGGGTCGCCGCGTCGACGCGAAGCTGGGCCAGCGCGGCGTCGATGCCGAGCTGACGGTCCTCGATCAGCCCGTCGGTGTAGAGCAACAGTCGGCTGCCGGGCGTCAGCTCCCCCTCGACCGCCTCGTACGTCATGTCGGGGATGGCGCCGACGGGTGGACCGAGCGCACGGTCGTGCAGGAACGCGACATCACTTCCGGTGATCAGCAGTGGGGACGGGTGACCGGCGCTCGCGTACCGCAGACGGCCGGTGCGCGGGTTGAACAGCAGGCAGACCACCGTCGCGAAGGAGCGGCGCTCGGTGGACTCGACCAGCCGGTTGAGCCGGGTCAGCGACTCGCCCGGGTCGTAGCCCTCCAGCACGTACGCCCGCAGCGCGTTGCGCAGTTGGCCCATTGCCGCGGCGGCCTGGACGCCCTTACCGACCACGTCGCCGATGACCAGCACCAGTTCGTCGTCATCGAGGGTGATCGCGTCGTACCAGTCACCGCCGACCTCGACGTCGGCGCTACCGGGCAGGTACAGGCTGGCCAGCACCGCTCCGGGCAACTGAGGCAGTGACCGTGGCAGCAGGCTGTGTTGCAACGTGGTGGCGATGCGGTGTTCGGCTTCGTAGAGCTGGGCGTTCTCCAGGCGCACCCCGACCAGCCGGGCCAGCTGGGTCAACGCGGCCTCGTCGGCCTGCGCGTCGTCGCCGGCCTGCCGCCAGACCTGCAGCTCTCCGAGCGGCTCACCGGCGGTGCCGGTCAGCTCGGCCACGAAGGACGGGTCGGTGGCGGTGGCACCACCGGTGTCCGCCTCGGACCGGGCCCCGGCCGCGGTGACCACCACCCGGGCAGCCTCGGCGAGGCTGAGCGCATGCCGGGCGGCGACCTGGAGCACGTCGCCGGTGGACCGTGCGGTGTTCACGGCCACCGCCGCGTCGGCCAGCGCCCGGAGCCGACGGATGATCTGCCCACGGAGCTGGCCCAGCTCGACGTTGGCCCGGACCCGGGCAATCAACTCCTGGCCGGAGAACGGCTTCGTGAGGTAGTCGTCGGCACCGACGGAGAGGCCGGCGACGGCCTCCGCGGAGCCGGCCCGGGCGGAGAGCAGCACGATCGGCACATGTCGGGTACGCGGGTCGGCGCGCAGCGCGGTCACCAGCCCGAACCCGTCCAGTCGGGGCATCATCACGTCGGCGAGCACCAAGTCGAACCCGCCTTCGCGGGCCAGCGGCAGGGCGATCAGCCCGTCGCTCGCGGTGACCACCTCCCAGGTTGGGGAGAGCAGCCGGGAGACGTGCTCGCGCAGGTCCGCATTGTCGTCGACGACCAGGATCCGGCCGGCCGGGGCGCCCTTCGTCGGCCGGCTGTCGAACGCGGCTGCCGGCTCGACGCCGGTCCACAGTGCGGTCTCCGCCACGTAGAGCCGGGCCTGCTCGGGCTCGCCGGCGAGCAGGGTGCCGAACGCCGCCACCCGGTCCGCGGGCAGGTGTGCCGACCCGAACGGGACGGTCACCGTGAAGGTGCTGCCCGCATCGACCTGGCTGGTCAGCCCAACCTCACCGCCGTGCATCTCGGCCAGCTCCCGGACCAGCGCCAGGCCGATCCCGGTGCCCTCGTGGGTGCGTGCGCGCACACCGGGCACCCGGTGGAACCGCTCGAAGACGTGCGGCAGCTCGTCCGGAACGATGCCAACGCCGGTGTCCGTGACCTCCAGCCGGGCCGCGCCGGCGACGGCCCGGACCCGCACCCGGATCTCGCCGTCGAAGGTGAACTTGACGGCGTTCGACACCAGGTTGAGGACGATCTTCTCCCACATGTCCCGGTCGACGAAGATCGGCGCCGGCAGGGGCGGACAGTCCACCACCAGTCGCAACCCGGCCCGGTCGGTGGCCGAACGGAAGGTGCTGGCCAGTCGGGCGGTGTAGCCGGCGAGGTCGGTGGGCTGGTAGCGGGCGGCGAGCCGACCGGACTCCAGCCGGGAGAAGTCCAGAACGGTGTTGACCAGCTTGAGCAGGCGCAGCGCGTTGCGGTGCATCATGGTGAGCCGGTCGATCTCGGCGGCGGGTAGCGCCGGGTCGGCCAGCATGTCCTCCAGCGGGCCGAGCACCAGGGTCAGCGGGGTACGGAACTCGTGGCTGACGTTGGCGAAGAAGTTGGTCTTCGCCCGATCCAACGCGGCCAACTCGGCGGCGCGGGCCCGTTCCTGCTCGTACGCCCGCTGTGTGCCGACCGCGCGGGAGATCTGGGCCGCGACCAGGTCGAGGAAGTCGCGGTATTCGTCGCTGAGCGGCAGCCGGCGGGCCACGCCGACGACCAGCGCGCCGACCGTCTGGTTGGTCGCCGTGAGGGGCAGCACGAGTGCCTGGTCGGCGGCGTCGACCGGCGGCGGGTCGAGCAGATCGGCCACCTCGACCGTGGCGGGCGCACCGTCGGCGATCACCTGGGCCAGCAGCTGCGACGTGACACCGACGGTGCCCGGGGCGGTGCCGGTGTGCCCGGCCAGAGTGAGTTGGCCGCTGTCGTCGGCCAGGTAGATCAACGCGAAGGGCACGTCGGCCCCGTGCCGGCCGAGCACCCCGGCGGCGGTCCGACCAAGCTCGGTGGCACTGCCCATGTCGGTCAGCTCGGCACCCAACTCGGCCAGTGCCCGCAGGCGGCGCTCGCCGAGCACCCGTCCGGTGGTCTCGTTGACGATGCAGTAGACGCCACTGACCGAGCCGTCGTCACCCCGGATCGGGTCGTACGAGACGTTGAAGTAGGTCTGCTCGACAAAGCCGTGCCGGTCGAGCAGGAAGGGGTGGTCCTCGCCGCGATAGGAACGCCCGGTGCTCCGGACGCCGTCGAGCAGCGGGCCGAGCACCGTCCAGGTCTCCGCCCAGGTCGGGCGGGCCGGTTGGCCGAGCGCGTCCGGGTGCTTGCTGCCGATGGTCGGCCGGTAGGCGTCGTTGTAGAAGGCGAACTGCTCGTCGCCCCAGAACATGACGATCGGCGCGCTGGAGGCGAGCATCATGCCGACCGCGTTGGAAAGCGCCAGAGGCCAGTCCCCAGGCTCGCCCAGCGGACCGGCGGACCAGTCGAAGCGGCTCAGCCGCTCGCCCATCTCGCCACCGGCCGCGAACGCGGCCACCAGCATCGGAGGGATTTCCCGGCCGGACGCGGGAACTTGCCCGACGTCCGCGCCCCCCTGGGCCGAGCTCATGCAGCCTCCCGCTCCGGCCATACCCCCGCGACCGTCGATCTTCACCAGCCGTGCTCCGACTTGTACCCCAGCGGACCAGCAACGTAACGCATCACGACAGTTGGACGCTGCTTACGTACGCGTGAGCCGTCAGGCACCGGACAGTGCGGGTGCAGGTACGTCGAGTGACGGTTGCCGAAGCACCCCGACGAGTCAGAAGACCGGCAGCCCGTCGATGCTCGCCGCGTTCTTGGTGGCCCGGTAGACCACCAGGTCGTCGCTGGTACGGCGGGAGTGTGAGGTGAGCAACAGGTCGCGTTCGGCGCGGAAGTCCATCAATGGCACCGCGTAGCCGCAGGAGTCGCTGACCCGCTCCACCTCGACGGTGATCACAGCCCGGACGGCGTGCACATCCGGCGGTGCGGCAAACTCGGCGAGCCGGTCGGCGAACGCCTGCTCGGTCACCGCGACGCTGCTGCCCCGGCCGTGCAACCGGACGATCTTGGGCGGCCCGTCGAAGGCACAGAACATCAGCGTGATCCGACCGTTGTCCCGCAGGTGGGCGATGGTCTCGGCCCCGCTGCCGTGATAGTCGAGGTAGGCCACCCGGTGCGGGCCGAGGATCACGAACGTGCCCCGCATGCCCTTCGGTGAGACGTTGACGTGCCCCTCGGCGCCGGACGGCGCGGTGGCCACGAAAAACATCGGCTGGGCCGCAATGAAGTCACGCAGTCGATCGTCGATCTCCGGATACACCTTGCCCATGCGTCGATCCTCCCACCGGCGACGCCAGGGGTCGGGGGCGACCTGCGTCACACCCGCCGTCGACCCGCCAGCCGGCGGCCCGGACCAGCGCGGTGATCGGACGGGGATCCGGCTCATTCTCCGGATGCCACTGCACGCCGAGCACGAACGGCAGGGTCGGGTCCTCGACCGCCTCCACCACGCCGTCCTCCGCCCAACCGGTGACCGAGAGCCGGCCCGGATCGGCGACCGCCTGATGGTGGTACGAGTTGACCTGGTCCACCCCGGCCAACACCGTCGCGGCCAGGCTTCCCGGCGCGAAGCGCACCGCGTGGGACCCGTAGACCCCCGGGGCCGGACGGTGCGCGTCATGACCGACCACGTCGGGCAGGTGCTGATGCAGGGAACCGCCGTAGGCGACGGCCAGCAACTGCATCCCCCGGCACACCCCCAGCACCGGCAACTCGGCGGCGAGCGCCGCGGCCAACAGAACCAGCTCGCCGGCGTCCCGATCCGGCCGGTCCTCGGTACGCGGATCGGCCGGCTGCCCGTACCGCCCCGGGCCGACGTCCGCTCCACCGGCCAGCAACAGCCCGTCGAGGGCGGCCACCACGTCGCCGTCCTCGTCGTCCGGAGGCAACACCACCGCCCGGCCACCCGCGGCCGTCACCGCCCGTGCGTACGCCTCCGGCACCAGCACCGCCGGTACGCCCCGCCAGACCGCCCAGTCGGCGGGTTCGACGTACGCGCTGATCCCGATCAGCGGCCGGGTCACAGCGGTGTGACGTACGCGCCCGTGATGCCGCCGTCGACCACGAACTGCGCGGCGGTCATGAACGAGGCGTCGTCGCTGGCCAGGAACGCCACCGCCGCCGCGATCTCCTCCGGTTGCCCGAAGCGGCCCATCGGCACGTGCACCAGCCGGCGGGCGGCCCGCTCCGGGTCGGCGGCGAACAGCTCCAGCAGCAACGGGGTGGCCACCGGGCCGGGACACAGCGCGTTGACCCGGATGCCCTCGCGGGCGAACTGCACACCCAGCTCCCGGGTCATCGCCAGCACGCCGCCCTTGCTCGCCGTGTACGCGATCTGCGACGTCGCCGCGCCCATCAACGCCACGAACGAGGCGGTGTTGATGATCGACCCCTTGCCCTGTCGACGCATGTGCGGGATGGCGTACTTGCAGCAGAGGTAGACGCTCGTGGTGTTGACGCGCAGCACCCGCTCCCACGCGTCGAGGCCCGTGTCCAGGATGGAGTCGTCGTCCGGCGGTGAGATGCCGGCGTTGTTGAACGCGATGTCCACCCGGCCGTGCCGGTCCGCCACCCCGTCGAACAGGTCGCGTACCGCCGACTCGTCGGCCACGTCGGCGGCCACGAACTCGCCTCCGCACTCCTCGGCCGCCTTTTCGCCGGCCGCCGCGTCGATGTCCACGCAGACCACCCGGGCCCCCTCGGCGGCGAACCGCCGAACGGTGGCCAACCCGATGCCGCTGCCCGCTCCGGTGACCACGGCCACCCGGTCCTGCAACCGTCCCTGCACTGGTGTCACTCCTCTGTCGCGATGAACACGTTCTTGACGTCGGTGAAGGAGTGCAGCGCGTCCGGGCCCAGCTCACGGCCGAGCCCGGAACGCTTCATCCCGCCGAACGGGGTCCAGTAGCGCACCGAGGAGTGCGAGTTGACGCTGAGGTTGCCCGCCTCGACGGCGCGGGCCAGGCGCAGGGCGCGACCCACGTCCCGGGTCCAGATCGAGCCGGAGAGGCCGTACTCCGTGTCGTTGGCGAGCCGGACCGCGTCGGCCTCGTCGTCGAACGGCAGCACCGACACCACCGGGCCGAAGATCTCCTCCCGCCAGTGCCGGTCGGTCGGCGAGTCGGCCAGCAGCACCGTGGGCGCGTGCCAGAACCCGGGGCCGTCGGGGCAGGAACCGGTGAAGGCGACCTTCGCCCCGGCCAGGTAGCCGGCGACCCGGTCCCGCTGAGCCGCGGAGATCAGGGGACCCATCTCGGCGGTGTCCCGGGACGGGTCCTCCACCCGCACGGCGCGTACCGCTGGTTCGAGTAGTGCCAGGAAGCGGTCGTACACCGGACGCTGGACCAGGATCCGCGACCGTGCGCAGCAGTCCTGGCCGGCGTTGTCGAAGACCGCGCCCGGCGCGGTCGCCGCGGCGCGTTCCAGATCGGCGTCGGCGAACACGATGTTCGCGCTCTTGCCGCCCAACTCCAGGGTGAGTCGCTTCACCTGGGCGGCGCAGCCGGCCATGATCCGGGTGCCGACCTCGGTGGAGCCGGTGAAGCAGATCTTGCGGACCGCCGGGTGGCTGACGAACCGCTCCCCCACCACGCCGCCCGCACCCGGTACGACGATGAACACGTCGTCGGGCAGGCCCGCCTCGCGGGCCAGCTCGGCCAGCCGCAGCGCGGTGAGCGGGGTCAGCTCGGCGGGTTTGAGCACCACGGTGTTGCCGGCGGCGAGGGCCGGGACGAACCCCCAGGCGGCGATCGGCATCGGGAAGTTCCAGGGCACGATCACGCCGACCACGCCGAGCGGCTCGTGGAAGGTGACGTCCAACCCGCCGGGCACGGGGATCTGCCGCCCGGTCAGCCGCTCGGGCGCCCCGGCGTAGTAGTCCAGGACATCTCGGACGTTGCCCGCCTCCCACCGGGCGTTGCCGATGGTGTGACCGGAGTTGCGGACCTCCAGCGCGGCAAGTTCCTCCAGGTGCGCGTCCACGACAGCGGCGAACCGCCGCAGCAACCGAGCCCGATCCCCCGGAGCGACGGCCCGCCACGATTGAAACGCAGCCGCAGCCCGCGAAATCGCCGCATCCACCTCCGCAACCGAGGCCCCCAACACCTCCCGAAACCCGACCCCAGAAGCCGGATCCACCAAAAGGGTCACGCCCCCACCCCCAGACGCCCGTCGATCATGGAGTTGTGGTGCCGTACAAAAGCCGCCTGATACGGCACTTCGCCCACCACGAGTCCATGATCGACGCGGCGGGGCATGTCAGAGGCGTTCGAAACCACGGGTCAGCTCCCAGTCCGTTACCGCCGCGTCGAAGGCCTTCAGCTCCACCCTTGCCTGGTTGGCGTAGTGGGCCACCACCTCGGGGCCGAACGCATCCTTGGCGACAGTCGAGGACTCCCAGAGGGTGAGGGCGTCGCGCAGGGTGCCGGGGACGCGCTCGGCCTCCGGGTCGTCGTACGCGTTGCCGCTGCACTCCTCACCCAGCTCCAACTCCCGGTCGATGCCGTGCAGCGCCCCGGCGACGAGCCCGGCGATCGCCAGGTAGGGGTTGACGTCGGCGCCGGGCACCCGGTTCTCCACCCGCATGCCCTGCCCGTGCCCGACCACCCGCAGCGCGCAGGTGCGGTTGTCGACTCCCCACCGCAGCGCCGTCGGGGCGAACGATCCCGGCTGGTAGCGCTTGTAGGAGTTGATGTTCGGGGCGAAGAGCAGGCTGAACTCCCGCATGGTGGCCAGCAGCCCGGCGAGCACCCGCTGCCCGGTCTGCGACAGGTGCGCCGGCCCGTCGCCGAGCATCGCCGAGCCACCGCTGCTGTCGCGCAGCGAGAAGTGGATGTGACAGGAGTTGCCCTCCCGCTCGTTCGGCTTCGCCATGAAGGTGATCGCCACGCCTTCCTGGGCGGCGATCTCCTTGGCGCCGTTCTTGTAGATCACGTGGTGGTCGGCGCAGGCGACCGCCTCGTCGTAGCGGAAGGCGATCTCGTGCTGGCCGAGGTTGCATTCGCCCTTGGCGCTCTCCGGTGTGAGCCCGGCGCCGGCCATCTCGGTGCGGATGCGGCGCAGTAGCGGCTCCACCCGGGCGGTGCCGAGCAGCGAGTAGTCCACGTTGTACTGGTTGGCCGGGGTGAGGTCGCGGTAGCCGCGCCGCCACGCCTCCTCGTACGAGTCGCGGAACAGCACGAACTCCAGCTCGGTGCCGGCGTACGCGGTCAGCCCGTGCTCGGCCAGTCGGTCCAGCTGGCGGCGCAGGATCTGCCGGGGCGAGGCGACCACGTCACCCGAGCCGTCGAGCCAGGTCAGGTCGGCCAGCAGCAACGCGGAGCCCGGCTGCCAGGGCATCCGACGCAACGTGTCGAAATCCGGCACCATCGCGAAGTCGCCGTAGCCGCGCTCCCAACTCGACATCGCATACCCGTCGACGGTGTTCATGTCGACGTCCACGGCGAGCAGGTAGTTGCAGCCCTCGCTGCCGTTGGCCACCACCTGGTCGAGGAAGTAGGGCGCGTGGAATCGTTTGCCCTGCAACCGGCCCTGCATGTCGACGAGGGCCAGCACCACCGTGTCGATCTCGCCCTCGGCGACGGCGACCCGCAGTTGTTCCAGCGTGAGCGGCGCTTTCCTCATGTGCGGGCCTCCATCACCAAGGTCTACTGGCAAACCGGATCACCGTCAATGCCCCCGGTGGCGAGGGCGGCAAACCCGACGACCACCCGGCGGGATGGCAGCGGCGCCCGTCCCGCCGGGTGCGGGTCAGACCGGGCCGTCGACCGGCGCCGGGTCGGCCGCCGGCGCACGCTCCTCGACGGTACGGACCGGACCGGTGAACCACTTGCGGGCTGAGGCGTACCACCAGACGGCGACCACCAGCAGCACCCCGCCGACGGCGAGCGGCGCGTAGTTCACCGCCGACCAGGTGAACCCGTCGTTGCCGGGCACCCCGGCGGGCACGATCGGCATCACGAAGTAGACCGCGATCACCGCGATCTCGATCACCGCGATCCAGCCGAACAGCTTGTACTTGCGGCCGAGCGTCCACGGGCCGGGCACGAACCTGTCGCCCATCCGCAGCCGCAGGGCGATCGGGATGAGGAAGGACAGGTAGAGCCCGAGCACCGCGACCGAGACCACCGCGTAGAAGGCGATCGGGATGCCGGCCGAGCTCTCGTAGAGCGCCGGGAGGGTCAGCACCAGCCCCGCCAGGGTGGCACCGATGATCGCGTTCGCCGGGGTGCCGTTGCGGTCGACCTTCGACCAGAGTCGCCATCCCGGGACCGCCCGGTCGCGGCTGAACGCGTACGCCATGCGGCTCATCGACGTCACGCAACTCATTCCGCAGAAGAACTGGCCGATGGTGGAGATGATGATGACGATCTTGAAGAAGACCGGGGTGAGCGCGGACTCGAAGATGGCACCGGAGAAGCCACCAGCGGCGTTGACCGCCTCGACGTCGGTAGCCGCGAAGAGGAACGCCAGCAGCAGGATCCAGCCGCCGACCGCCGAATAGAAGATCGACTGCCAGAGCCCACGGGCCGCGGCCTGCGAGGCGCCCCGGGTCTCCTCGGAGACGTGCGCGCAGGCGTCGAAGCCGGTGATCGTGTACTGGGTCAGCAGGAAACCCAGGGGCAGCACGTAGAACCAGAACGTCAGCCCGCCGATGTCCCCGTCACCGAAGCCGGAGTTGTTGAACCGCTCGGTGAACACGAACTGGAAGCTCTGGTGGTTGTCGGGCACGAAGACCAGGATGGCCACCACGACGGCCGCGCCGGCCACGTGCCACCAGACCGAGACATTCTGGAGTACGTCGATGATCCGGTGCCCGAAGATGTTGATCAGGCCGTGCAGCACCAGGATGATCACGAAGAGGACGAACGCCTGACGCAACGTCCCGGCCCAGCCGTCGAAGAGCGCCGACAGGGTGAGATTGAGGAACGTCGCGCAGCCGTAGTCGACCGATGCGGTGACCGCCACCAGACCGATCAGGTTCAACCAGCCGGTGAACCAGCCGTGCACCGGACGACCCATGGTGGCCGCCCACCAGTAGATCCCGCCCGCGGTCGGGTACGCCGACACCAGCTCCGCCATGCAGAAGCCGATGATGAGGATGAACAGCGAGATCAGCGGCCAGCCCCAGGAGATGGCGACCGGCCCGCCGTTGTTCCACGCCTGACCGAAGGTGGTGAAGCAGCCGGCCAGGATCGAGATGATCGAGAACGAGATGGCGAAGTTGGAGAAGCCACTCCACTTGCGGCGCAGCTCCTGTTTGTAGCCGAGTTCGGCGAGCCGTCGGGCGTCGTCGTCCATCGGTTGCTCGGCGGTTGGCACGGGGGTCGTTGCCACTGCACACCTCCCTGAGGTGGTTCCGCGTGCGAGTGCGCAAAGTGTCGTCCCGGCCGATCAAGGCGGTCAATACGTAGTCCGTGGGAATCTCACCGACGTCGCGGCTAATTGTGTTGCCACTACGGCCACCCCGACCGCATCCTTGACCTCGTGACCAGGCCCGATCGCGACGGGCCACCCCCGGGCGCTCGGACCGCCCGGACCGCGGCGGCGCGGGGCACAACCTCTCTCTCAGTACGGCGATCCGCCGTACCCGACAAGTGCCCCGCGCCCCCACCCCGCCACGACGAGCCTCACCTCAGGAGGGCAGGTCGACCACCAGGCCCGATCGGGCCACACCGACCGGACCGCCGTACGCCCGCCGTGCCGCGGCGACCGCCGCGTCGGAGTCCGTGCCAGGCCACAGGTGCGTCAGCAGGACCGCTCTGGTCCGTGCCGCAGTGGCGTAGCGACCCACCTCGGCGGCGCTCGACAGGAATCCGACATGCCGGTCCGGGATCTCGTCGACGTACGTCGCCTCGGCGATCAGCAGGTCGGCGTCGCGGGCCAACTCGACCAGTTCTGGGCTCGGCCCGGTGTCCCCGGTGTAGGCCAGCACCGTGCCACCAGCGGCGAAGCGGACCCCCGCGTTCGGCACCCAGTGCGGCAACGACCAGGTCCGCACGGTGAACGGGCCGACGTCGAAGCCGTCGCCGGGGGTGAACTCGTGCAGTCGATACGCCGTGTCGATGAGCCCTGGCTCGTCGATCGCCAACAGCGGGCCGAGGCTGCCGGTGGGCGCGTACACCGGCAGGGCCGGCGCGGACCGGTCGGGCAACACCCTTGCCCGCAGCAGTGGCTGCAGATCGGCGCAGTGGTCGGGATGGCCGTGGCTGACGTAGACCGCGTCGACCGCCGAGGCGGCCACCCGGGTCAGCAGCGGTTGCAGAGTCGCGTAGCCAGGATCGATCAACAGCCGAAAGCCCTGGTGCTCGACCAGAAAGCCAGCACACGCCTGCTCGGCGGAGGGCCAGGCGCCAAGACCGCCAAGCACCACGACGCGCACGGGAGCGACCTTAGCCGTTTCGGCTCCGCCGTACCGCCCCGAACTCGTCCGACCGAGGGCAGCGGGTCACGTCAGTACCAGGCCAGCCAGCCAGAGCGCGGCGATAACCACGCAGCCGGCGAACTCGACCAGCATCGACAGACCAGCGGCCTTGACCGCCTGCTTGGTGGACGGCCAGGCCAGTCTGGAGTCGCCGAGCCGCAGACGCTCCGCCGCCCACACCCCCGCGACGAAGCCGAGCACCAGACCGACCACCGGCACCACGAAGAACCCGACGATGCCGAGCACCCCACCGGCGAGCAGCGTGGACGTCGGCACGCCGGTGCGTTTCAGGTTCCGCCCCGGCCACGCGTACTTGATCACGGTGCCGCTCGCGGCGACCAATGTGGCAGCGGCGAACACTGCCCAGCCACCCATGCCGGCACCGCCGAAGATCGCCCAGATCAGCACCCCACCCCAGCACAGCGGCAGCGCCGGCAAGCCGGGCACCACCACGCCGGCCAACCCGGCCAGGATGGCCAGTCCGGCGAGCACGGTGACCACCGCCGAGGCGTCCGTCACGCTCACTGCGTCACCTCTCTGCCGCGCAGCCGCGCGGTGATCGTCTCGGCCGGGGCGGGGGCGCCGAAGTATCGCCCCTGACCCGTGTCGCAGCGCAGCGCCCGCAGCCGTTCCGCCTGCACCCCGGTCTCGACCGCCTCGGCGGTGACCCACAACTCCAGGGCGTGCGCCAACCGCACCAACGCGTCGACGATTCGTTCGTCGCGGTGGTCGGCCTCGACGTCGGACCCGTCGGCGCGGATGCCCTCGACGAACGGGCCGGCGAGCTTCAGGCAGTGGATCGGCAGCCGCCGCAGGTACGCCAGGTTCGAATACCCGGTGCCGAAATCGTCCACGGCCAACCGGACGCCGAGCGCGGCGAGTCGGTGCAGGCTGCGCAGGGGCTCACCGGCGCTGCCCATCACGGCGCTCTCGGTCAGCTCCAGCTGAAGCAGCTCCGCCGGCAGCCCGGTCGTGAGCAGTGCGTCGGCCACGGTGTCCACGATTGCCGGGTCGTCGGCCTGCCGCGCGGCCAGGTTGACGCTGACCACCAGCTTGGCCTCGGGGAACTCCCGCCGCCACTGCTCGGCGTCGTGGCAGGCCCGTCGTAGCACCCACTCGCCGAGCTGGACGATCAGACCGGTCTCCTCGGCCAGGCCGATGAACCGGTCCGGCCCGATCAGGCCCAGCTCCGGGTGCTCCCACCGGACCAACGCCTCCACCGCGAGCATGCTGCCCTCCAGCAGCGACACGATCGGCTGGTAGTGCAGCACGAACTCACCCCGGTCCAGCGCGGCCGGCAGCCCGGCGACCAGCGCCGACCGGGCGATGTCCCGGGCGCTGCGCTCCGGGTCGTACACCGCCCACCGGCCCCGGCCCGCCCCCTTGGCCCAGTAGAGCGTGGTGTCCGCGGCCTTCATCAGCTCGGACGCGGTGGTCTCCGCGGCCGGGCACTGCACGATGCCCACACTGGCCGAGACGGCCAACTGGTGGTTGCCGACGTGCACCGGGGCGGCGACGGCGGCCAGCGCGGCCTCCGCGACGGCCACCGCGTCGTCGATGTCGTCTCCTTCGTCGACGAGGATCACGAACTCGTCGCCGCCCATCCGGGCGACCAGGTGGCCTCGGTCGGCCACGCACGCGGCCAGCCTCCGGGCGATCATCACCAGCAGTCGGTCACCGAGGTCGTGGCCGAGGCTGTCGTTGATCGCCTTGAAGCCGTCCAGGTCGAGGAAGCACACCCCGACCCGCTGCCCGGCGCCCGCCGTGTCGAGGACCCGGCCCAGCGTCTCGAAGAACAACGTCCGGTTGGGCAGACCGGTCAGCGGGTCGTGCAGCGCCTGGAATCGCAGCCGCTGCTGGAGTTCGTACCGCTGGGTGATGTCCTCGATCATCGCGACGGTGAATCGAGGCCGGCCGTCCTGTCGGATCAGCGAGACGGCCAGATCCGTCCAGACCACACTGCCGTCCTTGCGGTGGTAACGCTTCTCCACCCGGGCCGCGTCCTGCTTGCCCTCGGTCAACTCCCGGTAGAGCTCCCACATCCCGGCGGCGTCGTCGGCGTGGAACAGCGCCGCCACGTTGGTCCCGCGCAACTCCTCGATCGAGTAGCCGAGCATGTCGGCGAACGCCTGGTTGACATCGATGATCCGACCATCCACGCCGGCGATGCCGATCCCGATCGCGGCGCCGGTGAAGACCGCCCGGAACCGGGCCTCGCTGTTGCGCAGCGCCTGTTCGACCTCGTCGCGCGCCTGCCAGGCCGAGCGGGCGATTCGCTCCTGCTGGCTGAAGGTGCGGTCGCGCAGCGCGCGGGCGAACCCGGCGGCCAGCCCGCCCTGCACCGACGCGATCCGGTCGGCGAGGTCCGGCGGTCGGTCACCGACGCCCAGCACCTGGCGCGGGAAGGCCGCACCGAGGGCGTGCAGCGTCCAGTCCAGGGTCTGCGGCTCGGTGAGGTGCGCCTCCACCAGCGCCCGCCCGACCTCCTCGGCAGGGCCGGCGGTGAATGGCTCCGCCCGCACCGCCTGCGCCAGCCGGATCGTGTGCACCAGCAGCAGCCGCTCGGTCTCGGCCGCGCTGAACGGCACGAACCCGAGGCGGCGTACCGCGCGCGCCCAGTCGGCGGCGTACCCCTGGGCGTCGGCCCGGCCGGCGTCGACCCCGGCGGGGTCCGGGACGGCGGCCACGGGATCAGCCGGCGGGCTGGTCGTACCGGGCGACGCCCCCGAAAGCGCCGAACCGCTCCGGGTGCTCGTCCACATCGGACGGCGAGTCCGGGCGCCACAGCGGCATGTGCACCACGCCCGGTTCGAGGACCGTCCAATCGCCGAAGAAACCGGTGACCTGCGCGCGGGAGCGCAGGGTGATCTCGGTGTCCGTCCGTGCGGAGAGCCGCTGGGCGTCCAGCATCTCCTGTGGCTGGTCCTCGAAGGTGGAGTGCGAGACGACCAGGAAGCTGCCCGGAGCGGCGGCGGCCCGCAGGGTGGCCAGGATCTCCTCAGGCCGGTCGCCGTCGGGGATGAAGTGCACCACCCCGGCCAGCAGGATGCCCACCGGCCGACTGAAGTCGATCAGCCCGAGCTGCCGGGTCTCGGCGAGGATCCGATCCGGCTCGCGCAGGTCAGCGTGGATGACTCCGGTCAACTCGTTGCCGGCGAGCAACTCCCGGCTGTGCGCGACCGCCACCGGGTCGATGTCGACGTACACCACCCGGGCCTTGGGGTTCAGCCCTTGCGCCACCTCGTGAACGTTGCCCACGGTGGGAATTCCGGAGCCGATGTCGAGGAACTGGTCGACGCCGGCGTCGAGCAGCACCCGGACGGCCCGACGCAGGAACTCCCGGCCGGAACGCATGGTGGCGGCGAGATTCGGGGTCATGCTGGCGATCTGCTCAGCCAACTGCCGGTCGATCTCGAAGTTGTGCGCCCCGCCCAGGAAGTAGTCGTACACCCGGGCCGCGCTCGGCCTGGTCAGATCGATCTCGGTCGGCAGTCCGTCCGGCATCAGCGTGCTCCCCAGTTCATCGCCGCGGCGCGGGACGGCACCGACGCCGCCGCGTACCCGGGCACGCGCGAGCACCGGTCGACCCGCGGGTCGTGTGGTGTGGACCACTCTAGGCGGCCGACTCCAGAGTCGGGAGACTCGTTCAGGCTCTTTCCGCGCTCAGTCGGTCGACTCCAACAGGAGCGAGATGCCCTGACCGACGCCGATGCACATGGTGGCCAGAGCCCTGCGGCCTCCGCGACGGCGCAATTCCAGGGCGGCGGTCAGCGCCAGCCGCGCGCCGCTGGCGCCGAGCGGGTGCCCCAGCGCGATGGCACCGCCGTTCGGGTTGACGTGTTCGGCGTCCACGGGCAGTCCCAGCTCACGCAGCACCGCCACGGACTGCGCGGCGAACGCCTCGTTCAGCTCCACCACGTCGACCGCGCCCAGCTCGACGCCGACCCGGTCGAGCAACTTGCGGGTGGCCGGCACCGGGCCGATCCCCATGATCCGGGGCGGCACGCCGGCCGCCGCCGCACCGCCGATACGAGCCAGCGGGGTCAGGCCGTACCGCTGCACCGCCGCCTCGCTGGCCACCAGCAGCGCGACCGCGCCGTCGTTGACGCCTGAGGAGTTGCCGGCCGTCACCGTGCCGCCCTCCCGGAACGGGGTGGGCAGCGCGGCCAACTTCTCCAGCGACGTCTCCCGGGGGTGCTCGTCGACCTCGACAAGTCGGGTCTCTCGACGGCCGGCCGGCACGGACACCGCCACGATCTCCTCGGCGAACCGGCCGTCGGCCTGCGCCTTGGCCGCGCGCTGCTGTGAGCGGTACGCGAAGGCGTCCTGATCGGCCCGGCTGACGCCGTACTCGGCGGCCACGTTCTCCGCCGTCTCCGGCATCGAGTCGACCCCCCACCCGTCCCGCATCAACGGGTTCACCAGCCGCCAGCCCAGGGTGGTGTCGTACACCTCGGCCGAGCGGGAGTACGCCGACGTCGCCTTCGGCATGACGAACGGCGCCCTGCTCATGCTCTCGACCCCGCCGGCGATCACCAGCTCCGCGTCCCCGGCCACGACGGACCGGGCGGCGGTGGCGAGGGCGTCCAGCCCGGAGCCGCAGAGCCGGTTGATCGTGGTGCCCGGCACCTCCTCGGGCAGGCCGGCCAGCAACGCCGCCATCCGGGCCACGTTGCGGTTGTCCTCGCCGGCCTGGTTGGCGCAGCCGAGCACCACGTCATCCACCCGCGCCCAGTCCACCGACGGGTGACGGGCGACCAGCTCACGGATCACGTGCGCGGCCAGGTCGTCGGGGCGGACGCCGGCCAGCGCGCCCGCGTACCGGCCGATCGGGGTACGGACACCGGCCACCAGGTATGCCACGGTCATCGCGAGTCCTTAGGGGGTGCAGACGGCGGGGGTGGGGCCGCCCACCGTGGTCAGGTGGGCTTCTGGGCGCCAGGATATCCGCGCGCGCAGCGGATAGGTTGACGGCATGACCCGGGCACAGTTCAGCGCAGAGACCAGCGGCGGTGGCGCGTTCGTCCGCCAGCCCAACCGGTTCACCGGCCGGGTCACCCCGGACTCGACCGCCCTGCCCGGCGGCGGCCCCGACGAGCAGGGCCGCTGGCCGCTGGAGGCCGGCCGGTACCGGCTCATCTGGTGCCGCGCCTGCCCGTGGGCGCACCGGGCGAGAATCGTGCGCGGCCTGCTCGGCCTGGACGACGCGATCTCGCTGGGCACCGTCGATCCGATCCGGGACGAGCGGGGCTGGGCGTTCGCCCTCGACCCGGACGGCTTCGACCCGGTCCTGGGCGTCAGCTTCCTCTCCGAGGCATATGTGGCCACCGACCCGGACTACACCGGCCGGGTGACCGTGCCGGCGCTGGTCGACAGCCTGACCGGCCGGGTCGTCACCAACGACTACCCGCAGCTCACCCTCGACCTCTCCACCGAGTGGCGGCGGCTGCACGCTCCCGACGCGCCGGATCTGTACCCGGTCCAGCTGCGCCCGGAGATGGACACGCTGATGGCCGAGATCCACACCGACGTCAACAACGGCGTCTACCGGTGCGGGTTCGCGACCTCGCAGGAGGCGTACGACGAGGCGTTCCGGGCTCTCTTCGCCCGGCTGGATGCGCTCTCCGAGCGGCTGGCCGGGCAGCGTTACCTGATGGGTGACGCGATCACCGAGGCCGACGTGCGGCTGTTCACCACGCTGGTCCGCTTCGACGCCGCGTACCACGGGCACTTCAAGTGCAACCGCAACAAGCTGACCGAGATGCCGGTGCTGTGGGCGTACGCCCGGGACCTGTTCCAGACCCCGGGCTTCGGTGAGACGGTGGACTTCGACCACATCAAGCGGCACTACTACGGCACCCACCGGGAGATCAACCCGAGCGGCATCGTGCCGCTCGGGCCTGACGAGTCCGGCTGGAGCACGCCACACGGCCGTGGCTGAGCCGGGTCGGCCCGGCACGACGACCGCGCCGAGGGCTGGCTCGGACGTCGCCCGCCGGGTCGCCGGGTCCGCCGCGGCCGGCTGCGCGCTGGCCGGTGCGGTCGCGGTGACGGTCGCCGTGGTCGCCGGTCCGGGTCCGGGTCTCACCGGGTACGTGAGCGAGGCGGGCATCGCCGGCAGTGGCCACGCCGCGACGTACCGGATCGGGGTCCTCGCCCTGGCCGGCGCGTTGCTGCTGGTCGGCGCGGCGCTGCCTCCCGGGGTGTGGGCGGCAGCGCCGGCGCTGCTCGCCACCGGTGCCGTGTTCACCGCGGTGTCCGGGGCGGTGACCTGCTCCGCCGGCTGTCCGCTGCCGCCGTTCGAGCGGGCCACGACGGCGGATCTGGTGCACGGTGGCGCGAGCATCGCGGCGACCGCGGCGGTGGTCCTCGCCATGGTCGCGCTCGCCTTTCCGGGCCGGCCGGGCCGGCGGTGCGTCGGCTCGCCGGCGGGGCCGCCGCGCTGGCCCTGCCGCTCTGCGCCACGGTGGGGCTGGCCATGCTCATCGTGGGTCGGGGCGCGGTGGTGGGTGTGCTGGAGCGGCTGATCCTCGTGCTCGCGGTGCTGTGGGGCCTGGCCACCGCCACTGCCCTGGCGCTGGCCCGCCGCTAGGACGTAAGGAGCGTCACGCCTAGCGCCCCTTCCAGAGCGCGGCAATCGGCGTATCGTCGTCTGGCGATGACCAATGTCTGGGGCCTCACCGTCCGCCTGTATGTCGATCTCCGACTGCAGGCCAGCGGCATCTGTCCGGGCTAGCTGCGTTCCTACGCCTGCCCCGATCAGACCAGACAATTGGACACGTACTCATGCCCTTCAGCCTGCGCAAGATTCCCTTCTCCGTGCAGATCCTGCTCGGCCTCGTGCTCGGCGTCGCGCTGGGCTTCCTGGCCCGCACCAACGACCTGAGCTGGCTGACCAGCACCCTGCACACCGTCGGTGGCCTCTTCATCCAGCTACTCAAGCTGGCCGTGCCGCCGCTGGTCTTCACCGCCATCGTGGTCAGCGTGGTCAGCCTGCGCGGCGTGGCCAACGCGGCCCGGCTCGCGCTCAAGACCCTGATGTGGTTCGGCATCACCGCGCTGATCGCGGTGAGCATCGGCATCGGCCTCGGCCTGCTCGTCAACCCGGGCAAGGGAGTGACCCTCGACCTGGGTGGCGCGGCGCCGCCGAAGAACACCGGCTCCTGGACCGACTTCCTCACCGGCATCGTGCCCACCAACCCGGTCGGCGCGTTCGTCGAGGGCAACGTCCTTCAGATCGTCTTCCTCGCGCTCGTGGTCGGTGCCGCGGCCCTGCTGGTCGGCGACGCCGCCGAGCCGTTCGTGGCGCTGAACCGCTCCCTGCTGGAGATCGTCCAGAAGGCGCTCTGGTGGGTCATCCGCCTCGCCCCGATCGGCACCCTCGGCCTGATCGGCAACGCCGTCGCCTCGTACGGCTGGGACCTGCTGGCCCCCCTCGCCAAGTTCACCACCGCCGTCTACGTCGGCTGCGCCATCGTGCTGTTCGTGGTCTACCCGCTGGTGCTGATCCTCGCCGGCCGCCTCAACCCGCTGCGCTTCTTCGCCGGCGCCTGGCCGGCGATCGAGCTGGCCTTCGTGTCCCGCTCCTCGGTCGGCACCATGCCGGTGACCCAGCGCTCCGTCGAGCGGCTCGGCGTGCCGCGTGAGTACGCCTCGTTCGCGGTGCCCTTCGGCGCCACCACGAAGATGGACGGTTGCGCCGCGATCTACCCGGCCCTCGCCGCGATCTTCGTGGCCCAGGTGTTCGGTGTGCAGCTCGGCGTCACCGACTACCTGCTGATCGCCTTCGTCTCGGTGGTCGGTTCGGCGGCCACCGCCGGCCTGACCGGCGCGATCGTGATGCTCACCCTGACCCTCAGCACGCTGGGCCTGCCACTGGCCGGCGCCGGTCTGCTGCTGGCCATCGACCCGATCCTGGACATGATCCGCACCGCCACCAACGTTGCCGGGCAGGCACTGGTGCCGACCGTGGTCGCCGCCCGCGAGGGCACCCTCGACCGGGTCGCGTACGAGTCCGCCGGCCGCCGCGATCTGACCGACCCGGAGCCGGCCCCGCTCGCCCGACCCGACCGGCAGGACGAGCTGAGCCCCGTCCCCGCCTGACCCCGGCATATCGACGTCGACGGACCCCGCGCCGAGGGGTCCGTCGACGTTTCCGAGAGGATGACCACATGAGCTCCCTGTTCACACCGCTGGCCCTACGCGCGGTCAACCTGCCCAACCGCATCGCCATGGCGCCGATGTGCCAGTACTCGGCCGGCCCGGACGGTCTGCCCACCGACTGGCACCTGATCCACCTCGGCACCCGCGCGGTCGGCGGCGCCGGTCTGGTGCTGACCGAGGCGACCGCCGTACTGCCCGAGGGCCGGATCAGCCCGCAGGACACCGGGCTGTGGTCCGGCGCGCACGTCGACGCGTGGCGGCCGGTGACCGGGTTCGTCGCCGCCCACGGCGCGGTGCCGGCCGTGCAGCTCGCGCACGCCGGGTTCAAGGCCTCCACCTATCGGCCGTGGGCATCGGAACGCGGCGGTGTGCCGGACGCCGACGGTGGCTGGACGCCCGTCGCCCCCGGTGCGGAGCCGTTCACCGCCGGCTACCGGACGCCGACCACCCTCGACGAGGCCGGTATCGCCGGTGTCGTCGACGCGTTCGCGGCCGCCGCCGAACGTGCGCTGGCCGCCGGCTTCGCCGCCGTGGAGATCCACGCCGCCCACGGTTACCTGCTCAACGAGTTCCTCTCCCCGCTGACCAACCACCGCACCGACTCCTACGGCGGCGACCGGGCCGCCCGGATGCGGCTCACCCTGGAGGTGGCTCGCGCGGTGCGCGCCGCGGTCGGTGAGAACGTCCCGGTGCTGACCCGGATCTCCGCCACCGACTGGGTCGAGGGCGGCTGGACGATCGAGGACAGCGTGGTGCTCGCCGGCGAACTGGCCGGCGTGGGCGTCGACCTGGTCGACGCTTCCTCCGGCGGCGTCAGCGTGGACCAGCGCGTCCCGCTCGGCCCCGGCTACCAGGTGCCGCTGGCCGCCCAGATCCGCCGCGAGGCCGGCGTACCCACCGGCGCGGTGGGCCTGATCGTCGAGCCCGAGCACGCCGAGCAGATCATCGCCAGCGGCGAGGCCGACCTGGTGCTGCTCGGCCGGGAGTTGCTGCGCGACCCGTACTGGCCGCGTCGGGCCGCCGCCAAGCTCGGCGTCACGTACACCGGGCCCGCCCAGTACGCCCGCGCCTGATTCCGGGCCGGTCGGGCGACTGCCGCACCGTGCAGCCGCCCGACCGTCCGCCGCCCGACCGTCAACCAGCCAGGTGCGACCAGTCGCCCTCCAGGTCCTGCCAGGTGCCCTGGGCCGCCACCGTGCCGCCGAGCAGCACCACCACGTGGTCGGCCCGGACCAACGCGGCGCGCTTCGCGGTCGAGCCGACCACGGTCACCCCATGGCCGCGCAACGCCTGCCACAGCGCCAGCTCGGTGGTGACGTCCAGCGCCGACGACACGTCGTCCGCGACCAACAATTCGGTACGCGGAGCCAGCGCCCGGGCCAACGCCAACCGCTGCAACTGCCCGCCGGAGAGCCGGGTGCCCTTGTGCCCGATGAGCAGGCCCAGCCCACCGCCAGCGGCGGCCAGGTCATGGTCGAGCTGAGCGGTGCTGACCGCCCCGGCCGCGTCCACCTGGTGCCCGAGTGCGATGTTGTCGGCCACCGTGCCGGAGAGCACCCGAGGCAACTGACCGACGTAGCCGACCTGGTTGGGGCGCAGGAACAGCTCCGGCTCGGTGACCGGGTCGCCGTTCCAGGCCAGCTCGCCGGTGTGGTGCACGATCCCGGCCAGCGCCCGCAGCAACGAGGACTTGCCCGACCCCACCGGTCCGACAACCAGCACCAACTGCCCACGCTGCACGGTCAGGTCCACATCCCGGACGGCGACCGTACCGTCGGAGTGCACCACCCCGAAGCCCCGCAACTCCAGCCGGCGCAGCGCATGCCGGGGCGGTGGCGTCGGCGCGGGCGCCGTCCCGGCGGCCAGGTCGACCGCCGAAACCCCCGCGGAGTACGCGTTCACCCCGGTCATCGCCACCGTGCGTCGGGTCCAGACCCGCGCCGAGGGCAGCTGGGAGATCAACGACGCCGTCGTCCAGGCGAACCAGCGGGCCGCGCCCAGGGTCGAGACGGCCACCAGCACCGCCCCGGCGGAGAGTCCGCCACTCAGGTAGAGCGCCCACGCGCCGATCGGCAACAGCCCGCTGGCCACCGACGGCGTGGAACGTGACCACACCTGCACCGAGATCTCCCGCCGCTGCCGGTCGCTGCGCAGCACGTCCAGGGCCGCCAGGTGGCGAAGCACCGCCGTGGTCGCGCCGGCCAGCTTCACCGTCCGCGCTGCGGAGAGCGCGGAGACCAGCGCCGTTGCGAAGGCGGCCCGCGCCGCCACCGTCGCCCGGGCCGCACGCTCGAGCTTCGGCCCGAACAGCGTCGCGGCCAGCCCGGAGACCACCATCGTGCCGAGGAAGAACAGCCCCGGTACGACGCTGCCGGTGACCGCCGTCATGGCGACCACCAGGACCAGCGCCACGGCCTGGTCCAGCACGTTGTCGGCGAGCTGGACCACCCGCTCGGTGTCGCCGCCCTGCGCCACCACCTCGGCCGGGGTGTGCGAGCTGACCCGGCGCGGCCCGGTCTGGCCGTGCACCAGGCGCAGGCCGATCCGCAGCATCTGCCGCACCCACCACTGGGGGAACCAGACGTGGGTGTAGTACGGCAGCGGCAGGGTGACCAGCAGCCCGGCCACGATCCCCACCGCCGGCAGGTACGGGTTACCCGTCCCGTCGACCAGGTCGGCCCAGAGCCAGGGCAGCACCGGCCCGTCCAGACCCAGCAGGCTGAGCCCGAGGAACAGCCCGATCGCGGCCAGCCCGTACCGGGGATCGTTGGTGCAGAGTCGGACGATCTCCCGCAGCGTCCGGGCCGGCGGCACGGGCGGCAGTGGCGGCGGGTCGGCACGAGTCGGCACGACCGACCCGACCAGCCCGACCGGCGCGGTCGCCGGCTCGGTCGGCCAGGCGTCGGCCGGGTCGGGGCCGACCAGCAGGTCGGTGCCGACGCCGGTGCGGCCAACCGGCACCGCCGCGGCGTACGCGGCGGCGTGACTCGTCGCCAGCAGTTCGGCGAAGCGCGTCGACGTCTCCAGCGGGCCAGCCTCGACCACCGCGCCGTCGGCCAGCACCACCACCTCGTCACAGCGGCGCACGGAGGAGAGTCGGTGCGCGATGACGATCCCGATCCGGTCGCGCAGCAGCCGTTCGGTGGCCCGCTGCACCCGTGCCTCGGTGACGGGGTCCAGCCGCGCGGTGGCCTCGTCGAGGATCACCACATGCGGGTCACGGACCAGGATCCGGGCGAACGCCACCAACTGCTCCTGACCGGCGGAGAGCACGTGCCCGCCCTCCCCCAGCCGGGTCGCCAACCCCTCCGGCAGCTCGGCGATCCAGCCGGCCAGGCCCAGCTCGTTCAACGCCTGTGCTGCGGCGTCGAGCAGCTCCGGGTCGAAGAGCGCGACGTTCTCGGCGAGCGTGCCGGCCAGGATCTCGGTGCGCTGCGGTACCAACGCCACCCAGCGGCGCAGCTGCTCGACGTCGAGGTCGCACAGATCGGTGCCGCCGAGGAAGACCGTTCCCGACGGCACGTCGACTGCCCTGGTGAGCACCTTCGCCAGAGTCGACTTACCCGAACCGGTACGCCCGATAAGCGCATACGAGCGGCCGCGCGTGAAGGTGAGGCTGAGCCCGCGCAGCGCGGCACCTCGGCCACTCTCCGGGCCACTCACCTGGTACCCGAACGTCAGATCACGGATGCGCAGGTCACCCTCGGTCGGGCTGGCGCCGCCAAGGGGCTCCTGCCGGGCCTGATGGAGCAACTGCACCCGGGCCCACGCGCCAAGGGCCTCCTGAATCTCCGGCACCATCCGGCTGACGTGTTCCGCGGTGGCCCCGAAAGCCAGGGCGAGCAGCCAGATGGCGGTGAGCCGAGCAGCGTCGACCCGGTCGGTGGTGAACGCCCAGGCCCCGCCGAGCACCACCACGCCGATGCCAGCCCGGATCGTCGCGGTGGCGGCCGTGGCCACCCAGGCGGACATCACCCAGACCCGCTTGCCCCGGGACAGCACGGCGGCGGCCCGCCGGGCGTACAGCCGCAACACGTACGGCCTAGCCAGGCTGGTCCGTACGTCGTCCTGGCCGTGCACCGCCTCCTCCATCACCGCGGCCAGGTCGGACCACGCCTCCTCCTCAGCCATCCGAGCAGGGGCGATCCGCGCCGTGGGCCGGCGCAGTCCAACCGCGAGCACCACCGTGAGCAGCAGCATCGCGATCCCGGCCGGCCACCACACGGCCAGCGCGACGACCATCGACAACAGGCCGACGCAGAGGCCCTGGGCGAGCCGGGTGCCCTGGTTACGGATCGCCGACGCCACCTGGTAGACATCCCCGTCGATACGGTCGAGCAGCTCGCCCACCGGAGTGGTCTCCAGGGTGGGCAGGTCCTGCCCGAAAGCCACCTGGCAGAGCCGGCGGCGCACGTCGGCGGACCAGTCAGCGGTCAGGCCAGCCATCAGCAGGCTCACCGCGAGGTCGGTGAGGACCACGGCGACCAGCGCCCCGGCCAGCACAGCGAAGAACCCGGCCGAGCGGTGCACCAGCACCGCGCCGGCCAGCGCCGACGCGCCCGCCTGACCGGCTGCGCCGAGCACGATCAGGACGGCCACGATCGTCATACGACGTGTCGAGGTGCCCCACAGATCTCGGAGCAGGCGCATGGAAAGTCCTCCGGACGTGGGGTGGCGGAGACCCCAGCCTGCCGGCGCCAACCCGTCAACTCAACCGATTTTCCCGGCCCTGAGCAGGGCGTCAGCCAAGTCTGACAACCCGAGCGCGCAACGCCGAGCGCCCCCTGACGCACCCTTAGGTCGAACAATCGAGCTGGACGGCCAGCCGCCTCACCCACGCCGTCAGCCCCCTCAACCTTCGAGCCCAAGCCCGCGCCCACGCCCTACGCCACGCGCACGCCCGCACCCTTCGCCCTCGGCCACGCCCACGCCCTACGCCACGCGCACGCCCGCACCCTTCGCCCTCGGCCACGCCCACGCCCTACGCCACGCGCACGCCCACGCCCACACCCTTCGCCCTCGGCCACGCCCACGCCCTACGCCACGCGCACGCCCACGCCCGCACCCTTCGCCCTCGGCCACGCCCACGCCCTACGCCACGCGCACGCCCGCACCCTTGGCCACGCCCTCGGCCACGCCCTCGGCCACGCCCTCGGCCACGGCCACGCCCTCGGCCACGGCCACGTGTCATGCCCTCGGCCCCGGGGACGCCCCCGGCCGGACCAGAAGGCGATCGTCCAAGCCGCGATGGATCACCCACGCCGGAGACAGCACGCCCCGATCGGGCTTTTGTCCGCATTTGCTACGCCGCAGCATGATCGGCGTTCGGTGATCAACTCGGTTTCGGTGATGTCGGGGTATCGCGCAGCCCCGGACACCCCGACATCAAGGACGTCGAGTGGATCATGACGGATTGGATGGTCTGAGGGCGCGCTCGTTGGGCCACATGGGCGGTTTGTCCGGTCTGCGTTGCCCCTGGGTTGTGACCGGTCGCACGCGTGGGCCGGAATCATGGCCGGCCCGGGGGTCGTTACACACTCTGACGATCGCAGCACCACCGGCCCGCCACCCCACCCCCAGGGGTTGGAAAGCCGATCCCCCCGGGGTTGGAATGCCGGGCCCCGCCCGGTCGTTACAGTCCCCACGACCGCCCGGCCACCGCCTCCACGAGGCTGCCGATGGATGGGCCACCCCCGGAATGACCCCCGGCCCCCGGTCGTTACACCTGAACCCGGCGCCACGAGCCACCGCCCGTAGGCCGCCGACCCCCGGCGCCATGAGCCACCGCTCCAGGCCGCCGCCCCGGCGCCATGAGCCCCGCGCTCGTAGACCGCCACCGGCGGCACACGCCACCCCCGGCCCGTAGGCACCGACCTTTAAGACTTTCCCCCATGTATGTGCAGCGCCGGACGAGGTGCTCACACCCGCACCACCGACCCCCATCGGCGGGCGGGTGTTCCTACCCCCGAAGGAGCTAACCCCCATGAACACGATCATTCGTAAGAGCATGCTGTCCGTTGCTGGTCTCGCGTTCGCCGGCGGTGTCTTCGCCGGCCCGATCACCGCCCACGCCGCCACCCCGGACGCCAAGCCGGTCGCGGTCGCGGTGCAGACAGCCACGCCTCAGGGCGACCAGTCCCGCATCACCCTCAACGACGAGCAGACCGCCAACGTCAAGGCGATCATCGCCGCCACGAAGAAGGCCGGCCTGCCCGAGCGCGCCGCGGTGATCTCCATCGCGACGAGTCTGCAGGAGTCGAAGTTGGAGAACCTGGGCCACCTCGGCGACGCCAACGACCACGACTCGTTGGGCCTGTTCCAGCAGCGCCCGACCAGCGGTTGGGGTACCCCGGAACAGATCACCGACCCCGCCTACTCCACCACCGCATTCCTCAAGGGCCTCAAGCAGGTCGACGGGTGGCAGGACATGCCCCTGACCCAGGCCGCGCAGACCGTCCAGGTCTCCGCCTACCCCGACGCCTACGCCCAGTGGGAGCAGCAGGCCACCGACCTCGTCGCCCAGCACTGGAACAGCTGACCCACCGCGCGACCCGCAGAACAGCACCGCAGAACACCGACCGCTGGCCGGCACCCCACCCCGGGGTGCCGGCCAGCGGCGTTTCCTTGGCAGGTCGCGACGACCCTGCAGATCTTGGACAGTTTCCGTTATCCGGGCGGGCTCAACCGGTGGTTGCAACACCCTTCGGTGATCTTCGTTGGGGTGGTTATGGCGTCGAGGTTGAGCCCGCTGGAGCGGGAACAGATCGGGTTGGGTCGGGCTGCGAATGAGTCGTTGCGGTCGATCGCGCGCAGGTTGGAGCGGTCGGTGTCGACGATCTCGCGGGAGGTAGGCCGGTTCGAGCGCTACGGGCAGCGGTATCAGCCGTCGATGGCGCAGTGGGCGTCGTTTCTGCGGCATAACCGCTCCGGGCGGGTGCCGCGGTTGGCTGGTGACGGGCCGTTGCGTCAGATAGTGCTGGATATGCTGCGGCGACGTCGTTCGCCGCAGCAGATCAGTGCCCGCCTGCGGGCGCAGTTCCCGGACACGCCGGAGATGTGGGTGTCGCACGAGACGATTTACCAGGCGATCTACCTGCAGGCGCGGGGCAATCTACGCGCGGAGTTGACGCGGCAGGTGGCGTTGCGATCGGGTCGCGCCGCTCGCCGCCGTCGGGCAGCGAGCGCTGGGGCGGTGCGTTCGGCTCGGCCCTGGGTGAACCTGCGCATCGCTGACCGGCCGGCCGAGGTCGCCGACCGGGCGGTGCCGGGGCATTGGGAGGGTGACCTGCTCGAAGGAGTCCGTCGGGGTGGGTGCGGTGGTTCCGCGATCGCCACGTTGGTGGAACGCGCTACCCGGTTCGTGATCCTGGTCGGGCTGCCCGAGGGCAAGGTCTCCGAACACGTCGTGTCTCAGCTGGCCGCCGCGATGACCTGGCTCCCGCAACGGTTACGAGCCTCGCTAACCTGGGACCAGGGCGTCGAGATGGCCCGACACCGTGACTTCACCATCGCCACCGACTGCCCGGTCTACTTCTGCGACCCACACAGTCCCTGGCAACGCGGCAGCAACGAAAACACCAACGGACTGCTGCGCCAGTACTTCCCCAAAGGCCAATTCGACTTCACCACCATCGACCAAGCCGGCCTCGACCACGTCGCCGACGAACTCAACGACCGCCCCCGCATGACCCTAGGCTGGGCCACCCCAGGTGAGAAGATGACCCAGCTACTCAGTGTTGCAACCACCGGTTGAGCCCGCCCCGCGAACGGAAACTGTCCAAGATCTGCAGGTCCGAAGCGAAGCGGCCGGGTTCAGCGCCGGCAGCCAGCACACCGCAGCGGGCAACTACACCGCGACCACCCGCACGCAGACCTCGCGCCCAGCAGCGAACAGCCTTCGCCCCAGCGCGCCCCAGCGCGCCCCAGCGCGCCCCAGCGCGCCCCAGCAACCCAGCAACCCAGCAGCCCAGCAGCCCAGCAGCCAACGGTCAGAAGAGGACCGTGGCGAGGGTGCCGATCGGCTGGAAGCCGCAGCGTTCGTAGACCCGGCGGGCCGGGAGGTTGAAGTCGTTGACGTAGAGGCTGACCGTGGGAGCGACCCGCAGCAGCGCGTCGCGGACCACGGCGGCCATGGCGGCGGTGGCGATCCCTCGGCCTCGCCACTCGGGTGCCACCCAGACGCCCTGGACCTGCGCTGTCCGCTTGGTCACCACGGCCAACTCGGCCTTGAACACGACCTTGCCGTCGACGAAGCGGGCGTACGCCCGACCGGCTCGGACCAGGTCGTTGACCCGCCGGCGGTAGCTGCGCCCGGCGTCCTCGGCCAGTGGGGAGACGCCGACCTCTTCGGTGTACATGGCCACCGCCGCCGGGAAGAGCCGGTCGACCTCGCCGGAGCGGACCTGGCGGACTTCCGGGTCGGCCGGTACGGAGGGCAGGGTGTCGGCGGCGAGCAGTGGCTGGTTGGGGCGAACGTCTCGGGCTGGCCCCCAGGTGTCGGAGAGCCGGTCCCACAGCCCGAGGACGGCATCGGCCCGGCCGACGATGGAGGAGCAGAGCCGCTCCTCGCCGGCGAGCAGGTCAGCGAAGGCGGCCACCGCGGCGTCGGTGGCCAGCACGGGGGTCAGGTTGCCGCCGAGCCAGCAGAGCGATTCCAGGTTGCGCCGTGCGCCGTACCCCAGGATCCTGCCCTCTGCCCTCCACCAGGAGAGTCCGCGCGCGGCGATGCGCTCGGCGACCTGCGCGCCCGCGAACGGGTCATGGTCGAGCAGTCGCTCGACCGCGCGGCGCTCCGATTCCCCCAGTTGCCGTACCGGCACCGTCAGCACGACTACCAGCCTGCCAGATCGACCCCCCGCTCCGCCGGTCGAGTGACGAGGCCGCTCTCAGACGGTCACCGGCTCTGCGGGCTCGCTGATCGGCCGGGTCCGCCCGGCCCACCGGACGACCGGGGGCACCAGGGCCCCGAGCAGGAGGAACAGGGCACCGAGCACAAGCCAGCCCGGTACGCCCCAGCCGAGCGCGAGGCTGGTGACCACTACCGGCGCGAGCATCTTGCCCAGTTCGTAGCCCATGCCGTACGCCCCCTGGTACTGCCCCTGGGCGTCCGCTGGCGCCAGCCCGAAGGAGATTCCCCAGCCGGCGGCGGAGTGCCACAGTTCCCCGGTCACATGGGCGAGCGACCCGCAGGCGAGCAGGCCGATGGCACCGGCCGTGGGCAGCGCACCGCTGGCAGCGAAGAGTACGCAGGCAAGGGCGATGGCCACGCCCGCTCGACGGGCGGCGCGGGCGGCTCCGGGCAGGGTGGCGGCGCTACCCGCGACGCGTACCTGGAGGAGCACCACCAGCACGGTGTTGACCAGCGTCAACGCGGAGATCATCCAGACGGGTGCCCGGGTGTGCCCGGCGATCCACAGCGGCAGGGCGATGGTGAGCAGGCTGAAGTGCATGGACATCAGCCCGTCGACCAGGGTGAAGGCGAGGAAGGGGCGGTCCCGCAGGGCGATCAGCCGGGGGCCGTGCGTCGGGGCGGCGACCGGGGCGACGGCGGGCAGTCGGAGGAAGACCGCCGCTGCGGCCATTGACGCCGCCGCCGCGGTCAGGATCAGCGCGACGTATCCGGTGCGGGTGTCGGCGGCGATGGCGAATCCGCCGAGGACGGCGCCGATGGAGATCCCGACGTTGGTGGTGGCCCGGAGGTAGGCGCGGGTGCGTACCCGCTGGTCGGCGGGGATCGCTCCGGCGATCAGCGCGCCCCGGGCGCCGCGCTCGATCGCGTCGGCGAGTGCCGTGGCGGCTCCCACCAGCACGAACATGGGGAATGACCGGACGGCGATCAGGCCGGTGGTCAACATCCCGGCGGCGAACAGCGCGCCGACCTGCACACCCCGTGGGCCGACGCGGTCGGCCAGGTAGCCGCTCGGTGTGCTGGCCAGTACACCGACCAGCGCCGAGATGGTCAGCCCGATGCCCACCTGGGTCGCCGACAGGCCGACCGATCGGGTGAGGAAGAGCGCGCTGGCGACGAGCCACAGCCCACGCCCGACGGTTTTGACCAGGGTGCCGAGGGTGAGGACCCGGGCCGGGCCCGGCGGAGGAAGCAGGCGCATGATCGGCACTCTAGCAAGACGTACGTACGGTTTGCAAAGAAGAGGTTGTCGGCGATGCATTGCCGATATATCGTTGATGCATCAGCGACAGTACGAAGAGAGGAAGAACCCGATGAGGTTCCACCGACAGCACCACCCGATGCACGAGGCCCGGATGCGTGGGTTCGGCTTCCCGCCGGTCCCGCCCGGTCCGCATGGCGGCCATGGCCACGAGCACGGACACGGCGGCCCCTGGGGCGGTCGAGGCCGTGGACGGGGTCGGGGCCGACGCCCCAACGTCCGGGGTGCCGTGCTGGCCCTGCTCACCGAGCGGCCGATGCACGGCTACGAGATGATCCAGGAGATCGACTCCCGCACCGGCGGTGCGTGGCGGCCGAGCCCGGGCTCGATCTACCCCACCCTCCAACTACTGGAGGACGAGGGCGTGATCGTCGCCAGCACGGAGGAGTCCGGCGGCGGGCGAAAGCGGTTCACGGTCACCGAGGCAGGTCAGGCGGAGGCCACCGAGGCCGCGCAGACCCCGCCCTGGGCGGACGTCGCCCAGGGCACGGTGAGCAGCTGGCACGACATCCGTGACTCCGGCGCGCAGGCGATGAACGCCCTGCGCCAGGTGATGATGAACGGCACCGACGACCAGCGCGAGCGCGCCGCCCAGGTGCTCGACGAGACCCGACGCAAGCTGTACGCGATCCTCGCCGAATCCGAGTGACGCCGGGCCGCACCTCAGCACCACACCCGGCCCGCCGACACCGACGGGCCGGGACACCACAAAAGCGGCCGTTCCCCGTGGGGAACGGCCGCTTTTTCCACTTGGAAAATCAGTGCACGGTGACGGTCGGGCCGGTGACCAGCCCGCGCAGCTCCTCGGGAAGCTCGGCGCCCATCTCGTCGGCGATCCGCAGCGCCTCCTCGATCAGCGTCTCCACGATCTGCGCCTCGGGCACCGTCTTGACGACCTGCCCCTTGACGAAAATCTGGCCCTTGCCGTTGCCGGAGGCGACACCGAGGTCGGCCTCGCGGGCCTCGCCCGGACCGTTGACGACGCAGCCCATCACGGCCACGCGCAGCGGCACCGGCAGCCCTTCCAGACCGGCGGTGACCTCCTCGGCGAGCTTGTAGACGTCCACCTGTGCCCGCCCGCAGGACGGGCAGGAGACGATTTCCAGGCCCCGCTCGCGCAGGCCGAGCGACTCCAGGATCTGGTTGCCGACCTTGATCTCCTCGACCGGCGGGGCGGACAGCGACACCCGGATGGTGTCGCCGATCCCCTCGGCCAGCAGGGCACCGAAGGCGACCGCCGACTTGATGGTGCCCTGGAAGGCCGGGCCGGCCTCGGTGACGCCCAGGTGCAGCGGGTAGTCGCACTGCTCGGCGAGCTGCCGGTACGCGCGGATCATCACGACCGGGTCGTTGTGCTTGACCGAGATCTTGATGTCGCGGAAGCCGTGCTCCTCGAACAGCGAGCACTCCCACAGCGCCGACTCGACGAGCGCCTCGGCGGTCGCCTTGCCGTACTTGGCCAGCAGCCGCTTGTCCAGCGACCCGGCGTTGACACCGATCCGGATCGGCACTCCCGCCGCCCCCGCGGCACGGGCGATCTCCTTGACCTTGTCGTCGAACTGCCGGATGTTGCCCGGGTTGACCCGGACCGCCGCGCAGCCGGCATCGATCGCCGCGAAGACGTACTTGGGCTGGAAGTGGATGTCGGCGATCACCGGGATCTGCGACTTCTTGGCGATCGCGGGCAGCGCCTCGACGTCGTCCTGGGACGGCACGGCCACCCGGACGATCTGGCAACCGGACGCGGTCAGCTCGGCGATCTGCTGAAGGGTGGCGTTGACGTCGGAGGTGAGGGTCGTGGTCATCGACTGCACGGACACCGGCGCACCGCCACCGACCGGCACCGAACCAACCATGATCTGGCGGCTGGCCCGACGGGGAGCGAGCGGCGGGGGCGGCACGGCGGGCATACCGAGACTGATAGCGGTCACTTCAGGCACTCACCTTGAGAAGAGCGTGATGGGGTTGACGACGTCCGCGGCGATCGTCAGCAGCGTGAACGCGCCACCGATCAGGATCACTGCGTACGTGAAGGGCATCAGTTTGAGGTAGTCCACCCGGCCGGGGTCGGCCCGGCCGATCCGCGCGTAGACCCAGGAGCGGGCCCGTTCGAACCAGGCGATGGCGATGTGGCCGCCGTCCACCGGGAGCAGCGGCAGCAGGTTGAACACGCCGATGAAGAAGTTCAGCGACACGAAGAGCATGAAGAAGACCAGCCAGGCGTTGTTCTCCACGGCCTCGCCGCCGAGTCGACTGGCGCCGACCACGCTGATCGGGGTGTCGATGTCCCGCTCGCCGCCGGTGAGGGCGGTCCAGAGGGCGGGGACCTTCTGCGGGAGGCGCTGCAACGCCTGGGCGGTGCCGACGGCCAACTGACCGGTGAAGTCGGCGGTGGCGCCGAAGGCGCCGATCGGCCCGTACGTCACGCGGGTGGGCGTGGTGGGGACGAGGCCGACGCCGAGGGCGGCCACCGGCGCGGCGGCACCGGTCGGGTTGTCCAGCGGCGGACGCTGGGTCTGCGCGAGCACCGTGCTGGTGCTTGCCGTCTGCCCGTCGCGGACGTACTGGATCTGCGCGGTCTCTCCCGGCTTGAGCGCGCGCAGTTTGGTGAGCAGATCGCCGTAGGAGCCGATCGGGGTGCCGTTGATCGAGGTGATCCGGTCACCGTTGCGCAGTTGCGCCTGGGCGGCCGGGCTGGCCGCGTCGGCGGGCGTGCACGCGCGCACGGCGTTCTCCGGCACTACACACGGGCTGAGCTGGATGACCGCGGGCTCCTCGCGGGCCTGCGTGTCGGTCGTCGGGAAGTCCGGGTTGGGCAGGCCGGCGGAGACGGCGAGGATCCAGATCGTGACGAGGGCGAGCGCGAAGTGCGTGATCGACCCGGCGGCCATCACGATCGTCCGCTTCCAGACCGGGTAGCGCCACATCACCCGCGACTCGTCACCGGGCTCGACGTCGTCGTCTTGCGGAGTCATCCCGACGATCTTGCAGAAGCCGCCGAGGGGGATGCCCTTGAGGCCGTACTCGGTCTCACCCCGCTGGAACGACCAGATGGTGGGGCCGAAGCCGACGAAGTACTTCGTGACCTTCATCCCGAACGCCTTGGCGGTCAGCAGGTGACCCGCCTCGTGAAGGCTCACCGAGATGAGGATGGCCAGGGCGAAGAGGACCACCCCGAGCAGGTACGACATCAAGCTCCTTCCACCGAACCCGCGATGATCTCCTGCGCATGCGCGCGCGCCCACGACTCGGCCGCGAGCACGTCCTCGACGGTACCTGGTTCGTCGAAGTCTGGAGCGTCCTCCAACACGCGTTCCAGGGTGTCGACGATGCCGAGGAACGGCAGCCGGCCCGCCACGAACGCCGCCACGCACTCCTCGTTGGCCGCGTTGTAGATCGCCGGACGGCAGCGCCCGGCTTCCCCGGCGGCCTTGGCCAGCGCGACGGCCGGGAACGCCTCGTCGTCGAGCGGCGCGAACTCCCAGGTGTGCGCGGCCGTCCAGTCGACGGCGGAGGCGGCCTCGGGCACCCGGTCCGGCCAGCCGATACCCAACGCGATCGGCAGCCGCATGTCCGGTGGGCTGGCCTGGGCGATCGTCGAACCGTCGACGAACTCGACCATCGAGTGGATCACCGACTGCGGGTGCACCATGACGGTGATGTCGGCGTAGGGCACGTCGAACAGCTCGTGCGCCTCGATCACCTCAAGAGCCTTGTTGACCATGGTCGCCGAGTTGATCGTGACGACCGGCCCCATGTTCCAGGTCGGGTGTGCGAGCGCCTGCTCGGGTGTGACCTGCGTCAACTCGTCACGGCCGCGGCCCCGGAACGGGCCGCCGCTGGCCGTGACGATCAGCCGACGCACCTCGCCGCGCGTCCCGGAGCGCAGGCACTGGGCCAGCGCCGAGTGCTCCGAGTCGACCGGGACGATCTGCCCCGGCCGCGTCACCGCAGCCTTGACCAAGGGGCCGCCGGCCACGAGCGACTCCTTGTTGGCCAACGCGAGGGTACGACCACCACGCAGCGCGGCCAGCGTAGGAGCGAGGCCCAGCGAACCGACCACCCCGTTGAGCACGACGTCGCACGGCCACTGCGCCAGCTCGGTCATCGCGTCGGGGCCGGCCACGATCTTGGGAAGCTTGAAGTCGCCGGTGGCCCAACCGCGCCGGCTCGCCTCGGCGTAGAACGCGAGCTGGAGGTCCTGTGCGGCGGACGCCTTGGCCACCCCGACCGCCTCGACGCCCAACTCCAGGGCCTGCGCGGCGAGCAGCTCGACGTTGCCGCCGCCCGCACCGACCGCGACCACCCGGAACCGGTCGGGGTTGCGCCGGACGATGTCGATGGCCTGCGTGCCGATCGAGCCGGTGGACCCGAGCAGGACGAGGTCGCGGGGGGAAGTCACGCGGCCATTGTTCCCCACCCCCGCTGCACGCCCGCTGGGAGCCTCAGCCCTCGCCGTCCGGTGGCGATGATCGACTCGGGTTCAAGGAAGTCGGGGTGTCCGCCGCAGCTGGACACCCCGACTTCATGGAAACCGTGTTGATCAAGCGGGGGACTAGCCGCCGTTGATGACGAACTGCGAACCGGGCTGGATGACGATGTTGCCGTCGCCCGAGTTCGTGATGGTCACGTTGGTCAGGTTGGCGTTGCCGCGCGCGCCGCTCATCGCGAGGATGCCGGCACCATTGTTGGACTTGTCGATCCGCACATTGGTGATGGCGACGTTCGGCATGTTGCCGCCGCCGTTCTTGAACTGGATGCCGTCGTACGTCGAGTCGTAGATGTCGGTGTCCCGGATCGTGACCCCGACGATGTCCCGGGTGGCCGGGAAGAGCGTGATGGCACCGAACTCCTGGTCCTCGTTCCAGAAGACACCACCGGCCCGGTAGAGCCCGTTGTTGGCGATCAGCGTCGTCCCGGAGAAGGGCAGCGGGTCGTGGTCGGTCGCCAGCATGATGCCCGGGTAGTTCATCGTGTCGTAGATCAGGTTGTTCTCGATCGAGTTGTCGTAGCCGCCGTAGATGGCGATGCCGTTCGCCCGCCAGGGCAACTGGATGGTGTTGTTGACGAAGTGGTTGTCGTGGGCGATGTCGACGTTGCGGTCCTTGACGTACGGGTTGGCCCAGACGGCGAGGGCGTCGTCACCGGTGGTGCGGAAGGACGAGTTGAACACCCGCGAGTTGCGCGTGCCGTTGCTGAAGTTGATGCCGTCGGCGTAGGTGTCACGGATCCGCATGCCGGTGAACTCCAGCCCGTCGGCCGGCCCCCAGAGGTCGGGGATGTTGTCGTAGTCGCGGCCGACCCAGACACCCACGTTGGCGTGCTCGATCCAGACGTTGCTGATTCGGGTGCCCGTACCGAAGCGACCGTTCAGACCGACGCCACCCTCGGCGTTGCCGTCACCGCCCCGGATCCGGCCCGAACCGAAGATGGCGATGTCGGAGATCTGGGTGTTCTTGTCGATGTCGAAGCCGAAGTTGCCCTCGTGCGGGTGGTTGATGCCGCCCACCACGTTCTGCGGCTCGGTCAGCGTGTAGAGCTGCGAGTGCCACATCCCGGCGCCCCGGATGGTGACGTTGCTGATGCCGACCTGGTTGTGCGTACCCCGGTTCTGCGGGTCGTCGGTCAGGATCTTCTGCTCCTGACGCCACTGCCCGGCGGGGATCCAGACGCAGCTGATGACGCCGTTCTGGTCGTCGGTCACCGCCCGCTGGATGGCGGCGGTGTCGTCGAGTCCGTCGTTCGGGACCGCACCGTACGACGTGATGGAGGTGCAGCCGGCCGGCTGGCTCGCCGCCGGTGCCACCTGCTCCAGGTCGATCATGTCGATGATGTAGAACGAGGCGTTGTCGCCCGAGTCGCGCTGCAACTTGAAGCGGGTGCCCGCCGGGTACGACTGCGACAGCAACGCGTTCGACTCGTCGAACAGCCGTCGGGCGTCGGCCTGCGGGGTGTTGGTCAGCGCCTCCGGCCCGTCGGTGTTCCCGTAGAGCCAGCTGTGCCGCGACGACAGGGTCAGCTTCCGGGAGAAGACGTCGTTGACGTAGAGGCTGATGGTCGCCTCGATACCGCCACCACCAGGCGCGTCCGGGATGGAGTTACGTACCACGATGGAGTTGGCCTGGTTGGCCGAGGTGAACTCGACGAACTGGCCGGTGCTGTTGAGTCGTACCGACTTGCGGCCCGAGGACTCGGTGGCGAAGTTGGTGTGGCCGAAGGTGCGCAGCGGGTCGGGCTCCAGCAGCGTGCCCTGGTAACGGCCGGCCTCCGCCTCGTAGGAGACGTACGGGACGGCCGCCCCACGCCCGACCACGATGGCCTGGCTGAACGCGTTGTTGGTCTCGTTGGTCTCGGTGACCGCGTTGGTGGCGTCGGCGGTGGCGGTGATGGTGGCGCCGCCGCTGGTGGCGGTCCAACTGCCGGTGACGGCCACGTTGACCGTCGCGCCGGCCGCGATCGAGGCGGTGTTGGTGTTGAGCGTGGTGCTGCCCACCACCAACCGGGTGACGGTGGTCGCGCCGGTCGCGGTGGTGCCGCGGTTGCGGACCGCCACGGTGAAGGTGACGGACGCCCCGACGGCCGGGTTCGGCGGGTTGGAGGCGATGCTCAGCACCTGCAGGTCAGGCCCGGGAGCCTGCGCGACCACCAGCGGCGACGGTGCGGTGAAGCTGTTGTTGCCGTTGTTCTGCTCGACGATCGTGTTCGTCGGGTCCACCACCGCCGAGACGGCGTAGCTGCCCATCGGTCGCGTACCGGCGTTGAACGACACGGTGGTCGAGGCGCCCGCGCTGAGCGCGCCCACCGTGGCGCTGCCGACGACCGCTCCGGCCAGGCTGAAGTTCACCGTGGTGGCGCCGGCAGCCGCCGAGCCGATGTTCTGGACCACGGCCGAGAGCGTGACCGGGCTTACCTCGCTGGGCGAGGTGGGCGACCAGGTCACCGAGCTGACGACCAGGTCCGGATTGGGTGCCGGGATGCCGCACACCTCGAACTCGGCCACCTGACCGGACGGGGCGCCGGTGTTGCCGGTGAACCGCAGTTGCACGTCCGCCGTGGTCGCGGTGACCGGGATGCTCACCACGTTGGTGCCCTGGACGAACTGGTAGCTCGCCGCCGACACCAGACTGGTGTACGAGGATGACGCCTGGTCGCGGCCGAGAACCTGGATGGTCTGGGTACGGGTGCCCCAGGCCGGGTCCGGGTTCAGCTTGACGGTGACGCCGCTGATGGAGTGGTTCGCGCCCAGCGCCACGGTCAGGTTCTGCGGGTAGCTCGCCGCGCCTTCCCAGTAGGTGGTGAGCTGACCGTCGTTCGCCTTGTCCGGGGTGAAGCTGAAGGTCGAGCCGCTCGCCGTCATGCTCTTGCCCTGCGCCACGTTGGTGCAGGCCGGAGGCTGGGTGCCGGTCCGGGTCACCGTGTTGCTGTTGCCGGACAGGTTGCCGGCGCCGTCGCGGGCGCGGACGTAGTACGACACGGTCGCCGTCGCCGGCTGGGTGTCCTGGTAGGTGAGGACGGTGCCCAGGGTCGCGATCAGGTTGCCGCCACGGTAGACGTCGTAGCCGGCCAGGCCGCTGCCACCGGAATCGGTGGAGGCGCCCCAGTTGAGCGTGATCGTGCTGCCCGACGTGCTGTGCGACAGCGTCCCCGGGACGCTCGGCGCCGTGGTGTCACCGCTGCCGGTGCGGGTCACCGTGTTGCTGTTGCCGGAGACGTTGCCCGCGACGTCACGGGCCCGGACGTGGTACGAGACGGTCGCCGTGGCTGGCTGCGTGTCGTTGAAGGTGGTCACGTTCCCGATGGACTGCAGGAACGCGCCGTTGCGATAGACGTCGTAGCCGGCGATGCCGCTGCCGCCCGCGTTGTCGGTCGACGCGACCCAGTTGAGGCTGATGGTGGTGCCCGACTGGGTGAACGAGAGGTTGCCCGGCACGCTCGGCGCGGTGGTGTCCGGAGTGGTGCCGCCGCTGCCGTACACCTCCAGCTCGGACAGTTGCCCGGCCGGCCAGCCGCTGTTGGCGGTGATGTTGATCCGCACGTAGCGGGTAGCGGTCTGGCTGACGTTGATCGTGACCGTGCTGCCGCTCGCCGGATTGAAGGTGTACGTCTGCGACCCGACCAGGTCGGTGAACGACGAACCGTTGGCGCTGCCCTGCACGCTCAACGTCTGCGTACGGGTCCCCCAACCGGAGGTCGGCAGCTTCAACACGAGCTGGTTGACGCTCTGCGATGAGCCGAGGTCGACCTGCACCCACTCCGGGAACGAGTTGTTGACGCTCTCCCAGTAGCTGCCGGCGTTGCCGTCGACGACCTTCGACGAGTCGTAGACGTCGGCGTGGCCGCTCTCCTGGGTGGGGCGGCCCTGAGCGAGGTTGGTGGCGGCCGGGGCGAAGCCGCTGCTCGGCGCGGCTGCCGCATCGGCGGGGCGGGCGGCACCGGCCGGGTTCGCGAGGGCGGTCGCCCCGGCCGTGGCGATCAGCGTGGCCGCGGCGGTGGCCGCCACCATCCTGAACAGATTCGTTCGTCTCATCACTGTCCTTGTCGTCGGGGGACGGTTGCCGCGGCGGCTTGACCACGGGGTGGGGTGTGCGGCGGTGCGTCGCCGGCCGACGGGAGCGGGCCGGTGTCGAGGCGTCCCGAGGAGACGAGGTGCGGGCGGCGCGGGGGCACCGCTCGACCCGGGGACACCAGATGGGTACGACCATCAACGGGCCTCCCCAGGAGGCCCGTTGAATCTTCCGGGAGCATGCGCGAAATCGTGCACGCCTTTGTCGAAATCTTGCGTGACTTTGACCAAAGGTTACTGACGTGCTACGGGAGCGTCAACACTTCGACCGTGGTGATTATTGATGGACATGCCCACCCTGGGGCCGCCGCCCCGCGTCTGGATCCGCACAGTTTTCGGGGAAGGTGCCGCCTCCCGACGAGCGGAGGCCACACCTTCCCCGAAGTTGCGCGGATCTTGCGTCAGGTCATCCTGGAACGGTCACGCGTCTGGCGCCGCCAGGACGAAGGTCTCCAGGTCCTCGCCGCCGTACCAGTCGGTGCGCCGGCCCACGTGCGCCATGCCGAGTCGCCGGCAGACCGCCATCGACGGCTCGTTGCCCGGCGACACGACCGCGTAGATCTCCGAGGTGCCGGCGGCGAACTCCCGCCCAATGACCGCACGGGCGGCCTCGGTGGCGTAGCCGTGACCCCACGAATCCGGGTGCAGGTGCCAGCCCACCTCGATGTCGTCGGTACGCCGCGCCTCGTCCCGCCCCGGCAGCGGCTTGAGCAGCACCGTGCCCGCCACCAGGCCGGTGTCCCGCACCTCGATCGCCCAGGTGCCGTACCGGCCATGGTCGGCGGCATGCCGTTCGCGCCAGATCCGCAGACGGTCGGCGGCCTGCCCCGGGTCGGTCAACGGCAGCCCGGGTGCCACGCCCAGCCATCGCGTGATCTCGGGGCGGGAGTAGATGTCGTAAATCCGGGCCAGATCGGCCGGATCGGCGGTCCAATCACGCAGGATCAGGCGTTCGGTGGTGAGAACAGTCATGACCGGCGATCTTAAGGAGTGACGGCCCCGACGACAGGGAAAGAGATCCCGATGGGCAATGGATGGCATCGGGCGAAGCGGATCACCAGCGCCGCGTTCCGCCCGGTGCGCGGGCGGGACCTGTCGCTGCACGCCGCCGCGATCACCTTCTACGGGGCGATCGCGGTGGTGCCGGTCGCCCTGCTGGCGATCTGGCTCACCGCACTGCTGGCCGGGGCCGACCGCGTACGCCGGCTCACCTCGTACGCCGTCGAGGCCCTGCCCACCGCGATCGGCGCGCCCCGGGCGGTGGACGCGCTGGTCAACGCCGGGGTGGAGTTGACCCCGCTGCTGGCGCTGGCCGCACTGCTGCCCGCGTCGCTGTACGGCGAGGGTCTGCGTCGGGCATTCGTCTCGGTGGCCGCTTCCCGCTCCGACGAGCACCTGGTCGGCTGGCGGGGCCGGCTGCTCCTGCTGCCGCTGCTCGCGCCGGCCCCCGCGCTGCTGCTGTCGATCCTGCTGGCGCTGCCGCTCACCACCCGTCTCGTACGGCAGGGCGGCTGGCTCGGCGTACTGGGCGTGGTGCTGTCGTTCCTGGGGGTCTGGCTGGTGCTCACGCCGGTGCTGATGTGGGTGTTCCGGGTGGTCGGGCCGGCCTCGCCGGACTGGCTCTCCACGCTCGCGATCGGGTCGTTCACCGCGGCGAACCTCTCCGGCTTCCTGCACGGCTTCGTGCTGTTCGCCTCGCTCCCGTTGAACCTGGGGGTGCCGTTCGGTGGCTTCGACGAGATCGGCGGCGGCGTGGCCGTACTCCTCTGGCTCTACCTGTTCCACGTGATCGTCCTGGCCGGCTACTCCGCCACCCTGGCTCTCTCCCGTTGGCGCGCCCACCGCACCACCCCCCAGCCGAGTTGATCAAGAGGTTTGCGTCACCGAAAGCGCCTCCCATGACGCAAACCTCTTGATCACCAGGCGAGGGCCGGGCCGGGCCGGGGGCGGGCATGGGGCGGGGGTGCGGACTAGGCTGCGGCGGCATGAGCAGTGAGATTCCGGCTCGGGCCGACGTCGTGATCGTCGGTGCCGGGCACAACGGCCTGGTCTCCGCAGTCCTGCTGGCCCGCGCCGGCCTGGACGTCCTGGTGCTGGAGGCCGCCGACGTGATCGGCGGCGCGACCCGCACCGAGAACCCGTTCCCGAAGGTGCCGGGGCTGCGGCACTCCACCGGCTCGTACCTGCTCGGGCTGATGCCGCCGGAGTTGCTCGCCACGCTCGACGTGCGGATCCCGGTGCTGCGCCGCGACCCGCACTACTTCCTACCCACGCCGGGCGGCCTCGGCTCGCCGTACCTGCTCTTCGGCAGTGACACCGCCGCCACCCGGGCGCAGCTCGCCGAGTTCTTCTCTCCCGCTGACGTGGCCGCCGACGATGCCATGCAGGCCGAGTTGGCCGCGCTGCGCGAAGACCTCGCCCCGGCCTGGCTGGCGGAGCCGCTGAGCGCCGAGGAGACCGCCGAGCGGCACGTCCGGCCGGCGCTGCGGCAGGTCTTCGTCGACCTCGTCCAGGGCTCGGTAGCCGACTACCTGGCCCGGTTCGAGTTCCGCTCCGAGCTGCTGGTCAGCATGTACGCGGTCACCGACGGGCTGTCCGGGCTCAACGCCGGCCCGGACGACCCCGGCACCGGTCACAACTTCCTGGTTCACAACATGTGCCGGCTACCCGGCTCGGACGGCACCTGGATGATCGCCGAAGGCGGGATGGGCACCGTCTCGCGCACGTTCGCCGAGGCCGCACGCGCCGCCGGGGCGACAATTCTGACCGGTACGCCGGTGCGCGCGGTGACCCTGGACGGCGGCGCGGCGAGCGGAGTGGTGCTGGCCGACGGGCGGCAGGTCGCCGCCCGGGTGGTGCTCGGCGCGTGTGACCCGTACAGGCTGATCGACCTCTTGCCCGACGGTGCGCTCCCGGCGCCGCTCGGCGAACGGATGGCGGCGGTCCGCCGCCCCGGCACCACCCTCAAGCTCAACCTGGCGCTCACCGGGCTGCCGCAGTTCTCCTGCCTGCCGGTCGGCACACCGAGCCCGTTCGGCTCGACCATCCACCTGCTGCCCGGGTCCGCGTCGCTGGTCGGCGGTGAGGCAACCTCGCCGATGACCGCGCTGCGCGCGATGTGGGCGGATGTGCAGGCCGGGCTGCTGCCGGCGGAGCCCACCATCGAGTGGTACCTGCACACCACCGTCGACCCGTCGCTCTCCGACGCCGCCGGGCACCACTCGTCGGCGCTCTTCGTCCAGTCGGTCCCCTACGAGCTGGCCGGCACCACCTGGGACGCGGCGCTGCCCGCTTACGTCGACCGGCTCATCGAGATCGTCGAGCGGTACGCGCCCGGCACCGGCGACCTGATCGCCGACGCGGTGCCACTGCCCCCGCCCGGCATCGAGGAGCACTTCGGCATCACCGGCGGGCACATCCACCACGTCGACAACACGGTCTCGTTCACCGACCGGATGCCCTATGCCACCGGAATCGACGGCGTGTACGCCGGCAGCGCCGGCTGCCACCCGGCCGGCAGCGTGATCGGCGCAGCCGGCCACAACGCCGCCCGCCGAATCCTGTCGGACCTGGGCCGCCAACCCCGTTGATCATGAAGTTATCGCCTGCCGTGGCGGCGAGTCACGACAATAACTTCATGATCGACGACGGGGGTCAGATCACGGCCTCGCCGGCGGGGGCGGGGGTTTCCGCGTCGACCCGGTGGGCGCGGACCTTGTGGCCGACGCTCGTCAGGCACCGACCGCTGGGCAGGTCGAACTTCCAGCCGTGCAGCTGGCAGGTCAACTGGTCACCGTCGACGATGCCGAACCGGGTCAGGTCCGCCTTCAGGTGCGGGCAGCGCCGCTGCACCACCCAGTCGCCCAGGGTGACGTCCTCGGCGTCGGTGGAGCGCTCATGCTCGTCGTACCAGCCCTCGGCGTACTGGAGTCGCTCCTCCGAGAGGCACTTGAAGAACGCGTAGACGAACTCGTTGTACTGGCCGATCCGGGCCGCCGAGAACCGGCAGGACAGGAAGAGCGAGTTGACCCAGTCGACCTCGTCGATGAAGAGCAGATGCTCGATCAACGACCGTTCGGTACGGAACCGGTAGCGCACCTTCTCGTCGGCGTACGGCCGGACCTCCTTGCCCGGGAAGTCCACCACGATCGACTCGACGCTCTCGCCGTCGTAACCCACCAGGTCGAAACGGACCGGACCGCCGACGCCCTTGGCCAGGTAGATCGACTCGTCGAGGAGCGGCTCGATCCGGCGCTTCATCTGGCCGAGCACGTCCACCTCGGGGTGCCGCCAGGACGCCTTCTCCGCCTCGATGACGGGGCGCTTACGCTCCCGCATCTCCTCCAGGTGAGCGACCTTGTTCGCGAAGAACTCCTCCACCGGCACCGGGTGAGTGGTGGTCGCGCCCTCGGTGGTGACCTCGGCGACGCTGCCCGGCAGCAGCACGATGCCGTTGGTGCCGCCGACCTTCGCGTACTCCGACAGGAAGACGGACTGGTCGGGGAAGATGTTGCCCTCGTCGCCGTGGATGTCGTTGAACTGCCACAGGGAGTCGTCGAGGAAGCACGGCGGGCCGGCGATCGGGAAGACGTGCGACGCCTTCAGGTCGTCGATGTAGCGCCAGGTCCGGTCGAACTGCCGGTCGCGCTTCTGCTTACCGAACGCGGTCTTCGCCGCCTGCGGCAGCTCGTAGACCATCGGGTACCAGATCGCCCCGGAGAACTGGAGCATATGTGCGTGCACGTGCCCCAACTCGGCGAAGACGCCCAGGTCGGTGGGGCGGGCGTCGTTCTGGTTGAGCAGCCGCACCCCGTCGTACTCGACCCAGAGCGAGGAATCGCCGATCGGCCCGTCGGTCGGGCTGGTCAACGCCTGAATCATGATCTTCAGGCCGCCGGGCAGCTCCACCACCTGCTCGTTGGGCGCCTTCCGGAACTTGGTGAAGCCCAGCGCCCGGAACTCGTCCTCCATCTCCGAGGTGGGGAACTCCGGGAGCAGGACGGTGGCGTCCTTGGAGACGAAGTCCCGCAGGTGCTTCGCGTCGAAGTGGTCCCGGTGCAGGTGGGAGACGTACAGGTAGTCGACCTGACCCAGCGTCTCCCAGTCGAGCAGGGAATTGTCGGGGAACGGGAACCACGACGCGAAGTAGGCCGGGTTGACCCACGGGTCGCACAGGATGCTGCCCGCGGCCGTGTCGATCCGCATGCTGGCGTGCCCGGTTCCGGTCACTCGCACCGCACAGTCCCCCTCAAACAGACAATCAGGTGTACGCCAAACGCTACCGGAGTGAGTCTGACCGCCGCCCCGCGACGCCCGTAGTGCCGTTCGACCCAGGTGGGCAGGGCCGAACGCCGGGAAACCCCCACCCCGCCGCACCGAGCAGGAGGCGTGCCAGACTAACCAAAGATCCGATCGCGAGGGAAGGACCGACAGTGGCAGGAAGCGAGCCGGTAACGTCGCCAGACCAGCACAAGCCCGGGCACCGCAAGGCCGGGCAGATCGGCGCGGTGCTGTCCGCACTGGCGCTGCTGGCGATGATCTGCGGCAACCACGAGGGCAAGGTCGAGGACATCTGGCTGATCGGCCTGGCCGCACTGCTGCTGATCATTGTGATCGGCGACGTCGTGCTGCGGCGCAACGGTCTGCGCTCCTGACCCGACCGACCGCCGGACGACCGACCGACAACGCCGAGGGCCCGCCCCCACCCGGGGGACGGGCCCTCGTCCGTACGCGTCGGGTCAGCGCCCGAAGAGGATGTCCTGCACGTCCTTGAGCGCGGCGTCGACCTCAGCCTCGAAGTAGCCACCGGGCACCAGGCCGAACCGGAGCGTGTCCAGGTCCTTCGGGTCGACCGGCATCGGGTTGCGGCGCTGCATGCCGCCGAGCAGGGTGTCGAAGAACCGGTCCACCTGGTCGGGGTCGTACCCGCTGCCGAACCGACGCACCTGGAAGCTACGGCGGATCTGGTCGACCCGGTACAGGTCACTGCCGGGCGGACCGGCCATCGGCGGGCCACCCATCGGCGGGCCACCCATCGGCGGGCCGGCCACAGCGGGCGGACCGGCCATCGGCGGGCCACCGATGCCCTGCTGCGGAGGCGGACCGGCCGGGCCACGGCGCATGTCGCGCAGGTCCCGCTCCGGCATCCGGATCTCGGCCGTCATGTCGGCGCGGCCGTGCCGCCCGGCCTCGAAGCCGTCGAAGCGCGGCTCCTCCGGCGGATAGCCGCCGGGCGAGCGCTGGTCGTCGGGGCCGTACCCACCGCGCTGGTCATCCGGGCCGTACCCACCAGGCGAGCGCTGGTCATCCGGGGGGCCGTAACCCGTGGGGCCGGCCGGCAGGCCGCGCTGCGGAACCCCGTGGCCACCCATCGGCCCAGGGCCCATCGGGCCGCCGGGGCCCATCGGGCCAGGGCCGCCCGGACCTCGCGGCGCGTCGTAACCGCCGCGGGGAGCGTCGTACCCACCGGCGAAGGCACCGGTCGGCTCGTCGTAACGGCCGTAGCGGTCGGCGGGCGGACCGGCCTGCGCGGGCATCGGCCGGGGCGGCATCGGCTGCGGAACCATGCCCCGGTCGTCGCGCATCGGCGGCCCCATCCGGTCCGGTGGGCCCATCCGGTCAGCCATTCGGGGGTCGCCGGGGCGCGCGGCGCTGTTGCGCTCCTCCAACTCGGCCAACTGCCGCTCGACCCGGTCCAGGTGCAGGTCGACCTGCCACTCGTCGTAGCCGTTGAACCGGACCCGGAAGACGACGTCGTGGACCTCCTGGGAGGCCACCGGCGCGCCGACCTGTCGGCCGTCGAGTGTCGCCTCGACCCGGTCGAGGAAGGCATCCACCTCGTCGACCTTGTATCCCCGGCGGAGCGCCTTGCGCCGGAAACGCTGACCCTGACTCGCCACTATGTCTCCTGGTCTCGTTCGCCACGCCCGGTCACGCCGGTGCCTCTCCGGCGCGGTCGGTGTTGGTGTCGTTGTCCTGGGCGGCGGCGAGCTGGCCACATGCGCCGTCGATCTCGCGACCTCGGGTGTCTCGTACTGTCGTGGACACCCCGGCGTCGCGCAACCGCCGGACGAACTCCCGCTCAACCGGCTTCGGGCTCGCGTCCCAGCGGCTGCCCGGCGTCGGATTGAGCGGGATGAGGTTCACGTGGGCCAATTTGCCGGCCAGCAGCCGCCCAAGCAGGTCGGCTCGCCACGGCTGGTCGTTCACGTCCTTGATCATCGCGTACTCGATCGACACGCGACGGCCCGTCCGGGCGGCGTAGTCCCACGCTGCGTCCAGCACCTCGGCTACCTTCCAGCGCTGGTTTACCGGCACGAGTTCGTCGCGCAGATCATCATCGGGCGCGTGCAACGACAGCGCAAGGGTCACAGAGAGGTCTTCGCTGGCCAGTCGGCGGATGGCCGGAACCAGGCCGACCGTGGAAACGGTGATGTGCCGCTGGGACAGGCCGAGCCCTTCCGGAGCCGGGCTGACCAGGCGACGGATGGCGGCGATGACCCGGGAGTAGTTGGCCATTGGCTCGCCCATGCCCATGAAGACGACGCGCGACAGCCGCGGCGGGGAGCCGGCGACCACGCCGGAGGCCGCCACCCCGGCCATGTAGACCGCCTGGTCGACGATCTCGGCCGTGGACAGGTTGCGGGTCAGCCCGGCCTGGCCGGTCGCGCAGAACGGGCAGGCCATGCCACAGCCCGCCTGGCTGGAAATGCAGACGGTCACCCGGTCCGGGTAGCCCATCAGCACGCTCTCCACCAGCGCACCGTCGTGCAGCCGCCACAGCGCCTTGCGGGTCGCGCCGTCGTCACACGCGAGCTCGCGCACCGGGGTGAGCAGCGTGGGGAGCAGTTGGCTGGACAGCCGTTCCCGGGTCGCCGCAGGCAGGTCGGTCATGGCCTGCGGGTCGCGGACCAGCCGCCCGAAGTAGTGGTTCGAGACCTGCTTGGCGCGGAATGCCGGCTCACCCAACTCGGTGACCAGCGCCTGGCGGCCGGCCAGGTCCAGGTCAGCGAGGTGCTGAGGGGGCATGGAGGCCCGGCGCGCGGCGGGGGCGACCGAGATGGCGGGGATCAAGGGCAAGCTCGTCATGGCTGGTCCAGTGTGTCACGCCGTCGGCGACAGGTGCTGGTCCGGAGGTGTCGAACGGGCCGCGACCGTCGGAGTCGGATGACCGGGACGCCGTGATTCATACCTCAGTTCACCACCGGCACGAAGACCGCCAGCAGCAGGTAGGCGGTCGGCACCGCGAACAGGATCGAGTCCAGTCGGTCCATCAGACCGCCGTGGCCGGGCAGCAGGTTGCTCATGTCCTTGACACCGAGATCCCGCTTGATCATCGACTCGGCCAGGTCGCCGAGGACCGCCGCGCAGGAGACGGCCACCCCGAACAGCGCACCCCACCAGGGGGCCACCTCGAACATCAGCCACAGCAGCAGCGCGCTGCCCAAAGCCGCCGCGGTGACCGAGCCGGCGAAACCCTCCCAGGACTTCTTCGGGCTGATCGACGGGGCCATCGGGTGTCGACCGAAGGTGACGCCGGCCGCGTACCCGCCGGTGTCGGAGAGGACCACCGCGATCAGGGTGGCCAGGATGCGTAGCCGACCGTCGTCGGGGGCCGCCGCCAGCAGCGCCGCGAACCCGCCGAGGAACGGCACGTAGACGGCGATCAGGGTGGCCGCGGTGAGATCCCGCTGGAAGCCGGCCGGACCGTCACCCAGCCGCCAGATCATGGTGCCCAGCACGGTGACCAGCAGCCCCAGGCTGAGCGCGTCCGGACCGGCGAACCAGGCCAGACCCACGGTCAGCACGCCACCGGCGATCAACGGCACCAGTGGTGGGTGGGCGCCGCTGCGCCGGACCGCCCGGGCCATCTCCCAGATGCCGATCGCGATCGCGAGGGCGATCACCGGCAGGAACGCCAACGGGTAGAAGACCAGCGGCACCACGATCAGCGCGCCGAGGCCGAGCCCCACCCCGATCGCCGCCGGGAGGTTACGGCCGGCCCGTCCGTTGCCCAACTGCTGGGTGGCGGGTCGATCGGCGCTGGCCCGGCGTCGACCTCTCGACCGTCGACCGGTCGCCGCAGCATCGTCCGGCGCCAGCTCGGCCCGAACGGGCGCGAGCTGCTCGGTCGGATAACCGGGGTCGTCGAGGCGGGCGGGCAAGTCTCGGGCCGGGTGCTCCGGGCCGTTGAAACGGGCGGGCTCGTCAAAGCGCCCTCGGTCCGGGCCGTCGAACCGGGCCGGACCGTCGGCGGTGTCGGGCAGGCGGTCGGCGTACTGGTCGCCGCGACCCAGATCGTCGTACCGGCCGGGCTGGTTGCGGTCCTCCTCGTACCGGTCGCGGTCGTCGAAACGATCGTGCCGGTCGCGGTCGTCGAAGCGGTCCCGGTCGTCCGGACGGACCGCCCGGCCATTCTCGTCGTACGGGTCCGTCGGGCGTGGGTCGGCGTACGGCCGGGTGTGCGGGTCGGCGTACAGCTCAGGGCCGGCAGCCGGACGGCGGCTCCACTGGCCGGCATCCAGGTCCTGATCGGGCCAGGGCAGTGTCACAGGGCTCTCCGGACGGTCCCAGCCGCGAGGCTCGTTGCCGTAGGGGTCGGGGTGGGACATCACGCACCGCAACGGGGCACGAGAACCACCACATGACGCAAGACCACAAGCATCCCCTACACGTGCGATGTTCCTCCGATTGACCGCCCCGACGGTCGGTCGATTCCCGGTGTTCACCGTCCGGTGGCCGGGAATCCTGCCGAGCCTACTGCACCCGCCGCGCGGGCACGGCGGACGAGGCACGGCGACGGACGTCGCCCAGGCCACCGGCCCACGCTGCCCGACGCGTACACCGGTGAGCAGGTGGCCGAGACGACCGGCAGCATCCGGATAACGGCACGAGGCCCGGCCCCCGCGTGGGGGCCGGGCCTCGGAGCATCTCACCCGGCAAGCGGGCGGACGATCACACCTCGAGCAGCTCGGTCTCCTTGTGCTTGACCAGGTCGTCGATGCTGGCCACGTAGCGCTGGGTCAGGTCGTCGAGTTCCTTCTCGGCGCGGCGACCGTCGTCCTCGCCAGCCTCGCCGTCCTTGACGATCCGATCCAGTTCTTCCTTGCCACGGCGGCGGACGTTACGGATCGCCACCTTGGCTTCCTCGCCCTTGTGCCGGGCCACCTTGATCATGTCGCGGCGGCGCTCCTCGGTCATCTGCGGAAGCAGGATGCGCAGCTGAGTGCCCTCGTTGTTCGGGTTCACCCCGAGGTCCGAGTCGCGGATCGCCTTCTCCATCGCATTGATCTGCGAGTTGTCGTACGGCTTGATGATGGCCATCCGCGGCTCAGGGATCGCGATGGACGCCATCTGCGTCAGCGGCGTGGGCGTGCCGTAGTAGTCGATGATGACCTTCGAGAACATGGCGGGGTTGGCGCGACCGGTGCGGATGGCGCCGAACTCCTCCTTGGCGTGCTCAACCGCACGCTCCATCTTCTCCTCGGCCTCGAGGAGGGTGTCGTCGATCACCGGTCTCCTCGCCTCCTTCTGTGCTCGTCGTGGGCTCTGCTGAAAGTCGTCAGACCACCGCTGTCGTCGCCGTTGGCGGGACTCAGGCGGTGATCAGGGTGCCGATCTTGTCGCCACCCACCGCGCGGATGATGGTGTCGTCACCCTGCGCACCGAAGACCAGCATCGGCAGGCCGTTCTCCATGCAGAGGCTGAATGCCGCCGCGTCGGCCACCCGCAGGTTGCGGCGCAGCGCCTCGGAGAAGGTGATCGAGTCGAGCTTGCTGGCGGTGGGGTCGATCCGGGGGTCGGCGGTGTAGACGCCGTCCACGCCGTTCTTGCTCATCAGCACCACGTCGGCACGGATTTCCAGAGCCCGCTGGGCGGCCACCGTGTCGGTGGAGAAGTACGGCATCCCGGCGCCGGCGCCGAAGATGACCACACGGCCCTTCTCCAGGTGCCGGATCGCCCGCAGCGGAATGTACGGCTCGGCGACCTGGGCCATGGTGATGGCGCTCTGCACCCGGGTCTCGATGCCTTCCTTCTCCAGGAAGTCCTGAAGCGCGAGGCAGTTCATCACGGTGCCGAGCATGCCCATGTAGTCGGCGCGGGCCCGGTCCATTCCGCGCTTCTGCAGCTCCGCGCCGCGGAAAAAGTTGCCGCCGCCAACCACGACGGAGACCTGCACGCCGCGGCGGACCACGGTGGCGATCTGCCGGGCGATGGCCTGGACGACGTCCGGGTCGACGCCGATCGCGCCGCCACCGAACACCTCACCGGAGAGCTTCAGGACCACCCGCCGGGCACGCCCCAGCGGCGGTGCCGTCGGATCGTCCACCGCCAGCGTTCGGTCACTCACAACCTGCGTCATCCGCCCCGCCCTTCCCCACGCGCACGCCCCGTGCGGCGCGTACCGCGAACCTGCCGCTGCCGACCCTATGTGACGAGGAGGCCGCGGTGCCTGACACGTACACCGGCGGCCTCCTCATCGACGTCTCCTGCCCACGGGCGCCCGCGGCGCCCGGTGGCGGCTCAGGCCTGGCCGACCTCGAACCGCACGAAGCGGGTGATCTCGATGCCGGCCTCGGCCAGCAGCTGCTTCACCGACTTCTTGTTGTCAGACACGGACGACTGCTCGATCAGGACGTAGTCCTTGAAGAAGGAGTTCACCCGACCCTCGATGATCTTCGGCAGGGCCGCCTCGGGCTTGTTCTCCTCGCGGGCGGTCTGCTCGGCGATGCGCCGCTCGGACTCGACGACCTCAGCCGGAACCTCGTCCCGGGTGAGGTACTTCGGCCGCATCGCGGCGATCTGCATGGCCACACCACGGGCATCGGCGTCGCCCGCCTCGTCGGTCTTGCCGGTGTACGACACCAGCACACCAACGGCCGGCGGAAGGTCCTGGGCCTTGCGGTGCAGGTAGACGGCGGTGGTGCCCTCGACCCGGGCGAACCGGTTGAGCACCAGCTTCTCGCCGATCTTGGCGGACTGCTCCTGGATCAGGTCCGCGACGACCTTGCCGTCGAGCTCGGTGGCGAGCAGCTCCTCGGCGCTGTTCACGCCGGCGCGCTCGCCGTGCTCGACCAGCTGCTGGGCCAACGCGATGAACGACTCGGTCTTGGCGACGAAGTCGGTCTCGCAGTTGACCTCGAGCAGCGCCTTGCCGGAGTGGGCGACCAGCCCGTTGGCGGCCGTACGGCCGGCCCGCTTGCCGACGTCCTTGGCGCCCTTGACGCGCAGGATCTCGATGGCCTTGTCGAAGTCGCCCTCGGCCTCGGTCAGCGCCTTCTTGCTGTCCATCATGCCGGCGCCGGTGAGGTCGCGGAGCTTCTTGACGTCCGCGGCGGTGATTTGGGACATGGCTCTCTCTTCGATGTTGAGGCGGCGTGTGGATGGTCAGAGGTGCCGGTTACCCGGATCCGGGCGAATCGTGCCCGGAGTACCGTCGCTGCCCCCCGTTCGAAAAAACGGACGGCGGGGCAGCGACGGTGCAATCACTCCGCGGTAGCGGTCGCCGGCTGCTCGGTGGCGACCTGCGCCGGCTGCTCCGGGGCGGCGGGCTGCTCGGCGGCAGCGGCGGGCTGCTCGGCCGGGGCAGCGGGCTGCTCGGCGGCGGCGGCAGCGGCAGGCTGCTCGGCCGGGGCGGCCTCGTCGGCCTTCTTCGGCTCGAGCAGCTCGCGCTCCCACTCGGTCAGCGGCTCGTCGCTCGCGACACCCTCGGGCTTCTCGTCGTTGCCACGACGACGGCTGGAACGCGCGATCAGACCATCCGCGACGGCGGCCGCGACGACCTTGGTCAGCAGCTCGGCCGACCGGATCGCGTCGTCGTTGCCCGGGATCGGGAAGTCGACCTCGTCCGGGTCACAGTTGGTGTCCAGCACCGCGATCACCGGGATGCCCAGCTTGCGGGCCTCGTCGACGGCGATGTGCTCCTTCTTGGTGTCGACGATCCAGACCGCGGCGGGAAGCTTCTGCATGTCCCGCAGACCACCGAGGGTGCGGGTCAGCTTGATCTTCTCGCGGGAGAGCTGCAGGGTCTCCTTCTTGGTGTAACCGGCGGCAGTGCCGCTGAGGTCACCCAGGCCCTCCAGCTCCTTCATCCGCTGGAGCCGCTTGTACACGGTCTGGAAGTTGGTCAGCATGCCACCGAGCCAGCGGTGGTTGACGTACGGCTGGCCGACCCGGGTCGCCTGATCGGCGATCGCTTCCTGGGCCTGCTTCTTGGTGCCGACGAACAGGATGCTGCCGCCCTCGGCGACGGTCCCACGCACGAACTCGTACGCCTTCTCGATGTACTCGAGGGTCTGGCGCAGGTCGATGATGTAGATGCCGTTGCGCTCGGTCATGATGAAGCGCTTCATCTTCGGGTTCCAGCGCCGGGTCTGGTGCCCGAAGTGGACACCGCTCTCCAGCAGCTGGCGCATGGTCACGACGGCCATGGTTGGGGTACTCCTCAAGGTCCCTGGTTGTCACGCCCGGCCGGTGGCCGGGCGTCCTGGCGCCTGATCGCCGGCCCATGGTGGACCCGATCAAGATCGGGACCAGGGAGGCCGTCGCTCCACGACGATTCGTGAAGAGGGCGCGCGAGGTCGACCGCGCAAGGCGGTCGCCAGTTGGCCAGTGTACGCCCCTCCCCCGTTCAGCTGCCCCGGGGTGCGCGCGGGGCGCGGCGCCGCAGCGTGTCGCGGCACGGCTTCCTGGGCTGATCGGCTCGGCTTCCTGGAAATCGGTGCGTCGCACTGGTCCGGACACCACGACTTCACGGAAACCGAGTCGATCAAGGCGCGGCGGGTCAGCCGGCGGCGAGCGCTGCGGCGAGGAAGAGCACCAGGCCGACGGTCAGGTAGGCCGTCGGTGGGCGCAGCCAGCCCCGTCCACCGTCGGAAAGCGCCAAACCACCGGTTCGTAGCCCATACAGCCCGGTCGCGAAGATCGGCAGCCCAGCGACGAGGGCGATGCCCACGACCACGTTCCCGGCGTCCACCGGATCACCGGTCGCGCCGGCCAGCAGCACCCGCAGCGCGGGGATCTCGAAGATCAACACCAAGAGCGCGAAGAGTACGGCCAACACAGGTCGACGGGTCCGGTAGACGCCATCGGCGGCCGGTGGGTACACCGTCGGCTCCGTCGCGGGCAGGTCCGTGCGGGGTCCGATCCCCGGCATCGGGCCGGTCGGCATCTCCAGCGGGTGCGGCGTCTCGCCGCCGCCCCGGGTCGGCTCGATGATCGGGTACCCGCCGAGCACGGCGGGCCGGGTCTGGTCGGCGAGCATGCCAGCCAGCGGGTCGGCCGCCAGCGAGGCGTCGCGGGTGGCCTCGGACGCGCCGGTGGCCAGCGGGGAAGCCGTCCCGGTCGACTCCCGCGCGGCCCGGCGTCCCGGCAGCTCACCGGAAATCTCCGAGGGGTCCCGGTCCGCCCGCCGCGAACGCGTCGCCCGGTAACCGTCGACCTCCGGCCGGGCGTCACTCAAGGGATCCACCGCGCCGAACCGTCCCGAGTCGCCCTCACTCGCACCGAACCGGCCGGGCTGGGCGTCCAGGGCGCTGAAGCGACTGGAGTCCGGCTCGCGGCGCCGGCCAACGCCGGTGTCCTCGACGGAGCGGGCCTCGTCGGCGCCACGCTGCTCGGGGATCTCGCCGTCCCGGTACCGCGGGTCGCCCGCGCCACGCCAATCTGACTCGCCGTACCCGCGACCCTGCTCGTCGGGATACCAGCGTGACTCCTGATCTTCCGGAAAGCTCCGTCGTCCGTCCACGTCAGGCACCGTATGCGACCGGCTGCGCCCGCGCCATTTCAGCGCGCGTCCTGGTCCGTGTCTCGCGCCTGGTGGGACCGGTGCTCGACGATCCACGCCTTCCCCCCTCCACCGCTCCCCGGCCAGCCCCTGTCCGCGATCTTGCACTTACTGCCCCGATGTAGGGGACATTCCACGCATTCCGGCGACCGATACTGCAAGATCGCCGTGGGGTGGGACGGCGTCGGTAGCACAGCGCCGGCTTGATCGTTCGGTTGTCCACAGGACACCCTTTGTCCACAGACGGGCCATCGCCGGGGTCGCGGCGATCGCACCCTGGCGGGCACCGTGCCGTCCATGACTAAGCGGAACCAGGCGGTTGGCGCGTACGGCGAGCGGTGCGCCGCCCGGCACCTGACCGAGGCGGGGCTGCGCCCCATCGCCCGAAACTGGCGCTGCTCGGCCGGGGAGATCGACATCATCGCGTGGGACGGGCCGGTGCTCGCCTTCTGCGAGGTGAAGACCCGCCGGGGCGATGACTTCGGCACACCGGCCGAGGCTGTCGTACCGGCCAAGGCCCGCCGGCTGCGTGGGCTCGCCGCGCGTTGGCTGACCGAGACCGGCACGACCGCCGAGGAGGTGCGTTTCGACGTGCTGTCGGTGCGGCTGCCCGATGCCGGTCCGGCGCAGGTCGACCACCTCAAGGGCGCGTTCTGACATGCGCGGACCGGGACGTCGAGCTGGCGGTGCCGCGCCATGAGCTACGCGAAGGTGCTCTGCGTGGGCCTGGTCGGGGTCACCGGCCACCTGGTCGAGGTGGAGGCCGACCTGGCCGCCGGCCTACCGGCGGTGGTGATCTCCGGTCTGCCGGACACCGCCCTGCACGAGGCCCGCGACCGGGTGCGCGCGGCCGTAGTCAACTCCGGCCAGCGCTGGCCCAACCGGCGGATCACCCTCAACCTGCTGCCCGCCACGCTGCCAAAATTCGGTTCGGCCTTCGACCTGGCCATCGCCGCGGCGCTGCTGGGCGGCTCGGGTGAGCTGCCTCTGCTCCCACTGGAGGGGGTGGTGGTCCTCGGCGAGTTGGGGCTGGACGGGACGGTCCGGCCGGTGCGCGGCGTGCTCCCGATGGTCGCCGCCGCAGCCCAGGCCGGCGTCGGTCGCGTGATCGTTCCGGTCGGCAACGCCGCCGAGGCCGCGGTCATCCCCGGGGTACGGGTGCGCGCGGTGGACACCCTGCACCGCCTGGTCGCCTTCGTTCGTGACGGGACCCCGCTGATCGAGCCGCCAACGGCCACCCCGGCACCGATGGTCGGTGGGCCGGATCTCGCCGAGGTCGCCGGGCAGCAGATGGGCCGGCGCGCGTTGGAGGTCGCCGCCGCCGGCGGGCACCACGTGGCACTGCTCGGCCCGCCGGGTGCCGGCAAGACGATGCTCGCCGAACGGCTGCCGTCGATCCTGCCCGAGTTGGACGACGACGCGGCGCTGGAGGTGACCGCCCTGCACTCGGTCGCCGGGCTGTTGCCACCGGGCGGTCAACTGCTGCGTCGCCCACCGTTCCAGGCACCGCACCACACCGCGACGGTGCCATCGCTGGTCGGTGGGGGCTCGGGGCTGGCCCGACCCGGGGCGGTGTCGCTGGCGCACCGCGGCGTGCTCTTCCTCGACGAGGCCCCCGAGTTCACCAAGGGCGCGTTGGAGGCACTGCGCCAGCCCTTGGAACACGGCCGCATCCACCTGAGTCGCAGCGGGGGCGGCACCGTCTACCCGGCCCGGACCCAGTTGGTGCTGGCCGCCAATCCCTGCCCCTGTGCCAAGCCGGCCGGCGACGCGCACTGCGAGTGCACCCCGCTGGCCCGCCGCCGCTACCTGGGCCGGCTCTCCGGGCCGCTGCTCGACCGGATCGACGTGCAGGTGCGGCTGATGCCGGTGCGGGCGGCGGAGCTGATGGCACCCGACGGTGACGCCGAGCCCTCGGCGACGGTCGCCGCCCGGGTTGCGGCGGCCCGACAGGCGGCGGCCACCCGCTGGGCCGGTCTCGGCCGGCGGCTCAACGCCGAGGTGGACGGTCCGCTCCTGCGCCGACCGCCGTGGCGGCTGCCCGCGAAGGTCACCGCCGAACTGCGTGGCCGGCTCGACTCCGGCTCGCTGTCGGCACGCGGCTTCGACCGGGTGATCCGGATGGCCTGGACCATCGCTGACCTGGACGGCCGGGACCGGCCAGACCTGAACGACGTCCGGGAAGCGATCCAACTACGAACGGGGGAGGCGACGTGAGCGCCGACGAGGAACGCAGGCTTGCTCGGGTCGCCCTGACCTGGCTGGCCGAGCCGGGCACCCGCGCGGTGCACCACCTGGTCGAACGGCTCGGACCGGTGGCGACCCTGGACCTGCTGCTCGACGGCGGCAGCCCGGACGGCTGGCTGCACACCACGGTGGCCGCCCGGTCGGCGGCCGGTGACGCCCGGGCGGTGGCGGCGGAGGCGTTGGACCGGGCGGACCGGCTCGGTGCCCGGCTGGTCACGCCGGACGACGAGGAGTGGCCAGCCCGGGTGGCTGGCCTGGCCACGCTGCACCTGCCGGACGTCACCCGCCGGGTGGACGGTGAGACCGCCCCACCGCTCTGCTTCTGGGTACGCGGAAGCTGGCCGCTGGGCGAGGCCCTGGAGCGCTCGGTCGCCGTGGTCGGGGCGCGGGCGGCCACCGGCTACGGCCAGCACGTCGCCACTGAGCTGGCGTACGGGCTGGCCGAGCGGGACTGGACGGTCGTGTCCGGTGGCGCGTTCGGCATCGACGCTGCCGCCCATCGGGGTGCCCTCAACGCGGGCGGCCTGACGGTCGCGGTGCTCGCCTGTGGACTGGACCGGCCGTATCCGATGGGCAACGCCGCGCTCTTCGACCGGATCGCCGACACCGGGTTGCTGGTCAGCGAGTGGCCGCCCGGTGCCGAGCCGCTGCGGCCCCGCTTCCTGATCCGCAACCGGGTGATCGCCGGAGGCACCCTGGGGACCGTCGTGGTGGAGGCGTCGGCCCGCAGCGGCGCGACGCAGACCGCTCGGCGAGCCATCTTCACCAATCGGGTGGCCATGGTGGTGCCGGGGCCGGTGACCTCGGCGATGTCCGTCGGCGCGCACGAGTTACTCCGCGAGTTCCCCACCAAGGCCCGGCTGGTCACCGGCGTGGCGCAGGTGCTCGAGGAGGTGGGCCGGATCGGCGCGGACCTGGCCCCGCCGGCACGAGGACCGCAGCGGGCGGCCGACACGCTCGACGACGACGCGCGGTCGCTGCTGGAGGCGTTGCCGCGCAGGGGGGCGATGGACGTGGACCGGCTCGCCGCCCGCGCCGGTGTCGACCTGCGGACCGCGCTGCGCAAGCTGTCCCTGCTGGAGGAGTTGTCCATGGTGGTCCGTCGCGACGACGGCTACACCCTCACCCCGCCCGCCAAACCGAAGCGCGGGGCCTCTGCGCCGTCGGCGGCGAAAACGTCCGGGTCAGCCCAGGGTGCTGGCGGGGGACGACCCCTCGTCTAGCCCCTTTGCGCGAATGGTCACGCCGCCCCCTCGGCGCCGAGGGCAGCGAGGGGATCTCTGCAGCGGGCGGGCACCCCGACAGGCGGTGTTATCGGTACCGTGCGCGGTCATGGGTGCTATCAAGCCGTGGCACATCGCCACGCTGTGCTGTCTCGTAACCTCCGCCGCACTCATTGGCGGCTTGGTCATACTCCTGATCAAGAAGACCAACCGCCGTTAGTCGGGCCGACGAACACCGGCACCCGTCGCGGCCGGTCGCGCACAACGATCGGCCGTACTCTGGTGCCGTGTCAGCTGTTGGTGAGGGTGCCTGGGCCGATCGACGGGCCAGCACCCGGGCGCGACCGCTACGACCGGTGCCACCGCGATGAGCCGGCCGGACCGGGGGACCCGGGCCATGCACCAGGCACTACCGCCGGCGCTGCGTGAGGCGGTCGACGACTTCGCCGAGCACCTGTCCCGGGTTCGTAACCGGTCGGCGCACACCGTCCGCGCGTACGTCACCGATCTCGTCTCCCTGCTCGACCACGCCGTCCGGATGGGCTGCGTCGACCTGCCCGACCTGGACCTGTCGGTGCTGCGTAGCTGGCTGGCGCGGCAGCGCACCACCGGTGCGGCCCGCACGTCGTTGGCCCGGCGGGCCGCGTCGGCGCGGGCGTTCAGCGCCTGGGCGCACCGGGCCGGGCTGCTCCCCGCCGACGTGGGCGCCGCGCTGGCCAGCCCGCGCGCACACCGGGAGCTGCCCAGCGTTCTGCGCGCCGACCAGGCGGCCGCTCTGGTCGAGGCGCCAGCCCGGCAGGCGCCGACTGCGGAATCACCACCAGCGGGACCGGGATCGAACGCAACGGAAGAGGCCACGACCGAGGCAGTGCCGCTGCGCGACCGGGTGCTGCTCGAACTGCTCTACGCCACCGGCGTACGGGTCAGCGAGGCCTGCGGGCTGGATGTCGGCGACGTCGACCACGGCCGGCGGGTGATCCGAGTGTTCGGCAAGGGCGGACGGGAGCGCTCGGTGCCGTACGGGGTGCCCGCACAGCGGGCGTTGGACGACTGGTTACGCCGGGGCCGCCCGGCAATGGTGGGCGCCCGCTCCGGCGACGCGCTGCTACTTGGTACCCGGGGTGGTCGGCTCAACCCGACGACCGCGCGTCAGATCGTCGGTGCGTACGCCGAGGCTGCTGGCCTGCCCCGGACCAGTCCGCACGGTCTGCGCCACTCCGCGGCCACCCACCTCCTGGAGGGCGGTGCGGACCTGCGTGCCGTCCAGGAGCTACTGGGCCACTCGTCGTTGGCCAGCACGCAGATCTACACGCACGTCTCGGTGGAGCGGCTGCGCGCCGCCTACCGCCAGGCCCATCCGCGCGCCTGATCAAGGGCCGGAGGGCGAGAGACCCGGCGGTTACGATCATCGGGTGACCGTCCCGCAGCCCCCTGAGCCGATCCCGGGCGCCCGCCTGCTCTTCTCACTGGACCAGGCGGTCAGCCACCTCAACCACGGGTCGTTCGGCGCGGTCCCGATCAGTGTGCAGCGAGCCCAGCAGCGGCTGCGCGACGAGATGGAGGCCAACCCCCTGCGCTTCTTCACCCAGGGGCTGGTCGACCGGATCGCGCACACCCGCCGGCACCTCGCCGGGTTCCTGGGCGCCGACCCCGACGGCAGCGCCCTGGTGGGTAACACCACCACCGGCGTCGCCGTGGTGCTCCAGTCGATGGGCCTGCAACCCGGCGACGAGGTGCTCAGCACCGACCACGGGTACGGGGCGGTGAGCCTGGCCATCCAGCGCGAGTGCCGTCGTACCGGGGCGGTCAGCCGGGTCCTGCCGATTCCACTGGACGCCACCGACGAGCAGCTCGTGCAGATCATCCGCGCCGGCCTGCGCCCCGGGCGGACCCGACTGCTCGTCGTCGATCAGCTCACCTCGGCCACCGCCAGGCTCTTCCCGGCCGCCGCCATCGTCGGGGTGGCCCACGAACACGGCGTGCCGGTCCTGGTGGACGCCGCCCACGCCCCCGGCATGCTGCCCACACCGGTGGCCAGCATCGGCGCCGACTTCTGGGTGGGCAACCTGCACAAGTGGGCGTACGCCCCGCGCGGGACCGCCCTGCTGGCGGTGGCGCCGCAGTGGCGGGACCGGATCGAGCCACTGGTGGTCTCCTGGGAGCAGGAGTCCGGTTTCCCGGCCCGGGTCGAATGGCAGGCGACCCTCGACTACACGTCCTGGCTGGCCGCCCCGGCGGGCCTGTTCACGCTGCGGAGCCTCGGCGTCGACCGGGTGCAGGCGCACAACGCCGCGCTCGCCGCGTACGGCCAGCGGGTGGTGGGGGACGCTCTGGGGGTGCCGCCCGCCCAACTGCCCGACCCCGGCGGGCCGGCGGTGTCTCTGCGCATCATGCCGCTGCCGGCTGGCATGGCCACCACCATCGACGCGGCGCGGGCGTTGCAGACGCGGATCGCCGAGCGACTCGCCGCCGAGGTGGCGGTGATGAGCTGGACCGGCCGGGGGTGGCTGCGGCTCACCGGTCAGGTCTACAACACCGTCGACGAGTACGAACGGCTGGCCGTGCGGCTGCCCGCACTGCTCGCCCAGCGCTGACAGTGCGCTATCCCGTGAAGTAGGCGGCGCTCTCCGGGTCTGCCGGGTAGTAGGACTCGATCGCGATTTCGTCGATCGCGATGTCCATCGGGGTGCCGAAGGTGGTGATGGTCGAGAACAGCCGCAGCTCTCGTCCGCCGATTCGGAGGATCATCGGGATCACCACGTCGGCGTCGACCCGTTGGCCCGTCGGGTCCTCGGGCAGAGGGTTCAGCAGTTCTTCGTAGAGTGCGCTGAGCTCCGCGTCGGGAGCGGTGGCGAGCTGGCGCGAGATCCGGCTGCGGAACACCGCACGCACGTCTGCCAGGTTGACGACCATGGAAGCGAGCCCGCGCGGGTCCAGGCCCAGCCGAACGAGGTTCACCGGTGGCCGCAACAGGTCGGGTGCGACGTGCGCGAAGAACGGGTCGACCGCGCGGTTGGTCATCACGATGTTCCACCGGCGGTCGAAGACCAGCGCCGGATACGGCTCGTGCGCCCGAAGCACCCTGCGGACCGCGTCGAGGGCAGCCGACAGGGCGGTGTCGTCGAGCGGACGCTCCGTGTATCGGGGCGCGAAGCCGGCGGCGAGTAACAGCTGATTGCGATCCCGCAGCGGCACGTGGAGTTGGTCGGCAAGCCGGAGGATCATGTCCGCGCTCGGCTTGGACTTGCCGGTCTCGACCAGGCTGACGTGACGGGCCGAGACATCCGCGGCGATCGCCAGGTCGAGTTGGCTGATCCCCCGGCGCTGCCGCCACTGCCGCAGGAGTTGCCCGACCGTATACACGATCATGAGCGTACTCATCGTCGCGACGGACGCCATGAAGTGCGAGTTCATCGACAGCCGAACGGGCCGGGCAAACACTTGGGTCCATGACCACTGAGAACAAGAGCATCGTCCAGCAGGCGTTGGCAGGGCTGGTAGAGAAGGGCGACGTCGACACGCTCGCCTCGTCCCTCAGCGACGACTTCATCCACCACCGACCGGATTCGACAACCTCGACCAGGGCGGAATGGCTCGCCGCAGTCCGCGCCGCGCTGCTGGGCCCGACCGTCGGCATGCAGGTCGAAATCCTTCACCTGCTGGCCGACGGTGACCACGTCGTGGTGCACTCGCGACGCCGGCTGCCCGACGGGGGACCGGAGATCGTGGTCGTCGACGTCTTGCGCATCGCCGACGGGTCCATCGCAGAGATATGGGAAATCATCGAACCGGTGGCCCACGCAGCCGCCAATGTGACGTGGTGGGAACCTGCTCATCACTGACGGAATCCCCTGGCACCGGCACCGCCGACCGGGAACAGTCGCACCGGACCGAGGCCGAGCAGTGCCAGCGGATCCAGATATTCCGTGCCCCGGCGCAGGCCCCAGTGCAGGCACGCTTCGGCTGGACAACCCGGATGCCCGGGCAGCAGCTCACCCAGTGGTGCGCCGGCGGCGACCGGCTGTCCGGGGCGCACGGCTGGTCGGACCGGCTCGTGGGTGGTCCGCAGCCCGTCGGCGTGCCCCACGGTGATCACCGGGCGGCCGGCCACCAGACCGGCGAAGAGCACGGTGCCCGGGCCGGCGCTGCGGACCACCGCTCCGGCCGGGGCGGCCAGGTCGACACCCCGATGGCCGGGAAGCCACGGCCGGGGCGGCGGGTCGAAGCGGCGCACCGGACGAGGCGGCCCGTCGACCGGCCAGCGGAACCGCCCCGGCCCGACGCCCGCCGCGACAGGCACCGGCACCGCGCCCGACGGTGGACTGCCGGGCACGGCGGCGACCAGCACGGCCAGCCCGCAGAGCTGGACGGTCAGCGCGAGTGGCAACGCGGTGCAGAGCAGCACGGTACGGCGGATCGAGCCGACGCACGGCGCGGATGGCGGTCGCATGACGGCAGCCTTCGGCCAGAGCCGGGTCGTCCGCCAGCCCGGCAGACCGAGCTGTGGATGACCGGAGGACCTGTGGACGACCACCCGAAGGCTTCGATGATCTGTTATGTCCAGGGGTTGGTGGGCGCTGCCTATGCTGGGCCGATGACTCGGGACTGGCTCTCCTGGCACGAGGACTACGACCAGCCGGGGTCGGCGTTGGCCGCCCGACTGACCGAGGTGCAGGAGCAGGTCCGGGCGGCCCTGGACCGGGCGCCGGCCGGGCCGCTGCGGATGGTCAGCGCCTGCGCCGGTCAGGGTCGGGACCTGATCCCGGTGCTCGCAACGCACCCGCGCCGCGAGGAGGTGACCGCCCGCCTGGTCGAGTTGGACCGGCGCAACGCCGCGACAGCCGAGGACGCCGCGCGGGCGGCCGGGCTGACCGGGGTGCAGGTGGTGGTGGGCGACGCCGCGTTGACCGACGCGTACGCCGATCTGGTCCCGGCCGACCTGGTGCTGCTCTGCGGGGTGTTCGGCAACGTGTCGGACGCCGACGTCAGGGCCACCGTCGGGCATTGCGCCGCACTCTGCGCGAACGGCGGCACGGTGATCTGGACGCGGCACCGGCGCGAGCCCGATCTGGTGCCGGTCATCTGCGACTGGTTCGCGCAGGAAGGGTTCGCGCAGATCGCGGCCAGCACCCCGGCGGCACAGGTGGGTGTCGGCGTACACCGGCACCTCGGCCATCCCCGGCGGCTGCCCTCCGGGGTGACGATGTTCCATTTCCTCCCCCGCTGACCCCACCCAGCCGTGCCGCCGGGCCGTTTTCGGGCCGTCGCCGAGGGCCTAGGCTGGGCCGCGTACGGCGGGTGCCGCCGTTTGGACCGGGAGGCCCGCATGACCACTGTCGACGACCGGACGCCGCCCCCGAACGGGCCGACGGTGGCCGAGGTGAGCGGCCCGTCGCGGCTCGCGGAGCCGGACGAGGCGATCAGCGCCGAGGAGTTGCAACTCGCCGCCCGTAACCACGGCATCCCGTTGGAGGCGCTGCGCTACGACGTCACGCCGGCTGGGTTGCACTACCTGCTGATCCACTACGACATCCCGGAGCTCGACCCGGCGAGGCACACGCTGACCATCGGCGGCGCGGTGGACCGGCCGCTGACGGTCACGCTTGCCGAGCTGCGCGAGCGGCCGCGGGTCACCCACCAGGTGACGCTGGAGTGCGCCGGCAACGGTCGAGCCCTGCTGCACCCCCGACCGGTCAGCCAGCCGTGGCTGGTCGAGGCGGTCGGCAACGCCGAGTGGACCGGCACCCCGCTGGCGCCGCTGCTGCGCGAGGCGGGCCTCGGGCCGGACGCAATCGACGTGGTCTTCACGGGCGCCGATCACGGCGTCGAGCGCGGGATTGAGCAGGACTACCAGCGGGCGCTGCCGGTCGCCGACGCGCTGCGCGAGGAGGTGCTGCTGGCGTACGAGATGAACGGCGCTCCCCTGCTGCCGCAGCACGGCGCGCCGCTGCGGCTGATCGTGCCGGGCTGGTACGGCATGGCGCACGTGAAGTGGGTGCACTCCATCGAGATTCGGACCGAACCGTTCGAGGGGTACCAGAACGCGGTGGCCTACCGGGTGCGCCGGGACGCCGACGACCCGGGCGTGCCGGTCACGCGGATCGAGCCGCGTGCGCTGGTCCGACCGCCCGGCTTTCCCGACTTCATGTCCCGTCGCCGGGTGCTGCGGCCGGGACCGTGCACCCTGGACGGTCGGGCCTGGTCGGGGCACGCGCCGGTGGTTGCCGTGGAGGTCACCACCGACGGCGGGGAGAGCTGGGCACCGGCCGAGCTGGACCCGGCGGAGGGTGGGGATTTCGCCTGGCGGCGCTGGCGACACGAGTGGGTCGCGACGCCCGGTCGGTACGTCCTCGGCGCGCGGGCGACCGACGCGTCCGGGCGGACCCAGCCGGTGGAGCAGCCGTGGAACCGGGGCGGCTTCGCCAACAACCTGGTGCAGCGGGTCGAGGTCGTGGTGCCGGCCGAGTGATCGTCCGGCAGGTGCTACGCCACGGGTGGGGGGCCCGTGGTGCGGCTGGCCGGCTCGGGCGCGGTCAGCCGCCGAAGCCGGAGTCGGCGGGCAGCGAGATGTCGGGCTTCTCCAGCTCCTCGACGTTGACGTCCTTGAAGGTCATCACCCGGACGTTCTTCACGAAGCGGGCGGGACGGTACATGTCCCACACCCATGCGTCGTGCATCTCGACCTCGAAGTAGACCTCGCCGTCGGAGTTGCGCACGTGCAGGTCGACCTGGTTGGCCAGGTAGAACCGACGCTCCGTCTCCACCACGTACGAGAATTGGCGGACAATGTCGCGGTACTCCCGGTAGAGCTGCAGCTCCATCTCGGTCTCGTACTTCTCGAGATCTTCCGCGCTCATCGCACTCCGCCTTCCATGGCCACATCTTCCCCCACCGACGTCGGAGGCCGAAGCTGCTCGCCCAACGCCACGCCGACGGTACCCCCTGACGCCCACAAGCGCTCCATCGGCTCTTGCGTGCTGTGGCCGCCGGGCCGTCGGGCGCGCGGCGGCCGGCCGTCGCGGCCGGAGACCGCGGCGACATTGACGTACGAGAACCGGTGCTCCCGGCACGGCCCGTGCTCCCGCAGCGCCGCGGAGTGCTCCGGGGTGATGTAGCCCTTGTGCTCGGCGAAGCCGTACGCCGGGAACACCCCGTCCATCTCCACCATCATCCGGTCACGGGTGACCTTGGCGAGCACGCTGGCCGCGGCCACGCAGGCGGCCACCCGGTCGCCCTTCCACACCGCCAGCCCGGGCACACCCAGGCCGTCCACGCCGAAGCCGTCGGTCAGCACGTACTCCGGGCGCGTGGTGAGCGAGGCGAGCGCCCGGCGCATCGCCGCCAGGTTGCACACGTGCAGACCCCGGGCGTCGACCTCCTCCGCAGGGATGACCACCACGGCGTACGCGAGTGCGCGGTCCACCACCTCCGCGTACACCCGTTCCCGGCTCGCCGGGGTGAGCAGCTTCGAGTCGGCGAGGCCCTCGATTTCGCCACGCCGACCTTCGGGTAGCACCGCCGCGGCGGCGACCAGCGGACCGGCGCAGGCGCCCCGACCCGCCTCGTCGGCACCGGCGACGTGCCGGAAGCCGCGCCGCTGCAGCGCCCGTTCCAGGGCGTACAGCCCGGCCTCGCGCCGCACGACGGTGCGCGGCGGGGTCAGCACGGCGCCCCACCCTGATCGGGTGTCCTCGACTGCCCCAGCCGGGTCAGGAGGGCGGGCAACTCGGACGGGTAGAAGCGCTCACCGCTGGCCGCCAGTTCGTCGGGCAGCCACCAGTTGTGGCCGGCGATGCTGCGCTGCTCAATGTCGTTGAAGCCTGCGGTGTCCACCTGCCAGGACTGCACCCGGAAGAGGAAGAAGTCCTGCTCCTGGCGGTACCAGGTGCCGTCGAACGGGAACTCGGTCGTGTCGGACCAGACCGGCTCACCCAACTCGGCCGGGTCGAGTCGCAGGCCGGTCTCCTCGGCCAACTCCCGAGCCGCGCCCGCGGCCGGGGACTCCGCCGGGTCGAGCCCGCCGCCCGGGGTGAACCAGTAGCGGTGCCCGGGTCGTGCCGGGTCGAAGCCCTCGAACAGCAGGACCCGGCCGGCCGCGTCGACGAGCAGCACGCGAGCCGCGCGTCGAGGGGTGTAGACACGGTTGCTGCTGTTCGCGACTGCGGGGCTCGCAAGCTCACTCCTCGCGCTCACGTTCACCGCCCCAGCCTGCCAGACCGATGGCGGATCGCCCACGCCCCCGTCGGTCTACGGCTTGGGAATACCGTCGTACTGATCCGGCACGGTCAGCCAGGTGGCCCGGTTGAACGGCCAGAAGACGGTGAACGCCCGCCCGACCACGTCATCCTCGGGGATGGTGGCCTCGGTGATGTTCTGCCCGGACTGCTGCCAGTGCTCCAGCGAGTCACCGGAGGCCGAGCGGTGGTCGCCCATCACCCACAGCCGGCCCTCCGGCACGGTGATGTCGAACTCCTGGTCGGCAGGCTTGTCGCGGATCCCGTCCATCGAGAAGATGTACGGCTCGTCCAGCGACTTGCCGTTGATCATCAGGCGTTCCTGCGGGTCGCAGCAGACCACGTGGTCGCCGGGGGTGCCGATGACCCGCTTGATGAAGTCCTCACCGTCGGGGTTGCCGCTCCACTCGATCGGAGCCTTGAACACGATCACCTCACCGCGATGCGGCGATCGGAAGTCGTATACCAGCTTGTTGACCAACACCCGGTCATCGATCTTGAGAGTGTTTTCCATGGACGGGGAGGGGATGAAGAAGGTCTGCAGCACGAAGGCGCGGACCAGCACCGCGACCAGGATCGCCACACCCAGCAGGATCGGCAGCTCCTTCCAGAAGGAGCTGCGCGGCTTGTCGGTCTGCTCGTCAATCACGCCAAGGAGCCTACGTTGCCCGACTGGACGGCACCGTCCGGAACGCGCGGTAACCCCGTAGTGCGGCTGCCAACGGAAGAATCAGCAGCGCACCGCCCTGCGGGGTGGGTCGCACCGGGGGTGCGCCGGAGGATGCCGTGGCCGGCCCGGACACGTCGTCGAACGTCGACGGCACCGACAGCGGATTCCACCGCGACGAGGGCCAGACCACCATGAAGGCCCGGCCGACCACGTTGTCGATCGGCACCGGGCCCTGGCAGCGTGCGTCCTGGGAGACCTCACGGTGGTCGCCCATCACGAAGATCTGACCGGGCGGTACGACGACCTCGTCGAAGCGCCGGGAGCGGCACTCCGACGGGTTGGGCGGCAGGTCCAGTGGAGAGTTCCGCAGGACGTACGGCTCGTTGAGCGGCGTGCCGTTGACGGTCACCCGACCCTGGCTGTCGCAGCACTTGACCCGGTCGCCGGGGAGGCCGATCACCCGCTTGATGAAGTCCTTCTCACCGGGGCGGCTCACGCCGACCAGATCGCCGACAGTCCGGGTGAGCTTGCCGGCGAAGCCCGGCGCCGGCTGCTCGTCGACCTGCGGTGCCCAGCGGTCGGTGCCCCGGAAGACCACCACCTCGCCACGCACCGGGTCACGGACGTCGTAGACGACCTTGTTGACCAGCACCCGGTCCCCGATGAGGAGCGTGTCCTCCATCGAGCCGGACGGGATGAAGAACGCCTGAAGCAGGAACGTGCGAATCAGCACCGCCAGGCAGAACGCGACGACCAGCAGCAGCGGAAGCTCCTGCCAGAGGGGCATCTGCCGGCGGCCACGCCGGGCCCGTCGGCGCCACGGATCGACGGTGCCGTCCTCGTCAAGCGTCTGCACCACGCCACTCCCCGGTCCGCAGAAACACCACCGCCCGGGAGCCTCGTCGAGGCCCCACGGGCGGTAGTGGACAGCTGCCCACCACAGGGGTGGGCCTGCCGCCTCGCTGCGCCCGTACGACCAGGGTAGTGCGGTCTGGGCGGTACGGCATACGCGCAGCTCGGGCGGCGTGGCGAGCGGGAAGTCAGCTGGGCTGCTTCTCCCGCTTCTCCTTGATCTTGGCCTTCTTGCCGCGAAGCTCGCGCAGGTAGTACAGCTTGGCGCGGCGCACGGCACCACGGGTCACGATCTCGATCCGGTCGATGCCCGGGCCGTTGAGCGGGTAGGTCCGCTCGACGCCGACACCGAAGCTGACCTTGCGGACCGAGAAGGTCTCGCGCAGACCGTCACCCTGGCGACGGATCACGACGCCCTGGAAGATCTGGACACGGGACCGGTTGCCCTCGACGACTCGGGCGTGCACCTTGACGGTGTCACCGGCCCGGAAGTCGGGAAGGTCGGTCCGCTTCGACTGGGCGTCAAGGGCGTCCAGGATGTTCATCGCTGCGTCCTCGTAAGGCTCACGGCGCACCGTCATTCGGTGCGCGGGTGGGTGGTTCTGATCCCCGGGTGGTGCCGGCGTGCCGACCCCGATCGGGAATCCTCGCAGCCGCCCGCGGGCGCGGACGGATGCGGCAACCCCCCTACTTTGCCACATCCCCCGCCGGTGGCTGAAATCCGGCCTGGTCCAGGGCAGCGATGTCCCGTTTGTCGAGCCGATCGGCGGGCAGCGCCGCGAGCAGGTCCGGACGTCGGGCGGCAGTCCGCAGCAGACCCTCTTCGCGCCGCCAGCGAGCGATCTTGCCGTGGTCACCGGAGCGGAGCACCTCCGGCACGTCGTGCCCACGCCAGCTCGGCGGCTTGGTGTAGATCGGCGCCTCCAGCAGCCCGTGCGCGTGCGACTCCTCGTCCAGCGAGCCCGCATTGCCCAGCACCCCCGGCAGCAGCCGGGTGACCGCCTCCAGCATCACCAGGACCGCGACCTCCCCGCCGAAGAGCACGTAGTCACCGAGCGAGACCTCGGTGACCGGCATCCGGGTGGCGGCGTGCGCCAGCACGCGCTGGTCGATCCCCTCGTAGCGCCCGCAGGCGAAGAGCAGATGCGACTCGGCGGCCAACTCGTACGCCATCGCCTGGGTGAACGGGGCACCGGCCGGCGACGGCACCAGCAGCCGGGGCGGCGGGGCCTCGGCCGGCGCGAGCGCGTCCAGCGCCTCACCCCACGGCTCCGGGCGCATCACCATCCCCGGACCACCGCCGTAGGGGGTGTCGTCGACCGTGCGGTGCACGTCGTGGGTCCAGGTCCGCAGGTCGTGCACGGCAAGCTGGAGTACGCCGTTGGCCCGCGCCCGCCCGATCAGCGACAGGTCCAGCGGGGCGAAGTACTCCGGAAAGATCGACACGACGTCGACGCGCATGGGGGTGGTCCTAAAGGTCGAGCAGTCCGGCTGGCGGGTCGACGATCACACGTCCACCGGCGAGGTCGACCTCCGAAACGATCGCCCGGACGAACGGGATCAACGCCGTACGCCCCTCGGGGCGCCGCAGCACCAGCAGGTCGGAGGAGGGTGCGTGGTCGATCCGGGCAACCTCGCCGAGCCGTTCGCCGGCCAGGGTCACCACGGCCAACCCGACCAGCTGGTGATCGTGGAACTCCTCGGGATCATCCGGCGGGGCCACGTCGGCGCTGTCCACCACGAGCAGCGTCCCGCGTAGCGCCTCGGCGGTGCTGCGGTCCGGGATGCCGTCGAACGCGACCAACATCCGGCCCTGGTGGAAGCGGGCTTCCTCGATGGTCAGCTCCGCCGGAACCCGGAACGGTACCCCGGGCTCATCCTCAGGCGCGGTCGCGGCCGTCGGGGGTGTCGCCCCCGGCTCAGTGCGCAGCACTGTGCCGGGGGCGAACCGTGCCTCGGGCTCGTCGGTCCGCACTTCCACGGTGACCTCACCGCGGATGCCGTGCGGCTTGCCGATCCTGCCAACGACGAGTTGCATCAGTACGAGTCGACGATGTCGACGCGTACCCCGCGCCCGCCGATGGAGCCGATCACCTGGCGCAGCGCCTTGGCGGTCCGACCGGACCGCCCGATCACAGTGCCGAGGTCCTCGGGGTGCACGCGGACTTCGAGCCGCTTGCCCCGACGGGAATCGACCATCCGCACCCGGACGTCGTCCGGGTGGTCGACGATTCCCTTGACCAGGTGCTCCAACGCCGGACGCAGAGGCATGTCAGGCCTGCTCACCGGCAGCGGCGGCCGGGGCGTCAGCAGAAGCGTCAGCCTTCGGAGCCTCAGCCGCAGCCTCGGTCTTCGGAGCCTCAGCCTCAGCCTCGGTCTTCGGATCCTCAGCCTTCGGAGCCTCAGCAGCCTTGGCGGCCTTCTTGGCCGGCTTGGCCGGGGTCTCCGGGGCGAGCCCGGCGGCGGCCTTCGCCTCAACCTCGTACGCCGCCTTGCGGTCGGCCCGCTCGGGGGCGACCAACAGCGGCGGCGGGGCCGGCAGACCCTTGTACTTCTGCCAGTCACCGGTCAGCTCCAGCAGCCGCTGCACCGCCTCGCTCGGCTGAGCGCCGACGGACAGCCAGTACTGGACCCGCTCCGACTTGACCTCGATGATCGAAGGGTCTTCCTTGGGCTGGTAAATCCCGACGAACTCGATCGCCCGACCGTCACGCTTGGTGCGCGAGTCGGCGATGACGATGCGGTACTGCGGGTTGCGGATCTTGCCCATCCGCAGGAGCCGGATCTTTACGGCCACAGTTGTTTCGCTCCTGTTGCGATCTCACCAGCCCGTACGGGCGGTGTGCATGGGTGAGCGCCGACCGGACCCGTGGGGTTGGGCCGGAGACTACTCGGTGGACTAGCGACGTGCCCGGGTTAGAGGGCGCCGGACGCGCGCCGGATACCAGCGACCCATTCTGCCAGACTCGATGCCGATCGCACGCATCGGACCCGGACACCGCGTCACCGGTGACCTGGAACACCTCTCAACGCACCGGCGGACGGTCCCATCCCGGTGGAAGTTCATCCGGTACGTCCCAGTCTGGCGGGGGTGCGAAGTCGCACCAGGTGCCGTCGAACGGGAACTCGCCGGCCTCCGCGAGCGCGATCACCCGCTCCCCCTCGGCGCGAACCGCCTTCTCGTCCGTCACCCAGTAGTCGTCACCGAAGGCGAGCCGCTCGACGAACTCGTCCTCGTCCTTCCAGTCCCAGCTGAGATCCGGGCGCACCACCACGTCCAGGTCCTGGTCAACCACGTCGATGCCGGCCACCGGGCCGTCGTCCCAGCGGACACCAGGCTCTTCCAGGTTGACGTACCAGTTGGCGAACCGGCCCCGCGCGTCCCGGAACCACCAGACGGAGTGCGCCGCCCCGGTGGGCAGGAACTTCAGCAGCGGCGGGCCGTCCCAGCGCCCGCCCGCCAACCGGTACGTCGACGAGATCCACTGGGCGAACGGCATCGCCCGCATCCCCAGCCCCGCCTCGGTGACCTCGTGGGCCACCGGCGAGTCCCGGGCGATCCAGATCAGCAGGCCCCGGTCGTCGTCGCTGACCACGCGGCCCGGCCGTACCCACCCGATCCGACCGTGCCGCACGTTCCGGTGCAAAATCAGCCGACCAACCCCAAACCCCACCCCACACACCCCTCCCACGCCACCCCGCCGCACCCACCCCGCCGCACCCACCCCGCCGCACCCACCCCTCCCCGCGCACCCTCCCCGCACCCCCACCCCGTTGATCTAGGGCATATCGTTGTTGACAGAGATCAACTAACGACCGTGTGCCCTAGATCGACGAGGCCGGGGGGGCGGCGGAGGGCGGCGGGGGCGGGGGCGGGGCGATCGCGGGGGCGGGGGGTGATCGCGGGGGTGTTCGCTAGGGGCGCACTTCAGTAGGCGCGGGCGAGGATGGCGATCAGGTCGGGTTCGTCCTCGGAATCCGGCACCGAACCATCGGCGCGCAGCAGGCAGCGCACCGTGACGCCCTGACCGTTCGCCTCGGCCTCGCCGGCCACGCCGACCGCCGACCACGGCACCCGCGCCCAGCCGGTTGCGGCGGCCTCGATCGCCTCGGCGAGGGTGGCCACCTCCACCGTGCGCGATTCGCGGTTGGCCAGCGCCTGGTCGTGCAGCACCTGCTGGTCGGTCTCCAGCGCGGCCAGCACCGCGCCAACCACGTCGGCCACCGGCGTCGGGGACTTCGACCCGTCGGTGCGACGCACCACCACCGCGTTGCCGGCAACCAGGTCACGGGGGCCGACCTCGACGCGTACCGGATAGCCACGCAGCTCGGCGTCGACGGCCCGGCGGCCGAACGGAGTGTCGGTCCGGTCGTCGAGCGCGACCCGGACACCGGCGTCGCGCAGGCTGTCGCGCAGCTTGGCCGCCGCCTCGGCGACACCCTCGCCATCCTTGACCACCATGACGTACGCCTGGATCGGCGCCAGCCTCGGCGGCACGCGCAGGCCGTTGTCGTCGCCGTGCGCCATGATCAGGCCGCCGAGCATCCGGGTCGACGTGCCCCAGGAGGTGGTCCAGGCGTGCTCGCGGCCGCCCTCGGCCGAGGAGTAGCTGATGTCGAACGCCTTGGAGAAGTTCTGGCCCAACTCGTGGCTGGTGCCCAGCTGGAGCGCCTTGCCGTCGCCCATCATGCCTTCGCAGGTGTACGTGGCCGTCGCGCCGGCGAACCGCTCACGCGCCGTCTTCAGGCCCACCACGACCGGGATGCCGATCACGTTGACCATCAGGTCCTCGTACGCCTCGTGCAGGATCCGCCGCGCGTACGCACGGGCGTCCTCACGGGTGGCGTGCGCGGTGTGCCCCTCCTGCCAGAGGAACTCGCTGGTACGCAGGAAGATCCGCGGGCGCAGCTCCCACCGGACCACGTTCGCCCACTGGTTGAGCAGCAGCGGCAGGTCCCGGTACGAGTCGATCCACTTGGCCATGAACTCGCCGATCACCGTCTCGCTGGTGGGGCGCACCACCACCGGCTCGGCGAGGGGCTTGCCGCCACCGTGCGTGACGACCGCCAGCTCCGGCGAGAAGCCCTCGACGTGCTGCGCCTCGCGCTTGAGGTAGCTCTCCGGGATGAACAGCGGGAAGTACGCGTTCTCGGCTCCCGCCGCCTTGATCCGGGCGTCCATCTCGAGCTGCATACGCTCCCAGATGGCATAGCCGGCCGGTCGGATGACCATCGTGCCGCGAACCGGGCCGTTGTCGGCCAGCTTTGCCTTGGCGATGAGGTCCTGGTACCAGCGGGGGAAATCCTCCGCACGGGGAGTGAGCACGCGTGCCATGACCGCACATCCTATGCGCCACGCGGGGGGACACCGCGTCCGGGAGTCGCCGCGCCGTGTCGCCCGCTTCGCGCAGCGGTCGTGACGGCGCTGGCGGGTCGACGGTGCACCCGTAGAATTCGACCACCATGGTTACCTCGACGGACTCGCCGCGCCAGCGGCTGCGGGACACGATCGTGGACGCCGCCCGCGCGCGGACCATCGCCGCCGGGTGGGACGCGGTCCGGATGGGCGGGGTGGCCACCACGGCCGGGGTGAGCCGGCAGACCGTCTACAACGAGTTCGGTAGCAAAGCGGGGCTCGCCGAGGCCCTCGCCCGAGCTGAGGTGGACCGCTTCGTCGGCGACGTCCGTGCCGCGCTGCTCGCCCACGGCACCGACGTGCGGGCCGGCGCGTACGCGGCCATCGCGCACACCCTCGCCGCAGCGGCCGACAACCCGCTGGTCAAGGCAATCCTGACCAGTGCCCGAGGCGGGTCGGACGAGCTGCTGCCGTACCTCACCACCCGGGCCGAGGTGGTGCTCACCGAGGCGTCCGGCGCGCTGATCGAGTGGGCCGGCGACCACCTGCCCGGGGCGGACGCGGCCGCACTCGCCTTCGCCGCCGACACCATCGTCCGCCTGGTGGTCAGCCACATCGTGCTTCCCCAGGACCCGATCGAGCAGACCGCCACGGCCCTGGCCGACCTCGCCGTACGCCTCTTCAGCGCCGCGGCCCGCCCGGCCCTCTGACCCCCACGCCCCGCGCGCGGGAGGCAGCAACATCCCTGATGTTGCGCGGAACCTTCCCCAGCGAGCCCACCCCTGCAAGATCGCGCTCGATCCTGGATGTAGTGGCATCCCACGACGCCGAGGCCCCTACTTCCTGGATCGAGCGCGATCTTGCGCGGCGCGGACCAGCGCGGACCAGCGCGACACAGGCCAGCGCGGCGCGACACAGGTCAGCGGGTCAGCGGACGATGCGGCCGCGGAGGATCGTGCGGGAGGGCGCGCGGACGACGCGCAGGTCGCGGCGGGGGTCCTCGGGGTAGACGGTCAGGTCGGCGAGGCCACCCTCGACCAGGCCGGGGAAGCCGAGCCACTCCCGGGCGCCCCAGGAGGCGGCGGCGAGCACGTCGATCGGTGCCATGCCGGCCCGCTCGTGCAGCAGCAGCATCTCCTCGGCGGCCAGCCCGTGGTCGATGCCGCCACCGGCGTCGGTGCCCACGTAGATCGGCACGCCCGCCTCGTGCGCGGCGCGCACCACCTCGGGGAAGCCGTCCCGCAGTGCGAGCATGTGCTCGGCGTACCCGGGGAACTTGTCCCGCGCCTGTTCGGCGATACCCCCGAAGGTGGCGATATTGATCATCGTGGGGACCAGTGCGGTGCCCTGGCGGGCCATCTCGTCGATCAGGTCGAGGCTCAACCCGGTGCCGTGCTCCACCGAGTCGACACCGGCCCGCACCATGATCTCGACAGCGGACTCGGAGAAGGTGTGCACCGCGGCGCGTACCCCGGCGTCGTGCGCGGCCTGGACGGCGGCGGTGAGGGTGTCCGCGTCCCAGGCCGGCGACAGATCACCCACGCCCCGGTCGATCCAGTCGCCGACCAGCTTGACCCAGCCGTTGCCGGCCCGCGCCTGCGCGGCCACCGTGGACGCCACCTCGGCCGCGTCGACCTCCACGCCGATGTCGCGCAGGTAGCGCTTCGGCGGCGCGACGTGGCGGCCGGCGCGGGCCAGTCGCGGCAGGTCCGGATCGTCGTCCAATTCGGGGTACGGGTACGGCGAGCCGGCGTCGCGGATCGCCAGCACCCCGGCGTCCCGGTCGACGTGGGCCAACTCGCGGGCCTGGTCGAGCGAGGTGATCGGGGCGCCACCACGGGCGATGCCGAGGTGGCAGTGCGCGTCGACCAGCCCCGGCAGGACGAAACCACCGTCGACGACCGTCTCCGCACCCGGCACCGGGGTGAAGGTCACCCGGTCGCCGACCAGCCAGAGATCCCGTACCTCGTCGTCGGGGAGCAGCACACCGCGCACGTGAAGAGCCATGCGCACAGTCCTACCCGATCAAGCTCCTTCGTGCGCGAGGAGCCCGTCGTCCGCCCTCACCGACACGCGTCAGCGGGGACGGTTGTCGCCGCCCTTGCCAAGCTTGTTGAAGTCGATCTTCGGAAGCTTGAAGCCGGGCGGCAGGCCCTGTCCACCAGCGAGGTCGTTCGGGTCCATTCCCGGCGGGAGCTGCGGCATTCCGCCCGGGAAGCCGCCCGGCAGGCCGGCTCCGGCTCCGGCCCCGGTACGCGGCCGACCGCCACCCTTGGTGCCCTTGCGCTTGTTCTTGGGGCTCTTGGTCGCCTTACGCCGGCCGCCACCGGGCAGGCCCATCATGCCGCCCATCTGCTTCATCATCTTCTGCGCGTCGGCGAAGCGGTTGAGCAGCTGGTTGACATCCATCACGGTGACCCCGGAGCCGTTGGCGATACGCGCCCGGCGGGAGCCGTTGATGATCTTCGGGTTGGTCCGCTCACCCGGGGTCATCGACCGGATGATCGCGGTGACCCGGTCGAAGTGGGTGTCATCCAGGTCGGCGATCTGGTCCTTCATCTGCCCCATGCCGGGCATCATGGCCAGCACGTTGGCGATCGGGCCCATCCGCCGCACCGCGATGAGCTGGTCGAGGAAGTCCTCCAGGGTGAACTGCTCACCGCCCATCAGCTTGGCGGTCATCTTCTCCTTCTGATCGGAGTCGAAGGCCTGCTCGGCCTGCTCGATCAGAGTGAGGACGTCGCCCATGCCGAGGATCCGGCTGGCCATCCGGTCGGGGTGGAAGACGTCGAAGTCCTCCAACTTTTCTCCGGTGGAGGCGAACAGGATCGGCTGCCCGGTCACCTCGCGTACCGACAGCGCGGCACCACCGCGGGCGTCGCCGTCGAGCTTGGAGAGCACCACGCCGGTGATCCCGACGCCGTCGCGGAACGCCTCGGCGGTGCGAACGGCGTCCTGACCGACCATCGCGTCGATGACGAAGATGACCTCGTCCGGCTGGACCGCGTCACGGATGTCGGCGGCCTGCTGCATCATCTCGGCGTCGATGCCGAGCCGGCCGGCGGTGTCGACGATGACGATGTCGCGGGCCGCCCGCTTCGCGTGCTCGATCGATGCCCGCGCCACCTGCACCGGGTCACCGGTGCCGTTGCCGGGCTCCGGGGCGTACACCTCGACGCCGGCCCGGCCACCGAGCACCTGGAGCTGCCCGACGGCGTTGGGGCGCTGGAGGTCGGCGGCGACGAGCAGCGGCTGGTGCCCCTGGCTCTTGAGCCAGCGGGCCAGCTTGCCGGCGAGGGTCGTCTTACCGGAACCCTGGAGGCCGGCCAGCATGATCACCGTCGGCGGCTGCTTGGCGAACTGGAGCCGTCGCCCCTCACCGCCGAGCACGTTGATCAGCTCTTCGTTGACGATCTTGATGATCTGCTGGGCCGGGTTCAGCGCCTGCGAGACCTCGGAGCTGCGCGCCCGCTCCTTGACGGCCGCGATGAAGCCCTTGACCACCGGCAGCGCGACGTCCGCCTCCAGCAGCGCGAGGCGGATCTCGCGCGCGGTGGCGTCGATGTCGGCGTCGGTGAGCCGCCCCTTGCCGCGGAGCTTGGTGAAGATCCCGGACAGGCGGTCACTCAAGGTGTCAAACACGCGAACATCCCGTTTGTCAGTGTTCCGGCGGGCACAACGCGGCCGGCACTGCGGAGTCCGGCCACCGCTAGGGTAACCGCCCGGCCGCAGGGCCGCTGTCGCCCGGCCCGGCCCGCCGACGCGGTCAACCCGATACCAACCCCGACTGGTACGCGAAGACGACGAGCTGGGCCCGGTCCCGGGCTCCCAGCTTGCCCATCGCCCGGCTGACATGGGTCCGCGCGGTCGCCGGGCTGACCACCAACCGTGCGGCGATCTCCTCGTTGTTCAGGCCCTCGCCGACCAGGCCGACGACCTGGCGCTCCCGGTCGGTCAGCGCGTCCAGACGGGGGTGCGGACGAAGCACCCGGGACGGCCGGGTGGCGAACTCCCGCACCACCCGGCGGGTCACCGACGGCGACAGCAGCGCCTCCCCCTCGGCGACCAGCCGGATCGCGCGCAGCAGCTCGGCCGGCCGGGTGTCCTTGGTGAGGAACCCGCTCGCGCCGTGCCGCAGCGCGTCGAAGACGTACTCGTCCAGCTCGAAGGTGGTGAGCACCACCACTCGCGTACCGGTCAGGTCCGGGTCCGCGACGATCCGTCGGGTCGCCTCGATGCCGTCGATGCCGGGCATCCGGATGTCCATCAGCACCACGTCCGGGCGTTCCCGACGCGCCAGCTCGACCGCCAGCAGCCCGTCGGCCGCCTCGCCGGCCAGCGCCAGGTCGTCCTCGCTCTCCACCAGCGCGCGCAGACCGAGCCGGACCAGGTCCTGGTCGTCGGCGATCAGCACCCGGATCACGCGACCGGCTCCACGGGCAGCCGGGCGTACACCCGGAACCCGCCGTCGGCCCGCGGCCCGATGGCCAACTGGCCACCCAGCGCGGTCACCCGCTCCCGCATCCCGGCCAGGCCGTGCCCGGCGGTCTCGTCGTCGGCCGAATCCAGCCCGCCCCGGGCGGCGAGGCTGCCCCGGTCGACGATCTCGACGGTCACGTCGTCGGCGCGGTAGTCGACGGTCACCTCGGCGCTGGCCACCTCGGCATGGCGCAGCACGTTGGTCAACGCCTCCTGCACCACCCGGTACGCGGCAAGGTCCACCAGCACCGGCAACTCTCGATGATCACCGGACACCCGCAGCTCCACGGCGAGCCCAGCCCCGGCGAGCCGATCTTGCAGCGCGGGAAGCCGGGCCAGACCGGGCACCGGCCCACGGTCCGCACCCCGCCGTACCGCGCCCAGGGTGACCCGCAGCTCGTCCAGCGCCTCCCGGCTGGTCCGACTGATCGCGGTCAGCGCGGTCTCCGCCTGCTCCGGCCGTTTCGGCAGCAGGTGCAGGGCGATCTCCGCCTGCATGCTGATCGCGGCCAGCCCGTGGCCCACCACGTCGTGCACCTCCTGCGCGATGCGCAACCGCTCCTCGTCGGCCTGACGCCGGGCCTGTTCGGCGCGACTACGGGCCTGCTCGACACGGTCACGGGCGGCAGCCTCCCGGTTGACCCGCACCACCACCCCCACCGCGAACGGTACGACCGCCCAGGCCGACGCGGGCAGCACTCCCGTCCACCCGGGGGCCGGGCCGCGGGAGAAGAAGACGTGCGGCAACAACAGGACGAACGCCCCGGCGGTGGCCAGCGCCGCCGGGCGCACCGGCAGCCGGGCGGCGACGGTGTACACCGCGATCAGGAACGTGAGCAGGATCGGCCCGTACGGGTACCCGAGCACCAGGTACGTCGAGATGGCCACGGCGACGGCGGCGAGGGTGGCGACCGGGGCGCGCCGCCGGGCCAGCAGGGCGAGCGCGGCGACCGCGATCAGCGCGCGGCAGGCGGCGTCCACCGGCCTCGACCCCGGCTGGTTGTTCCCGGCCAGGCCGGTGGCGAGCAGCCCGAACCCGAGCAGCACCAGGGCGAGCGCGACGTCTGCCGCCGCCCCCTGCCACCCCCGCTGTCCGCTGCGCCACATGGCCGTCATTCTGCCCGCGCCGACGCGCCCCGACGTCCGTCCACGAGCGTGACCGCACCTACGCCCCCAGACGTACCCCCACCCCCAACTCCCGCGATCTTGCACTTTGTGTCCCGGCGTAGCGCGCGAAAGCCGCATAATGGCGACACAAAGTGCAAGATCGACGCGTCAGACGGCGGCGAGGACTGCGGCCTCCAGGCGTGCTCGGGCCTCGTCGTCCGGCCAACCGCCCACCAGGTAGAAGGCGTCCACCACGTCGGCCCCGAGAGTGGAGATGCGGGCCGCGCGGACCAGGGCACCCGCGTCGTCGAGCGCGCAGGCGACCCGGTAGAGCAACCCGGCGGCGTCGGCGGCACGCAACTCCAGCAGCACCGCGTCGGTGGCCGCCTCGCGGTGCCAGACCACCCGGGGAGCAGCGCCGCCGCCACGGGCGGCGAGCGCACGGCCGCGTAGGCGCTGGGTGACCGACACATCACCGCCGACCGCCCGACGCAGGTCGGCGCGGAGCGGGACCGGGTCCGGCTCGAGGCCGTAGCGGGGTTGCACCCGGCACTCGACCAGGGCGCGGCCGTCCACCACCGAGGCATCCGCGGAGATCACTTCCAGTCGGTGCAGGGCCAGGCAGCCGGCAACCGTGGCGAGCAGGCCACGCCGGTCGGCCGCGGCGACCGACACCCGGTCCCCGGTCAGGTGGACGACCGGCAGTGGCCCGGCCAGCAGCGCCGGGTCCGGGGCGGGCGGTTCGGGCAGTACGCCGGTGTCCAGTGCGGTGCGGACCCGGGCGACGAGCTCGGCGACGAGTCGGCCCTTCCAGTCCGACCAGGCCGCCGGCCCGGTCGCCGCCGCGTCGGCGCGGACCAGCGCGTGCAGCACGTCGAGGGTGCCGGTGTCACCGACCGCCTCGGCCACCGAGGCAATGGTTACCGGGTCGGACAGGTCCCGGCGGGTGGCCACGTCGGGCAGCAGCAGATGCAACCGGACCAGCGTGCCGATCAACTCGACTTCGGCGGGCGGCAGACCGACCCGGGTCGCCACCGCCTGGGCCAGTGGCACCCCGACGGTGCTGTGATCACCGGTGAGGCCCTTGCCGATGTCGTGCAGGAGAGCACCGAGGAGCAGCAGGTCGGGGCGTTCCACCTCGCGGGCGTGCCGGCTGGCCTCGTGGGCGGTCTGCACGAGGTGCCGGTCGAGGGTGTAGCGGTGCACCGGGTTGTGCTGGGGCAGGCTGCGCAGCCGGGTCCACTCGGGCAGCCAGCCGTCGACCAGCCCGTACCGGTCGCAGGTCTCCCAGGCGGGCACCAGACCGGGACCGGCGCCGAGCAGGGTGGTCAGTGCGGCCCGGGCCTCGGCCGGCCAGGGCGCGGGCAGTGGCGGGCAGTAGGCCGCCAGCCACTCGCAGGTGGCCCGGGCGATCGGGAGTCGGGTCGTGGCCGCCGCGGCGGCCACCCGCAGCGAGAGGCTCGGGTCGGGGCGTGCCCCGATCGCCGTCCGGGCCAGCACGAGCTCGCCGTCGTGCTCGACCACGTCGCGGGCCACCGGGCGGCGCGCGGGGCGACCGTTGCCGCCTCGGGACCGGCCGGAGCGCAACCGGTCGGCGGCACGGAAGGCGTCGTCCAGAGCGTGGCTGACCGTGCGGGCATCACCGGCGACCCGGCGCAGGAGGGCGTCGCCGTCTTCTAGACCGAGCAGCGCGGCCACTCCGTCGCGCTCCTGGGCGACCAACCGGTCGATCCGCCGGCCGACCTGCTGGTGCAGGGCGTCGCGGGTGTCCAGCAGGCGTAGGTGGGCGGCGTGCACGGCCGGCCGCAGCGCGTCGGTGATGCCGGCGGCGGAGATCGCCCGCAGCAGACCCACGTCGCGCAGGCCACCGGCGGCCTCCTTGAGGTCGCCCTCCAGCAGGAACGCCAGCTCACCGTGCGCCTGCCAGCGGGCCTCGGTGACCTCCCGCAGGCCGGGCAGGTGACGTACGGCGGTGCGCCGCCAATGATCGGCGGCGGTGCGGATCAGCGCGTCGGCCAGCGCCTGGTCGCCCACGACAAGCCGGGCATCGAGCAGCCCGAGGGCGACCTTGACGTCGTCCTGGGCCACCGAGAGCGCCTCGGCGACGGTGCGTACCGAATGGTCGAGCCGTAGGCCCGCGTCCCAGATCGGGTACCAGATCGAGGCGGCCAACTCGTCCGTGCCCGGCACACCCGCGTGCAGCAGAACCAGATCGAGATCGCTGTACGGGGCGCACTGCCGCCGACCCAACCCCCCGACAGCCAGCAGTGCCACGCCCTCCCGAGCAGGCAACAACCCGCGCAAGAACGAGTCGTAAGCCGCAGCCCGCGACAACCGAGCCGCCTCCCCGATCCCCCCGGGAACGCCGACGACCTCGTTGATCAAGAGGTTCGCGTCGCCGTCAACGGCGTGTCCTGACGCGTTCTTCTTGATCAACGAGGTCATGTCAGTCGTCGAGGTCAGAGTGCGTCTAGGCCGCGCTCGCCGGTACGTACCCGGACGACCTCTTCGACACCGGTGACCCAGACCTTGCCGTCGCCGATCTTGCCCGTACGGGCTGCCCCGACGATGGCGTCCACGACCTTGTCGACGTCGATCTCGTCGGTGAGCACCTCAACCCGGATCTTGGGCAGGAACTCGACCGTGTACTCGGCACCCCGGTAGACCTCGGTGTGCCCCTTCTGCCGCCCGTACCCCTGAACCTCGCTGACGGTCAGCCCGGCCACCCCGAGGGCGTGCAGGGCCTCCTTCACCGCGTCCAGTTGGTACGGCTTGATGACCGCGGTCACCAGCTTCATGTCCAACCCCTCCATCCCAGGAACGTTAACCGGCGACCTTTTCGCTGACCGGCTCGGCGGAGTCCGCCTCCGGCTTGGCACCACCGCCACCGGGGGTGCCGATGCCGGCCATCGCGAACGCGCTGCCCGTGCCGCCGCCCGCCGGGGACAGGTCGTAGCTGCTCTCGGCGTGCTCGGCGATGTCGATGCCCTCGACCTCGTCCTCACCCTTGACGCGGAAGCCGATCGTCTTCTCGATGACGAAGGCGAGCACCCAGGCGACGCCGAACGACCATACGGTGACGACCAGGCCGGCAAGGGCCTGCCGCCCGAGCTGGGTGAGGCCGCCGCCGTAGAAGAGACCGTCGGAGGCACCCACCACGTCGCTGATCGCCGCGTTGACCGAGTTGGTGGCGAAGAGGCCGAGCCAGAGCGAGCCGATCCAGCCGCCGACGAAGTGCACGCCGACCACGTCGAGCGAATCGTCGTAGCCGAGCTTGTACTTGAGGCTGACGGCGAGCGCGCAGACGATGCCGGCGACGATGCCGAGCAGGACCGCGGCCCAGGGTGCGATGAAACCACAGGCCGGGGTGATGGCGACCAGGCCGGCAACCGCGCCGGACGAGGCACCGACCATGGTCGGCTTACGCGACTTGATCCACTCGACCGCGATCCAGCCGAGCACCGCCGCCGCCGTGGCGAGCTGGGTGTTGATGAAGGCGAGGCCGGCGACCGAGTCGACGGTCAACTCCGAGCCGGCGTTGAACCCGAACCAGCCGAACCACAGCAGACCCGCGCCGAGCGCGACCAGCGGGATGTTGTGCGGCTTCATGCCCTCACGCGGCCAACCGAGCCGCTTGCCGAGCACCAGGGCCACGGCCAGGGCCGCCGCACCGGCGTTGATGTGCACCGCGGTGCCACCGGCGAAGTCGAGCGCGTGGATGTCGGCGCCGATGAAGCCGCCGCCCCACACCCAGTGGGCGACCGGGAAGTAGACCAGGGTGGCCCAGCCGAAGGCGAACAGCAGCCAGCCGGCGAACTTGGCCCGGTCGGCGATGGCACCACTGATCAGCGCGACGGTGATCACCGCGAAGACCATCTGGAAGGCCATGAACACGTAGAGCGGAATCCCGATGCCGCTGGGGTTCTCCGCCGTGGCACCCCACAGGTCGGTCTCGGCGAGGAAGGTCTTGGTGCCGAGGTACGTGCCGGGGTCGCCCCAGAGTCCGTTCACGTCAGCCCCGAAGGCGACGCTGAATCCGTAGAACCACCACAGAATAGAGATGAGCCCGATGGCGGAGAAGCTCATCATCATCATGTTGAGTACGCCCTTGGCCCGGTTGAGGCCGCCGTAGAACAGCGCCAGTCCCGGGGTCATGAGCAGCACGAGCGCGGTCGAAACCAGCAGCCACGTGGTATTGGCGCCGTCGATCGTCGGTGCTTCAGGCACGCTGGCCTCCTAAAGGGTGAAGTCCTCCTTCGCGGCTTTCCGGGGCAGCGTCGCCCGTAGGCCGGTTGCGCGGAAGCTTCGCGGCCGGCTGTTTCACCCAGGGTCCCGTGCGGGTTTCCGTTGCGTGACGGGTTGTTTCGTACGTGTCACGAACTCCGCACAGTGAGCGGTATGGACAGGGGTGGATCGCCCAGATGGCGATGGTCGATGGCTGACCGGCCAGACCCATCGACCGGTGCGCTTGACGGGACCGGCCGAGCATCGACTGGTCCGCTCTCAGCGGAGGGCGTTCTCCAGGGCGTGCCGCTCGTAGTCGAGCAGCCGCAGGTCGCGCATCGGTCGGCGCAGGTGGCCCTTGTGCACGATCCGGACGAACGCCGGCTCACCGGCGGCGGCCATTCGACGGATCCCCTCCACGTGGTCCACGATCCGTTTGCGGATGGTCCGGATCAGCCGGTGCCGGTCCCGGGGGATCAGCCCGTACGCGTCGGCGAAGAGCCGTAGCCGGCGCGGCCGGTCCGGGTGCTTCCAACCCAGCGTGATCGAGTCCCGGTCCGCGAAGATCGGCACCCACGTCCAGGCCGCGTACGCCACGTCGTAGATCCGCGCTCCCGGCGAGGCGAGGTCGAAGTCGATCAGCCCGAGGGTGCCGTCCGGCCGCCAGATCACGTTGTGCGGCGCGGCGTCGTGGTGGCAGATCACCTCGGTGTCCGGTGGTGGGGGTCCGAACGAACGCCAGACCGCCCCCTGGGCCGGGGTGAAGCCGTACTGCGCGTCGTGGAACATCCGCAGCATGGTGGCGACGGTCACCAGCGCCTCGTCGGTCACCCAGTGCGGAGCGAGCGGATATTCTCCGCACTCCCCCTCCAGGTACGACAGCACCTCACGGTTGCGCTCGTCCATGCCGAGCGCCCGTGGGGCGCCGGTGAACCCGACGTACTCCAGGTGCCGCAGCAGGGCGTGCACGGACGGTGTCCACGGCCCGGCGTTGCGGCGGACCGTGTCACCGACGCGGACAACGGTGCTCACGTTGCCGCCGTGCAGCGGGATCTCCTGCGAAGTCACGTACGGTCTCCCGAGGCGCTGCGAAGGGTGGCCGGGCTCACGCCAGCCCGCGTACGCGCGGTTGTCACTGGTCACCCGAGACTACGCGTCCCGTCCGGTGGCCTCGGTCCCCAGCAACGCGTCAACGAACTGCGCCGGGTCGAACGGGGCCAGGTCATCCTTGCCTTCGCCGAGGCCGACCAGCTTCACGGGGATGCCGAGTTTGCGCTGCACGGCGATCACGATGCCGCCCTTGGCGGTGCCGTCGAGCTTGGTCAGCACCACGCCGGTCACGTTGACCACATCGGTGAAGACCCGGGCCTGTTCCAGGCCGTTCTGCCCTGTTGTGGCGTCCAGGATGAGCAGTGTCTCGTCGATCGGGCCCTGCTTCTCCACCACGCGCTTGACCTTGCCCAGCTCGTCCATCAGGCCGACCTTGTTCTGCAGGCGGCCGGCGGTGTCGATGAGCACGGTGTCCACGCCGGTGTCGATGCCGCGCTTGACCGCGTCGAAGGCGACGCTGGCCGGGTCAGCGGCCTCGGGCCCACGGACGGTTTCCGCACCGACGCGCGAGCCCCAGGTCTCCAGCTGGTCGGCGGCGGCGGCCCGGAAGGTGTCCGCGGCGCCGAGCAGCACCGTGCGGCCGTCGGCCACCAGCACCCGGGCGATCTTGCCGCAGGTGGTGGTCTTGCCGGCGCCGTTGACGCCGACGACCAGGACCACCGCCGGCACGCCGTCCTTCGGGGCGGTCCGCAACGACCGGTCCAGGCTCGGGTCGAGCGCGTTGACCAACTCGGCGGCGAGCAGTGCCCGCAGCTCGGAGGCCGAGCGGGTGCCGAGCACCTTGGTGCGCTCACGGAGCCGGTCGACGATGTCCCGGGTGGCGTCGACGCCGACGTCGGCGGTGATCAGGCTGTCCTCGATCTCCTCCCAGACGTCCTCGTCGAGGTGGTCGCGGGCGAGCAGACCGAGCAGGCCCTTGCCGAAGACGTTCTGCGAGCGGGACAACCGCGAGCGGAGCCGGACCAGCCGCCCGGCGGTCGGCTCGGGCACCTCCACGGCGGGCGCCTCGATCACCGGCGGCGGTTCGACCAGGACGCCGGTGGACAGATCGGACTCCGTTGCCTCGACCGGCGGGCCGGCGAGATCTTCCTCAGCCCTGGTGTCGACCTCGGTGCGTGGCAACGGAGGCTCGGGCCGCCGCCGCAATCGCGGCACGACCAGCCCGACTGTGCCGGCGATCAGCACACCGAGCAGGACCAATACGAGGACGAGATATTCGGCCATGCCGGAATCCTGTCAGATGCGGGCGGCGGCGTCCCAGCCACCGCACCCGGCCGGTGCCAGGAACCGGCGGTAGGCTCGGCCGCATGCCCGCCGCACACCTCCTCATCGGCCCACTCCTGCGGCGAGTGGTGGACACCCGGGCAACCATCTGGGTGGAGACGGCAGCGCCCGCCGTGGTCACCGTCCGCACCGCCAGCGGCGCCACCGGCACCGCACCCACCTTCTCGGCGTACGACCACCACTACGCCCTCGTCGTGGTGGAGGGGCTCACTCCGGACAGCGAGACCACCTACGAGGTGCTGGTCGACGACGAGTTGGTCTGGCCGGTGCCGAGCAGCGGCTTTCCGCCGAGCGTGATCCGCACCCGGGCGGCCGACGACCGGGACCAGCCGGTCAACCTGATCTTCGGCTCGTGCCGGGAGACCACCCAGCACGCCACCACCCGAAAGCTGCCGCCGGACGCGCTGGACGCGTACGCCCGGCGGTTGATGGCCGACCCGGAGTCGAACCCGCAGCCTGACCTGCTGGTGCTGCTCGGCGACCAGGTGTACGCCGACGTCACCTCGCCCACGGTGCGGCGGCTGCTGCGTCGGCGTCGTCGGCGTCCGAAGGGCGCCCCGGCCGACCAGGTGGTGAGTTTCGACGAGTACACCAAGCTCTACCTGGAGTCGTGGCGTGATCCGGAGATCCGCTGGCTGCTCTCCACCGTGCCGAGCGTGATGATCTTCGACGACCACGAGATCATCGACGACTGGAACACGTCGGCGGCGTGGCGTGCCGAGGTCCGCGAACAGCCGTGGTGGCAGGAGCGGATCGGCAGCGGGCTCGCCTCGTACTGGGTCTACCAGCACCTGGGCAACCTCTCCCCCGACGAGATCGCCGCCGACCCGGTCTTCGCCAAGGTCGCCGCCGCCGAGGACGCGACCAGCGTGTTGCGCGAGTTCGGGCACCGGGTCGACCAGGAGTCGGACCTTGCGCACGACACCGAACGTTGGCGGGCCGTGCAATATCAGTGGAGCTACGCCCTGGACCTGGGCCGGACCCGGCTGGTCATGCTGGACAACCGGTGCAGCCGGGTCCTGGAGCCGGGCCAACGGGCGATGTTGCCGCCGGGTGAGTGGTCCTGGTTCCTCGACCAGGCGCACGGGGTCTACGACCACCTGGTGGTCGGCGCCTCGCTGCCCTGGCTGTTGCCGCAGGGCATCCATCACATCGAGGCGTGGAACGAGAAGCTCGCCGAATCGCGCCGCCCGTGGGTCGCACGCGGGGCGGAGAAGCTGCGCCGCGCTCTGGACCTGGAGCACTGGGCGGCGTTCCGGCGCTCCTTCGAGGGACTCGCGGAGACCTTCGCCCGGATCGGCACCGGCACCCCGCGGCAGTCTGGCGCGCGGGTCGGCGCCGGTCCGGCGTACGCCCCGCCAGCGTCGATCAGTGTGCTCTCCGGGGACGTGCACCACTCGTACGTGGCCCGGGCCCGGTTCGCCGACCCGGCGGTGGTCACTCCCGTGCACCAGCTCACCTGCTCGCCGATCCACAACCAGGTGCCGGCCGGTATCCGTCCGCTGATGCGGCTGGGCTGGTCGCCAGGTCCGGCTGGCGCCACTCGGGCGCTGGCTCGCTCCGCGGGGGTACGCCGTCCGGGGTTGCGCTGGCGCAAGCTGGCCGGCCCCTACTTCGGCAACGCGGTCGCCACCCTGACCCACGAGGGGCGCGGGGCGGACGTGACCATCGAGGGCACCACCAAGGACGGCCACCTACGCCCGGTGATGCGACGCCGACTCTCGGGCACCGGTCAACCGACCTCGCCGTAGTCTCTACGCCGTGGATGAGCACCTGCCGGAACCAATCCGGGCGGTCGAGCACGAGTTGACCGCTCTGCTGCGTCGTGGGCGGGCGGTTTCCTGGGAGATCGCCCGGGAGGTACACCCGAACCTTGAGCCGAACACCTACGGGTTGTTGCTCTGGTTGCGACGCAGCGGCTCGATCCGGTTGACCGAGTTGGCGGCGCGGCTCGGTGTGGGCAAGGGGACGCTGAGCCGGCAGATCAACGGGTTGGAAGCGCTCGGTCTGGTCCGCCGCGACCCCGATCCGAGCGATCGGCGGGCCGCGAAGATCAGGTTCACCGAGGAGGGCCAGCGCCGGTTCGATGCCGCCCGGTCGGCACGGGTGGGAGAGTTTCTGCGGACCCTGAACGACTGGCCGGCCCGGGACGTCGAGGAGTTCGCCCGGCTTCTCGGCCGGTTCAACGACACCCGGAAGTGACCCCCGCCGACCTGGAATGTTCCTCCCCTCCGACAAGTTGTTGCTTTGGGCAACCAAAACCTATGGTTGCCTCAGGCAACTCTCAGGCGATCGCCGCTCAGCGGCTCCGCCGGTCCACCTCGACTCCACCCGGAGGCAGCAACGATGAGCCAGGCGACAGCGCCCACCCGGGCGACCGGCGTCGACATGACCCACCGGCAGATTCTGCAGGCCCTCTCCGGCCTGCTGCTGGGCATGTTCGTCGCGATCCTCTCCTCCACGGTCGTCTCGAACGCGCTGCCGCGGATCATCACCGAACTGCGTGGCGGTCAGTCCGCGTACACCTGGGTGGTCACCTCGGCCCTGCTCGCGACCACCGCGACCACCCCCATCTGGGGCAAGCTCGCCGACCTGACCAGCAAGAAACTCCTGGTCCAGATCTCCCTGGGGATCTACGTACTGGGTTCGGTGCTGGCCGGTGCCGCGCAGGGCACCAGTGAGCTGATCGCCTGCCGGGTACTCCAGGGCATCGGCGCCGGCGGTCTCACCGCGCTGGCCCAGGTGATCATGGCGACCATGATCACTCCGCGCGAGCGGGGCCGCTACAGCGGCTACCTCGGTGCCGTGATGGCCGTCGGCACCATCGGCGGCCCGCTGATCGGCGGCGTGATCGTGGACACCTCCTGGCTCGGCTGGCGCTGGTGCTTCTACGTCGGTGTGCCGTTCGCCATCGCCGCGCTGGTCGTGCTCCAGAAGACCCTGCACCTGCCGGTCGTGAAGCGGAAGGCGCAGATCGACTGGTGGGGCGCCACCCTGATCACCGCGGCCGTCTCGCTGCTGCTGATCTGGGTCTCGCTCGCCGGCGGCCAGTTCGCCTGGGCCTCCTGGCAGAGCGCCGTCATGGTGGTCGGCGCCCTGGTGCTCGCCGCGCTGGCGATCCGGGTGGAGACCCGGGCCGCCGAGCCGATGATCCCGCCCCGGCTGTTCCGCAACCGCACCATCACCCTGGCCGTCGTCGCCAGCATCGCTGTCGGCGTGGGCATGTTCGGCGCCTCGGTCTTCCTCGGCCAGTACTTCCAGATCAGCCGCGGCCAGAGCCCGACCATGTCCGGCCTGATGACCCTCCCGATGATCCTCGGCCTGCTGGTGTCCTCGACGCTGAGCGGCCGGATCATCACCCGTACCGGCCGCTGGAAGCGGTTCCTGGTGATCGGTACGGCGCTGCTCACCGCCGGCTTCGCACTGATGGGCACGCTCCGGGCCGACACCAGCTTCACCCTGCTCAGCGTCTACATGGCGCTGGTCGGCATCGGCCTGGGCATGACCATGCAGAACCTGGTCCTCGCCGTACAGAACACCGTCGGCACGCACGAGCTCGGCGTGGCCAGTTCGACGGTGGCGTTCTTCCGCAGCCTGGGCGGCGCGATCGGCGTCTCCGTGCTCGGCGCGGTGCTCGCCCACAAGGTCACGGGTTACACCTCAGAGGGCCTGGCCCGGCTCGGCATCCCCGCGTCCAGCTCGGGCAGCGGTGGTGTCCTGCCCGACGTGCACACCCTGCCCGGCCCGCTACGGGCGGTGGTGGAGAGCGCGTACGGTCACGGCGCTGGTGACATCTTCCTGGCCGCCGCCCCCTTCGCGCTGATCGCGCTGATCGCGGTGAGCTTCATCAAGGAGGTGCCGCTGCGGCAGCACAACGGCAACCCGGTTTCCGGCGAGGTCGAGCGGGAATCGAACGTCGCTGCCGGCGCTGGCGCAGCCATGGTCCGTACCGGCGAGCAGAGGTGAGGTAGCACCATGAGCGTGGGAGCACCGGACCGCGAGGAGTTCGGCCCCAGGACCCGTCCGCTGCCCTTCGAAAGGGGCACGGACGGCCCTCGGGTGATCATGGTCGGCGTGGACGGCACCCGCACCTCCGAGCGGGCCGGCTCGTACGCCGCCGGCCTGGCCCGCCGGCAGGGCGCCTCCCTCGTGGTGGTCTTCGTCAGCTCGGCGAGCGGGCTGACCGCCCTGGTGCCCGGGATGGACGCCGGCGCGGTGCAGCGGACCCACGACGAGCTGGCCGACGAGCTGCGCCGGGAGTGCCGGCGCGGGGCCGAGGAGTTGGGCCTGCGGGTGACCTTCCTGTGCCGGCGCGGCGACGCGTACGCCGAGCTGCGCACGGCGGCGGACGAGTTCCAGGCCGACATGGTGGTGGTGGGCGCCTCCGAGCAGGCCGGTCACCGGCTGGTCGGGTCGGTCGCCACCCGTCTGGTCCGCGCCGGCCGCTGGCCCGTCGTCGTGGTGCCCTGAAAAAACCCGGTCGCGACTGTCGTACCCACATCGCAGGATGACCCGATGACGACATGGAGAGCACCGGAGATCGACCGCAGCCACGAGCCCCTGGTCGCTGATGAGCGCACCATGCTGGACGGCTGGCTCGATTACCACCGCGACACCCTGCTGCACAAGTGCGCCGGTCTGACCGCCGAGCAGTTGCGCACGGCAAGCGTCGAGCCCTCCGGCCTGAGCCTTCTCGGGTTGGTCCTGCACATGACCGACGTCGAGCGCTCCTGGTTCCGCCAGCGCTTCGCCGGCCAGGACCTGCCCGACCTCTTTGACTACGCCACCGACAACGACGCCGACTTCCACGCTGCGGCGGGCGCCGACGCGGAGGCCGCCTTCGCCGCCTTCCGAGCCGAGGTCGAAGCGGCACGGGCGGCGACCGAGGGACGGTCCCTGGACGAGACGTTCCTGCTGACCCGCAGCGACGGGACCCGCACCTTCAGCCTGCGCTGGGCGTACGTCCACATGATCGAGGAGTACGCCCGGCACAACGGTCACGCCGACCTGATCCGGGAACGCATCGACGGCGTCACCGGCGACTGACCGGCGCTCAGTAGTTCAGGGCCGCCCGCAGGTAGCGGAGGTCGGCGTGGCCGCCCCACCGGTGCGCCGACAGCCCTGCGGACCGGGCGCCCCGCACGGCCCAGTCCTCGTCATCGACGAACAGGACCCGGGCCGGTGGGGTGGCCAGGGCCACGCAGGCGGCCTGGAAATATTCCGGGGCGGGCTTGTGCACCCCGAGCGTCGACGAGTTGACCACCACGTCCAGCTCGCCGACCAGGCCCAGGGCGGCCAGGTCGGCGTCGAGCAGGTCGGTGGCGTTGGTGCCCAGACCGACCTTGATCCCGGCGGCGCGCACCTCCCGGACGAAGTCGAGCACCTCGGTGTCCACCTCGCCCCGGTAGCGCTGCCACTGCTCCACCGCCGCCCGGGCCTGGTCCGGGCCACCGGCCGGCTCGGCGAGCGCGTCGGACACGCTGCTCACCCAGTCGGCGTGGCTGACCTGGCCGGTGAGCACCGGCTGCAGCCGACCCCACTGCATCGCGATCTCGGTGAGCACTCCGTCGGCGAGGCCGTACTCCCGCTCCACCCCGGCGGCCACCGCCGGGTCGAACCGGCGCAGTACGCCGTCCAGATCCAGCAGGAGCGCCGTCGCGCGTTCCCGAGCCACTACCCGTTCTCCTCGCCGCGGCCGTGCCGCTGGTCGTCCTCGTCGGCCCGGTTGAGCCGTTGACTGATCACCTGGGTGACCCCGCTGCGCATCGTCACTCCGTAGAGCGCGTCGGCGATCTCCATCGTCCGCTTCTGGTGCGTGATGACGATCAGCTGACTCTTCTCCCGCAACTGTGCCAGCAACGTGATCAGCCGGCCCAGGTTCACGTCGTCCAGGGCCGCCTCCACCTCGTCCATGATGTAGAACGGGCTGGGCCGGGCGCGGAAGATCGCCACCAGCATGGCCACCGCGGTCAGCGACCGCTCGCCACCGGAGAGCAGCGACAGCCGCTTGATCTTCTTGCCCGGCGGGCGGGCCTCCACCTCGACTCCGGTGGTGAGCAGGTCATCCGGGTCGGTGAGGATCAGCCGGCCCTCGCCTCCGGGGAAGAGCACGGTGAAGACCTGTTCGAACTCCCGCGCGGTGTCCTCGAATGCGCTGGCGAAGACCTCCAGGATCCGCTCGTCCACGTCCTTCACCACGGTGAGCAGGTCCCGACGGGTGGCCTTGAGGTCCTCCAACTGCTCGGAGAGGAACTTGAAGCGCTCCTCCAGCGCGGCGAACTCCTCCAGCGCGAGCGGGTTGACCTTGCCGAGCAGGGCCAGTTCGCGTTCCGCCTTGGCGGCCCGCTTCTCCTGCACCGGCCGCTCGTAGCGCACGGGCTCGGGCACGGGCAGGCCGTCGCGTTCGGCCGCCGCGACGTCGACCTGGGTGGGAGGGACGGGCTGGGTGGGGCCGTACTCGGCGACCAGGGTCTCCACGTCCAACCCGAAGTCCTCGGCGGCCTTCGCCTCCAACTGCTCGATGCGCAGCCGTTGCTCGGCGCGGGCTACCTCGTCGCGGTGCACCTGGCTGGTCAGCCGCTCCAGCTCCGCACCGAGACGCTTGGCTGCCCCGCGTACCTCCTGCAGCTCTGCCTCACGCGCGGCGCGTTCCAGGGCGACCGCGTCGCGGTGCTCCTCGGCCGTCGCGATCGAGGTGGTGAGCCGGGTGAGCGCCTCTCGGGCGCCACCGGCGACGGCCCGGGCGATGCCCGCGCCCCGGGTGCGCGCGGCCCGCCGGGCCGCGGCGCGTTCCCGGGCGGCCCGCTCCGCGCTGGCCTGCCGAGCCAGCGAGTCGGCTCGGCCGGCGATCGAGGAGACACGCTCCTCGGCGGTACGCACGGCGAGCCGAACCTCCATCTCGTTCTGCCGCGCCTGCGGCACCATCGCGGCGAGTTGGTCCCGCTCCTCGGCGGAGGGCTCGGCGTCGACCGGGGTCTCCTCGGCCAGCCGCAGCCGCTCCTCCAACTCGTCGAGCGTGGTGAGGTCCCGCTGGCGGGCCGCCTCGGCGCGGGCTCGGGACTCACCGAGGCGGTCGGTCTCCGCCTTCGCGGAGCGGGCCGCCGCACCCAGCTCGGCCAGGCGGCGGGCGGCGGCGTTGCGGTGGCTCTCCGCCTCGCGCTTCTCGGCGGCGGCGTGCTGCACGGTCTCCTTGGCGGCAGCCACCTCGGCGCGCGCCTCGACGAGCTGGTCCCGCAGCTCCGCGCCGGAGCGCTCGGCGACGAGCCGGTTGGTGCGGGCCTCCTCGACGGCCGCCTGCACCTCGATGTAACTCTGGGCCTTGGCCGAGCCGCCCGCCGCCGCGTACGCCCCGACCACGTCACCGTCCGGGGTGACCGCCCGCAGCTCAGGATTACTGGCGACCAACTCGGCCGCAGCGGCCAGATCGTCGACGAGCGCCACGTCCCGCAATGCCCGGTGCACCGCCGGACGCAGCTCGGCGCTGCACTCCACCAGGTCTGGGGCCCACCGGGCCTCGTCGGGCAACTTCGGGCGCAGCGCGTCGGCGGAGCCGGTCATGCCAGGTCCCGCCGGGCTGCCGACGAGCAGGCCGGCCCGGCCGGCGTCGGAGATCTTCAGCAGCCGCATCGCCTCGACGGCCTCGTCCACCCCGCTGACGGCGACCGCGTCGGCGAGGCCGCCGAGCGCGGCGGCCAGCGCGGCCTCGTGGCCCGGCGCGACGGTGAGCAGCCCGGCGAGGCTGCCGAGCAGGCCGGGCACGTCGCCGGCACGGGCGAGCAACGCCCCCGCGCCATCCTTGCGCCGCAGACCCAGCGCGAGCGCCTCCTCCCGCGCCTTCCAGGTGGCGGCGTCCTTCTCCGCCGCCCGCTCGGCGTCGGCCAGCGATCGCACGGTGGCCTGCGCCCGCTCCTGCACGGCGACCGCCTCGGCGTGCCGGGCGTCCAGGTCCGCGTTGTCCCGGTCGGCCTCGGTGGACTGGGCAGCGACCGCGTCCAGGTCAGCCTGCGCCTGCTCGGCGCGGCCCAGCGCGTCGGCGTGTGCGACGGCGAGCCGTTCGATCTCCTCGCTGGCGCTGGTGGTCCGGGTCCGGGCCGAGTTGACCTGGCCGGTGAGCCGGGCCATCCCCTCCCGCCGGTCCGCGATGGCCTTGGCCGCGGCGACCAACTCCCGCTCGGCGGCGGCGAGCTGCCGCTCCAGCTCCTGACGGTGCTCGACCGCCTCGGCCAGCCGGATCTGGTCGTCGGTGAGCGCCCCGCGCAGCTCCTCCTCCTGCTCACGAACCCGTTCCGCCTCGGCTTCCAGCTGCTCCGGGTCCCGGCCGGGCCGCTCGTCGTCGCCGCTGGCGCTGAGGTGCCGCAGCCGCTCCCGGGCCAACTGCTCGATCGAGCGGAAGCGCTCTTGCAGGGCGGACAGCTTGTACCAGGTGTCCTGGGCAGCGGCGAGCAGCGGCGCGTCCTCGGCCAGCGCCGCTTCCAGCTCACCGAGCCGGCCCTGCACCTCGGCGTGCTCGCCCTCGAACTGCTCACGCCGCTCCCGCAGTGCCGTCTCGTCGGCGATCTCCCGGTCGAGGGTGTTCCGCAGGGTGGCCAGGTCGTCGGCGAGCAGGCGCAGCCGGGCGTCACGCAGGTTGGCCTGGATGGCGGCGGCGCGGCGGGCCACCTCCGCCTGCCGGCCCAGCGGCTTGAGCTGGCGGCGCAGTTCGGCCGTCAGGTCGGTCAAGCGATTGAGATTCACTTGCATCGCATCGAGCTTGCGCAGGGCCTTTTCCTTGCGCTTGCGGTGCTTGAGGACGCCGGCCGCCTCCTCGATGAACGCCCGGCGGTCCTCCGGCTTGGCGTGCAGCATGCCGTCGAGGCGGCCCTGCCCGACGATGATGTGCATCTCCCGGCCGATGCCGGAGTCGGACAGCAGTTCCTGGATGTCGAGCAACCGGCAGGAGTTGCCGTTGATCTCGTACTCGCTCTCGCCGGAGCGGAACATCCGGCGGGTGATGGAGACCTCGGTGTACTCGATCGGCAGCGCGCCGTCGGTGTTGTCGATGGTGAGGGTGACCTCGGCGCGTCCCAGCGGCGCCCGGCCGGCGGTGCCGGCGAAGATGACGTCCTCCATCTTGCCGCCGCGCAGCGCCTTGGCGCCCTGCTCGCCGAGAACCCAGGCGATGGCGTCGACGACGTTGGACTTGCCCGAGCCGTTCGGGCCCACCACGCAGGTGATCCCGGGCTCCAGCTTCAACGTCGTGGCGGAGGCGAAGGATTTGAACCCTCTCACCGTCAGGCTCTTGAGATACACCTTCTCGATCCTCGTCCGGTGGCCGCCGTACCGTCGCCGGCTGTGGGGACCTGGGTGAACTCGCAGACTAACCCGGTGGTGGGAACGGGCCGGCACGCGACCCGCCCCGGGTCGCGTACGTCGAGGGCGCGAGACGCGACCGCACTGGTGTTCTGCCGGCCGCGACAAACACAAGCGTCGTTCATGATCGGCTATCGGTCGGCGCGCTATTCGGATACCGCAGACAGGGTTCCCGCGCGACCGAAAGCAAGATCATGAATCGTCGGCGCCGAAAGGGGGCCGGACAGTGTTGCGCGCCGGCACAGACGTGTCGGCGCGCATTTTTGCGATGGTGCGATTCAGTTTTTTGATACGGAGATCAGGTCAGCGCCGGCTCGGCCAGACGGAGAAGATCGTCCGCCTCCGCCGCAGCCGCCGCGAGCCGATCATTGTCGGCACGCAGACGCGTGATCTCGAACTCCAGTGCCTGAACCCTGGCACGCAGTCGGGTGACCTCGTCGAGCAGACGCCGGTCGGGCGCTGCACCTACGTGGCCGTAGAGGGCCTTCGCCATGCTGACTCCTTGATATGCGCTGCCGGAAAGGCCGGCCAACGCGCGCCCATTTGTACGCGGCTGTCATTCCAGGCTGTATCTGGGCATGACCGGGCGCGACTGGCGACACCTATATATTGAGCCGCAAACCCCTCCTTCGTCAAGTTCTCGCAGGCCGTAGATCATCTCCACGTCGACCTGTCCACTTGTCGGGGGGCTGCCTCAAGGCACGGACACGCTCTGTCCGGACACCTTTACTCTACGCCCGGATCCGCGGAAGTCCGCACCCTCGCGTCCGACTTCCCCTTAACTCTTCCTTAGCCACATTGCCGCACGTCGCGGACGCGCCGTAGCGTCACCCCGGCCCGCAACCGACCCAGTGGAGGCATAGGCGTGTACGGCTGGAGCGACCCGATGGACCCGAACGGCGCCCCCCGGCGCGCCGAGCGGCCGACCGACGAGCCGAACTGGCTGCACGACCGCCCGGAGCCCCGCTCGGCCTACCTGTTCGGTGACGAACCCGACCAGCCCGGCGACGAGTGGCACCGGGAGCAGCCCACCGGCCCGCAGTCGAACCCGACAGGTCCTGCCGGGTCGACCGACGCCCACACCGCCGCCTGGCCGGCCCACCAGCCGGACGGCGAGACCGGCATCCGGGGAAACAGCCACCCGGTCGAGAACACCACCGGCGGCTGGCACACCGACGCCGACCCGGCGACCACCGGCGGCTGGCACACCGACGCTGACGCTGACCCGGAGACGACCGAGGGCTGGCACGCCGGTGCCGGCGTCACCGGCCGAACCGGCGATGGTCGGCACCGCTCCCCGCGCCGCTGGCGCCGGCCCCTGATGATCGGCGGCGCCGCCGCGGCGGCCACTCTCGTGGTGAGCTTCGGCGTCGGCGCGCTCGCCCTCCCCGGCGGTGACCAGGGGACCGGTCAGCCGACGGCCGTCGACGACACCTTCGCCGCGTCGGCGGTGCCGACCGAACAGCCGGCCCTCGACACCCTCGCCGCTCCCTCCCCGTCCGCCACGCCCACCCCGGCGCAGCCCAGCCCATCGCCGAGCAAGGTGGTCAAGCCCACCCCGACGCCATCGCGGACCACCGCCGCGTCGCGACGCAGCGTCGAGCGCAGCAAAGCGCCGAGCACGACCGGCGGCTCCAGCGGCTCCAGCGGCACCGTCAGCGCCCAGGCCCGCGAGGTGGTGAACCTGGTCAACGCCGAGCGAGCCAAGGCCGGCTGCAAGGCGCTGGGCATCGACGACAAGCTGATGACCGCCGCCCAGCGGCACAGCCAGGACCAGGCCGACCACCAGAACATGTCGCACACCGGCAGCGACGGCAGCAACAGCGGCGTCCGGCTGGACCGCGTCGGCTACGCCTGGCGCACGTACGGCGAGAACGTGGCCTGGAACCAGAAGACCCCGGCTGCGGTGATGGACGCCTGGATGAACAGCTCCGGCCACCGGGCCAACATCCTGAACTGCGCGTTCACCGAGATCGGCGTCGGCATCGCCAGCAGCAACGGACCGTACTGGACGCAGGTCTTCGCGGCGCCGCGCTGACCGCGCGTCGTGCACGCCCCCGCGCTCGTTGACCCGGTGAGGTACGTCGGGCCGGAGCGTGGGGGCGGCGTACCGGTGAGGGCGGCGACGGGCCGTCCGGGACCCGGGAGCTGCCGATGCGGAACCGGCCGCGGAGACGCGCCGCCGTACGCCCACTGCGCCGCGTCCTGTCTGCCGGCGTCGCACTCGTCCTGGTGGTACCGGCGTACGGGTGCCGAGCCGAGCTGACCCCGCCCGGCGCGCCCACCGCGTGGCCGGCCGCCCAGGCTCGCCACTGGCAGTGGCAGTGGCAGCTCAGCGGCCCCCTCGACGCGGCGACAGACGCGGACGTCTTCCTGCTCGACCCGGTGGCCACCACCGCCGCGCAGACCGCCGAGCTGCGCTCCCGGGACCGCCGGCTGATCTGCCAGGTGCACGTCGGGTCGATCCGCGCCGCCGACCCGGACGCCAGCCGGATCCCGGCCGTCGTACAGGGCTCGGCCGGGCGCCGCCCCGACAGCCGGTGGCTGGACGTCCGGGGCTGGGACGCGCTCGAGCCGGTGCTGGCCGACCGGTTCCGGCTCTGCCGGGGCAAGGGCTTCGGCGCGGTCGCGTTCGCCGACGCCGACGGGTACGCGTCTCGCACCGGCTTCCCGCTCGACTTCGACGACCAGCTGCTGTTCAACCGCCGGCTGGCCCAGCTGGCCCGCTCCCTGAGCCTCTCCCCCGGGCTGCTCAACGATGTGCCGCAGCTCGCCGCGCTGGCCCCGGACTTCGACTTCGCGGTCAACGAGGAGTGCGTCCGGCTGAACCAGTGCGCCAAGCTGCTGCCGTTCGCCGACGACGGCAAGCCGGTCTTCCACGTCGAGTACACCGGGTCGACCGACGACTTCTGCGTGACCACCGTCGGCTACGGCTTCGCGTCGATCCGCAAGGACCGCACGTTGAATGCGTGGCGACAAGCCTGCCCCCTCCCCTAACCCCCGCCTCCCCGTCCCCGCCTCCCCGCCCTCCCCGCGCCTCCCCGCGTCCCCCGCCTCCCCCGCCTCCTCCGCGTCCCCCGCGTCCCCCGCCTCCTCCGCGTCCCCCGCCTCCTCCGCGTCCCCCGCGTCCCCCGCCTCCTCCGCGTCCCCCGCGTCCCCCGCCTCCTCCGCGTTCCCCGCGTCCCCCGCCTCCTCCGCGTCCCCCGCGTCCCCCGCCTCCTCCGCGTCCCCCGCGTCCCCCGCCTCCTCCGCGTCCCCCGCGTCCCCCGCCTCCTCCGCGTCCCCCGCGTCCCCCGCCTCCTCCGCGTCGATCTAGGGAAAATCATCGTGGATGGAGATCCACTAGCGACGATTTCCCCTAGATCGACGCGGAGGTTGGGCGCGGGCGGGGCGCGCGGACGGCGCGGGCGGGGCGCGCGGGCGGGGCGCGCGGACGGCGCGGGCGGGGCGCGCGGGCGGGGCGCGCGGACGGCGCGGGCGGGGCGCGCGGGCGGGGCGCGCGGGCGGGGCGCGCGGGCGGGGTGCGCGGGGTGCGCGGGCGGCGGGGTTGGGGGCTTGGGTCAGGGCACTGACACCAGCTCCGGGGCGGGGGCGGGCGGATCGGTGGGGGCGGGTGTCGGGCGGGGGCGCAGGAAGCGCGGGGCCCACCAGTTGGCGTCGCCGAGCAGGGTCATCAGCGCCGGCAGCACCACACCCCGGATGATCGTGGCATCCAACAGGATCGCCGCTGCCAGGCCGATGCCGAGTTGCTTCATGTCGATCGTGCTCAGCGTGGCGAAGATCGAGAAGACGCCGACCATCACGATCGCCGCGCTGGTCACCACCCCGGCCGACGAGGTGATCCCGTACGACACGGCGTCGCGGTTGGGCATGCCGGCCCGGATCCCCTCGCGGATCCGACTGACCACGAAGACGTGGTAGTCCATCGAGAGGCCGAAGAGCACCACGAAGAGGAACAGCGGCAGCCAGGACACGATCGCGCCCATCGACGTGAAGCCGAGCGGCCCCTGGGCCCACTCGCCCTGGAAGACCAGCACCAGCAGCCCGTACGCGGCACCGGCGGAGAGCAGGTTCAGCGCGATCGAGCTCGCCGCGATCACCACCGACCGGAAGGTGAGCACCATGACCAGGAAGGTCAGCACCAGCACGAAGCCCATCACCAGCGGCAACTTGTCGCGGACGTGGGACGCGTAGTCCGCACTGTCGGCCACGCTGCCGCCGACCGCGTACTCGATGCCGGGGATGCCGCGCAGCTCGGCCGGGACCAGGTCCCCGCGCAGCTTCTCCAGCGACTGCACCGACCGGTCGTCCCGACTGGCGTACGGGGTGGGGACGTCCAACACCGACACCCGCCGGTCGGCCGACACCTCGATCTTGGGGCCGTCCGCCTCGGCCGGGGCGAACAACGGATCGCCGGCGGCCCGGGTGGACAGGTCGGTGAGGGCGGCGCGCACCCGCTCGGCCTGCTCGGCCGGCGCCTGGACGGCCACCACGTGATTGGTGCCGGTGCTCGGGAAGGCAACGGTGAGCCGGTCGTACGCCTGCATGGCCGGGGTGGTGCGCGGCAGGTCCTCCATGCCGGGGAACTTCAACTTCATGCCGAGCGCGGGCGCGGCCAGCGCGAGCAGCAGCCCGACCGAGACGACCAGCGTGGCCACCGGGGCGCGCAGCGCGGGTCGGAGCACCGCCGGCCAGAGCCGGGGCGAGCGTGGGCCGCCGTGCCGGCCGGTGCGCGGCGCGGTCAGCCGCCAGAGCAGCGGCACCCGCGGCCGGTCGACCCAGCGGCCGAGCTTCGCCAGCAGGGCGGGCAGCACGGTCAGCGAACCGGTCACCGCGACGGCGACCACGAGGATCGAGCCGACCGCCAGGGACGAGAAGACCACGTCGCCGGCGAGCAGCAGCCCGGCCATCGAGATCATCACCGCGAGGCCGGAGACCACCACGGCGTGTCCGGACGTCTCCGCGGCGATCTCCACCGCGTCGAGGCCGGATCGGCCCTTGGCGCGTTCTTCCCGCTCCCGACGGATGTAGAACAGCGAGTAGTCGACCCCGACCGCCATGCCGATCAGCAGGATCACCGGGGCCGTGGTGTCGGTGGCCGGCACCAGGTGCGAGGCGAGGGTGGACAGACCCATCGCGGCGGCGACCGAGGACAACGCCAGCAGCACCGGCACGCTGGCCGCGATCAGTGCGCCGAACGCGAGGATCAGGATCGCCAGGGTGACCGGCAGGCTGAGCAGTTCGGCGCGCTTGAAGTCCTTGCCCAGGGTGTCGTCGAGGGCCTGGCCGATCGACGGTCCGCCGACCTGTTCGACGCGCAGCTGCGGGTGCGCGGCCTGCACGTTGGCGGTGACGTCGCGCAACGGCTGCACCCGGTCCGAGGCGGTCTCCGGGTCGCCGGACATGGTGACCGGCAGCAGCAGCGCCGAGCCGTCCCGGGCGGTGACCGGCTGGCCCACCTCGGCGACCCCGGCGACCGTACGCAGTCGGGCCGCCGCGTCGTCGGCCGCCGCCTTCGCCGCCGCCTGGTCCAACGAACCGCCGCGGGAGGTGATGAGGACGTTGTCCACGGCCGGGTCGTTGAAGTCGCCGGCGTCCACGATGAGGCTGGCGCGCCCCGCCTCGCCGATCGCCTGGTCGCCGCTGGTGGCCTCGTTGAGGCCGGCGGCGTTGCCGCCCACGAAGCACACCGCCACGAACACGGCCCACAGTGCGATCGCCCGCCACGGGTGCTCGGCGCTCCACCGCGCCAGCCGCACCGTCACCGGTCTTGTCCCCATCTCGGGTCCCCCTGTCACGTCAACCCCCTGTCAACGGTGCTGACGTTAGGTGCGTGACGAGACGGTCACATCGGGGATCCGCCCCGGCCCTCCCCGGAATCGCCGCATCGGGCGCGGGGGGTCCGTTCGGCGGGCATCAACCCCCATTCGGACGTACGCCGGGGGTCCAGCCCGGAGCGGCTGGCCGCGACCCGCCGGCACCGACCCGGAGCCGACTCCGGGTCATCCCCGAAGGGAACCCCGGGGCCGGGGCTGACAGCGCGGGCAGCTGTACGAGGACCGGTTCATGAACGCCTCGCGGCGGATCGGCGCGCCGCACCGACGGCACGGCTCGCCCTCGCGGCCGTAGGCGTTCAGCGCCCGGTCGAAGTAGCCGCTCTCCCCGTTGACGTTGACGTAGAGGGCATCGAAGCTGGTTCCGCCCACCCTGATCGCCTCGGCGAGCACGTCACGGACGTGGCCGAGCAGGCGCTGCGCGGCCGGGCCGGTCAGCGCGTCGGTGGGTCGGCCGCCATGCAGCCCGGCGCGCCAGAGCGCCTCGTCGGCGTAGATGTTGCCCACCCCGGAGATCAGGGTCTGGTCGAGCAGGGCCCGCTTCACCTCGGTGTGCCGGCCTCGCAGCGCGGCGACGAACGCCGCGTCGGAGAACTCCGGGTCCATCGGGTCGCGGGCGATGTGCGCGATTTCGTCCGGCAGCTCGGCACCGCCCTCACTCACCGACAACCCGCCGAATGTGCGCTGGTCGACGAAGCGCAACTCCGGCCCGTCGTCGGCGAACCGGAACCGGACCCGCAGATGGGTCTCGTCCGGGGTGCCGGGTGGTTGGAGCAGCAGCTGACCGGACATACCGAGGTGCCCGATGATCGCGTCGCCGCTGTCCAGCGGCAGCCACAGGTACTTGCCGCGACGGCGGACGTCCAGCACGGTCCGACCGGCGAGCACGTCGGCGAAGTGCACGCCGCCCGGGACGTGCCGGCGAACCGCGCGCGGGTGCCGGACCTCGACCGAGGTGATCCGGCGGCCGACGACCCACTGCGCCAGCCCCTGCCGGACGGTCTCCACCTCGGGTAGCTCAGGCACGCCGCAACCCCGTCTCGTGGCCGTCGGCACCCCCGGCCGGCAGGGCCTGCGCCAGGTGGTCGGCCTGCTCGGCCTCGGCCGCCCGCTCGGCACGCTCCAGCGGCCCGAACGGATCATCCCGGTCGGCCGCACCGTCCCGGTCGGTCGCACCGTCCCGGTCGGTCCGCCCGTCCTGGCGGTCGTCGCCGCTCGGGCTGGTCTGGCCGGCGTCCGCGGCCCGCCCGTTCTGCTCGGCGAGCGTCCGCCAGGCAGCCTCGGCGGCCCGCTGCTCGGCCTCCTTCTTGCTGCGCCCCTCGGCGCCGCCGTACCGGTTGCCGGCCACCACGACCCAGGCGGTGAACGTCTTGAGATGGTCGGGGCCGGTGCCCTCGATCCGGTACTCCGGGACGCCGAGCCCGAGCGCCGCCGTCAGCTCCTGCAGGCTGGTCTTCCAGTCCAGTGCGGCGCCCCGACCAGCCGACTCGGCCATCAGCGGGTCGAAGAGCCGGTGGATGACGATCCCCGTGGTGTCCAACCCGTACTGGAGGTAGATCGCGCCGAGCAGCGCCTCGAGCGTGTCGGCGAGGATGCTCGCCTTGTCCCGGCCACCGGTGGTCTCCTCGCCCTTGCCGAGCAGCAGGTACGCGCCGAGGCCGTCCGGGCCCAGGCCACGGGCCACGTCGGCGAGCGCCCGCATGTTGACCACGCTGGCGCGCAGCTTGGCCAACTGCCCCTCGGGCAGGTCCGGGTGGTTGTGGAAGAGCGCCGTGGTGATCACCACGCCGAGCACCGAGTCGCCGAGGAACTCCAGCCGCTCGTTGGTGGGCAGCCCGCCGTTCTCGTACGCGTACGAGCGGTGGGTCAGCGCGCGCTGCAGCAGCTCGGGTTCCAGGCTCACGCCGAACGCGGCTTCCAGGTGACCGACGGACGCCCGCCGCCGCTTGTCGTTGCTCATGATGTGCGTACCTCGGTGTCGGTGGAACGGTCGGTGCGGTCCGTCGCGGCGTTGCCGTCCAGCAACGCGGAGACCAGATCGGTGGCGCGCCGCCGCCACAGGTGAGCGGCGAGGGCTATGCCGGAGGCGACGTCGGCGGCAAGGGCGGAACCGTGACAGACGACCACGGTCCCCGCAACGCCCAGCAGGGCGGCCGCGCGGGGCGCGCCGCCCTCGGCGGGTGGGCCGCCAGCCATCGCGTACGCGCCCTCGATGGCCTTGAGCAGCACGTTACCGGTGAAGCCGTCGGTGACGACCACATCGGCGCGCCCGCCGTGGGTCACGTCGTACCCCTCGACCAGGCCGACGTAGCGCGCCCCACCGGGCAGCGGCTCGACGGCGAGCAACGGGTCGGTGGCCCGGCGGACCCGGTCGCCCTTGCCGGCCTCGGTGCCGACCGAGAGCAGCCCGACGCGCGGCGCGGCGATCGAGTGCGCCACCTCGGCGTACGCGGCGCCGAGCACGGCGTGGCGGGCGAGAGTGGCCGGGCGGGGTTCCAGGGAGCCGCCAACGTCGAGCAGGACGACCGGCCCGGCTACGGCGGGCAGGGTGGCGACCAGGGCGGGTTGGCGGATCTCCGGCCAGCGGCCGAGGCCGAGTACGGCGGCGGTGACGGTGGCACCGGTGGCACCGGCGGAGACGAGGGCGTCGGCGGTCCCGTCGCGGACGGCGGTGACCGCTGCCCGGACGGTGCTCTCCGCGCGGGCGGCGCTGGGGTAATCGGCCATGCCGACGACATCGCGAACGGGCCGCACCGTGATCCGGGCGCGTTGCGCCGGATCCAGGGCAGCGATCAACTCGTCGGCGACCTCGGTCGGGCCGACGAGGAGCAGGTGCAGGTCAGGGTCGGCGCGCATGGCCCGCAGAGCGCCGTCAACCACGACGGCGGGAGCGTCGTCCCCGCCGAGGAGGTCAACGGCGATCCGCGCGGTGCCCGGCTCCACCGGAACGCCGGCCGGAGTGGGCCGGACGGCGTCGGAAGGAGCCGGAGCACCGGGCGAATGCCAGGGTCCGCGCGCCGCCCGACCTGAGGTCGGGGGCGTCACTGGGCGTCCAGGTCAGACCTCGAGAACCTGGCGGCCGTTGTAGGTGCCGCAGACGGAGCAGGCGGCGTGCGGCAGCTTCGGGGACTTGCACTGCGGGCACGCGACGGTCGCGACCACGGTCGCCTTCCAGTTCGCCCGGCGGGACCGGGTGTTGCTGCGCGACATCTTGCGCTTCGGGACGGCCACGGTTCTTACTCCTCTGTAACGGTCAGTTGCGACAGGCCCGCCCAACGCGGGTCGATCTGCTGGTGACTGTGGTCGGCCGGCAGATCGTCCCAGTGGGCCCCGCATTCGGGGCACAACCCTGGGCAGTCCTCCCGGCAGAGCGGGTTGGTCGGCAGCGTGAGCACCAACGCGTCCCGCAGCGCCGGCTCCAGGTCGATCAGATCGCCCTGCATCCGGCCCACCTCGTCCTCGTCGGTCGTGGCGTCCGTGGTGCTGTCCTCATATGCGTACAGCTCCTGGATCGTCACGCCCATCGAGTCGTTGATCTCGCGCAGGCAACGGCCGCACTCGCCCCGGATGGGACCGGTGATGGTCCCGGAGACGAGCACGCCCTCGGACACCGACTGCAACCTCAGATCGAGGTCGAGGTCCGCGCCCGCCGGCACGCCGATCAACTCCACACCGAGGTCCGCCGGTGCCGGCACGACCCGCTGGACTTCACGCAACGCGCCAGGTCGACGCGGCAGGTCCCTCGTGTCGAGGACCAGCGGCGACTTGGGGTTGAGTGTCGATGGCGAGCGCTTGGGCATAGTCAGACTCCGGCCGGTGAGAGGCCGACAAAAAAGGTTACCTGGGCGACCGCCCGACCGTCGAACCGGGGGCGACCCCCGCCCGAGAATGTCGGCTGGTGAGGTGCCGCTCAGAAGGGTAGCGGGCGTTCCGCCTCATCCCCAGCGAAGGTGCCGATCTCCCGCAGTGCGTGCATCTTGTCCCGGCCACGCTCTATCGAGGCCAGCGCCCGGGTGAGGAACTGCTCGAAGTTGGCCAGCGCGGTGTCGACGTAGTCGTCGACCTCCTCACGCAGGCGCTGCGCCTCGGCCCGGGCCTCCCCGATGATCCGGGCACCCTCGTGCTCGGCCGACACGGTGATCTCGTTCACGGAGACAAGGCGGGCGTGTTCTGCCTCACCTTCGCTGATGATCCGGTCGGCCTCGCGCTTGCCTGCGTCCATGATCTTGTCGCGCTCCTCGAGGAGTGCGGCAGCGCGGCGCAGGTCGGCGGGAAGGTCGGCGCGCATCTCGTCGAGGACCGCGATCATCTCACCCCGGTCGACCATGCAGTTGTTGCGCGACATCGGGACGGAGCGGGCCTGCTCCACCATGGCGATCAGTTCGTCGATGCGATCGAGCGGGTCCACCGGTACCTCACTCCTGTCGTTCGTCGGCCGACCTCCATGATGCGGGCTACGGCCGTTCCCCGCGCCACCAATCATGTCGTGCTCGCCCCACACGCGCCCCATCCACCCCGACCCGGCGCGTCGCGACATCGTCACTCCGCGCCGATCTGGCGCCCACTGCTGCGTCAATCTGCCGCAAAAGGGGCGTTGGAGCGACCGGAGGTGTCAGATCGTGGGGATCGGAGATCAGGGGCGGGGGCCGAGGCGGGCCTGGAGGGCTTCGCGGACCGGGTCAGGGACGTGCGCGGAGATGTCGCCACCCCACTTGGCCACGTCCTTGACCAGGCTTGAGGAGAGGAACGAGTAGAGCGGGTTGGTCGGCATGAAGAGCGTCTCGACGCCGGCCAGCCCGATGTTCATCTGAGCCATCTGCAACTCGTAGTCGAAGTCGCTGACCGCCCGCAGACCCTTGATCAGCACACTGGCCTGCTGGGCCCTGCAGAAGTCCACCAGCAACCCTCGGAACGACTCGACCCGCACATTTCCGTACGAGGAGGTCACCTCGCGGAGCATGTCGATCCGCTCCTCGACGGTGAAGAGGCCACTCTTCGACTGGTTTATCAGTACGCCGACGATCACCTCGTCGAAGAGCCGGCTGGCTCGTCCGATGATGTCGAGGTGTCCGTTGGTGACCGGGTCGAACGAACCGGGGCACACCGCACGTCTCATGATCGGCGACCGTACCAAAGGGTGGTCTCGCCGTAACGGCGACTGCGCTCGGCAGTGATCCCCTCCACCCAGTCGAACTGCCTCGTGCGAGTGGACCGCTCCACCACCACCAGCGCGTCGGGCGCCAGCCAACCGCCGTCCACCAGCGCGGCCAGCAGCGCGGTGATCTCCGCGTCCGGCACCGCGTACGGCGGATCGGCGAAGACCACGTCGTAGGGCTCGTCGCCCGGACCGGCGGCCAGCACCGTCGCCACCTTGCCGGCGACCAGGCGGGCCGCCGGGCCGGCGCGCAGGGCGGCCACGTTCTCCCGGATCACCCGGGCCGCTCGTGGGTCGGACTCGACCAGCAGCACGTGCCGGGCCCCCCGGGAGAGCGCCTCCAGCCCGACCGCGCCGGAGCCGGCGTACAGGTCGGCGAAGCGGGCGCCGTCGAGGTCGACCTCGGTCTGGACGGCACTGAACAGCGCCTCGCGGACCCGGTCGGAGGTGGGTCGGGTACCGGCGCCGGGAGGCGCGGCGATCCGCCGGCCACCGAGCGTCCCGGCCACGATCCGGGTCACCGTCTCCTCCTGCTCATGCCCGCGACGCTACGCGATGGGGCGCGGCCCCCGTCACCACGGCGCGTATCCGACGAGCCTGCCGGCTGGCGGTGGCACGGCGGCTCCGCTCACCCCGGGCCACGTACCGGGTACCGCTGCCGCAAGCACGCCGCCGCGCGGGTCCACGGAGGGCGTGACCAGCGCCGACGGGCTGATATCCACTGTGGATCTCAGCGAGGGCGGGCCGTCCCCGGTGACCGGACTGACACCTTGGGTATATCAAAGATCACGAATTTACTACATTGCCCGATGGCAATGATCTGAACTCCCCTCATTAACCACCCGTCAGTACAGTCACCCCCTGTCCCCGCTTTCGCCGCGGGAACACCACCGCGTCGCGCGATACCCCGGTGAGCAGGCGACCCCCCGGTCGCGATGGCTCCCGACCCTCCCGCCACGCGATCCGTACCCCCCTCATCAGGAGCAGGCGTGAACCCTCCCAAGTCTCCGTTCCGGCGCCTCGCGGCCATCGCCGCGGGCGCGCTGATCGGCCTCGCCGGCGTCGGTGCCGTCGCGTCCCCCGCCAGCGCCCACCACCCCGAGCCCTCCGGCACCTACTGCCTGGCCTCCGACGGTCAGGTCACGGTGACCTGGAAGGTCAGCAACAGCGAGAACATCGACGCGACGATCACCAAGCTCGTGTCGACCGTCCCGACCGAGTTCAGCGGCGGCGACCTGGCGAAGGACGCCACCCTCCCGGCCAAGGGCGAGGGTGTCCTCACCTCCACCCAGAGCCACCGTTTCGCCGAGCGGCAGCCGAAGATCGAGCTGACCGTCGAGGCCCGGTGGGAGCGCCCCAACCGGATCGTGACCGAGGAGCGGACGGTGGCCGCCACCCCGGCGGGCACCTGCGCGGCGGAGCCCACGCCCTCGCCGAGCAGCCCGACCCCGACCGCCACTCCGACGGCGTCCCCGACCCCCAGCCCCACCACCGTCTCTCCGTCGCCGAGTCAGCCTCCGACCCAGAGCCCGACCCCGACCCCGACTGCCACCACGCCTCCGGCCGAGCCGGTGGGCACCGTTGAGTCGACCTGCGACAAGCTGACCTTCACCATCGAGAACCCCGCGGACGGTGAGACCGTCGTCCTCACGCTGACCCCGAACAAGGGCGAGGCGAAGACGCTGACCGTCAAGCCGGGCGAGACCGGATCCGTCTCCTTCGACGCGACGAAGGGTCTCATCGTCACGCCGGCCGCCGAGGGCCTCGACGACACCACGCCGATCGCCTGGGAGCAGCCGGCCGATTGCGACAAGGATGAGCCGGCCCTGCCGCTGACCGGTGCTGCGACCGGCGGCATCATCGTCGGCGCCGTGGCGCTGCTCGCGGCCGGTGCTGTCCTGTTCGTGATGGCCCGTCGTCGTCGGGTGCGCTTCACCGCCTGAGACAACCCGCTCTGACAACTGAGGGCGCGTCGACCAACCGGTCGGCGCGCCCTCAGGCATGTAATGGTGTGCGTGATCGACTCAAGGTCAGTGAAACCGGGGTATGACCTCGGCGGGGATACCCCGGTTTCATCAAACCGGAGTGGATCACCGGCCCAGGCGCCTCGTATCCGGGCGGGGCTCAGCCCTTTTCCAGGTACTCCGCGCGTTCCTCGTCGACCAGTGCGGCTACCGAGGCGGCCAGCGCCGGCTGCTGGGCCAGCTCCGGGTCCTCCTCGACCACGGCTATCGCCTCGGCGCGGGCGTCGCGGATCAGGTCGGCGTCGCGGAGCAGGGACAGCAGCCGCAGGTGCGAGCGGCGCCCGGACTGGGTGGCGCCCAGCACGTCGCCCTCGCGGCGCTGCTCCAGATCCAGCTCGGCGAGCTTGAAACCGTCGCTCGTGGACGCCACCGCGTCCAACCGTTCCCGCGCCGACGAGCCCTCGGCGGCCTCGCTCACCAGCAGGCAGAGCCCGGCGGCGGCACCCCGACCGACCCGGCCCCGCAACTGGTGCAGCTGGGAGACACCGAAGCGGTCGGCGTCCAGCACGATCATCACGGTCGCGTTCGGCACGTCCACGCCGACCTCGACCACGGTGGTCGCCACCAGGACGTCCAGGTCACCGGCGGCGAAGGAGCGCATCACCGCGTCCTTCTCGTCGGCCGGCAGGCGACCGTGCAGCACCCCGATCCGCAGCCCGTGCAGCGGCCCCTCGGCCAGCAGCGGTGCCACCTCGGTCACCGCCAGCGGCGGGCGACGACCGTTGTCGTCCACCGGCGGCGGCTCCTCCTCCGACGCCGGACCATCGCCGATGCGCGGGCACACCACGTACGCCTGATGGCCGGCGGTTACCTCCTCGCGCAGCCGACGCCAGGCCCGGTCGAGGTAGGCCGGCTTCTCGGCGGCCGGCACCACGTGCGAGGCGATCGGCGACCGACCCCGGGGCAGCTGGGAGAGGGTGGAGACCTCCAGGTCGCCGTAGACGGTCATCGCCACCGTGCGCGGGATCGGGGTGGCCGTCATCACCAGCGTGTGCGGCGGCTGGTCGGCCTTGGCCCGCAGAGCGTCGCGCTGCTCCACGCCGAAGCGATGCTGCTCGTCGACGACAACGAGGCCGAGATCGGCGAAGTCGACCCCCTCGTAGAGCAGGGCGTGGGTGCCGAGCACGATGCCGGCGGCGCCGCTGGCCACCTCGCCGAGCGCCCGCCGTCGGGCCGCCGCGCCCAGCGAGCCGGTGACCAGCTCGACCCGGGTGGCGTGCTCGGCGGAACCAAGCTCACCGGCCCGACCGAGCGGCCCGAGCAGGTCGAGCATGCCGCGGTGGTGCTGGGCGGCCAGCACCTCGGTGGGCGCCAGCAGCGCGGCCTGCCCGCCCGCGTCGACCACCTGGAGCATGGCCCGCAACGCCACCACCGTCTTGCCCGAGCCCACCTCACCCTGCAACAACCGGTGCATCGGGTGCGGGGCGGCCAGGTCGGCGGCGATCTCCACGCCGACATCGCGCTGACCGTCCGTCAGCTCGTACGGGAGTCGGGCGTCGAAGGCGTCCAGCAGCCCGCCCGGGCGCGGCGGGCGGGGCCGGGCCGGCCAGTCGGCCGCCCGGTGCTTGCGCTGCACCAGGGTCAACTGGACGGCAAACGCCTCGTCCCACTTGAGTCGCCGCCGCGCCCGGTGCAGCTCCTCCTTGCTGGACGGCCGGTGGATCTCCGTCAAGGCGGTGCCCAGCCCGACCAGTTTGCGGCTGGCCCGCACGCTGCTCGGCAACGGATCGTCCGGCGGGGTGAACGTGTCCAGGACGACCCGCACGCAGCGTGCGATCACCCACGTCGGCACGGCGGCGGCGGCCGGGTAGACAGGGATCAGCGCCCCGGCGAACTCCTCGATCTCGTCGCTGACCGCCGCCTCGCCGTCACCGCCCTCGCCGAGCAGGACGTACTCCGGGCCGTTGAGCTGCCGTTTGCCCCGGAACTCGGTGACCTTGCCGGCGAACAGCCCCCACCGACCGGGGCGCAGCTCCCGCTCGCGCCACGCCTGGTTGCCGAAGAAGGTCAACGTCAACATCCCGCCGGAGCCGTCGCCGACGGTCACCTCCAGCAGGTTGCCCCGCCGCTGACGCATCGGGCGCACCGCGGTGCGCTGCACCTGGGCCAGCACGGTGACCTGCTCGCCGACGTCCAGCGAGCGGATGTCGGTGTGTTCGCCACGCTCGTCGTAGCGACGCGGGAAGTGGTAGACCAGGTCACGCGCGGTGTGCAGGTCGAGGTGCGAGGCCAATGCCTTGGCCGTCTTGTCCCCGACCAGCTTCTTCAGCGGAGTGTCCACCGTGGCTGGTTCGCTCATTCAATCCCTACCAGGAGCGGATAAAACGGCTGGCCGCCCGGGTACGTGTGCACCTCGACGAACGGCCAGCGCCTCGCGACGTGCGCGCGGACGGCATCGGTGAGCCCGGCCGGAGCGTCCGCGCCGGCCAGCAGGGTGACCATCTCGCCACCGCCGCCGAGCATCCGGTCGACCACGGCGGCGCACGTGTCGGTGAGGTCGGTGCCGATCAGGTGCACCTCGCCCTCGACCAGCGCCAGCACGTCGCCGGGACGGCACGGGCCGGCCACGGTCAGCGCCTCCCGGCTGGCATGGCAGACCTCGGCGTAACGGCAGGCGCCAGCCGCCTCGGCCATCGCGATCACGTCGTCCTCGAAGCGGCGGTCGCCGTCGCGGACCGCGAGGGCGGCGAGCGCCTGCACGGGCGAGCGGGTGGGCACCACGCTCACCTTGATGCCGTGCCGATGGGCCTCGCGGGCCGCCGCGCTCGCCACCGCCTCGGTGTTGGCGTCGTTGGGCAGCACCACCACCCGGGCCGCACCGGTGCTGCGGACGGCGTCCAGCAGCTCACCGGTGGACGGGTTGCCCGGCACCACGGTGGCCCCTTCCGCGGCGAACAGCTCGGCCATGCCGCCACCGGTGGCCACCACCACTGCGGCGCGGCCGTCCGCCACCGGGACGGGGGGCGGCTCGGGCTGGTCGGCGAAGCGGGTCACCGAGATGCGGTACGGGCGGCCGGCGGCGACACCCGCCTCGACCGCCGCCCCGACGTCGTTGACGTGCACGTGCACGTTCCAGGTGCCCTCCGGCTCACGCCCGTCGCCGACGACGACCAGTGAGTCCCCCAGTGCGTCCAGCGCCCGCCGCATCCCGGCCACCGCCTCGGCCCCGGCGTCGAGCAGGAACTGCACCTCGTACGCGTACTCGTCGGAACCGGTCTCCCGTGCGACGCTGGCCGCCGGGCGGGCGGAGCGCGGCGTCGGCGCGGGCCGGGCGACGCTCTCCCCGGTGAGCACCTCGACCAGGGCGTCGAGCAGCACGCAGAGCCCTCGGCCGCCCGCGTCGACCACGCCCGCGCGGGCCAGCGCCGGCAGCTGCTCCGGGGTGCGGGCGAGCGCCTCGGCCGCGGCCCGGGCCGCGACGCGGGCCACCGCCGGCAGGTCGCCGCTGTCCGCCCGTTCGGCGCGGCGGCGGCTGCCGCGACCACGGTGAGCAGGGTGCCCTCGACCGGCCGGGCAACCGCGGTGTACGCGGCGGCGGTGCCGGACCGCAGCGCGGCGGCGAACTCCCGGCCGTGCACCGCTGGCACCACGGCGACCTCGTCGGCGAAACCACGCAGGATCTGCGACAGGATCACCCCGGAGTTGCCCCGCGCGCCGAGCAGCGCGCCCTGGGCCATCAGCCGCAGCGCGTGCCCGTGCGCGGTCGGCCCGCTGTCGGGCAGGGTGTCCAGATTCATCGCGAGGGCCTGCTGGGCCGATGTGAGGGTGAGCACCAGGTTGGTGCCGGTGTCGCCGTCGGGCACCGGATAGACGTTGAGCTGGTCGATCTCACCCTGGTGCCGCTTCAGCGCGGCCAATCCGCTCGCGCACCAGCGGCGGACCGCGGCGGCGTCGAGGGTGTCCAGCACGGCAGAAGCCTACTGGCGCACACCGACACCCGTCGGACTCGTCCGGCGTGTCCTCCCCGCCCCGGTCCGCCGGTGCTCGTGGCGGGGACGGGCGCCTCCGGTAGCCTTGCCGCCGGGCCGGTCCACCGTCGGGCGGACAGGCCCACGACCAGGCGCGAGCCGGGGCACGGGCGACCGCCGGACCAGGCCGGTTGGCCGGGTCGGCGAGTCATCGGGTAACCTGACCAGGTTGCCCGGGCAGCACCTGCCGGCGACCTCATGAACGTATCAATCCCAGGAGTATCCCGTGGCTAGCGTGTGCGACGTCTGTGGCAAGGGACCGGGCTTCGGCCACAACGTGTCCCACTCGCACCGGCGGACCAACCGCCGCTGGAACCCGAACATCCAGTCGGTGCGTACCCCGGCCGGTGGCGGCAACACCAAGAAGTTGCAGGTCTGCACCTCGTGCATCAAGGCCGGCAAGGTCACCCGCGCCTGACGCGGTAGCACCCACCTTCTCGTACGGCTCAGCCGGCGGACCCTGAGGTCCGCCGGCTCTGTCGTGTCCGCGTGCCGCCGCCGCTTGATCGACTCGGTTTCCTTGAACCCCGGGCATCCGGCGCTGCGGATAGCCCGACGGCAGGAAAACAGAGTCGATCAACACAGGCCCCGCCGGAGACCCGCAGGTCAGAGGGCGCGGCCGAAGGAGACGCAGCCTTCCTCGTCCTTGTAGAAGCCGAAGTTCGGAATCCGCTCGTAACCGGCGGAGCCGTACATGGCGATCGCCTCGGGCTGCTTGTCGCCGCACTCCAGGACCATCCGCTTGCGGCCGTGCTCGCGGGCCGAGCGCTCGACGGCCGCCAGCACCGTGCGGGCCACGCCCCGCCCACGTGCCGCCGGGGCCGTGTACATCCGCTTCAGCTCCGCGGTGTCGGCGCCGTGGCTGCGCCAGCCACCGCAGCCGACCGGCTCGCCGGCCAGATAGGCGACGAGGAACGCGCCGTCGGGTGCCTCGAACTCGGTCGCGTCCACCGGGGTGTCGTCGCCGGAGCCGCCGTAGCGGGCACCGAGGTCGGCCATTGCGGCATGGATCAGTTGCTGCGCCACCGATGCGTCGAACCGCACCACCCGGATCTCGATCTCACTCACGGTATCCAGAATACGGCGGGCTCCGGACCTCACCGGAAGTGGTCCCAGCCGGTCGGGCCGTCGTAGGGCGCACCGTCGACCGTCACGCCACCACCGTCCGTGACCAGGCCGATCGGCCGCCAGTCCGGTGGCAACACCACCGCCGGGGGGAAGGTCGCGGCCAGCGCGTGGTCGTCGCCACCAGCGAGGATCCAGGTGTACGGGTCGACGCCGAGTGCCTGCGCCGCATCGGCCATCTGCCGGGGCACCTCGAACGCGTTCCGGCGTACGTCGATCGCCACCCCGCTGGCCGCCGACACGTGCCCGAGGTCGGCGAGCAGCCCATCCGACACGTCGATCATCGAGGTGGCGCCGAGCCGGGCAGCCTGCGGGCCGGCCTGGTACGGCACCTGCGGCCGCCGGTACGCCTCGACCAGCAGCCGAGGGGTGCGGAAGCCCCGGGTGAGCACGGTCAGCCCGGCTGCCGCGTACCCGGTGCGCCCGGCCAGGGCGAGCACGTCCCCGGGACGGGCACCCGAGCGCAGCACGGGCGGGCGGCCCTCCAGGTCGCCCAGCGCGGTGACGGCGACGGTCAGGGTGGGGCTGGCCGACATGTCCCCGCCGACGACGCTCGCGCCGACCGTCGCCGCCTCGGCGGAGAGCCCATCGGCCAACTCCTCCGCCCAGCCGGTGTCCAGGTCGGCCGGCATGCAGAGAGCGACAAGCAGGGCGGTCGGCGTGGCGCCCATCGCCGCGACGTCCGCCAGGTTGGCCGCCGCCGCCCGGTGCCCGACGTCACGGGCCGAGGACCAGTCCCGCCGGAAGTGCCGCCCGTCGACCAGCACGTCGGTGGAGGCCGCCACCCGGCCGTCCGGCGCGGCCACCACCGCCGCGTCGTCGCCTGGGCCGAGCAGGGTCGTCGGTCCGTACGACAGTCGGGAGGTGATCCGCCCGATCAGCCCGAACTCCCCGATCGCGGACACACTGGCGCCGCTGCCGGCGTTCCGCCCGTGCTGCCCGGCTCCGCCGTGCTCGCTCACCGCTGCTCCTTGACCACCGATAGGGATCCGACCTGCTCCGTAAGGTAGTTTCACCCTTCGGGCCGCTCCCGGGCGGCGACGGACGGAGGTCGAGTCGTGGTACAGGCGTACATCCTCATCCAGACCGAGGTCGGCCGCGCGCGTGACGTGGCGGGTCTCATCGCGGACATCACCGGCGTGGTGCGCGTCGACGCCGTCACCGGGCCGTACGACGTGGTCGTCCTCACCGAGGCGAACACCGTCGACGAGCTGGGCAAACTCATCGTCAGCAAGGTGCAGATGGTGCCCGGCATCACTCGCACCCTCACGTGTTCGGTGGTGCGACTGTAAGTGGACGAGATGACGACCTCCTCCGCTGGTCTGGACGACGACGGGACGCGTGGCGCGGCCGACGGGACGCGCGAGCCGGCTGACGGTATCCGCGAACCGGCCGACCCAGCCGCCGCCGCGCCGGCCGGCCGAGACCGGACCATTCGCGGCGCCGCCCTGCTGGCCACGGTGATCGCGCTGCCGATCACGCTGCTGGTGGCCGTGCTGGCCTTCACCAAGCTCACCCCGGACGCACCGGCCGCCGCGCCGACACCCTCCGCGACCACCGCCCGGGTGCAGTCCACCGCCCCGGTGGAGATGGCCGCCCCGGCCCTGGCCGCCCGTCCGGCCACGGTCTGCCGGGCCCTGCTCTCCCAGCTTCCGGCGAGCATCCGCGACCTGGCCCAGCGGCCGGTCACCGCCGGCCCGGAGCAGAACGCCGCGTATGGCGACCCGGCGCTCACCGTGGCCTGCGGCGGCGCCGAGCCGACCTTCCCCGCCACCGACGAGGTCTGGACGGTCAACCGGGTCTGCTGGCATCTGGCCGAACAGGCCGACGGGGCCGTGCTCAGCACGGTCGACCGGGAGACGCTGATCACGGTGCGGGTTCCGCGCGCGTACGAGCAGGCGTTGCAGTGGGTGCCGACGATTTCCAGCAAGATCGTGGCGACCGTGCCCTCCGGCGGCGCCATCCCGTCCGGCTGCCAGCGCTGAGCCGGCCCCGCGCCGACTGAGGTAGGCGGGCGGGGCCGAGTGGCTCAATGCAGGCCGACGCCGCGCCGCTGGGCGGTGCGGATCAGCCGGTTGACCAGCTTCGGGTATTCGAGGCCGGAGGCCGCCCACATCCGCGGGAACATCGACGTCGGGGTGAACCCGGGCATCGTGTTGATCTCGTTGAGGTAGACGTCCAGTTCGTCGGTGACGAAGAAGTCGGCCCGGGCCAGGCCGGCGCAGTCCAGCGCGGTGAACGCGCGGACGGCGTACTCCTGCACCTGGCGGGTCACCTTGTCCGGCAGGTTGGCCGGAACGTCGTACTCGCAGGAGTCGTCGAGGTACTTCGCCTCGAAGTCGTAGAAGTCGTGGTCGGCGACGACTCGCACCTCGGCCAGCACGGACGCCTCGGGCGCGCCACCGGCTTCGCCCTCCAGCACACCGCACTCGACCTCACGGCCGATGAACGCGGCCTCGATGATGACCTTCGGGTCGAACTGCCGGGCGGCGGCGACCGCCGCGTCCAGCTGCGCCCAGTCGCTGACCCTGCTGACGCCGAACGAGGACCCGGCCCGGGACGGCTTGACGAAGACCGGCAGGCCGAGCCGCTCCTTGTCCTGCTCGCTGAGCGTCATCCCATTGCGCAGCACGGCGTACGTGCCGACCGGGATGCCCTCGACGGCACAGAGCTTCTTGGTGAATTCCTTGTCCATGGCGGCGGCGGACGCGAACACGTTCGCCCCGACGTAGGGGATGCCGGCCATCTCCAGCATCCCCTGGATCGTGCCGTCCTCGCCGTACGTGCCGTGCAGGACCGGGAAGACCACGTCCACGTCGGCCAGCACCCGGGGACCCTCGGTCGGGTCGAGCACCATCAGCCCGTTGCCGGTGGGGTCGGCGCGCAGCACGATGTCGTCGCCGGAGTCGGCGGTGATTTCCGGCAGCTCACGGGCGTTGATCGCGAGCTGGGCGGGGTCTCCACTGGTCAGCACCCACTGGCCGGCCCGGGTGATGCCGACGGGCACCACCTCGAACTCGTCCGGGTCGAGCGCACCGAACACGCTGCCGGCGCTGACGCAGGAGATGCCGTGCTCCGGGCTGCGGCCGCCGAAGACGATTGCCACGCGGGTCTTGCCTGGGGTGGTCACTCCGGTCACCTCTTCGTACGCGACTGCGGCTGGTCGTGCTCGCCGGTGGCGCTCACCCGGTTGACCTTACTGTGCGTGGCGGTAGGGCGAGGCGATACCCGGCGAGCCACAGCGCGACACGGGAATCGGTCAACAGAGGTTATACGGTGTGTGATCGGACTGTAGCCGTGCCGCAGGCCGGTGACCTGGGCCTACTCAGTCGCGGGCGTGCCGGCGGCCCACCGCGATCACCTTCACCCGCTGCCGGCCGGCCCGCACCATGCCCAGCGCCATGAACGCTCCGGCGATTCGGTCGGCGGCCTCTCGACTGCTGGCGCCGACCACCTGGCGGCGCCGCTCCGGCGTGATCCGCTCGTTGCGGTCGACGCCCTCGACGGGACGCACGTCGGTGAGCACCACGAGGAAGCGGGTCATCGAAGGCCGTCCGAGTGCACGGCGGCGGGGGGCTCCGGACCGGTTCGCACGTCGTCTCCTTCCGGCGGGCCGGGATGGCGGCGGCACGCGACGATCGGGTACGGGGGAGAAACCCGATCGCCGCGTGCCCCATCCCCTCCGGTCGCTCACCACCACCGTCGCCACGACAACCGGCGGTGAGGACGTGATGACAGATTGACACGTATACAGCCGTGAATGCAACTCTCATCGACGTTCTCTCATGCAGACGTTCCCGCAAATGTGTGCGACCATCGATGCATGGCTCCGAAGACTGCCCGTGCTCGTCGGCTCGGCATCGCCCTGCGCCACCACCGGGAAGCCGCCGGACTGACACTGGAGACTGCGGCGGATGAGATCAACAGCACCCGCAGCACCCTCTCCCGGTACGAGAACGCCCAGACCCTGATCACCCCGGCCACCGTGCGCGCCCTGCTCACGTCGTACGGGGTCGGTGCCGAGGAGGTGGCGGCGGCGGTGCAGCTCGCCAAGGACGCCCGCAAGCCGGGCTGGTGGGTGTCGTACTCCTACCTGCTGGATCCGCGCACCATCGACTTCATCGCGTTGGAGGCCGAGGCGACCGCAATCGCCAACTTCGAGCCCTCGGTGGTGCCCGGCCTGCTACAGACCGCCGACTACATCCGTGGCGTGATGCGCGGCGGGCCGCACACCCTCGGCGACGACCTGGTGGAGCAGCGGGTCAAGGTCCGGCTCGACCGACAACAGCGGCTCACCGGTGACCGGCCGCCCATCTTCGACGCGATCATCGACGAGGGCGCGCTGCTGCGCCCGGTCGGTGACAAGTCGGTGATGGACGGGCAACTGCGCCACCTCGTCAAGATGGCCGAATTGCCGAACATCGGCGTCCAGGTGATCCCGCTCTCCGCCGGCTACCACCGGGGCACCCGGGGTTCGCTGCACATCCTGGAGTTCGCCGACCCGGAAGACCCGATCATCGCCTCGGTGGAGACCGTCGCAGGTCAGATGATCCTCGACCGGGCCGGGGAAACGCGTACCTGCACCAAGATCATGGAGCATCTCCGAAGCGTGGCGCTCAGCCCGGCGGACAGCCGCGAGATGCTCCTGTCAGTCCTGAAGGGACGGTAGGACCGATGACACCGATGATCACAGCGGCCTTGGCCGCGGCGGCGTGGCGCAAGAGCAGCCGCAGCGGCGACGAGGGCGCCTGCGTGGAGGTGGCCGCGATACCGCGGCTGGTGGCCGTCCGCGATTCCAAGGACCCGACCGGCCCGGCCCTGCTGTTCGCAACGGCCGCCTGGGCCGCGTTCGCCCAGGCTCCACCCCGCTCCTGACCAGGCCGTCACGCCGCTGACCAGGCCGGGTTGCCGCCCGGTCGGCCCGCCCGCCGCGCCGCCGACGAGGGCGCGGCGGGCCGGGGCGGAATCAGGCTCAGGCGACCAGCGGGCCGGGCTCCGGGGCGGCGCGTAGCGCCTCCAGCGCGGCGATCGCCACGCCCCGGGCACCGGCCATGTCCCGTTCCGGTACCAGCGCGAAGGTGGCAACCGCTGCCTGCTCCTCGCGGAGCACGGTGTGCTCGCGGACCGTCGCCAGGAACCAGTCGCGGAACTCCGGTGCCGCCTCCACCACCCCACCACCGACGAAGTACGCGTGCGGGTCGGTGAAGTTCGCCGCCACGGTGAACAGCCGGCCCAACGCCATCGCCTGCTGGGCGAAGAGGTCCCGCGCGAGGGCGTCCCCCCGTTCGCCGTACCCGCGGACCAGCTTGGCCGCCCGGGCAACCGGCTCGGCGGCGAGCGGGTGGTCGGGGAAGCGGGTCAGCCAGTACGGCAGCAGGTTGCGCTCGATGCCGGTCAGCGAGGCGACGCTCTCGACGTCCCCGGTGAAGCCGCAGGCGCAGGTGGGCTCCGGCTGCCCAGGGCCGAGCAGCCCGTTCAGCGGGATGTGCACATGACCCAGCTCCCCGGCCATGCCGGCCGCGCCAGCGATCACCCGGCCGCTCTCGACCACGCCGCCACCGAGGCCGGTGCCGACGATCGCGGAGACCGACGAGCGCTTCATCGCGTCGGTGCCGAAGTACACGTGGTGGGCGTAGAGCGCGGCCGCGTTGCCGTCGTTGTGGTAGACCACCGGCAGGCCGAGCCGTCGCTCCAGCGCGCCCCGCACGTCGAAGCCCCGCCAGGCCGGCTGGGAGAAGTTGGTGGAACCCCGCGACGAGATGACGCCGTCGGCGCTGGCCGGGCCGGGAGTGTCCAGCCCAACCGCCCGGACCAGGTCACGCGGCACACCGGTCTGCGCCAGGGCGCCGTCCAGCGCCCGGGCCAGTGCCTCGATCGCCGCCTCCGGCCCGGACCGCACCTCGCTGGGGATCTCCAGCAGCCCGTCCACCAGGAACCGGCCGTCCACCGTCAGCACGGTGGCGTTGTTGCTGGTGCCGCCATTGTCCAGCCCGACGACCACCGGCACCCCTGCGCTGCCCACCGAAACCGCCTCCCGCCGTCATGAGTGTGAGCCGAGGCTAGTGCCAAGCCCTCTCCCCCCGCCATGCCCGGCCGCCCAACCAGATGGCAGAGGTACCCGCTGGCACCGCGCTTCACGTCCCGTTTGGCCGCTGCATCGCCGCTCGGTCCCGCCTTTGCTCTGCTTCAACCGGCGCAACACTGACGGCATCTTTCTGTTGCCTCCGTTGAAGCAGAGCAAAGGGCGAGCAAGTGGTACGGCCAACCCCGTGGCCTCAGAGGAGGGGCGGGCCGATGCGGCGGGATGCGCGACGCGGCGTGCCCGGGAACACGGCTGCGGGCGGCGGGCCCGTGGCGAGCGGGCTCAGTCGGGGCGGCGGGCGGTCACCGCGGTGCCGTCCAGGTCGTCGTCGTGCCGCACGCCCGGCACCAGCCCGGCCGCGCTGAGCGCCGCGCAGAGCGCCTCCGCCTGCCCGACGCTGACCTCCACCACCAGGTGCCCGCCCGGTGCCAGCCAGTCGCCCGCGGTGGCGGCCACCCGGCGCAGCACGGTAAGCCCGTCCGGACCACCGTCGAGCGCCACCGGGGCCTCGTGCAGCCGCGCCTCGGGGGGCATCAGCGCCACCGCGTCGGTCGGCACGTAGGGGGCGTTGGCGACCACCAGGTCCAGCCGACCCCGCCACTGCCGGGGCAGCGGTGTGAAGAGGTCACCCTCGTACACCTCGGCGTTGAGCCCGGCGAGGTTGCGGCGCGCACATGCCACGGCCGCCGGGTCGATGTCGGCGGCCGCCAGCCAGCGCGGCGCGAGCCGGTGCGCCAGCGCGACAGTGGTGGCCCCGGAGCCGCAGCAGAGGTCGGCCACGGCCGGGGCCGGGCCGGTCAGTTCGGCGGCCACCTCGACCAGCAGCGCGGTCCGCCCACGCGGAACGAAGACGCCCGCGTCGACGGCGATCCGCAGCCCGCAGAACTCGGCCCAGCCGAGCAGGTACTCCAGCGGTTCACCGGCCACCCGGCGGTCGGTCAGGTCAGCCAACGCCGCCGGGGTGTCCGCAGCGGCCAGCAGCAGCTCGGCCTCGTCCTCGGCGTAGACGCAGCCGGCGGCACGCAGCCGACCCACGAGGGCGGCTCGGTCGGTGGGGAACGGTGATGCCATGGGTCCCCTCAAGCCGGCCCGGCCGCGTCCAGGGCGGCGGCGATGTCGGCCACCAGGTCGGCCGTGTCCTCCGCACCGCACGAGAACCGGACGAAGCCGGGCGAGGTGTCGTCGCCCCACTGCGCCCGCCGGTCGGCGGTGGTGTGCAGGCCACCGAAGGAGGTGGCCGCCGCCACCAGTCGGGCGGCCTCGATGAAGCGGGCCACCCGGTCGGCGTCGCCCAGGTCGAACGAGAGCACCCCGGGCATCCGGCGCATCTGCGCCGAGGCCACCGGGTACGCGGGGTCGTCCGGCCGCCCCGGCCAGCGCAGGCCGGTCACGTCCGACCGGCTGGCGAGCAGGTCGGCGATCGCGGCGGCGTTCGCGCTCTGCCGGGCCAGCCGCAGGTCGAGGGTGGCCAGCGACCGATGGGCCAGCCAGGCGTCGAACGCCCCTGGGACCGCCCCGGTGGTGGCGCGCCAGGCCGTCACCGCCTCGATCAGCTCGGCGGACCGGCTGGCCAGGTAGCCCAACAGCAGGTCGGAGTGGCCGGTGAGTGCCTTGGTGCCGGAGGCGACCACCAGGTCGGCACCGAGGTCCAGCGGGCGCTGGCCGAGCGGGGTGGCCGTCGTGTTGTCCACGGCGAGCAGCGCGCCAGCGGCATGCGCCCGCTCGGCCAGGGCGGCCACGTCGACCACGTCCAGGCCCGGGTTGGCCGGGGTCTCCACCAGCACCAGCCGGACGCCCTCCAGCGACGGGTACGGCCCCACGGTCGGCACGAAGAGCACCCGGACGCCGATGGCCTCCAGCACGTCGGTGGCGAACGCCCGGACCGAGAAGTATCCGTCGGCGGGCAGCACCACGGTGTCCCCCGGGCGCAACAGGGTGAGCAGCATCCCGGTGATGGCCGCCTGACCAGTGGAGAAGACCCGACAGTCACCGCCTTCCAACTCGCCCACGGCCGCCTCCAGCAGCCGCCGGGTCGGGTTGTCGGGGCGGCCGTAGCCGTTCGGCGAGCCGGCCGGGCCCTCCCACGGGTCAAGGTGGTACGGCGCGGCGAAGACCGGCCCCGGCAGGAACGGGTCCCCCGGTGCCGGCGCGGGCAGCCCGGCGCGTACGCAGCGGGTGCCGTCTCCCAGATCGCTCATCGGATCCTCACTCGTACGACTCGGGTTTGGCGGTCCGGCTCATCAGTGCCTCCACGGCGAGGCGCGGGTCCATCCCCTCGTGGCAGATCCGCTCGACGTGTTCGGTGATCGGCATCTCCACACCGTGCGCCCGGGCCAGGTCGCGGATGGCCAGGCAGCTCTTCACGCCCTCGGCGGTCTGCCGGGTGGCGGCCTGGGCCTGCTCCAGCGTCTCCCCCCGGCCCAGATGCTCCCCGAAGGTGCGGTTGCGGGCCAGCGGGGACGAGCAGGAGGCGACCAGGTCGCCCATGCCGGCGAGGCCGGCGAAGGTGATCGGGTCCGCACCCAGCGCCACACCCAGCCGAGCCGTCTCGGCCAGCCCTCGGGTCATCAGCATGGCCCGGGTGTTGTCGCCGAAGCCCATCGCGGTGGCGATGCCGTACGACAGGGCGATCACGTTCTTGACGGCCCCGCCCAGCTCGCAGCCGATCACATCGTCGTTGGTGTAGGGGCGCAGGTAGGGCGTCCGGATCGACGACTGCACGAGCACGGTGCGGTGGCTGTCGGTCCCGGCGACCACGGTCGCGGCGGGCTGCTCGGCGGCGATCTCCGGGGCCAGGTTCGGACCGGACACGACGACCACCCGGTTCGCGGCGACCCCGGCGGTCTCCACGATGACCTCGCTCATCCGCTTGGTCGTGCCGAGCTCGATGCCCTTCATCAGCGACACCAGGGTGGAGTCCGGGTGCAGGTACCCGGCCCATTCGGCGAGGTTGCCGCGCAGGGTCTGCGACGGCACAGCCAGCACCACCACCTCGGCGCCGGTGATCGCCTCGGCGGCGTCGGCGGTGGCGGTGACACGGGCCGGCAGCAGGAGGTCGGGCAGGTACTCCGGGTTACGGCGCTCGACCCGGATGCTCTCGGCGACCGGCGCACGACGGGCCCACACCGTCACGTCCCGCCCCGCATCGGCGAGGATCTTGGCGAACGCGGTGCCCCAGGAACCGGCACCGAGCACCGCGACGTGCCCGTTCATGCCTTGTCACCCTGCTGCTCGTGCCCGGCGGAGGACCGGTCCGGTCGCTCCCACAGCGGCGGCGGGGTGCCGCCACGAATCTCGGCGAGCATGTCCCGCAGCCGCAACATGATGGTGTCCGTCATCTCTTCGAGGGTGGCCCGGGTCGGCTGGTCGTCCGCCCACCGGCTCAGGTCGATCGGTTCCCCGGCGACAACGGTCACCGGAATCCGGGGGCGCAGGTTGACGCGGCTGGTCCGTGGGTCGAAGATCCGCTCCGGCCCCCACATCACCACCGGTACGACGGGGGCGCCGGTGGCCAGGGCCAGCCGGGCGGCGCCGGTCTTGGCCTTCATCGGCCACAGCTCCGGCTGTCGGGTGATGGTGCCCTCCGGGTAGATCACCACGGCGCCGCCCTGATCGAGCGCGGCGACCAGGGCGTCCAGTGAGCGGACCGCGTCGACGCTGCCCCGCTCGACCGGGATCTGTCGGCACCGGTGCAGGATCCAGCCGACCACCGGCACCCGGAACACGCTGGCCTTGCCCAGGTACTGCGGCCAGCGCCCGGAGTCGTAGATGAAATGCGCGGAGACCAGCGGGTCGGCGTGCGACATGTGGTTCGCCACGATGATCACGCCGTCGTCGCGGCGGAGGTGCTCCTGGCCACGCCAGGTACGCCGGGTCCACACGGTCATCACGGGCTTGACCAGCACCACGGCGAACCGTTGCCAGAACCCCAGCCTCCGCCGTGCCACTGTGCCTCCTCGTCGCGCCCCAACCCGCCGCGAAACCCCGCCCGCGACACCCGCAGCGGAAATCATGCCTGCTCGCCCCCGGTACGGCCAGTGAGGGTCCCGCCGTCCGGCTGGCAGGATTGCGGGCGTGAGTCAGCCGAGGTGGGCCGTGGTGGTGCCGGTGAAGCATCTGACCGCGGCCAAGAGCCGGCTGCGGGGCGCGCTGTCCGGCGTACCGCACGAGGAGCTGGCGCTGGCGCTGGCCGCCGACACGCTCCGCGCGGTGCTGGCCTGCCCGCGGTCGCCGAGGCCCTGGTGGTCACGGACGACGCCCGGGTGGCGGCGGCGGCTCGGGTCGCCGGCGCGCGGGTGCTCCCCGACGGGCCGGACGCCGGCCTGAACGCCGCCTTCCGGCACGGCGCGGCCGGGGCCATCGCCGCCTGGGTGGCCGGGCTCACCGCGGATCTGCCGGCGCTGCGCCCGGCCGAGCTGGCGGGCGCACTGCTCGCGGCGCAGAACGGCCGACCAGCGGTACGCCGGTTCGTGCCGGACGCACCCGGCGGCGGCACAGTGCTGCTCACCGCCCCACCGGGCGTACCGCTGGATCCCCGCTTCGGGGTGGGCTCGGCGGTCGCGCACGCGGCGAGTGGGGCACTGCCGCTCAGCGGAGACTGGCCCAGCCTGCGCCGGGACGTGGACACCGCCGCGGACCTGACCGCCGCGGCCCGGCTCGGGCTGGGGCCGCGCACCGCCGCGCTCGTCGCCGCCGGCCGCCCGGCCCGCTCCGCGGGCTGACCCGTCCGGCCCGCGTCGCAACCTGACCCCCCGGGTGTACGTTGCCAGCATGCAGGGCACGGTGGCCAGTTACGACGCGGCGACGCGCAGCGGTGTCCTGCTGCTCGACGACGGCACCGAGATGCGCTTCCCCGCCCGGGCCTTCGACGCCTCCGGGCTGCGGCTGCTCCGGCTCGGCCAGCGGGTTCGCATCGACACCGATCCCGACGGCGAGGTCGTCCGAGTGACATTGCCGACGATGATCTGAGCCGGCGGGCCCAAGTTCATTTTGCGTTTACCGGAATCGGGTGATTATGAGCAGGTGAGCACCCCTCGCGAGCACCCCGCCCGCCCGCCGGCCACCGACCTCCGCAACGGCTCCCGCGTCCGCGGCACCGACGGCCGCTTTCGGCCCTCCCGCGCGGAGCGGGCCGGCGCCGCCCGCGCCGACACCCTCGCCGACGACCCGGGCGCCGCCTCCTCCGGACTGGACGAGGTCCTCGACTCCGAGCCGACCACCGACCCGGACGGCCCGGCCGCCGGTGACGTCCATCAGGTCCTGCCGAGCGATCTGCCGACCGGCTCCCAGGACGAGGACGAGGAACCGCCGGCGGCCACTCCGCTGCCGGAGGACCGGTTCCTCAACCGGGAGCTCTCCTGGCTCGACTTCAACGCCCGGGTGCTCGCCCTGGCCGAGGACCAGCGGACCCCCCTGCTGGAACGGGCCAAGTTCCTGGCGATCTTCGCCAGCAACCTCGACGAGTTCTACATGGTGCGGATCGCCGGGCTGAAGCGGCGACTCTCCGCCGGCCTGCCGGTACGCGGCGGGGACCGCCTGCCTCTGCGTACCCAGCTGGCGCTGATCGCCGAGCGCACCGCCGAACTGGGCGCGCGGCATGCCGCCTGCTTCGTCGACGATGTGCTGCCCAAGCTGGCCGACGAGGGCATCCGGATACTGCGCTGGGCCGATCTGGGCGACCCCGAGCGGGAGCGGTTGCGCACCTATTTCCGGGAGCACATCTTCCCGGTGCTGACCCCGCTCGCGGTGGACCCGGCGCACCCGTTCCCGTACATCTCGGGGCGGTCGCTGAACCTGGCGGTGGCGGTTCGCGACCCCGACGGCGGTTCTGAGCTGTTCGCCCGGGTGAAGGTGCCCAATAACGTCCCCCGCTTCGTCCGGGTGGACCGGGACCAGCCGGGCGTACGGATGCTGCCGGTGGAGGACCTGATCTCGGTGCACCTCGGCCAGTTGTTCAGTGGCATGCAGGTGGTCGAGTGCCACCTCTTCCGGGTCACCCGCAACGCCGAGGTGGAGGTCGACGAGGACCGCGACGAGGACCTGCTCCAGGCTCTGGAGCGGGAGCTGGCCCGGCGGCGGTTCGGCCCGCCGGTCCGCCTGGAGGTGGCCGCGTCCATCTCCGACCACATGCTGGAACTACTCGTCCGCGAGCTGGACATGAACGACCAGGACGTGCAGCGGGTGCCCGGGCTGCTGGACCTCTCCGCTCTGTGGCAGGTCTACGGCGAGGCCGACCGGCCGGACCTCAAGGACCCGCCGTTCGTGCCGTCCACCCACCCCCGGCTCGCCGAGGGGGAGGTGCCGCGCAGCGTCTTCTCCACCCTGCGCGACGGGGACATCCTCGTGCACCACCCGTACCACTCGTTCGCGACCAGCGTGCAGCGCTTCATCGAGCAGGCCGCCGCCGACCCGGACGTGCTGGCCATCAAGCAGACCCTCTACCGCACCAGCGGCGACTCCCCGATCGTCGACGCGCTGGTCGACGCGGCCGCCGCCGGCAAGCAGGTGGTGGTGCTGGTGGAGGTGAAGGCTCGTTTCGACGAGGTGGCCAACATTGGCTGGGCCCGCACGCTGGAGCGCGCCGGCTGCCACGTGGTGTACGGCCTGGTCGGCCTGAAGACGCACTGCAAGACCGCGCTGGTGGTCCGCCAGGAGGGCAACCAGATCCGCCGCTACTGCCACATCGGCACCGGCAACTACCACCCGAAGACCGCCCGGATGTACGAGGACTTCGGCATGCTCACCGCCGACCCGGAAATCGGCGCCGACCTCACCGACCTGTTCAACGTGCTCACCGGCTACAGCCGGCAGACCGCGTTCCGGCGGTTGCTGGTCGCCCCGCAGGGCATCCGCAGTGGCCTCATCGAGCGGATCGAGCGGGAGATCTCCCACGTCCGGCTGGGCATGCCCGGCCTGGTCCAGTTCAAGGTCAACTCACTTGTCGACGAGGGGGTGACCGACGCGCTGTACCGAGCCTCCCAGGCCGGTGTGCACGTCGACCTGCTCATCCGTGGCATGTGCACGCTGCGCCCCGGGGTGCCGGGGTTGTCGGAGAACATCCGGGTCCGCTCGATCCTCGGCCGTTTCCTGGAGCACTCCCGGGTCTTCCGGTTCGGCAACAACGGCGAGGCCGAGTTCTGGATGGGCTCGGCCGACCTGATGCACCGCAACCTCGACCGTCGGGTGGAGGCGCTGGTGCGGGTGAGTGACCCGGTCGCCCGCGCCGAGCTGGACCACATGCTGACCGCCGCGATGAGCCCCGACGTGGACGCGTTCGACCTGGCCGGTGACGGCAGTTGGACCCGGCGTACCGGCGGTGACGACACCGCCCGGACGCATCTGCAGGAACTGCTGCTGCACCGCGTCGGTGGCAGGGCCAGCTGACCGATCAGCGCATAGGCTGAGCTGATGGTCGAGGAGGAGCAGAAGTACGAGGTGGACGACGCGTACGTGCTGCCGGACCTGGCCGCCACGGCCCCGGCCGGAGGTCGGATCCGGGCGCTGCCACCGGCGACGTTGGTCGCCCGCTACCTCGACACCGTGGACCTGCGGCTGGCCCGCGCCGGTGCCTCGCTGCGCCACCGCCGGGGCGACGAGTTGCCCTGGACGGTGAAGCTGCCGACCGGGACGCCGGGCGTCCGGCACGAGATCTCCCGCCCCGGGCCGAAGGGGCAGCCGCCACCGGAGCTGGTGGAGTTGGTCACCGTCCTCCACCGGGGGGCACCGCTGGCCCCGGTGACGGTGGTCCGGACGGTCCGGCACGCGTACGAGGTGTGCGACAAGGCCGACTCGGTGCTCGCCGAGGTGGTGGACGACCGGGTGACCGTGCTCGACGACTCCGGCGCCACCACTGGCACGTTCCGCGAGCTGGAGGTGGAGCTCAAGGCCGGCGACCGGAAGCTGCTCGACCGGGTCGGCGCGGTGCTACGCGAATCGGGCGCCCAGGGCGGGTCGTTCACCCCGAAGCACGTACGGGCGCTGGGCGCGACGGCGCAGGCCGATCCGGACCTGATCGCGCCCGCCGGGCTGACCGCCGAGCCGACCGCCGGCGAGGTGGTGACCGAGGCGGTCCGCAAGGAGATCCGGCGACTGCTGGCGCACGATCCGCTGGTCCGGCTGCGTGCCCCGGCCGCCGGTGGCGACACCGCCGTGCACCAGATGCGGGTGGCCTGTCGACGCCTCCGCAGTGATCTGCGCACCTTCAAGCCGCTGATCCGCAAGACCTGGTCCCGTCCGCTGCGCACCGAGCTGCGGTGGCTGGCCGGTGTCCTCGGCGCGGCCCGCGACGCCGAGGTGCTGCGCGAACGGCTGCGCCGCACCGCGAGCGCCGATCCGCTCAGCCCTCTCGACCAGGGCGCGGTGGACCGGCTGGACGAGGTGCTCGCCGACCGGCAACGGCTGGCGCTCACCGCCATCGACGAAGCGCTGCGCTCCGCGCGCTACCTGGCCCTGGTGGACACTCTGGTGGCGGCCGCCCGCGCGCCCCGGCTCACCAGCGCGTCGGCTGCCCCCGGGCGGAGGCGCTGCCCGCGCTGGTGGCCCGGCCCTGGGGGCGGCTGGCCGGGCCGGACGGCGTCGCCGGGCTCGACGCACGGTCGCCGGACGAACGCTGGCACGCCGTTCGCAAGGAGGGCAAGCAGGCCCGGTACGCGGTCAACGCGGTGGCACCGACGGTCAGCAAAGGCGCACGCCGGCTGTCCCGTGCCCTTTCCCGTGTGCAGGACGTGCTCGGCGAGCACCAGGATGCGGCAGTGGCAGCGGAAACCTGGCTGGAGATCGCCGCCGAGCGGCCGGGCGACCACGAGCTGGCGGTCACCGCCGGGCGGCTGGCCGAACGGGATCGGGAGTCGGTACGCCGGATGCGGGATCTCTTCCCGGCCGCCTGGCACCGGGCCACCCGGCGGCGGCGGACCAGTTGGCTGCCGTGACCGGCATCCGGGCGGCGGGCGGGGTGGCCTGGCGGCCGTCCCCCGATGGCGTACGCGTCTGTGTGGTCCACCGCCCCCGCTACGGCGACTGGACGCTGCCGAAGGGCAAGCTGGAGCCGGGCGAGCACGCGCTGGCGGCGGCGGTCCGCGAGGTGGCCGAGGAGGCCGACGTGCGGGGCGTGCCGCAGGTCCGGCTGCCGTCGGTGCGGTACCGCAGCGAGGGGCAGGCCAAGCTGGTCGACTACTGGTCCATGCTCGCGGTGGCCAGCGGCGGTTTCCAACCGGGCACCGAGGTGGACGACATGCGCTGGCTCGCGGTGGACGACGCGATCCAGTTGGTCAGCTACCCCCACGATGCCGAGGTGCTGGCGGCGTTCGCCGCGCTGCCGTCGGTGACCGCGACGGTCGCGCTGGTCCGGCACGCGCACGCCGGCAAGCGGGCCACCTGGTCCGGCCCCGACGTCGGGCGGCCCCTGGACGCCGAGGGGTGGGCCCAGGCGAGCACGCTGGCCGAACTGGTCGCCCTGATCCGGCCGGCCCGGCTGGTGTCGGCGTCACCGCGACGGTGCGTGCAGACCCTGGACCCGGCCGCCGCGCTGCTCGACCTGCCGATCGAGATCTGCGGCGACCTGGACGAGCCACAGCCCGGCCAGCAGAGCGACGAGCGGATCCTGGCCACCGCCGCCCGGCTGCTGGAGCTGGCCACCGCCGGTGGGCAGGTGGCGGTGTGCAGCCAGGGCAAGGTGCTGCCGGGTGCCCTGGAGCGGCTGACCGGCCGCGCCGACGCGGACTTCACCACCCCCAAGGGCGGCGGTTGGTTGCTCGCCTTCACCGCCGACCGGCTACTGGCCGCCGACCGCCTGTAGCGCGGCGGAAGGGGTCAGGGTCACCGCGACCGGCAGGTGGTCACTGGCCGTGCTGCGCGGCGCGACCGGGTCGCTGGGAGTGAGACCGGGCGAGACGAAGATGTGGTCGATCTGCTCGCGCGGGTCGTCGGCCGGGCTGGTCGCCAGCGGCCGGGCCGCCGCCAACGCGTCGACCAGGCCCGCGTTGATGAACTGCCCGAACGCCTCGTCGCCCGGCTCCGTGTTCAGGTCGCCGGCCACCACCAGGGCCGGCCGGCCGCGTACCGAATGGCGAAGTCGGCGACCGCGCGGGCCTGGACCACCGGGCCCCGCCCCGGCGGAGGTTGCAGGTGGGTGCTGACCACGGCGGCGCGGACGCCGTCGCCGAGGTCCAGCGTGACGGCGAGTGCCTGCGCACCGGTGGGCGCACCGACGGCCGGCAGCGGGAGGGTCCGCGGATCGCTCACCGGCCAACGGCTGAGCACCGCGTCACCCCAGACGGGGTCGGCGGCAGGCCCGAAGACGTACGGCATACCGAGCCGGTCGGCCAGCAGGTCCAGGGTGTCGTGCCCACCGTTGAGCAGCCAGGCCCGGTCCACCTCGCTGAGCAGCACCACGTCGGGCCGTTGCCGGCCGACGGCCTCGGCGAGCCCGGGCAGGTCGAACCGACCGTCCAGCCCGAAGCCCATCCGGATGTTGTACGCCACCACGGTCAGCCGTTCCGGTGGGCCGTCCCGGTTGCTGGCCACCGGCACCTCGTCGGCGAGCACCGGTGCCAGCAGGGCCAGCGCGGTGACCGCGGCGACGGCCCGTAGCGGCGGAAACGGCCCGGGGACCCGGTCGACGACGGGACGGGCGACGAACGCCACGACGGCGACCAGCCCGGCCACCACCACGGGCACCGCCGCGTTGGGGTAGCCGAGGTCGTAGGCGGAGTAGTACCCGACCGCCCCCAGCGCGAAGACGAGCATGCCGGCGGCGACCGCGTACCCCCGGCGGGCCGCCAACCGCCGGTCACCCGCCCTGTCGCTGGCGGTGCCGGCGTTAGCGGTGTCGCTGGCCGCCTCGGCGGTGCCAGCGTTCAGGCTGGCGTCGTCGGTCAGGGCGAGGCAGGCGCCGAGACCGACGGCGGCGAGCAGGATGGCCGGGAGGAGCAGGTCGCCCCGGTTGAGGGCGAACAGCACCGCGCCGGCCAACAGTGCCACCGGCCCGTACGCTCGGCCCCACCGCCGGGGCGGACGGGTCAACGCGGTGAACAGGAACGCGGCAACCGCCACCGGTACCGGTGCCAGGCCAAACAACGGCGAACGCGCCACCCCGTCGCCGGCGACCAGGTACGACATCCCGGTCCGGGCCAGCGCCGGGGAGAGCGCCACCATTCCGGTAAGCAGCAGCGCCGGCCCGGCCAGCAGCCAGGCTCGCGTGCCAGCGGGACCGGTAGGGGTGCCACCGGCGCCCACCCGCCGGGCGGACCGCGCCGTGCCGAGCAGGAACAGCGCCACCGCAACGGAGCTGAGCAGCCAGGCCACCCAGTCGCCCCGCCAGACCAGGTCGAAGGTGTCCAGCACCGCGTGCAGGGCCGCGTTGACCGCGAACCCCAACGCCAGCCCCGGGATCGGTCGGTCGGTGTCGGCGGCGACGCCGACCAGCCAGACCAGCCCGGCGAGCAAGCCGGCGGTGGCCAGCCAGAGCTGCGTACGCCCGCCGGGCGCGGCGGTGAGCATGAGCCGGGCGACGGCGAGCGCAACAGCGGCGGCGACCGTGACCGGGCGGGCACCGACCCGGCGGACCACTGCGGGTGCGCCCATCGCCAGCACGAACCAGCCGAGGGCGAACGCTCCCATCAGCTCGGCCGGCGTGGACGCCGCCTGGCCGAAGATGGTGATGATGCCGGGCAGCCAGACCCGCAGCACGTCGATGAGGAGAATGACGCCCAGCGCGAGCGTTCCGGTGGTGAGCTGGCGGTAGCGCACCGGCGCCCCATTTCCGTCGGCGGGCCGGCGGAGGTGGCCGGCACGGCGATTCTGCGCGAGCGAGCCGACCGGGGTCAACGGTTCCCGTACGCCGAAAGGGCGCCCACCAACGGGTGGACGCCCTTTCGTAGAGGTCGGTCAGCGCTTGCTGGCCGCCTTCTTGGCCGGAGCCTTCTTCGCCGGCGCCTTCTTGGCCGCCGTGCTCTTGCTCGCCGCCGCGGTGGTCTTCTTCGCCGCGGACGACTTGGTCGCCGCGGTGGTCTTCTTCGCCGCCGCGGTGGTCTTCTTGCTGGCGGCCGTCTTGGTCGCCGTGGTGCTCTTGCTCGCCTTGGCCGGGGCGGTCTTCTTGCTGGCCGCCTTGGTCGCCGTGGCGGTCTTGGTCGCCTTGGCCGGGGCGGTCTTCTTGCTGGCCGCCTTGGTCGCGGTCGCCTTGGTGCCCGCCGCCTTGGTGCTGGCCGCCTTGGTGCCAGTCGTCTTGGTGCCCGCCGCCTTGGTGCCGGCCGCCTTGGCCGTGGCGGTGGTGGTGGCGGTCTTCTTCGACGCCACCGTGGCCTTCGGCACCTTGCCGCTGGCCACCATCTCCTTGAATCCGGCGCCGGCGCGGAAGGTCGGGACAGATGTCTTCTTGACCTTCACCGCCTCGCCGGTACGCGGGTTGCGCGCTGTTCGCGCGCCACGCACACGCTTTTCGAATGCTCCGAATCCGGTGATTGCCACCTTCTCGCCCTTGGTGACCGCCGCCTGGACCTCGGTGAGGACCGCCTCTAGGGCGTTCGTCGCCGTCTTCCGGTCCCCCAGGCGAACGGCGAGCGCCTCGATGAGCTCGGCCTTGTTCACGACTTCCTCCCGATTGTGCAACTGACTCGTCGCGAGCCATTCTGCGCGCACGTTATGCCCTGTGCTGCCGGGACACAAACATTCGGTAGAAAAAATCCCTTGTGTCGTAACGGATTCACCCCCACCGGTTGGACCGATGGGGGTGAAATCCGCTGCGCGATGGGGCGTACGGCTATGCCACGGAGGGCAGGAACGGCAGTCGGCGCGCCTCGTAGGAGTCGATGTCGGCGGCGTGCCGGAGGGTGAGTCCAATGTCGTCGAGGCCTTCCAGCAGGCGCCAACGGCTGAAGTCGTCCAGCGGGAACGACCAGCTGGCGTCCCCGGCCCGGAGCTGGCGGGCGGTCAGGTCGACGGTCACCAGGGTGGTCGGATCCGCCTCGACGAGGTCCCACAATTCTTCGACGGCTTTCAATTCCAACTCGACCGGCAACAGACCTTCCTTGAGGGCGTTGCCGCGGAAGATGTCACCGAAGCGCGGAGCCACGACCGCCCGGAAGCCCCAGTCCCGCAGTGCCCAGACGGCGTGCTCCCGGGAGGAGCCGGTGCCGAACTCCGGGCCGGCGATGAGGATCGACGCCCCGGAATAGGTTTCATCGTTGAGCACGAATGTCGGATCTTCCCGCCAGGCACTGAACAGCCCGTCGGCGAAACCCGTCCGGGTCACCCGCTTGAGGTACACGGCCGGGATGATCTGATCGGTGTCCACGTTGGACCGCCGAAGCGGCACGGCGGTGCCGGTGTGGGTGGTGAACTGGTCCATCTCCTCGGTCCCTTCTACAGGTCGGCGGGGGCGGCCAGCCGGCCGACCACGGCGGTGGCGGCGGCGACCGGCGGGGAAACCAGGTGGGTACGCCCACCCCGGCCCTGACGGCCCTCGAAGTTGCGGTTCGAGGTGGAGGCGGATCGTTGGCCCGGCTTCAGCGTGTCGGGGTTCATCCCCAGACACATGGAGCAGCCGGCGAACCGCCACTCGGCCCCGGCGTCCGCGAAGACCTTGTCCAGCCCCTCAGCCTCGGCGGCTTCCCGCACGGCGGCGGAACCGGGAACCACGAGCATCCGGACGCCGTCGGCCACCTGGTGGCCACGCAGCACGTCGGCGGCGGCCCGCAGGTCCTCCAGCCGACCGTTGGTGCAGGAGCCCACGAAGACCACGTCGATGGGCAGCTCCCGCAGCGGCGTGCCGGGGCGCAGATCCATGTACTCCAGAGCGCGGCGGGCGGCGGCGCGCTCCGAGTCGGTGGCGAACTCCTCCGGGTCCGGCACCGGCGCGCTCAGCGGCGCTCCCTGGCCGGGGTTGGTGCCCCAGGTGACGAACGGGGTGATCCGGCTGGCGTCCAGGGTCACCTCGGCGTCGAAGCGCGCGCCCTCGTCGGTGGGCAGCGTCCGCCACCACGCCAACGCCGCGTCCCAGTCCGCGCCCTGCGGCGCGTTCGGTCGACCCTTGAGGTACGCGAAGGTGGTCTCGTCCGGCGCGATCATGCCGGCTTTGGCACCCCACTCGATGGACATGTTGGCGATGGTCATCCGCCCCTCCATGGAGAGGGCCTGGATCGCCTCACCGCGGTACTCGACGATGTGCCCGCGGCCCCCGCCGGTGCCGACCTGGGTGATCAGAGCGAGCACCAGGTCCTTGGCGGTGACGCCGGGAGCGAGGCTGCCGGTGACGTTCACGGCCATCGTCTTCGGCCGGCTCTGCGGCAGCGTCTGGGTGGCGAGTACGTGCTCCACCTCGCTGGTGCCGATGCCGAAGGCGAGCGCGCCGAACGCGCCGTGGGTGGCGGTGTGCGAGTCGCCGCAGACGATCGTCATGCCCGGCTGGGTGAGGCCGAGCTGCGGGCCGATCACGTGCACGATGCCCTGGTTGTCGTCGCCGAGCGGGTGCAGCCGCACCCCGAACTCGGCGCAGTTGCGGCGCAGCGTCTCGATCTGCGTACGCGACGTGGGGTCCGCGATGGTGAGCAGGTCACCACGGCGGAGGCGGAATGCCGGGTCGGCGTACCCGGTCGGGGTGTTGTGGTCCTCGGTCGCGAGGGTCAGGTCGGTACGACGCACCGGGCGCCCGGCGAGCCGCAGCCCGTCGAATGCCTGCGGGCTGGTCACCTCGTGCAGCAGGTGCAGGTCGATGAAGAGCAGGTCCGGCTCACCAGCGGCGGACCGTACGACGTGCGCGTCCCAGACCTTCTCGGCCAGGGTCCTCGGCTCAGGAGTGACTCCCACCATCTGGACATCCTAAATTCTGGGAGGTAAGTTTCGGCTTGTGGGACACAGTATGAGCGGTGTCGGCGTTCTCGACAAGGCGGTGGTCATCCTGGCCGCCTGCGTCGACGGCGCCAGCCTGGCCGAACTCGTCGAACGCACCAAGCTGCCCCGAGCCACCGCGCATCGGCTGGCACAGGCTCTGGAGATTCACCGGATGCTGGTGCGGGACACACAGGGCAGATGGCGCCCCGGCCCCCGCCTGGGCGAGCTGGCCAACGCCGCACCGGACGTTCTGCTGACCGCCGCCGAGCCGCTGCTGGCCGCGCTGCGCGACGCCACCGGTGAGAGCGCACAGCTCTACCTGCGCCGCGCCGACGAGCGGATCTGCGTGGCGGCGGCAGAGCGTGCCAGCGGACTACGGGACACTGTTCCGGTCGGCTCGGTGCTGCCGATGACCGCCGGCTCGGCCGCCCAGATCCTGCTCGCCTGGGAGCCGCCCGAGGCGGTGATGCCGCTACTGCCGCGCAGCAAGTTCACCGGCCGCACCCTGGCCGAGGTACGCCGTCGAGGCTGGGCGCAGAGCGTCGCCGAGCGGGAGGCCGGTGTGGCGAGCGTCTCTGCCCCGATCCGCGACCGCACCGGCCGTGTGATCGCCTCAGTCAGCATCTCCGGCCCGATCGAGCGCCTGGGCCGCCGCCCCGGCGAACGCCACGCCATGGCAGTAGTAAGAGCCGGCCAACGCCTCTCCGGCCTCTAACCCCACCCCACCCCACCCGCGCTCCCCCTCCCTCCCCAACCTCTCCCCGCGTTGATCATGAAGTTGTTGCCAAGACACGCCGAGGCAGGTGGCAATAACTTCATGATCAACGGGGGAAGGGGGTGGGGCGGGGGCAGGAGGGCAGGGGACAGAAAGGCTCGTCTCGCGTTGCGAGACGAGCCTTTGGTTTGTAGCCCCGACCGGATTCGAACCGGCGCTACCGCCTTGAGAGGGCGGCGTCCTGGGCCACTAGACGACGGGGCCAGAACTATTTCCGTTCACCGCCCTCGCGGGCGGTGCGGCTGTAGTCTAGCGGCACCGTCGGTTGGGGTGAGCGCGGGGTACAGGCCCGCAGCAGCGCGGCGGCGCGGAAGAAACAGACAACGAAACAGCCCGCCTCACCAGGTGAGACGGGCTGTGCACAATGTAGCCCCGACCGGATTCGAACCGGCGCTACCGCCTTGAGAGGGCGGCGTCCTGGGCCACTAGACGACGGGGCCAGAACTACTTCTTGCTCCCCCACCCTGACGGGCGGAGGAGCTGCACTCTACCGGAGACCACCCTCCGCCCCCGGAGGGGCGGAGTCGAAACTCCGTCAGAATCCAGCGTCTGGACTTCTCGCGAATTCCAGCAGCGCTGGGGTACCAGGACTCGAACCTAGACTAACTGAACCAGAATCAGTCGGGCTGCCAATTACCCCATACCCCATTGGCCCCTTGCGGTGCCGGGAGTGAACTTTACCCTCCCGGTGCCGACAGGCCAAATCCGATCCCCCCGAACCGCCTGCGAGCTGCGGAAACAGGGGCATCAGACGGATCAGGCGACGGGAACCACCGGGTTGGTGAGCTCTCCGATGCCCTCGATCCGCACGGTGACCGTATCCCCCTCGACGAGCGGGCTAACCCCTGCGGGAGTGCCGGTGAGAACGACGTCGCCGGGCAGCAATGTCATCACGTGCGAGATGTACGACACCAGGCCCACCACGTCGAAGACCATGTCCTTCGTCCGGCCGAGCTGGCGTACCTCCATCTCCTCTGGATTGCGACCCACCTCACACCGGATCTCCAGGTCGGAGACGTCCAGACCGGTGGTGATCCACGGGCCGATCGGGCAGAACGAGTCGAAGCCCTTGGCCCGGGTCCACTGCCCGTCCGACCGCTGGAGGTCCCGAGCGGTGACGTCGTTGGCGCAGGTGTAGCCGAAGATGGCGCGTTCGGCGGCGGCGCGGTCGGCGCGGCGCGCGCCCGGCGCTCCGATCACGACCGCCAGCTCGGCCTCGTGCTCGACCTGCTTGGAGAAGATCGGCAGTCGGATGGCGTCGCGGGGGCCGATCACCGAGGTGGACGGCTTGAGGAAGAGCAGCGGCTCCTTGGGCACCTCGTTGCCGAGTTCGGCGGCGTGGTCGGCGTAGTTGCGACCGACGCAGACGACCTTGCTGGGCAGGATCGGCGAGAGCAGCCGGACGTCGGAGAGGGCCCAACGGGCCCCGGTGAAGGACAGTTTGCCGAACGGGTGACCCTCGATCTCGGCGATGGTCAGGCCCTGCGGCCCGGCCTCCGGTTCGCCTTCGACGGCACCGAACGACATTCCCTTGGCATGGGCAAAACGAGCGATACGCACCCGGCCAATCTAGCCCCGCCGACACCCGCACCGGCCAGGACCGGCCGTCGGGTGTGCTCAACACGTCAGCGCGCGGCACCCTATCGGGGCTGCGGGTGAGCGGGGCGCGCTTCCCGACTTCGTACCCGCACGGAGCCGGGTCGCCCCTAGCGTCGGCTCCGGAGGTTCGTTCGTATGCCTGCATCGACACGACACCACAGAGCCCTCGCAGTGTTTGTGCACTGCCTCGGCATCCTCGCCGCCGTGCCGGCCCTGCCGACGGCGGCCCCGGAGGCGGCGGCCGCGCCACGACCACCGGCCGCCACACGACCACCGGCCGCCACAAGACCACCGGCAGCCACACCACCGGCAGCCACGACACCACCGGCGGTCACGCGGCCACCGGGCGCCACACCGCCAACGGCTGCCACGCCACCAACGGCCGGGGTGACACAAACGGCCGCCGCGACGCCCGGGGTCCCGATGGCCCCGCTGGCCAAGGCCACGCAACCACCCGTTGCCGTGGTCGCGCGGGTGGCCGAACCCACCCCGCCCTCGGCGCCACCGGCGGTGGCACCACCGACCCGGCCACCGGCGTCGGCGCCCCCGCAACAGGTCACGGTGGCGGTCGCCCCGGAGAGCAGCCCGGCACCGAGGTACCGGATCCAGGTGCGCAACGTGGGCAACGCGCCGGTCGACACCACCGTGCGTCAGGAGCTGCCGCCCGGCTCGTCGCCGACCGCGATCAGCGCCGGCGGCCGGTCCACTCGAGCAGACGGGTCCACCACCGAGGTGACCTGGCGATTGCGGCTGCCGGCACACAGCACCACCACGCTGGGCACCGCGCTCGCCGCGACCGCGCCTGGCCAACCGCTGACCGCGCCGGCGTGCGCGTTCACCAGTGACGGCAGCCGGCCGTACGACTGCGCCACGGCCACCTGGAAGGCCGCCGCAGTACCGGCAGCCGAGGTCACCGAGGCGCCGCCCTGGCGCCGGTACCCGGTGCTGCTCGCCGGACTGGCGGTCCTGCTGCTCATCAGCGCCGCCCTGGTGTGGGTGTGGCGTCGTCGGCGCGGTCGTCGGGTGACGGCTGCCGCACTGGCCAGCAGCGGCGGATCAGACGGTGGCGGCGGGACGATCTATCCACGCCCGGCAGCCCCGAGCACGGTGCGGCGTCGGCGTACCCCGCCGGTCTGGCTGTTGGTGGGTGCGGCCGTGGTGGTGCTGGCCGGCGTCGTCGGCACCGCGGGATGGACGGCGACCCGGCAGGTCTCGGCGATCGACACGCAGAAACAGCCCACCAGCGGCGCGTGGAGCGGCACCGGAGTCAGCGGGCCGGTGGGCGTGCCGCTGCGCGAGTCGGCGTTCGAGTTCACCGTCTACCGGATGTCCTGCGGCGCGCCCGGCACCGCCGGGAACGCTGGTGGCGGTGCCGCACCAGCGAACGGCCGACGCTGTCAGGCCACCGTGGGCGTGCGCAACGTCACCGGCGACCATCAGCCCTGGCACGGCCAGCTGCAACGGGCGTACCTGCCCGGCGGGCGCTGGGTGAGCACCGACGAGCCGGCCACACGGACGGCCAACCTGGGTCGGGACGTCTTCGCCGACCCGATGGCAGCGGGCACTCGGATGGTGCTCCCGCTGGTCTTCACCGTCGACGGGCGGGACCCGCCCCAGCAGCTGGAGCTGCGCAGCGGTGTGTTCTCGGCCGGTGTTCGGGTGCAGATGCCCTGACCGGCGGGGTGGGCGGCGGTCGTACCCTGGGTGCGTGACCGCCGCCCTCGCCCCTGCCGTGCTCGACGTGGCGCAGTGGCAGGCCCGCCGGCGGGCCCACGAGGAGCGGGTGGACGTCTGGTTGACCCCGCACCTGGCCCGCCGACGGCGCGGTGAGCGGCATCCGGTGGCCGACTTCCTGTTCACCTACTACTCGCACCGCCCGGCCCAGCTACGACGCTGGCATCCGGGGGCCCGGGTCGAGCTGCGCGACGCCGATCCGGCCGAGTTCGGCCGGGACTACCGCGCCACCGCCGCCGGGGTCACCCTCGACACCGATGCGGTACGCGCGCGCCGCGGCGAATCGATCGCCTGGATCCGCTCCCTACTGGCGGCCACCGGTGGACGGGCTCCGCACTTCGGCTGCTTCGGGATGCACGAGTGGGCGATGGTCTACCGGCAGACCCGTGAGGAGCTGCGACACAACGCCTGGCCGCTGCGGCTGACCCCGGAGCAGACCGCCGAGGTCGTCGACGAGCGGGGCGTACGGTGCAGCCACTTCGACGCGTTCCGGTTCTTCACACCGCCGGCCCGGCCGTTGAACCTGCTCACCCCGACTCGGGAGTCGCAGCACGCACTCGAACAGCCGGGCTGCCTGCACGCCAACATGGATCTGTACAAGTGGGCGTACAAGCTGTCCCCGCTGGTCACCTCGGAACTGGTGGCCGACACGTTCGACCTGGCCCGGGAGATCCGCACGCTGGACATGCGGGCCAGCCCGTACGACCTGGCCGCACTCGGCTATCCGCCGGTGCGGGTGGAGACTCCGGAGGGTCGGGCGGAGTACGCAGCGGCCCAACGCGCGTTCGCCGACCGTGCCGCTGTACTGCGCGCCCGACTCCTCGCCGCCATCCCCGCCTAAGCCACCCCACCCCACCCTCACCCCCACCCCACCCCACCCCACCCCACCCCACCCCACGCCGATCTTGCAGTTTCGGTCGTCGAGATGCGTGGAATGTTCCCTATGTCGAGGCAGTAACTGCAAGATCGCGAGGCTGGCCCCGCGTCGGGCATGGGGGTATGGCCTGTACGGGCACTTTGTCGCCCGCCACGGCGTTGGGGCTAGTCGTCGTCGGCGCGGCGGTCGCGCTTGCGCTGGGACTGGCGTTTCTTCTCGGCCAGCCGGCGTTCCTTGGCCCCACGAGACGGGCGGGTCGCTCGGCGGGCCGGAGGTGGGGGCGCGGCGGCCTCCCGCAGCAGTGCGGTCATCCGTGCGCGGGCCGCCTCCCGATTGGCCAGCTGGGCCCGGTGCTCGCTGGCGGCGATCGTCAGCACCCCGTCGACCAGGCGGTTGGCCAGCCTGGCCAGCGCCCGCGGCCGCAGCCACTCGGGCACGGCCGGCGAGTTGGCCAGGTCGTAGCTCAGCTCAACCCGGGAGTCCGCGGTGTTCACGCCCTGCCCGCCCGGCCCCGACGAGCGGGAGAAGCGCTCCCGCAGCTCCCCGGCGGGGACGACCCACCGGTCGGTCACCCGCAGTCCGTCGTCCACGCCCCGAGGCTAACGCCAACGCCGTTCATCAGGTGGAGCGGCTGTCCATCAACCCGCCCCGCTCGCCGATCCTGCAGTTGCGGTGGGCTACCAAGTGAGCCCCGCGATCGTGCGATTGCTGCCTCGACGTAAGGGGCATTCCACGCAGTTCGGCGACCGAAACTGCAAGATCGGCGCGGCGGTTTGGAGTGGCCCCGTTCGCGCGGAGAACCTCGCTATCTGAGGCGGGGCTCACCCGCGGAGGGGGTCATCGGTGCGGGGGCTCACTCTGCGTCGGGGACTGGCTGGGCGCCGGTCCGGCGGTCTCTTTGTCGGAGCCGACCGCCGCGTACGCGACCGCGCCGAAGAGCAGCAGCGCGATCACCCCGGCTTTCACGGTGACCCCACGGATCAGCGACCAGGCGCCTCGACGGGCGCCCGGCACCGATTTCTTGACGGTCTGGTAATCGTTCCACCCGCGTCGTGCCCGGGCGTACGCCGACCCCACTGCACATCCGATGATCAGGCCCACCAGCAGGAGGACCGTGAGAAGAGGACGCTCCACCTCCGCCAGTATCCATACCCAGCGTAATATTTCCATGGCCCGATGCTGCGGGGCCGGATATCTGACAGAGGCAGCGTTGTCACTGCCCGCTGCCAGGCCGTTCGAGCAGCTCAGCCACCCTTGCCGATGATCGTGTCGGCGGTCTGCTGCACCTGGTCGATCGGGATGGCGAATCCGATGCCGATCGAACCGTTTCCGTCGATGGTGGCGATGGCGGTGTTCACCCCGACCACCTCCCCCCGGGCGTTGACCAGTGGCCCACCCGAGTTGCCGGGGTTGATGGACGCGTCGGTCTGCACCGCACTGTGCCGGTTGTTGCCCAGCCGCACCTCGCGGTCCAACGCGCTGACGATGCCCGCGGTGACCGTCCCGGCCAGACCGAGCGGTGAGCCCACCGCGAGCACCGGCTCACCGACCCGGGTCGCACCTGGCTTGGCCATCGGCAACGGGGTGAGACCGGCCGATGCCGGCACCTTCAGCACCGCCAGGTCGCTGCGCGGTTCCCGTCCGACCACCTCGGCGGCGAACCGTCGGCCGTCGGGCAGCTCCACGGTCACCGGCCCGCCACCCCCCTTGGCCAGGATGTGATCGTTGGTGATCAGGTGCTGCTGGTCGTCCACGGCAAAGCCCGAGCCGGTCGCGGAGCCGCCGGTTCCGCCTCCGGCCAGCACCGACACCACCCCGGGTACGGTCCGCGCGGCCGCGGTGACCAACTCGGCCGGCACCGGAGCGGCGGACGCCGCGGCCGGGCCCGGAGCCCCGTCCCGGCCGGCCACCACGCCACCGGCGACGGCGCCCGAGACGGCGGAGACCGCCACCACCGCCAGCGCGGCGAGCAGCCGTCGGGGCCGTCGCCCGCCCGGGTCACGCTCGGGCGTGTCCCACCACCCGCGCCCGTCCGGGTCGAGTTCCGGTGAGATGAACCAGGGCCCGCGCGGTTCGCCCAGTCCGGTCTGCACTGCCATGCGTACTCCTCACGGTCGACGTCGGTTGTGTGCGGCGGTCAGGGCAGCCGGGAGAACCAGCGCATCGAACCGGCGGCGGCACCCATCGCGAACACCAGGCCAAGGCCGATGAACCGGGCCGAGATGTCCTGCCGCTCGGTGCGGTAGCCGACCGAGCTGCCGATGTCGTCGTAGACCGCGCGCAGCTCGTCGTTGGTGCTGGCCTCGTGGAACATGCCGCCGGTCTCCTCGGCGACCGCCTTGAGGGTCTGCCCGTCGACCGGCACCTGGATGGGCCGTCCACCGCGGTCCACGAACCCGGACGGTGTTCCGAAGGAGATGGCGTGCACCGGCACCTCCGCCTTCACCGCCTCCGCCGCCGCCTCCATCGGGTCCATCCCGGAGGTGTTGGCGCCGTCGGAGAGCAGGATGATCCGGGCCGGCGGCGTCTCCTTCGCGGCCTCGCTGTCCAGGCTCTTGACCGCGCCGAGTGAGGTGTTGATGGCCTCGCCGATCGCGGTGCCCTGCACGCCGGTAATCCCCTCGGCGAGCCGGTCGATCCCCTCGTCGAGGGCGTCCCGGTCGGTGCCCGGCGGCACCAGCACGGCGGCGCTGCCGGCGAACGCGACGAGACCGACGTTGAACTCGTCGGGCAGGCCCTCGACGAAGCGCCGAGCCGCCTGCTTCGCCGCGGCCAACCGGTCCGGTTCCACGTCGGTGGCGAGCATCGACGTGGAGACGTCCACCGCCACCATCACCGTGGCACGTTCCCGGGGCACCCGGACCTCGGCGCTGGGGCGGGCGAAACCGACCACGAGCAGCGCCAGCATGGCCAGGAAGAGCCCGGCGGGTACGTGTCGACGCCAGGCGGGCCGTTCCGGCGCCACCCGGTCCAGGAGCCGCAGGTTGGTGAAGCGGACCGCGTACCGGCTGCGTCCGCGCTGCATGACCAGGTACGCGACGACCAGGACGAGCACGCCGAGCAGCAGCCAGAGTCGCAGTGGCGACTGCCAGATCACGCGGCACCTCCCCGTGGCTGGCCGACCGGCGCGGCGGCCAGCCGACGTTGGGCGTGTACGTGCCGGACGATGTCCGCGCTCCAGTCCCCGTCGGTGCGCAGCGCCAGGTGGGTGGCTCCGCTGCGGCGCAACGCCTCGTGGACCTGATCCCGCTGGGCGGCGGCGGCCTCGGCGTACCGCTCGCGCAGCCGACGGTCCGATGTGCACACCTCGCGGCGTTGCCCGGTCTCCGGGTCGACGAGCGTGATCAGGCCGACGTCCGGTAGCTCCAGCTCACGCGGGTCGGTCACCTCGATCGCCAGCACCTGGTGCCGGGCGGCCAGCCGACGCAGGGTCCGCTCCCAGGGCGCTGGTTGGCCGGGATCGTCGGGCAGGCCGTCGAGGTAGTCGGAGACCACCACGACCAACCCGCGCCGGTTGGCGACCCGGTGCAGCGCGTCGAGCCCGTCCGTCAGATCCGGCGGCGCGGCCGCCGGCACGCGCCCAGGTCGACCGTCGGGCGCGGTCGCGCGCGGGGCGGCGAGCAGCGTGCGAAGCAGAGCAAGCAGATGGGTACGCCCGCTGCGGGCCGGAAAGCGGCGTACCCCGTCGGCCCGCAGCACCTGGGCGCCCAGACGATTGCCGACGCCCGCGGTCAGGAAGCCGACCGCCGCGACCGCGGCCACCGCCAGTTCCCGCTTGTCCAACTCGGCGGTGCCGAACTCCATGCTGGCGCTGCCGTCGACCAGCAGCCAGGTGGTCAGTTCCCGGTCGGCGTCGACCTGACGGACGTGCGGCACGGCGGTGCGAGCTGTCACCGCCCAGTCCATCCGTCGGACCTCGTCCTCGCCCGGCCGGTACTCGCGGCTGCCGGCGGGTTCACTGCCCGGTCCGGGCAGCAGGCCGCGGTACTGGCCGTGCAGCAGACCATTCAGTCGGCGCGTGACGGTCAGTTCCAGGCGGCGCAGCCGCTGGTCCGGCGCCAGCTCGGCCAGGCCGGGGTCGCCGGGCGCGGCGGCCGGCGCGACGTGCACGCGTCTCATGCCGCCGCCAGATCCGGCGCCTGTAGCGGGTGTCCGCTGGCCAGCCTGGGCGGTGGCACCGCGTCGACGAGCCGTCGCACGACGCTCTCGGCTGACACCCCGTCGGCCACCGCGTCGAAGGAGAGCACCAGCCGGTGGGCGAGGACGTCGACGGCCAGATCCCGGATGTCCTCGGGCAGCACGTACTCCCGCCCGCGCAGCAGGGCCTGCGCCCGGGCGGCCGCGACCAGGCCCAGGGTCGCCCGGGGGCTGGCCCCGTACGCCAACAGCGGGGCGATCTCCGGCAGCCCGAACCGGCCCGGGTCACGGGTGGCGAGGATCAGCCGCACCACGTACTCGGCCAACGCGTGGTGGACGAAGATCCTCTCGGCGTGAATCTGGAGGTCCCGCAGCCGCTGCGCGTCGAGCACCCGGCGCGGGCTCGGCCGGTCGGTGCTCATCCGGTAGAGGATGGCCAGTTCGTCGGCGTCGCTGGGGTAGTCGACCACCACCTTCATCAGGAACCGGTCGCGCTGTGCCTCCGGGAGCTGGTAGACCCCCTCGGACTCGATCGGGTTCTGGGTGGCCAGCACCAGAAACGGCTGCGGGACCGGCCAGCTGCGCCCGCCGATCGAGACCTGCCGTTCGGCCATCGCCTCCAGCAGCGCCGACTGGACCTTCGCCGGGGCACGGTTGATCTCGTCAGCCAGCACCAGGTTGGCCATGATCGGACCCAGCTCGATGTCGAAGGTCTCCTTCGAGGCCCGGTAGATCCGGGTGCCGACGATGTCGGAGGGCACCAGGTCCGGGGTGAACTGGATTCGCGAGAAGGTGCCGCCGACCACGGTGGCGAGGGTCTGCGCGGCCAGGGTCTTGGCCACGCCGGGGACACCCTCCAGGAGGCAGTGCCCGTTGGCGATCAAAGCGGTGAGCAGGCGTTCGACGAGGCGATCCTGCCCGACGATCACGCGTTTGACCTCGAAGAGGGTCTGTTCCAGCTCGACGCCGGTCGGCTCGGGATCGACCGAGCTGGGCATGCTGGCCAGGGTGTCCGAGATGTCCGTCACGGTGCTTGCTTCCCTGGCACAGGCCCAGCAAACGTCGGATTGTGCGGCCCGAACGGGCCCGGAGTAGCCCGAACGGGGATGAGCCGCGCGGAAGGGTGACGACCGGCGCGAGCCCGTCGAGGCGAGCACAACCGTCCCACGACGGGCCAAGGGCGACCACGACCGGCAGGCCGCGACCGAGGACTTTGATCGACTCGGTGTCACGGAAACCGGGGTGTCCACATGCCCGGGACATCCCGACTTCCAGGAAGCCGAGTGGATCAAAACCGGAGCTGGCCGAGGTGCGGCCAGAGTGCCCGGCGACGGCGAGCAGACAGGGTCCGGCCCTCGCGCACGAAGCGCGAGGGCCGGACGTCGGCTCGGTCAGGAAAGGTGGACGACCAGGTGGAAGCCCAGGTCGGTCGGAGTGCCGGCCGAGGTGCGGGTCTGCACGAAGACCGCGTTGGGCGTGCTGAGCCGGGGTGCGACCGAGATCTCGCCAGCCGGCGGGATGCAGCAGGCGTCAGCCCGCCCGACAGTGGCCACGAAAACGCCAGCCGTGACGATGTGACCGAACTGGACCTCGTACTGGCCGACACCGTACTTGATGACGGTGCCGACGCCGCGTGCCTTGGTGCCGTTGGAGTTGACGACGACGATGTTGGTGGTGGTGGTGGCGACGAGCGTCGAGTTGGCCTTCAGCGCGGCCTTCGCCATACGCGCCGACTCGGCGGTGACCGGCGGTTGGGAGTTCGTGCTGCGTGCCGCCGGCTGGACGGCCTCCTGCGGCGCCTTCGCCGACGGTTGGGCGATAGCGATGCCCCCACCGGCGAGACTGAGCGCCAGGACGGCGAACGTTACCGCCGCCACCTTACGTCGGAAGAATGTGCTCATGACAGGTCCCCCTTGTGTGACCGTGCGAATTCGGCCGACCCGCGGGGCGGGACGGATGACTGCCCATAAATAGGCGGACGACGACAGCGGGGCGGGGAAAAGCCCACTCACTTGCACCCGGTGAGGTTGATTTCTCCACGGTCTGCATCCCCTCTGAGCTGGCATTACTACTCAGAGTTGCGTCGTTGAGCCAGATGGAACGTAGCACCGAAAAAAGCCGGGAGTCAATAGGTGATCTCGCTTTGCCGAGCTGTCAATCAACCGTCAGATAATTGTGAAATGTGAGCGCATCACCATTCATGAAATGGTTTCGAGGGACCCGCTAAGATCACGCCATGATTGTCGGCGGGCCGTCCTCGCTCACCTCCACGCCCACGCCCGGGTGGTACCGGAGCGCTCGGCTCGGCACGGCGCTCTGCTGGCTGGCAGTCGCACCAACCGCCCTCTGGGCCACCGTCCGACTGGTCGGCCTGGACCGCGGGCCGCTGGTACAGGCGCTCGCCTTCACGCCGTACGTCGCGGGATTCAGCATGCTGGCCCTGGCCCTCACACTCGCCCTGCGGCGCTGGTGTCCGGCGGCGGTCGCGGCCCTGGCGGCGGTGGCGCTGCTCGGCGCCGTCGTACCCCGGGCGCTGGCCGCCCCGCAGCCGACGACCGCCGGGCGGCCCGTGCGGCTGCTCACCGCGAACCTGCTCGCCGGCTCCGGCGACGCGCGGACGCTGGTCGAGCTGGTCCGGCGGTACGAGGTGGACGTGCTCACCGTGCAGGAGTTCACGCCGGACGCGCAGGCCGCCCTGGATCAGCTCGGCCTCGACCGGCTACTGCCGCACCGGCAGCTGCACGCGGAGATCGGCACACCCGGCTCGGGGCTCTACTCGCGGTGGCCGGTCACCGACGTCGGCGTCCGGCGCAACCTCAACGGCTGGGGCTTCACCCAGGCGTACGGGACGGTAGCCGTCCCCGGCGCACCTCCGGTCCGGGTCGAGTCGGCCCACCCCTCAGCGCCGTACGCGCTGGACCAGGTCGACGCCTGGCGTACCGACCTGACCGCCCAACCACCGGCCACCCCGAACGGTGGCCTGCAGATCCTCGCCGGGGACTTCAACGCCACCCTCGACCACAGCCCTCTGCGGGCCCTGCTGCGCACCGGTTACGTCGACGCCGCCGACGCCACCGGGAAGGGCTTGACCGGCACCTGGGGTCCATACGACGGCGACCTCATCCCACCGGTCACCATCGACCACGTACTGGTCGACCGGCGCATCGCGGTCCGCTCGGTAAGAGTGTTCGCCCTCCCCGGCAGCGACCACCGCCCCGTCCTGGCCACCCTCACCCTCCCAACCCCCTAACCCCGCCCCGCGCCCCTGCCCCGCTCCCGCCCCGCGATCTTGCACTTACTGTCCCGACATGGCGGGCAGAAGACTTATACCGACGACATAAAGTGCAAGATCGCGGGGCGGGAGCTGGGGAGGGTGGGGGGGGGGTGGGGGTGGGGGTTAGACGGGAGTGGGGGCCAGGCCGTAGGTGAGGGCGTCGACCAGGGCGTGCCAGCTGGCTTCGACCACGTTGGGGTGCACGCCTACTGTGGTCCAGTCCTGGCCGGTGCCATCGGCCGTCTCCAGCAGCACCCGGGTCACCGCGCCCGTGCCGTGGCTGCCCTCCAGGATGCGCACCTTGTAGTCGGCCAGCTCGAAGTCGCGCAGCTGCGGGTAGTGCCGGGCCAGCCCCACCCGCAGCGCCTCGTCGAGCGCGTTGACCGGGCCGTTGCCCTCGGCGGTGGCGATCACCCGCTCACCACGTACCCGGATCTTGACGGTCGCCTCGGAGACCACCGCGCCGTCCTCGCGGTGCTCGACCAACACCCGGTACGACTCCAGAGTGAACGGTCGGACCGGGCCGCCCTCCGGCAGTTCGGAGCGGACCAGCAGCTCGAAGGAGGCGTCGGCGGCCTCGAAGGACCAGCCGCCCGCCTCCAACTCCTTGACCCGCTTGGTGACCCGGGTCAACGCATCCGGACTGCCGGCCAGGTCCAGACCGAGCTCGCGACTCTTGAGCTCGACGCTGGCCCGGCCGGCCATCTCGGTGATCAGGATCCGCATGTCGTTGCCCACCACCGACGGGTCCACGTGGTTGTAGAGCAACGGGTCTACCTTGATCGCACTCGCGTGCAGCCCCGCCTTGTGAGCGAAGGCGGCGGCCCCGGCGTACGCCTGGTGGGTGTCGGGGGCGATGTTGGCGATCTCGGCGATGGCGTGCGAGACCCGCACCATCTGCGCCAGGCAGCCCTCCGGTAGGACGGGCATGCCCAGCTTGAGTTGAAGGTTGGCGACGACCGCGAAGATGTCGGCGTTGCCCGGGCGTTCGCCGTACCCGTTGGCGGTGCCCTGGACGTGGCGGACGCCCGCCTCCACGGCGGCGATCGTGTTGGCCACCGCGCAGGCGGTGTCGTTCTGGGCGTGCATGCCGAGCAGCCCGGCGTCGACCCCCAGCTTGTCGGTCAGATCGACGATCACGGCGCCCACCTGGGACGGCAGCATGCCGCCGTTGGTGTCGCAGAGCACCATCCGCTCGGCGCCGGCGGCCAACGCGGTCTGCACAACGGCCGCGCCGTACGCGGGGTCGTGCCGGTAGCCGTCGAAGAAGTGCTCGCCGTCGACGAAGACCCGTCGGCCCTCCCGGACGAGGTGGTTGACGGTGTCGTGGATCATCGCGAGGTTCTCCGCGCCGGTGGTACGCAGCGCGCGCTCGACGTGCCGGGTGTCGGCCTTGGCGACCAGCGCCACCGCCGGGGTCTGCGCGTCCAGCAGGGCGCGCACCTGGGGGTCGTCGGCGACCGCGACACCGGCCTTGCGGGTGGAGCCGAACGCGACCAGTACGGCGTGCCGCAGGTCCAGTTCGGTTCGCGCCCGGCGGAAGAACTCGGTGTCCTTGGGCACCGCACCCGGCCAGCCGCCCTCGATGAAGCCGACGCCGAACTCGTCGAGCAGCCGGGCCACCGCCAGCTTGTCGACCACCGAGTAGGTGAGCCCTTCGCGCTGAGCGCCGTCGCGCAACGTCGTGTCGTAGACCTGGAACGTCATCAGGATCCTTTCTCGGAGCAACAAAAAGACCTCCCGCGGATGCGGGAGGTCTGCGCGCTCGGCGGAGGGGGCCGGCGCGCTAGGTCGCAATAATCAGGACGGTGCTGGTCACGATCGCCACTCTTCCACCCTTCACCGGAATTTGGGAGGACCAATCCACATAGCGGGACGGTAACGGAGGGTGTTTTCAGCCCGGCCGTCGTCCAGCTTCGGTCAGGTCCCGTCCCTCGTGATCGGGTTCACACACCATCAGGCCGCCTACCGGCGAAAACAGCAGTGCGGAAGCATCTGGAACGGATCTAGTTACGGCCACCGTGCCGCCTAGAAGGAGGACCTGTGCTCACTGTCGGTGACCGCTTCCCTGAGTACGAACTCACCGCCTGCGTATCGCTGGACGCCAACAAGGCGTTCGAGACGATCAACCACAAGTCCCACGAGGGCAAGTGGCGGGTGGTTTTCTTCTGGCCGAAGGACTTCACCTTCATCTGCCCGACGGAGATCGCCGAGTTCGGTCGGCTCAACGGCGAGTTCGCCGACCGGGATGCACAGGTCCTCGGGGCGTCTGTGGACAACGAGTTCGTCCACTACGCGTGGCGCAAGGATCACCCGGACCTTCGGGAGCTGCCGTTCCCTATGCTCAGCGACATCAAGCGTGAGCTGTCCGCCGCGTGCGGCGTGCTCGGCGAAGACGGCGTGGCCCAGCGCGCGACCTTCATCGTCGACCCGAACAACGAGATCCAGTTCGCCATGGTCACCGCCGGCTCGGTCGGCCGCAACGTCGCCGAGGTGCTGCGGGTGCTCGACGCGCTGCAGACCGACGAGCTCTGCCCGTGCAACTGGAACAAGGGCGGCGAGACCCTCGACGCCAACGCGCTCCTCGCCTCAGCCGGGGTCTGACCATGGGTCTTGACGCGATCAAGGCGGCCCTGCCCGAGTACGCCAAGGACATCAAGCTCAACCTGGGCTCCACGGTCGGCACCTCGATGCTGACTCCGGTGCAGACCTGGGGCACCGCGCTGGCCTGTGCGGTGACCGCCCGCAACCCGGTGGTGCTGCGGGAGATCGCGGCCGAGGCGCTCGGGCACCTCGGGCCGGAGGGTGTCGAGGCGGCCAAGGGCGCCGCGGCGATCATGGCGATGAACAACATCTACTACCGGGCCAAGCACCTCATCGGCGACGACCAGTACGCCTCGATGCCGGCCCGACTGCGGATGCAGATCATCGCGAGGCCCGGTGTGGACAAGGGCGACTTCGAACTCTGGTGCCTCGCCGTGTCGGCGATCACCGGCTGCGGTGTGTGCCTGGATTCGCACGAGAAGGCGCTGCGCGGCAGCGGCTTCACCCGGGAGCAGATGCACGAGGCCCTGCGGATCTCCGCCGTGGTGCACGCCGCGGCGGTCACCCTGGACGCCGAGGCCGCACTGGCCTGAGCACGTACGTACGCCCCGACGGGCCGATGCCGCAGCTCGCGGCGTCGGCCCGTCGCCGTACCGCAGCCTGAAGCTCTCGCCGCACCGCGGCCTCTCGCCGTACCGCGGCCTCAGGCTCTCGCCGTTTCCGGGCCCCGACGGCCGGGTAGCTCCTGCGGGGACGCACCCACCGACGCCGAGACGATCGGCGACAGTCAGGAGTGAACGGCATGGACAGGATCGATCCGCACGCCACTCACGCCGGGCCGGACCCGCTGCGCGGCGGCGACCAGGGCACCGTGCCCGGCGGTGCGCCCGCCGGGATCTTCGACCCCTGGCGCTACCGGGACCACGCCGGGGTGGCCGACGCTGACCTGGTCGGCTACAAGGTCGAGGCCACCGACGGTGGAATCGGCAAGATCGACAGCGCCAGCCACGAGGTGGACGGCAGCTACCTGGTCGTGGACACCGGCCCGTGGATCTTCGGCAAGAAGGTGATGCTGCCGGCCGGCACCGTCAACCTTGTCGACCACGACCAGCGCACCGTTTCCGTCGACCGGACCCGGGACCAGATCAAGGCCGCCCCCGAGTACGACGAGACCAGCCACAGCGACCCGAGCTACCGGGATCAGCTGGGCGGCTACTACGACGAGACGTACGGCGCGCTCCCACCCGGCACGGCACGGTAACTGTTCGGCCCGACGGCCGGTGGGGCGTGGCCCCGCCGGCCGTTACCGTGTCAGCGTGGACGCCATCGACGACAACCGCCAGATCTCGCTGCCCGCCACCTTCAACTTCCGCGACGTCGGTGGCTACCTCGGTCACGGCGACCGTTCCGTACGCCATGGCCGGCTCTACCGCTCCGACTCGCTGCACCGCCTCACCGAGCAGGACCGGGATGCGTTCGCCGCAATCGGGATCCGCACCGTCATCGACCTGCGCCGCCCCACCGAGGTGGAGCGGGACGGTCGGGTGCCGGCGTACCAGGGGCTGACCTACCGGCACATCCACCCGGAGCACGACGACTGGTCGGGTACGCCGCACGAGGAGGGCGCCAGCCTGGCCCGATACCTCGCGGACCGTTACGCCGACCTGGCACAGACCGGCACCGCCGGGCTGGCCGAGGCGGTCGGGCTGATCGCCGACTCCGCCAACGCCCCGGTGGTGGTGCACTGCGTCGCCGGCAAGGACCGCACCGGCATCGTCTGCGCGCTGACCCTCGCCGTGCTCGGCGTCGACGACGCGGACATCGTCGCGGACTACGCGCTGAGCAGCGAGGCGTCGGCGCGGTTCAGTGCCTGGCTGGCGGCCATCGACCCGGACGGCGCGCAGCTGCCGGCACCGTTCCTGGCCTCACCCGCCGAGGCGATGCAGATCTTCCTGGACGAGTTGCGCGAAGGGCACGGCTCGATCGAGGCGTACCTACGCCACGCGGGAGTAACCGACGAGCAGCTAGCCGCACTCCGCAACCACCTGCTCCACAAGCCCCTCCCCTAGCCCTCGCCCCTCCCCGTCCCCCTCCCCCTCCCCCGTCCCTAACCTCGTCGATCTAGGGCAAAGCGCTGTCAGTGGATCTCCATCCACGACGATATGCCCTAGATCGACGGCGGGGGCGGGGGCGGGGGCGGGGGCGGGGAGGGCGGGGGCGGGGGTTAGAGGACTCGTTGTACCCAGTTTTGGGTGTCGGGGGTTTTGCCGCGTTGGATGTCGACCAACTGCTGGCGCAGTGCCATGGTGACCCGGCCGGGCTCGCCGCCACCGATGAGGAACTCGCCGTCGGGGAACTTGACGCCGCCGATCGGGGTGACCACCGCGGCGGTGCCGCAGGCGAACACCTCGCGCAGGCGACCGCTGGCAGCGTCGGCCTGCCAGTCGGCGAAGGTGACCGGCCGTTCCTCGACCTGGTGCCCGGCGGCCCCGGCCAGCGTGAGGATGGCGTCGCGGGTGATGCCCGGCAGGATCGTGCCGGTCAGCGGCGGGGTGACCACCGTGTCGTCGTCGTAGACGAAGAAGACGTTCATGCCGCCCAGTTCGTCGACGAACCGGCGCTCCACCGCGTCCAGGAAGACGACCTGGTCGCAGCCGGCCTCGATGGCCTCCGCCTGGGCCGCCAGCGACGCGGCGTAGTTGCCGCCGCACTTGGCCGCGCCGGTGCCGCCGGGCGCGGCCCGGGTGTAGTCCGGAGAGACCCAGACGGTGACGGGCTTGACCCCACCGGTGAAGTACGCCCCGACCGGTGAGGCGATCACCATGTAGAGGTATTCGTTGGCCGGGCGGACGCCGAGGAAGACCTCACTGGCGAACATGAACGGCCGTAGGTAGAGGCTGCCGTCCTCGCCGGTGGGAATCCACTCCCTGTCGATCTCGATGAGCTTGTGCAGCGAGTCGACGAACACCTCGGGCGGCAGCACCGGCATCGCCATCCGCTGCGCCGATGCGGCGAAGCGGGCGGCGTTGGCGTCCGGCCGGAACATCGTCACGCCACCGTCGGCCGTCCGGTATGCCTTCAGCCCTTCGAAGATCTCCTGCGCGTAGTGCAGCACCGCGCTGGCCGGGTCCATCGGGATCGGGCCGCGCGCCTCCACCCGGGCGTCGTACCAACCCTTGCCGTCGGCGTAGCGGACGGTGATCATGTGGTCGGTGAAGACGCGGCCGAACCCGGGGTTGGCCAGCAGGGCGGCCCGATCGGCGGCGGATACCGGCGCGGGATTCGGACGGATCTCGAAGTCGAGCTTGTCACCACCGCTCATCGCGCTGACCTCCCTGCGGGACAACGGCATGCGGGACCGCACACCGACATGGCTGTGCCCAGAAACTTACCCCGAACGGTCGTTCAGCGGGTAACGCCGGGCGGCCGCGACGAATTGCCAGGTCAGGCCGACGCGGGACCAGGCGCCGGTCGGGCCGGGGCGGTCAGGCTACGGCGTGGGCGGCGAGCCGGTCGCCGACCTCTTCGGTACGCAGCGTTACGCCTGGAGTCCGGCTGGCCAGTTCGGCGGCGACTGCCGCGTTGACCCGGGCCGCGGACTCGGCGTGGCCGAGTTGCTCCAGCAGCAGCGCCGCGGAGAGCACCGCAGCGACCGGGTCGGCGATGCCCTGCCCGGCAATGTCCGGCGCCGAGCCGTGCACCGGCTCGAACATCGACGGGTACGCGCCCTCGGGGTTGATGCAACCACTGGCTGCCAACCCGATCCCGCCGGTGACGGCGGCGGCGATGTCGGTGAGGATGTCGCCGAAGAGGTTGTCGGTGACCACCACGTCGTAGCGCTGCGGCTGGGTGACCAGGAACATGGCCGCCGCGTCGACGTGCTGGTACTCGGTGGCGATGTCCGGGTGCTCGGCGGCGACCGCGTCGAAGGTACGCGCCCAGAGCGAGCCGGCGTGGGTGAGCACGTTGGTCTTGTGCACCAGGGTGACCTTGCGCCGTTCCCGGCGGCCGGCGCGGGCGAACGCGTCGCGGATCACCCGCTCCACGCCGTGCCGGGTGTTCAGGCTCTCCTCGGTGGCGACTTCGGCGGGGGTGTCCCGGTGCAGCGAGCCGCCGGCCCCGGCGTAGAGACCTTCGGTGCCCTCGCGCACCACCACGAGGTCGACCTCGCCCGGCTTCACGTTGCCCAGCGGGCCGGCGACCCCGGGCCAGAGCCGGGACGGGCGCAGGTTGACGTACTGGTCGAAGGCGAACCGCAGCTTGAGCAGCAGCCCCCGCTCGAGCACACCCGGCGGAACCGTCGGGTCACCGACCGCGCCGAGCAGGATCGCGTCGTGCCCGGCCAGCTCGGCCAGCACCGAGTCGGGCAGCACCTCTCCGGTACGGTGCCAGCGGGCGGCACCGAGGTCGTACTCGGTGGCCTGCACGTCGGGTAGCACCGCGTCGAGGACCTTGCGGGCCTGCGCGACCACCTCGGGTCCGATGCCGTCCCCGGCCACCACCGCGATCCGCGCCACGACCGCACTCCTCTGTTCAACGGTTCCGTCCGGGCAACGGTACGTCCCCGTCCCGCCTCCCGGTACGCGGCTTCCAGTATTTGGGACTGGCGGATGCACAGCACCCTCTCAGCTGAGACTCATGGGGCGATCATCTCCGCTGCATACCGTGGTGGTCAGTGGGTCAGGGGGCCCGCTGATCGGGGTCGCGACGACGCGGCGCCACATGCGAGGGGGCAGATGCCATGCGCATCGACGAGCAGCCGCGGACCCGCTGGCCGGACCCGTCCGCGTTTCGCAACCGCCGGCCGGACCTCCGACTCGGCAGCCGCAGGCACCGAATCGACCCGGCCACCGCCACCGAGGGCCGGATCGCGGTGCAGCACACCGTACGCACCGCGACCGCCGAGTACACCCTCCTCCTCAACGCCCCCGAGTGGCTCGGGCGCCGGGGCGTGGGCGAGGCACTGCGGGACAGCGTCGCGGAACTGCGCGCCATCGACCTCACCTACAGCCCCAACCGGCCCGAGAGCCTCGTCTCCCGGCTGCGCCGAGGCGAGATCAGCCCCGATTCGTACCCGCCGCTCGCCGACCTCGTGGACCGCTGCTCGGCCATGCGCGCCGCCACCGACGGGTGGTTCGACGCCTGGGCGGTGCCCGGCGGCTTCGACCCGGGCGGTCTACTCGGCGGCTGGGCGGTGGAACGCGCCGCCGAGAGGCTTCGTGCCGCCGGCATCCACGACTACGCCGTACTCACCGGCGCCGACCTCGTCGTCCGGGGCCACGCGCCGCACGGTGGGCCCTGGCGGGTCGCGGTGCACCACCCGACCGCACCGGAGCGCGCGCCGCTGGTGCTGGAGATGACCGCTGGCGCGGTCGGCACCTCCGGGGTGACCGGGCGGCAGGGGCACGTGGTGGACCCGCACACCGGCGAGCCGGCCGACCACCTCGTCGCCGCCACCGTCGTGGGCCCCGACCTCACGATCGCGGACGGTTACGCCACCGCGCTCTACGCCGCCGGCCCCACCGGTCTGGCGTGGTTCCGTGGCAACTCCGACTATCGCGCGCTCTTCGCACACCGGCGCTGAGCGGAACGTCAACGCACCGAGCCCGTCTCCCCAGGGCGATTCGCACCTCGGTCGGGCATGCGATCGGCCCCCACAATCTCGGCAACGACCGTGGGGGCCGGTCAGCGACGAGTGCGCGTGGCTCGCACAACCGAGGGGTGCGGACCGGTCGGGCCGGACGTCGACCGCGCCACCCGAAGACGGGCCGGCGCCTCGAACTCGGCCAGTGACCGCAGTGCGTACGCTAGCGAATCGACGCAACTCTACGCAAGAGTCTCCACAGCGGACCGTCGTCACCGGAGAGTGCGGGAACCGGCGGTGAGGCAGTTTCGACATGGTGAACGGCGGATGGCACGCTATCCGCCGTGAGTTTCGATCTGAGCGTGTGGGCCCTGGAAGACGGGGCGACGCCCGAGGACGTGCGGACAGCAGTCAACGGTTGCCGGCAGGGGCGACACGTGGACCGTTACCCGGACCCGAGGGTGGTCAGCTTCTACCGGGCGATCACCGCCTCCTATCCGGACCGTCACCCCGGCCGGGACAGCCCGTGGGCGGTGGCGCCACTGCACGCCGCCCACGACCATGTCGAGCTGAACCTGCACCCGACCTGCGCGGATCAGGTGCTGCTGGACATCGAGCGACTGGCCGGCGAGCACGGGCTGATGCTCTTCGACCCGCAGGACGGCTCGGTCTACCCACCCCCGGCCCGACTGCCCGGCTGACCTGACCGGCGGCACGGGCGGGAAATGACGAGGGGCCCGGCGAATCGCCAGGCCCCCCACGGTGCTTCTCGTCTACTACTCGTCGCGCAGGTCCGCGGCGCTGGCCGCCGTGGCGCCGATCGAGTCGGCGGCCGAGGTGAGCAGGTCGGCGCCGAGCGCCTGGTCGACGGTGAGCGTCATCAGCGTCTCGCCGCCCGCCTCACGCCGAGCCACCTGCATGGCGGCGATGTTGATGCCCGATTCGCCGAGCAGGGTGCCAACCGTGCCGACGACGCCGGGCCGGTCGGCGTAGCGCAGGAAGAGCAGGATGCCCTCAGCGCCGATCTCCACATCGAAGCCGTCCACCTCGGTCAGCTTCAGGACGTCCCGAGTGCCGGAGTGGGTCACCGTGCCGGAGACACTGACCGTGCGGCCGTCCGGCAGCGCTCCGCGTACCGTCACCAGGGTGGGCTGCTCGGCCGTCTCGGCCACGGTGGCCAGGGTGACCTCGACGCCACGCTCGGCGGCCAGGTGCGGGGCGTTGACGTAGGTGACCTGCTCCTCGACCACCGAGCTGAACAGGCCCTTGGTGGCGGCGAGCTTGAGCACCGACACGTCGTGGCTGACGATCTCGCCGCGTACCTCGACCGTGACGCTGGCGGCAATCCCACCGGCGACCGCGGTGAACGCCCGGCCGAGCTTCTCCGCCAGCGGCAGCAGCGGCCGGACGTCCTCGGCGACCACACCGCCGGCCTGCACGTTGACCGCGTCCGGGACGAACTCGCCCTGCAACGCCAGCTTGACGCTCTTGGCCACGGCGAGACCGGCCTTGTCCTGCGCCTCGTGGGTGGAGGCACCCAGGTGCGGGGTGGCCACCACGTTGTCGAAGGCGAACAGCGGGGACGAGGTGCACGGCTCCTTGCTGTAGACGTCGACACCGGCGCCGGCGACCCGACCCTCGGCGATCGCGTTCGCGAGCGCCTGCTCGTCGACCAGCCCACCACGGGCGGCGTTGACGATGCGAACGCCGGGCTTGACGATCGCCAGCTCCTTCTCACCGATCAGGCCCACCGTCTCCGGCGTCTTGGGCAGGTGGATGGAGATGAAGTCGCTCTCCCGCAGCAGCTCCTCCAGCCCGACCAGGCGGACGCCGAGCTGCGCCGCACGAGCCGGCTGGATGTACGGGTCGTACGCGATCAGCCGGGTGCCGAACGCGGCGATGCGCTGCGCGAAGAGCACCCCGATACGACCGAGCCCGACCACGCCGACGGTCTTGCCCTGCACCTCGACGCCGGTGTACTTCGACCGCTTCCACTCCCCCGCCTTGAGCGCGGAACTGGCGCTCGCGGTGTTGCGGGCAACAGCGAGCAGCAGCGCGACGGCCTGCTCGGCGGCGGAGACGATGTTGGAGGTGGGCGCGTTGACGACCATCACGCCCCGCGCGGTGGCGGCCGGCACCTCGACGTTGTCCAGCCCGACGCCGGCCCGAGCGACAACCTTGAGTCGCGGCGCGGCGGCGACCGCCTCGGCGTCGATCTGGGTCGCGCTACGCACGATGACGGCGTCAGCCTCGGAGAGCGCCGAGAGCAGAGCCGGACGGTCGGTGCCGTCGACGTGGCGGACGTCGAAGTCGTGGGCGAGCACCTCGATGGCGGCGGGGGCGAGTTCTTCGGCGATCAGTACGACAGGAGTCATCGGTCCTCGTAGAGGTCGTGTATGCGATCGGCCCGGCCGACGGGGTGCCGCACTGCGCCCCGCGCTGATCCGTGCCGTGGCCGTCAGGTGCCGGCTGCGCACCTACCCGCGATCGTAGGGGCCTCGTTGGTCGACGTGTTCCGGTCTGCGGGGTGAGGGCCCTCACACGCGGGGTCGGACGGCGGACATCGGCCGTTCACCTGACCGATACGGTCGCTGCGCCAAGACGTCGATGTCGTGCCCGCGCGCTCGCGCGCACCGGCCGTGGGCGCGCTCGCGCCTGCCCGCCGTGCCAAGATCCGCGCAACAGCAGGGAAAGTGCTGCCTCAGGGGAGCCTGAGGGGCCAACATTCCTGCTGTTGTGCGGATCTTGCCCGTTCAGCCCGGCCTGCGGGCGGGCGGCGCCTCGACAGGTGGCATGCCGGACGGCCCGGGCGCGGCGCTTGGGAGAGCACCGGCCCGGACCGTCGGGAAATGTCGTCCGGTTGGGCCGGGCGGTCAGGCGGTCTCGGTGATCGGGCGGTCGACCCAGCTCATCATGCCGCGCAGCTTCTTGCCGGTCTCCTCGATCGGGTGCGCCGCACCCTCGGCCTGCCACTTGGTGAAGTTGGGCCGGCCGGCCTCGTCCTCGGCGACCCACTCGCGGGCGAACTCGCCGGACTGGATCTCGCCCAGGATCTTGCGCATCTCGTCCTTTACCCGGGAGTCGATGATGCGCGAGCCACGGGAGAGGTCGCCGTACTCGGCGGTGTCGGAGATGCTGTAGCGCATCTTCGCGATGCCGCCCTCGTACATGAGGTCGACGATCAGCTTCAGCTCGTGCAGGCACTCGAAGTAGGCGACCTCCGGGGCGTAGCCCGCCTCGGTGAGCACCTCGAAACCGGTCTGCACCAGCGCCGAGGCGCCGCCGCAGAGCACCGCCTGCTCGCCGAAGAGGTCGGTCTCGGTCTCCTCGGTGAAGGTGGTCTTGATCACGCCGGCCCGGGTGCCACCGATCCCCTTGGCGTACGCGAGGGCGAGCGCGAGCGCGTTGCCGCTGGCGTCCTGCTCGACGGCGACGAGACAGGGCACGCCCTTGCCGTCGGCGTACTGGCGGCGGACCAGGTGGCCGGGGCCCTTGGGCGCGACCATCGCCACGTCCACCTCGGCCGGCGGCTTGATCAGGCCGTACCGGATGTTGAAGCCGTGGCCGAAGAAGATCGCCTTGCCGGGGGCGAGGTGCGGCGCGATCGACTCCGTGTAGAGGGCGCGCTGGGCGGTGTCCGGCGCGAGCACCATGATCACATCGGCCTCGGCGGCGGCCTGTGCCGGCGTGACCACCCGCAGGCCCTGCTCCTCGGCCTTGGAACGGCTCTTCGAGCCCTCCGGCAGGCCGATCACCACGTCGACGCCGGAGTCACGCAGCGACAGCGCGTGGGCGTGGCCCTGGCTGCCGTAGCCGATCACCGCGACCTTCTTGGCCTGGATCAGGCCGAGGTCGGCATCGTCGTCGTAGAACACCTCAACGCTCATGAGAACTTCCCTTTCGTACGACGGCCGGGGCGGCCCGTCGTGGTCTGTGCGGATGGATTCCGGGACGGCCCGCTGGGGCCGACCGGCGGCGGGTCAGGCGGCCCGCAGCGCGGGACCGGCGGTGATCGAACGCGAGCCGCGCCCGATCGCCACCAGCCCGGACTGGACCATTTCCTTGATGCCGAAGGACTCGAGGTCGCGCAGGAGCGCGTCGAGCTTGTCCGGGGTGCCGGTGGCCTCGATGGTCAGCGTGTCCGGTGCGACGTCGACCACCCGGGCGCGGAACAGGTTGACGGTCTCCAGCACCTGCGACCGCGCGGACCGGTCGGCGCGAACCTTCACCAGCAGCAACTCCCGGGCAACCGAGACCTGCGGATCCAGTTCAACGATCTTGAGCACGTTGACCAGCTTGTTGAGCTGCTTGGTGACCTGCTCCAACGGGGACGACTCCGCGTTGACCACGATGGTGATCCGGGAGACGTCCGGGTTCTCGGTCTCGCCCACGGCGAGGCTGTCAATGTTGAACCCGCGCCGGGAGAACAGGCCCGAAACCCGGGCGAGTACGCCGGGCTTGTTCTCCACCAGCACCGACAAAGTGTGCATTGTCATCAGATGTCATCCTCGTCGAAGGCCGGGCGGACGCCACGGGCGAACATGATCTCGTCGTTGCTGGTGCCGGCGGCGACCATCGGCCAGACCATCGCGTCCTTGCCGACCACAAAGTCGATCACCACCGGGGCGTCGTTGATCTCCATGGCGGCGGCGATGGTCTTGTCCACGTCGGCGGCGTTCTCGCAGCGCAGCCCGACGCAGCCCAGCGCTTCGGCCAGCTTGACGAAGTCGGGAATGCGGTGCTTGTGGGTGCCGAGCTCGGTGTTGGAGTAGCGCTCGTTGTAGAACAGTGTCTGCCACTGCCGGACCATGCCGAGGTTGCCGTTGTTGATCACGGCGATCTTGACCGGGATGCCCTCCAACGCGCAGGTGGCCAACTCCTGGTTGGTCATCTGGAAGCAGCCGTCACCGTCCACCGCCCAGACCACCGTGTCCGGCTTGCCGACCTTGGCGCCCATCGCCGCCGGCACCGCGTAGCCCATCGTGCCGAGGCCGCCGGAGTTCAACCAGGTGTTCGGCTTCTCGTAGGAGATGAACTGGGACGCCCACATCTGGTGCTGGCCCACCCCGGCCACGAAGATCGCGTCGGGGCCGACGATCTCGCCCAGGCGCTTGATCACGTACTGCGGGGAGAGCGTGCCGTCGGCCGGCTCGTCGTAGCCCAGCGGGTAACGGTTGCGCAGGTCGTCCAGCTGGGTCCACCAGTCACCCAGGTCGGTGGTGCGCCCCGCCGACCGTTCGACGGTCACCGCGGCGAGCAGCTCGTCGATGACGTGCTTGGCGTCTCCGACGATCGGCACGTCGACGTGCCGGTTCTTGCCGATCTCGGCGGGGTCGATGTCGGCGTGCACCACTGTCGCGTCCGGGGCGAACGAGTCCAACTTGCCGGTGACGCGGTCATCGAACCGCGCGCCCAGCGCGACGATCAGGTCCGCCTTCTGCAGGCCGTAGACGGCGGCGACCGTGCCGTGCATGCCGGGCATCCCCAGGTGCTGCTGGTGTGAGTCGGGGAACGCGCCGAGCGCCATCAGCGTGGTGACGACCGGGATGCCGGTCAGCTCGGCCAACCGGCGCAGCCCGTCGGTGGCCCCGGCCTTGAGCACCCCGCCACCCACGTAGAGCACCGGACGGCGGGCACCGGCCATCAGCCGCGCGGCCTCCCGGATCTGCTTGCCGTGCGGGTGCAGGGTCGGCCGGTATCCGGGCAGGTCCAGGACGGGCGGCCAGGCGAAGGTGGTCGGTGCCTGGAGCACGTCCTTGGGGATGTCGACCAGGACCGGGCCGGGCCGGCCGGTGCTGGCCAGGTGGAACGCCTCGGCCAGCACCCGCGGGATCTCCTCGGCGGTCTGGACGAGGAAGTTGTGCTTGGTGATCGGCAGGGTGATGCCCTGGATGTCCGCCTCCTGGAAGGCGTCGGTGCCGATCGACGGGCTGGCCACCTGCCCGGTGATCGCCACCATCGCCACCGAGTCCATGTACGCGTCCGCGATCGGGGTGACGAGGTTCGTCGCGCCCGGGCCGGAGGTGGCCATGCAGACGCCGACCTTGCCAGTGGCCTGCGCGTACCCGGTCGCCGCGTGCCCCGCGCCCTGCTCGTGCCGAACCAGGATGTGCCGGACGGTGGAGTCGTAGAGCGGGTCGTACGCCGGCAGGATCGCGCCGCCCGGGATGCCGAAGAGGACCTCGACGCCGAGCGCCTCGAGGGACCGCACAAGCGAGCCGGCCCCGGAAACCTGGGCCGGAGCGGAGGGCCGTACCGCCGGGACGGCCGGGGTGGCCGCGCCACGTGCGGCGGTGGGGTCGACGTCGACGGCCGGGTCGGCGGCCGCGCGGGCCCGGCGGGCGGTGTGGGCGAGGGTCTCGGGCGTGGGTTTCGTCATGGCGGTTCTGGCCTTCGGCTGGAGTGGCTGGTGGCTAGTCAAGCGTTGCGACACGGGCGGGGCCCGCCTCGCCAGGTTCCGATGGCAATAAAAACGGCCCTCGTGCAGATGCACGGGGCCAGCGCACTCTCAACGAGGGAGAGTGCGCTCAGGTAAGTACTCGCAGCGACCGGTACGACGACATGCGGCTAAGCCTGACGCATCTCACGCGATGAGTCAACTGATCCCACATGTTGGTTAACGGAGGTCGGCGCGTTGGCCGACGACGCGCCATCGGCAGGCGGGTTGAGCTGCCCGGAACCACCCGGAACCCGGCGCGGCGTGGGCAGCGGAGCAGGCCGCGCACCTGGTGAGGTGGCCGCCTCCAACATCGCCTCCAGGTGCTCGGCGGGCACCCCCCAGCCGAAGAGCGCGCCCTGGCCGAACCGGCAGCCGGCGGCCACCACCGCGGCCAGCTCGGTCGGGTTGGTCACCCCCTCGGCGATCACCTCAAGCCCCAGTTGGTGGCCCAGTCGCATCACGATGTCGACCATCGGCGCGAACGCCGGGCCGTCCTGACCGACCGGGTGGACCGGCTCGTGCTCGGCCACCAGGCTGTGGTCGATCTTCAGAATGTCGATTGGCAGCCGGCGCAACTGCCCCAGCGACGAATAGCCGGCCCCGAAGTCGTCCAGCGCGATCCGGACACCGGTCAACCGCAGGGCGGTCAGCCGTCGGATCAGCTCGTCCAGGTCGGTGGCGACCGCGTGCTCGGTGACCTCCAGCACCAGCCGCTGCGGCGGCACGTGGTGGGCGCGCAGCGCCTCGGCCACCTGGACCACGTACTCCGGGGCGTGCAGCTCGCGCGGTGAGACGTTGACCGACACCCACACGTCGTGCCCGTCCGCCAGCCAACGGGAGAGCTGGTAGCAGGCCTGATGCAGCACCCAGGCACCGAGCGAGGCGATCATGCCGCACTCCTCGGCGAGCGGGATGAACTCGTCCGGACGGACGTTGCCCAGCTCGGGGTGGTGCCAGCGGAGCAGGGCCTCGGCGCCCACCGGCCGCACCGACGGCAGCGACGCCACCGGCTGGAACGCCAACCGCAGCTCGTCGCGGTCGATGGCACCGCGCAGCTCGTGCTCCACCGTCGTACGCCGACGCAACAGCTGGTCGTACGCGGCGTCGTACCGCTCGATCCGGTTCTTGCCGCGCTGCTTGGCGTAGCGCAGGGCCAGGTCGGCGTGGCGCAGCAGCAGCTCCACGTCCGGCTCGCCGGCCCACCCGGCCACCCCGATGCTCACCGACAGAAAGACCGGGCCCTCCTGCTGGTCGTACGGTCGGTTGAGCACCCCGAGCAACCGTTCGGCGACGCGGTCCGCCTCGACCGGCCGGCCCTGCATGAGTACGGCGAACTCGTCGCCGCCCAGCCGGGCCGCCACGTCGCCGGGGCGTAGGTTGCCCCGCAGCCGTCGGCCCACCTCGGCCAGCACGGCGTCGCCCACGTCGTGGCCACGCATGTCGTTGACGTGCTTGAAGCCGTCCAGGTCGAGACCGAGCAGCACACACGGGGTGCGCGCCGCGGCGCTCTGATGAAGCGTGCGGAGCAGCCCGCGCCGGTTGGCCAGCGACGTCAGCGGATCGGTGTGCGCCAGCTCGCGGAAGTGCGCCTCCCGCTCGGCCAGGCGGTCCGCGTACCCCCGGACGTCGCGGAGGGTGAGGTATTGCCGTGCCACCAGGGCGAAGCCCTCCACGCTGCCGGCCACGATGCCCGCCGCCGTGAACCGGCCGTCCTGGACGAGGTGGTACATCGCCGAGGCGGCCATCGCCAGCATCGGGGCGATCGCGTACTCGCCGTCGCGACCGATCAGGTCCAGCTCGACCTGGCCGGGCCGGTCGGCCCGGTGTACCGCGAGCGCCACGGTCAGCAGGCCGGCGGCGAGCACTGTCGCACCGGTCAGCGCCATGGTCGGCCCGGCCTGGCAGAGCCCGGCGCTGAGACCCAGGCCGCCGCAGGTCACCGCACTGATGCCGGCGCCCAGCGCGGCGAGCCGTCGACGTGGAGCGGCGGCCCGGAAGACGACGATCACGGCGAGCCCGGCACCGAGAGCGGCGCTCACCGTGGCGAGCAGGATCGCCGGGCAGGCCACCGGGGTCGCGGCACCGAGCAGCCGGGTGGGTTCGGAGAAGAGCACCCAGCCGACGAACCACAGCGCGGCCGCCATGACCAACCCGTCCAGGGCGAGCCGGGCCGTCCCCGCCGCCGTGGCGGCCACCCCGGGCAGCCGGAGCAGACCGGCGGCGAAGGCCAGCCCGCTCACCGCCGTGCCGATCGCCACCACGGTCGCCCAACTCGTCCGCTGCCCCTGCTCGTGGGCCCAGTGGTCGTGCGCGCCGAGTGCGGCGACCACCCCTCCCAGCAGGCTGAGCAGAGCGACCCCGGCGGCTGCGGCGAGCAGCAGGTGCGCCGGTCGGCGCGGCCCCGTGCGCCGTCGGGCGACCACGGTCAGCAGCACGACGGCCACCACGGCGACGAGCCCGCTGAGCGCCGCGACAGCGACCATGCCCGGGGGGAGATGCACGCTCCAAGAGTGCCGGATGCGCGCTCGCCGTGGGGGGCTGGGTGTGCATCTGTTGGGACACGGCGTACACCCGGGAGGGTTGGCGCGGCGGCGGTGTCATGCTGGTACGCATGCCTGAGCTGCGGTCGAGGACCTCCACACACGGTCGGACGATGGCCGGCGCCCGGGCCCTCTGGCGGGCCACCGGGATGACCGACGACGATTTCGGTAAGCCGATCGTCGCCATCGCCAACAGTTTCACCCAGTTCGTGCCCGGTCACGTACACCTCAAGGACATGGGTGGCCTGGTGGCCGACGCGGTCGCGGAGGCCGGCGGGGTGGGTCGGGAGTTCAACACCATCGCTGTCGACGACGGCATCGCGATGGGCCACGGCGGCATGCTCTACTCGCTGCCCAGCCGGGAGTTGATCGCCGACGCGGTGGAGTACATGGTCAACGCGCACTGCGCGGACGCCCTGGTCTGCATCTCCAACTGCGACAAGATCACCCCTGGGATGTTGCTGGCCGCGTTGCGGCTCAACATCCCGACCGTCTTCGTCTCCGGTGGTCCCATGGAGGCCGGCAAGACGATGGCGATCGAGGGCGTCGTGCACAGCAAGATCGACCTGATCGACGCGATGATCGCCTCCTCGAACGAGGCGGTCACCGACGAGCAGCTCGGTGAGATCGAACGCTCCGCCTGCCCGACCTGCGGCTCGTGCTCCGGGATGTTCACCGCCAACTCGATGAACTGCCTCACCGAGGCGATCGGGCTGGCGCTGCCCGGCAACGGTTCGACGCTGGCCACCCACGCCGCGCGCCGGTCCCTCTTCGTCGAGGCCGGCCGCACCGTCGTGGAGATCTCCAAGCGGTGGTACGACGGCGACGACGACTCGGTGCTGCCCCGCACGGTCGCCTCCAAGGCCGCCTTCGAGAACGCGGTCGCCCTGGACGTGGCGATGGGCGGCTCCACCAACACGGTGCTGCACCTGCTCGCCGCAGCGCGTGAGGCGGAGATGGACTTCGGCGTCGCCGACATCGACGCGATCTCCCGGCGGGTGCCGTGCCTGGCCAAGGTCGCTCCGAACTCGCCGAACTACCACATGGAGGACGTGCACCGCGCCGGCGGAATCCCGGCGATCCTCGGCGAACTGGACCGGGGCGGGCAGCTCAACCGGGACGTGCACGCCGTGCACTCCCCCTCGCTGGCGCAGTGGCTGACCGACTGGGACGTGCGCGGCGGCTCCCCGACACCGACTGCCGTCGAGCTGTTCCATGCCGCCCCGGGCGGGGTGCGCACCACCGAGCCGTTCTCCACCACCAACCGGTGGTCGTCGCTGGACACCGACGCGGCGGGCGGCTGTATCCGGGACCGCGAGCACGCCTACTCCGCCGACGGTGGGCTGGCCATCCTGCACGGCAACCTGGCACCCGAGGGCAGCGTGGTGAAGACCGCCGGCGTGCCCGACGACTGCCTGACCTTCCGTGGGCCGGCGAAGGTCTACGAGTCGCAGGACGACGCGGTGACCGCGATCCTCGCCAAGCAGGTGGTCGCCGGGGACGTGGTGGTGATCCGGTATGAGGGACCCAAGGGCGGCCCCGGCATGCAGGAGATGCTCTACCCCACCTCGTTCCTCAAGGGACGTGGGCTGGGCCGCTCCTGTGCGCTGCTCACCGACGGCCGCTTCTCCGGCGGCACCTCCGGGCTCTCCATCGGGCACGTCTCCCCCGAGGCGGCCTCCGGTGGGCTGATCGCCCTGGTCCGCGACGGGGACGAGGTCGTCATCGACATCCCCGGCCGCACCATCGAGCTGAACGTGCCGTCCGACGAGTTGGAGGCGCGTCGGGTGGCCGAGGAGAAGCGCGACAAGCCGTACACCCCGACCGACCGGCAGCGCCCGGTGTCGGCGGCGCTGCGCGCGTACGCCTCGATGGCCACCTCAGCCAGCGACGGCGCCTACCGCCGCGTCCCGGAGTAAGGCACCCGGCTGCGCCTGCGTGATCGACACGGGATCAGCGATACCGGGGTATCAAGTCCGCCCGGACACCGCGGTATCAGCGATCTCGTATCGGTCATGCGCGCCACGATCGCGGTGGCGAGGTCAGCTGGCCGCTACGACATGGTCGATCACCAGGTGGGCGGCACCGGTGATGCCGATGTCCTGGCCGCTGTCGACCCGCTCGATGAGCAGGGTCTGGGTGGCCAGCGGCAGGCACCGCTCGTAGAGGGTGGCCCGCATGCTGGCGAGCAGGGGTTCGCAGTCGGCGAGCCGGCCGCCGATGGCCACCACCTGCGGGTTGAAGAAGTTGACCACGACGGCCAGGATCTCGCCGATGGCCCGGCCGGCCTGCCGGGCGAGCGCCGTGGCATGGCGGTCGCCGTCGTCGATCAGGCGGATCACGCCGGTCAGGTCGTCGACCGGCACACCCTGGTCACGTAGCGCGGTGACCAGGGCCGCGCCGCTGGCCACCGCCTCCAGGCAACCGGCGTTGCCGCAGGTGCAGGGTGGCGCGGGATCAGCCACCACCCGGCAGTGGCTGATATCCCCGGCCGATCCCTGCGCGCCCCGGTGCAGCCGTCCACTGGAGATGACACCGGAGCCGATTCCGGTGCCAGCCTTGATGTAGACGGCGTGGTCCAACTCGGGATGCGCGGTGCGGTGCGCGCCGAGCGCCATCAGGTTGGCGTCGTTGTCCACGATGACCGGTGCCTCGACCCGGCCGGCGCAGAACGCGGCGACGTCGAAGCCGTTCCACCCGGGCATCCGGGAGGGGCTGACGATCCGACCGGTGGCGTGCTGCACCGGGCCGGGGATGCCGATACCGACGCCCCGGAGCATGCCCGCCGCGGATCCGCCACCGCTCGCCAGCGTGGCGACCTCGCTCAGCAGCGCGCCGAGCACCGCCTCCGGGCCGTCCTCGATGCGGACCGGCAGGGTGCGGCCCTGGACCACCCGCCCGGAGAGGTCCAGTGTGCCGACCCGCGCGTGATGCGCACCGAGATCGATGGCGCCGACCACGGCGCCACCGGTGGGTACGGCGAGCTGGCGTGGCCGTCGCCCGCCCCGGGACCGCCCGGCACCGGTCTCCTCCAGCAACCCCTGGTTGATCAACGACTCGACCCGCTGGGAAACGGTCGAGGGAGACAGCCCGGAGAGCCGGGACAGGTCGGCACGACTGACGGCCGCTCCGGTGGCCACCCAGCGCAGGAGCTCCCGGGGGCCGCCCCGGAGGGCTTCGCGTGGCGCGTCGTCAATCGTCACGTCAGGTTCTTAGCATCCACAGTTTGTTCAAGCAACCGGTTGACTTAGTTTCCTGGCTACCTTTAGATGGCGCTGTTGGTTCGAAATGAAGCCGACTTAGTTTGGTTGTCGAAGAAAGTGGGTGCGTCTGGTGGCACCGGGGACGACGGCTGCGGACCGACCGATGGTGTCGGTACGCGGCCTGAACAAGTGGTTCGGTCCGCTGCACGTGCTCAAGGACATCGACCTCACGGTGGCCGCCGGCGAGGTGGTCGTCGTGGTGGGGCCCTCCGGCTCCGGCAAGTCGACCCTGTGCCGCTGCCTCAACCGGCTGGAGACCGCCGGGGAGGGCAGCATCGAGATCGACGGTGAGCCGCTGCCCTCCGAGGGCCGCGCGCTGGCCCGGCTGCGCGCCGATGTCGGCATGGTCTTCCAGTCCTTCAACCTCTTCGGCCACAAGACGGTGCTGGACAACATCACTCTCGGCCCCACCCGGGTCCGCAGGATCGCCCGGCCCGAGGCGCGACAGCAGGCGATGACCCTGCTGGAGCGCGTCGGTATCGCCGACAAGGCAGACCACCACCCGGCCCAACTCTCCGGCGGGCAGCAGCAGCGGGCCGCGATCGCCCGAGCCCTGGCGATGCAGCCGAAGGTGCTGCTCTTCGACGAGCCGACCTCGGCCCTCGACCCGGAGATGGTCAACGAGGTGCTCGACGTGATGGTCTCCCTCGCCGCCGAGGGGATGACCATGATCGTGGTGACCCACGAGATGGGCTTCGCCCGCCGCGCCGCCGACCGGGTCGTCTTCATGGACGACGGCCGCATCGTCGAATCCGGCGCTCCCGACGACTTCTTCGCAGCTCCGCGCACCGAGCGGGCCCGCGACTTCCTGTCCAAGATCCTCCAGCACTAGCCCCCAACGGGAGGGTGTCATGTCAATCCTCAAGATGAGCTTCACCGGGCGGCGCTCGCTCGCCCTCACCGCCACCGCGGTGGCGGTGGCCCTCGCCGCGACCGGCTGCGGCGGCGACAGCGGCAGCAGCGCTCCGACGCTGCCCGGCAACACCGGCCTGGGCGGCGACGGCGTCATCGCCCAGTCGGTGTACGACGCCGCCCCGGTCGCCACCGACGCGGACATCCCGGCCGGCTCGGCCATGGACGCGATCCGCAAGCGCGGCTACCTGAACATCGGCGGATCCCTGGACGCGCCGCTGCTCGCCCAGCAGAACCCGGTCAGCGGCACCATCGAGGGCTTCGACGCCGACATGGCGAAGCTGCTGGCGAAGTACATCATCGGCAAGCCCGAGGTGAAGACGACGACCATCGGCACCCAGACCCGGGAGGCCATGCTCCAGGCCAAGTCGGTGGACGCGGTCTTCCAGACGTACACGATCACCCCGCAGCGGGCCACCCAGGTCGCCTTCGCGGGGCCGTACCTCACCTCCGGCCTGGCGGTCGGGGTCCGCAAGGACGAAACCTCGATCAAGAGCGTCAAGGACCTCGCCGGCAAGACCGTCATCGTCGGGGCGAACACCCCCGCGGTCACCGCGCTGCCCTCCGCCGCTCCCGGCTCGAAGCAGATCGCCTTCGGTACCGACCCGCAGGCGCTGCAGGCTCTGCTGCAGAAGCGCGGCGACGCGTACGTGCAGGACTTCACGCTGCTCGCCTCGGGCGCCAAGGCGAACCCGGGGATGAAGGTGGTCGGCGAGCCGTTCACCACCGAGGCGTACGGCATCGGCCTCAACCGGGAGGACACGCAGTTCAAGGAGTTCGTCAACAACTGGCTGAAGAAGATCCAGGCCGACGGCACGTGGGCGAAGGTCTGGGAAGGCACCCTCGGCTCGGTCGTGGAGGGTGGGGCGCCCACCCCGCCCGCCCTCGGTTCCGCCGACGGCTCCTGAGAATCCTCTCGTACCGATGGACGCCCTCACCGCCCACCTGAGCGAGCTCGGCCACGGCCTGGTCACGACGGTCGAACTGACCGTCGTGACCACGGTCGGCGCGATGCTGCTGGGCATCGTCGTGGCCACCCTGCGGATCGCCCCCGTGCCGCTGCTGCGCGCCATCGGCACGGCGTACGTCGAGGTGTTCCAGAACCTGCCGCTGCTGGCCCTGCTGGTGCTCTTCGTCTTCGCGTTGCCGACCATCGGCATCACGTTCCCGCTGTTCACCTCGGCCGCGATCGTCATCGCCGTGTACGAGGGGGCGTACCTGGCCGAGGCGATCCGCGCCGGGATCAACACGGTCGGCGTCGGCCAGGCCGAGGCGGCGCGCGCCATCGGGCTCACCTTCGGCCAGTCCCTGCGGCACGTGATCCTGCCGCAGGGACTGCGGGCGGTGATCCAGCCGATCGGCAACATCTGCATCGCGCTGCTGATGAACACGTCGCTGGCCGCCGCCGTCGGGGTGGTCGAGCTGACCCAGGCGGCGAACACCGTGAACCTCATCGAGGCTCAGCCGATCGCTGTCTTCACCGGCGCGGGCCTCGCCTACATGCTGCTGGCGCTGATCATCGGTCAGGTCACCGGCCTGCTCGAACGAAGGCTGGCGATCGTCCGATGAACCAGACCCAACAGATCCTCTTCGACGAGCCCGGCCCCCGTGCCCGGCGGCGGATCCGGATCGCCACCGTGCTGGGCGCCATCCTCCTGGCCGGCGCCGCGGTCGGGGCCGTGTACCAGTTCGCCAGCCACGGCGAGCTGACCGCCGCCCGGTGGGAACCCTTCACCACCTGGCCGATCTGGCGGTACCTGCTCAACGGCCTGTGGGCCACGGTGCGTGCCGCCGCCGCGACGGCCGTGCTCAGCGCCACGCTCGGGTTGCTGCTGGCGCTCGGCCGGTTGTCGACGCACCGACCGTTGCGGTGGCTGGCCGGCGCGTACGTGGAGATCTTCCGGACCGTCCCCACGCTGCTGCTGATCTACGTGACGCTGTTCGCGCTGCCGCAGTACGGCATGAACTTCCCGCTGTTCTGGAAGCTCGTGGTGCCGCTGGTGGTGTCCAACTCGGCGGCGTTCGCGGAGATCTTCCGGGCCGGCATCCTGGCCCTGGACCGGGGGCAGACCGAGGCGGGCCTCGCCGTCGGGCTGCGCCGCGGGCAGGTGATGGCGTTGGTGGTCCTGCCCCAGGCGCTGCTCCAGCTCACCCCGTCCCTGGTCAGCCAGCTCGTCGGGCTGCTCAAGGACACCTCGCTCGGCTTCGTGGTCAGCTACACCGAGCTGCTCTACAGCGGCCAGGTGCTCTCCTCGTACACCCACCTGCTGATCCAGACGTTCCTGGTGGTGGCGCTGATCTACCTGGTGGTCAACGCCTCGCTGTCGAAGTTCGCCCGCGTACTCCAGGCCCGCAACGGCCGCTTCGGCGGCCGGCGCGGACGACGGACCGCTGATCTGCCCCCGCCGCTCATCGAAGGGAACAGCACCCGGTGACCATTTTCCGCTACGCCGAACTGGCCCGGGTCGTCCGTAACGGCTTCGTCGAGAGCAGGCACTACGGCAGCGTCGTGGTGCTCGCGCCGGACGGCGAGGTCGTTCTCGCCGCCGGTGTACCCGACGAGCCGGTGCTTCCCCGCTCCACCCTCAAACCGGTGCAGGCACTGGCCTGTCGGGTCGTGGCGGGCGACGAGCTGACCGGCCCCGCGCTGGCCCTCGCCGCCGGCAGCCACACCGGCGACGACCGGCACGTCGAGGTCGTCCGGGCGATGCTGACCGGTGCCGGCCTCACCGAGGATGCGCTCGGTTGCCCGGTGGACTGGCCGGAGGACGAACCGACCCGGGACCGGCTGATCCGCGCCGGCGGGCAGCGCGACCGGATCCGGATGAACTGCTCCGGCAAGCACGCCGCGATGCTCGTCGCCTGCGTCGCCCGGTCCTGGAGCACACACGACTACCTCGACCCCGACCATCCGCTCCAGCGGGAAACCGCCGCCATCGTCGCCCGCCTGGCCGGCACGCCGCTCGCGCACCACGCGGTCGACGGCTGCGGCGCACCGTTGTTCGGCCTGCCGCTGACCGGCCTGGCCCGCACGTTCCAGGCGTTGGTCACCGCGCCTGCGGGCACCGACGAGGCGCTTGTCGCGCAGGCCATGCGCCAACACCCGGAGTACGTGGGCGGCTGGCACGGCCACCCGAACACCGACCTGATGCGGGCACTGCCCGGCGTGCTCGCCAAGGGGGGTGCGGAGGGCGTGCTCGCGGTGGCCGCCCCGGACGGTCACGCGGTGGCGGTGAAGGTGATCGACGGTTCACCCCGCGCCACCACCGCCATCGCGCTCGCCGCCCTCGACGCGGTCGGCGTACCGGTGGGTGGCGCCGACGCGCTGCGCCGGGTGCCGGTGCTCGGCGGTGGCGAACCAGTCGGCGCCGTCACCGCCGTCATCGATTGGACCGCGGCACCGTCTCGTACCGAAGCGGCATCGTCCCGCAGCGAAAAGGAAGAGTCATGAACACATTCGAGATCTGCATCGACAGCGTCGAGGGGGCGGTCGCCGCCGAGGAGGCGGGCGCCGACCGGGTGGAGTTGTGCTCCGCGCTCTTCGACGGAGGGCTGACCCCCAGCCTGGGCACCATCGAGACGACCCTGCGCGCCGTCACCCGCATCCGGGTGCACGTGATCGTCCGGCCACGGGCCGGCGACTTCATCTACTCGCCGTTCGAGATCGAGGCGATGGAGCGGGACGTACGGGCTGCGGTCGCGGCCGGCGCGCCCGGCATCGTGATCGGCGCGCTGACCGCCGAGGGTGACGTCGACGTGCCGACCACCCGTCGTCTGATCGCCGCCGCTGGCGACGCCAGCATCACCTTCCACCGTGCGTTCGACATGACCCGCGACCCGCACGCCGCACTGGAGCAGCTCATCGAGTTGGGCGTGCACCGGGTGCTCACCTCGGGCCAGGAGGTCAGCGTGCTGGAGGGTGCTCCGCTCATCGCCGACCTGGTGCGCCGGGCCGCCGGGCGGATCGTCATCATGCCGGGTGGTGGCATCACCCCGCGCAACATCGCCCGGATCGTCGAGGCGACGGGCGCCGACGAGTACCACTTCGCGGCCCTGGTCAGCTCGGACAGCCCGGCCGTGCACCGCAACCCGGCACCGCTGATGGGCGGCAGCCTCAACCGGCCCGAGTACGAGCGATCGGGCACCTCGGGTGCCCTGGTCGGCCAGGTGCTCGCCGCCGCTCGCGCCTGACCCGCCGCGCGCTCTGACGAGCGGTGGGACTGGAGGAGGCTGCCATCTCCTTCAGGCCCACCGCTCGTGCCAATCTCAGTACGCGATCAGGGCGATGAGCAGCGAGGACACCACGGCGACCAGGAGCACGACGCCGGTGCCGAGCCCGACCACCGCACTCACCGCCACGGCGCGGGCCCGAGCCACCGGGACCGCCGCGAGCGCCACCACGGTGACCAGCGCGGCGACCAGATGGATCAGCGGGTAGTCGATCAGCGCCGCCACCGGGAAGAGGTGCACGCCCACGACGAGGGCGATCCAGGGGGCGGTCAGCTCACGGCGCTTCAGCAGGGCGAGCAACCCGGCACCGACGGCGGCGGCCGCGAACTCGACACCGACGACGATGCCGAAGGTCCGGCTGGTGTCGGCGTCGAACGCCGTACCGTCCGACCAGTGACTCCACGCGAGGAGCGCTCCGGCGACGGCGGTGAACAGCGACAGAACCGAACCGGCGATGAGCACCGGCCGCCAGGGTTTCGGGGGCGCTTCCTGAGCCCAGCCGAACCAACTGGTGGCGAAGAACCCGAAGACGAACGCCGTCGCGGCCGCATCTCGGACATGTTCGGTGATCATTGTGCTCCCCGGGATACCGCGTGGCTCGACGACTGTCGTCGCCTGCCCGTCAGCCGCTTTCTTGAGCAGCGGCCCGTGACGCGGTAGATCTTGCCCTATCCGTCTCGTGAGCACTCTGATCGTGCTCGAACACGGAAATAGTGGCCTCCCTCGCCGACGGAGACCACTACTTCCTGGATCGAGCACGATCATGAGGCGCGAGCTAGCCGCGTCCGATGTCGTTCACGCAGCGCAGCATCGGGCGGGCGGCGAGGGCTGTGGCGTCCAGCGGGGCGTCGGCGTGCAGGGTGAAGGTCGTCGACTCGCCTGGCAGCAGGGTGACCAGGGCCTTGTCCACGGAAGCTGTCGGGTCCAACCGGTCCGCGAAGAGCGTCAGGTCGCGCAGCACCGTAGCGGCCGTGACCCGGACCCGCTGCCCACCGTCGAACGACTCGACCGTCGCCTCCCACGCGGCCGCGGGCCAGTCCACGTCCCGGTCCTCGGCGAAGAACCAGAGCGCACGCTCAGCGCTCTGGCCCGCCTCGGCGACCAGCAGCTCACGCCGGGACTCCTCCGGCCGGCTCAGCTCCGTCGGCAGCGCCAGCGTCACCGCCGAGTACGCGGGAACGGCCAGCTCCATCGTCGTCTTCGCCCGTGGCTCACCGGTGAGGGTCAGCCGCGTCACCGAGGCTGACGCGTGCCAGGGCGTGCCGCCGTCGTTGACCGCGACCAGGGCCAGGCCGCCGTCGCGGGGCTGCACGGTGAGCAGCCGATCGGCGTACGCGTGGCGCAGCGCGTACCACAGGGGTTTGCGGCGGCCGTCGCCGTCGACGGCCGACCAGGAGGTGACCGGCCAGCAGTCGTTGAGCTGCCAGACGATGGTGCCCGCGCAGATGCCCCGGTGTGAACGGAAGTGCTCCACCCCCAACTGGATCGCGCGGGCCTGGTTGAGCTGCGTCAGGTAGTGCCAGTCGTCGAAGTCCGCCGGGGCGGGCAGGTGCGCGTCCAGGCCCCGCTGGAGTTTGCCGTCACCGTCGGCCGCCTTCTGGTGGTGAGCCATGCCCGGTGAGTCGTGCGCCAGGGGCTCGTCGCTCAGTGCCCGACGCAGGGTCGCGTACGCCGGTGGGGCCTGGTAGCCGAACTCGGCGACGAAGCGCGGCACGTACTCCCGGTATTTGGTGTAGTCGTCGGTGTTCCACACGTCCCAGATGTGCGTGGTGCCGTGCGCCGGGTCGTTGGGGTGGATCGCCTCGGTGCCCGACCAGGGGCTGCCCGGCCAGTACGGGCGGGTCGGGTCCAGCTCGCCGACGATCCGGGGCAACACGTCGAGGTAGTAGCCGCGCCCCCAGGTGCGCCCTGCGAGGGCCTGCTGCCAGTCCCAGTCGTGCCAGCCCCAGATGTTCTCGTTGTTGCCGGTCCAGAGCACCAACGACGGGTACGGCGCCAGCCGGGTCACCTGCTCGGCGGCCTCGGCGGCCACCTCGCTGCCGAACGGCTCCTCCTCCGGGTAGGCCGCGCAGGCGAAGAGGAAGTCCTGCTGGACGAGCAGCCCGCGCTCGTCGGCGAGGTCGTAGAAGTCCGCCGACTCGTACCGGCCACCGCCCCAGACCCGCAGCAGGTTGATGTTGGCCGCTGCGGCCTGGTCGAACCGCTCGGCCAGCCGGTCCCGGGTGATCCGGGTGGGGAACACGTCGTCCGGGATCCAGTTGACCCCGCGTACGAACACCGGCACGTCGTTGACCGACAGCGCGAACGGGGTGCCGTGCTCATCGGGAGTGGTGTCCAGTCGCACCGAGCGGAAGCCGATCCGATGGGACCAGCTGTCGAGGGTGTCGCCGTCCGGGGCGTGCAGGGTCACCTCGATCGGGTGGCGCACCTGCTCCCCGTACCCCCGGGGCCACCAGAGCGCGGGCTCGCGGACGGTGAGGGTCAGGACGGCCGTGCTCTGCCCGGCCGGGACGACCACGTCGGCGCGGGCGTCGGCGACGGCGGCCCGGACGGTCAGCGGGACGTCCGCGACACGCTCGACCTCGACGTGCAGCTCGACCCGCCCGTCACGGCCGTCCATGGTGACCAGTGGGCGGACGGTGGCCAGCCGGGCGGTGGACCAGGCGTGCAGGCTGATCTCCTGCCAGATGCCGGCGGTGACCAGGGTCGGCCCCCAGTCCCAGCCGAAGTTGCAGGCCATCTTGCGGATGAAGTGGAACGGCTCCGGGTAGGCGTTGGGCCGGTCGCCGAGCCGCTCCTGCTGCGCCTCGGCGTAGCGGTACGGGGAGTCGAACGCGACGAGCAGGTCGTTGTCGCCGTCGCGCAGCAGCGGCCGGACGTCGAACCGGTAGCCGCGGTGCATGTTCTCGGTGCGGCCGACCTCAGCGCCGTTGACGGTGACCGTGGCCACGGTGTCCAGGCCGGCGCAGACCAGGTCGACCCGGTCGTGGTCGCCGGCCGGGCGCCGGAAGCTCGTCCGGTAGTGCCAGTCGGTGCGACCGATCCAGGCCAGGGCCAGTTCGTTGTCGTCGAGGTAGGGGTCGGGGATCAGCCCGGCGTCGAGCAGGTCGGTGTGCACGCAACCGGGCACGGTCGCCGGCACGGCCTGCCCGGCGATTTCGGCCGGCACCTGCGCTCCGGGTGCCGCCCGCAGGGTCCAACCGTCGTAGAGTGCCTGTCGGCTCAAGGTTTCACCGCACCTTCTGCATCGAAAGACGTTGACTGAACCGGATAAGCTGAGCCACCGTACGGTTCGGAATCCGGACTGTCAACGGCCGGAGAGTGGAGGAGCACGCCGGTGAAGCGGCCGACCATCGCCGACGTGGCCCGACGCGCCGGGGTTTCCAAGGGCGCCGTCTCGTACGCGCTGAACGGGCAGCCCGGCGTCTCCGAGGCCACCCGGCAGCGCATCCTGAGCATCGCCACGGAGATCGGGTTCAGCCCGAGCAGCGCCGCCCGCGCCCTCTCCGCCGCCACCGCCGGGGCAGTCGGACTGGCCCTGTGCCGACCGGCCCGGATACTCGGCATCGAGCCGTTCTTCATGGCGCTGATCAGTGGTGTCGAGGCCGAACTCTCCGCCCGCTCGTACGCGCTGACCCTCCAGGTGGTGGCCGACCACGACGCCGAGATCGCGGTCTACCGGCGCTGGTGGGGCGAACGTCGGGTGGACGGGGTGCTCGTCTGCGACCTGCGCACCGACGACCGGCGCATCCCCGCACTCGAGCAGCTGCAACTGCCGGCGGTGGTGATCGGCGGGCCCGGTGGCACCGGTGACCTGGCCAGCCTCTGGTCCGACGACACCGCCGCGCTGACCGAGACGGTGGAATACCTGGTCGCGCTCGGGCACCGACGGATCGCGCGGGTCGCTGGCCTGCCCGACCTGCGGCACACCGAGATCCGCACCGACGCCTTCGCGGCGGTCTGCCAGCGGCTCGACCTGGTCGACGCGGTCACCGTCTGGTCCGACTACACCGGCGAGGAGGGCGGTCGGGCCACCCGCCGGTTGCTCAGCTCCGCCCACCGGCCCACCGCGGTCATCTACGACAACGACGTGATGGCCATCGCCGGGCTGTCCGTCGCCCAGGAGATGGGGCTCACCGTGCCGGGCGATCTGTCCATCGTGGCCTGGGACGACTCACCGCTGTGCCGCCTCGTGCATCCGCCGCTGACCGCGCTGGGCCGGGACATCCCGGCGTACGGCGCGCACGCCGCCCGGCAACTGCTCGCCGTCATCGGCGGACAACCCGCGAGCCGGGTGCAGGACGAGACGCCCCACCTCACCCCGCGGGGCAGCACCGCACCTCCCCGAGATAGGTGAACCGGTTAACCTGTCAGCTCAGCGGGACGCCGACGGAAACTCCTCGAAGTACGCCTCGACCCGCTCCGCCGTCGCCGGGCGGGCCAGCGCGAACCCCTGCCCGTACCGGCAGCCGCCCCGACGCGCCCCCTCGACCTGGGTCGACGACTCCAACTCCTCGGCGACGATCTCGACACCGAGCCGCTCACCGACGTTGACCACCACGTCGATCAGCGGCGGCTGCCCGTCCGGCCGCGCGCCCACCAACTCCGGGCCCACCTTGAGCAGGTCGATCGGCAACCGGCGAAGCTGAGCCAGCGAGGCGTGCTCGGCCCGGAAGTCGTCCAACGCGGTGCGTACGCCCAGCGACCGCAGCCCGGCCAGCCGGGCCACCACGGTCGGCAGGTCACCGGCGACCCTCGGCTCGCTCACCTCCACCACCAGCCGCTCCGGCGGCACCCCGTACGCGGCCAGCACGGCCGCGGCCCGCTGGACGAAGTCGGGGGTGGTCAGCTCCCGGGTCGTGACGTTGACCGCCATCCACAGCTCGCGGGCGCCCACCGACCAGTTGGACAACTGCCGGCAGGCCCGATCCAGTACCCACCACTCCAACTCGCCGACCAGGTCCAGGTCCTCCGCGACCGGCAGCAGCTCGGCCGGGAGCACCGTGCCGAGCACCGGGCTGCGCCAGCGCAGCAGCGCCTCCGCCCCCACCGGCTGCCCGTCGACCAGGTCGACCACCGGCTGGTAGACGAGATCCAACTCGCCGCGCGCCACCGCACCGGGCAGCTCGCGTTCCAGGTCGAGCCGGCGAACCAGCTGTTCCTCCAGGAACGCGTCGTACCACTCGACCCGATCCCGGCCCAGCTGCACGGCCCGTCGTCGAGCCAGCTCGGCCTGGCGGAGCACGTCCGCCGGCCCGGCACCGCTCACCTCGGCCAACCCGATGCTCGCCTGGACACGCAGCACCGCACCGGCCAGCCGGTAGGGCGGGGTGAGCACGGTCAACAGCCGGGTGCCCAGCGCGTACGCCAGCACCGGGCCGGCGGCGGTGACCACGGCGAAGCCGGCAGCCGTGCACCCGGTGACCAGATCGTCGGGTGCGATGACCGCGCGGACGCGATGCACCGCCTCGGCCAGCACGTCCTCCCGGGCCGTCGGGCCGATCCCGTCGGTGCCGTGCAGGTCCACCAGCAGCAGCGCACCGGTCGGCACCGGCACGTCGCCGATCGCGGCGAGGGCGTCCAGCAGGGCCGCCCGGTCGCCCGGACCACCGCCTCCCCGGAACGGGCCGCCGGTTGAGCGCCGCCCAGGCCGCGTCGCCATCAGACGACCAGGTCGAGCCGACACCGTTCGCGGTGGCCGGGTCATCCAGGTCACCGGCACGGTCGGGATGGCGGTGTTCGGGCGGAGCGGGTGGAGGATCCGACGTACCCAGCCAGCGTGGTTGCGCCGCACGGCGATGCCGGATCGCGGCGCCGGCACGGCGGCGATGCGCCGCGCGCCGCTCGGGGGTGGGCGGATCACCCGCTCGCAGCAGCTCGCGCAACACCAGGGGCGGCACCGCCGCCAGGGCCAACAACACGCTCGTCCGATCCGGGGCGCGGCCGGCACCCAGGTGCAGGCCCGTCGCCAGCAAGAGCACCGCCGCCGGCAGCACCGACCGGGGCCAGGCCGCAGCGATCGGCTCCGCCGGCTCCGCGTCGCCCACGTCCGCCGCGTCGGCCGCACCGACCGCGACGAGCAGCATCCCGAACACCAGCGGGGGTACGGCCAGCAGCGTCGCCCGCCCAGCCGGCAGCGTGGCCAGCAGCACCAGCCCGCCCAGGGTGAGCAGGACGCCGCCCCGGCACACCGCCGCGCCCGAGCGTCGCCGTGGCCCCGCGAACGCGGTGAGCGCGGCCATGCCCAGCCCGCCGAGCGCCAACGCGGCCACCAGCCGGGCCGGGGCCGGCAGGCCGTCACGGGGCGGCAGCAGCAGCCAGCCGGCGAGGGCCAGACCGACGGCCGGGCCGGTCGACTCGACAAGCCAACGCAGCCGGACCCCGGCCGACGACCGCGTCCGGCCGGGGAGCCGGCACAGGCCGGTCACGGAGAGGGCCGCCACGACCAGCGACCCGGCGAGCACGGCGACGGTGTGCCCGATGTCGGTCAGGGGCAGCACGACGGCGGCGAGACCAGCCGCCACCACCGCCGCGTCGAGCAGCACGCCCGCCGCACGCGGCGACGGATCGGTGGGGCGCCGGGTGGCCAGCCGGGAGAGTCGCACCCCGGCGAGCGTGGCGCCGGCCCCGGCGGCCAGCGCGATCACCACCGAGGTCGGGACCAGTTCGGCGGCACCAGCGAGCAGGAGCAGCGCCACCGCCGTGGACGTGGCGGCCTCCGGTGCCGCACGGCGGGGGACGAGGACGCGGAACGGGTACGCGAGGAGCACGGCGGTCGCCTTCGTGAGGGGGCACGGGGGCGGTGCGACGGTGCGGGACATCGGACGTTGCGGGTCCGCTGTTCAAAAGTTGGTAACGATCGACGGCCGGATCGGTTACTTCTCGGTCATCTGGAAGAGACAAAGACCTGTGTCACTGTACGGCGTGCGGCACCCCGGCGGCACCGCCCGCCGCGAGCCGAACCGGCCGGGGGTGGGATCATCGGAGGGTGAGTAAGCCCGACACGGTCCGCTTCCGGTTCAACCAAGCCATCCTGGTCGCCGCGGTCATCGCCTTCTTCGGTGCCCTGCCGCTGGCCAACGCCCGGACCTACCTGCTGCCGGTGCTGCTCGTTCCGCTCGCCGTCGCGGTGTGGGCCTGGCGGGCCGGCACCGACGCCGACGCGCGGGAGCTGCGCGTACGGGCACTGGCGGGGCAACGCCGGATCGACTGGGACCAGGTCCTCGAGCTGGCCACCGACGAGCGCGGACGGGCGGTCGCCCGGCTCGACGACGGCCAGCAGCTCACGCTGCCGGCCGTCCGCGGGGAGGATCTGCCCCGGCTGATCTCAGTCACCGGCCAGACGCTGCCCGACGACGCGGCCGAGTCCCCCGGTCAGTAGCCGTCGACCACCGTGTTGATCAGCGGCTGCCCGGCGGCGAACCGGCGTACCTGATCGCCGACCAGCCGGTAGGCCCGCGGCAGTAGGCCGCGCACCGAGCCGGCCACGTGCGGGGTGAGCAGCACGTTCGGCATCGCCCAGAGCGGCGAGTCGGAGGGCAGCGGCTCCGGATCGGTGACGTCCAACGCCGCCGAGATCCGACCGGTGCCCAGCTCGGCGACGAGCGCCTCGGTGTGCGCCACCGGCCCCCGGGCGGCGTTGACCAGCAGCGCCCCGTCCGGCATCGCGGCCAGGAAATCCTTGTCGATCAGGCCACGGGTCTGGTCGGTGAGCGGCACCAGCACCACCACCACGTCCGCCTCGGGCAGCAGCCGGGGCAACTCCTCGACGGCGTGCACCCCCTGCTCCGGGCGGGCCGACCTCGCGACCAGGGTGAAGGTCACCTCGAAAGGCGCGAGCCGGTCGCGCACCGCGGTGCCGATCGACCCGGCTCCGATGATGAGCACCCGTTTACCGGTCAGCTCGTCGGTCGGGGCGTTCCCCTCGAACGCCCAGCGCCGCTCGGCCTGCGCCCGGACGAACGCCGGGAACGCCCGCAACTGGGTGAGGATCGCGGTGACCACCCACTCGGCAGTCGACGGGTCATGCACACCACGAGCGTCGCAGAGCGTGACACCCGGCGGCGTACGGCCGGCCCAGGCGTCGGCCCCGGCGGAGAGCAACTGCACCACCGCCAGGTCGGGCAGCTGATGGAGCAACGCCGTCGCGTCCGTCCCGCTCAGGAACGGTGGCACCCAGACGCGGACGTCGGTCACCTCCGAGGGCAACTGGTCGGCGTGCTCGGCAACCTCCACCGTCACGTTCGGGGGCAGCTCGCCCATGAGGTTCAGGCCGGCGCGGTGCGGGATCCATACCTTCACGTCCGCCGACGATAGTCCCCGACGCGGCAGCCGGCGCGGGCACGGCGGCGAACCGACGTCCCGGGGGATGGCGCGCCGAGCCGGTGCAGGCGAGACTCAGCACACCGATGTTCGGCCAGGGCCTGGACGAGGTATAACGAAGGATCGGAGGGCCGGTCGGCCTCCGCCCCGGCAGACAGGTGCTCGATGACCGACGGCTCCCCCGCCACCGCCCGGCGTCCGATCGCCCCACCTGCGGCGCTCAGCGACCCGGCGCGGCTGCGCGCGCTCGCCGACACCGGGCTGGACGCCGCCCCGGACGAGGCGTTCGACCGGTTCGCCCGGCTGGTCAGCGACCTGCTGGACGTGCCGGTCGCGCTGGTGTCCCTGGTCTCCGCCGACCGGCAGTTCTTTCCGGGCGCGGTCGGGCTGCCGGACCCCTGGTCGGAGCGCCGGCAGACCCCGCTGAGCCACTCCTTCTGCCAGCACGTGGTGGACACCGAGGTGCCGATGGTGCTGCCGGACGCCCGGCTCTACCCGCGCGTCCGGCACAACCTGGCCATCGACGACCTCGGCGTGGTCGCGTACGCCGGGATGCCGCTGACCGACCTCTCCGGCCGGGTGCTCGGCTCGCTCTGCGCCATCGACAGCAAGCCCCGCGCCTGGACCGCCGCGCAGCTGCGGACACTGGCCGACCTGGCAGCCGCCTGCTCATCGGAGCTGCGACTGCGGATCGCGCTCGACGGCGCGCAGGAGGCACGGCGCCGGGTCGTGCAGGCCCATGAGCGACTGGAGCTGCTGGCCGGGGTGAGCGAGACGCTGGCCGGCACACTGGACGTGAACATCGCGCTGCGCCGACTCGGCGCCACCATGGTTCCGCTGCTCGCCGACTGGTGCCTGCTCACCCTGATCGGGCCGACCGGCCTGCCCCGCGAGGTGGTCTCGGTGCACCGCGACCCGGCCCGGGCGGCGGACGTCGACCGCTTCGGTGAGCTGTTGCGCACCGGGCTGAGCCCAGAGTCGATGGTCCGGGCGGTGCTGCGGACCGGCCAGCCCCGACTCGGCAGCGTGGCGTCCCTGGCCGACGTGACGAGGGGCACCACACACCCGGAGATGGCGTCGATCGCCGGTCGCCTGGGCATCGCCTCCTACCTGAGCGTGCCGGTGCCGGGCGCCGGCGGCACCGTGCTGGGCGCGATCACCCTCGTCAACGACTCCCAACGTCAGCAGTTCGACGACCGCGACCTGCTCACCGCGGTCGACATCGGCCGCCGGGCCGGCCAGGCCATCGGCAACAGCTCGATGTACGGCGAGCAGCGGCACGTCGCCGAGGTTCTGCAACACAGCATGCTGCCGCGGCTGCCGGTCCTGAACGAGTTGGAGCTGGCGGCCCGCTACCAGCCGGCGGCCGACCGGGTGGAGGTGGGCGGTGACTGGTACGACGCCTTCGTCCAGCCCGACGGCGACGTGATCGTGGCAATCGGGGACGTGGCCGGTCACGACATCGAGGCGGCGGCGACCATGGGCCAGCTGCGCAACCTGGTGCGGGGCAACGCCTTCGGCCGGCCGGACACGGTCGGGGCGCTGATGAGCAACCTGGATGGCGCGATTCGTGGCCTGCGGCTGCCGATCGCGGCCACCGCGACCCTGGTCCGGATCCGTCCGCAGAGCGCCGGCGTCCACGCGGTGACCTGGTCCAACGCCGGGCACCCGCCAGCCCTGGTGGTCCGCGCCGACGGGGCGGTCGAGGCCCTGGAGGCGACGCCGGAGCCGCTGCTCGGCCTGGCCCGGCCGTCGCCACGGACCAGCCAGTCGACCAGCCTGGCCACCGGCGACACCCTGCTGCTCTACACCGATGGGCTGATCGAGCGACGGGACCGATCCATCGACGAAGGGCTGGCCGAGCTGGCAGACCGGCTGACCGGCGCCGACACGCTGCCCCTCGACGAGCTGTGTGACCTGCTGCTCGCCTCGATCCGCCACCGCGAGGACGACACCGCACTGCTGGCCGTACGGGCGCGGTGAGCGGTCCGCCGGGGACCACCCGCCGGTGTCACCGGCACGCGTCGGATCCCGACGGGCCCGGCCGGGCCGTTCGGCGGGCTACCCTGGGCCGGGTGAGAGCCCGTCCCCCGTACCCTCGCACCCGCCGCCTCCGCGTGGCCCTCGCGGCGTCCTGCGCGGCGCTGCTGTTCACCGCCGGTTGCAGCTTCGGCGAACCGGAGCCCGACCCGGCCGGTGAGCCGCCCAACCTGCCCACCCCGTCCGCGTCGGCAGGCCCCGGCGGCGCCGGCCAGCAGGCGGTGGCGACCGTGCTCGCCAAGGGTTTGCGGGTGCCCTGGGCCATCGCCTTCCTGCCGGACGGCGGCGCTCTGGTCACCGAACGGGACAACGGCCGGATCGTGCAGGTCGGCCCCGAATCCGGGCCGGACGGCCTGCGGGTCCGCGCGGTGCAGACGATCCCCGACGTGGCGGCGGCGGGTGAGGGTGGCCTGCTCGGCATCGCCGTCTCCCCCGGCTACGCCCAGGACCGGACGGTCTTCGTCTACTACACCGCCGAGCAGGACAATCGGGTCGCCCGGCTGCAACTCGGCGGGCAGCCCACCCCGATCCTCACCGGCATCCCCAAGGCCAATGTGCACAACGGTGGCGGGTTGGGCTTCGGCCCGGACGGGCAGCTCTACGTCAGCACGGGTGACGCCGGGCAGCGCCCCCTCTCCCAGGACGTGAAGAGCCTCGGCGGCAAGATCCTGCGGATCACCCCGGACGGCAAGCCCGCCGCGGGCAATCCGTATCCCGGTTCCCCGGTCTGGTCACTGGGCCACCGCAACGTCCAGGGCTTCGCCTGGGACGCCGCCAAGCGGATGTACGCCGTCGAGTTCGGCCAGAACACGTGGGACGAGATCAACCAGATCACCAAGGGCGGCAACTACGGCTGGCCCGAGGTCGAGGGTCGTGCCGGTGACAAGCGGTTCACCGACCCGATCACGCAGTGGGCGACCGCGGACGCGTCCTGCTCCGGTCTGGCCGCCACGGACCGGCTGCTGGTCACCGGCTGCCTGCGCGGCAAGCGCCTCTGGGTGCTGGAGCTGACCGACACCGGCACGCTGCTCGGTCAGCCCAGTGAACTGCTCACCAACCGGTACGGCCGGCTGCGCGCGGTGGCCGCGGCACCGGACGGGTCGCTCTGGGTGAGCACCTCCAACCACGACGGGCGGGGCACCCCGGCGGGCGACGACGACCGGCTCCTGCGGGTGGTCTTCGCCGGCGGCGACGGCGGCCGGAGCTGACGTTCGTCACCATCCGTTCAGGTTCGCCAAGATCTTCCGACGGGCAGGTCAGACTTTCAGCATGGACGGGCAGCGCGACGAGCAGCACGACGACGCCGGTGACCGGGGCGACCCGGTGACCAGCGGTGATCGGCCACGCCCGACCGGCTGGCGGGTCGGGTCCGCCGGGCCGCTGCGCCGCATCGGGCTGATCGTCGCCGTGCTCGCCGTGGCCCTCGCCGGGGCGGTGCTGGGGGTGCTGGCGGGCGGTCAGGTGGACACCGACATCGGGCCGTTCCGGGCCAACCTCAGCATCTCCCCCGCCCGTGACGGCGGCACCACCGTCGACATACCGCCGCTCGGCGCGCTGCTGCTCGACAGCCACGACGGGCCGACCCACCTCACCGTACGGCTGGGCGCCCTCGACCAGGGGCGCACCGAGGCGCTGCTCGACGATCCCGCCAGCATCAGCCGGGCCAGCCAGAGCGCCGTGGAGGACGTCCGCTCCGGTGTGATGCGGCTCGGCCTGCGGACCCTCGGCGCGTCGGTGCTGGTCACCCTGATCCTGGCTGGGCTGATCTTCCGTAACGTCCGACGGACCGCCTGGGCGGGCGGGCTGGCGCTGCTGATCACCGCCGGCAGCCTCGGCACGGCGGCGGCCACCCTGCGTCCCCAGGCGATCGAGGAGCCACGCTACGAGGGGCTGCTGGTCAACGCGCCGGCCATCGTCGGTGACGCCCGGCGGATCGCCAACGACTACACGAAGTACGCCGAGCAGTTGCAACGCCTCGTCGGCAACGTCAGCCAGCTCTACACCACGGTGTCGGCGCTCCCGGTGTACGAGCCGGCCCCGGGCACCACCCGGGTCCTGCACGTCTCCGACATGCATCTCAACCCGACCGGCTGGCAGCTGATCCGGACGGTCGTGGAGCAGTTCGGCATCGACGTGGTGGTCGACACCGGGGACATCACCGACTGGGGCAGCGAACCGGAGGCGTCCTTCGTCGGCTCGATCGGTCTGCTCAAGAAGCCGTACGTCTTCATCCGGGGCAACCACGACTCGGGCCGGACCGCCGCCGCGGTGGCCCGGCAGCCGAACGCGATCGTGTTGAACAACTCGACGACGACTGTCGCCGGGCTGACCATCGCCGGCATCGGCGACCCGCGCTTCACCCCGGACAAGAACACCTCCCCCGCTGGCAGCGGGCTGACCCAGGAGGTGGCCGATCAGGTGATCGGGGTCGGCAACCAGCTCGCCGCGACGGTCCGCAGCTCGCCGCGACCGGTCAACATCGCTCTCGTGCACGACCCGGCGTCGGCAGCACCGCTCGCCGGCACCTGCCCACTGGTGCTGGCCGGGCACACCCACGCCCGGCAGATCTCCAAGCTGCCGCAGACGCCCGGGCAGCAGCCCACCACGCTGATGGTGGAGGGCTCCACCGGCGGCGCCGGGCTGCGTGGCCTGGAGGGCGAGAATCCGACGCCACTGTCGATGAGCGTGCTCTACTTCGACCAGCAGAAGATGCTCCAGGCGTACGACGACATAACCGTGGGCGGCACCGGGCAGGCCCAGGTCAACCTGGAACGGCACGTGGTGGAGAACCCCACCGCCGCAACGCCCCCCTCGGGCACCCCGACCCCGACCCCGACCCCGACCCCGACCAGCTGAACGCGGGCCGGAAGTCGGGGGTCAGCGCAGGGCGATGGCGGCCAGGGCGGCGTTGACGATGCTGCCGGGCAGCAGGTCGTGCAACTCGTACAGCTCGGAGACGGTGCCGGACTGGCCGAACTCGTCCACCCCGAGGGGCACCGCCGGCGCGCCGACCGCCGAGCCGAGCCAGGCCATGGCGTGCGACGCGGCGTCGTGCACGGTCACCACCGGCACCCGATCGGCGAACGCGGACCGCAGCGCGCCCGGCACGCTGGGCACGGTGGCCGTCCGCACGCCCTGACGCAGGGTGCGCTGCCAGGCCCGGTAGAGCCGATCCAGCGAGGTCACGTCGACCACGTGCGCGGCGACGCCCTCCTCGGCCAGCTCCGCCGCAGCGGTCAGCACCTCGGGCAGCACCGCGCCGGAGGCGGCCAGCTGCACCACCGGGGCGTCGGCCAGGTGCGGGTACGCCTGATGCGCGTCGACCAGCCGGTACGCCCCGGCGACCACCTGTCGGCGCAGCACCGCATCGCCGAGCCGGGCCCGGGCCGCCTCGAACGGCGCCTGGTCCAGTGGACGGGTGCTCAGCCGGAAGTAGTACGCCCCGTCCTCGGCCGGCGCGGCGGTCGCGGCCGGCGACGATCCGCCGGCGATCTGCCCGAGCGCGTCGCAGAGCAGCCAGTCCAGGCTGCCGGCGTACGCCGGCTCGACGAAGGTCACGCCGGGCAGCTCCAGGCCGACCGACGCGGTGATGGTGGACTGGTGGGCGCCACCCTCGGGAGCCAGGGTGATGCCCGACGGGGTGCCGGCCACCACGAACCGTGAGCCGGAGTACGTGCCGTACAGGAACGCGTCGAGGCCCCGCAGCACGAACGGGTCGTAGACCGTTCCCACCGGCAGCAGCGGCTGCCCGGACAGGTCCCAGGACAGGCCGAGCTGGCCGAGCAGGAGGAACAGGTTCATCTCCGAGATGCCCAGCTCGATGTGCTGCCCGGAAGGGCTCTCCGTCCAGCGCAGCATCCGGTCCTCGGTCCAGGATCGCTGCTCGGTGGGGGCGAACACCCCGGTCTTGTTGATGAAGCCGGCCAGGTTGGTGGAGGTGGCCACGTCCGGGGCGGTGGTCACCAGGTAGCGGCCTACCTCCCGGTCCCGAGCCAGGTCCACCAGCACCCGACCGAAGACCTCCTGCGTGGAGATCGGCTTGGTTGCGCGTACTCCCGTGCTTTCCGGAACGGTGACCCCCAACGCGCGCTCGCGGGGCGCGCGGGACAGCGCCTCCCGGCGGGCGCCGGCCCGGATCCCGGCCGGTGACGCCGGGTCGAGGCGGTCCCACTCGGTCTCGCGGGTCAACCCCTGCGCGGCGCGCAGCGTGTCGACCTGCTCGGAGCTGAGCAGCGCGGAATGGTTACGCGGGTTGCCGGCGATGGGCAACCCCCAACCCTTCACGGTGTACGCGAAGACGACGCTGGGCCGGTCGGTGACCGCGTCGCACTGGGCGTACGCGTCGAGCATCGCCTGCAGGTCGTGCCCGCCCAGGTCGGTGACGAGCGGGCCCAACTCCTCGTCGTCGACGTGGCCGATCAGCTCGTCGATGCCGGCTGGCGCGCCGTCCAGGAACTGCTTGCGCAGCGCCGGACCGGCCAGCCCGAACAGCGACTGGTACTGCTCGTTGGGCATCGCGTCGATCCAGTCGCGCAGCGCCTCGCCACCCGGTCGGGCGTACGCCTCGGCGAGCCGGCGGCCGTACTTGACCTCCACGACGTGCCAGCCGGCCGCCTCGAACTGACCCCGCCACTGGTTGATCCGGATGCCCGGCACCACGCGGTCCAGCGACTGGCGGTTGAAGTCGACCAGCCACATGACGTTGCCCAGCCCGGTGGTGGCGGGGTCGGCGACCGCCTCCCAGATGTTGCCCTCGTCCAGCTCGGCATCACCGATCAGCGCCACGAACCGCGAGTGCGGGCGGGCACCGAAGTGCGCGTCGACGTACCGCCGGGTGGCGGCGGCGAAGAGCGGCGCCGCCGCGCCCAGGCCGACCGACCCGGTGGAGAAGTCCACCTCGTCCGGGTCCTTCGTGCGCGACGGGTACGACTGGAGACCGCCACGGGCCCGCAGCCGGGGCAGGTAGGAGCGGTCCAGGTTGCCGAGCAGGTACTGGATGGCGTGGAACACCGGGGACGCGTGCGGCTTCACCGCGACCCGGTCCTCGGCGTCCAGATGCGCGAACCAGAGCGCGGTCATCGCCGTGACCAGGGACGCGCTGGACGCCTGATGGCCGCCGACCTTCACACCGTCGCCGGTGGCCCGGTCGTGGTTGGCCGCGTCCACGATCCGGGTGGCGAGCCAGAGCACCCGCCGCTGGATCTCGCCGAGGACATCGAGGTCGTGCTGGGTCACGGTGGCTCCATCCAGGCGTCGCCGTTGACGCCCTCGCGAGGGGGTGCGGATCACGCCGCCCGAGGCGGCCGGGGGTGCGGTGTGCCGGTCAGCCCTCGACGCCGAGGCGCTCCAGGATCAGCTCCCGCAGGGTCTTCGCGTCGGCCTGACCGCGTGTGGTCTTCATGACCGCGCCGACCAGCGCGCCGACCGCCGCGACCTTGCCGCTGCGGATCTTGTCGGCGATGCCCGGGTTGGCGGCGATCGCCTCGTCCACGGCCGCGGTCAGCGCGCCGGTGTCCGAGACGACCTCCAGGCCCCGGCTGGTCATGATCTCGGTGGGCGAGCCCTCACCATCGACCACACCCTCCAGCACCGTGCGGGCCATCTTGTCGTTGAGCTTGCCGGCGTCGACCAACCCCTGCAGCTCCGCGACCTGCGCCGGAGTCGCACCGATCTCGGCCAGCTCCACGCCGCTCTCGTTGGCCCGGCGGGACAGCTCACCCAGCCACCACTTGCGGGCCGCGGCCGGAGTCGTGCCGGCGGCCACGGTGGCCTCGATCAGCTCGACCGCACCGGCGTTCAGCACCGACTGCATGTCCAGGTCGGAGAGCCCCCACTGCTGCTGCAGCCGACGCCGGTGCACCCGGGGCAGCTCCGGCAGGGCGGCCTTCAGCTCGGCGACCCAGGCCGGGTCCGGGGCGATCGGCACCAGGTCCGGCTCCGGGAAGTACCGGTAGTCTGTGGCCGTCTCCTTCGAGCGCCCGGAGGTGGTGTCGCCGGTGTCCTCGTGGAAGTGCCGGGTCTCCTGGGTGATCCGGCCGCCCGCGTCGAGCACCGAAGCCTGCCGCAACATCTCCGAGCGGACCGCCCGCTCCACCGAGCGCAGCGAGTTGACGTTCTTGGTCTCGGTGCGGGTGCCCCACTCCTGCCCCGGCAGGTTGAGCGAGGTGTTCACGTCGCAGCGCAGCGAACCCTCCTCCATCCGCACGTCCGAGACGCCGAGGGTGCGGATCACGTCCCGCAGCTCGGTGACGTACGCCTTGGCCACGTCGGGGGCGAGCGCGCCGGTGCCCGGGATGGGCTTGGTGACGATCTCGACCAGCGGAATGCCGGCCCGGTTGTAGTCGACCAGCGACTCGGTCGCGCCGTGGATGCGGCCGGTCGCGCCACCGACGTGCAGCGTCTTGCCGGTGTCCTCCTCGAGGTGCACCCGCTCGATCTCGATCCGCACCGTCTCGCCGTTGACCTCGACGTCCAGGTAACCGTCGACACAGATCGGCTCGTCGTACTGGCTGATCTGGAAGTTCTTCGGCATGTCCGGGTAGAAGTAGTTCTTCCGCGCGAACCGGCACCACTCGGCGATCGAGCAGTTCAACGCCAGGCCGATCCGGATGATCGCCTCGATGGCCGCCTTGTTGGCCACCGGCAGCGAACCAGGCAGGCCCAGGCACACCGGGCAGACCCGGGTGTTCGGCTCGCCACCGAAGTCGGTCGGGCAACCACAGAACATCTTGGTGTTCGTGCCCAGCTCGACGTGGGTCTCCAGGCCGATCACCGGTTCGTAACGCGCAACGACCTCGTCGTACGCGGGCAGCGTCGTCGTCATCTGGGCTCCTGCCTCACAGTGCCGGTGGGGTGAACGTGCCGATGGCGGACTCCAGCGCGGCGGCCACCCGGTACATCCGGTCGTCGGCCATCGTCGGAGCCATCACCTGCAGGCCGACAGGCAGCCCCTCGGAGATGCCGCAGGGCACCGAGATGCCCGGCCCGCCGTACAGGTTGGTCGGGATGGTGTACAGGTCGGCCAGGTACATCTGGTACGGGTCGGCCGTCCGTGCGCCCATCGGGAACGCCACCGACGGGGTGGTCGGCGAGATCAGCGCGTCGACCCGCTCGAACGCGGCGTTGAAGTCCCGGGTGATGAGCGTCCGGACCTTCTGCGCCTGCCCGTAGTACGCGTCGTAGTAACCCGACGACAGCGCGTACGTGCCGATCATGATGCGGCGCTTGACCTCCGGGCCGAAGCCGGCCTCCCGGGTCAGCGACATGACCTCCTCCAGCGACCGGTTGCCGTCGTCGCCGACCCGCAGGCCGAACCGGACGCCGTCGAACCGGGCCAGGTTGGAGGAGCACTCGCTCGGCGCGATCAGGTAGTACGCCGGCAGCGCGTACGCGAACGTCGGGCAGGACACCTCGACGATCTCCGCACCCAGCTTCGCGAGGGCGTCCACCGACTCGCGGAACGCGGCCATGACACCCGGCTCGGCGCCCTCGCCGACGAACTCGGTCACGATGCCGAGCCGCACACCGGTCAGGTCGCCGGTCGCGCCGAGCTTCGCCGCCGCCACCACGTCCGGCACGGGCTGCGGAATCGAGGTGGAGTCACGCGGGTCGTGCCCGCCGATCACCTGGTGCAGCAGGGCCGCGTCGAGGACCGTCCGGGCACACGGGCCGGGGGTGTCGAGCGACGAGGAGAACGCGACCAGCCCGTAGCGGGAGGTGCCGCCGTAGGTGGGCTTCGCGCCCACGGTGCCGGTGACCGCGCCGGGCTGGCGGATCGAGCCGCCGGTGTCCGAGCCGATCGCCAGCGGCGCCTCGTACGCGGCCAGCGCGGCGGCGCTGCCACCACCCGAGCCACCCGGGATCCGGCTCAGGTCCCACGGGTTGTGCGTCGCGCCGTACGCCGAGTATTCGGTGGAGGAGCCCATCGCGAACTCATCCATGTTGGTCTTGCCGAGCATCACCGTGCCGGCTTCGCGCAACCGCTGCACGATCGTCGCGTCGTACGGCGGGCGCCAGCCCTCCAGGATCTTCGACCCCACGGTGGTCGGCACACCCCGGGTGGCGAGCACGTCCTTGACCGCGACCGGCACACCCGCGAGGGGGCCCAGGTCCTCGCCGGCGGCCCGGCGCTCGTCCACCGCGCGGGCCGCGGCGAGCGCGCCGTCGGTGTCCACGTGCAGGAAGGCGTGCACCCGGTCGTCGACCGCGGCGATCCGGTCCAGGTGCGCCTGGGTCACCTCGACGGCGGAGGTCTCGCCGCCGGCGACCAGGGCCGCGATCTCCGTCGCGGTCATTCTGGTGAGATCGCTCATGCCGTCACTCCGCTTCGCTCCGCGACGCCATGAGGCACCAGCGCGCTGCATCGATGATTCGCTCGCTCACGCTCGCTCATGAGGCCACATCCTCGGTCAGGATCCGCGGTACGCGGAACCGCTGGTCCTCGGCGTCGGGCGCGCCGGACAGCGCCTCCTGCGGGGTCAGGCACGGCGTGACCACGTCCTCGCGGAAGATGTTGGTCAGCGGCACCGAGTGCGAGGTCGGCGGAATGTCCGCGGCAGCGACCTCGCCGACCTGGGCGACCGCCTGGAGGATCACGTCGAGCTGGCCGGCGAACGTGTCCAGCTCCTCCTCGGTGACGGCGAGCCGCGACAGGCGCGCCAGGTGCGCGACCTCCTCGCGGGAGATGGCGGCCATCCGTGCCCCCTTCTGATGTCCTGCTGGTCGGGCGGTGTGCCGGCCGCGCGATGGGTGGAGCGTGACGCGCGGTGACCGGAGCGAGTCTATTGTTCCGCTCCGGTGCCGCGTCCCCGACTCCCCCTTCGCCGGCCCTCGTGCCGTGTTGGCGGGCGGGTCAGCGGGTGGGTCGACGCGCCGCGTCCGCTTGCGGGTGCCCGCCCGTCGGGCGAACCGGCCGGTACCGGGCCAGCCAGGTGACCAGTTCCTCGGCGGGCATGGGCCGGGCGTAGAACCAGCCCTGAGCGGCGTCGCAGCCGGCGGCGTGCAGCATCCGCCAGGTCCGCTCGTCCTCGACGCCCTCGGCGACCACCCGCAGCCCCAGAGCGCCGGCCAGCTCGATCATCGACCGGACGATCGCCGCGTCGTCGGCGTCGTCCGCCATGCCGAGCACGAACGACCGGTCCACCTTCACCTCGGACAGCGGCAACCGCCGCAGGTGCTGCAGGGAGGAGTAACCGGTGCCGAAGTCGTCCAGCGCGATGCCCACCCCGATCCGGTGCAGCCGCGAGATGGTGGCCAGCACCCGGCGCGGGTCGGCCATCAACGCACCTTCGGTGATCTCCACCTGCAGCCGCTCGGCCGGCACCCCGTAGCGGGCCAGCCGGTCGGCGATCTGGTCGGCGATCTCGCCGGTGTGCAGGTCGCGCACGCTGACGTTCAACGCCGCGCGCAGGCCGATACCGGCCGCTGACCACTTGGCGAGCTGCTCGACCACGTCGTCGACCACCCGACGGGTGAGCAGCCGCATCACGGCGCTCTGCTCGGCGACCCGGATGAGTTCCTCCGGGTCGACCATGCCCCGCCGCGGGTGCCGCCACCGCAGGAGGGCCTCGACACCGACCACCTCGCCGGTCGCGATCGCGATCTGCGGCTGGTAGTACATGGTGATCTCTCCGGCGTCGTCGGCCGGCTCACCGTCCGCGTGCGCCCACCCGGTCGGTTCGAGCGGTTGCCCTGGTGCGCCCGGCCCGACGTCGCTCCGAGACCCGGGGCCGCCGTCGCCCATCGCGGCCACCGCGCTTCCGTTCGATGACCACCGACCGTTCCCGCCCCCGGCGCGCCGCCCCCGGCCGGGCCCGGGCGGGTGCCGGTGACCGTGGCACGGGTGTTGCGGCCCCGGATCGGGTCGGCCCCGGTGGCGATCCGGTTGATCAGCTCATCGGCGTGCACCAGTTCGGCGTCGTTGCGCCGACGGCGTCCCCACCACCGGCCGCCGGCCCGCGGTGTCGTGGCGATCACCGACGCCGGGTCCGCGTGTGGCGCGGCCTCGGCCGGAGCACCGGTGGGCAGCGCCGCCCCGTCACCGCCGCGCACCTCCGCCGTCACGGCGAGGGGTACGTCGACCATCCGCTCCGCGCCGGCCACCTCGCCCGGCACACCGTCCCGGCCGTTAGCGTCAGCCTGCTCGCCGTGCTCGCCCTGCTCGGCGTCCTGACCGTGCTGGCCGTGCTGGCCGTGCTGGCCGTGCTCGGCATGCTGGACCTGCTCGGGTGCGCCCTCGGCGTGGCGCTGACCCGCCTGCTCGGCGTCGAACAGTTCGGCCGACGGGCTGGACTCCAGCACCCGGCGCAGGTCGGCGAGGAGACCGAGTCGCTCGGCGGAGTTGTGGTCGGACTCCGGCGCGTAGACAGCCACCGTGTCGTTACGGTGCTTGGCGTCGTACATCGCCACGTCGGCGTGGCGCATCAGGGTGGCGAAATCCTCGCCGTGCTCCGGGAAGAGGGCGATCCCGATCGACCCGCCCACGTCCAACGGCAGCCCGTCGAGGGGCACCGGCTCGTCCAGTGCCTGGACCACCCGGTCGGCCAACTCCCGCGCCTGACCGACGTCGGTCAGCCCGGTCATGACGATGGCGAACTCGTCGCCCCCGAGCCGGGCGATCATCTGCGGTCGCGGCTGCACGTCGGAGAGCCGGGCGCTGACCTCGACCAGCAGCCGGTCGCCCACGGCGTGCCCGAGGGCGTCGTTGACGTTCTTGAAGCGGTCCAGGTCGATCAGCAGCAGCGCCAACTGGCCGTCGGGTTCGCCGCGGGCCGTCCGCTCGGCGTGCAGGTGCACCTGCTCGGCCACCTCGACCAGCAACGCCTTGCGGTTGGGCAGCCCGGTCAACGGGTCGGCGGCGGCGAGGTGCTGCTGCTCGACGGTCAGCCGGGCCATCCGGTAGACGGCGAAGAGCGGCACCAGCACCAGCGGGATCAGCGCCGCACTGACACGCGCGGCGGCGACCAGCACTGGGGCGAGCAGCAGCAGCGAGCCGGTGGAGAGCAACTCGAAGCCGAGGCCCTGGCGGAGGGTGGGCCACCACCGGTCACCGAAGCGCAGCCGTACCGCCCAGCTGACCAGCCCATAGTTGACGACGAACCAGGCCAGGGTGGCGCCGCCGACGGCAGCCACGTCGGTCCAGTGCAGCCGACCGCCGGAGAAGATGGCGCCCGACCCGAGCTGGATCACCCCGTAGGCGGCGGCGAGGGCGCACGCGTACTGGCCGACGTTGAACGCCGTCCGCCACGGTGCGTGCCGCATCCGCCAGCCCGAGACGATCACCCCCAGCGCCTGCACCACCACCGCCGGGCCGAGGCCCCAGCCGAGCAGGATCGCGAAGGTGAAGCAGGTGGACGGGAACACGGCGGAGGTCTGCCGGCGCCCCGGCGGAACGAACGGGCGCGCGTCGCAGACCACGGCGAGCGCCGCCATCGTCCAGAACGCCACCGGCAGTCGGGACACCTCACCCGGGAGCGTCGCGAGTGGAACGGCGGCGGTCAGCGCGGCGACCACCAGGATGCCGACGACGAAGGTGGCGAACGGTGCCACCCGTCCCGGGGGGAGCGAGTTGCGTGGATCGGCGACCTCCACCACACCTCCCGACCGACAGTCGGCGTGCCGGTGCGCACGCCGTGACCCAATGAAACGCCCTCGGCCCCCGGTTTCCCGGTATGACAGTCACGAATCGGTCGTAGTCGTAATTAAGTTGGTATACGCGGCTAGTCGCCGCGTCAAGCCCTCGGCGGGATCAGCCGGCCAGCTGGGCGACTTCCCGTGCGGCGTCCGGACCCGCGTCCAGCAGCACCCGGAACCCGTCCTCGTCGAGCACCGGCACCTTGAGGCTGGCCGCCTTGTCGGCCTTGGACCCGGGGTTGTCCCCCACGACCACGAAGCTCGTCTTCTTGGAGACCGACCCGCTGACCTTGCCGCCGCGGGTCTGGACGGCCTCGGCGGCCTGGTCCCGGGAGAAGCCGGCGAGCGTGCCGGTCACCACCACGGTCAGCCCCTCCAACGGGCGCGGCCCCTCGTCGACCGCCTCCTCGGCCATCCGTACGCCTGCCTCGGCCCACTTGCGGACGACCTCGCGGTGCCAGTCCACGGCGAACCACTCCCGGATGCTGGCCGCGATGGTCGGCCCGACCCCGTCGACAGAGGACAGCTCCTCCTCGCTGGCCGCGTCGATGGCCTCCATCGAGCGGAAATGCCGAGCGAGCGCCTGCGCGGCGGTGGGGCCGACATGCCGGATGGAGAGCGCCACCAGCACCCGCCACAGGTCACGCTCCCGGGCCACCGCGAGGTTGTCCAGCAGCTTGACTGCGTTACTGCCCAGGCTGCCGTCCTTGTTGATGAAGAACGGGGACCGGGACAACTGCTCGGCGTCGAGCTGGAACAGGTCACCCTCGTCCGCGATGGTCTCCGCGTCCAGCAGGGCCGCCGCGCCCTTGTAACCGAGCACCTCGATGTCGAAGGCACCGCGACCGGCGAGGTGGAACACCCGCTCGCGCAGCTGGGCCGGGCAACTGCGGGTGTTGGGGCAACGGATGTCGATGTCGCCCTCCTTCGCCGGCGCGAGCGGGGTGCCGCAGGCCGGGCAGTTGGTCGGCATGACGAACGGACGTGCGTCGGCGGGCCGCAGATCGACCACCGGACCGAGCACCTCGGGAATCACGTCGCCGGCCTTGCGCAGCACCACCGTGTCGCCGATCAACACGCCCTTGCGCTCGACCTCACGGGCGTTGTGCAGGGTGGCGAGCGCGACGGTGGAGCCGGCCACCCGCACCGGTTCGAGCACCGCGAACGGAGTGACCCGCCCCGTACGCCCCACGTTGACGTCGATGTCGAGCAGCTTGGTGGTGACCTCCTCCGGCGGGTATTTGAAGGCGATCGCCCAGCGCGGGGCGCGGCTGGTCGAGCCGAGCCGGCCCTGGATGGAGACCGGGTCGACCTTGACCACCACGCCGTCGATCTCATGCTCGACGTCGTGCCGGTGCTCGGCGTAGTAGGCGATGTATTCCGCCACCCCGGCCAGATCCGGCACGACCCGCCACCGGTCGCTGGTTGGCAGCCCCCACGCTTTGAGCGCCGCGTACGACTCGGACTGGGCGGTGGGCTGGAACCCACGACGGGCGCCGATGCCGTGCACCACCAGGCGCAGCGGCCGGGACGCGGTGACGCGTGGGTCCTTCTGCCGCAGGCTGCCCGCAGCGGCGTTGCGGGGATTGGCGAACGGCGCTTTGCCCTGTTCCACCAGACTCGCGTTGAGATCGGCGAACTCGGCGATCGGGAAGTAGATCTCGCCCCGGACCTCCACCAGCTCGGGGATGTCCGGGAAGTCGGCCGAGGGAGTGAGCTGGCCGGGCACGTCCCGGATGCTGCGCACGTTGGCGGTGACGTCCTCACCGGTGCGGCCGTCACCCCGGGTGGCCGCCCGGACCAGCCGGCCGGCCTCGTAGGTGAGGTTGATCGCGAGCCCGTCGACCTTCAGCTCACAGAGGTAGGGCACCAGGCCACCGGCGTCCCGCTCGACCCGCTCGGCCCACGCTGCCAGCTCCTCGTCGGCGAAGGCGTTGTCGAGCGAGAGCATCCGTTCGGCGTGGGTGACCGGGGTGAAGTCGGTCGAGAACGTGCCGCCCACCCGCTGGGTCGGCGAATCCGGCGTACGCAGTGCCGGAAACTCCTCCTCCAGTGCCTCCAGCTCGCGTAGCTGCTTGTCGAACTCGGCGTCGGCGATGGTCGGCGCGTCCAGCACGTAGTAACGATATTGATGCTCGGTCAGCTCACGGCTGAGCGTGGCGTGCCGCTCCCGCGCCTGCGGCGTCGGCTCGGCGCCGGCCGCCGCCTCCTGAGCCGGGCTGACCTGCTGACCGACCTGCTCCTCGGACACCCCGCCACCTTCGGACACGCCTGCGACCTCCCTGATCACGCTACTCCGGCACGGTATCGGGCCGGTGGGACAATCCGTCGCCCACCCGCGTCGGAAGCGACGTCACCCTCCGCCGAGTTCCCGTGATCACCTGATGCTCGGCAGTCGTCGACGAGCCGGTCCAGCTGCTCAGCATCAAGTGATCAAGGAAGGCGGTGGAGTGCCTCGGGGCGGTGGGGCTGCCGCGGTGTGGTTGGCGGGCGGCGCGGGCGGCGGCGTGCGAGGATCGCCGGACGATGGCGGCCGGTGGGCCGCAGGGAGGCGGAGATAGCGATGCCGGACGCACTGCTCTGGGCGGTGGCGATCCTGCTGGCGGTTGCCGCTGGCTGGGCGTGGAACAGCTGGCGACACCGGGTCGCGAACCGGCGCCCCGGAACCCGACCGGGTCGGGGCACCACTTCCCGCACCGGCGGCCGTCGTCCGGCCCCGCCCCGGCCGCGCGGCGCCGAAGGCTCGACCGCCAAGCCCCGCTCGCGCGACACCGCTCGACACGGCGACGCCCCGGCACCCGGCGAGATCTGGTGGGCCGACGTCCCGTACGCCGACGGCACCGGGTCGAAGGTGCGTCCCTGTCTGGTGCTACGCGCCGACTCCCGGGGCGCCGACGTCCTGAAGATCACCAGCCAGGACAAGAGCGACCGGGACGACCACGTACGGATCCCCACCCGGGACTGGGATCCCGACGCCGAGCACGACAGCTACCTGAGCCTCACCGAGCCGACCCGGATCAGCTCGGCCGCCTTCGCCGATCGCGCCGGCCGGTGCGACGCCGACCTCTGGCGGCGCGTCCGCAGCCTGCGCCACCTGCCCACCAGCTAACCCGGCACGGCAACCCGCGGGGCCGACCCGCCACAGGCACCCGGCAGGGCCAACCCGCCACGGCTGGGCCACTTGTGGCCCACCCCTGTCCATGATCGACTCGGGTTCCCGGAAACCGGGGTATCCAGGCCCAGGAATACCCCACCTTTCAGGAAACCGAGTCGATCACGGGCCGGCGGGTCAGTCCCAGGCGGCGCTGAGCGCGGCGAGCTGGTCCGCGTACTCGATGCGGTCGGCCCACCCGGACGGCCAGGCGGCCATCCCGAGGGCCGCGCCCACGAAGGCGCCGGCCAGGGCCGCGATGGAGTCGGAGTCGCCGGCGGTGGTCGCGCCCCGGGCCAGTGCCGCGACCGGGTCGACGGCATGCCGTACGGCGCAGAGCAACGCGGTGGCCAGCGCCTCCTCGGCAATCCAGCCCTCCCCGGTGGCCCGGCACGGGTCACCGCCGTCGTCCGGCTCCCCCAGCGCGGCCGTCAGTCGACCCAGCGCCAGCAGGCACTCGTCCCAGCCTCGGGCGATGAACTCCTCCGCGCTACGGACCCCGGGGCGCTGCCAGAGGTCACCCAGCCACTGCTCCCGGTACACCTCCCGCTGGGTCAGCGCCCGTTCGGTGAGAATCGCGGGAAGCTCGGGCAGCGGGGCACCCGCGCGCAGCGCGAAGACCGCGTACGCGGTGAGCTCGCTGGCGGCCAGCCCGGTCGGGTGACCGTGGGTCAACCCGGCCTGCAACTGGGCCAACCCGGCCAGCGTGTCCAGATCCACGTCGAGCAACCCGACCGGGGTGACCCGCATGTTGGCCCCGCACCCCTTCGACCCGGCCACGGTCGCCTCCTGCCAGCGCAGCCCACGGCTCAGCTCGGCGCAGGCGCGCAGGCAGGTCATCCCCGGGGCACGGTTGTTGTCCGGGCTGACCGACCAGGCGACGAAGCGCCGACGCAGCAGCGGCTCCACCACCTCCGGGGTGAACGAGGGTGCCTCGTGCAGCGCCCAACCCACCGCCAGCGCCATCTGCGTGTCGTCGGTGACCAGCGCAGGCTCGCCGGACAGCTCACGCGGACCGGTCGGGCCGTACCGGTGCTCGATCTCGGCGACGGTCAGGAACTCGGTCGGCTTGCCCAGCGCATCACCGTAGGCGAGGCCGAAGAGCGAGCCGGAGGCACGCAGCGTGGGGGTGTGGATCACGGCGGCCATGATGCCCGGCCACCGTGATTCACGCCAGGCTCAGTCCCAGCAGAGGCAGAACGGGTGGCCGGCCGGATCCGCGTAGACCCGGAAACCCTCGCCCTCACCGCGCAGCCGCCGAGCGCCGAGCGCGAGCGCGGCCTTCTCGGCGCTCTCGATGTC